>NZ_CP045404.1:1584796-2829592 GCF_009363715.1 Roseovarius sp. THAF9
CCAGGTCCGGCATCCATAAAATCGGGCAGGCTGGGGTCGCGTTTCTTCATGCTCTCGGTCGGCGTCCAGGTGGGCCCGACCTTCTTGCGCACGATCTCGGTATAGCCGCGGCGGGTCAGTTCGTCGGTCATCGGCACCGAGGACGGGTAGAGCGAGTAAACGCCATCCGAGCTCCAGTGGTGCACGGCGCGGCTGTTGATGTCGCAGACGATGCGGCCCGCGCCGAGGCTGTCGAAATAGTCGTTCCAGTCGCGAGTGGTAAAAGACGACGCGTTGCGCTTGACCGACGACGACAACGGAGAATTGTCCTGTGCCAGCAGCAGCGACGGGGTGGCGAGTGTGGCGGCGGCGCCCAGAAGCGTGGCGCGGCGTGTGAAGCGTGTCTTTGACATTGGATTGCTCCGTGTACGTGTATTTTCGCTCTATTTAACCGGATCGACAGAAAGTTTAAGGGAAAACCCGCGCGATTTTGCCGCCTCACGCAGGTTTGAAGGGTCGGGCCGGCGATTACGCGCCGATCCGCGCAGTCGGGTCACAGGTCGGCGTGAAATTCTTCGACAAGGTGGCTGACAACGGCGCGAAGGGCGGCATCCTGTTCGGCGCCACGGTCCTTTGCCGTGTCGAAGGCGCGGCGCTGGCGAGTCGAGGAGGTGCCGCTGCGCATCACCTCGCGCATGGTCTCGACCTCCGTGATACAGGCGAAATAGCGGGCGTCTTCCTCGATCAGTTCCAGCAGTTCCTCGGCCAGTTCCGCCACGGGCACGATCGCGCCGCGGCCGAAATCTATCAGCCCTTCGCGCGTGCCGTAGCGTTGTGCCCGCCAGCGGTTTTCATCGACAAGGAAGCGATCGTAGATGCGCCAGCGCTGGTTGCGCGTGGCTAGTCGCCACAGCATCCGCGTGATGCATTGCGTCAGCGCGGCCAGCATCAGCGTGTGTTCCAGCCGGGGTTGCACGTCGCAGATCCGCGACTCGATGGTGGGAAACTTGGAGGACGGGCGCAGGTCCCACCAGATCTTGCTGGCATCCTCGATCACCCCCAGATCGGTCAGCGACCCGACCGAGCGTTCGAATTCGGCGAAACTTTCCATGCGCGGGGGCAGGCCGGTGCGCGGCAGGTTGTCAAAAACCGTCAGGCGGTAGCTGTCCAGCCCGGTGTCATGTCCCTGCCAGAAGGGCGACGAGGTGCTGAGCGCCAGCATGTGCGGCAGGAAATAGGTCAGCTGGTTCATCAGGTCGACGCGGCGGTCTGGGTCCTCGATGCCGACATGGACGTGCATCCCGCAGATCAGCATCCGTTGCACGACGCCCGCGAGGTCGTTGCTCAGCGTGTTGTAGCGGTCCTTGTCGGTGTGCGGCTGGTTGCGCCAGTCGGAAAACGGGTGGCAGGAGGCGGCGATAGGCACCAGATTGTGCGTGGCGGCGTGTTTCGACACGGTACTGCGCAGGCGCTTGAGATCCTCGCGCGCCTCGGAGACGTCGCGGCAGACCTTGGTGCCGATCTCGATCTGGCATTTCAGGAATTCAGGCGCGACCTGATCCTGCAATTCCTCGGCGCAGGCATCCATCATCTCGGACGGCGCCTCTGCCAGGTCGAGGCTGTCACGGTCCACCAGCAGGTATTCTTCCTCGATGCCGATGGTGAAATCGGGGCCGTCTGGGGTCATGGCTGCCCTCCCTGTGGGAGAATACCAGCAGGAATCGGGCCGGTTTGGCAAGCTTTTGCTGCCCGCCGGTGCGTTGTCGCGCCCTGTCAGGCGTTCATCGCCGCCTTGGCCGCGGCAACCAATGCTCTCAGCCTGGCCCCGGCGTCGCCCGCAGGGGCCAGTGCCGCGCTTTGACCGTAGAGGGAAAACTGGTGCGCCGGGCCGTCAGACTCCAACAGCGGGCGGCTGTAATGGTACATCAGCGGGAAGGGCGCGGCGTCCACCTGCGCCATCGCGTCGATCCATTTCGTGCGGTGCGCCCGCGCCGGGCGGCCCGAGCCCGCCCGCGTGACCCGCGTGCTTTCATCGGTGCCCCTGTCCACCGCCTCTGGGTGATAGGGCTTTCTGGTGGCCTCGTCGGCGGTGATGAAGGCGGTGCCGATCTGCACGCCCGACGCGCCGAGGGCAAAGGCGGCGGCAATGCCGCGCCCGTCGGCGATGCCGCCCGCGGCGATCACGGGCAGGTCCACCGCGTCCACGACCTGTGGCAAGAGCGAGAACAGCCCCACCTGCGCGTCGTTTTCAAGTTCCAGGAACAGGCCCCGGTGGCCGCCGGATTCCCAGCCTTGCGCGATGATCGCATCCACGCCGCGGTCGGCCAGCCACTTGGCCTCGGCCACGGTGGTGGCCGAACACAGGATCTTGCAGCCCTTGTTCTTCAGCGCCGACACGGCCTCGTCCTCTGGCAGACCGAAGTGAAAGCTGACCACCGCCGGGGTCCGCGCCAGCAGGCATTCCAGTTGCGCGGCACCGAAGGGCTGGAACGATGGGGCCGGCATGCCTTCCGGCAGGGTCGCCCCGGTCGCCTCGTAATGCGGGCGCATCGCTTCGATCAGTGCAGCGTGATGTTCCTCGGTGATCTCTTCAGGTTCGTGGCAAAAGAAATTGAGGTTCACCGACCGGTTCGTGGCTCCCGCCAGCGCCTCCATATCCTCGGTCAGCTTTTCCGGTGACAGCGTCGCACAGCCGTGCGAGCCCAGACCGCCCGCGTTCGACACCGCCGCCACCATGGCCGGGGTCGTGGTACCCGCCATCGGGGCCTGGATGATGGGATGGTCGATCCCCAGAAGCTCGCAAAGCCGCGTGTCGGGCCACATCGGTATATCCTCCCAAGACGAAACCGGGCCGCAACGGTGTCCCGCGCGGCCCGGTCAGTATTCTTATGGCACGGCGCTCAGTCCATGGCCTTGAAGTTGAACTCGCCGCCTTCCTTGATGCCTGACGGCCAGCGGGCCGTCACGGTCTTGGTGCGGGTGTAGAACTTGAAGGCATCGGGGCCGTGCTGATTGAGGTCGCCGAAGGCCGATTTCTTCCAGCCGCCGAAGGTGTGATAGGCTAGCGGCACCGGGATCGGGACGTTCACGCCCACCATGCCGATGTTGATCCGGTTGGCGAAGTCGCGCGCGGCGTCACCGTCACGGGTGAAGATCGCCGTGCCGTTGCCCATCTCGTGATCCATGGCAAGGCCCAGCGCCTCGTCGTAGGAGCCGGCGCGCACGGTCGACAGGACCGGGCCGAAAATTTCCTGCCGATAGATGTCCATGTCCGGCGTCACCTTGTCGAACAGGTGCGGCCCGACAAAGAACCCGTCCTCGTAGCCTTGCAGCTTGAAGTCACGCCCGTCGACGACCAGCTCCGCGCCTTGCTCAATGCCGCTCTCTACAAGGCCGAGGATCTTTTCCTTGGCAGCGGCGGTCACGACAGGGCCGTAGTCCACGTCATCGCCCGCCGTGTAGGGGCCGACCTTCAGCTTCTCGATGCGCGGCACAAGCTTTTCGATCAGGCGGTCGGCGGTCTCATCGCCCACCGGCACGGCCACGGAAATCGCCATGCAGCGTTCACCGGCGGCGCCATAGCCCGCGCCGATAAGCGCATCGGCGGCCTGGTCCATGTCGGCGTCGGGCATGACAATCATGTGGTTCTTGGCGCCGCCGAAGCATTGCACGCGCTTGCCGTTGGAGCAGCCGCGGCCATAGATATACTCGGCGATCGGCGTCGAGCCGACGAAGCCGATGGATTGCACGGTGTCGTTGTCGATCATCGCGTCGACGGCTTCCTTGTCGCCGTTGACCACTTGCAAGAGGCCCTTGGGCAGGCCGGCCTCTTCCAGCAATTCAGCCAGCATGATTGGCACCGACGGGCCCCGCTCGGACGGCTTGAGGATGAAGGCGTTGCCGCAGGCCAACGCCGGTGCGAACATCCACATCGGGATCATGGCCGGGAAGTTGAACGGCGTGATGCCGCCCGTCACGCCCAGAGGCTGGCGCATCGAATACATGTCGATGCCGGGGCCCGCTGAATCAGTGAACTCGCCTTTCAGCAGTTGCGGCGCGCCGATGCAGTACTCCACCACTTCGAGGCCGCGCTGCACGTCGCCCTTGGCGTCGGGAAAGGTCTTGCCGTGTTCCGCGCTCAGCGCCTCGGCCAGCTTGTCCATGTCGCGGTTGAGCAGGCGGACGAATTCCATCATCACCCGCGCGCGTTTCTGTGGGTTGGTGGCGCCCCATGCGGGCTGCGCCTTGGCTGCGATCTCGACGGCCTGGTCGAACTCCTCCTTGCTGGCCAGCGGGCAGCGCGCCTGCACTTCGCCGGTGGCCGGGTTGTAGACGTCGGAAAAACGGCCCGACTGGCCGGGCACGCGCGCGCCGTCGATATAATGCGTCAGGTCTTTCATAACGGTCCTCCTCGGGTTTGGGCGCAGGTTAGCGTTGCGTTTTTGGCGGGAAAAGAGGCAATGTTTCAAAAAGGCTTTGCAGGAATGCAAAGCGGCGTGCCGGATCAGAGGGCAGGGACATGGTATCGAACTGGGACGATCTGCGGGTTTTTCTGGCTGTGGCGCGCACCGAAAGCCTGTCCGCCGCGGGGCGGGCGCTGAAACTCGACCCCGCCACTGTCGGCCGCCGCATCGCGCGGCTGGAGGCCGACACCGGCGCGCCGCTTTTCGCCAAGTCGCCCACGGGCTATGCGCTGACGGATGCGGGCCAACGCCTGATGGGGCATGTGGGGCGCGCCGAGATGGCGATGCAGGATGCCGACGAGGAAATGGCCGGGCAGGCGGGGGGGCTCTCGGGGCAGATCCGCATCGGTGCGCCGGATGGTTGCGCCAACTTCATCCTGCCGCAGGTCTGCGCCCAGATGGCCAAGGACAATCCCGATCTCGACCTTCAGATCGTGGCGTTGCCGCGGGTCTTCAACCTCAGCCGGCGCGAGGCGGATATGGTCATCGCGGTCAGTCCGCCCTCGGCGGGACGTCTGAGCGTGCAGAGGATCACCGATTACAAGCTGCACCTTGCCGCGGTGCGCTGGTACCTGCGCAAATCGCCGGACATCACGTCGATTGCCGACCTCGCGGCGCATCGCATGGTGGGCTACATCCCTGACATGATCTTTGACAAGGAACTTGATTATCTCGGCGAAACCGGGGCGGAGCGGGTTGCGCTGGCCTCGAACTCGGTCTCGGTGCAGGCCCATTGCATCCAGCAAGGCGGCGGCATCGGCATCGTGCATGACTTCGCGCTGCCGTTCTTTCGCCGCCTCGACAAGGTCCTGCCGGACGAAATCAGTCTGACCCGCAGCTTCTACCTGGTGCGGCATCAGGACGACCGGCGGCTGGACCGCATGAACCGGTTCGCGACCGCGCTTTGCGATGGCATCCGCGCCGAGGTGGCCCGGCTGGAGGCCGGCGCTTGACAGAAATACGGTTCTGGAGGACGCTGAACGTTCGATTGAATGCCAAAGAACGAGGGCCCGGATGATCGTCCAACAGATTTTGAAAGCAAAAGACAGTGACAAGTTGATCACCGTGACACCCGATACGCAGGTATCCGAAGCGGCGGCGATGCTGGCCAAGCACCGGATCGGCGGTTTGATCGTGTCGGCCGATGGCGCCTCGCCCGATGGCATCCTGTCGGAGCGGGACATCGTGCGCGGTCTCGCCACGTCGGGCTCGGGCTGCCTGAATGACAAGGTGGCCGACCTGATGACGCCGAAACCCGTCTGCTGCACCAAGCAGGACAGCGCGGACACCGTGCTGGTCCGCATGACCGACGGACGCTTCCGCCATATGCCCGTGGTCGATGAGGAACAAAAACTGGTGGGCATGGTCACCATCGGCGACGTGGTCAAAGCCCGCCTGCAGGAGTTGTCGATGGAAAAGGCGGCGCTCGAAAACATGGTGATGGGCCACTGACCCTGACCGGCATGGATTGAGTGTTTGCGAAACGCTGAAAGCACGGGCGCGCCCCTTGGGTTTCATCGTTCTAGAAGTACTCAAAATGGCGCAGTCGCTTGCATTCCTCCAACGTTTGTAGTTGCTTGCAGGACGGCACGACACGAAGGAAGCCCCCATGCGCATCGGACTTTACCCCGGCACTTTCGATCCGATCACATTGGGTCATACCGACATCATCGCGCGCGCGGCGACGCTGGTGGACCGGCTGGTCATCGGCGTGGCAATCAACCGCGACAAGGGCCCGCTTTTTACGCTCGAAGAACGCGTGGCGATGGTCGAGGCCGAATGCGTCGGCATCAGCGCGGCAACCGGCACCGAGATCGTGGCGCATCCGTTCGAGAACCTGCTGATCGACTGCGCCCGCGACGTGGGCGCCAGCGTAATCATTCGCGGTCTGCGCGCCGTGGCGGATTTCGAATACGAATTTCAGATGGTGGGCATGAACCGCGCCATGGACGACCGGATCGAGACGGTCTTTCTGATGGCCGATGCCCGTCGGCAGGCCATTGCAAGCAAGCTGGTCAAGGAAATCGCCCGGCTTGGGGGGGACGTCACCCGTTTCGTCACGCCCGCCGTCAAGGAAGCGCTGGAAGACCGGTTCAAGGGCTGACCAGCGCGGCCTAGCGCCAGAAGGCCAGCCACTCGATCAGGTCGACCGTCTTGCGCGCAAGGAAGAACGACGCGGCCATTTCGTTGTAGAGATAATCCCAGCCAAGCCCCGCGATGATTAGCAGGGCAAGGAAAACCGCGATCTTGTTTGTCATGTGATTACTATGGCCTGCCCGTTGTCGCACGTCTGCTTGCCTGCCGGGTATGCCGTAAGACACACGAAAGGCGCAAGGAAATCACGAGGCCGCGCGCGTCTCCGGCGGCACCAGTGGCATATCGATCAGGTCGCCCACCAAGAGGCCCGGCAAGGCGCTGCGCCCGGGCACATCGGCCTTGCGGTAGACAGCGTTCAGCTGGGATTTCACGGTGCCTTCGGCGGCACCGCGCAGCTTTGCTGTTTCGGTCACCGAAAAGCCCTTGATCGCGAACATTGCCACGTCCCGTTCCGCCGGGGTGAGGGCCCATTCGTCGAAATGCGCCTCGATGATTTCCGCCATGGCGCCTGCTGCGATCGAAACTTGAGATTCCAGATGTGCCTGACGGCGCAAGAGCCGCAGCAGGTAGCGCGTCTCGAACACGATGGCCGACACCAGCGCCAGCGCGGCCAGCGCCTCGATAACGATATGCAGGTTGGTCAGCGCCCGCAGGCCCCAGGGGGCAAGATCGACCACCACGTCCCACAGGAAGAACGCGGCGCAGAGGCTCTGCACCGCGATCAGCGCGATGAGCGCCCCGGGTTTGTCCTGTCTGCGCGGGCTAATCGCTCCAGTTTAACGTTATCGGGCACGGTCTTGCACCCTGTAATCATCGCGCGGGGCAGGTTGACGCCGGTGCGCAGGCTTTCCAGGACCACGGCCGCGACATGGGCCAGCACCGAAAGCTCGGCCCAGAGCACGAACGCCTCGTGCGCCTCTTCGACCCATTCGGCGCCCCAGAAGGCGTTGGTGGTCATCAGGTATCCCGTAACGCCAATGGCCAGCATCGACATCAGAAGGTTGCCGATCATTAACGCGCCGAGGGGCGAATGGCCCAGATGCGTGTGGCGGCGGCGCAGGGCCATGTCGGTGATCTGCCGTGTCACCGCGCCGGGGCCGGGAATGAAACTGGCGAACCGGGCGTGGCGCGGGCCGATGAGGCCCCACAGGATGCGCAGGCCCACCAGCGCCATGACGCCATAGCCGACCCATTCATGCAGCTTCGCGTCGTCGTCGATCAGAAAGGCGTTGGCGATGAACCCGGCGGCCAACGTCCAGTGAAAGACCCGGATCGCCGGGTCCCATACCTTGTATCGTGTCATGGTATCTCTCCCGTCTGGGGAGGGATCGGCGCGGGGACCGGCCCCTGTCATCGGTCAGTCGTCACGCTCGGACTTGACGATGTTGAGGTCGGAATCGAGGTAGATCTCGTAGCGCTCGCCGTCTTTCATCGCGTAGGCCTCGTACATGCCGTCTTCCATCTCGACCTTGCGGACCTCGTAGCCTTCCGCGGTCAGCTGCGTCTTGATCTGGTCGGCCTTTGCCATGTCCAGCTTGCCGTCGTCGTCCGAGGCAGAGGCGATGCCGCCGGCAAAGATGACGAGGGCGAGTGCTATGATACGTGTCATGTCTGTAGCTCCTTGTTCGTTGGCTCAGGGCAGGGGCGTGATGCCGCCTGCCGACCACAGATGCACATCGCGGCGAGCCGGCGCTATCAACCGAAAGGGGCATTCATCGGGGTCTATAACCAATGTTTATGGCGAAAAGCCGCCGGTAAACGCGAAAGCCCCCGCCGCGATGTGCGACGGGGGCCCTCAAAACGCTTTGGTATCGGATTAGCTCAGCCGTGCCATCGCCACGGCCACATCGGCCATGCGGCACGAAAAGCCCCACTCGTTGTCGTACCACGCCAGCACACGCACCAGCCGCCCGCCGGTCACGCGGGTCTGGTCGGGTGCGAAGATTGAGCTTTCCTCGGTGTGGTTGAAATCGACCGATACTTTGGGCTCGGGATCGTAGCCCAGCACGCCCTTCATCGGGCCTGCCGCCGCCTCGGCCATGATGGCGTTCACGTCGTCCGCGGTCACGTCCTTGTTGGCGAGGAACGTCAGGTCCACCGCCGACACGTTCGGCGTTGGGACGCGGATGGCCGAGCCGTCGAGCTTGCCCTTGAGGTCGGGCAGCACCTCGCCCAATGCCTTGGCGGCGCCGGTGGAGGTGGGGATCATCGACATGGCCGCGGCGCGGGCGCGGTAAAGGTCCTTGTGGCGGCGGTCGAGCGTCGGCTGGTCGCCGGTATAGGCATGGATCGTGGTCATGATGCCGCTCTCGATGCCGATTGCCTCGTGCAGGACCTTGGCCACCGGGGCAAGGCAGTTGGTGGTGCAGGAGCCGTTCGAGATCATGCGTTCGCCGGCCTGCAATTCGCCGTCGTTGACGCCATAGACCACCGTGCGGTCCACGTTCTTTCCGGGCGCTGACAGCAGAACTTTGCTCGCGCCGCGCTCCAGGTGTTTCTTGGCCTTCTCGCCGTCGTTGAAATTGCCCGTGCATTCCAGCACCACGTCGACACCGGACCAGTCCAACTCGTCCATCTCGTAGGTCGAGAACATTTCCATCGGCCCACGGCCCAGATCCATCGTGCCGTCGCCCAGCGTGATGTCGCCCGGGAACCGGCCATGCACGCTGTCGTATTTCATCAGGTGGGCCGCGGTTTCCAGCGGGCCGGTGGCGTTGACCTTGGCGACCTTGATGTCGTTGCGTGTGCTGGCCGCGATATGGGCCAGGGTGCAGCGGCCAATCCGGCCGAATCCGTTGATGCCGACGGTGACGGTCATTTCACTCTCCTATCCGGGTGTTGGAGGGCATATAAACCCAAGGGCCAGCCGCTGAAACCCTTAAATCGCAGGGGTTTGGCGTGTTAGCGATAACCGTTTGCGCAAACCACGCGCATCGGGGCATGATTGCGCCAACCAAAGCACACCAATGGTAACGAGGGGCAGAGGATGAGTGGATTACTGGCGTTGCTGGACGACGTGGCGAGCCTAGTCAAGGTGGCGGCAGCCTCGATCGACGACGTGGCGGGGCAGGCGGCCAAGGCGGGGGCGAAGGCGGCGGGCGCCGCGATCGACGATGCCGCGGTCACGCCGAAATACCTGACCGGGTTCGCGCCCGCCCGTGAGTTGCCGATTGTGTGGAAAATCGCGCGGGGGTCGCTGTTCAACAAGCTAGTCTTCCTGTTGCCGGCGGGGCTGGCGATGTCGAACTTTGCGCCGTGGCTGATCCCGCCCTTGCTTATGCTGGGGGGCGCGTATTTATGCTTCGAGGGGGCAGAGAAGGTGGCCCATGCGCTCGGAGTAGGCAAACATCACGGCGGGCCGGACGGCAGCCACCAGACCAAGGACCCCGCGCACCTGGAAGAACAAAGAGTTGAGGGGGCGATCAAGACGGATTTCATCCTGTCGGCCGAGATCATGACCATCGCGCTGTCGAACATCCCGGCCAGCAATTTCTGGATGGAAGCCGCGACGCTTGCCATGGTCGCGGTGGGGATCACCGTGGCGGTCTATGGCGCGGTGGCGCTGATCGTGAAGGCGGACGATGCGGGGCTGTTCATGGCGCAAAACGGCAACCTTGGCGTGACGCGCGGCCTGGGCCGGGGGATCGTCAAGGGGATGCCCCATTTTCTGAAACTTCTGATGATCGTCGGCACCGCGGCGATGCTGTGGGTGGGTGGCGCGATCATCCTGCACAGCCTGTCCGAAATGGGCTGGTCCATGCCCTATGAAACGATCCACCATTGGGCCGAGGATGCCGCTCATGCGGTCGACCGGTTCCAAGGCTTCGTCGCCTGGGCGGTGCAGGCTGCGGCGGACGGGGTTTTCGGACTGGTTTTGGGGACGCTGCTTATACCATTGGGAACCAAGGTCGTGGCGCCGGTGTGGGCGTCGGTATTCGGAAAAGGCGCGGCTCATTGAGCCGCGCCTGAAGCCTTGGGGTCGTGGCAAAGCGGAGGTCCCGGATCAAGTCCGGGACGGGTGGGATCAGCCTTAGCTGTCGTTGCCGTTTGTCGTGATCCGCACCAGGCGTCCGTCGGCATAATCGGTGATTGCCAGGATCGATCCGTCGCTATCCACGTCCACGTCACGCACGCGGCCCAGATCCATAGCCATGCGCTCTTCCGCGGCGACTTTGCCATCGCCGTCCATTTCCAGCCGGACAATGCCGCCGGGTTTCAGCGACCCGATCAGGAAATCGCCGTCCCAGTCGCTGAACATGCCACCGTCATAGGTGGTCATGTCGCCCGGCGCGATCACCGGGTCCCAGAAATAGACCGGCTGTTCCATGCCGTCGCGCTGTGCCTCGCCCGACCCGATGGGCGACCCGCCATAGGTCTCACCGTACGAAATGACCGGCCAGCCGTAGTTCTTGCCCGGTTCGGGGCGGTTCAGCTCGTCACCGCCCTTGGGGCCGTGCTCGACCTCCCAAAGCACACCGTCGCGCATGGTAGCGCCCTGGATATTGCGGTGACCGTAGGACCAGATGCTGTCGATGGCGTTGTCGTCGCCGACGAAGGGATTGTCGTCTGGCACCTCGCCATCGAGCGTCATCCGGATGATGACGCCGTAGGTGTTGGACGTATCCTGAGCATACTCGCGGTACTTCATCGACGAATGTTCGCCGGTGGTGATGAACACGTGCCCCGCGTTATCGAACACGATCCGCGAGCCGAAATGCTTTGCCACCGTCGCACCCGGCTCCTGTACGAAGATCTCCGTCAGGTCGGTGACCTCGGTCATATCCTCGCTCAGCGTGCCATAGGCGGCGGCAGTTGCCATCAGGTCGTCCCCGACCGGTTTGGCATAGCTGATATAGATGCGGCGGGTCTCGGCGAAGTCGGGGGACAGCACGACATCGAGCAAGCCGCCCTGACCGCGCGCGGCCACCTCGGGCATGCCGGCAATCGGTCCGGACAGGGTTCCATCCTCCGCCACGTGGCGCAGGCGGCCCGGGCGTTCGGTCACAAGGTAGCCGCCATCCTCGGGCAACAGAGCGACCCCCCAGGGATGTTCCAGCCCGGTCGCGATATCGGTGACTTCAAGGGCCACGTCGCTGGTTTCCAGCGGGGCGCGCAGCTGGCCCTCGAAGGCCGGCTCAAGATCGGTATTGCGCGGCGCACGCTCGAAATTCTGCCCATAAGCGGGCAGGGCGATGAGCAGGGCGGTTCCGGTCAGGATCGGGCGGAAGGTCATATGGGGTTTCTCCTTTGATGCGTCGAAGCAGAAACCCGGTATCGCGCGCGCGGTTCCCGCGCGCGCGATCACAGATGCGTCAGAGCAGCGACTTGGCTTTCGCGGCCACGGCCTCGGCGGTGATGCCGAACTGCTCGTAAAGGACCTCGGCCGGGGCCGAGGCGCCGAAGCCGTGCATCCCGACAAAGCCCGATTTCTCGCGCTTGCCGCGCTCGCCGTAAAGCCAGCGGTCCCAGCCGAAGCGGATGGCGGCCTCGACCGCCACGCGGACGGGGCCGGCAGGCAGGACCTTGCGACGGTAGGACTCGTCCTGTTCCTCGAAAAGCTCCCAGCAGGGCATCGAGACGACGCGCGTGCCGATGCCTTCGGCCTGCAACAGGTCGCGCGCGGTCATGGCAATCGCCACTTCCGAGCCGGTCGCCATCAACAGCGCCTGCCGCTTGCCCTCGGCATCGGCCAGCACGTAGGCGCCCTGGGCGGTCAGGTTCTTCTGCTTGTGCTCATTGCGCAGCGTCGGCACGCCCTGGCGGGTCAGCGACAGGACCGAAGGCGTGGATTTCGAGGTCAGCGCCAGCTCCCACGCCTCGGCCGTCTCCACCGTGTCGCAGGGGCGGAAGACGTTGGTGTTCGGCGTCGCGCGGCTGATCGCCAGGTGCTCGATCGGCTGATGGGTGGGACCGTCCTCGCCCAGGCCGATGCTGTCATGGGTCATCACGAAAACGCTGGGCACCTTCATCAGCGCGGCCAGCCGCATCGCCGGACGGGCGTAGTCGGTAAAGCACATGAAGGTGCCGCCGTAGGGCCTGATGCCGCCATGCAAGGCCATGCCGTTCATCGCGGCGGCCATGCCGTGCTCGCGAATGCCGTAATGGATGTAGCGGCCCTTGCGGTTGCCCTCGTCGAATACACTCATGTCGCCCGACTTGGTGTTGTTCGAGCCACTGAGGTCGGCCGATCCGCCGATGGTTTCCTGCATGACCGGGTTCACGACCTCCAGCACCATCTCGCTCGACTTGCGGGTGGCGACCTTGGGGCATTCCTCGGAAATCTGCTTTTTCAGCGCCCGGATGCGCGAGGCCAGAGATTTCGGCACCTCCCCGTCCATGACGCGGGTGAACTCGGCCTGGCGGCGGTCGCTCAGCTCGCCCATGCGGGTTTTCCATTCGGCATGCGCCTCGGCGCCGCGTTTGCCGATAGCTTCCCAAGCTTTCTTGATGTCGGTGGGAACCTCGAACGGGCCGGTGGTCCAGCCATAGGCCTCTTTCGCCGCTGCCATCTGGTCGGCGTCGGTCAGCGCGCCGTGACCTTTCGAGGTATCCTGCGCGGCGTGGCCCAACGCGATATGCGTCTTGCAGGCGATCATCGTGGGGCGGCGGCCGGTCTTGGCCTTGGTCAGCGCCGCGTCGATCTCTTCGGGGTCGTGGCCGTCGATCTCGATCACCTGCCAGCCTTCGGCGCGGAAGCGCTTCACCTGGTCGGTGCGGCTGGCCAGATCGACCTTGCCGTCGATGGTGATGTTGTTGTTGTCCCACAGCACGATCAGCTTGCCCAAGCCCAGCCGCCCGGCAAGGCCGATCGCCTCGTGGCTGACGCCCTCCATCAGGCAGCCGTCGCCGGCGATGACATAGGTGTGGTGATCCACGACCTTCTTGCCGAAGCGCGCACGCAGCGCCTCTTCGGCAATGGCGAAACCGACAGCGTTCGAGATGCCCTGACCCAGCGGGCCGGTGGTGGTCTCGATCCCGTCATGCAGGAAGTTTTCCGGGTGGCCCGCCGTGATCGCGCCCCACTGGCGGAAGTTCTTGATCTGGTCGAGCGTCATGCCCTCGTAGCCCGTCAGGTAGAGCAGGGAGTAAAGCAGCATCGAGCCGTGGCCGGCCGACAGGATGAACCTGTCGCGGTCGGGCCAGTTGGGGGCGCTCGCGTCGAATTTCAGGTGCTTTTCATAAAGCACCGTGGCCACGTCGGCCATGCCCATCGGCATGCCGGAATGGCCCGAATTGGCAGCATGCACCGCGTCGAGCGTCAGCGCGCGAATGGCGGCGGCCTTGTTCCAGTGATCGGGATGAGCAGAGCGCAGGGCAGCGATATCCACGGGGCAGCGTCCTTTTGGAAATGGCGTTCGGGGCCGTGCATACCAGCCCCGAAGCAAAGATCAAGCGCCCCCGCGCCGCCTAAGTTGCAGTATCACGTTAAGGGGCGCAATTTGTGCAGCCATTGAGTAGAGTTGCGGCACATGCTTCACGCAGGCGATTCGCGCCCGGCCCTCTACAGGAGTGCAGTAGGACGGATCGGATCGCACCACGACGACGACAGGCAACGCGAGACGGGGACCGAGGACATGAGCGAAATAGAGGAACTGCAGCGGCGCATCAACGCCGCGCTGGACCGCATCGGCAGCGGGCTGGAGGCGGGAACTGACGCGGTCGCGGACCCTGCCGAACTGGCCGAGGTCAGGCAGGCACTGGAAGACGAGAAACTGGCCAATGAACAGCTCGAAGAGCGGGTAAAGACCCTGCGCGACAAGCGTAACGCACTGGAAGAGGAACTGGAGGCGCTGCGCGAGCAGAACGCGCAATCCCTGTCGCGGCTGGATGGTGAGTTGCAGTCCCTGCGCCGTGCTAACCAGCAGCTGCGCGACAACAACGTCGCCCTGCGCGAGGCCAATGCCGCGGGCGTGGGCGAGGCGCACCTGATCAACAAGTCGATGATGGCCGAACTGGAAAGTCTGCGCGCCAACCATGCAGCCGACCGCGCCGAAACCAGCGCGATCCTGTCGGAGCTGACCGCCGTGCTGGAAGGCGCGGAGACACCTGATACCCCCAAATCGGAGGACGCCTGATGCCCGAAGTCGAGATCGAGATCGGCGGACGCACCTTCGAGGTGGCCTGCCAGGAAGGCGAGGAACACTACCTGCACGCCGCCGCGAAGATGCTGGATGAAGAGGCCAGCGTGCTGTCGGCCCAGATCGGCCGCATCCCCGAGTCCCGCATGTTACTCATGGCTGGGCTGATGCTGGCCGATAAGACCGCGGGCGTGCAGGACAAGCTGCGCGAGGCCGAGGACAAGATGGCCGAGAAGGAGGCCGAGCTGGGCCAGTTGCGCAATGCGCCTCAGCCCGAGCCCGAGCGCGTCGAAGTGGCGGTGATTCCGGATCAGGTCACAGAGTCGCTGGCCGAGATCGCCGCGCGCGCCGAAAGCCTTGCCGACCAGATCGAACGCTGACGCGAACGAGCTTTGCCTTGCAAGCTGTTGAAATGAATAAAGCGTTCCGCCTTTAGCCTGAGGCATCAGCTAAAGGCGGAACGCGTGCAACGATTGAGCGGAGCACTGCGTTTCGTGAAAATTTGTGTTTCAGGTTTTTCGCGAAACGCTTCAAGCCCCGGCAAATGACATGCCGGGGCTTCTCGATGGCCCAGGTTCGGCGCAACGCTTGGGAGAGTGCGCGCCGCCCTGACGTGGGTCAGGCCACCATTTTTTCGACCACCTCCCCAAAGGACGAGGGCGTGGGCACGATGGTCACGCCCGCCTGCTTGAGGATGTCGACCTTTTCCTGCGCCGACTCGCCGAAGGCCGATACGATTGCGCCCGCATGCCCCATGCGCCGGCCCTTGGGCGCCGACAAGCCCGCAATATAGGCCGCCACGGGTTTGCTCATGTGATCGCGGATATATTCCGCCGCCTCGGCTTCCTGCGGGCCGCCGATCTCGCCCACCAGCACCACGGCATCGGTGTCGGGGTCGGCCTCGAACAGCTCGAGGATGTCCTTGAAGCTGGACCCGTTGATCGGGTCGCCGCCGATCCCGATGGAGGAGCTGACGCCGATGCCATGCGCGCTCATCTGGCTGGCGGCCTCATAGCCCAGCGTGCCCGAGCGCCCGACGATGCCAACGCGCCCCGGCTTGTAGATCGACGGCGGCATCAGCCCGGCAAAGGCCTGCCCCGGCGTGATGATCCCCGCACAGTTCGGGCCGATCAGGCGCATGCGTTTGTCGGCTTTGTACCGGCGCATGTAGCGTTTGACGTCGATCATGTCCTGCGCGGGCACGCCGTCGGCTATGCAGACGCAGGTCTTGATGCCCGCATCCGCCGCTTCCATGATCGAATCGGCGGCGAATGGCGGGGGGACGAAGCTGACGACCAGCTCTGCATCGGTTTCCGCGACCGCGCCCTTTACGGTGTTGAACACCGGCAGGCCAAGATGCTTGGTGCCGCCTTTCCCGGGGGTGACGCCGCCCACCACGTTGGTACCGTGGCTGATCATGTCTTGGGCGTGAAAACTGCCGATCCGGCCGGTGATTCCGGTCACCAGAACGCGGGTATCCTTGTCGATGATGATCGCCATCAGCTTGCCTCCGCATATGCGCTGTCGGTGGAGCGCCACGCGGCCACCACCTTCTCCGCCGCTTCCGCCAGGGAAGAGGCCGTTTCGATTTCCAGTCCGCTTTCGGCCAGAATTTTCATGCCTTCGTCCACATTCGTGCCCGACAGGCGCACCACCAGCGGGATCTTCAGGTCCAGTTCCTTGACCGCAAGGATCACGCCCTCGGCGATCCAGTCGCAGCGGTTGATGCCGGCGAAGATGTTGACGAGGATCGCCTCGACATTGGGGTCGTTCAGCACTGACTTGAAGGATTGCAGAACCCGTTCCGGGCTGGCACCGCCGCCCACGTCGAGAAAGTTGGCAGGCTCGCCGCCCGCCATCTTGATCATGTCCAGCGTCGCCATCGCCAGGCCCGCGCCGTTGACGATGCAGCCGATCCGGCCATCCAGCCCGATATAGCTGAGGCCGCGGTCGCCCGCATAGGTCTCGCGGGGGTCCTCCTGGCTCTTGTCGCGCAGTTCCGAGATGTGGGGGTGCCGAAACAGAGCGTTCTCGTCAAAGCTGACCTTGGCATCGAGCGCCACAATCTCGTTCGAGGCGGTCACCACGAGCGGGTTGATCTCGACCATGTTGGCGTCGGTCTCCCACATCATGCGGTAGCAGCCCATGATCGTCTTGGCCGCCTGGTTGATCAGCGCGGGATCAAGGCCCAGAGAGAACGCGATCTCGCGCGCCTGGAAGTTCTGCATGCCCACGGCGGGGTCCACCACCGAGCGGATGATCGAGTCCGGCTCGCTTTCCGAGATCTCCTCGATCTCCATTCCGCCCTGTGCCGAGGCCACGACCACGACGCGCTCCAGCTTGCGGTCCATCACGAAGCCCAGGTAGATCTCCTGCGCGATCTCGGTGGCTTCCTCGACATATAGCCGGCCCACGAGCTTGCCCTGCGGGCCGGTCTGATGGGTCACCAGCTTGCGCCCGAGCATCCACGAGGCCGCGTCCCAAACCTCTTCCTCGGAATTGCAGACGCGCACGCCGCCGGCCTTGCCGCGGGCGCCGGAATGGATCTGCGCCTTCACGACCCAGCTTTTGCCCGACAGCTCGGAACAGCGGTAGACCGCCTGCTCGGGACTGTAGGCGATGCCGCCGCGCGGTATGTTGACGCCGAAGCCGCTCAGCAACTCCTTGGCCTGGAATTCATGGATGTCCATGCACATGCCCTCCTCGCATAGTGTTGCCTCATCCTGTCCTGAATGCGGTCTGCGCGATACTTTCGCCCGGGTAGCAATGCACGCCCCGGGTTGGGTGGCGGGCCGGAACGGGTAGGGCGGGCTACCCGCGTACGGCTGTACGGGATACATTGGGATGCGCTCGCCTCGGTGTGGAAAAGCTGATGCGAAACAGTTATTTAAGAATGGAAGGGGATGCGGGCTGGGTAGATAGAATTTGCGCAAATTCTATCTCGGAAATTACGTAATTTCCGGACCAATTTCTGCGCAGAAATTGGCTCACAGTATCTGTCGGATGGGCTCCTGATTGCAGAAGATCACGATCTGACCTGCATTTTCCACCGCGTGATAGCCGCGTCGCGACAACTCGTGGGCAAGCCGGTCGCGACCGACGTAACGATCTACGTCGCTCATTTGCCGTCGCACGATCCGGCCATCGCGCGCCGCTTTAGATGAAAACAGGCTGTCGAACCATTGTTCAACGGAAACCGGGCCATGATGTCTCATGGCCCGATATTCGCTCGGTTCTGGTTAAAGCTTGGAATACGTCACTTCGGCGTCACGAGGTCGCCGGGGGTGTCACCCTTGAGGAACGCCTCCAGATTGTCGATCGCTCGAAAGCCCATGGCTTCGCGGGTGCCGTCCGTGGCGCTGCCCAGATGCGGCGCCAGAACGATGTTCTCGTATTTCAGAAACCGCGGGTCGAGCGCCGGTTCGTTGTGATACACATCCAGGCCCGCCGCGGCGAGTTTGCCGGAATCGAGCGCCTCAAAGAGCGCATCTTCGTCGACCACGTCACCGCGGGCCGAGTTTACCAGGATTGCGCCGGGTTTCATGGCGCCGAAGATAATGGCGTTGATCATCTTGAAGGTGTCCGCGCCTCCGGGGCAATGCAGCGACAGGAAATCGGCCTCTGCCGCGACGTCGACCATGCTGGGCAATTGTTCGGCGTTGCCGTTTGCGGCCTTGATGTCTTCGGGCACTTCCCAGGCGTCCTGGAACACCACGCGCATGCCGAACCCGTTATGGGCCCGGCGTGCCATCGCCTGGCCGATGCGGCCAAAGCCGATGATGCCCAGCGTCGCGCCCGAGACTTTCTTGCCGATCATGTGGGTGGGCCGCCAGCCTTCCCAGCCGCCCGCGCGTGTTTCGCGCTCGCCTTCGCCGATGCGGCGCGCCGCGGCCAAGAGCAGGCCCATCGCCAGGTCGGCGGTACAATCGGTCAGCACGTCCGGCGTGTTGGTCACGGTGATGTCGTTCGCCGCCGCCGCGTCGATGTCGATATGGTTGAAGCCGACGCCATAGTTGGCAAAGATCTTCACCTTGCCCTTGGCCGCCGGATAGAACTCCGCCGGGATCTTGTCCGACACGGTGGGCATGATGACGTCATAGGTCTTGGCCGCGTCCATCCACTCGTCATGGCTCATCGGTGTGTCGGGGTGGCGCAGCGTCACGTCGCCTAGCCCGGCATTGGTCAAACGGTCCTCGGTCGCCTTCGGCCAGGCGCGCGTTACCAGAATTTTCATGGTGTCTCTTCCCTTGTCGTGATCCGCCCTCGGCGCACAATGCGTCAAGGGCAGGGCACTTGCAATCAACCCTTTGGGATCAGGCCGCCTTGGCGGTGCTGCCCTTGGCGTTGTCGGGTGTCGTGTCGCGGTAATGCGCCTGCGCGGCCGCCACGCCCGAGCCGGGCTCGATCTTGGCGCCGGCATCGACCAGCGCCATTTCCGCCGCCGAGATCGCACCGCACAACATCACCGGGTTCAGCGAGCCAAGGTGCCCGATGCGGAAAGCCTTGCCTGCCAGCTTGTTGAGGCCGGTGCCGAGCGAGGTCTGGTACTTGTTGTAGGCCGTCGAGATCACGTCGCGGGCGTCAACGCCCTCGGGCGCATAGATGGCCGAGACCGTGTCGGATTCCCATTCGGGCCCGCGCGCCACCAACTCGCAGCCATCCCACGCCTCGACCGCGGCGCGCACGCCTTGCGCCAGCCGCTTGTGGCGCGCCCAGATACTTTCCATCCCGGTGTCCAGGATCATGTCCAGCGAACAGCGCAGCCCGCGCAGAAGCTGCGTGGCAGGCGTGTAGGGGAAATAGCCGGTGTCGTTCAGCTTGATCATGTCCTCGAAGCTGAAATAGCAGCGCGACATACCGGAATTGGCCAGCCGCTGGTTGGCCTCCAGCGCCTTGTCGCTGACGCCGAGAAAGCCAAGACCAGCAGGCAGCATGAAGCCCTTTTGCGAGCCGGACACGGCAAGATCGACGCCCCATTTTTCCATCTCGAACTCGATCGACGCGATGGAACTGACGCCGTCGACGAAGAGCATCGCGGGATGGCCCGCATCGTCCATAACCTTGCGCACGCCCTCGATATCCGAGGTCACGCCGGTCGCGGTTTCGTTCTGCGTGGCGAAAACCGCCTTGATCTCGTGGTTGGTGTCCGCCTTCAGGTGCTTGGCGTATTCCTCCAGCGGCACGCCCTTGCCCCATTCGACCTCGCACAGAACCACGTCGAGGCCAAGACGCTCGGCCATGTCCACCCAAAGCAGCGAAAACTGCCCGAAACGCGACATCAGAACCTTGTCACCGGGTTGCAGCGTGTTCTGGATGGCGCTTTCCCACGCGCCCGTGCCCGAAGACGGGAAAATAAAGACCCGGCCATTCTCCAGCCGGTAGGCTTTTTTCATGTCGGTCAGCAAGCCGGTCACCAGGTCGGGAAAGTCCGGGGCGCGCATGTCCTCCATGGGGACGTTCATGGCCTGACGCACGGGTTCCGGCACATTGGTGGGGCCGGGGATGTAAAGATGCTGGTAACCGTTCATGATGTTCTCGCTCCCTGTCACATGACTTGACGTAGGGTCGTATCATGCAAATCGGGTCTGTGAAGCCTCGTTCGCGGCAAAACCGGGAAGAAACCGCCCAACGGGTGGGTAATTCCTACCCGCCCGGGTGACATATCGGGCGGCATACCGCTTCGGCATACACAGGCATACAGAAATTTCCTTTGATTTCAGGTATTTCTGCTGGTGTTATGTCTGAACGAGATCCGTCTGTTGGGGAGCTGACGGTGAGGAGGAACAAGGAGCCGGCGCATGAAAGCTGCCCCCGGAACGATCATGACATCAGCTGAAAAAACGAGTGGTAGCACGGGCTTGCCGCAGGTCATCGTGGCCGACCGGCAGCTGATTGTCTGCCAGGGAATCGGCTCGCTCGTGACGCAGATTCCCGAGGTCGAGCTTGGCCATTACGCCACCGACAAGGCGAGCCTGCGCAAGCATCTGGCCCATGCGAGGGGCAAAACCATCCTGATCCTTGGGGTGCGCCTGGCCGATGGCGATTTGACGCAGGTCCTGTCGATCGTGCGCAAGGATTACCCCGATGTGATGGTCGTCGTCGTG
This sequence comes from Roseovarius sp. THAF9, assembly GCF_009363715.1. Taxonomy (NCBI): domain Bacteria; kingdom Pseudomonadati; phylum Pseudomonadota; class Alphaproteobacteria; order Rhodobacterales; family Roseobacteraceae; genus Roseovarius; species Roseovarius sp. THAF9. Next base: position 1,605,518 of record NZ_CP045404.1, read on the forward strand.
GCCGAGGAAACCGAGTTCGCCTTCATCCGCACGGCGATCAAGGCCGGGGCCAACTCGGTTTGCATGATGGGTCAGATCCTGACCAGCCTGCCGCGCATTCTGGGCAAGCTGATCGAGGGGCATTCCATTGTCCCGACCGAGATCCTGCGGCGCCTGACCTCCGAGAATACCGACGCGCTTTCGCGGCGCGAACACGAGATCCTCGCGCTTCTGGGCGATGGGCTGACCAATTTCCAGATCTCCGCCCGGCTGGGACTGAGCGAGAACACGGTCAAATATTACCTGAAAGCCATCTATCAGAAGCTTTCCGTAAACTCCCGTGGTGCGGCCATCGCCAAGTACGTGGCCGGCAATTACTGACACCGACCACAATGCAATCTTGGGAACCTTTGCGCGCCGTATGACCAGGTAGTGCCGCTTATGACCCGCGAGCAACGACACTGGGTCGCATCGCCCGGGATAAGTCGCGGCGATCAAGGCGGCCTGTTGCTCGGGCAGGCGCAGGCGTGGTCGCCAACTGCTCAAAAACCGGGCTAACGGGGCTTCCTGCTTGAACAAACTGCGTTGTCCGGCTTTCATCGTACCGGCTGATATGGTCAATACGGGGCGGATCGGGTCCGATACTGCCGGGCCCGCGGGACAAGGTCAGGAGAACATCCGCTCGTGCACCAGGAACACAAATTGCTGAACGCGCGCCTGCGCGAGCTGCTGTCCCGGATCTATCCCGACGAATCCGCGCCGGATCTCGCCCGTGCGATCATCGCGGCGTTCTGGCCCGAGGGCACCGTCCCGCGCAAACGCGCCCGCACGCCCAGCAACAGGCTCTGGTCGGAGAAGGATGCCTTTCTGATCACCTATGGCGACACCATACTCGACGGGGTGCACAAGCCGCTCGACCTGCTGGAGGATTTCCTGTCGCGCTACATGGGCGGCGTGGTCGATGGTGTGCATGTCCTGCCGTTCTTTCCGTTCAGCTCGGATGATGGGTTTGCGGTGACGGATTACTGCGCCGTCAATCCCCGACTGGGCGAATGGAGCGACATCACCCGCATCGCCTCGAACTTTCACCTCGTGTCGGACCTCGTGCTGAACCACGTGTCCAGCCAGGGCAACTGGTTCAACCAGTACCGGCAGGGCAAGGCGCCCTATGACAAGTTCTTCTACGAGGCCGACCCCGACCAGGACCTCAGCGCAGTCGTGCGCCCGCGCACCACGCCGCTGTTGCAAAAGATCGAGACGCGGAACGGCGACAAACATGTCTGGTGCACCTTCAGCCACGACCAGATCGATCTGAATTTTTCCAATCCCGAGGTGCTGTTGGAGATGCTGCGCATCATCCGGATGCATATCGACAAGGGGGTGCGTACCCTGCGGCTGGATGCCGTGGCCTTCATCTGGAAGGAACCGGGCACGTCGTGCATCCACCTGCCGCAGACCCACGCCATCGTACAGCTGATCCGCCTGCTGGTGGACTACACGTTCGAGACTGTTGTGCTGCTGACCGAAACCAATGTGCCGCGCAGCGAGAACCTCAGCTATTTCGGCAACCGCAACGAGGCGCACGCGGTCTACAACTTTCCGCTGCCGCCCCTGATCCTGCACGCGATGCAATCGGGCTCGGCCGAGTATCTCAACCGCTGGCAGGCGACCATGCCGCCCGCGCAGCTGGGCTGCGCCTACCTCAACTTTACCGCCAGCCATGACGGGATCGGGATGCGCCCCGCCGAGGGCGTACTGCCCCTAGACGAGAAAAACCGCATGATCGATACGGCGCAAGCGGCCGGCGCACTGGTGTCGATGCGCACCATGCCCGACGGCACCGAACAGGCCTACGAGCTGAACTGCTCGCTTTTCGATGTGATGCGCACGACCTTCAAGGGTGAGGACGACCACCATTTCGAGCGGTTCATCTGTTCCCAGACCATCCCGATGTCGCTCGAAGGCATTCCGGCCTTCTACATCCATTCCTTCCTCGCCACGCCCAGCGATCACGAGGCGGTGGAACGCCGCGGGATGAACCGGGCGATCAACCGTCACCGCTGGCACTACCCGGACCTGTTGGAGCGGATGGAGGACGAACGCTCGGACCAGGCGCGGGTGATGAAAGCCCTGTCGGAGCGCCTGCGCATCCGCGCTCGCCAGCCGGGTTTCCACCCCAATGCCACGCAATTCACCCTGCGCCTCGATCCGCGCCTGTTCGGTGTCTGGCGCCAGAGCCTCGACCGCTACCAGTCGATCTTTGCCATCCATAATGTCAGCGACGAGACGGTCACCGTGTCGCCCGATCAACTGAACATGATCGAGGACGACAACTGGCGCGACTTGCTGTCGGGGGAAGAGATCGACGCGGCGGCGGACGTGATCACGTTGGCCCCATATCAGAGCCGCTGGATCGCCAATCGCGAAGGCGCGGCACCCGGCGACCGGCCTTGAGCGTTTTGCCGTTAACCTGAGCCAACAGCTAAAGACGAAACGCTTTAGCTGAACTCCTCGGCGTCTTTCAGAGCCGCCGTTTTCAGATCCGACAGGAATTCCGGATCGGCGGCATGTACGCGGCTCCACGTGGGGATGAAGGGCGTCGCCTGCGGGTTTTCCAGGAAAACCGTGCCCGCACGAATGATGTTCTCGGCAAAGAGCTCGACCGACTTTTCTTCCTTGTGGCGGTCCACGGTCAGCCCGTTCATCTTGGCATCGGCGTAGTAGCTTTCCAGCAGGTCCAGCGCGATCCGGTAATAGGTGGCCTTCAGCGAGCGGAACAGGTTGGGCGTGAACACCGTGCCGTCCGACGCGAGCTTGCGGAAGATTGCCTTGCAGATATCCGTCGACATCCGGCTCAGGCCTTGGCTCGCATCCTCGGGCGACAGGTCCTGGTGCTTGTGATCGTAGGCATCGGAAATCTCGACCTGGCAGACCGATTGCGGCGCCAGGTTGCGCCACGCCTCGGACAGCACCCCGATCTCCAGCCCCCAGTCAGAGGGCACGCGCAGATCGGGCAGCATCGCCGTGCGCATGGCAAACTCCCCCGACAACGGATAGCGAAAGCTGCGCAGGTAATCGAGGTAATCGCGATCCCCGATCACCCGTTTCAGCGCGATCAGCAGCGGGCTGACCAGAAGGCGCGTGACCCGGCCGTTCAGCTTGGTGCCGTCGACGCGCGGGTAATACCCCTTGACCATCTGGTAACGGAAACCCGGGTGTGCTGCCGGATAGACCAGCCGCGCCAGCAATTCGCGGTCATAGGTCAGGATATCGCAATCATGCAGCGCCATGACGGACGTGTCGGCACAGGCGATGAGATACCCCATGCAGGTCCAGACGTTCTTGCCCTTGCCCGGCTCCTCCGGGGCGATGCCTTTTTCCTCCAGCCGGGCGCCAAGGGCCTTCATCCGGGGGCTGTCGTTCCACAGCACCATGTGCTGCTGCGGCAGGCGGCTGAAGAACTCGATGGCGTGCCGGTATTGCGCCTCGTCGGCCTGGTCCAGCCCGATGATGATCCGGTGCAGGTAGGGCACCTGGGTCAACTCGTCGACGATATGCTCCAGCGCGGGGCCTTCCAGTTCGGAATAGAGGCTCGGCAGGATCAGCGAAATCTTCCGCGTCTCGGCAAAGGCCGTCAGCTCGTAGGTCAGGTCGTCCAGGCTGCGGGTCCGCAGGTTGTGCAGGGTCGTGATATTTCCGTTCTGGTGAAAATCGGCCATGTGGTCAGGGGTCTTTCGTCGTTGCTAAATCGTCCAGGATCGCGTTCACCGCCTCGGCCCATCCGACGGGGCCTTCCCCATGTGTCCGAATGATGCGTCCGCGCGTCTTGCCAGAGCTGTCCTCGCCCGCAAGCGGCGGGATGCCGGGGGAGGCGGGATTGGCCACCACCACGCCGATCTCGGCGCGTTCCAGCATGGCCACGTCGTTCGGCGCATCGCCCAACGCCAGCGTATGCTCGGGGCGGTAGCGCTCGATCATCTGGTCCATGCGGTCCGCCTTGGTGCCGCCAAAGGACAGGGTCAGAAACCGCCCGCCCTGTTGAACCGTCAGCCCGGCGTCTTGAGCGGTGGCGAGAAACGCATCGCGTTCCGCATCCGGTCCGGTCCAGAGACCGGGTTCGCTGAATTGCCGTGCCTGCGCGCGTATCGCGTCATCAGGCGTCAGGCCGGTATGCGCCGCGATATCCTGATGTGTCATGTCGCCAAACCCGGTGAAACCTTTCGGCAAACGTGCGATTGCAGCGCGAAGTTCCCGGTAGGTCTGCGCGCCTTCGGTGCCGTCGGCGCCCGGCTCCAGCAGGCCGCTGCCGTTTTCGGTGATGGCAGGCCAGTCAGCCAGCCCCATCGCGTCGCGCAGGGGCGCGATCTCGGCGGCGGTCTTGCTGCTGGCCAGGATCACACCGCAGCCCGCCAGCCTCAGCCGTTCCAACGCCGGCGCGGCCGCCTGCCACGCATATGTGCGGTGGTCCAGCAACGTGCCGTCAAGATCGGAAAACACAAGGAGGCGCGGGCCAAGGGTCATGCTTTGACATTAGACCACAAGTTTCGGCAAGGCGACCGCGGAACGCACCTTGCGGCCCGTAAAATCCCGCCGCGCCCCATTTCCGGGCGCCGCGGCACAGCCCTTCTGTTGAAGCGGCGAAGATTGCGCTACAACATGCGGGAAAGACGGAAAAAACGAAGGCTGACCATGGCGGGCGAAAACACTGTGAAAATCGCCGTTGTCGGCTTTGGCCCGCGCGGCCTTGGCGCAGTCGAGGCGCTGGCCGAGCAGGCAGGCGCCGCCGCAAGCGCGCTGCATGTCGATCTTTTCGAGCCCTCCAGCATCCCCGGCGCCGGCCCCAATTTCGCGCCCGACGAAAGCCCGGTCTGTCAGTTGAACATCCCGATGCGCGATATCGACATTCGTCCTCCGCACGGTTCGCGCTGCGGCGCCTTCGCGGATTGGCTGGATGCCGGGGTGGCGCCCGATGCGTTTTCCCGCCGCTGTGACCTTGGTCGCTATCTCGAGGCGCGCTATGACGATCTGCGCCGCCAGGGTGGACTGTCCCTGCGCCATGACGCCGCCGTGATCGACAGGCTGGAACGTGGTGACGGCGGCTGGATGCTGCGCGCCGGTCCGGGCACCTGGCACGGCCCCTATGCAGAGGTCCTGATGACCCTTGGCCAGCCCGAAGTCAGCCCCGACAAGCAGCTTGACCACTGGCAGACCCACGCCGCCAGCACCGGCGCGGTGCTGCACCAGGCCTATCCCGCGTGGAAGCTGCAACGCGACGCCACCTGCTGGACCGGGCAGACCGTTGCGATCCGGGGTCTCGCGCTGTCGGCCTTCGACGTGATCCGGGTGCTGACACTGGGACAGGGCGGGCGGTTCGAGAGCGGGCGTTACATCGCTTCCGGCCGAGAGCCGGGTCTTCTTGTGCCGTTTTCTCTGGACGGTCTGCCGCCTTACCCCAAGCCAGAGACGGCGGCGCTCGACGCGCGGTTCGATCCGACCAAGGCGGAAACGCAGCGCTTCGCTGCTGCCATATCCTCCGCGGCCGAGGCGCCGCCAGATGTGGCGCGCAGGCAAGTGTCTGACGCTCTGTTGCCCGCCGTCTGCCGCGTGCTGGATCATCTTGGCGAAGCGTCCGGGGATGCCGCCGATTGGCTGTCCAAGGAATGGCAGAACCCCGGATCGCAGGAAACCGGCCCCGCCATCTCTGCTCTCCAGGCCGGGATTTCCATGGCCGAAGGCAGCCTTGCGCCCTCGACGGGGTTCGTCTTTGGGCAGGTCTGGCGCAAATGGCAGAATACGTTGCGGCGTGGCTACAATCCGGCGACCACACCGCCCGACACCGCCAGCCTGCTGGTGGGATTTGACGAGGGGCTGAAGCGGTATTCTTACGGCCCACCGATCTCGGCCTGCCGAGAACTCATGGCTTTGGTCGAGGCCGGCGTGGTGACGCTCGACTTCACCGCGGATCCCGAGATCTCGCTCAGCCCCACGGGTTGGACACTCGCCGCCAATGGGCACCGGGCCGAGACCTCGGTGATGATCGACGGGGTTCTGCCATCGCCCGACCTGTCGCGGATATCTACGCCGCTGGTCACCGGGCTGATCGGAAAGGGGTGGCTTTGCGCCATGGTCGACGGGTTGGGCGCCCAGTTGGCCGCCGACGGTCAATTGCTGGACAGGGACGGCGCGCGCATCCCCGGGCTTGGGTTTCTGGGTCGGCTGGCCTTGGGCAGCGTGATCGCGGCGGATTCGCTGCATGATTGTTTCGGACAAGCCTCGGTGCGCTGGGCCAGGGGCGTGGTCGCCCGAAACGCGCTGCGCCCGGAATAAAGGCAGCAACAGAAGGTTTTCTGGCGGATCGGCGCCCATCTCCGGAAAACGGGTTGATCACGGCGTCAACCGGTCTACTCTGCTGGCGTAGCCGTGCGTGAGCACTGCGCGAGCGCATTGAAACTTAACAGTAACGAGGCGAATAAAATGAAGAAATTCCTAGCAACGACCTGCGCTGTCGCCTTCGGTGCGTTAGTGCCGATTCAGGCAACGGCCCAAGTCGCTCCGGTTGAAAATGGTCCGCCTCTTGCCGCGGGCGAGAGCGCCACGGAATACGCCGTACGCGTCAACGCGTGTGGTGGTGCAGAGCTCTTGAGTGCGACCTTTGCACAAGGTGGCAGCCTTGTGCAGGCACGCTGCGCCAGTGCCGGTATGGGTATCGGCGCAAGCCCGGCCGCCGCGGCGGCTGCCGCTGCCGGTGCAGGGGCACTGCTGATTATCGCCATTGACGGGTCCAGCAGCACGACAACCTCGCAGTAACGCGACCTTCATCGACGACAAAGGCCGGCACCTCTATGTTAGGCGCCGGCCTTTTTGTTTTGCGACTTCTAATATCATTGTCGCATGACGCTGCACGACACTTATCGCGGCGCGCATTTCGCCTAAACCTCATGCCCAAGATCAACGGCAGGTCGCCTTAGACAGCGCGCGCGACCTTGGGTGACAGACGCGTCTCCGGCCTGCCACCCCACGATCCCGCTATTCGGCTGCTTCCACCGGGGTGTCGTCCGTCACTGGCAGTGACGGCTCGCCATGGTTGCCGCTCTCCAGAGCCTTGCGCACCCCCGCCTCATAGTCGGGATGTACCTTCTTCAGGACCGCAAGCCAGCGTTCCTTCACATCCTCCGACACGGGTGCCATGCCCCCCGCCATGTTCTTGTGCAGGCGGTCGCGCTCGGCATCGCTCAGCACCTCGGCATAGAGCTTTCGGGGCTGCACGTAGTCGACGTCGCTTTCCGCCTGCTTGAACCGGCCCACGACGGCCTCGGGGTCGATCCGCAAGGGCGGCTCTTCGGCGCTTTCGTCGGCAACCGGGCCGTCATACTGGTTCGGCTCGTAATAGGCATTCGGATTGCCGAAATCGTTGGTGAAGAACCGCATCGCGCCGTCCTTGTGATAGTGCCGCACATCCGCGTTTTTCGGGGCGTTGGCGGGCAGCGCCTCGTAATGCGTGCCAAGGCGATAGCGGTGCGCGTCAGCGTAGGCAAAGAGCCGCGCCTGCAGCATCTTGTCCGGCGAAAAGCCGATTCCGGGCACCACGTTGTTCGGGCTGTAGGCGGCATTCTCGACCAGCTGGAAATAGTTCTCGGGGAAGGTGTGCATTTCCAGCTCTCCCACTTCAATCAGCGGAAAGTCGTCATGCGGCCAGACCTTGGTCAGGTCGAACGGGTTGAACTCGGTCTCCAGCGCCTGTTCTTCGGTCATGACCTGGATGAACAGCGTCCACTTGGGATGGTTGCCGTCCTCGATCATGTGCCAAAGCTCTTCCTGATAGCTTTCGCGCGTGTGCCCGATGATCTCGGCCGCCTTGGCGTCGGACAGCGTCTCGTGACCCTGATGCGTGCGGAAATGGAACTTCACCCAATGCCGCTCGCCCTTGTCAGTCCACATCGAGAACGTGTGGCTGCCATAGCCATTCATATGCGCCGGGCTGCGCGGGATACCACGGTCCGACATCAGGATCGTCACCTGATGCACGCTTTCGGGCTGCGCCGACCAGAAGTCGAACATCGCCTCGGGCGAACGCAGGTTGGTCTTGGGGTGGCGCTTTTGCGTGCGGATGAAGTCGGGAAACTTGTACCCGTCGCGGATAAAGAAAATGGGGGTGTTGTTGCCCACCATGTCCCAGTTCCCATCCTCGGTGTAAAACTTCAGCGAGAAGCCCCGCACGTCACGCTCGGCATCCGCGGCACCACTTTCGCCGGCCACGGTGGACCAGCGCGACAGCACCTCGGTCTGCTTGCCGACCTCGGAAAAGAGCTTGGCACAGCTATACTTGGTGATGTCCTTGGTCACGGTGAACGTGCCTTGCAGACCCCAGCCCTTGGCGTGCACGACCCGCTCGGGGATGCGTTCACGGTTCTGGTGGGCCAGCTTTTCGATAAGCTGATGATCTTCCAGCATCACCGGACCCCGCGCACCGGCCGTGCGCGAGGTCTCGTTGGTGGTGTAGGGGCTGCCTGACGTGGTGGTCAGTGTCTTGCGTTTGGTCATCGTTACTCTCTTTCTTTCATTCCGGCAGAGGCGAGGGAGGCTGGATCAATCCAGCCAGATTCCCTTGATGTTGACGAACTCACGCACGCCAAAGCCGCCATGCTCGCGGCCATAGCCCGAGTCCTTGACGCCGCCGAACGGCATGTTGGGGTGTGCCGCGCCAAAGCTGTTGATCCGCACCATGCCGGTGTCGAAATGCTTCTTCGCCATCTCGGTCGCGCGCTCGGTGTCTTTCGAAAAGATGCCGCCGCCAAGGCCATACCGGCTGTCATTGGCGATGCGCATCGCGTCCTCGTCGTCCTTGGCGCGGATGACCGAGGCCACGGGGCCGAAGATCTCGTCGTCATAGGCCGGCATTCCGGGGGTGACATCCCCCAGCACGGTCGCGGGATAATAGGCGCCGTCCCGATCCAGCTTCTTGCCACCGGCGAGGATCTTCGCGCCTTTCTTCACGCTCTCTTCGACCTGCTCCATGACGGTCTCAAGCTGTTCCTGGCTGCTCAGCGGACCAAGTTCGGTGTCGTCGTCGTCGGGGGCGCCAACGTTGATCTTGGACATCGCATCGACATAGGCATCGACGAACTGATCATAGACCTTGTCGGCCACGATGAACCGCTTGGCGTTCACGCAGGTCTGACCGTTGTTGTAAAGCCGACCCTGAACCGACAATTTCACGGCCAATTCCACGTCCGCATCTTCCAGCACCAGGAACGCGTCATTCGACCCAAGCTCCAGCACGGTCTTCTTCAGCGCCTTGCTGGCGACAGAGCCGATATGGCTGCCTGCGCCATCCGAGCCGGTCATGGTCACGCCGCGCACCTTGTCATGCTCGATGACCTTGTCCGATGTGTCGTGATCGATCAGAAGCACGCGGAAGATATCCTTGGGCAAGCCTGCCTTGATGCAGATTTCCCGCAGGCGCAGGGCGCTGCCGGTGCAGATCTCGGCATGTTTCAGGACACAGCCATTGCCCGCCATCAATGCAGCGGCCAGCACGCGAACCGGCTGGTACATCGGAAAGTTCCACGGCTGGATCGAGTAGACCACGCCGATCGGCTGATACGTGACCAGCCCCTTGTTGCCGTCGCCCAAGTCGCGGGTTTCGTCCTTCAGCTGGCCCGGCCCGTGTTCGGCGGTGTATTCGAAAATCTGCGCACACAGCTCGATCTCGTCCTTGCCGTCTTTCAGCAACTTGCCCATCTCGCGGGTCATCAAATGCGACAGCTCGTCGGAGTTGTCGCGCAGTTCCTCGGCAATCGCTTTCAGCACAGCGCCGCGCTCGTCATGGCTTTTTTCACGCCACTCGATGAAGGCAGCATGACACGCCTCGACCGCCTCGATGGCCTCGGCTTCGCTCATGGTCTCGTAGTCGGCAATTTTCTCCGCGGTTGCGGGATTGATGGTCTCGATCTTGGACATGATGGCCTCTCTATCATTGGATGATGAACTTGGTGGACCAACACCGGCGGATCGCCAGATGTTCCGCGCCCTGTGCGCGGATGCCGCGCCGTAGGCCGGCCTGCGCTCAAATGTCCAAAGACGCTTCATTAACCATTCTTGCAATCCGCTCAGAATGTTCTACTTTCGTTCACATGCGCAAATCACTTTCCGACAAGCTCGCCATCCTTGCCGACGCCGCGAAATACGACGCCTCCTGCGCGTCGTCCGGCACCACCCGCCGCGACAGCCGCAATGGCGGCATCGGCAGCGCGGGCGGCAGCGGCATCTGTCACGCCTACACCCCCGACGGGCGCTGCATCAGCCTGCTCAAGATCCTGATGACGAATTTCTGCATCTATGACTGCGCCTATTGCATCAACCGCGTCAGCAGCGGGGTAGAGCGGGCACGTTTCACCCCCGAAGAGGTCGTGACCCTGACGCTGGAATTCTACCGCCGCAATTACATCGAGGGTCTGTTCCTCAGCTCCGGCATCATCAAGAGCCCCGACGACACCATGGCCGACATCACCCGCATCGCCCGGATGCTGCGCCAGGATCATGGCTTCAAGGGGTACATCCACCTCAAGACCATCCCCGAGGCCAGCCAGGAGCTGATCGACGAGGCCGGGCGTTATGCCGACCGCCTGTCGGTCAATATCGAACTGCCCAAGGATGACAGCACCCGCACCCTTGCACCGCAGAAACGCCCCGAAACGATCCGCGCCGCCATGGCCTCTGTCCGGCTGAAACAGCAGGCCAGCAAGGAACGGTCGCACACCGGAAAACGCGCGCCGAAATTCGCCCCTGCCGGGCAGTCCACGCAGATGATCGTCGGCGCGGATGGCTCGAACGACAAGGCGATCCTGACGACCTCATCGCGCCTCTACACAGGCTACAAGCTGCGCCGTGTCTATTACTCGGCCTTCTCGCCCATCCCCGACAGCTCCGCCATGCTGCCGCTGATCAAGCCGCCCCTGGTGCGCGAACACCGGCTCTACCAGGCCGACTGGCTTTTGCGCTTCTACGGCTTCGACGTGGACGAGATCACCGATGTGGCGCCCTCGGGCAATCTCGACCTCGACATTGACCCGAAATTGGCTTGGGCGCTGGCGCATCGCGGGCAGTTCCCAGTCGACGTGAACCGCGCCGGGCGCGACGTGCTGCTGCGCGTTCCCGGTTTTGGCAGCAAGACTGTCAATCGCATTCTGGCCGCCCGCCGTTCGGGCGTCCTGCGTTATGCCGACCTTCTGCGCATCGGTGCGCGGATGGGCATGGCGAAATCCTTTATTACCACGCCGGACTGGTCCCCAGCCGGACTGACCGACAGCGTTGACCTGCGCGCCCGCTTCGCGCCCGCGCCGGAACAGCTGAGCCTCTTCTGATGTACCGCGCCTCGCTGCCGGAGCTTGGGTTCTTCGAGGCGTGGCGCGACGCCGCCCGTCGCCTTCTGAGCCATGCCGTGCCCCCGTACCAGATAGAATGGGGCAGGGGAGAGGACGCCAGCCTGTTCCCCGCCGACCCGCTGCCCGAGGCGGATGGCCCCCACGCGGTGACCTCGACCAAGGAGTTCCTGTCGCTGGCCAGGACCGCGCTGTGCCATTCCGGCACCGAGGCGCCGACGCTGCTCTACCAGGCGCTTCACCGGCACCAGACCAACCGCCGCGCGCTCGCCAATCCCGCCGATCCCGTCGCGCGCAAGCTCTCGGTGCTGCAAAAGGCCGTGCGCCGCGACATTCATAAGATGCATGCCTTCGTTCGTTTCCGCGAGTTGCCCACGAAGGGCAATCGCCGCAGCTTCGGCGCATGGTTCGAGCCCGATCACCACATCCTGGAAACCGGCACGCCTTTCTTCGCCAAGCGTTTTGCCGACATGGACTGGATGATCGCCACGCCGCAGGGTGTCGCCCGATTTGAGGATGGCACCCAAACCTTCCATCCCCCGGCAGACCGCCCCGATCTGCCCGAAGACGCCTCCGAGGCGCTTTGGGGGACCTATTTCGCCAATATCTTCAACCCCGCACGCCTGCATCTTCAGGCCATGCGCTCGGAGATGCCGCTGAAATACTGGAAGAACCTGCCCGAGACCGACCTTATCCCCGGGATGCTCGCCGACGCCGAGGCGCGGGTGGAAAAGATGCGCGCCGCCATGCCGACAGAAGCGCCCGCTCATGCCGAACGCATTCTCAGCCGCCTGCCGCAACCCAAAGTGCCCGACATGCCCGACAGCATGGACGAGGCCCGCGCCGCCGCCATGCAGTGCCAGCGCTGCGGCTTGTGCGAGGCCGCCACGCAGACCGTTTGGGGCAGGGGGGACGCCAAGGCCGACCTGATGATCGTCGGCGAACAGCCCGGCGATGCCGAGGATCTGGCCGGCAAACCCTTCGTGGGTCCCGCGGGTCAGTTGCTGACCACACTCATGGACGAGGCCGACGTCGGCGACAGCTGGATGACCAACGCGGTCAAGCATTTCAAATTCCGCCCCACCGGCAAGCGCCGGATGCACCAGAACCCCGACCCGCACGAGATCGACCATTGCCGCTGGTGGCTCGACCTCGAACGTCGCTTCGTGCAGCCGACACTGACGGTCGCGCTTGGGGGCTCTGCGGCCTATGCCCTGACCGGCAACGATGCGCCAATGAAAGCGCGCCGTGGCCAGGTTGAGACCGCCCATGACGGCGGTGCGGTGCTGGTGACATGGCACCCCAGCTATATCCTGCGCCTCGACGGCTCTGCGTCGACGGCGGCGCGCAGCGAACTGCGCGACGACCTGGCCGCCGCGGCAGAGGTCATCCGTTCCAATCCGGTTCATGCGAATCCGGCCGCCGCAACTTCCGGCACTTGAGCCCGAAGAGCGCCTTCAAAAGCTATTTCCTGAATATCCGCGTCGAGCGGAACATGCCCTCGAGTTCCTCGATCCGGTCGCGCGCCTTTTCAAGGCGTTGTGTCTGGATGGCGGCGATCAACGCCTCGACGATCAGGTTGATCCCAAGCGTCGAGTCCCAGCTTGAAGGCACCTCGACCAGCGCGTTGATGACGTGATCGGCCGTTTGCGAGATCGGCGAGCCCCATTGGTCAGTGAAAAGCACGATGACCACGCCGCGTTCCTTGGCAAGGCTTGCGAGCCGAGCCAGGTCCGCCTCGTAGCGGCGAATGTCGAAAATCACGAGGACGGAGCGCGGACCCATGTCGATCAGGTATTGCGGCCAGACGTTGGGCGATTGCGACAACAGCGTCACGCCGGGGCGGACGATCTGAAGGTGGTTGAAGAAGTAATCCGCGTTCGAGCGCGTGATGCGCCCGCCGAGCAGAAAGATGCTGCGCCGCGTATCGGCCAGCACCTTGGTCAGCGCGTCGAACGTGGCAGGGTCGAGCCGCTCGATCGTCTGGTTGAGATTGTCGAACACGGCTTCGGCGAAATTGCGGAAGGCGGGGGAATCCTTGCGACCCTGCGGCCAGCCTTCGCGCTTGAGGATCGGCTTCTTGATCTGGGCCGAGGCTTCTTCGCGCAGGGCGGCCTGCATTTCCGGGAAGCCGTCAAAACCCAGCTTTCGCGCCAGCCGGATCACCGTCGGTGTCGACACGCCCGCGGCCTCGGCCAGCTTGGTGATCGATTGCAATCCGGACATGGGATAATCCCGCAAAAGGACGTCCGACAACAGACGCTCGGCCGGTGTCAGCGCGCCGGCCTTGTCCTTCAGCTTGTCCTTTACGATGCCCGTCCGTGTCACCTGCGATGCCTTTTGAAGCAATTGCTACAAGATAATCGATGGCCGTAGTTTCGTCTACGAAAAATTCTTGACAGGTTTCGGGTCCCGCCCACTAATGTGCCGTGTGAGTGGATCGAACGCATACCGGATTCTTTCGCCCCAAGAAGGGCACCCGTCGCAGGTTATCAACCGCGGCGGGCAGGCGCCTGTCTGCCTTGTCTGTGAACATGCCAGCGCCGTGATACCGGCCACGCTCGGCACGCTTGGTCTGGCCGAGGAGGACCGGTTTTCCCATGCGGTGTGGGATATCGGTGCCGAGGCGCTGGCCCGCGAGGTGTCGGCACGGCTCGATGCGCCGCTGGTTCTCGCCCGGGTGTCGCGGCTGGTTTATGATCTGAACCGTCCGCCACAAGCGCCCGACGCGATGCCCGGCCAGAGCGGTGACATCCCGGTGCCGGGAAACCGCGACCTGACCCGGGATGAAAAGGACGCACGCACGGCGGAGGTCTATGACCCGTTCCACGCAACATTGTCCGAGGTGCTCGATGGCTTTGACGCGCCGCCCGCCCTGGTCACGATCCACAGTTTCGCGCCCATCTGGGACGGCAAGCCACGCGCGACGCAGCTGGGCTTTTTGCACGACGCGGATGCGGGGCTTGCGACGACAATGCTTAAGGTCGCGGACACCGCGCTGGTGACCCGTCTTAACGAGCCCTATTCGGCGCGGGACGGGGTGACCCATACGCTTGAACGTCATGCAATCGCACGCGGGCTGCAGAACGTGATGATTGAAGTGCGCAACGACTTGCTGACCGCCGAGGCGGACGTGGCCCGGATCGCAACGGAACTGGCGGGTATGCTGACCGCCGCGCTGGATCTGGAGGGCGCGCCGGCATGACCGCGGCAATGCTGAAATACGTGGCTGTGGTCGACCGCATGAACCGCTGGATCGGGCGGATCGTCATGTACGGGATCTTCGTGATGATGGCGATCCTGCTGTGGTCGTCGTTTACAAAGCTGGGCAGCGATATCGGGCTCGATATCAACCCCTCGCTCTGGACGCTGGAAATGGCGCAGTTCGCGATGGTCGCCTATTATATTCTCGGCGGTCCGTACTCGATCCAGATGGGCTCGAACGTGCGCATGGACCTGCTTTATGGCGAATGGAGCGATCGGCGCAAGGCGCAGGTCGATGCCTTTACCGTGCTCTTCCTGATCGTCTACCTGATCTTCCTGCTCTGGGGCGGCTGGGACAGCCTGATGTATTCCTTCCAGTACGGCGGCGAGCGCAGCAACAGCGTCTGGCGGCCTTATCTCTGGCCGATCAAGCTGATCATGGTCGTGGGCATCTTCCTGATGCTGCTTCAGGCCATCAGCGAGCTCTTCAAGGATATCCTGCGGCTGAAGGGGCATGACATGGGCCCCAAGGATAAAGACACCTCTGACGCCCGGCCCGAGGGGACCCGCACCTGATGCCTTACGAAGCCATCGCCGCGCTGATGTTCGCCTCCATGATGCTGATGCTGCTGACCGGGCAGCGGGTCTTTGGCGCCATCGGGTTCGTCGCCGTCGTCGCGGCCTTCTTCCTGTGGGGCGACCGGGGCGGCTATGATCTTGGCTTTGCCGCCGCGATCAAGTTGATGAAATGGTATCCGCTGCTGACGCTGCCGATGTTCATCTTCATGGGCTACGTCCTGTCCGAAAGCCGCATCGCGGATGACCTCTACCGCATGTTCCACGTCTGGATGGGCGGGCTGTCGGGCGGGCTTGCCGTGGGGACGATCGGGCTGATGGTGCTGATCTCGGCCATGAATGGGCTTTCGGTCGCGGGCATGGCCATCGGCGCCACCATCGCTTTGCCGGAACTCTTGAAGCGGGGGTATGACAAGCGGATGGTCACCGGGGTGATACAGGCGGGCTCATCGCTGGGTATCCTCGTGCCACCCTCCGTCGTGCTGGTGCTTTACGCCATGATCGCCCGCCAGCCTGTGGGGCAATTGTGGCTGGCAGGCGTGCTGCCGGGGCTGATGATGGCGGGGATGTTCGTGCTTTACATCGTGATCCGCTGCCGCCTGAACCCGACGCTTGGTCCGATCCTGCCGAAAGAAGAGCGCAACATCCCGATGGGCAAAAAGATCCGCCTGCTGGGCGCGGGCCTTTTGCCGCTTTTCATCTTCTTCACCATGATGGTGCCCTTCGTGAACGGCTGGACATCACTCGTGGAGTCCTCGGCCATCGGCGCCATCGCCGCCTTTCTGGCCGCCGTGGTCAAGGGCCGGATGACGCGGCAGGTGTTCGAGACCTCGGTGCGCAAGACGCTTGGCATCTCCTGCATGTTCATGTGGATCATCCTGGCCGCGCTGGCCTTCGGCTCGGTCTTCGACGGGCTGGGCGCGGTCAAGGCGATCGAGAGCCTCTTCACCGAACAGCTGGGCCTCAGCCCATGGATGATCCTGATCCTGATGCAGCTGTCGTTCATCCTGATGGGCACGTTTCTCGACGACACCGCGATGCTCGTGATCGTGGCACCGCTCTACGTGCCGCTGGTGGGCGCGCTTGGTTTCGACCTGATCTGGTACGGCGTGCTGTACACGATAACCACGCAAATCGCCTACATGACGCCGCCCTTCGGCTACAACCTGTTCCTGATGCGCGCGATGGCGCCGCCCGAGATCACGCTGAAGGACATCTATACCTCGATCCTGCCCTTCGTGCTGGTGATGGTGGTGGCGCTGTCGACGATCATGATCTTCCCTGAAATCGCGCTTTGGCTGCCGGGGTATGTCTATGGAAATTAAACAAAAGACCTTGGTCACAAGGCGTTCGAGCAACTGAACCTAACAGAGAGGGTATAACAATGACGACAAGACGTAATTTCCTGAGAGCGGCCGGTGCGGCCGTACCGGCGACGCTTGCAACCCCTGCGATCGTCAAGGCGCAGAGCGCGATCAAGTGGCGCTTCCAGACCTATGCCGGCAGCGCGCTTGGCGAACAGGTGACCAAACCGGCCATCGACTACATCAACGCCAATGCCAACGGCGAGCTGGAAATCGAGCTGTTCTATGCAGACCAGATCGTCCCCACCGGTGAGCTGTTCCAGGCACTTCAGCGCGGCACGATCGACGGCGTCCATTCGGACGACGACTCGATGGCCTCGCCCACGCCGCTGCGCATGTTCGGCGGGTATTTCCCGTTCGCCACCAAGCACATCCTCGACGTGCCGGTGCTCTTCAACCAGTACGGCCTCGCCGATATCTGGCGCGAGGAATACGGCAAGGTTGGCGTGCAATGGCTGTCGGCGGCAGGGCAGGACCCGTGCAACTTCAACACCAAGAAGGAAATCACCTCGGTCGACGACCTTGACGGGCTGAAGCTCTACACCTTCCCCACGGCGGGCCGGTTCCTGGCCAAGTTCGGCGTCGTGCCGGTGAACATCCCCTACGAGGACGCCGAGGTCGCCGTTCAGACCGGCGAGCTTGACGGCATGGCCTGGTCGGGCATCACCGAGGATTACACGGTTGGTTGGGCCGACGTGACCGACTACTTCCTGACCAACAACATCTCGGGCGCGTGGATCGGCTCTTGGTTCGCCAACCAGGAACGCTGGGCCGAACTGCCCGATCACCTGAAATCGGTCGTCATGGCCGGGGTCGAGGCCGGCCACACCTATCGCAACCAGTGGTACTGGGGCGGCGAGGCCGCGCTGCGCGCCAATGGCGACAAGCTGGAACTGCGCTCGGTGCCCGCGTCCGAATGGGCCGAGGTCGAGAACGCCGCCAAGGAATTCTGGGACGAAGTCGCCCAGGAAGGCGAGGTTCACGAAAAGATCGTCGGCATCTTCCGCGAATACAACTCGGTCATCAACCAGGCCGGCGTGCCCTACAACTTCGAGTAAGCCAGCCCAAAGACCTGGAGCGCCTTTTCCCAAGGCGCTCCGTTCATTTCAAGGAGAACACACATGACCGCCAATCTCAGCTTCGACGCTCTCAAGAAGCTTGCCTCGAAAGGCGAGATCGACACGGTCCTCGTCTGCCTCGTGGACATGCAGGGGCGGCTCATGGGCAAGCGGTTCCATGTCTCGAACTTCCTCGAGTCTGCGCATGAGGAAACCCATTGCTGCAATTACCTGCTGGCCACGGACCTCGAGATGGCCACGCCCGACGGCTACGCTGCGACCTCGTGGGAAAAGGGCTATGGCGACTACGTCATGAAGCCGGACCTCGCGACGCTGCGCCGCCTGCCGTGGCTCGACGGCACCGCGCTGGTGCTGTGCGACATCATCGACCATCACACGCACGAGCCCGTGCCGCACAGCCCGCGCCAGATCCTCAAGGCACAGATCGCGCGGGCCGAGGCGATGGGCTTCACCCCGATGATGGCAACCGAATTGGAATTCTTCCTTTTCGAGAAGTCCTTCGACGAGATCAGCCGCGACGGCTATCGCAGCCTGACGCCGATCAGTGGCTACAACGAGGACTACAATATCTTCCAGACCACGAAGGAAGAGCATGTCATGCGTCCGATCCGAAACCTGCTGTTTGAGGCGGGCGTGCCGGTCGAGAACAGCAAGGGTGAGGCCGAGACCGGGCAGGAAGAGCTGAACATTCGCTATGCCGAGGCGATGCTGTGTGCCGACCACCACACGATCGCGAAGCAAGCCGTGAAGGAAATCGCGAACCAGCATGGGCACGCTGCAAGCTTTCTGCCCAAGTGGCACGTTGACAAGGTTGGCTCCGCCGCGCATATCCACCAGTCGCTTTTCAAGGGCGACACACCCGCGTTCTATGATGCGGACGCCGATCTGACCATGTCCGACACGCTGAAAAGCTATGTCGCGGGCCTGTTGAAATACTCCACCGACATCACCTATTTCCTCGCGCCCTACATCAACAGCTACAAGCGCCTGATGCCCGGCACCTTCGCCCCCACGAAGATCGCGTGGAGCATCGACAATCGCACCGCCTGTTACCGGCTGGTGGGGGATGGCACCAAGGGCGTGCGCATCGAATGCCGGACGCCCGGTTCGGACATCAACCCGTACCTCGCCTGCGCCGCGCAACTGGCCGCCGGGCTGTGCGGTATCGAAGAGGGGCTGAAGCTGTCGCCACCTGTCACCGGCGACGTCTACAAGATGGACGATGTGCCCATGCTGCCCCACACCCTGCGGGCCGCAACGCAAACGCTGCGCAGCTCCGACATGCTGCGCCGGGTGATGGGTGACGATGTGGTCGATCACTACA
Organism: Roseovarius sp. THAF9; assembly: GCF_009363715.1. Taxonomy (NCBI): domain Bacteria; kingdom Pseudomonadati; phylum Pseudomonadota; class Alphaproteobacteria; order Rhodobacterales; family Roseobacteraceae; genus Roseovarius; species Roseovarius sp. THAF9. Next base: position 1,624,425 of record NZ_CP045404.1, read on the forward strand.
CCCGTGCCGCCGAGGTCGAGCAGGAGACGTTCGACGCGGTCGTGACCGACTGGGAAATCGCGCGCGGATTTGAAAGGGCATGAGCATGAGCAAGACGGTTGACCTGATCTCGCCGATCGACGGATCGGTTTATATCACGCGCGATGTGCTGTCGCGCGACGCGGCGGCGGCGGCCACCGACAAGGCCCTGGCGGCGCAGGCGGACTGGGCCGCAAGGCCCTTGGCCGAGCGTGTGGCCGCCCTGCGCAAGGCCGATGAGATCATCGGGGCCGACACAGACCGCATGGCACAGGAGCTGGCGCATCAGATGGGCCGCCCGGTGCGCTATGGCGGAGAATATGGCGGCTTTAGCGAACGCCTGAGTTACATGGCCGACGTGGCCGCCGAAGGTCTGGCCGAGGACGTGATCGAGGACAGCGACACAGCCCGCCGCGTTATCAAGCGTGTGCCTTGGGGTGTCGTCCTTGTCGTGGCGCCGTGGAACTATCCCTACATGACGGCGATCAACACGGTCGCGCCGGCGCTGATCGCGGGCAACTCTGTCATCCTCAAACATGCCAGCCAAACCTTGCAGGTGGGCGAGCATCTGGCCGAGGCGCTGCACGCGGCGGGCGTGCCGAAGGACGTGTTCCAGAACGTGGTCATCGATCACGACACGACCGACGCGCTGATCGCGGGTCGCCACATTGATTTCGTGAATTTCACCGGCTCGGTTGGGGGCGGGCAGGCGATGGAACGCGCCGCCGCCGGCACCTTTACGCCGGTCTCGACCGAACTGGGCGGCAAGGATCCCGGCTATGTGCGCGCCGATGCGGACGTCGAGGCCGCCGTCGACGGGCTGATGGACGGCGCGATGTTCAACGCGGGCCAGTGCTGCTGCGGGATCGAACGCATCTACGTGGCTGAACCCCTGTTCGACGGCTTCGTCGAAAAGGCCGTCGCCTGGGCCAAGGCGCAGAAACTCGGCAATCCTATGGAGGCCGAGACGACACTTGGCCCGATGGCCAATATCCGCTTCGCGCGCGAGGTCCGCGCACAGATTGCCGAGGCGCTGGACGACGGGGCTACGGCGCATATCGACCGGATGCAGGCCGATGACGGCGCCAACACCTATGTCACGCCGCAGGTGCTGACGAATGTCACCCACGACATGCGGGTGATGCGCGACGAGTCCTTCGGCCCCGTTGTCGGCATCATGTCCGTGCCCGATGACGACACCGCGATCCGCCTGATGAATGACAGTCGCTTTGGCCTGACCGCCTCGGTCTGGACACGCGACAGCGCGGCGGCGGAACGCATCGGCGACCGGATCGAGACCGGCACCGTCTTCATGAACCGCTGCGACTACCTCGACCCCGCCTTGTGCTGGACCGGCTGCAAGGATACCGGCAAGGGGGCGGGGCTGTCGAAACTCGCCTACCAGGCCCTGACGCGGCCCAAATCCTACCACTTGAGAAAGATCTGACATGGCTCTTACCGGAAACTGGTCCTATCCCACCACCATGCGCTTCGGCGCCGGGCGCATTGCCGAGATCGGCGAGGCCTGCCGCGCCGCGGGCATGAATAAACCGCTTCTGGTCACCGACCGGGGGCTGAAATCCATGGACATCACCACCAAGACGCTCGACCTGATGGAGGCCGCCGGGCTGGGCCGCGCGATCTTTGCAGAGGTCGATCCCAACCCCTCGGACGCGAATGTCGAGGAGGGGCTGAAATTCTACCGCGATGGCGGCTTCGACGGCGTCATCGCCTTTGGCGGAGGTTCGGGGCTGGACCTGGCCAAGACGCTGGCCTTCATGGCCGGACAGACGCGCCCGATCTGGGATTTCGAGGATATCGGCGACTGGTGGACCCGCGCTGACCCCGATGGCATTCACCCCATCGTGGCCGTGCCCACCACCGCCGGGACCGGCTCGGAAACGGGGCGCGCCTCGGTCATCACCAATTCGGCCACGCATGAGAAAAAGATCATCTTCCACCCCAATATGTTGCCGGCAATCGTCATCTGCGACCCCGAGCTGACGGTGGGCATGCCAAAGCAGATCACGGCGGGCACCGGCCTTGATGCCTTTGCACATTGCGTCGAAGCCTATTCCAGCCCGCACTACCACCCGATGAGCCAGGGCATCGCGCTGGAAGGGATGCGGCTGGTCAAGGACTACCTGCCGCGGGCCTATGCCGACGGCACCGATATCGAAGCGCGGGCGAACATGATGAGCGCGGCAGCCATGGGCGCCACGGCCTTTCAAAAGGGCCTGGGGGCGATCCATGCACTCAGCCACCCCATCGGGGCGCATCACCATACCCACCACGGCACGACCAACGCCGTCTGCATGCCCGCCGTTCTGCAATTCAACGAACCCGCGATCCGCGAACGTTTCGGCCCGGCGGCGGCCTATCTGGGCATCGAGGGCGGCTTCGATGGGTTCTGCGCCTTCGTGGACCAGCTGAACGACAGCCTTGGCATCCCCAAGACGCTGACCGAACTGGGCGTGACCGACCCCGACCTCGACACGCTGGTCGACGCGGCACTGCGGGATCCGTCGACAGGCGGCAACCCGATCGAGATGACGGCCGAGAACACGCGCAAGCTTTTCGAGGCTTGTCTTTGACGCAAAAGGAAAAAACGAGCGGGCAGGGGGCCTGACAAGAAACTGTCAAGAAACTCAGGGATAAGGCACGCACTCGTCAAAGAGTTTGACCAAATGGTCAATGCTGATCATCCTGCATGACAACAATCATCCATCAGAGGGGGACACCCATGAAAAAGACACTGCTCACGACAACCTGCCTGGCCGTCTTCGGCCTGTCGCAGGCCGCCACCGCAGACACGCTGCGCCTGCTGACCTGGGGCGGCTACGCGCCCGACGAGGTCGTCGAGATGTTCGAGGAACAGACCGGCCACACTGTCGAGGTCACCAAGTCCAACAACGAGGAAATGATCGCCAAGCTGCGCGCGACGGGCGGCGGCGGATTCGACCTCGCCCAGCCCTCGCAGGACCGCATCATGGGCCCGCAGATGGAGTTCGGCATCTACAAACCCATGGACTTGTCGAAAATCGACGAGTCGCTCTTCATCCCCTCAATGCTGGAAGCCACCAAGGGCAACACCACGGTCAACGGCGAAGTCTACGGCGTGCCGCATGTCTGGGGCACCTCCGGCCTCGTGATGAACACCGCCGAGGCGGGCGACGTGGTCAAGGACTACACCGACCTCTGCGACCCGGCGCTGGAAGGCAAGGTGTCTTACCGCCTGAAGCGTCCCACCCTGATCGGCTTTGCCTTCGCCATGGGCGAGGACCCGTTCGCCGCCTATGGCGACGAGGCCAAGTACAAAGAGATCATGGAAAAGGTCGAAGCCAAGCTGACCGAGTGCAAATCCAACGTCAAAGCCTATTGGAGCGGCGGCGACGAGTTGATGAACCTCGTGCGCTCGGGCGAGGTCACGGCGTCCATGGCATGGGACACCGGCGGCTGGAAGCTGAACGAGGACAATGCCGACATAACCTTCGTCGCGCCGGAGTCGGGCGCGCTTGGCTGGATCGACACGTTCGTTCTGCCCGCCAAGGGCCAGGCCGACGACGTGGCCTACGAGTGGATCAACTTCGTGATGCAGCCCGAGGTGTCGGCAAAGATCACGGCTGCGGCGGGCAACTTCACCGCCTCTGCCGGTGCGGATGAGTATGCCGAGGACGCGCTGAAAGCCAAGTATCAGGACAGCTTCCCGCCTGAGGCCGTCGACAACATCAAGTGGTACCCGCCGGTTCCCGCCGGTCTGGAGGCCATCGAAGGCGAGGTGCTGGACCGCGTTCAGGCCGCCAACTGATCGCCCATCAAAATGCGGCACCCTGTTGCGGGGTGCCGCCCAACAAACGGCCCCCTGCATGACCCCTGATCTTGAATGCGTCGACCTGGTAAAGCGTTTCGGCGACACGACCGCCGTCGACGACGTGTCGTTTTCCGTGCCGCCGGGCAGTTTCTTTTCGATCCTCGGCCCGTCGGGCTGTGGCAAGACCACGATCATGCGAATGATCGCCGGATTTCTGGAACCGACCTCGGGCGACATTCGCATCAAGGGTAGCACGGTTCTGGACACGCCCCCCAACAAGCGCCCGGTGAACATGGTGTTCCAGCACCTCGCGCTCTTTCCGATGATGACCATCGCCGACAATATCGGCTACGGTCTGCGGCGTCAGGGCATGGCCAAGGCCCAGATCGCCCGCAAGGTGGACGAGGCGCTCGACCGGATCGGCTTGCCGGGAATTGGTTCGCGCAAGGTCGATGAACTGTCGGGCGGGCAAAAGCAACGCGTGGCCATCGCCCGCTGCATGGTGCTGGAACCCGATGTGCTGCTGCTGGATGAACCTCTGGGGGCCCTCGACCTCAAGCTGCGCGAGCATATGAAGATCGAGCTGAAAGCGCTTCAGGCCGCGTTCGACACCACATTCGTCTACATCACCCACGACCAGTCCGAGGCGCTGGTCATGTCCGACCAGATCGCCGTCATGAATGCTGGCCGGTTCGAGCAGGTCGGCACGGGGCAGGACCTTTATTACCGGCCCGACACGCCTTTCGTCGCCGGCTTCATCGGCGAGGCGAACCGCTGGACGGGGCGCATCGACCGCGTCGAAGGGGCGGTGCTGGAGATGCGCACCGATACAGGCCTTGCCATGCGCGCGACGGCGGCCGAGGCGCTGGCCAAGGGCGACGCCGCCGAAATTTTCGTGCGGCCCGAATCCGTTCACCTCGCCGCCAGTGCCGAGGCGTTGTCGCAATTCGACAACCGCTTGCAGGGCAGGGTGACAAGTATCCTTTTCAACGGCGCCGCCTCGCGCGTGCTGGTACAGGACGACGCCGGCGAAACGCTCGAAGTCACGCTGCCCCAGACCGGCGAATTCGCGAGCCTGAAGCGCGGTGACATGGTGCATATCGGCTGGGGCGCGGCACAGGCGACCTGCTTTGCCGGGGCCGCCTGATGCGCGCCGAGACCCGGATCGGGTTCATCCTGCTGCTGACGCCGCTGTTGCTTTGGCTGGGGCTGCTGATCGTCATCCCGCATATTGACATGTTGATGATCTCGCTGCGCGAACGCATCAGTTTCGGCGTCTACGAGCCCAGCCTGATGCAATACGACAAGGCCCTGACCGAGCCGCTTTACCTGCGCACCTTCTGGCGCACGGCGGTGATGTCGGTGCTGGCCACGGGCATCACCCTGCTGATCGCCTTCCCGGTGGCCTATTACATCGCCAAGATGGCAAGGGGGCGGTTGCAACAGGTGCTGTTCATGCTCTGCCTGATCCCGTTCTACGTCTCGGAACTGGTGCGCACCTTCGGCTGGATGATCCTGCTGCGCGAGACCGGCCTCATCTCCAACCTGCTGCAATGGGCGGGGCTGGCCGATCAGCCGGTCGAGATGCTTTATAACGATGCGGCCATGATGGTGGGGCTGGTCTATACTTCGATGCTCTTCATGGTGGTCCCGCTGGTCACGACGCTGGAAAGCCTCGACAACAGCGTGGTGGAGGCAGGCTATGACCTCGGAGGCAATGGCCTGTCCGTCCTGCGCGAGATCATCATCCCCCACGCCATGCCGGGCATCGTGTCGGGCTGCATCGTGGTCTTCATGCTCAGCTTGGGCAATTATCTCACCCCAACCATGCTGGGCGGCAAGGACAGCCTGTGGTTCACCGAGATGATCTACAACCAGTTCATCGTCCGCTCCAACTGGGAGCTGGGCGCGGCCTTCGGCTTCATGCTCTTGGTGCTGTCCTCGGTGATCGTCTGGGGGATGCTGCGCCTGACGGGCCGCACCCTGCAGGAAACGATGGGGTAGGCCATGATCCCGACCATTCCCCGATCCCGCAGCTTTCGCGTCCTCTACGGCGGCTATGTCCTGCTGTTCTTCCTATACCTCGCGCTGCCCCTGACCGTCGTCGCGGTCTTCGCCTTCAACGACAGCCAGTTTCCGTCTCTGCCCTGGGAAGGCTTCACCTGGAACTGGTTCTTTGGCGAGGATCGCCCCCAGATCGGCGTTTTCCACGAACGCGGCATCCTGCGTTCCGTTGGCACCTCAGCCTTCGTCGCGACCTGCGTCGCGGTTCTGTCGGTGAGCGTCGGCACCACGAACGCCTTCCTGTTCAACCGCTACGATTTCCGCGGCAAGGGCGCGCTTTATGTCCTGATGCTGCTGCCACTGGTCATTCCCGGGATCGTGCTGGGCATCTCGATCCTCGTCTTCTCCTCGACGCTGGCCAACGGAATCTGGAACGCGGCGCAGGTCGACATTCAGGCGCTACGCCCGGGATTGCTACTGGTGATCCTCGGGCAATTCTCCTTTATCACCACCATCGCCACGCTGGTCATCACGGCCCGGCTGCAAAAATTCGACCGCACGCTGGAAGAGGCCGCGCTGAACCTAGGGGCAACGCGCTTGACGGCGGTGCGCACGATCACCATCCCGTTCCTAATGCCCGCCATGGTCGGCGCGGTGGTGGTGGCCTTCCTGATGAGCTTCGAGAATTTCAACACCACGCTCATGCTGGTCGGCTCCGACGCGCCCCTGACCATCGCCATGTTCGACCGCCTGAAAGAAGGCTCGACGCCGCTCCTCAATGCGGTTTCCCTGCTGTTGATGCTGGGCTCATCGCTGCTGGCGCTTGTCGTGATCCTGTTCCAACGCAGATAGGGGGCTTGTCCGCCATCTCATTGCGCATCGGGCGATACCCGGCGGTTGAGGGCCGTACCTCTCAAGCCACTCAGTGCTCGGCGAAACGCTTTAGGCCAGGTGGACCACTGGGATCTTACGGTCAGCGCCTCGACCAGAAATGTCACGACCTCTGGCGCCAGGGCGAACAGGATAAGCACCGCAACCTGGATCAGAAAGAACGGCACCCAGCTGCGATAGTCCTGTCCGATGCCCTTGGGAAGTACGCCCTTGAGATAGAACAGCGTATAGGCGGAATGTTGGTGGGAATAGAGCTCGCTAACCCATTATTTTTGAGAAATTTCGCGAGACTTCAAAATCCCCCGGTCATGATACCGTGCCGGTGCGAGTCCGGCATTGGGTACCAGCGACGTCCGCAGAATACGCGCTTTTGGGGCGCGGTCCGGACCCAACCGACGCGCCTCGCTCGGCTTTGGGCGCGGTGGCTGTGGTCAGAGGAGCGTCCGTATGGCGAATTCTCCAGTCATTCTTGTGAACGGGGCAATAAGCGTCTTCGAGCGCCGCGCAGACCTCCGGTGGGATGTTTGTCAGGGAAATTTTGCAGTAACTCACTGCGACGTGCGGGAAAGCGATTCGGAATGACAGGTCTCTCATGAGATATTTCCTACTTGGCCTTGAACTTCCTGTGCTGTTTCGCGTACGTTGCCCGCAGCGAAAAATTTGCAAAACGGGAAATTTTGCAGTCTATGGGAGATGCGTTTGCCCTCGCTTTCGATCTCGTCCTGTCGGGCGATGCCGACCTGATCGAGATCGTGCTGCTGTCGCTGCGCGTCAGCCTGACCGCGACGGCGCTGGCCTGCCTGATCGGACTGCCGATCGGAGCGCTGGTGGCCACCGGGCGGTTTCCCGGGCGCAATGCCGTGCTGATCGTGATGAATGCGCTGATGGGGTTGCCGCCTGTGGTGGTGGGGCTGCTGGTCTATCTTCACCTGTCGCGCTCCGGCCCCTTGGGGTTCCTCGGGCTGCTCTATACGCCCACCGCCATGATCATCGCGCAGACTATCCTGATCGCGCCTATCGTGGCGGCCCTGTCGCGGCAGGTATTGGAAGACCTGCACGCCGAATATGCCGAGCAGTTCCGCTCGCTCTGCCTGACGAAACTGCAGACCGTGCAGGCACTTCTCTGGGACGCGCGCTATTCGCTGCTGACGGTGGGGCTCGCGGGCTTTGGCCGAGCGGTGGCGGAAGTGGGCGCTGTCATCATCGTCGGCGGCAATATCGACCACCTGACGCGGGTGATGACCACGGCAATCGCGCTTGAAACCTCCAAGGGCGATCTGGCGCTTGCACTCGCACTCGGCATCATCCTTCTGGTCATCGCGCTTGGCGTCAACGCCGCCGTGCAATCGGTGCGCATGACGGCCGCACGGCAAGCCTATGTCTGATGCTGCGATCCCTCTCAGCCGGGACATCGCCCCGCCCGCGCGCCCTGCGGCGATCCTGCCGCTGGCGGTGCGCGACCTTGGCCTGCGCTTCGGGGCGTCGAGTGTGCTCGACGGGGTCAGCTTCGATCTCGGCCCCTCTGGCTGCACGATGGTCGTGGGCCCGAACGGATCGGGCAAGAGCCTGCTGTTGAAGCTGTTGCACGGGCTGATCCCCCCGACGACGGGCAGCATCGACTGGCGCGGGCAGGGGCCGCGCGACGTCACCGCCAGACAGGCGTTGGTCTTTCAAAAGCCGGTGCTGCTCCGGCGCTCGGTCTCCGCCAACGTCGACTTCGTTTTGAAAGTACGCGGCAAGGACCGTGCGCGCACCGCGGCCCTTCTCGATCACGTCGGCCTGGCCCACAAGGCAAATCAGCCCGCCCGCCTGCTTTCGGGCGGCGAGGCGCAGCGTCTGGCGCTGGCCCGTGCATTGGCCGCCGACCCCGAGGTGCTTTTTCTCGACGAACCCACCGCCAGCCTCGACCCGGCGTCGGTTCTGGCCATCGAGCAGATCGTCAGGGAGGCCAGCGCGCGCGGTGTGCGCATCGTTTTCGTAACCCATGACATGGGGCAGGCGCGGCGCATGGCCGACGACATCCTGTTCCTCAGCCAGGGCCGGATTGCCGAACACAACCGGGCCCACGACTTTTTCCGCCAGCCGCAGAGTCAGGCCGCGCGGGATTACCTGAACGGCAAGATTGTCGTTTGAACGACCAACCAAGGAACGGACCATCATGCATATGAAAATATTCGGAGCGGCCGCGATCACGCTTGCCGTCACGGGCGGCGCTTCCGCGCAGGATCAGTCGATCATCGTGCAATCCACGACCTCGACGGCGAACTCGGGGCTCTATGACCACCTGCTGCCGATCTTCCAGGACAAGACGGGCATACAGGTCAACGTCGTGGCCGTCGGTACAGGTCAAGCGATCAAGAACGCCGAGAATTGCGATGGCGACGTGCTGCTGGTGCATGCCAAACCGTCCGAGGAGAAATTCGTTGAGGCGGGCTTCGGCACCGCGCGAACGGACCTGATGTATAACGACTTCGTCATCGTCGGCCCGGGCGAGGACCCGGCGGGCGTGGGCGGCATGCACGATGTGCAGGGCGCAATGTCCAAGATCTCCGAGGCGGGCGCACTCTTCGCCTCGCGCGGGGACGACAGCGGCACCCACAAGAAGGAAATGGCGCTCTGGTCCGACAGCGGCGTCGATCCGACCGCGGCCAGTGGCGACTGGTACCGCGAGACGGGCTCGGGCATGGGGGCCACGCTCAATGCCGGCATCGGCATGGGCGCCTATGTCATGACCGACCGCGCCACCTGGATCAGCTTCGACAACAAGCAGGATTACGCGATTCAGGTCGAGGGCGACGAGGATATGTTCAACCAGTACGGCGTGATCCCGGTCAATCCCGAGAAATGCCCCAGCGTGAACGTGGACGCCGCACAGACCTTTGCCGACTGGCTGGTCTCGGACCAGGGGCAGGAGGCGATCGCGGCCTACAAGGTGGCCGATCAGCAACTGTTCTTCCCCAACGCGCCGGAAAACTGATAGACGTGTCGGGGCGGTGGTGCACCCGCCGCCTCGATATCCAGATCCAGGCGCCATGTCCGAACTTGATTTTCCAGACCACGAATACCTGACCGTCAAGGAACTGGCCGAGCTGTTGCGCCTGAAAGAACGCAAGGTCTATGACCTCGCCGCGTCGGGGGCCGTGCCGTGTTCGCGCGCCACGGGCAAGCTGCTATTCCCCGCAAACGAGATCCGCGACTGGATAGAACAGGCGCAGTCTGGCGGCGGGTCCGCGCGCCCGGCCGAGCCGCGCCCGCCAATCATGCTGGGCAGTCACGATCCCTTGCTGGATTGGGCCATCCGCCAATCGCGCTGCGGACTCGCCACGTTCCATGACGGCTCGCTTGACGGATTGCAGCGCTTCGTTGCGGGCGAAGGCGTGGCGGCGGGGCTTCACCTGCACGACCCGATGCGTGATACCTGGAACGTGAGCGCCGTGTCGAAATCCGCCGCACTGCAGGACGCGGTGCTTGTGCTCTTCGCCAAGCGGCGGCGCGGATTGGTCATCCGGCCTGACGGGCGCGCGCCCGCGGGCCTGAGCGATATTGCCTGCCTTCGGCTGGTGCCGCGGCAGGCGGGGTCGGGGACCGACAGGCTATTCCGGAACTTGGCCACGCGGGACGGGCTGGACCTGGGCGCGCTAGATCTGGCCGATGTCGCCCGCACTGAAGACGAGGCGGTCGAGGCGGTGCGACGTGGCGCCGCCGATGTCACCTTCGGGCTGGAGGGCGTGGCGCACAGTTACGGGCTGGAGTTCGTGCCGGTGATCGAAGAAGAATTTGCGCTGCTGGTCGACCGCAAGGCCTGGTTCGAGACGCCGATGCAATCACTTCTTGCGTTCTGCCAAACAGACGCCTTTCACGAGCGCGCCCGCACTCAAGACGGCTACGACACGCAGGGTCTGGGTACCGTTCTGTGGAACGCGTAGCGCGCCACACATAAAAAACTGGCGACCGCAGTGATGCAGGCCGCCAGCTTTGTTCACACCTGTCGCGTGTTACTTGGATTCGTCTTCGTCCCGGAACAGCGATGCCATGTCCATGTCGGGGTTGCTCTCGCACTCTTCCTTCAGCACGACTATCAACTCTTCGTCCGAGCCGGTGGCTGCGGCGCGGGCTGCCGCGCGTCCGCCAATGTCGTCGTCGGGGTCGCCCAGCTCGTTGGTCGCGCTCGCTGCGTCGGTATCTGCAGACTCGTCGGCGCCGACGGCTTCATCGCGCAGCATCTCGCGACCGCCCATGCCATCAAAGGCATCCATTTGGCCGGCGCTGTCCATCTCATTGAATTCGGCGCAGGTCATTGCATAGGCCGGTGTCGACAGAGCGACGACAAGGCCCAGAACGGATGTGGATTTAAGAAAGGTTTTGCTAAAGGTCATTACTCACTCCCAATCGGTCAGTACATTCTAGGTTTAACCGTCCCATGCAGCACGCACTCGAACGTAAACCCTTACACGCCGAACGCGCCGCAACTTGGACAAGTTCCTTCACCGCGGCAAAAAAAGAACGCCGAAGCTTCCACGCCGGTCAAGCCGCGTCTCGACGCAGTCTTGGCCGGCACCTGGACGCGGCAGGGCGCGCGGGGTGTGGCAGAGCGGTAAGCTTGTTTGTCTTCTTTTCGGCAAAGTCGGGCCATCTTTCGCCGCCGAGGTCCGTTCAGAGCACAGGGCGCAGCCTTGCGTGCGGGACGCCACTGTGACTCGACCTCTGATTTTGAGTCAAATCTGCGTCGATTCGCTTGAAATGTGGCGACACAGTTTCCGTTTGCGAAATAATACCCCGGAAACGGCCGGGATTGACGCATGGTAAAGAAATAACTTTTGGCAGGGGTCGTCCAAATCTCGCCACAATTCAAACGGGTGCCGTTCCCTCCACTTTTGGAAACAGAGCTCTACTATAAATTGCAATTCTGATCGGCAAAAAACCGCGCACCCCTTTTGTTCAAGGGTTTGCGCGAATACCCGCCGATCGGAGCGCGGAAACAATCTCGTAAAACGTGTGTGTCGGCCTGCCTTAATTCGCTGTTTCAACGGGCTTTTCTCTAAATTGCACTGACAGTTTTTCGACAAATTTCGCTTTCTGTCGCACGCCGCGTCTCTTAGAACGAACTCAGCCCAACTGGGGGGCGATGTCTGTAGGTCACGGGGGCGACCGCACGAAACGCATCATTAAGGTGCGGAGAGGTGCGATCGTCGGGCTGCTTCGGTAGCTGACTGATAGCAATAGGATGCGGAGCGTGAACTCCGCGACGTTCCCGCGTGGTAAGCGGGCCTTTCCCTCCTGATATTTGAGGTTCGTGCAGGTTGCCCCTGGCCGTCACGTCGCCGGCTTTGGGAATGGTTTTGGTAAGGCGTCGCCGCATGTGCGGTGATGTTGAATGGAGAAGACGATGTCGAATTTTGATCCGAGTTCGGTAACTGGCCTGATTGGTCTTTGGGATTTCAAAAGCGGTGCCGAAAAGAAAGACACCGGGCTGGATGACGGTGTCGCCCAGGACGCCACCCACGGCGATGGCAACGCCATCAATGTCAGCTTTTCCGACGACAAGCTGATCGTCGGAGGGGGGACCAACTCGCACCCCACCGTGCTCGATGTCAAAGCCGACCCGAACTCGTCTGCCGATGACGACCAATTCAACCTGGACCGGGGCACCATCGAGACGCAGTTCACGCAGGATGCGCACTCGGGCACATCCGAGGACGTGATCCTGTCGCGCGGCGAAAAGCACATCGACGCCCATGACGAAGGCTTCTTCGAGATCCGCGTCACCCAGGACGGCAAGGTTCAGACCTACCACAACACGGACAACGGTGACGCGGTTGCCACGCTCTCGACCTCCACGGGGTTTTTCGAACCCGGTGACCACGTCAACGTTAAGTATTCCTTCGATGTCGATACCGGCGCCACCCTGACGGTCGAGAACCTGACCACCGGCAACACCGAGACGATCGAGAGCGACGAGACCGGCCTTACCTTTGACCTGACCGACAATGACGACGAGGAATTCAGCTTCGGCGCGCGCGAAAGCGACGACTCGGTCTATGACAAGGAATTCCAGGGCTCCATCGACTATGTCGCCCTTTACGAGTCCTCCAATGCTGCGCCCGATGGCGCGGTCGACGGCGAGGATTTCGGCGAGGATATGGACCTCGGCTATGACGACTCCAACGCGCCCACCGACCAGGGCGGCGACATCATCACCAACGACGCCGACCTGATCTTCGGCAACGGCGGCGACGACACGATCAACGGTGAAGGCGGCAACGACACCATCTATGGTGACGACGGCGCTGGCGGCAGCTTCACCGGCGCGCGCGAGAGCTTCAACTGGGATCACGTGACCGGCCGGCAGGCCGACAGCACCGTGACCCAGAACACCGGCAGCGTGAACGTGACCTACACCCGCACCGAGGACACGGGTAACCATGCAAGCGACATCGACAACAGCACGCCGCTGAACACGTCTGGCATCGACACCGGCGGCGAGTCGATAGACACCAACAGCTCCCTCTTTTCCGAGACCGGTGGCCAGGGCAACACCGGTGAATTCCAGTGGGCGTTTTCCGAAGCCGTCGGGAACCTTGATTTCAATATCAATGACCTTGACGGTGACGGCTTCGTGACCGTGACCGCCTTCGACGCCGACAACAACCCGATCGATGTTGTCCTGCAAGGCGGCAGCGACATCACCATCGACGGCAACACCGCCGATGCGGGCCCCTACCAGAACGTCAACGATCCCGACGCGACCGTTCAGGTCTCGATCGCGGGCCCGGTGTCGCGCGTGGTGGTCGAGCACACGCAGGACGGCTCGGGCAATTCGGGCATCCACATCACCGACATGTATTTCGACACCGGCTTCGACCCCGATCAGGACGGTGAAGGCGGTGACGATGTCATCACCGGCGCCGAAGGCGCGGATGAGATCTATGGTGAAGGCGGCGACGACACCTTCATCGTCTCCAGCACTTCCGATGCCGATGGCGACACCATCACCGGCGGCAACGGCCCGGACGACACGCTGGACAACGATACGCTGGATCTGCGCGGCACCGGCCAGCTGACCATCACCGACGCGGCAGACGGCTCGGACGACGGCGCGCGCGCCGGCACCGTGACCTTCGCCGACGGCTCGGTCCTGGAATTCAGCCAGATCGAGACGATCCTGACCGATCCCCAGAACGAGGCGCCGACCGCGGTCGATGACACCGTTCCGGTGGACGAGGACGACACCGTCACTTTCAATCCCACCGCCAACGACACCGACCCGGATAGCGACCCGCTGACCGTCGACAGCATCGGCACGCCGGCCAATGGCACGCTGACCGACAATGGCGACGGCACCTACACCTACACGCCGGACGAGAATTTCAACGGCACCGACAGCGTCAGCTACACGGTCAGCGATCCTTCGGGCGAAACCTCGACCGCGACGATCACGTTCGACGTCGCTCCGGTGAATGACGCACCGGACGCGGTCAACGACGTGGCGACCACGGACGAGGAAGCCACCGTCACGATCACGCCGCTGGACAACGACACGGATGTCGATGGCGACACGCTGCGCATCACCGCGGCCTCGGTCCCGTCCGATCAGGGCACGCTGACCTTCACCGACACCGAGATCGAGTTCACCCCGGCCGAGGACTTCTTTGGCGAGGCGACGATCAGCTACTCGATCACCGACGACAATGGCGGCACCGACACCGCCGAGATCGCCGTCACGGTGAACAACATCAACGACGCGCCCGAAGCGGTGGACGACACCGTTTCGACGCTGGAAGACCAATCCGTCACCTTCAACCCGGCGGACAATGACAACGATCCGGATGGCGACCCGCTGACCGTGACCTCGGTCACTGTCACCGATCCCACGCAGGGCAGCGCGGTCCTGAACGGCGACGGTACCGTCACCTTCACCCCGGCCGAGAACTATAACGGCCCGGTCGAGCTGACCTACACGGTCGAGGACCCCGACGGCGCGTCGGACACCGGCTCGGTTCTGGTTAATGTGGGCGAGGTGCAGGACGCGCCCGACGCAGTCGACGACGTCGCCACCACGCCCGAGGACACGGCGATCACCCTGACGCCGCTGGACAACGACACCGACCCCGATGGCGACACGCTTACCATCACCGGCGCCAATGTTCCTTCCGACCAGGGCTCGGTCACCTTCAACGACACCGAGATCGTCTTTACCCCCGCCGATAACTTCAACGGCGATGCGACGATCAGCTACACGATCACCGACGGCAATGGCGGCACCGACAGCGCCGAGATCGACGTGACCGTGACGCCGGTCAACGATGACCCGGTCGCGGTGGACGATATCGAGAACACCGACGAGGACACGCCGATCACCTTCAATCCGGCCGCCAACGACACCGATGTCGACGGCGATTCGCTGGTCGTGTCCGCGGTCGACCCGATCGACCCGGCGCTTGGCGAGGTGGTCCTGAACGGCGACGGTACCGTGACCCTCACCCCGGCCGAGAACTATAACGGCCCGGTCGAGTTCACCTATACCGTCAGCGACGGGCAGGGCGGCACCGACACCGGCACCGCGCTGGTCAACGTGGGCCCGGTCAACGACGCGCCTGTCGCCGAGAACGACGATGGCGGCTCCACGCCGCAGGGGACGGCCGTCACGGTCATGCCGCTGGTCAATGACAGCGACCCCGATGGCGACCCGATCCGCATCATCAACGCCAGCGTTCCGGCCAGCCAGGGCACCGTCAGCTACACCGATGACGAAGTGACCTTCACCCCGGCACCGGCCTTCGTGGGCGAGGCGACGATCACCTACACGATTTCCGACGGAAACGGCCTGACCGACACTGGACAGATCTCGGTCGAGGTGACGGACGTGATCGGCCCGGTCGACGGCGCCGACACCGGCGAGGTCATGACCCCCGGCTACACGGACGTTGAGGGTGACCAGATCGACGGCGCCGACGGTGACGACGACACCATCTTCGGCAATGGCGGCGACGATATCATCGACGCCGGCGAAGGCGACGACACGGTCGATGGAGGCACCGGCGACGATGAAATCACCGGCGCCAATGGCGACGACAGCGTCGATGGCGGTGACGGCTCCGACACCCTTGCGGGCGGCGACGGCACCGATACGCTCAACGGCGGTCAGGGCGATGACGACATCGCCGTGGGCGGCGAGGACGAAGCCTCGGGCGGCACCGGCGACGACGAGTTCACCGTCGACGGCACCGACCCGGCAGCGGATATCGACGCCACCATTGACGGCGGCTCGGACGGCACCGACGGCAACCCCGACGGCCCGGAAAACGGCGACGAGGGCGACATCCTGAACCTCGGAAACCAGACCGACGATCTGACCGTCATCCTGGAAGACGCCGATCCCGAGGACGGCACCGCCAACGGCCTCGATGCCGACGATACGCCCGACATCACCTTCGAGGAGATCGAGCGCATCATCACCGGCAGCGGCGATGACATCATCGACGCCGAGGAAGCCGACGGCCCGATCGACGTGGAAACCGGCGCAGGCGACGACAGCGTTGACGGCGGCGACGGCGACGACATGATCGACACCGGCCCGGGCAACGACACGGTTGATGCCGGTGACGGATCTGACACTGTCGATGGCGGCAACGGCGACAACCTGATCGACACGTCTTCAGACAATGTTCTGTCTCTGCCTGACGAAGGTTTCCCCGGATACGGGCCGGTTCCGCCGGTTCCCGCGGATGCTGATCCCGACGACGACCGCGATCTGGTCACAACGGGATCTGGCAATGACACGATTACCACAGGCGACGACAACGACACAATCAACGCGGGCGCCGGTGACAACCTCATCGACGCCGGGATCGACGACGACGAGATCACGACGCTCTTCGGTGACGACACGATCGTCGGCGGCGAAGGCAACGACACGATCTCGTCAGGGGCAGGGGACGACCTTATCTACGGTGGTCTCGACCCGGCTGTCGTGCCCTTCGACGGAACCGATATTCCCGATGCACCGGATGGCGGCAGCTTTGGCCCCGACCCGGACGAGAATAACGGCCGTGATCTTATCGAAGCAGGGGCCGGCAACGACACGGTCTATGGCCAGGACGACGACGACACCATCTTCGGTGGCGGCGGCAGTGACTTCCTGGACGGCGGTGTCGATGACGACAGCATCGTGGGCGGCAACGGACGTGACACCATCCTTGGTGGTCAAGGCGCCGACACGTTGGAAGGCGATGCAGGTTCGGACGAGTTCCGCTTTGACGAACGCGAGGAAGCCTTCGGCGACGAAATCGACGGTGGCACCGAGGATGGCGACAACGATCCGACGACAGACAACGAGAACGACCAGCTTTACCTGCAAGGGATGGGCCGGTTCGAGATCGTCGAAAGCGACGGCGTCACCCCGCTGGACCTCACCACGCCGAACGACCCGGACGGCAACAGCTTTACCGGCCAGGTCAACTTCCTGGATGCCAGCGGCAATGTCGAAGGCACGCTGACCTTCACCGAGATCGAGGACATCATCCCCTGCTTCACGCCGGGGACGGTCATCGCCACGCCGCAAGGCGAGCGCCTGGTCGAAGAACTTCGGGAAGGGGACCGGATCATCACCCGCGACAACGGTCTGCAAGAGATCCGTTGGGTGGGCCGCCGCGATCTGTCGGGGCAGGAGCTGGTCAGCGCGCCGCATCTGCAGCCGGTCCTGATCCGTGCGGGTTCGCTGGGCCACGGCCTGCCGGAACGTGACATGATGGTCTCGCCGCAGCACCGCCTGCTGATCAACAACGAGAAGTCGGCGCTCTACTTCGAGGACCGCGAGGTTCTGGCAGCCGCCAAGCACCTCACCGGCATGGAAGGTGTGACCTCGGTCGAGGCCAGCTCGGTCAGCTACATCCACTTCATGTTCGACCAACACGAGGTGGTGTTGTCCAACGGCGCCTGGACCGAAAGCTTCCAGCCCGGCGATACGGTGCTTGACGCGATGGGCGATGCGCAGCGCAGCGAGATCTTCGAGCTCTTCCCCGAGTTGTCGCAGGCAGAGGGCCTCAAGGCTTACACCGCCGCACGCCGGTCCCTGAAGAAGCACGAAGCCCGGCTTCTGGTCAAGTAACAGCTTTGCAGCCGACCGGCCCTTTTCCGGGGCCGGTCACATGATGGAATCGGTTGCGGGGGCTGACCCGAGTTCCAGGTAACAATCCCGGCCTTTGGCCGGGATTGTTTCGTTTTGGTGAACAACAATCCTGCAAAATCGCGAATTGACGCCGCGTTATCCTAGATACGAAGAATTTTTCTAGGGTTTCCCCTGAAGGTTGGCTAAAGAGTGGCATAATCAAGTTTAAAATTAGACAGTAATGTGGTGCATCTCGGGGGAGGTTCGCCAGCGCTTTCAGGAGGCCACTGCCATGGCTACCATTCCCGGCACGTCCGGCAATGACACGTTGCAAGGCACCAACGATCCCGACACCATCACTGGCGCGGGCGGCAACGACCGTATCTCGGGCGAGGGCGCCAACGATTCCATCGACGGCGGCTCCGGCAACGACGTGCTTTTCGGCGACGCGGGCGAGGGTACCGCGCTGGGGCTCGATGCTTCGCCGATCACGCTGGACATCAACAACCTGGTGTCCGACAGTGCCTCTGGCAACAACAATGCCAATGTGGGCGACGTTGCGGTCTACAGCAACGTCGCCACGCTCGAGGACGGCACGCCGATATCCGGGCGTCTCGTGCTGGTCGAAACCTCTGACCGGCGCATGGACATCGACCTCTCGGGCGGGGACGGCTTCGAAATCCTGCTGAACGCCAGCGGTCGCAACAGCGACACCGGAGAAACCGCGACCTTCCGCCTTGAATTCTTCAATCCGGCAACCGGCGAGAACGTGGCGCTGAATTCCACTGCAACGTGGAATGACCTCGATCGCAACAGTCCCGGTGACCAAGAATCGGTAGAAATCGACGCCGGCAGCTTTACCGATTTCTCGACCTCGGGCGACACGTCGCTGAATGTCACCACCTCGGGTGGCGTGGTCAACGCGGCGGGCACAGAAACGAACGACCCATCGGACCAGGACGCGTGGTTCTCGGCCTCGTTCGAGAACCGCGAATTCATCGAATTCACGCTGGAAACCCGGTCCTCGGCGTCCGGTTTCTCGCTCTCGGGCGACCTGATAGACGACCCGGTGGTCACACCTTTCGAGGAAGGTGATGACACTATTCTCGGCGGCACAGGCAATGACGAGATCTTCGGGCAGGGCGGCGATGACGAGATCGACGCCGGCGCCGGCAGCGACACCGTGGAGGGCGGCGCGGGCAATGACACGATCTTTGGCGGCGGCGACAATGACATTCTGAATGGCGGCGCAGACCGCGACACCTTCATCATCAATCAGCTGGGCACCTCGGGCGTCAACAACACCACGGTGAACGGGGACTCGACCGGCGACGATTTCGACACGCTCGACATCACGCCGCTGCGCGACGCGGGCTGGCAGGTCACGAATTTCACCCGCAACCCGGAAACCAACGGCAACCCCGGCTTCAACGGCCAGATCCAGCTTCAGCGCGGCAGTGAGACGGCCAATATCAACTACACAGACATCGAGGATCTGATCGTCTGCTTCATGCCCGGCGCGCAGATCGCCACGCCGCACGGCACCCGCGCGGTCGAAACGCTGCGACCCGGCGACCGCGTCTTCACCCGCGACAACGGCATCCGCGAGATCCGCTGGATCGGCCGGCGCGACCTTGACGCGGCCGATCTGGCGGGCATGCCCAAGTTCCAGCCTATCCTGATCCGTAAGGGCGCGCTCGGGGCCGAGATGCCCGATCGCGACATGCTGGTCAGCCCGAACCACCGGATGCTTCTGGCCAACGAACTGGCCGAGGTCATGTTCGGCGAGCGCGAGGTGCTGGTCGCGGCCAAGCACCTGACCGGGCTAGATGGCGTGGATCACGCGGTCACAGACACCATCAGCTACATTCACCTGATGTTCAACCATCACGAGGTCATTCTGGCCGACGCGGCATGGTCCGAAAGCTTCCAGCCCGGCGACTACTCGATGCGCGGCGTGGGGCAGGACAGCCGGGACGAGATCCTGACGCTCTTCCCCGAACTCGCCACGCAAGCGGGACTTGAAAGCTACCAGGCGGCCCGCCTGTCGCTCAAGGCGCACGAGGCGAAGCTGCTGGTCGAACAGTCCTTGCGCTAAAGCGTTTCGCGATAAACCTGATGTTCAGCTAATCGCGAAACGCAGCACAACAGCCATTCGTTGTACGCGTTTCGGCTTTCGCCGATGGCTCAGGTTAAAGGCGAAACGCTTCAGCCTTTCGCGGCCCGCCATTTCGCCCAGGCTTCGGGCGTATCCAGATCCAACGTGGCCCTGTCTCCACCAAGGGGGCAGGGCCGTGTCTTTTCCGGCGCGATCACCTCCCGCGCGCCGGCATCGCCGCTCAATGTGACCAGCGCCGGCAACAGCCGGGCGGGCAGGAGAGTCGGATGCCCAAAGCGCCCGTCAGCATCCGTGGCACGGATCACGTCGCGCGGGTGGTCCGCGTGCAGCGCAGCCACCGCGTGCATGTCATCCGCATCCAGGTCGGGCATGTCAGGCAGTATGATCATCAGCCCGCTCATATCCCGTTCCATGGCCCAGCTCGCTGCCACGCGCAGCGACGCACTGAAACCGCTGGCCGCATCGTGGACTGGCCGCCGCTCCAGACCCGTGTTTGCCGCGACTTCAAGGCTGCTTGCGCGCGCTCCGGAGTCTAAGGGCAGGGTAACAAGAACAGGTAAACCGAGGCTTAACGCCCGCCGAGTTTGCCGCAGCAAAAGCGGTACACCGTCCACGTCTTCCAACAGCTTGTCGCGCCCCCGCATCCGCGAGGACGCGCCCGCCGCGGGCAGAACGATCCCGAGTGTCACCGCTGCCAAGCCTCTTGTGGTTGATCCCGGCTTACCCTCGCATCCGCGTCATGTCGGGGTCAAACAGATGCTCGGTCAACAGCCTTGCCGCGCACATCTCGCCGAGGATCTCGATCTCGGCCTCCAGCCCCGGCTTGGCATGGTCCGCCGGGATCAGCGCCAGCGCGATGGATTTTCCGGCATGGTGAGAATAGCCGCCCGAGGTGCAGAACCCCTGCACGGTCCCGTCGATCCAGACCGGCTCATACCCGTTCACATCCGCATCCGTTGCGTCCACCTCGAACGCCACCAGCGCCCGCTTGGCGCCCTCAGCATGTTCTTTCTCGGCCGCCGCGCGCCCGATGAAATCCGCGTTTTTCCTGAAGCTGATGAAGCGGTCCATCCCGGTCTCGCCCGGCGTGTAATCCGGCGAAAACTCTGACAGCCACGAGCCAAAGAAGCGGTCCAGCCGAAGAGACATCATCGCCCGCATCCCGAACGGCTTCAGGCCAAAGTCTTGACCCTTGCTCCACAATTCATCCCAGAGCGCCCGCTGCGCCATCGGATCGCAATAGATCTCGAAACCAAGATCCCCGGTATAGCTGACCCGCTGCACGAGGCAGTCGACCATGCCCACGGACATATGCCGCAGATCCATGAACGCCATGTCGGAAATGTTGGCCCGCGTGCAGGCCGCCAGCAGGTCGCGCGATTTCGGCCCCGCGATCTGAAATCCGTTCAGCCGGTCCGAGATATTCTCGACCGTCACGCCGTCTGCCGCGTTCTGCTCGAACCAGCGCATGTGATAGGCCTGCGCCCCATAAGAGGCGGTCAGCTGGAACGCCTCGTCCGACAGGCAGGACACCGTGAAATCGCCAATGAGCCGCCCCGCATGCGACAGCATCGGCGTCAGGCTGATCCGCCCCGGTTTCGGGATGCGGCCGGCCATGATCCGGTCCAGCCAGTCGCGCGCGCCGGGGCCGGTCACCAGGTACTTGCCAAAGTTGTGAACCTCATTGATTCCAACGCCTTGCCGGACGGTCTTCACCTCGCGCGCCGTGGCCTCCCACGCGTTCGAGCGCCGGAAACTCGGAGTCTCGAACCGCGGCTCGTCACTTTCCGCGAAATAGTTCACGACCTCCAGCCCGAACTGATGCCCCCAGACCGCGCCCATGCCGTCGAAGATGTCGTACATCGGCGTCGTGCGGAAGGGGCGCGCGGCGGGCAGTTCCTCGTTCGGATAGCTGACGGAAAACCGCTTCTGGTAATTCTCGATCACCTTGGGCAGGGTGTAACCGGGCGTGATCCAGTCGCCGTATCGCGCCACGTCCATCGCGCTCACGTCCCGCTCGCACTCCCCTGTCGTCATCCACTGCGCCAGCATCAGGCCCACGCCTCCGCCCTGGCTGAATCCGGCCATTACGCCACAGGCCGACCAATAGTTGCGCAACCCCGGCACCGGACCCACCAGCGGGTTGCCGTCCGGCGCAAAAGTGAACGGCCCGTGAATGACTGACTTCACCCCGGCGCGTTCCAGTGCGGGGAAACGTTTATACGCGAAATCAATGGATTGCTCGATCTTGTCAAAGTCATCCGGCAGCAGTTCATGGCCGAACTCCCAAGGCGTTCCATCCACCGCCCAGGCGCGGCAGGGCTGTTCGTAGAACCCGATGCACAGGCCACGCCCCTCCTGCCGCAGGTAGCTTTCGCCGGCGGGGTCCATCACATGCGGGTGCTCAGCACCACTGTCAATGATGGCTGCAATCTCCGGCACTTCCTCGGTCACCAGGTACTGATGCTCCATCGGGTAGATCGGCACGTAAACGCCCGCCATCGCGCCCACCTCGCGCGCCCAGAGGCCCGCGGCGTTGACAATGTGCTCGGCAAGGATCGTGCCCTTGTCGGTTACCACCTCCCACGACCCGTCCGGTTTCGGATTTGTTTCCAGTATTTTGCAATGCGTCTCTATCGTGGCGCCGCCCATCCGCGCCGCCTTGGCATAGGCATGCGTGGTGCCCGACGGGTCCAGATGCCCATCCAGCGGATCGTAAAGCGCGCCGATGATACCATCGGTATTGGTCACGGGCGCGATCTTGCGCACTTCCTCGGGGCCGACGATCTCGGTCTCCAGCCCCATGTAGCGGTGCTTGGCCCGCTCAGCGAGCAGCATGTCGAAGCGATCCTTGTTGTCCGCCAGCGTCACGCCACCCACGTGATGCAACCCGCAGGACATGCCGGTGATCTCTTCCAACTCCTTGTAAAGCTTGATCGTATAGCCCTGAAGCGCGGCCATGTTGGTGTCGCCGTTCAACGTGTGAAAGCCCCCGGCGGCATGCCAGGTCGACCCCGAGGTCAGGTCCGAGCGTTCGATCAGCATCACGTCCGACCAGCCCAGTTTCGTCAGGTGGTACAGCACGCTGCATCCGACAACGCCGCCGCCAATCACGGCCACTCGGGTGGTGGTTTTCATGGGATATTCCTTGCGCTTGGTGTTGCCCCCAGACTGTCGGGTTACGGGCGTGCTTCATGTCCGTTTGCGACAGGATGTGTCGGAAAGGGGTGCCAAACAAGTGCCGGACTGCGGCGCGGCGATTCCGCGGCGGCGCCGCAAGCTGCGTCATTGTTCGGCGTGCGATGTGCACCATTGCTGGACCCTGCCGCAAACCGTAACCCCCTGTCGGAAACGACATGACAAATCGCCCTCGCACGACCGATGATGTCGGGAACCGACAAACGCGCGCTGTCCCGCTGGGGCAGTGTGCTGCCAAACAGCGAGATGGGAAGCAACATGAAGACTCATGCACAGGCCGTTGTCATCGGAGGGGGCGTCATCGGATGCTCGGTGCTCTACCACCTGACCAAACTAGGATGGACCGACGTCGTGCTGCTGGAGCGCGACGAGCTGACCTCCGGCTCGACCTGGCATGCGGCGGCCAACATCCATGGTCTGCACGACAGCGCCAATATCAGCCGCCTGCAGCACTACACGATGAACCTCTATAACAGCCTGGAAGAGGAAACCGGCCAAAGCTGCGGCGTCTTCCAGCCCGGCTCGCTCTACCTCGCGCAGACCGAAAACCGCGAGCATCAACTCAAGCTGCAAGCCGCCAAGGCCGAACTCTACGGCATGAACTTCTACGAGATCACCCGCGAAGAGGCCGAGGAAAAGCACCCGCTGGTCAATTTCGACGGCATCCGCTGCATCATGTGGGAACCCGACGGCGGCAACGTGGACCCCTCTGGCGTCACCAACGCCTATGCCGTGGGCGCCCGCCAGCGCGGCGCGGAAATTCACCGCTTCACGCCGGTCACGGCCACCACGCAGAAACCCGACGGCACCTGGATCGTCGAGACGCCCAAGGGCAATATCGAAACCGAATGGGTCATCAACTGCGCCGGTCTCTGGGGCCGCGAAGTGGCGAAAATGGCGGGCATCGAGGTGCCGCTGCAACCCACCGAGCACCAGTATTTCGTGACCGAGACAATCGCCGATATCGAGGGCATGGACCGCCGCCTGCCGTCGGTCGCCGACCGCGACGGCGAATACTACCTGCGGCAAGAGGGCAAGGGTCTGCTCATCGGCGCCTACGAGCGTGACATGCGCTTCTGGGCCGAGGATGGCACGCCGCTCGACTTTGCCCATGACCTTTTCCCCGACGACCTCGAACGCATCATGGAAAACGTGATGCGCGCGATGGACCGCGTGCCGGTCGCCGCCGAGGCCGGGATCAAGCGGGTCATCAACGGCCCGATGATCTGGTCGCCCGACAGCAACGTGATCCTTGGCCCCGTGCCGGAGCTGAAAAACTACTTCATGGTCGGTGGCATCATCCCCGGCTTCAGCCAATCGGCGGGCATGGGCCTGATGGTCAGCCAGTGGATCGTCGAAGGCGAGATGAAATACGACATGTTCGCTTGGGACATCGCGCGCTTTGGCCTCTGGGCCAACGATCAGGACTTCGTCAAGGCGAAGGTCGAGGACGTCTATGCCCACCGCTTCGCCATCCATTACCCCAACGAGGAACGCGCCGCGGGCCGCCCCCTGCGCACGCGCCCCGTCTACGAGATGCAAAAAGAGATGGGCGCGGTCTTTGGCCTGAACTATGGCTGGGAACACCCGCAATGGTTCGCCAATGAGCCCGGCACGAAAGACACCAACGGGTTCATCCGCCAGAACTGGTGGGCACCCGTGGGCGAGGAATGCAAAATGCTGCGCGACCGGGCGGGCATCATCGATATCTCGAACTTCGCCAAGTATCACGTGAAGGGGCCGGGGGCCGAGGACTGGCTGAATGCCGTCTTCGCCAACCGCATGCCCAAATCCGTGGGCCGCTCCTGCCTGACGCCGCTCATCGGCGTGCGCGGCGGCATCGCGGGCGACGCCACGGTGACGCGCGTGGCCGAGGATGAATTCTGGGTCGTCTCCTCGGGCATGGCCGAACGCTATCACAAACGGTTCTTCGACATGGTCCCACTTCCCGAGGGCACCACCTTTGAGACCAAGACCGAGGACATGTGCGGCTTCAACGTCGCCGGGCCGAAATCGCGCGAGATGCTGCAGCGCCTGACCAACGAAAGCCTCGCCACCGAGGATTTCCCCTTCATGCGCTCCAAGACGATCGACATCGCGGGCGTTGAATGCCTTGCCCTGCGGGTCAGCTTCACCGGCGATCTGGGGTGGGAACTGCACTGCAAGACCGAGGATCAGGAGAAGCTTTACAAAGCCCTTCTGGAAGCAGGCAAGGACTTCAACGCCGGTCCCGTTGGCGCCCGTGCGCTCATGTCCATGCGCGTCGAAAAGGGCTACGGCTCGTGGAGTCGCGAATACAGCCCCGAATATTTCCCGCACGAAGTCGGTTTCAAGCCGCTCTGCAAGATGGACAAGGACTTCCTGAACAAGGCCGCGGCGGAAAAGGCCATGGCCGAACCCACGCGCGAAGAACTGGTGCTGATCCATATCGACGAGGAGGACGTCACGGCCTCCAATGCCGACGCCACCGGGGGCGAGCCAATCCGCGATGCGCAGGGCACGCCAGTGGGCCGCGTCACCTCCGGAACTTACGGATACACCGTCGGAATGAGCCTTGCCCTGGGCTACGTCAAATCCGGCACGGTCAAACCCGGCGACGATGTGCAGGTCATGGTGCTGGGCCGCCCGCACAAGGCCCGCATCCTGCACGAGCCGCCCTTCGATCCCAAGGGCGAAAAACTGCGCGCCTGAGTCAAGCCCTGTCTGCGCCGGTCAGGGGTATTGAATCCCTGACTGTGCGCAGCCGGCTCGCGCCGATATCGGAATGGCGAAGGGATTGGGGCGGACGCCATGCGTAACGGTTTGACGGTTTTTCTGGACGCGCTCCGCTCGGTTCTTTCCGCACCGGGGCCGGCGTTGCGCATCGTCGCGGTGCCGAGCCTGGTGCGACTTGCTCTGGACCTGTTTATCGAGCTTGGCGGCGACCCCGAAGCACCGCTTGCAACGGTCCTTGTGACACTCGCCGATGTGATCTTCGTGGCCATGGTCGCCGTTGGCTGGCACCGCTTTCGCCTGCTGAACGAGATGCCTGGACTTTTCGGGCCACGCCCCGCACCCGGACGCATGGCGAAATACGGCGTCGAATGGGTCGTCCTGGGCATCTTCGTGGCGATCCTGCTGGTCCTGATCTTCGTGCCCTTGATCGTCCTCGAATATTGCTGCCTGCCCGCGGGAACACTGACGCGGTGGCTTGTCGGCAGCGAATTCGTTTTCGACCAGTTCAGCGTGAACGGCCTGCTGGTGAGCACGCTTTGCATTTGGCTTTTCACTTGGATGTTCTTCCGCTTGGCGCTTGGCCTGCCGCACCTCGCCGTGCGCGCGGCTGATGAAGCGCGACTTGCGTCATGGGCACTGACCGCGCGGCTGGAACCGGCGGCCCTGGTCTGCGCGGCGCTGGCCATGATCGGCACACTGCTGCTATGGGGGCCGTCGTTCTGGGCCTATGACCTGCTGCCCGAAACATGGGTGTTCGGATACATCCCGCCCGAGGGCTCTTATGAGCCGTACCGTTTCAGCATCGGTTATCTGGCCCTCATTCAGGTCTGCTTCACATTGCAGGTGATCTTGGGCGCCGCCATCCTGACCGAGCTCTACCGCGATGCGCGGACGGCGGCCGAGACCCCGACAGGATAGGGGCGAGGATTTTCATCCACCCTACGCCTCGAACCGCTCCTGCGCCCGGCCTATCACGGTCAAGGTGAACGCCTGGTCCCGGCTTGTCCGGCAGTCCGCCGGCTGGCCTACGCCGCGCCTCAGACCGGCGCACCATTTCCGAGCTTGGGATGCGCGATCAGGTCGCTTGGCTCAACCGCGCCGCCGGCGGTTGCGCCGCGTTGGCTGGGGCGTGTCGCCGCTGTCGTCTTCGGTGCCGTCGACGGCCGAGGAAAACGCGCCCAGGGCTTCGGTGATCTGCTCCAGCGTCGGGCGGTCGCCGCGCGGCCGCGTCTCAAGCGCCTCGCGCATTTTCGACAGGTGTTCCGGCATGGTGCCGCAGCAGCCGCCGATGATCGTCGCACCTGCATCACGCGCCAGCACGGCGTAGTCGGCCATCAGGTCGGGCGTGCCATTGTAATGAATATGCCCATCCACGTATTTCGGTATGCCCGCGTTGCCCTTGGCCACGATCGGCCGCTCGGTACCCTGCGCCACGAATCCCAGCACCGTGCGCATCAGGTCCGACGCGCCCACACCGCAATTTGCGCCAAAGGCCAGCGGCTTGTGATCCAGCTTTTCGACCATCACCGCCATGTCGGCCGAGGTCAGGCCCATCATCGTACGCCCTGCGGTGTCGAAACTCATCGTGCCGCACCACGGCATGTCGGCCAGCTTGAACGCCTCTGCGGCGGCCTCGTATTCCTCGGGGGCGCTGATCGTCTCCAGCCACAGCACATCCGCGCCGCCTTCCTTCAGCCCCTCGGCCTGTTCGTGAAAGATTTCCACCGCCAAATCGTGGGTCAGGCTGCCCATCGGTGCCATGATCTCGCCGGTGGGGCCGACGGACCCGGCCACCACCACCGCGCGGTCGCGGCGGTCGGCCACCTCGCGCCCGATCTCGGCCGAGACACGGCTCAGTTCACGCGCCCGCTTCTGCGCGCCGTGCAGCTTCAGCCGCGCCGCGTTGCCGCCGAACGAGTTGGTCAGGAACAGGTCGCTGCCCGCATCCACGGCCATGGCGTAAAGCTTTTCGATCCGGTCGGGATGCTCGACATTCCACATCTCGGGCGCGTCGCCCGAACTCAGCCCCATATTGAAGAGGTTGGTGCCCGTGGCACCGTCCGCGAGGATCCAGTCCCGCCCGGCCATCATTTTGCTCAATGCGTTGGTCATGCGCAGCCCTTTGCGATGTTGGGCAGGAAATCTCATACATTCCGCGCGCGCGCAAACCCATAATCGTCATCATCTTCTTGAACCGGCGTATCATCCGCCACCGTGGCACCGCGCTCACCCGCGGCACCGCGCTCACCGGCGCGTGCGTTGGGGCGGCGGATCGCCAGCCACAGGTCCAGCAGGCCCAGCCAAAGCCCGATCCGGCTGCGGCCCAATGCGTAGCGTGGCACCCGCCGGGCGGCAAAGCTGAGCTTGAACTGCGCCAGGCCCGACGCGGGCGCGAAACGCTCCGCCAGCCGTGCCAGCGGGCCGTGCGCCGGGGGCAGGGCGGCCAGCGACAGCTGAGCGACCCCCGCCTGCCGGGCCTCGGCCACGACTGTCGCGATCAGGGCATGCATCGTGCCCTCCGGCGCGTCATCGCCCGCCCGCATCAGATCGAGGCACCAGTCGCGCCGCCCCATGTGAAAACTGGCGAACCCGACGACTTGTTCGTCGCGCCGGGCCAGAAACACCGCCTGATGGCTCAGGTAACCGGGGCAGAACCGGCCCATGGTCATGCCCCGCGCCGTGCCTTGCCGGGCTTGCCAGGCGGCGTCGATTTCGCGCATCGCCGCCCAGGGCGGGGTCGTGTCCCGCGCCACCGTCACCCCGGATTGCGCAGCTCGGCGCAGCTTGCGCCTGAGCTGGCGAAAGGCGCTGCCCTCGGTGCTGAAATCGGCCGGGCGCAGAACCATGTCGTCGGCCACGTGCAGCGCCTGCCATCCGCGGGCCCTGGCGGTCGCGGCGAGCCGCGCATCAGCTTTGTAAATCAGCGGTATCAACGACTCGCGCGTGGCATGGGCCCGCATCAGCGCCAGCGCGTGGCGCGGGCCCGCCGCGCCGGGCGCGGACAGGGGGCCGAACAACATGCACAGCGTCTGCCCGGGCCGGATCACCGGCAGGCGTAGCGTGCCCAGCGCCAGCACTTCCGCGCCGCTCTGGCGGCACAAACCCGCCTCGGCCTGCGCCGGCCCGGCAAGATCGGATTCGTGTAATGCACGCTTGATGGTGCCGGGGCGCAGGCCCTCGGGCAGGGGCCGGATCAGCACAATCCCGGCCAGAATCGCGGGCAGGGCGTAATAGACCAGCCGGAAGGCGACAATGGCGCACAGAAGCTCGGTATCGGGCACCTGCGGCAGCAAGGCCACCAGCACCAGCTCGAACGGCCCCAGCCCGCCCGGCGTCCCGCTCAGAAGCGCCGCGCCAAGCGCGATCATGTAAACAGGCACGAGCGCGCCAGGGGACATCGCGACCGTCTCGGGCATCAGGCACCACAGCGCGATCCCGGCAAAAACCGTGTCTATCAGCGTCAATCCCGCGATGGCTCCCAGCGCACAAAGGCTCGGCATTCGCAAGGTCAGGGCCCGCAGGTGGATGCGGGGGTGAAGAAAGACGAGTATCGTGCTGACACCAAACAACAAAAGCAGGAACAGGGGAAGGGCGGCCGGCAACAGGTCCGACGGCGACAGCAGCGCGGCCAGGCCCAGCGCGAAACTCAGCCCGATCAGAAAGGTTACCGCCACGCCGGTCGCAAGTTTCGTGGCCTGCACGAGGCTCAGTCCCGGCAGCAAGCGCCAGCGCACCAGCGCGCCCGAGATCACGCCCATCCCCACGGTCTGCCCGATCGCGATGGCCGCCGCTCCGCTCAGCCGCGCCTGTCGCGCCGGGATATCGGTGCGCAGGTGCTTGTGCAGGATCACGTCATACTGGCCCAGCGCGGCAAAGCTGACGGCGGTCGCCAGCACCGCGCCCGCCCATTGCCAGGCCGACAACTGCGCCATGACCTCGCCCAGCCCTGCAAAAGCACCCTCGTCGACCTGCCGCATCAGGACCCAGATGCAGGCCACGCCAAGAAATAACGGCAGGGAAAGACGCACCCAGCCCGTCGCGCCCGGCCACGCGACGCGCAACACCCGTGATGACATGCAGCACCGTCCTTCCCTAGACCATATTGGTCCAAGGCTAGTGGCGCGGCATTACCAGCGGCTTAACAGATCAAATTGTCGAAAGATTGCCGGGGCCCAATCGCCCCCGCGCGCCTGTAGGGTGGGTGAAAACCCACGCGCCCTCAGGTTTCCTTCATGATCTGTTCCTGCGCCACGCGCAAGAGCTCGTCCATCTTCGAGCGGATCGTGTCGGCATCGGCCATGTCGCCCAGATCGCCCGCGACCTTGCGCACCACGTCCTCGTGCCCGGCTTCCTCGAAATCCGACAGCACGACCTCCTTGGCATAGGCGTCCGCATCGTCGCCGGTCTTGCCCAGGATCTCCGCCGCCCACAGGCCCAGCAGCTTGTTGCGCCGCGCCTCGGCCTTGAATTTCATTTCCTCGTCGTGGGCATACTTGTTCTCAAATGCGTTTTCACGATCGTCGAAGGTGCTCATCAGGCTCTCCCCGGGCAGGTATTTCAGTCCTCCAAGATATGGCCGCAAGCCCGCTTGGACGCAAGTCCATAAGGCCGCCTTGCCCCATTTCGCCGCATAGACTATGAGAACGCCACACGCCGCGAGTCCCTTACCGCGGCCCCAGATGAAAGAGAGCCCATGGCGCGGCGCAAGAAAATCTACGAAGGCAAGGCGAAAACCCTGTTCGAGGGCCCCGAACCGGGCACCATCGTGCAGTATTTCAAGGACGACGCCACCGCTTTCAACGCGGAAAAGAAGGACGTCATCGAAGGCAAGGGCGTGCTGAACAACATGCTCTCGGAATACTTCATGATGGGTCTGACGAATGTCGGCATCCCGAACCACTTCCTCAAACGCATCAACATGCGCGAACAACTGGTTCGCTCCTGCGAGATCATCCCGCTGGAAGTGATCGTGCGCAACTATGCCGCCGGGTCGATGGCCAAGCGGCTTGGCATGGACGAGGGCACACAGCTGCCGCGCCCGATCGTGGAATACTGCCTGAAGGACGATGCTCTGGGCGATCCGCTGGTCACCGAAGAGCATATCGCCGCCTTCGGCTGGGCCACCCAGCAGGATATGGACGATATCCTTTCGCTCGCCCTGCGTGTCAACGACTTCCTTTCCGGGGTCATGTACGGCGTCGGCATCAAGCTGGTGGATTTCAAGATCGAGATCGGCCGCGTCTATGACGGCGATTTCATGCGCCTGATCGTGGCCGACGAGATTTCGCCCGACAGCTGCCGGCTGTGGGACATCGAGACCGGGCAGAAGCTCGACAAGGACGTGTTCCGCCGCGACCTGGGCTCGCTGACCGACGCCTATACCGAGGTGGCCAAGCGCCTGGGCGTCATGCCCAAGACGAACACGCCCGTGACCAAACCGACGCTGATCAACTAAAAGGATCCCGCCCCCATGAAAGCCCGCGTACACGTCATGCTGAAAAACGGGGTCCTCGACCCGCAAGGCGAGGCCGTGCGCCACGCGCTCGGCTCGCTGGGCTTCGACGGAGTCGAAGGCGTGCGCCAGGGCAAGATCATCGAACTGGACCTGACCGAGACCGATCCGGGCAAGGCGAAAGAGACCGTCACGGCCATGTGCGAAAAACTGCTGGCGAATACGGTCATCGAGTCCTATTCGGTGGAGATCGCCTGATGCACGCCGCCGTCAT
Organism: Roseovarius sp. THAF9; assembly: GCF_009363715.1. NCBI lineage: Bacteria > Pseudomonadati > Pseudomonadota > Alphaproteobacteria > Rhodobacterales > Roseobacteraceae > Roseovarius > Roseovarius sp. THAF9. The sequence continues at coordinate 1,656,014 of NZ_CP045404.1, forward strand.
CGTCTTTCCCGGCTCCAACTGCGACCGTGACATGAAGGTCGCGTTCGAGAACGCGGGCGCAAAGGTCTCGATGGTCTGGCACAAGGACACCGAGATGCCCGCCGGGGTCGACGTGATCGGCGTGCCCGGCGGTTTTTCCTTCGGCGATTACCTGCGCTGCGGCGCGATTGCGGCGAACTCGCCCATCTGCCAATCCGTGAAGTCCCACGCCGACAAGGGCGGCTACGTGCTGGGCATCTGCAACGGCTTCCAGGTGCTGACGGAAACCGGCCTTCTGCCGGGCGTACTGCTGCGCAATTCCGGGTTGAAGTATGTCTGCAAAGCCCTTGATCTGAAAGTGGAAACTTCGAATTCCGCCTACACGTCGGGCTATAACGCGGGCACCACGATCACTATCCCCATCGCGCATCACGACGGCAATTACTACGCCGACGACGACACGCTTGCGCGGCTCAATGACGACGACCGCGTCGCCTTCCGCTACGTGGAAAACCCCAACGGCTCGCAGCAGGACATCGCAGGCATCCTGTCGGAAAACCGCCGCGTGCTGGGCATGATGCCCCATCCCGAGCGGATGGCCGAGGAAACCCACGGCAACACCGAGGGCGCGACTCTCTTCACCAGCCTTGTCGGCAGCCTGGAAACCGCCTGATCCGCGCTCCGGCGGCAAACCGCCGGGGGCCGCTTTGGACGGCTCTTGTTCCACCCCCGGCGACGGCGTAATCTGAAGCATGGCCAGGGGGTTTTTCTCAAGCGAGGACAGGAACGGGCGCACGCTGGGCTGGCGGGCGCGGCTGGCGCTTTTGACGCTGGTGGCGCTGGCGATCGGGGTCGTCGCCGTCACCAACAGCCTGCTGACCGACCGCTTTACCGAAAACACCCGCAACCGGGCCGAATTGCGCCTTGCGCTTTACTCCGGCAATCTGCTGTCCGAGCTGCGCCAGAACGCCATCGTGCCGCAGCTTCTGGCCCGCGACCCCGCGCTCATCAGCGCGCTTGACGCGGGCAACTTTACCCAGTCATCCCAGCGCCTTATCACCTTCAACGAAGAGATCGAGGCCGCCTCGCTGACGCTTCTGGATGCCGACGGACGGGTCGTGGCCGCCACCGACCGCGCCCGCATTGGCCAGTCCGCCCGCGACGCGCCCTATTTCGTCGACACCCTGCGCAGCCGCGACAACATCTTCACCATTGTGCAGGACGAAACCGGCGCCTTCCGCTTCTTCTATTCGCGCCGCGTGGACAGCAACCAGACGCTGGCCGGCATGATCGTGGTAGAGATCAACCTGCAAAAGTTCGAACGCGCTTGGGCCGGCATTTCCGACGCCGTGCTGGTCACCGACTCGCAAGGCCGCATCATTCTTGCGACCGAGCCGCGCTGGCGCGGGCTGACCGAAGAGGCCGCGCTCACCCGCGAGCCGCCCAGCTCCGCCATCTTCCGCGCCATCCAGGCCACCACCGACTGGTCCAGCCTGCCGCCCGACGCCTATGTCGAGGGCGAGGCGGTGATGCGGGTCGAGGGCAGGGTGGCCTTCCGCGGCTGGCGCATCGCGTCCTTCACCACCTACGCCTCGGTGCGCGACAAGGTGAACGGCGTGCTGGCGCTGGAAATCATGATCTTCGCCATCCTCTTGGCGCTGGCCTTCTATTTCCTCAACCGCAAGACGGCGGCGCGCGCCTCGCTCTTTCAGCGCGAGTCGGCGGAGCTTCGCGCATTGAACGCGCGCCTGCAGCGGGAAATCGCCGAACGCCAAAGGGTGCAGGAGAACCTCGCGGTGGCCGAACAGACCCTCCAGCAAAGCTCCAAGCTGGCCGTCCTGGGCGAGATGTCGGCGGCGGTCAGCCACGAGCTGAACCAGCCCCTCGCGGCGATGAAAACCTACCTTGCCGGCGCCCGTCTTCTGCTGTCGCGGAACCGCCCCGACGAGGCCGTCAGCTCGTTCCAGCGCATCGACGACCTGATCGAGCGGATGGGCGCGATAACCAAGCAGCTGAAATCCTACGCCCGGCAGGACGGCAACCGCTTTCAGCCTGTAAACATGGGCGATGCGATCTATTCGGCGCTCGCGTTGATGGAGCCGCAGCTGCGTGAACGCAAGGTCGATATCACCCGGACCATGCCCGAGGACGCGGTCTGGGTCATGGGCGACCGGGTGCGCATCGAACAGGTCATCATCAACCTTCTGCGCAACGCCATGGATGCCACGCAAAACGAAGCCGAGGCGCGCATCGACATCCTTCTGGCCGCGGGCGAAACGGCCGTCCTCACCGTGCGCGACAACGGATCGGGCATCGCCGATATCGACAACCTGTTCGAGCCTTTCTACACCACCAAGCAGCCCGGCGACGGTGTCGGCTTGGGACTTGCCATTTCCTCGGGTATCGTAAACGACCTCGGCGGCCGTCTGACGGCGCGCAACGCCGCCAACGGGGGGGCTGTATTCGAAATGCAGCTGCCCATATTGACCGAAGACGCCCAACCGGACGCGACAAGAGCAGCGGAGTAAAAGGACATGCCGACCGCCATGAAAATCGCCATCATCGACGACGAAAAGGATATGCGCCAGTCGATCAGCCAGTGGCTGGCCCTGTCGGGCTACGACACCGAGGCGTTCCCCTCCGCCGAAGAAGCGCTCAAGGTGCTGGGGCCGGATTACCCCGGCATCGTCGTGACGGACATCAAGATGCCCGGCATGGACGGGATGCAGTTCCTAAAGAAACTGATGGGCAGCGACAGCTCTCTGCCCGTGATCATGATCACCGGCCACGGCGATGTGCCCATGGCGGTCGAGGCGATGCGCGTGGGCGCTTACGATTTCCTCGAAAAGCCGTTCAATCCCGACCGGATGAACGAATTGGCCAAGCGCGCCACCAACGCGCGCCGCATGGTGCTGGACAGCCGCGCGCTGCGGCGCGAGCTTTCCGATGGCGGCCAGCTGATGAAGAAACTCATCGGCGCCTCGCCCGTGATGGAGCGTCTCAAGGAAGACATCCTCGACTTGGGCCAGGCCGACGGCCATGTCCTGATCGAGGGCGAGACCGGCACCGGCAAGACCCTCGTGGCCCACGCCCTGCACGCCGTCGGCGCCCGCGCGGGCAAGAAATTCGTACTGATCTCCTGCTCGGGGATGGAAGAAGACGCCCTGATGAAGCGCCTTTTCGGCCCGATGCAGCCCGACGATACCCGCCTGCCTGCGGTGGAAGAGGCCCGCGGCGGCACGCTGGTGCTGGAGGATATCGAGAAACTCAGCGATGCCTCGCAGGCCAAGCTGCTGAGTTTTGTCAACGACGAAGGCACCCCGCCCGAAACCCGGGTCGTGGCCATTTCCAACATGCAGGAGCAGGACCGCACCTGCGAGGATGCACTGCGTTCGGATCTATTCTACCGCCTCGGCGCGCTGCGTATCACCGTGCCGCCCCTGCGCCAGCGGGGCGAGGATATCCTGACGCTCTTCACCCGCTTTTCCGACGCCTTTGCCGACGATTATGGTTGCGAGGCGCCGCAGGTCTCCGCGCAAGAGGCCGCGCAACTGCTGCAGGCACCGTGGCCCGGCAATGTGCGGCAACTCATCAACATCGCCGAACGCGCCGTGCTGCAATCGCGCCGCGGCTCGGGCACCATCGCCTCGCTGCTGATGTCCGACCACCAGGACATGCAGCCGGTGATGACCACCGAGGGCAAGCCGCTCAAGGAATATGTCGAGGCGTTCGAGCGCATGCTGATCGACAACACCATGCGCCGCCACAAGGGCTCGATCGCCTCGGTCATGGATGAACTATGCCTGCCGCGCCGCACCCTGAACGAGAAGATGGCGAAATACGGCCTGCAACGCTCGGACTACCTCTGACCGGGCCGGAACCGGGTCACTTTCCGCGCGTTTCTCCTGCGACACGTAAAGGAGAGCAGCATGACCCGTACAGCAATCATCACCGGCGCCGGCTCGGGCATCGGCGCCGCCACTGCCAAACGCTTTGCCGAGGACGGCTGGAACGTCGTCCTGAACGGCCGCACCCGTGACAAGCTTGACGCCGTCGCGGGCGAGCTGCCGGAAATGGGCGTCCGGGTCGTCGATGGCGACGTGTCCAAACCCGACGATGCCGAGCGGCTGGTCACCGAAGCCGTCGAGAGCTTCGGCGGCCTTACCTGTCTGGTAAACAACGCCGGCATCGCACGCGGCGGTGCGCCCGGCGACCTCAGCCTTGAGGATTTCAACGCCCAGATGAACATCAATGCCGGCGGCGTCTTCAACTGCGTGACCGCGGCCCTGCCGGAACTGAAAAAGGCCGATGGCGCGTGCATCGTCAACACGTCCTCGGTCTCCGGCCTTGGCGGCGACTGGACGATGTTCGGCTACAATGCCTCCAAGGGCGCGGTCAGCAACATGACCCGTGCCATGGCGCTGGACCTCGCGCCGGACATCCGCGTCAACGCCGTGGCACCGTCGCTGACCGACACCGAGATGACCGCGGGCATGCAGGACGACACCGACCTTATGACCCGCTTTGCCGAGCGCATCCCGATGGGCCGCGGGGCGCAACCCGCCGAAGTGGCCAGCGTTATCGCCTTTCTGGCCTCGCATGATGCTCGGTTCGTGAACGGCGTGGTCCTGCCCGTGGATGGCGGGCTTTCGGCCTCGAACGGTCAGCCGAACTTCGCGGCCTGACCGGCTGCCTCCCACGCGTCTTTTGCGCCGCGTGGGAGGCTTTTTCCTGTGGATGCTTTCCTTTCGTGCGCCGTCGCGCCGGCGCGAATTGCAACGCAGGCACGATTACCCATTGTGTTTTACCGCCTTCCGCCCTTATTTAGGAGATATGCTCCACCAATTGTGGACCATTTCAGAGTTTCGCTGCTTCGGGCCCAGGGACGGGTGGTGAGGCAACCGATTGGGTCCCCCGAGGGACCAGGAGACGCCGGCACATCCCAAGGGATGATGCGGCACATGAACGGGGGCAGGGGACCGAGGTCCCGCAGCCCTGGAGAAGAACCGCGATGACGCGCGCGAGAACATCGACGTTCCAAAGCATGACCCGATCCGGTCGGGCCTTCCGCGCGTTGCATATCGCTCGAAAAAGACACGACCAACGCACGCTCGCTCCCCCCGGGGGCCGGCGGCCTTCGTCGTGCAACGGACATACATGGCCAAGAAAATGCTTATCGATGCCACCCACGCGGAGGAAACCCGCGTCGTGGTGGTGGACGGAAACAAGGTCGAGGAATTCGACTTTGAATCGGAAAACAAGCGCCAGCTAGCTGGCAACATCTATCTCGCAAAGGTTACACGGGTCGAACCGTCGCTTCAGGCGGCCTTCGTCGATTACGGCGGCAACCGCCACGGCTTCCTCGCCTTTTCCGAGATTCACCCCGATTACTACCAGATCCCCGTGGCCGACCGCGAGGCGCTGCTGGAAGAGGAACGCGCCTATGCCGAGGCGATGAAGGCGCGCGACGAGGAAGACGAAAAACCCAAGCCCAAGCGCAGCCGCCGGCGGCGCTCGTCCAAGGCAGCCGAGGCCGACAATGGCGATTCCGTCGCCAAGTCGGATATCGACGGCATGGAGACCATCGACCTCGACGACGAGGCGGCGAATGACGACGAAGGTCTGTCGCCGATGGAAACCGTGGCCGAAACCCCGGTGGAGGAACCCCAGGACGACGACACCGCCGAGACCGGTACACCGGAGGCAAAAGACGCCGAAACCGGTGCCGATGCCAATGATGCGGCTCAAGACGAGTCCGAAGATGACGAAGACGAGCCCAAGTCGAAGCGCTCCGATGCGTCCTCCAAGGACGAGTCCATCGAATCCGTCGCCGATGACGACGACCAAGAGGATATCCGCCCGCCGCGCAAACCGCGCCCGCGTCGCTACAAGATCCAGGAAGTCATCAAGGTCCGCCAGATCCTGCTGGTGCAGGTCGTCAAGGAAGAGCGCGGCAACAAGGGCGCAGCCCTCACCACGTATCTCAGCCTCGCCGGTCGTTACTGCGTCCTGATGCCCAACACCGCACGCGGCGGCGGCATCTCCCGCAAGATCACCAATGCGACCGACCGCAAGAAGCTGAAAGAGATCGCCAACGAGATCGACGTGCCCCAGGGCGCGGGCCTGATCGTGCGCACGGCGGGCGCCAAGCGCACCAAGTCCGAGATCAAGCGCGACTACGAATACCTGCAACGCCTGTGGGAGCAAATCCGCGAGCTGACGCTGAAATCCATCGCGCCCGCCAAGATCTACGAAGAGGGCGACCTGATCAAACGCTCGATCCGCGACCTTTACAACCGCGAGATCGACGAGGTCCATGTCGAGGGCGAGCGCGGCTACCGCATCGCCAAGGACTTCATGAAGATGATCATGCCGTCCCACGCCAAGAACGTGAAGCAATACACCGATACCTTGCCGCTCTTCGCGCGCTACCAGGTGGAATCGTACCTCGCGGGCATGTTCAACCCCACTGTGCAGCTGAAATCCGGCGGCTATATCGTCATCGGCGTGACCGAGGCGCTGGTGGCCATCGACGTCAACTCCGGCCGCGCCACCAAGGAAGGCTCGATCGAGGACACCGCGCTCAAGACCAACCTGGAGGCCGCCGACGAAGTCGCCCGCCAACTGCGCCTGCGCGACCTTGCCGGCCTGATCGTGATCGACTTCATCGACATGGACGAGCGCAAGAACAACGCCGCCGTCGAAAAGCGCATGAAGGACCGGCTCAAGACCGACCGCGCCCGCATCCAGGTGGGCCGCATCTCGGGCTTCGGCCTGATGGAGATGTCGCGTCAGCGTCTGCGCCCCGGCATGCTCGAGGCCACGACCCAGCCGTGCCCCTCCTGCCACGGCACCGGCCTCATCCGCTCGGACGACAGCATGGCCCTCTCCATCCTGCGCCAGATCGAGGAGGAGGGCACCCGCGGTCGTTCCCGCGAAGTGCTGGTGAAATGCCCCGTGGCCATCGCCAACTTCCTGATCAACCAGAAACGCGAGCACGTCGCGCAGATCGAGGGCCGCTACGGCCTGTCGGTGCGGATCGAGGGCGACCCGACGCTGGTCAGCCCCGACTTCACGCTCGAAAAGTTCAAGACCGCGTCCCGCGTGGTGAAACAGACCTCTGCCGCCGTGGTGTCGGTCGACAGCTCGCTGATGGACGATATCGACGACGCTGCCGACGCCGAGACGCCCGATCCCGCCGAGGCCCCGCCCGCGCCCGAGAACGAGGGCAATGAGGGCGGCAACAACAACGGCGGCAATGACGGGGGCGACGGCCAACCCAAGAAGAAGCGCCGCCGCCGGCGTCGGCGCTCGCGCTCGAAATCGGGCAATGGCGAAAACGGGCAGAACCAGAACGGCGATCAGCAGGAGAATGGTCAGCCCTCTGGCGACGGTACGTCCGACCAAAAGGACGAGACGCCGAAGGACGACGCACCGGCCCAGCCCGTCGCAGCCGAGTCCGAAAACGCCTCCGAAGAGGCCCCGAAAGAGGACAAGCCCAAGCGCGTGAGCCGCTCTCGCAAGAAAAAGACCGACGACGCGCCTAAGGAAGAGGCCGCCGCCGAGACCCCGTCCGAGACGGCCGAGATCGCGCCCGAGGACAAACCTGCGGAGAAGCCGAAGCCCAAGCCGCGCTCGCGCAAGAAAAAGGAAGAGCCTGCGCCCGAAGAGGCGACCGCAGAGGCAACGCCCGAGCCGGCGGCAGAGCCGGCACCCGAGGCCGCCGAAGCCTCATCCGAGCCCGAGGCGAAGCCGGCCCGCAAACGCGCTCCGCGCAAGAAGCCCGAGCCGGTCGCCGCCGAGGCCGCCGACAGGGCCGAGACCGCTACGCCCGAGCCGGCCGAGGACAAGCCCAAGCGCAAGGGCTGGTGGTCCTTCGGCAGCTAAGTTGCTCTGACTGAAACATGAAACGCCGGGGCAGGACCCCGGCGTTTTTTTGTGCTGCGCGGCGGTCCAAGACCCGCCCGTCCCGGGCCTGACCCGGGACCCCCGACCGTAGAGATTCCGGATCAGGTCCGGGATGAGCGCCGGGTCCACCCGGCGCTCACTCCTTCGTCTCGTCCACCGGCACGTACAAATCCCCGCCTTCGCGGAACTTGGAGGCCATCTTCTCCATTCCTTCCTTCTGCGCCTCGGCCCGGATGTCGTGGCTGATCCGCATCGAGCAGAATTTCGGCCCGCACATCGAACAGAAATGCGCCACCTTGTGCGCTTCCTTTGGCAGGGTCTGGTCATGGAACTCCCGCGCCGTTTCCGGGTCCAGCGACAGGTTGAACTGATCCTCCCAGCGGAACTCGAACCGGGCGCGGCTCAGCGCATCGTCGCGCCGTTGCGCCCCGGGCAGACCCTTGGCCAGATCGGCGGCGTGGGCCGCGATCTTGTAGGTGATCACGCCGGTCTTCACATCGTCCCGGTCGGGCAGGCCCAGATGCTCCTTCGGCGTCACGTAGCACAGCATCGCGCAGCCGAACCAGCCGATCATCGCCGCGCCGATCCCGCTGGTGATATGGTCATACCCCGGCGCGATATCCGTGGTGAGCGGTCCAAGCGTATAGAACGGCGCCTCGTGGCAGCACTCCAATTGCTTGTCCATGTTCTCCTTGATCTTGTGCATGGCCACATGGCCCGGCCCCTCGATCATCACCTGGCAATCCTTGGCCCAGGCGATCTTGGTCAATTCGCCCAGCGTCTCCAATTCGGCGAACTGCGCTTCGTCATTGGCATCCGCGATGGACCCGGGCCGCAGCCCGTCGCCAAGGCTGAACGACACGTCATAGGCCCGGCAAATGTCGCAGATCTCCTCGAAATGCTCATAGAGAAAGCTTTCGCGGTGATGGTGCAGGCACCACTTGGCCATGATCGACCCGCCACGCGACACGATGCCCGTCACCCGGTCCACCGTCATCGGCACCATGTGCAACCGCACGCCGGCATGGATGGTGAAATAATCCACGCCCTGTTCCGCCTGTTCGATCAGCGTGTCACGGAACACCTCCCAGGTCAGGTCCTCGGCGATCCCGTTCACCTTCTCCAGCGCCTGGTAGATCGGCACGGTCCCGATCGGCACAGGGCTGTTGCGAATGATCCATTCCCGCGTGTTGTGAATGTTGCGCCCGGTGGAAAGGTCCATCACCGTGTCCGCGCCCCAGCGGATTGCCCACACCAGCTTGTCCACTTCCTCCTCCATCGAGGATGTGACGGCGGAGGTGCCCATGTTGGCGTTGATCTTCACCAGGAAATTGCGCCCGATGATCATCGGCTCGCTTTCGGGGTGGTTGATGTTGGCCGGGATGATCGCCCGGCCCGCGGCCACCTCGTTACGCACGAATTCGGGCGTCACGTAATCGGGTATATTGGCGCCCCAGTCATTGCCGTCGCGGGCTTCGGACACGGCCTCGCGCATCTGGTTCTCGCGGATCGCGATGAACTCCATCTCCGGCGTCACGATGCCAGCACGGGCATAGGCCAGCTGGGTGACAGGTTTGCCGTCCCTGGCCCGCATCGGTGCGGCAATATTGGGAAATTCCGGCGTCAGTCGGTCGCCTTCGACGAAACCGTTATCCTCGGGCTTCACATGACGGCCCTCGTATTCCTCGACATCGCCGCGCGCCTCGATCCAGTCGCGGCGCAGGCGGGGCAGCCCTTCGCGGATATCGGTCAGAACATTCGGGTCGGTATAGGGCCCGGAACTGTCATAGACGGGCAGGGGTTCCTCGCCGGACGTGGGATGCACGGAAATCTCGCGCATCGGCACGCGGATCTCGGGGTGTTGCGTGCCTTTCACGTAGATCTTGCGCGACGCGGGCAGCTCGCCCGTGGTGATCTTGGGATTGGGTACGTTCATTTTGGCGCTCCTCAAGCGATTACTCGAAAAGACACCAGATGAGTCGTGGCTTGAGGGAAACGCGGGGGCGATGCGCCCCGTCTTCGGAAAACAGTGCCCGGATGTCCGGGGATGCGATCCTAGCTTCCTACGCCAGTGTCAACTGGGTCAGGTTCAAAGGGTCGCGTCACCGGGCACATGCCCTGTCAGCCTCTCAGTCCCCTGGGCGGGACCCCCCTGCGTAAGCGAGAGGCTAGCGAAGCGCCGCCGTCATTTCAACGGACAATCGGGAAAAGTCTTGGGCGGTGCGGATCAGACCGGCACATCGTCGTAATTGCGCCGGGTCGTCGGGGCGGTGTCCTTGATATCCACCTTCATCGCCACGCCCATCATCTCCATCATCCGCCGCGTTTCTTCGGTATAGTCCGTGAACGCCTTCTTCATGAAATCGCTTTGCACCTGCATCAGCTCCTGCGGCGTTTTGCAGGCCAGCATCGCGCGCTGCGCCTCCAGGTCCTTCTCCAGCCGTTCGGACATGAAGCGCATGCTTTCCTGCACCATGTCGAACCATGCGGTCGTCGCCACCGGGCTGAACGCGGCCATCGCGGCCGCCATGCCAGCATGGGCCGGGTCGGTCGCGTCCGGGGTTTCGGTGGGTTTCTTCGTCGATTTTGCCATCTGCGCCACTCCTTCCGAGCTTCGGCAAAGGCCGCGGTGGCGCGGTCTTTGCGGGAACGTCTTCCGATCTGGCACAACACACCGAAACACGCGCCTCGCGCCATTCGGGAACGTAACAATTATATGACGTGGCTCCCCTGAGGTACAGCGCAACCGGCCTGCCGCCCCCTGCGCCGTTGTCGCACCCCGCGCGTTTCAGCCCTTGCGCACCCGGTAAAGCGTAACAGCCCCGTCCTCGACCGTCTCGATCAGCTCATGCCCCGCCTCGGCGCAGAAATGCGGCACGTCGATCACCGCCGCCGGGTCATCCGCCCGCAGCACCACCACCTCGCCCGCACCAAGCGGCTTCATCCGCTTGCGCAGCTTCAGCACGGGCAGGGGGCACAAGAGCCCCACGGCGTCGATGGTCTCAGGTTCGCTCATGCGCGTGGAGGTAATCCAACCGTTACAGCCTGTCCACCGAGATGTGACCCGCCCGTGACCCCACGCCGCGTGACGCCCCCCGAATTTTGCACTAGACGAAAGGCATGTTCGGAATCGATCTCATAGACGCCACCCTGATCCCCGCCATGGCCATCGCGCTCGTGGCCGGCGTCTTCTCGTTTCTCAGCCCCTGCGTACTGCCCATCGTGCCGCCCTACCTCGCCTACATGAGCGGCGTCACCGTGACCGACCTGCAGTCCGAGCGCACCACGCGCAACAAGGCGATTCTGCCCGCGCTTTTCTTCGTGCTGGGCCTGTCGACCGTGTTCCTGTTCCTCGGCTTCGCCGCCTCGACCTTTGGCCGCGCGTTCCTGCAATACCAGGACTACTTCAACACCGCCGCGGGCCTCATCGTGATGATCTTCGGCCTGCATTTCCTTGGCATCTTCCGCATCGGCATCATGGACCGCGAGGCGCGCCTCGACGTGGGCGACAAGGGCGGCACCACGTTCGGCGCCTATATTCTCGGTCTCGCCTTCGCCTTCGGCTGGACGCCCTGCATCGGCCCGCAGCTGGGCGCGATCCTGTCTCTGGCGGCGTCCGAAGCCTCGGTCACCCGCGGCACGCTGCTGCTCGCGGTCTATGCCGCGGGGCTTGGCATTCCCTTCCTGCTGGTCGCCGCGTTCCTGCCGCGCCTGACCGGCCTGATGGCCTGGATGAAACGCCACATGGATCAGATCGAGCGCATCATGGGCCTGCTCCTCTGGACCATCGGCCTCTTGATGCTGACGGGTGGGTTCGCCGCCTTCTCCTACTGGCTGCTCGAGATGTTCCCGGCGCTGGCACTGGTGGGCTAAAGCCTTACTCTCGCCCCAATAATGGGCTAATGTGGCAGCAAGAAGAGGCCAAGACAGGTCTGGCATGAGCAGCCCCACCCAAGCCCCCGTCACCCGCCGCCGGGTGTTCTACCTACCGGGATACGATCCCATCCATCCCCGCCGCTACCGCGAGCTCTACCGCAAGGAGGGCGCGGAACAGGCGGGCCTCTCGGGCTATGACCTCGCCCTGTCGGCCCGGACCTCCGAAGGCCGCTATGGCTGGCAAGTGGATGCGTATATCGACGGGCACGACATCCATACCGAGTTCGACGTGCTGGTCTGGTCCGACATTGTCCGCGACAGCATGGAACGCGGCATCGCCGGCACCTACCTGCAACTCATCCGCACCGCCTGGACCTATATCGCCTCCGGCGCGCTCTTTCGTCTGATGCGCCTGCGCAAGGGGCCGGTCATCGCGGCCCTCTACCCAGTCGGGTTCCTGCTGGTGCAACTGGCGCTGGCGCTGCTGCTTGCTTTCGGCGTCTGGTACGGATTTGTCGCAGGGTGGGAAGCCCTGTTTCGCAAGCCCGATCAGTGGTTTTCCGACGGTTTCACCTTTGCAATCTATGCTGGAATTCCCATAAGCCTTGTCGCAGCCTACCTGCTTCTGCGCTGGTTCAAGGCCCGCGACAACAAGCTCTTCGCCTATTACCTCATGCACGACTACGCCTATTCGGCCCAGTCCAAGGGCGCCAACCCGCCCGAGCTCGAGGCCCGCATGGCCGAATTCACCACCGAGATCGCCGCCGCACTCACCACGGACGTGGACGAGGTTCTGGTGGTCGGCCATTCCTCCGGCGCGCATCTGGGCGTCTCCATCCTCGCGGACCTCATCCGGGCAGGCCGCATGCCGGAAAACGGCCCGACACTCTCGTTCCTCACGCTGGGGCAGGTCGTTCCTATGGTGTCCTTCCTGAAAGACGCCCACCGCCTCCGCGCAGACCTGCACTACCTCTCGACCCGCGAGGAACTCGCCTGGGTCGACGTCACCGCCCCCGGCGACGGCTGCGCCTTCGCGCTCTGCGATCCCGTCGCCGTCTCCGGCGTTGCGCCGGAAAATCAACGCTGGCCCCTGATCCTCTCGGCGGCCTTCACCCAGACCCTCAGCCCGGAACGTTGGAAGGCCCTGCGCTGGCGCTTCTTCCGCCTGCATTTCCAGTATCTCTGCGCCTTCGACCGCCCCGGCGATTACGACTATTTCCAGATCACCGCCGGGCCGCAAACTCTCGGCGAACGCTACGCCGACCGCGCCCCGTCCCCCAGCCGCATCACCCGCGCCACCTCCCGCTTCACGAGCATGGCCGCATGAGCCAGCCGCCCAAGCCGCCCGCCCGGACGGGCCGCGTTTCGCTCTGGCGCTACATGCGCCTCTTCCGGGCCGACATCCTCTCCGCCCAGCCCGCAAGGCTCTACCGCGCCTGGATGGCCGAATTCCGCACGCCGTTCTTCCGCTCCTACCTCTGCAACCAGCCCGAACTGGTCGACCTTGTGCTGAAAGACCGCCCCGACGATTTCCCGAAATCCGACCGCGTCCGCGAAGGGCTCACGCCGCTTCTGGGCAATTCTGTCTTCGTCACCAATGGCGAGACATGGAAACGCCAGCGCCGCATCATAGACCCCGCCTTCGAGGGGGGACGTCTGCGCGATACCTTCCCCGCCATGCTGGCCGCGGGGCAGGGGGCCGTGGCGCGCCTCGCCGATCACGCCACCGGCCAGCCCGTCGAGATCGAGGCCGAGACCAGCCACGTCGCCGCCGACGTGATTTTCCGCACGCTCTTCTCGATCCCGATCGAGGATGAGATTGCCACCCGAGTCTTCAACGAGTTCCGCGAGCATCAGCGCACCCAGCCGATGCTGAACCTCGCCGCCTTCCTGCCTTTGCCGCGCTGGTTCCCGCGCTTTCACAGGGGCAAGACCAAGGCGACGGCCCGTACCATCCGCGACCTCATCACCCGCCTGACAACCCGTCGAATGGACGAGATTGCGGTGGGCACCGCGCCGGACGATCTTGCCACCAAGATCATGACCACCACCGACCCCGAAACCGGTGACCGCTTCGACACCGCAGAGATGGTTGACCAGGTGGCGATCTTCTTTCTCGCCGGGCACGAGACGTCGGCCTCGGCGCTTGCCTGGGCGCTCTACTTGCTGGCGATGCACCCCGATTGGCAGGAGCGTCTGGCGTCGGAGGCGCAAGAGGTTCTGACCGATGGCAGCATGGCCTTCTCGGACATGGGCAAACTGCGCCTTTCCCGCGACGTCTTTCGCGAAACCCTGCGCCTGTATCCGCCCGTGCCGATGATGGTGCGCGAGGCCGCCTGTCCTGAGCGGTTCCGCGACCGGCAGGTCCCGAAAGGCAGCCAGATCGTCCTCAGCCCCTGGCACCAGCACCGCCACGAACGGCTCTGGGACCGCCCGGACGACTTCGACCCCGCGCGCTTTGGCACCGAGAACGGACGGGCCTGTCTGCGCAACGCCTACATGCCGTTCTCTGCCGGACAGCGCGTCTGCACCGGGGCCGGGTTCGCCATGATCGAAGGGCCATTGCTTTTGTCCATGCTCGTGGCCGCCTATCGCTTCGAACTGGTCGCGGACCGTCCCGCCATGCCGGTCGCGTACCTTACCGTGCGCGGCAAGGACGGTATCTGGCTCAAGGTCACACCGCGCTAGGGGCCGGGGCAAATCTTTTCAAAAAAGATTTGCCAAAAGCTTTGAGAAAGCTTTTGGCCTCAACACCAGACCGACACGCGGTCATTGTTGCAGAAGATGACAACCTGTCCCGCGTTCTCAACCGCATGATACCCCCGCCGCGCGATCTCGCGCCGAAACCGGTCGCGCCCGACGATCCTCTCTATGTCCCGAACGCTGCGGCGGACGACACCGCCCTCCCGAGCGGCTTTCGCGTCGAAGATCTTGCGCATCCAAATGTCGGCGGGCAGGCAAAGGCGAAGCTCTGACATGGGTTCATGCTGGCCCAAACATGGTTAATACCAAGTAAAAAGCGCGCGGTCACTTAATCCCGTCTCTTGCAAGAAATGGCACCGACGCGTTGCTACCCGAATACCGACGCAATACCGACGTGCAATTTCGGGCGCCGCGTCCGGGTTAACTCTTGTCCCTGTAATGCCGCAGCACGTATAGCCGGATCGCGGAGGCCAGCCCCATTTCCACGCCCCGCGCCTCGTCGATCCGCGCGGCCAACACGTTGACGGGCACATCTTCTTTCGCCGCTATCTCTCGGAAACACTTCCAGAATTCGTCTTCCAGAGAAACGCTGGTCCGATGCCCGCGCAGGGTGAGCGACCGTTTGACCGGCCGGCTCACTCTTCGTCCAGGCGATGCTGCCGCAGCGCGTCCCGCGCCTTTTTCGCCCGCGCTTCATCCATCTGTCGCTCGACCTTGGTGCGCCCGAATTTCACAGCGTTTTCATCCGCTTGCGCTCTCTTCTTCGCGTTATTCTTCGCCTTCCGAAAGCAGTTCAGATTGACGATCTCGCTCATGCGTCTTTCGGGCCGATCATGTCCTCGGGCCGCACCACCTCGTCAAAGGTCTTCTCATCCACGAACCCAAGTGAAATTGCCTCTTCTTTCAAGGTGGTACCGTTTTTGTGCGCGGTCTTGGCCACCTTGGTCGCGTTGTCATACCCAATGGTCGGCGCCAGCGCGGTCACGAGCATCAGGCTTTCCTTCATCAGCTTGTCGATCCGGGGCTCGTTGGCCTCGATCCCCAGCAGCATACGTTCCGTGAAACTGTCCGCTGCGTCACCCAAAAGCTGTATGGATTGCAACAGGTTATACGACATCATCGGGTTGTAGACATTGAGCTCGAAATGCCCCTGCGACCCGGCGAACTTGATCGCGGCGTCGTTGCCCATCACGTGGGCCGCCACCTGCGTCAACGCCTCGGCCTGTGTCGGGTTCACCTTGCCCGGCATGATCGACGAGCCAGGCTCATTCTCCGGCAGGATCAACTCGCCGAGGCCTGACCGCGGCCCCGAGCCCAGGAATCTGATATCATTGGCAATTTTATAGCAGCTTCCCGCAACGGTCGCGATTGCTCCGGACAGGAAGACCATCGCGTCATGCGCGGCCAGCGCCTCGAACTTGTTGGGCGCGGTGACAAAGGGCAGACCTGTGATCTCGGCCATATTCGCGGCCACGGCCTCACCCCAGCCCTTGCGGGTGTTGAGGCCGGTTCCCACGGCGGTTCCACCCTGCGCAAGTTCGTAAATGCCCGGCAGCCCGGCTTCAACCCGAGCGATGCCCTGGCGAACCTGGTGCGCGTAGCCCGAG
Organism: Roseovarius sp. THAF9; assembly: GCF_009363715.1. Lineage (NCBI taxonomy): Bacteria > Pseudomonadati > Pseudomonadota > Alphaproteobacteria > Rhodobacterales > Roseobacteraceae > Roseovarius > Roseovarius sp. THAF9. The sequence goes on from NZ_CP045404.1 coordinate 1,672,087, forward strand.
AATTCCTGCCCCAGTGTTAGCGGCGTCGCATCCTGCGTATGGGTACGACCGATCTTGATTATATCTTTGAATTCATTGGATTTAGTTCCCAGAGCTTCGGCAAGCTTTACAAGCCCCGGAAGCAGAACGTCACGCACCGACATGGCCGTTGCGATATGCATCGCGGTCGGGAAGGTGTCGTTTGAGGATTGCCCCATGTTGCAATGATCGTTGGGGTGCACCGGGTCCTTGCTGCCTATCTCTCCGCCCAGGATTTCAATGGCGCGATTGGCGATCACCTCGTTGGAATTCATGTTCGACTGTGTGCCGGACCCCGTTTGCCATACTGCCAGCGGGAAATGGTCGTCCAGCTTGCCCCCGACCACTTCGCCTGCCGCCTCGATGATTGCGTCGGCCAGCTTGGCGTCCAGCGCGCCCGATTCCTTGTTGGCCATAGCGCAGGCCTTCTTGATCACTCCCAGCGCACGGACGATTGCCACCGGCTGTTTTTCCCAGCCAATGGGGAAGTTCATCAACGAGCGCTGCGTTTGCGCGCCCCAATATTTCTCCGCCGGAACCTCCAGCGGGCCGAAACTGTCGGATTCTGTGCGAGTGGCGGTCATTGGGGAGTCTCCTGGAACTTCGTTTGGCGCTTCATATCCGACCGGGTGAAAATATCAACGCTGCATACGGCAGAATACCGTATGCACGTATCAGCCGACGTTACTTGCGGAAACTATCGAGGCTGACCACCTCGGCATCGCGCGGCTTGGTCGCGTCTTCCGCCTCGATGTCTTGCTCATCCAGTGCCGCCTCGTCGCCATCCTCTTCCTCGTCATCCTCCTCGGACTCGTCCTGCGATTCGAAGCGCAGGCCGAACTCCACCGAAGGATCGACAAAGGTCTGTATCGCATCATAGGGGATGTAGAGCGTCTCGGGGCTGTCGCCGAAGTTGAGCGTCACGGTGAACCCCTCGTCGGTGACGTCGAGGTTGTCGAACCAGTGTTGCATCACGACGGTCATCTCGTTCGGGTAGCGTTCGCGTAGCCAATCGGCCAGCTCAGCATCGGGGTGGGTCGTTTCGAAAGTGATGAAGAAATGATGTGCGCCCGGCAACCCGTTGTCGCGCACATCGCACAATACTTCCTGGATCAGGCCGCGCATGGCCCGGTGCATCAGTTTTCCGTAATCGATTGAATGCGGCATCTTCATCCCCGAACCTTTCGGTCTTCACAATAAGGGATTCGAAGCAAAACAAAAGAGGCCGCGCAGCTTAGGTCAGCAAATCAATGCCCCAAGCCAGCAGCGCCATGACGACAAGCCCGGAGACCATGGGCACGCGCAGCCCCAGGTAGATAAAGCCGGCAAGCAGGACGAGCGCGGCGTTCTGCACAGAGAAACTGTCGAGGCGCAGGGTCGGGACTATGGCACCTTTACCGACATCGGTGAACAGCACGTGCAGGGTAAACCAGACGGCAAGATTGAGAATCACGCCCGCCACGCTGGCCGATATGGCGTCAAAAGCTCCTTTAAGCCGGGGACGCGCCAGCAGCGCCTCGACATAGGGCGCGGCGGCAAAGATCCACAGAAAGCACGGGACGAAAGTGACCCAAAGCGTGACCGACGCCGCAACCATTGCAAGGCCCGGTCCACCTTGCAAGAAACCCGCCATGAAACCCGCGAACTGGGTCACAAGGATCAACGGTCCCGGCGTCGTTTCCGCAAGCCCGAGCGCGTCGATCATCTGGTCTGTGCTGAGCCAGCCGTAAGACTGAACAATTTCCTGCGTCATGTAGGCCAGAACGGCATAAGCGCCGCCGAAGGTGACCACCGCGAGCTTGGAAAAGAACAGGCCGAGTTGCAATAGCAGGGTCGCGTCGAGCGCCCAGAGGGTCAGCAAGGGGGCGGCCCAGATCGCGCCCCATGTCGCCACGGTGCGCATCGTGCCAGCCCGCGTTACAACCGGCACGGGCGGATCATCCGTGGCGCCGGGCCGCACCGAGACCAGCCCTATAACGGCGGCCACCGCGATGATGGCAGGGAAGGGCACCGAGAAGAGAAAGATCGCAATGAAAGAGCCCAGCGCGAGCGTCAGGGCCGGTCCGCCCCGAAGCGCGCGGCGCGCCAGCTTGTAGAGCGCCTGGAACACGATCACCACCACCGCCGCCTTGATGCCCGCGAACACGGTCTGAACGACCGGCATCTGGCCGAAATAGGCGTATCCGAACGCCAGCGCAAAGATCACCGCTGCACCGGGCAGCACGAAGAGCAGTCCGGCCAAAAGACCGCCCCTGACGCCGCGCAGCTTCCATCCGGCATAGGTGGCCAGCTGCATCGCCTCGGGACCGGGCAGAAGCATGCAGAACGACAGCGCCTGAAGGAATTGATTTTCGGTCAGCCATTTATGGCGGTCCACCAACTCAGTCTGCATCAGGGAAATCTGCGCAGCCGGACCACCGAAAGACAGTATCCCGATTCGCCCGAACACGCGGAACATCTTGTTAAGCGATACCGTCATCGCGCATTCCGCGTCACTGGCCAGTCATGGCCTTCGTCATACCCGTCCCGGGCCCATCGGTACAGCGCATCGTAGATCGCTAAACCGGCCTGCAACTGTTCATGATCATTGCGAAACTGCCGTGACAGGCCGGCCGAAACCGCCAGCAGGCCCGCGGCCGCCGGGTGCAGGTCGTGCCGGTTGATATCCGCACCACGAACGACCAGTGCAAGTCGAGCCAAGGCGTCAGAGGTCAGATGAAACTCGGCACACATCGTATCGAAGGTGCAGGTGTCGCCGCGATGGGTCCAGAAGACGCCCTCGACGTCAAAGGCTGTCGCCCCGAAGCGATCCGCGACATCGGAGACTTCTGACGGAGAGACGAACAGAAACCTTGCCTTCGGGTCGACAAAGCGCCGGATCAGCCAGGGGCAAGCAATGCGGTCGATTTTGGGTCGGTGGCGCGTCACCCAAATGGTATGCCCGTCGTTGGCCGGAGGCAGTGCGCTTGCCGGGACACGCATCGCGTCCTTCGTGTCGCGCCAAGCCTGCACGCCTCCTTCCAAGTATTCGGCATGGATGCCGTCACCGGCCAGCCAAGCCGCAACGCCCTGGCTGAGTTTTCGGCCTTTCTGACAAATGATGACGGCCCGGCGCCCCGGCGTCAGCCGCGCCCGGATCCCGGCTATGTCGGTATACGGATGCCGACGCGCACCGGGGATAAGAAAAGGATCGGCCCCGAAATCGTCTTCCAGGCAGATATCGAACAGGTCCGGACAGTCCGGCGTTCCGATCAGGCGGTCGAGTTGGGGTACGGTTATTCCATTGTGCGGGGCCATGGCACATCCTCTGCTGACAGCGTTGCCGCGATTGCGCAACGTCCAGTGGATGCGACTTTGGGCCAAAGCCTCACGGGGCAGTCGCAAATACGCCCCATACCTAAGCGTGGCCAGCTTTGTAACGTCTGTCAATGCGCATTGGAACAGCACGTGCCGTTCGCGCGTTCAGAGGTATTGAAGGAGTTTTTTTCATGACGCTCACCACGTCTGCCGAATACCGCGACGCACTTGCCAAACTTCAGGTTCGGATCAAGGACACGCTGGCAGGATATGATGAGATACTGGAGCGGGCCGAGCCTGATGTTCGTCCACTCATGGAAAAGTTTAGTGCCGCGCACACGGCGCACGAGTCAGATCTAGCAGCACGCCTGCGGAAACACGGTTGCGTACCGGATGAGGATGGCAGCTTCTTTTCCACAATTCAGCGCTTGGTCTTTAAGACCCGAGCGGTCTTTGATGACTTGGACGAAGACGTGCTCAATTCGGTGATCAAGGGCGAGGAACGGGTCCTGTCTCTGTATGACGCGGCCATCGCGGCGGCGCGAGACGAGGACGAGATTGCGCTTCTGAGCAGGCAGCGCGGGGAACTACATGAACTCGTTCAGACGGCGCATCGAGAGTTCAACTGAACGGCACACTTCGCACGTTTCGTTCGCGCCGACGACGCGTTCTCTATCTGTCCTGTAAAGTATCTGCGCTGTAAAATGAAAGTGCAGGCTTCTGTTGCCAGGTGCCTGCGAACCCCGCCTGACCTTGCTAGAGGCCAGGGCTTAAGAGTCGGCTACTCCGACCGCTTACGCGGCCATTGCTGCCGGAGCATTATTGTCGTTGGCAATTATGCTTAGTGAACCGATAACGGTGGTATCTCACCGGGACAAAGCTAACCCCTTTAGACGTTCGTCGATCCTGTTTCGGCCCCATATCCCTCCAACGACGGGTGATTGGTGGAGCCGCCGGGTACCGCCCCCGGGTCCGATCCGCTTATTACGAGCGCGTTTATGTCCATAGTCCCAAAGGACAACTGAAATATAAGCCTGTAGTTCGGATTTGCAACGGGTCGCGGACGGCAAAGTGCCTTATTAACAATCGAATCCCAGCGTTTTATGCTTTGTGAACCAGCAGACTGGGCTCATGCCGACGCATGTTATCAGCGATATTTGCACCGAAATACACGAAAGGGATGTCGTTTGCAGTTGGATTTCAGCCGCAATTCGTTGCAGTTCCGCCGACAAACGCGTTAGGCTTGCGTCGGCAGGGTAGTCCGTGGGTGAGCCATGGGACCCTGAAGGAAAAATGTGCGCCCAGCCGATAAAGAGCATCAATGAACGGCGCGCAACAGGAGGGATAAACATGTTCAAAAAGATCATGGCTCCGGTTGATTTGGCACATAAGGATCGCCTCGAAAAGGCGCTTAAATGTACCGGCGACCTGGCCAAGCACTATGGTGCCGAGGTGATTTTTGTCGGCGTCACCACCTCGACGCCCAGTTCGACCGCGCATACGCCAGAAGAATATGGCAAAAAGCTCGATGCTTTCGCTAAGGAGCAGGGCGATGCTTACGGAATCACCGCTTCGGGCGATTCTCTGGTCAGCCATGACCCGAGCTCCGATATCGACGACATTCTGCTCAAGGCCGTAAGCGACACCGGAGCCGACCTTGTCGTCATGGCCAGCCACGTACCCAATATCATGGATTACGTGTGGCCCTCGAATGGTGGCAAGATTGCCGAACACGCAAAGTGCTCCGTGATGGTGGTCCGGACCTGAGCCGACTGCTCGGTCTCGATCGACAATGACAGAAATAAGCTAGGGAGGCCGTGCATGGCCGATGAAACAACAAACCAGGGTATCCCGGAGCCGGAAGGCACCTCGGATATCATCCAGACCGATTATCAGATCGGTCAGGACAACATCGAAACGAAAATCGGGCCTTTTGGCCTCGATATTCATAACCCCGTCTTCCTGATCTCAGGCCTGTCCATTATGGCCTTCACGTTCTATTCGCTTGCCCTACCAGAGCAGGCTGCGGGCGTGTTTGACTGGCTTTTCGCCGCGGTGACCAAAGGATTCGACTGGTTCTTCCTGGGCGCGGCCAACATTTTCGTCCTTTTCTGCCTGCTTCTGATCGTGACGCCCTATGGGTCCGTCAGGTTGGGCGGGACGGATGCAACGCCGGACTACTCCTACCTCGGCTGGTTCGCGATGCTGTTCGCCGCCGGCATGGGCATCGGGCTGCTGTTCTTCGGCGTTTCCGAACCCATGAGCCACTTCTCAAGCTCGCTGGGCGGAACCTCGATGGAAGAAGGCGCTCGGACGGACTGGGCACCACTTGGGGCCGCAGGCGGCGATGAAGCGGCGGCACAGCGTCTGGGCATGGCAGCGACGATTTTCCACTGGGGCCTGCACCCTTGGGCGATCTACGCGGTTGTGGCGCTGGCACTGGCGCTTTTCTCCTACAACAAGGGCCTGCCGCTGACACTGCGCTCGGCCTTTTACCCGATCTTCGGTGACCGGGTTTGGGGTTGGACTGGCCACATCATCGACACGCTGGCCGTGTTTGCAACGCTCTTCGGCCTTGCCACATCGCTTGGCTTCGGCGCAGAGCAGACGGCATCGGGTCTGACCTACCTCTTCGGCAGCGGTGACGCGGCAGAGGGCACGCGGTCGTTCTTGGGCATTGCCTATGGCAACAGCGAGGAGAGCGGCGTCGAGAACAATCCGCTTCTGCTGGTGCTTCTGATTTCGGCCATTACCGCGGTCGCTCTGGTCTCGGTGGTCAGGGGGCTCGATGGCGGCGTAAAGGTCCTGTCCGAGATCAACATGGGTCTTGCGGCCCTGTTGCTGCTGTTCGTGTTCTTCGTGGGCGGTCCGATCTTCCTGATCACGCTGTTCTTCGACAGCATCTGGGCTTACCTGACGAACATCTTCGCCCTGTCCAACCCAGTTGGGCGCGAGGACGTAAACTTCAGCCAGGGCTGGACGTCGTTCTACTGGGCTTGGTGGATCAGCTGGTCACCCTTCGTCGGCATGTTTATCGCGCGCGTCAGCCGCGGCCGCACCGTGCGTGAATTCGTGACCTGCGTGCTGATCATTCCGACGATCGTCTGCGTCCTGTGGATGACCGTGTTCGGTGGCACGGCGCTGAACCAGGTGGTCAGCGATGGCTATACCGGTGCGAAGGATGCGGCCCTGGAACTGAAGCTGTTCTATATGCTGGATCAACTGCCGCTGGCGACGATCACCTCGGTGATCGGCATCATACTGGTGATCGTGTTCTTCGTCACCTCGTCGGACTCGGGCTCGCTGGTGATCGACACGATCACCGCAGGCGGGAAGGTCGACGCGCCGGTCGCTCAGCGCGTGTTCTGGTGCATCTTCGAAGGCGCCGTGGCGATCGTGTTGCTGATTGGCGGGGGCTTGGCTTCGCTACAATCGGCGGTGATCTCCACAGGCCTGCCGTTCACGATGGTGTTGCTGGTCATGTGCTACGCGATCTGGCGTGGACTGGCGTCGGAAAAACGCGCCTGACGGCAACGACAAACCTGACAAAACGAAGCCCCCCGGGTTCTTGCACCCCGGGGGGCTTTGCTGTTTTGTGACGGCCAACGGAAGGGAGAGCCGGAATGAGCGGGGCATTGGACATCGATTTCGTACGGGCGCAGTTTCCCGCCTTCGCGGAACCAAGCCTGAAGGGACAGGCGTTCTTCGAGAACGCGGGCGGGTCCTACACATGCGCCCCGGTGATCGACCGGCTGACGCGTTTCTACCGCCAGCGAAAGGTTCAGCCCTACGGCCCGTATGAAGCCAGTCGCCTTGGCGGCGAGGAAATGGACGAGGCCCGCACCCGACTGGCCGCGATGCTGGGTGTCGAGACCGACGAGCTGAGCTTCGGGCCCTCCACGACGCAGAACACCTATGTCCTGGCGCAGGCATTCCGCCAATGGATGAAACCGGGCGACGCGATCATCGTCACCGACCAGGATCACGAAGCCAATTCCGGCCCCTGGCGGCGGCTGGGCGACGCAGGGATCGATGTGCGTGAGTGGCGGATTGACCCCGAGACGGGCCTTCTGCGCCTCGATGACCTGGAAGACCTTCTGGACGAGAGCGTGCGACTGGTCTGCTTTCCGCATTGTTCCAACATCGTGGGGGCGGTTAATCCGGTGGTCGAGATCACCGCCGCCGCCCATGCCGCCGGAGCGTTCGTCTGTGTCGATGGGGTGTCGTATGCGCCGCACGGCTTCGTCAACGTGGGCGATCTTGGTGCCGATATCTACCTTTTCTCGGCCTACAAGACCTATGGTCCGCACCAGGGTGTGATGGTCATCCGCCGCGAACTTGGACAGATGTTGCCGAACCAGGCGCATTGGTTCAACGCCGACAACCTTTACAAGCGGTTCACACCCGCCGGTCCGGATCACGCGCAAGTGGCCGCCTGCGCGGGGATGGCGGACTATTACGATGCCCTTGCCGAGCATCACGGCATCACCGGCGATGCGGCCGGACGGACAAGCGGTGTGCATGACCTGATGCGCGGCCACGAGACCGAACTCCTGCAACCTTTGCTCGACTACCTGGCCGAAAAGAACACCTTACGCCTGATCGGGCCCCGCGATGCCTCCCTCAAGGCGCCCACAGTGGCCGTGGAACTGCCCGGAGCGGGGGCCGAAATGGCGGCGCGGTTGGCCGAACACGGTCTCATGGCCGGCGGGGGCGATTTCTACGGTGCACGCCCGTTACAGGCGATGGGGATTGATCTGGACAAGGGCGTGTTACGGCTTAGCTTCGTTCACTACACGAACAAGACCGAAGTCGACAGTCTTCTGGAGGCTTTGGAAACTTGTCTTTGATCCGCGGGGACTTGCAGGCCGTATAGCCCCTTACTGACGGGGGGCGCCGAGCACATGAGCGACACGACACCGACCATCCTTTGGCTGCGCCGCGACCTGCGGCTTTCGGACCATCCGGCCCTGACCGCCGCGATCGAACGGGGTGGGCCGGTGATCCCGGTGTTCATTCGTGACAAACTGGTGGACGATCTTGGCGCCGCGCCAAAGTGGCGGTTGGGTCTGTCGCTGGCCGACCTTGATAAAAGGCTGCGCGACAAAGGCAGCCAGATCGTGTTCCGTTCGGGCAATCCTGCCGATATCCTGCTCGACCTTGCGCGTAAGAGCGGGGCAGGGGCGGTATTCTGGTCCCGCGCCTATGACCCGGACTCGATCGAGCGCGACAAGACGGTTAAAGCGGCGCTGAAGGACGCGGATATTGAGGCTGAAAGCAATACCGGCCATCTGCTGTTTGAGCCGTGGACGGTCGAAACCAAGGCCGGCGGGTTCTACAAAGTTTATACTCCGATGTGGCGCGCCGTGCGGGACCGCGAGGTAGACGCGCCCTTGTCGGCCCCCTCCAAAATTCCGGCGCCGGAGAGTTGGCCCGAAAGTGACGCGCTGGACGACTGGAAGATGGGCGCGGCGATGGACCGTGGTGCAGAGGTCTGCCTGGCGCACCAGCGCGTGGGCGAGGAGGCGGCACATGGCCGTCTGGGTTGGTTCACTGGTCACGCAATCGGCGACTACAAGAAGAACCGTGATTTTCCGGCTGAGGACGGCACATCGGGCCTGTCCGAGAACCTGACCTATGGCGAGATTTCCCCGGCGCAATGCTGGCACGCCGGGCAACGCGCGCTTCACGAAGGCGGCGGCAAGAGTGCCGAGACCTGGCTTCAGGAACTGGTCTGGCGCGAGTTCGCCTACCACCTGATTTATCACACCCCACGCATCAAGGACGACAACTGGCGCGAGGAGTGGGATGCTTTCCCCTGGAACGAGGACGAGCGCCGCGCCGAGGTCAAGGCTTGGAAACAGGGCCGCACCGGCGAGCCCTTCGTCGATGCCGCCATGCGCGAAATGTACGTGACCGGCAAGATGCACAACCGGGCCCGGATGATCGTGGCCAGCTACCTGACGAAGCATCTGATGACCCACTGGAAAGTGGGACAGGCCTGGTTCGACGACTGCCTGACGGACTGGGATGTGGCATCGAACGCCATGGGCTGGCAATGGGCGGCGGGCAGCGGCCCGGACGCCACCCCCTATTTCCGTGTCTTCAACCCCGAGACGCAACTGGACAAGTTCGACCCCGACGGCGCCTATCGGCGCCGCTGGATCGCCGAGGGGTACAGTCAGCCCACCAAAACCGCGCTAAGCTATTTCGAGGCCATGCCTCGCAGTTGGACCATTCAACCCGATAACGAGTATCCTGAGCGTGTGATCGGCCTCTCCGAAGGTCGGCAACGCGCATTGGAAGCGTATGAAGCGAGACCGTTTTGAAAGCACTGAGAACACCTTTGGGCACCGCCCGCGTACCTACTCCGGATGGCGGCACAGTGATGTCTTCTGCCACCGAGAGCGTATTGACTGACACTGACGGCCAGACCGGGCTTCCACGTTATTTCGCGCGGATGTTTGCAGTGGCCCGGACGCTTCAGCATGGCCGATTGGACATCGGATTGGACGATGGCCGGGTGTTTCGCGCCGAGGGGGCGGGGCCGGGGCCGGTGGCGCGCATCGACATTCACAATGACGAGCTGTTCTCGCGGATGCTGCGCGAGGGGTACCTTGGCTTTTGCGACGCCTACCTCGATGAATGGTGGACCACGCCGGACCTTCAGGCCTTCATGGACCTCGTCAACAGCGACAATGACGACATGTACAACGGCTATCCGGGGCAGAAGTTGGTTGAGCTTTACGAAAAGCTGCGCTTCTGGTTCCAGCGCAATACCCGAAAGCAGGCGCGGCGCAACATCAGCTATCACTACGATTTGGGCAATGATTTTTACCGGCTTTGGCTGGACGACACCATGACCTATTCCAGCGCCATCTTCGAGAGAGGGCAGGAGAGCCTAGAGGCGGCGCAGACGGCGAAATACGCCTCAATGGTCGATCAGATGGGTGCTGCTGCGGGCGACCACGTGCTGGAGATCGGCTGTGGATGGGGTGGGTTCGCAGAATATGCGGCGGGCCAGCGAGGGCTGCGCGTCACATGCCTGACCATAAGTGAAGAACAGTTCAAGTATGCCCAAGAGCGGATTGAAAAGGCGGGGCTTTCCGAGCTCGTGACGTTCAAGCTTCAGGATTATCGTGACGAGAACGGGCTGTATGACGGCATCGCCAGTATCGAGATGTTCGAGGCTGTGGGCGAGCGGTATTGGCCGGTCTACTTTGACACGGTACATGACCGCCTCAAGCCCGGCGCGCAGGCGACGCTTCAGATCATCACCGTGGGTGATGAGCGTTTCGAGACGTATCGCAGGGATGTCGACTTTATCCAGAAGTACATTTTCCCGGGAGGCATGCTGCCCAGCCCCGCAGCCCTCAGGGCACAAGTCGAGAAAGCCGGCCTTCTCGTCCGGCAATCCATCGAGTTCGGTGAAAGTTACAGTCAGACGCTCCGCCGCTGGCACGACACGTTCAACGAAAAGTGGGAGCAGATTGCCGAGATGGGCTTTGACGAACGCTTTCGCCGGATGTGGAATTTTTACCTGACCTCTTGTGCGGCAGCGTTTCATGCGGGTAACTGCGATGTGACACAGATCACAATCGCGAGGCCCGCAGAGGAATGCCCGTAACCGATAGTATGCCGACAACCGGTCGAGGCGTCGCCGCCATATTGATGGCGATCCTTGCCTGGTATGCCTCCGAGATGTTTCGCCCGCTCATGCCCGAAGGTACCGGGTTCGGCTGGTTCAACGAGGTGAATGTGGCGCTTGGTCTGTTGATGGGCTGGGTGGTCATTGGCTCAAGGCTTAACTACGGATACAGCAACGCGATCGGCGCAGGCTTGACCGGCGTGGGTGCGATGGTGTTTTGGGCGCTTTTTCTGCAAAGCTTCAACGAGATGCTGCGCCTCGCGCTGGAAAATCGCTATGACGGACCGGTTGAAGGGATCATCGCGATTTTCGAGCTTGGTATCGATTACCTGTTCACCATGTGGCACATCCCGCTGATCGTTCTGCTTGTGGGCGGAGGGATCGTGATCGGCCTCGTGTCGGAATGGGTCGCGCGGCGCTGGCGCTGACCGTATGGGACGCGTCACGCTGAAAGGTCCGATCTGGACGAACGGTTTGTTGCGATGTCTCGGGGCCGGGGACGTCAGCTCGGGCAATCTGGAAGGGCAGGCAGCGGCCCGAGCTGTGTTCTTCGCGAGGGTTGCAGGCTTGCCGTGCAAGACGACGGAACATGGCACCGTGCTTTGCTCTGGTGCGCCGTCGGATGTGGCTCTTTATGAACATGCCGCGCCCGAAATTATGGGATACTTCGGGAGGCTTTCGGCGCAGGATCTTGAGCCGCGTCGTCAGATGATCCTGTCGCGGGCCGCCGCTCGTTCGGCGGCCGCGCGCAATCCGGCCCCGGTGACCCAGCGCAGCCCATTGCGGTCCGACGAGGTCGAGGTCGTGTCGCTCGACACACCGCACGAAGGTTTCTTCCTGACGCGCAGCTATCGTTTATGCCATCCGCAATTCGACGAAAGGATGAGTGCTGCTCTATCGCGCGAGGTTTTCGTCGCCACCGATGCGGCCATCGTGCTGCCCTATGACCCCCTGCGCGACCGAATCCTGCTGATCGAGCAGTTCCGTATGGGGCCTTTTGGACGCGGCGATCCATACCCTTGGGTCTTGGAACCCGTGGCGGGCCGCGTAGATGCGGGTGAGACACCGGAAGAGACCGCGCGCCGTGAGTGCAGGGAGGAGGCCGATCTTGCTCTTTCGCAGCTTGAGCATGTCTCCTCGCATTATTGCTCGCCCGGCTGTTCGACCGAAATGTTTCACTGCTATGTGGGTCTGTGCGATCTGCCTGACCGCGGGCAAAGCCATGGCGGGCTGGATGTCGAACACGAAGATCTGCGCCGCCACGTCATTCGCTTTGATCAGGCAATGGACATGGTCCGCACTGGCGAAGTCAACATCGGCCCTCTGTTTGCACTGCTGCTCTGGCTTGAACGGGAACGCCCACGGCTGACCGCATCCGCTTGAGTTCATGGCGTTTCGGCCTTAATCAGATTTCGAATGCTGATTTAAGGAGCCTCAGCGATGCGGATCGCCAAGGATCTGGCCGACGCGGTCGGAAACACCCCTCTCATCAAACTGCGTAAAGCCAGCGAAGAGACTGGCTGTGATATCTATGGCAAGGCCGAGTTCCTTAATCCTGGCCAATCGGTCAAGGACCGTGCCGCGTTGGCGATCATCACAGACGCAATGGCGCGTGGCGACCTGAAGCCGGGTGGTACGATTGTCGAGGGAACGGCCGGGAACACCGGCATCGGTCTTGCGCTGGTGGGCGCGTCGATGGGCTTCAAGACGGTGATCGTGATCCCCGAGACGCAGAGCCAGGAAAAGAAAGACATGCTAACGCTGGCGGGCGCGGAACTGGTTCAGGTGCCGGCGGCCCCTTACAGCAACCCCAATAACTTTGTGCGCTATTCCGAGCGCCTGGCTCAGAAACTGGCCGAGACCTCGGAGAGAGGCGTGATCTGGGCCAACCAGTTCGACAACACCGCCAACCGTCAGGCCCATGTCGAGACAACCGGCCCCGAGATATGGGAGCAGACCGGTGGCAAGGTCGACGGTTTCATCTGCGCCTGCGGCTCCGGGGGAACTCTGGCAGGCGTGGCAATGGCGCTGCAGTCCAAGGGTGTCAAAATGGGTATTGCGGATCCGATGGGTGCAAAGCTTTACTCTTACTACACCACGGGCGAACTTGAAGCCGAAGGCAGTTCCATCGCCGAAGGAATCGGCCAGGCGCGGATCACCGCCAACCTAGAAGGCTTCACGCCCGATTTCGCCTACCAGATTCCCGATGAGGAAGCGTTGCCGATCGTGTTCGACCTGCTGGAGCATGAAGGCCTGTGCATGGGTGCGTCCACCGGCGTGAATATCGCTGGTGCGATCCGAATGGCCCGCGACATGGGGCCGGGGCATACCATCGTGACGGTGCTTTGCGACTATGGCACGCGATACCAATCGAAACTGTTCAATCCGGAGTTCCTGCGCGAGAAGAACCTTCCGACGCCAGATTGGCTGTCCGAGGCGCCGCGCAGCATACCCGGGGTGTTTGTCGAATGATGAGAGTGCTGCGCTGTCTGGCCGTACTGGTTCTTTTGATGGCCGGCTACGGGGCAGGGCTGACGACGGCACTCGTATCGACCGCTTCGCCTGCAACAGCGCAATCGCAGGCACCCGACAACTTGCCGGATTACGAAGCTTGGACGCGCGTGGCGACAAGGGCCGATGAAGCCATCGAAACCGGCCGCGCCTCGACCAACGCACTGGAAGCGTTGCGCCGCGAGCTGGCCGACTGGCGGCAGCGGTTCCTCGAGGCCCAGGACATCAATCGCAACGCGATTGAGACCGCACAGCGGCAACTGGAAGCGCTCGGTCCGGCGCCGGCAGAGGGCGAGACAGAACGCGACGAGATCGCGGCGGAGCGCGCCCTTCTGGAAGACCGGCTTGCACGTCTGCGAGAGCCGGTACGCCAAGCTGAACTGTCATTTACCAGGGCCGACGGGCTGATTCAGGGGATCGACACCATCATCCGTGAGCGACAGACCCGGGAAATCCTGGAGTTTGGCGCGTCCCCGCTCAATCCGGTTCACTGGCCGGAAGGTTTCGCCGCGCTCGCGCAGACCGCTACGACTCTGCGATCAGAGGCGACGACCGCCTGGGCCAACCAGGTCCAGCGCGAAGAGACCATGCAAGATATTCCGGCCTTGCTGGTTATGTTTGTGATCGGACTGGTGCTGCTGGCGCGAGGGCGCAAGTGGACTCACAAGCTGAACCGCAGGATTCTGGGCGAAAACCCGGGCGCGGCGCGATGGATCATTGGCTTCATCGTGTCGATGGGCACCCTGTTCCTACCGCTTTTCGGCGTTTATTTCCTGATCGAGGCGGCCTCCAGCACCGGCTTGATCGGGTTGCGCAGCAGTCAGATACTGGACGTTCTCGGCCCGCTGGTCTTTACCTTTCTGTTGGCGCGGTGGCTGGCCTCGCGCGTGTTTCCCGCAAAAGAGGCCCGCACGCTGCCACTGAATCTGTCGCCCGAGAGTCGCCGCAAGGGTCGATTCTACGGAATGCTTCTGGGCGCTGTGGCATCGGGCAGCTTCTTTCTACAGCAGGTTGGCGAAATCTTGCAGTGGAGCCAACCAGCCTCGGTTGTGATCCTGTTTCCCCTGATGGTGCTTTGCAGCCTGCTGCTTTTGCGTATCTCGAGGCTTTTGCGGGAACACGTACGTGCCGACGTGGAGGATGATGGCGAGGAAACCTATCGCTCTCGCATGACCGGAATATTGGCCTTTCTGATGGCTGCGCTGGCCATAGTGGTGCCGGTATTGGGCGCGGTCGGTTACTTCAGGCTAGCGCAAGCGCTGCTTTATCCCTCGCTGGGCTCGATCCAGCTGCTGACGATGCTGCTGGTGCTGCAAAGGGTCGTGGTCGAAGTCTACGTACTTGTGACGCGAAACCGCGCGGGCGCGGCCGAATCCCTGATCCCGATCCTGATCGGAGTGGTTCTCGTCCTTCTCTCCTTACCGGTCTTCGCCCTGATCTGGGGCGCGCGCGTCGCGGATTTGACCGAGCTTTACGCCCGCGCGGCGGAAGGCTTCATGATCGGCGAGACGCGCATCTCGCCAATGATCTTCCTCACGCTCGCCTTTGTGTTCGTGCTGGGATACACCGCGACACGGCTTCTTCAGGGTGCTCTCAAGAACACGATCCTGCCGAAGACCAAGATCGATCCGGGAGGCCGTAACGCGATCCTGTCCGGTGTCGGATATATCGGGATTTTCCTGGCCGCGGTCATCGCCATCACGAGCGCGGGCATCGACCTCACGGCGTTGGGCTATGTTGCGGGCGCGCTTTCGGTCGGTATCGGGTTCGGCCTGCAAAACGTGGTGTCGAACTTCGTAAGCGGCATCATCCTTCTTGTCGAACGGCCCATCTCCGAAGGCGACTGGATCGAGGTGGGCGGCGTGCACGGCAACGTCAAGGACATCTCGGTGCGTTCGACCATCATCCAGACCTTCGATCGCTCTGACGTGATTGTGCCCAATGCCGACCTCGTGTCGGGACGGGTCACGAACTATACTCGTGGCAATACCGTGGGTCGCCTGATCGTTCCGGTCGGCGTGGCATATGGCACGGATACGAAAATGGTCGAGGGAATCCTGCAAGAGGTTGCCGAGGCACATCCGCTTGTCCTGCTGAATCCGCCACCGGCGGTGGTGTTCCGCGGTTTCGGGGCTGACGCGCTGGATTTTGAGATCCGGGCTATACTGCGAGACGTGAACTACGTTCTGTCGGTGCATTCGGAAATGAACCACGAGATCGCCAGCCGGTTTGCGGAAGCCGGAATCGAAATACCGTTTGCGCAGCGCGACATCTGGCTTCGCAACGCCGAAGTGCTGGGCGGTAATGCCGGCAAAGCCGGAGGCGATGACGCAGAAACGCCCTTGCCGGGCACCGCGCCGGCCGCCAGCTTGCCGCGCCAGCGCGACGAACCACCGGACATGGACGGGGATGCCGCCGGCGACAGCGGAGCGGCAGGCGACGGCCGCTGAGTGATGCGCAAGAAAGCTCTTGAACTGGCATGATCGCTAGCGATAAAGAGGCCAGACCGGAGAGGTGGCCGAGTGGTCGAAGGCGCACGCCTGGAACGCGTGTAGGCGGGAAACCGTCTCCAGGGTTCGAATCCCTGTCTCTCCGCCACCGACCTATCATATTGAAAATGAACGGAAATACTCCGAATATCCGCCCCTGATTTCCGGGCTTTGCAGCCTTGTCGCCAACCCAGAGACGCCTCCTAGAGACAGAAACGCGGGCCATGCGGGCATGTGTCTCTGAAGGCCGCATCAGCAGGTTCGGTTTTGGCCAAATTTCCCTGCCAGCAGAGAATTTGCAGGGAATTTTTCTGAATTTTAGTTGGAAATGCGCCTAGCGTCGCTGATTATCTTATTGGGATCCGCGGCTTACGGGGCAATTCCCTGCGCGCGTGAGCAGGGAATATGCAGGGAATTTCGTGCGCTTTGCAGGGACTGCGAGATCTCATGCGGAAAATCTTTGCACGTGCTGCTTGCCACACTGACTCACACTCCGAAAAGGTCTTCCTGTTTGCGCCAGTCGAGCGGGATCTTCATGCGCAGAATCTGCCGGAGCGTGAGCGCGGGCGGAAGGGTGCCATCCCGGATGGCGACCTGGAGCCTCGGGGAGAGGAAAGCCAACGCAGTACGGGTGCGGATAAAGGAGTCGTGATGCCCGGTATTTTTTTCGATCTGCGACAGCGGCGTACCGGCATGCAAAGCGGCGGTCCAGCGATGCGCCTCGGCGAGCGTGCGCAGCAGCACCGGATCGGGCGTGGGCGCGGCAGTGCCAACGACCAGCTTGGCCTCGACACCGCGCCGGCGCAGACCGATTGGCGCGACAATGCTGGTAAGATGCGGCGCGAGGTCTGCGACAGGGATCTGTAGAGCGTCGGACAAAACGGATGGATCGAGATCAAGCCGGATCTCGCGCGGTGCGATGCTGCCGCCGAGAAGCACACGCCGGAGCGGCTTCGGGTCCCGCGCCCGCAACCTGTGCGCCAGGTCCCGTGCCGCCCGCAGGAGATTCGGATCCGCACGGAGATCCGGTGTGTCGCGAAGCCGGTGCTCCATCGTGGCGCCGGCGATATGATCAACGATGGTGGTGGCGACGATGGCTTCGAGCTTGCGACCCGGCAGCCGCCAGCCGGTGGGATCGGGCCCACGCGAGATCAGCCGGTTCGAGACATAGTAGCAATGTGGCGTGTCCTTCCTGATACAGTGGGTCGGGGTCAGCCGGTCGCCGGTCTCGTCCCGCAACTTGCCGGTGAGCAGCGCGGCCTCCGCATTGGTCTTACGCCCGCGCTTTCGTCTTGTAGCCGCTTGCAGCTTGTTCTGGATCCAGAGGTCCTCGTCGATGATCGCTTTGTGCCGTCCCGGCCAGACAAGGTCCTTGTGACGGATCTGTCCGCGATAGACATGGTTGGTGAGGATCTTGTAGATCTGGCCGGTGGAAAGATGCCCGCCACCCTGTTCCCTACCGGAGGCAAAGCGATGTCGCTTGGAACGCAGGGCTCTATCGTCCGCCGCTCGCGCCACCGCGTTGATCTTGCCGTGTATGTTGTAGAGATCGAAGAGGGTGCGCACCGTTTCCGCCTCGGCCGCATTGACCACCAGTTCTCGCGTGTTGGGATCCGGGTGGGGATCGTAGCCTAGCGGGGGCACCCCGGCCATCAAGAGGCCCTGTTTCTTGGAGGCGGCGATCTTGTCGCGGATTCGTTCGGCGGTCACCTCGCGCTCGAACTGGGCAAAGGAGAGCAGCACGTTGAGCGTGAGCCGCCCCATGGACGTGGCCGTGTTGAAGGCCTGGGTGACCGAGACGAAGGAACAGTCCTTCTGGTCCAGTCGTTCCACCAGCTTGGCGAAATCCGCCAGCGATCGGGTGAGACGATCGATCTTGTAGACCACGACCATGCGGATGCGCCCGGCCTCGATCTCCTGCAGCAGGCGTTGCAGGGCAGGGCGCTCGAGCGTGCCGCCGGAGATCCCGCCATCGTCAAAGCGTTCCCTCGCCAGGATCCAACCCTCATGTCTTTGACTTGCGATATAAGCCGCGCAGGCTTCGTACTGGGCGTCCAGCGAATTGAATCCCTGCTCGAGCCCTTCGTCCGATGATTTGCGCGTGTAGATCGCGCAGCAAATCCGGGGCGCCGCCATCAGTGCGTTCCCTTGAGGCCGAAAAACCGCGGACCGGACCAACGTGCCCCGGTAATTGCACGGGCGACCGATGAGAGGGACTTGTAGGGTGTGGCTTTCCAGAGGTAGCCGCTCTCGGTGACCTCGACTGCGTGCGTCACGCCGTTCCATTCACGAAGCAGGCGACCACCGGGCCTGAGCGTCGGCGCGGCGGCTGTGGAACGCCCCGCCACGCAGCGTTCGAGATCGGCCAGAAACCCCTTGGGCAGACCGCCGTAGCTGCGGGCCTGGATCTCGAATGCCAGGATGCGCCGCAGGAAGTATTGGCTGAGACTCTTCGGAACGGGCTCCTCGAAGAGGGTGTTCCAGACCGCAATGAGCGCCGCCCGGTCCATGGTCTCGATCTGGTCCACATTGGGCAAGGTCATGCTTTCTCCGGCGATCCGGTGATGCGGTAGATCGCCGGACCGCCATTCGTCTTCGGGGGAAGGCGGTCGATGGTGTAGTCCGCCTTGCGCACTCCACTAAGTGCGGCGCGCACTGAATGCGGTTGCCAGCCCGTCGCTGTCTCAAGTGCCGGCAGATCCGCGCCGGCCTTGCGCGAGAGCAGCTTGCGGACGAGCGCGGTCTTAGTCGCGGGCTTGCTGGTCCTAGCGTTTGTCATGAATTTCTCCTCTGTTGCGCGGCGCCGTAGGAGGCAGCGCCGTCACCGAGGAAAGTCCGGGCGTCGATCCGGGCGCGTGATAAATGACGCTCTGTTCGGCGCGGATGTCCAATGAATTCGACGGAACATGCTTCCAAAAGACAGTGGCGCGTTCGTCAACCTTTTCAATAGCGTATGGTTGACTTCGAATGTATTTTCGAAGCGAGCTATGAGAAAGAGGAAGACCCTGTAGAGTAGTCTTCCGTTTCCACAGCGGTCGGCGGTGGTTGCGGTGGAATTCTTGGGTTTTCTCGCTCCACCGATCTGGTCCTTGATACAAAGGTGGAGACGAATTCGAAAAAGAAATTACGCAACAAATCTGGCGACCATGTCGCGCACAACGACGAGCCGGTCTCTCAGTCACACACCGACCGAAACGATCTCTTTCCGTCCTTAGCTCTGCTCTGGATTGCCGTGAACAACATCAATGCGAAGCCGCGCCGCGTAAGGCGCGCGTTGAAGGCACAAGAAGATGCGGTCTTGCGATCCATCGAGCGGTTCGGTTTCCGGATTCCGCTGCTGGTGCGACGCAAATCCTGCGGTGACCGGTACGAGGTAGTCGATGGGCATACGCGCCTGACCGCAGCGCAACGCCTTGGTGCCGAAAAACTACCCTGCCTCCTTGTTGATGGGCTGCCCGAGGTAGAAATCAATCGGCTGACCCTTTCTCTCAACAAGCTCCAGGAGAGTGGTGAGTGGGACGCTGATGCGCTGCGTCTTGAGATCAAGGACATCATCGATTTCAGCGGCGACTACGAAATCCCCGGCTTCGAGGTTCCGGAAATCGACCTCATGCTGCAGGACCTGTTGATCGAGGCTAACGATCGCAACCCGCTTGATGATCTCGACTGCGCCGCTGCTGACAGCACCGATCCGGTGACAGTGCTCGGTGAAATCTGGATTGCGGACGGCCAAAGGGTTGCCTGCGGGCGCGCGCAGGATCTGGCCAGCCTTGCCTGCGCCACATCCATAGGCACAACCGCGATGATCATCACAGACCCGCCCTACAATGTGCCGGTGAACGGCCATGTCAGCACGGTTGCTGGTTGACACGCGGAGTTCGCGCAAGCCTCCGGCGAGATGAGTCCTGACGAGTTTGTCGCGTTCTTGGTGGCATGTCTCAGCCCTTCGATTGCGAGTTTGCAGCCGGGCGGGATCTCTTATGTGTTTATGGACTGGAGGCATCAGGGGGAGCTCCTTGCGGCCATCCGTGAATTGGGTTTGGGGGCCATAAACCTCGCGGTTTAGGTGAAGGCGGCCGCCGGAATGGGTGAGCTCTATCGGTCATAGCACGAACTTGTCTACGTTTTGCGAAAGCCCGGTGCACCGCATCGCAACAACGTTGAGCTCGGGCGCTACGGCCGTAACCGGTCTAATGTCTGGGAGTACGGGGGCGCCACTAGCGGCAAAACCGAGCAGGATGACTTCTCCGTGCGCCCGACCGTCAAGCCGGTGGCCATGATCCGCGACGCCGTTCTCGATGTCTTCGCTCCCGGTGAAGTCGTTATCGACAGTTTCCTTGGGTCGGGCTGGACGCTGATCGCGGCAGAGACCGCGCACCGTCGCTGCCTCGGCGTCGAATTCGAACCGGTCTACGTCGACGTGGCGCTACGGCGCTGGATGAGCCTGACCGGGCGCGAGGTTCGACACGCAGCGACCGGAGAGACCTTTGCCCAAGTCGCCGAGCGGCGTTCGATAAAGCTTCTGCCTGCGCCTAATGAGGAGGAAGCCGATGCCTGACGACTATGAAGTCGGCTACGGCCGCCCGCCGGAGAGTGGAAGATTCAGGAAGGGTCAGTCGGGTAATCCGGCCGGACGGCGGGCCGAGCAGGAGCGCTTCGCCTCGGTGCTGCGCGAAGAGCTGGCGAACGATACCGGCCTGCCAAATCAGTCCCTTGATGCGCTGCGCCAAGAACTGGACGCGCATGAGGATGCCATAGGCGGCTTTGACGCCCTTGCAGACCTTTACCTTGATGCTGGTGGACGGCTTCAGTGCCTCAGCGAGCCTTACACAGGCTAAGTTGGCCGAAAATAAGCGATTCCTGCGCCACGAGACGCGCAACGCCCGCAGGAATCAGATCAAAGCCATTTTAAGCGCGGCTGATGGCAGATCACGGCAAGACCTGTTCGATGAGCAGATCCGGAAATGTCCGGGGCAACGCCGCAATGGAGAGCTTCTTCTCCTCGCTGAAAACCGAGCGGGTCAGGCGAAAAACCTACCGGGCCAGAAAACAGGCACGCGCCGATGTGTTCGATTACTTTGAGCGGTTTTACAACCCAACGCGTCGTCATTCGACCATCGGCTATCTAAGCCCCATGACCTTTGAGGAGCACGCTATGAAAGCTTAAGTTGCCGTCCACGAAATCGGCGGCAGGCCAGTACGTTATGGTCGCTAACGTGCCACGGCGAAGAACCTTAGCTGTATTTCGACAGGCCGCAACGCGCTTTGGTTTTGCGTTACAGCAACCCCTTGTCACGGGCCAACATCGCGGCGTGGGTGCGGTTGCGGGCGCCAAGCTTGCGCGACAGGGTCTTCACGTGCAGCTTCACGGTCACCTCTTGAATGTCCAACTCGCGGGCAATCTCTCGATTTTGCTTGCCGTCCGCGACACCGCGCAGAACCATTTGCTCCCGTGGGGTCAGATGGGTTGCAGTTGCACTTGCAGGCGCATCATTCCGGAAATGCTGAGGAAGATAGGTTTCGCCGATCAGCATCTGATTTATCGCCGAAACCAGCTGATCCGGGTCGAGCGTTTTCGGCAGAAAGCCCGCTGCGCCGGCCCGAAGTGCCCGACGCGCGATATCCGGCGGCGCGGTACCCGACAGGATAGCCACAGGACATCCCGATTGCGCCCGCATCCGCGTCAACCCTGCCAACGCATCCATCCCGGGCATTGTGTAGTCCAGAAGGATCAGGTTGAACGGCCCTCTCTCTGCGTTGACCTTCAAAGCCTCGGGCAGCGATCCGGCTTTTTCCACCTGGAACCCGGCCTGGCGGGTCAGGAAATACACAATTGTTTCAAGGACGAGAGCGTGGTCGTCGGCCAGCAATATCCTGTTCATGCGCCGAGAGCTTTCCCTCGATTGGTGCTGCTTTCGCGCCGTGCTCCCAGACTGGGCAGCGACGGTCGACAGCCTCTCTACACTATCCGTAAGCGCCGCGCCATTGTTTACCATGACCGAATGCGCCACATGCGCCCGGATCCCCGCGCGCGGCGCTCACGGATATGTGAAGGCCGGCAGGCCCAAGCTTCGTTCGGCGTATCGCTTCGGACGGGTGTGTGCGCTTGCTATTCGGGGCGGTTAATCTAACCTACGGCAACCTGCCCGATGTGGTGACGCCACTGCGGGACGGGGAGATGGAGCCGCCGGATGTCCGTATTCAAACAATTATTGCTGATCGGCCTTCTGGGCCTGATCAGCTATGGTGGTTATTGGGGCTATGAGACCTATCTTGCACCTCCGGCAGAGGCGGTAGAGATCCGCGGGTCCGGCCCCGTCACCATCGAGACGGCACAGGCCGAAACCGAGCGCATTTACCAGAACGTCGAGGCCGTGGGCACGACACGTGCTGTCAATTCGGTGCAGATTGTGCCCGAAACCGACGGCCGCATTGTGGAACTGGCAATTACGCCGGGTGCCCGGGTTAAAGAGGGCACTGTCCTTGTCCGGCTGGACGATGCGATAGAACGCGCCGATTTGGCCGAAGCCAAGGCGCGGCTGGTCGAGCGCCGCCAAGTGCTGGAGCGGATCGAGCAATTGCGCAGCACCAACGCCGTAAGCCAGGCCACCCAGGAGGAAGCGGTCGCGCGACTGGCGGAGGCCGAAGCGCAGTTGGACCGCGCCCAACAAAGGCTGGACCAGCGGACTATAATCGCGCCTTTTGCTGGCGTTCTGGGTTTGCCGGAAGTCGACCGTGGCGCGCGTGTGACGAGCAATGACATGATCGCGCGACTTGATGACCTCAGCCAAGTGGAGCTTGAATTCTCGTTGCCCGAGACCCTGTTTGCGAAAGTCCGCCGCGGTATGCCGGTCGAGGCGCAGAGCGTGGCCTTCGAGGATCGGGTCTTCGAAGGGCAGATCGACGCCGTGGACAGTCGGATCGACCCGGTGTCGCGGGCGTTTCGGGCGCGTGCCCTTATCCCCAATCCACAAGGCCTATTGCCGGCGGGCATGTTCATGTCTTTGACGCTAACGCTTTCCGAGGACGACGCGCTGGTGGTCCCGGAGGAGGCGATCGTGTTCCAGGCGGCCGAAACCTATGTTTTCGCCATTTCCGACGGTACGGCCACCCTAAAACCCGTGCAGACCGGGGCGCGACAAACCGGCAAGGTTGCAGTTCTGAACGGACTGGAACCGGGCGAGGAGGTGGCGATACGCGGGCTTGGCCGATTGCGCGATGGGGCTGAAGTGACGGTTAAATCGACCGAACCGGCCTCTGAAGGGTCGGAGGGCGATACGTGACACTCTCGGACATCGCCGTGCGCCGCCCGGTTCTGGCAGCGGTGGCCAGTCTATTGATCTTGGTCTTCGGCCTTGCGGCAGTGCAGAGCATCCCCGTGCGCGAATTGCCCGATGTCGACAACGCCGTGGTCACGATCACGACCGAGTATCGTGGCGCGGCTCCCGAGGTGATCGACACCGATATCACTGAAACGCTGGAAGGCGCCGTCGCCGCAATCACCGGCCTGCGCTCGATCAGTTCGGAATCGCGCCAGGGCCGCAGCCGCATCACTCTGGAATTCGAGACCTCGCGCGATCTGGACAACGCGGCCAATGACGTGCGCAACGCCATCGGACGGGTTACCGGGCAACTGCCTGAAGAAGCCGGCGAACCTCGAGTGGTCAAGTCCGACGCCGACGCGGACCCGGTCATGCGGCTGGCCGTGACGTCGGACCGGATGACGACCGCCGAAATCACCGATTACATCGACCGCTTCATCGCCGACCGCATCGCCACGGTTGATGGCGTGGCGGATCTGAACATCTATGGCGAGCGCCCCTTCGCGGTGCGCATCTGGCTTGACCGGCGTGCGCTGGCGGCGCGCAAGCTGACGGTGGCCGATGTCGAAGCTTCTTTGAGGCGCAACAACCTCGAGTTGCCGGCTGGCGAGGTCAAATCGCAGGACCGGCAATTGACCGTCCGGTTGAACTCCCGCCTGAGCAATATCGAGGATTTCCGCGACGTGGTGCTGGATCGTGTGGCGGGCTTTCCCGTGCGCCTTGGTGATGTGGCAAGGGTCGAACCGGGCGTGGCCGATGACAGCACCATCGTGCGCACTGATGGGACCGACGCGGTGGGCATCGCCGTCCTGCGCCAAAGCAAGTCGAACACCCTGGCCATTTCCCAGGCCGTGCGCGCCGAGATCGAGGCGATCACGCCAACCTTGCCCCAGGGCATGACACTGATCGTCGGATCGGATGACGCGCTGTTCGTCGGAGCCTCGATCCGCGAGGTGGTTATCGCGCTCAGTATCTCGCTTACACTGGTGGTTCTTGTCATTCTCGTATTCCTGCGCAGCCCCCGGGCAACATTGATCCCCGTCGTTGCGATCCCCGTGTCCCTGATCGGTTGTTTCATCCTGATTTCCGCCTGGGGATTCTCGCTTAACACTTTGACGCTGCTGGCGCTGCTTCTGGCTATTGGCCTTGTGGTCGACGACGCCATCGTGGTGCTGGAAAACATCCAGCGCCGGATCGAGATGGGGGAGAGTCCGCTTGCCGCCAGCTATCGCGGAGCGCGTCAGGTGACGTTTGCGGTCATCGCCACATCGCTGACCTTGATGGCGGTCTTCGTGCCCCTGTCGTTCATGCCCGGACAGGTCGGGCGCCTTTTCGTCGAGTTCGGATGGGTCATGGCTGGGACGGTGGCGATATCAACCTTCGTGGCCCTGACCGCCTGCCCGGCGCTGGCCTCGAAGGTGCTGCGTCAGCGCGACGGGGTGTCCGGAGACGACGCCGACAAATTGGGATGGGCGCAACGCAAGTACGAAGCGCTGCTGAAACGCGCGGTGCAAGCGCCACTTGTAGTGCTTGCTGTGGCTCTGAGCGTGACCGGGGGCGCTGCGCTCTTCTATGAGGGCCTCCCTCGCGAGCTTGCCCCGCGCGAGGACCGCGGCGTGGGATTCGTGCCGCTGACCGCGCCCCAGGGCAGCACGGTGGAGCATTCCGATATCGCCGCGCGGCAGGTCGAGGGGATTTTGGAACCACTGCGCCAGTCCGGCGTGATCGAGACGGTTTTCACCTTTACCGGCTGGGGTAACCGGGCGTGGCGGTCTTTCGTGGTGTTTCGCCTTGCCCCCTGGGACGAACGTGACATGTCCGTTTCAGAGGTGGTCGGCCAAATCGCACCTCGGATGGGAGACGTGACAATCGCCCGTGGCTTTCCGGTAACGCCGGCCGGTCTCGGCCTGCGCGGCAACTCCACCCCGGTGCGGGTGGTCGTCGGTGGCCCGGATTTCGAGAGCGTCAAGGAATGGGCCGAACTCCTGCAAGCGGAAGCCGAGACCATTCCGGGGCTGGTCAATCCCGAGATCGACTTCGACCAGAATCTGCCGCAACTCGACGTCACGATCGACCGCGCGCGTGCGGATGACCTTGGCATATCGGTGGAAACGATCGCCGGTACCTTGCAGACGCTGCTGGCCTCGCGCGAGGTCACAGGCTTTGTCAGCCGGGGCCGGGAGTACCCGGTGATCCTTCAGGCGCAGGATGACGACCGGAACACGCCGTCGGATATCGACAATATCTTCGTGCGGGCGGGCGACGGCGAAACACTCGTGCCGCTCGGGGCCCTGGTCGATCTGCGAGAGAATGCCGCCGCCCCCAGCCTGCGACGCTTTGATCGCCTGCCGTCCGTTCAGCTTTCCGGGGCTCTGGAACCCGGCGCGCAGCTTGGTACCGTGCTTGACACGATCGAAACGGCCGCGCGGGATATCCTACCGGTCGAGGCCAAGTTGGGGTACGAGGGTCAGTCGCGTACTTTCAAGGACACGTCGGCGGGCGTCGGCTTTGTTCTTGCCCTGTCGCTGCTGATCGTGTTCCTTGTACTTGCCGCCCAGTTCGAAAGCTTTGTGCACCCGGTCACGATCATGCTGACCGTTCCGGCGGGACTGGCCGGGGCGATCTATGCGATGGCGCTGGGGGGACTCACGCTCAATGTTTACAGCCAGATCGGGATCATCCTTTTGGTCGGGCTGGTCGCCAAGAACGGCATCCTGATCGTGGAGTTCGCCAACCAGCTGCGCAATGACGGGCTTGAAACCCGCGAGGCGGTCATTCGCGCTGGCACCCTGCGCCTGCGACCGATCGTCATGACGGTGGTCTCGACCATCCTCGGCGCCTTGCCCCTTGTCATGGCTACCGGCGCCGGCGCCGAAAGCCGACAGGCCATCGGCACGGTGATCGTCGCCGGCCTATCGTTGTCGGCGGTCCTGATGCTCGTGGTAACGCCCGTGCTCTACGACCTGCTGGCACGCTTCACGCGGCCCCAGGGAACCCTGGAAAAGCGTCTAGACCGAGAGCTTTCGCAGACCCGCGCGGCGATGTAGGCAGCCTAGTTGCCCGATCACGCCGGCGGGCTTTCCATGGCTTCCGCGAAATCCGCGATCAGGCGCTCCGTTTCTTTGTGTGAGAGATGCTCGGAGCCCGCCGCCCGCCAAACGACTTCACCCTGGCGATAAACCGTGCCATCATTGTCTATCAACTCGCCCCCCAGCATCACGAATTCCTCTGCCCCGCCATGGCGGGGCGGGGTCGATCGTGCGCCCGGCTACATCCTGTAGATTTAAAAGCCCACGTCGCGCGGCATGTCGCGGTCGAGCAAAAGCATGGCGGTGCCCGTCTCGGTGACGTGATCATACGTCACAAACGCGTCGGCGTCCCGGATGTTCGCGACCCGGCGATCGCTCGGCATGATCGGATTCATTTATGTGTCCTTTTTTATTCCTCAGCAACGAGACTGACCCAGTTGGTCGCCTTCCGGCAAATCAAGTTGAGCCGCCGTGTCACCGGACGATGCGTGCGCTGAATGCGCTCAGCCCTTTGACGGTTTCGGCCTGGCTGTTGCCGGGGGGACGCCGAGCCGAGCATAGAAGCGGTCAAGCTCGTTCGTCGTCGGGTTTTCACCGCAGAATGTCTTCACATAGCCGGGTACCCGCATCACGCGCACCGATGGCTCTTCCTGAACCTGCATCGAGATATAGCCGATCTGGGTCAAATAGACCGTCCGCGCCCGCACATCGGCTTCGGGCGGGTCGTAGCAAAATCGTTCGAAAATCCGCCGGATCGCCTGAAGCCGCGCGTCGTCGGCGCTGTTCACGCGAGACATCACCGCGTCCGACTGGTGCGCCCAGCTTCGAATGGCGAAATCAAGCTGCGGTTCGAACAGGGTGTCATCGTGAAACACCACGATCAGGTTCAGAATGGCCTCGGTGATCGTCTCGGCATAGGCATCTGCGGCGTCCAGAAAGGCCCCGGTGTTCTTTGCGTCCCAGTGTTCGAGCAGCGCATCGAGCAACGCCTGGCGATCCTTGAAAAACCAGTAAAAACTTGTGCGCGCGATATTCAGCCGCGTGGCCAAGAGTTGAATCTTGACCGCGTCGAGTCCGGTCTCGACCAGGGCCTGCTTCGCCGCTGCAAGCCAAAGCTCGCGCGATCCGCGCCAGCCCGAGGTCTTATCGGGCGCCTCCGCCGTCATGTTCTTCACGCTCATAGATTCATGAATAAGCTGCACCATGCCGAGGTTCAACAAAAATATACAGCAATGAACTTTAACTTGACATACATGAACATTTTTTGAAAGGTCGGTTTGTCTGCACAGGAGCCAGCCGTGACAAGCGACCCTCTTCTTCAGCCGTTTCAACTCAAGCATCTGACCTTGAAGAACCGTTTGATGATCACCAGCCATGAACCGGCCTATCCCGAAAATGGCCTGCCGACCGACCGCTACAGGGCCTACCACGCCGAACGGGCGCGCGGCGGCGTTGCCCTGACAATGACCGCCGGATCTGCGGTGGTGTCGCGCGACAGCCCGCCAGCTTTCAACAACATCCTCGCCTACCGCGATGAGGTCGTGCCGCACATGAAGGCACTGACCGACGCGTGCCACGAGTATGGTTGTGCGGTTATGATCCAACTGACCCATCTCGGCTGGCGAACCCGCTGGGACCGCGGGGACTGGTTGCCCAGCCTTGCGCCGGGCCATGCACGCGAACCGGCACACCGCGCCTATCCCAAGAAGATGGAGGACTGGGATATCGCGCGCATTATCGAGGATTACGCCGATGCCGCCGAACGGATGCAGGCCGCCGGTCTCGACGGGATCGAACTCGAGGCCTATGGACACCTGATGGATGCGTTCTGGTCACCGCAGCTTAACCAGCTTGACGGTCATTTTGGCGCACACAATCACGACAGCCGCCTGCGCTTTACGATGGAAGTGCTGACGGCGATTCGCGCCCGCGTGGGCGAGCAGTTTATCGTCGGCATCCGATATGTCGCGGACGAAGACAAGCCCGGCGGGATCACGCGGGAGGACGGGATCGAGATCACCAGGCGGCTGAAATCCTGCGGAATGGTCGATTTCCTGAACGTCATCCGGGGCTACGTGGCCACCGATGCCGCCCTGACCGACGTGATCCCCGTGCAAGGCATGCGATCTAGCCCACATCTGGATTTCGCCGGAGAGATCCGGGCCGAGGCGCACGTTCCCACCTTTCACGCCGCCAAGATCCAGGACGTGGCGACCGCCCGCCATGCCATCGCGTCGGGCAAGCTGGACATGGTGGGCATGACCCGCGCGCACATCGCAGAGCCGCATATCGTCGCCAAGATCATGCGCGGCGAAGAGGACCGCATCCGCCCCTGCGTCGGAGCCAATTATTGCCTAGACCGGATCTATCAGGGGGGCATGGCATTATGCCTGCACAACCCGGCTACCGGGCGAGAGACCGAGCAGCCGCATAAGGTGGCGCCAGCCGAAACCCGGCGCGGCGTCGTCATCATCGGCGCCGGGCCCGCAGGGCTTGAGGCTGCACGGGTTTCGGCGGCACGCGGTCACGAGGTGATCGTATATGAGGCCGCAAAAGACCCTGGAGGACAGGTGCGCCTGACCGCGCAGACCGACCGCCGCAAGGAAATGATCCAGCTGATCCAGTGGCGGTTCGAGGAATGTACACGCATGGGCGTAACCTTTCACTTCAACACCTTCGCCGACGACTTGACCGTTCTGGCAAACGAACCTGACGTGGTTATCGTCGCCACCGGCGGCCTGCCGCAGGTTGAGGTTTCAGGCGGCGGCGAAGATCTTGTCATTTCCAGTTGGGATATCCTTTCCGGAGACGCGCAGCCTGGTACAAATGTATTGATCTATGACGAGGCGGGCGATTTTGCAGCACTTCAGGCTGCCGAGAAGATCGCGGCCACCGGCGCACGGGTCGAGATCATGACCCGCGACCGCAGCTTTGCGCCCGAGGTCATGGGCATGTCGCTGACGCCCGCCATGCGAGAATTGCAAAAGCGCGACGTGACCTTCACCGTGACCTGGAAGCTGGCTTCGGTGGAGCGTGAAGGCAATGCGCTCCTCGCCAAGATCGACAGCGATTACGGCGGTGTCACCGGGCACCGCCAGGTGGACCAGGTGGTCGTAAACCACGGCACTCTGCCGCTCGACGATCTTTACTTCGACCTTCGGCCGGGGTCGTCCAACCTGGGCGAGGTCGACTATGACGCGCTGATAGAGGGAAAGCCGCAGGCAGTGACGCGCAATGAGAGCGGCGCTTATCGGCTCTATCGTGTCGGTGACGCCGTGGCGTCGCGCAACACCCACGCCGCGATCTACGAGGCGCTGCGCCTTTGCAAGGCGCTCTGACATGCGCTCGGTTAAGACGATCCATGTGGTCTCGGCCCATGCCGAGGGCGAGGTCGGCGATGTGATCGTCGGGGGCGTCCTGCCCCCGCCCGGCGAAACACTCTGGCAGCAAAGCCGCTGGATCGCCCGGGACGGTGGCCTGCGTGATTTCGTCCTTAACGAGCCACGCGGCGGAGTCTTTCGTCATGTGAATTTGCTGGTGCCGCCGAAACACCCCGAGGCCGATGCGGGCTTCATCATCATGGAACCGGAAGACACGCCACCGATGTCAGGCTCGAACGCGATTTGCGTGGCAACTGTGCTGCTGGATGGCGGGCTGGTGCCGATGCTGGAGCCAGAAACGCGACTTGTGCTCGAAGCGCCGGGCGGGCTGGTGCGGGTGCGGGCCGAATGCCGCGACGGCAAAGCCGAGCGGATTTTCTTGCAGAACGTGCCTTCCTTTGCCGGCGTTCTCGATGCGGCGCTTGAGGTCGAGGGCCTTGGCACGCTGAGTGTCGACATCGCCTATGGAGGCGACAGCTTCGTCATCGTTCGCGCGGAAGATATAGGCTTTGCTTTGGTCGAAGACGAAGCGCATGACATCGCAACGCTTGGCGTGCGGATCACAGAGGCGGCACATGCTCAGCTCGGTTTCAGTCATCCGGAAAACCCCGATTGGCGGCATATCTCGTTTTGCCTTTTCGCAGGTCCGTTGCGTGACGGCGCGGGCGGGCTGGAAACCGCTGCTGCCGTTGCCATCCGGCCGGGAAAGGTGGACCGTTCGCCGACCGGCACGGCGCTGTCGGCACGGATGGCTGTACTTCAGGCGCGGGGCCGCATGGGGCGCGGCGACCGCCTGACGGCACGGTCACTGATCGGGTCTAGTTTTTCCGGACGGATCGTCGCCGAGACAACCGTCGGGTCCAAGCCGGCAATCATCCCCGAGGTTTCAGGACGTGCTTGGATCACCGGCACGCATCAGCACATGCTCGACTCCTCCGACCCTTGGCCCGGCGGTTACCGACTGTCCGACACCTGGGGCGCGCGCTGACACTCTGGATCGGGCGATCAAGCCCAAAGGGTTCCTCAAAACCCATCTGCGCTGAAGGGGCTCAGGTCGTGGTTAACCGGCTTGCTCACTGCTATGTCGGCCACGATATCGCCAGGCGTGTCTCAATACGATCGAGTACCTCAAGAAGTTCGGCTGTACCGCTGCGCAGGCCTACGCGATCCTCGGCACCGCGCCCGTGCAGGGGCATATCTCGGGTGTGGTGGATATTCCCAACGCCTGCGCCACGCTCTGGTTGCCAAACGAGATCTTCGATTTCGACATCATGCCGGGCTCAGACGCATTGACCAAACATCTCGATGGCTCGGTCGACATCCAGCTGGCCGCAGATCACTGAGACCCCGATTGCCAGACAGGCCACCGGCGTGAACCGTCAATCCGGTTACGCGGAGATTTCAATGCCTTATTATGACTACAGCTGCCTTGAATGCGGTCCCTTCACCGGTTTCGCCGCGATGACGGATTTCGACAAACCTTGCGTCTACCCCACCTGTGAGGCAACCGCCCCCGTGTTCTGTTGCGTGCCCCAGCCTTTGCCAACACGGACGGAGGTAAGCGTGCAGCTATGGCCACCAACGAACACAGCCATCGGCTTGCCCAAATCCACCAGATCCCATAAACGCGGCTGTTCGTGCTGCTTTGCAGGTTCAAAAAAAGCTGCCCAGTCGCACCTTGCACCGCGCGGACGGTTCCAAGAGTTTCCCTTCCTACCGCCCTTGGATGATAAGTCATTGAGCGACAACGCCGTGTCCAAAAACCAACGTTCGACCAAAGGCGATGGATAATATCTTATATGATCGCCTTTGCTGGAGGGCCTGGGAAACTGTTAAAGCGCTCCCATCCGAAGCCCAGAGGCGGTGCAGTGACGTTCTACATGTATTAACCTCGCCTCGACTAACCTGAGTCGTCGGATAAGCGCGCGTCGGACATTCGCTGCGAATGTCATGAATTACCGCTTTGAGCCGTTTGCGGAAGTTGAACTTTACCCCACTGAATTCATGAAATACTCGTCTGAACTGTTGAGCGGACGTTTTGCAATGGTAAGGCCTCAGCCTTCCAAGCATGAGCTAACCTAGTGTCCAAGAGATCATATTGTATATCGATCTGTTCCGCAGCGTTTTGAGGAAAGAAATTTCGTACGAATTGCCTGCAAGCTACACAACTCACTTAACAAAGGTGTCTAGGTTGTCGGGAAGTTTAAGGCCTCAAGAAAGCGCCCTAATGTAGGATGATTAAAATACTAATTAAGTTTCAATAAGTTGAAAAGATAAAGTGGCGGAGAGACAGGGATTCGAACCCTGGGACCCCGTGAAGGGTCAACGGTTTTCGAGACCGCCCCGTTCGACCACTCCGGCACCTCTCCGCGGGGGTCTGGACGGTGCGTTTAATCGCCTTTGGCGGGGCTGACAAGGGGTTTGCCTTGTTTCGCCACGGATTTTGCCTACGTTGAGGAAAGCAATGCTACGTCAGGAGGTATCGTGACCCAGACGCGCCAAATCCGCCCCCTTTTTTTCATGGCCGTTCTCGCAATCGCGACGATGGCCGCGCTTCAGACCCGCGCCGCGGATCGTGATCGGCTAGACGCGTTTCTCGAAGTGACCGGCTTTGGTGTCGCGCTTGACTCTATCGCGCTTGCCGCCGGGGATGCGCCGGCAATGCTGGGGATGCAGGCCAGTGATTTCGGGTCGGATTGGTCGCGCGTGTCAAAGGACGTGTTCGATACCGAAAAGATGCAGACGATGGCGCTCGACATATTGTCCGAAACTCTGAGCGACGAGCATTTGACCCACGCCGCAGAATTCTACGCTTCGCCGCTGGGACAGCGTCTGGTGGAGGCCGAGAATGCCTCGCACATGGTCGAGGATGACGAGGCAAAGCAGCAGAAAGGCCGTGCGCTGGTGGCCGAAAGTGTGGAGCAGGGCGACGAACGCATCGAAACCCTTCAGAACCTCAACGAAGCGGTGGATTCCGACGGAAATTCGGTCCGCGCTGTACAGGAAATCCAGGTTCGCTTTCTGATGGCCGCATCGAATGCCGGCATTCTGAACCAAGAGCTTGACGAAGGCGCGTTGCGCGCGGCCATGAAGGCCGGTGAGGAAGAGATGCGGATGACCATGAAGGCCGGCGCGCTGGCCAATGCCGCATACACCTACAAGGATTTCTCGAACGCGGAGCTGCAGGAATATCTGGCCGCGCTCGAACATCCCGACATGCAAACGGTCTATCAGCTGATGAATGCGGTCCAGTACGAGATCATGGCCAATCGCTTTGAGGTGCTCGCCTCGCGAATGGCCGAAATGCATCCCGGGCAGGAGCTTTGAACTGATATGCATATCGCGAGAACATTGGCCGCCGTCGGCGCACTTTCGGCGGTGCTCTTGGCCCCGGCTGCCGCCACCGCACAGGACGACGACCGGGAGCGCCTGATCGAGTTGATGCGGATCGACGACACCGTAGAGGTGATGCGCAAGGAAGGTCTGCGCTACGGCGCCGAGATCGGTGCGGAGATGCTGCCCGATCTGCCAAAGGACGACTGGGAACGCACCGTCTCGCGCATCTATGATGCCGAGAAGATGGAGGCGGTGATCACCCAAGGGTTCGAAACTGCCCTCGAAGGAGAGGAACTGGGCACTTTGGTCGAATTTTTCGATAGTGGGCTTGGGGAAGAGATCATCGGTCTAGAAATCTCGGCCCGAGAGGCGTTTCTCGACGAGGAAACCGAGATTGCGGCGATGGACGCCTTCGAGATGGCCCGCGGCGACGAAACCGAGCTGTACCAGCAAGTCGAGACGATCATCGCCGACAGCGACCTTGTGGAATACAACGTGATGGGTGCGATGAACGCCAACCTCATGTTCTATCGTGGGCTGGCCGATGGCGGCGCGATCGATCTTGGGGAATCGGACATGCTGGCCGATGTCTGGGCGCAGGAATCGGACATCCGCGCGGAATCAGAGGCTTGGCTTGGCTCCTTTCTGATGATGGCCTATCGCCCGCTGGAGGCGGAGGAACTCGAAGCTTATGCCGCGCTATATCGGACACCCGAGGGGCGCATTCTGAACACCGCGGTTTTCAACGCCTATGACCGCATGTACGACGAAATCTCCTACCTTCTGGGGCAGGCGGTCGCCGAACATATGCGCAGTCAAGAACTCTGATCGGACCCGGCCGGCGCCGAACCGCGCCGGTCGCCCCAAAAAACCGGGCTTTTGCAGGGCACAAGGCTTGACTTTGAGGGGCGCCCCTAGGATAAGCGGCCATCCCGGCGGGGCGACTCGTGCGGGATTTGTTTTTTTGACGCCCGAGGGGCGCGCCGTTCGAGGCACCAAACGCCGGTTGATCCCGGGGCCACAGAACGCGGATGAGAAAAGGAAAGACACATGTTTGCGGTTCTGAAGACCGGTGGCAAACAGTACAAGGTTCAGTCGGGCGATATGCTCCGGGTGGAAAAACTTGCTGCCGACGCCGGTGAGAAAGTTCAGTTCAACGAGATCCTGATGCTGGGCGGCGACGCGCCGGTCATCGGTGCTCCGCTGGTCGACGGCGCAGCCGTGCAGGCCGAGGTCGTGGACCAGGTCAAGGGCGACAAGGTCATCAACTTCGTCAAGCGCCGCCGGAAGCACGGCTCGCAACGGACCCGTGGCCACCGTCAGCAACTGACCCTGCTGCGGGTGACCGAGATCCTTGAGAAGGGCGCGGACAAGTCCGGCGTGAAGGCTGCAGTCGGCGCAAGCGCACTGGCCGTCGGCATGGGCAAGACCCGTTACGCCGACAACAAGGCCGAGCAGGCCGAGATGGCCAAGCGCGTGAAGAACAACGAGGCCGAGGAAAAGAGCGTCGCCAAGAAAGCCGAACCCAAAGCCGAGAAGAAGGCCGAAGAGAAGAAGGCTGCCCCCAAGAAAGCCGCGAAGGCCGAAGGTGGCGACGACCTGAAAGAGCTGTCCGGCGTGGGCCCGGCGCTTGAAAAGAAACTGCACGAGGCAGGCGTGACCACGTTTGCCCAGATCGCGGCATGGACCGCCGATGACATCGCCGAGATGGACGAGAAACTGTCCTTCAAAGGCCGCATCGAGCGCGAAGGTTGGGTCGAGCAGGCCAAAGAACTGGTCAAAGGCTAAGGAGAGACGATATGGCACACAAGAAAGCAGGCGGTTCATCCAGAAACGGTCGCGATTCGGTCGGTCGTCGTCTGGGCGTCAAGAAATACGGCGGCGAGGCCGTGATCCCGGGCAACATCCTGGTGCGTCAGCGCGGCAACAAATTCTGGCCGGGCGACGGCGTCGGGCAGGGCAAGGATCACACCCTCTTTGCGACCGTCGAAGGCTCGGTGCATTTCCGCAAGGGCCTCAAGGGCCGTACCTTTATTTCGGTTCTCCCGGTGGCGGAGGCCGCCGAATAAGCCGAACCTTCAAGGTGTGAAATTCAGGGGGATCGGCACATCGCCGGTCCCCTTTTCTGTTTTTCGGAGGCACGTCATGAGCGTGGCTGTCACATCCTTTCTGGTCTTTGGCGCGTCGCAAGTCGGCACGCCCGGGCCCGCCAACATGGCGCTTCTGGCAACGGGCGCGCGGTTCGGGTTTCGCGCGGCGCTGCCCTTTGTTGCGGGGGTGGTCATCGGCAAGCAGTTCGTGATCTGGCCGGTCGGTTTCGGCCTGATGGAACTGGCCGACCGCGCGCCTTACATTTTCGACATTCTGAAGTGGGTTTCGGCGGCCTATATTTGCTGGCTCGCGTGGAAGGTTGCGCAACTGCGGCTCGGTCCGGCCGACGCGCAGGTGGCCGCGCCCGGCTTTCTGGCAGGGCTGATCGTGCATCCGCTCAACCCCAAGGCCTGGGCGATGATCGTCGCCGGCTTCACCAACTTCGTCGCTGCGGGTACGCCCGCCGTGCAGGCCACGCTGACCATCTCCATCTGCCTTCTGAGCCTGCAATTGCTACTGCACCCGATCTGGACACTTGGAGGAGACCGGATCGCGCGCACCGTGGCGGGAACGCCGGCCGAGCCGCACCTGATGCGCGCCTTGGCCGCGCTGACCGTCGCATCCGTCCTGTTCGTGCTTTTCGGAGGAGACAGCACATGAAGCTTGAGACCATCGCGACCGACAAACTTCTGGAAACCGAACGGTTCGACCTGCGGCCCGTCCGTGAATCCGATGCGGGTCTTATCTCGCTTTATGCCGGCGACGAGCGTGTGGCCCGGTTCACCACGTCTATCCCGCATCCTCTTCCGCCTGGCACCGCCGAAGCCTTCATCGCGCGCGTCATGGATCCGGACCACCCCGAGGATGTCTGGGTGATGGACGGCACGCGCATCGGTGGCGGCGAGGTCATGGGCCTGATCGGCCTGGATCGGATGGACCGCGATCAGTTCGAGATCGGCTATTGGGTCGCGCCGGCCTATTGGAACAGCGGTATCGCCTCGGCGGCCGTCGAGGCGATCCTGTTGGCCAATCCCCAGAACGCGCAGACAATCTTTGCCAGCGTGTTTCAGGACAATGCCGCCTCCGCCCGGGTGCTGACGAACTGCGGTTTTCGTTATCTCGGCGATGCGGAAAGCTTTTCGGTCGCACGGAAGGCCAATGTCCCGACCTGGACCTACAGCCGGGCGATGGACAATGGCTGAAACTGTCTTTGCCCGCACGCCGCGCCTTGTCTGGCGCGCAGGCACGCCGGATGACGTAGAGGCGCTTTACGCGATCGTCAGCGATTTCGACGTGGTTCGCCAGACCGAGACCTGGCCCTGGCCCGCGGACCTGTCCTTCACGCGCTCGCGCTGTATCGTCACCGCGTCGGATCAGGGCGCATCAGGTGTGGTCTGCCAAGGCGACGAGGTCGTCGGCTATCTCGGTCTCAGTCCCGAGGGCAAAATCGGCTATATGTTTGGCAAATTCTATTGGGGCCGGGGTCTGGCCACCGAGATCGGAGCCGCCGCGGTTGCATATGCATTTGACCGCTTTGACTGGCAATGTCTCGAGGCTTGTGTCTTTGCCGACAACCCGGCTTCTGGCCGGGTTCTGGAAAAGCTGGGATTCGAGGAGGGCAACGCCTGCCAAGGTCCCTGCCGCGCACGCGGCGGGGTTTACCCAATTCGCACCTTCCGGCGTCCCCGGGCTTGAGCCGGGCCGCATTTGGTTCTACGGACGGTTTCTGACGCCATCTGAGGCTATGACATGAAGTTTCTCGATCTCGCCAAGGTTTACATCCGCTCGGGCAGCGGCGGCAACGGTTGCATCAGCTTCCGGCGCGAGAAGTATATCGAATACGGTGGCCCCGACGGTGGCGATGGCGGCGGCGGCGGCTCGGTCTGGGCCGAGGCGGTTGACGGACTGAACACGCTGATCGACTTTCGCTACCAGCAGCATTTCTTCGCCGACAACGGCACGCCCGGCATGGGCAAGCAGCGTACCGGCGCGGACGGCGACGACATCGTCCTGCGTGTGCCCGTGGGCACCGAGATCCTGGACGAGGACCAGGAAACGGTGATCGCCGACCTGACCGAAGTGGGCGAGCGCGTTTGCCTGGCCAAGGGAGGCAACGGCGGCTGGGGCAATTTGCGTTTCAAGACCTCTACCAACCAGGCGCCACGCCGCTCCAACCCGGGGCAGGAGGGTGTCGAACGCACCATCTGGCTGCGGCTCAAGCTGATTGCCGATGTGGGACTGGTCGGGCTGCCCAACGCGGGCAAGTCGACCTTTCTGGCCGCGACGTCGAACGCGCGGCCCAAGGTCGCCGACTATCCGTTCACGACTTTGCATCCCAACCTCGGTGTCGTCGGCGTCGACAATACTGAGTTCGTCGTGGCGGATATCCCCGGCCTGATCGACGGCGCGTCCGAGGGGCGGGGCCTGGGCGACCTGTTTCTGGGCCATGTCGAGCGGTGTGCAGTACTTTTGCATCTGATCGATGGGTCATCGGGCACCTTGATCGAAGACTACAAGACGATTGTCCGTGAACTCGAAGCCTACGGCGTCGGGCTGTCAGACAAGCCCCGCGTGACTGTGCTGAACAAGATCGACACGCTTGACGAGGAAGAACGCACGTTCCTGCGCGAAGAGCTCGAGGCTGTGGCGGGCCCCCCAGTCATGCTGATGTCGGGGGTGTCGCGCGAGGGTGTCACCGAGGTGCTGCGTGCTTTGCGGGCGCATATCGACGAGGGCCGTCTGCGCCAACGGTCCGTCGATGACGAGGATGCACCGTGGCAGCCGTAGCCGACGCCAAGCGTCTCGTGGTCAAGATCGGCTCGGCCCTTCTGGTCGACCGCCAGACGGGCCAACTGCGCCGAGACTGGCTGGTGGCGCTGTCCGAGGACGTGGCCCGTCTGCGGGCGCGGGGCACGGATGTTATCCTTGTGTCTTCCGGCTCCATCGCGCTGGGACGAGGCGTCCTGAAACTTCCCTCCGCCGACTTGTCACTGGAACAGTCGCAAGCCGCCGCCGCCGTGGGCCAGATCCAGCTCGCCACCGCCTATACCGAGGCGCTGGCCGCACATGACATCATCGCGGCGCAAGTGCTGGTCACATTGGAAGACAGCGCCGACCGCCGCCGCTACCTCAATTCCCGGGCGACTATGGAACAGCTTTTGTCACTGGGCGCGATCCCCATCGTGAACGAAAACGACACGGTCGCCACGGACGAGATCCGCTACGGCGACAACGATCGGCTGGCCGCGCAAATCGCGGTGACCGCCGGGGCCGATCAACTGATCCTGCTCAGCGACGTGGACGGCTTTTATTCGGCCAACCCGCAGACCGACCCGACCGCCAAACGCTTCGACGTTATCTCGGAAATCACCCCCGAGATCGAGGCCATGGCTGGTGCCGCAGGCTCCGGCTTGTCGAAAGGCGGCATGAAGACCAAGCTGCTGGCGGCGCGGACGGCCACCGCCGCCGGCTGCGACATGGCGATCACCGAAGGGTCGGTGCTGCACCCGGTCCGGGCTTTGGAACAGGGTGCTCCGGCCACTTGGTTCACCGCCCAAGGCGACCCGCAGC
This sequence comes from Roseovarius sp. THAF9, assembly GCF_009363715.1. NCBI lineage: Bacteria > Pseudomonadati > Pseudomonadota > Alphaproteobacteria > Rhodobacterales > Roseobacteraceae > Roseovarius > Roseovarius sp. THAF9. The sequence goes on from NZ_CP045404.1 coordinate 1,710,778, forward strand.
AAAAACGCAAGCAATGGATTGCCTCGATGAAGCCCAAGGGCCAGATTGTCGTCGATGCCGGCGCAGTCAAGGCGCTTCGGGCAGGCTCCAGCCTGCTGGTTGCCGGCGTGGCGCAGGTTTCAGGCCGGTTCGAGCGCGGTGACGCGGTCGAGGTCGCCGACGAGACGGGCGGTATCCTGGGTCAGGGTTTGACGCGTTACGACGCATTGGATGCCGAACGGATCAAGCGCCTGCGCTCGGACCAGATCGAGACCGTGCTGGGCTATCCCGCCCGTGGTCCGTTGATCCATCGCGACGATATGGCCATATGACCGAACGACTGCTAGGTTCGGCTGAACAAACAGGTGCCTTGATGAAAGATCTCGACAACATACCAGCTCTGATGGCCGAGATCGGCCGGCGCGCCAAGGCCGCCGCCTCGGTGCTCGCCACCGCCACGGCAGAGGCCAAGACCCGTGCGCTGACCGCCGCGGCGGATGCGGTGTGGGCCAGCCGCGCCGACATCCTCGAGGCCAACGCCAAGGACCTCGCGTTTGGCCGCGACAAGGGCCTGTCGGACGCGATGATGGACCGCCTGATGCTGGACGAAGATCGGATCAAAGGGATCTGCGATGGTCTGCGTTCGGTCGCCAGCCAGGACGATCCGGTGGGCGAGGTGATCGAAGAATGGGACCGCCCGAACGGCCTGCATATCCGGCGCGTGCGCACGCCGCTTGGCGTGATCGGGGTGATCTATGAAAGTCGCCCCAACGTCACGGCGGACGCGGGGGCGCTCTGTCTGAAATCTGGCAACGCGGTGATTCTGCGCGGCGGCTCGGAAAGCTTTCATTCCTCCGGCGCCATTCATCGCTGCCTCTGCGCCGGCCTGACCGAGGCCGGTCTGCCGGAGGACGCGATCCAGCTCGTCCCGACTCGCGACCGCGCGGCGGTGCAGGAAATGCTGACGATGACCGGCACAATCGACGTGATCGTGCCGCGCGGCGGCAAGGGGCTTGTCGGCCTCGTTCAGAGCGAGGCACGGGTGCCTGTCTTCGCGCATCTCGAAGGCATCGTGCATATCTACATCGACAAGCATGCAGACCCGGAAAAGGCGCTGCGCGTCGTTATGAACGCCAAGACCCGCCGCACCGGCATCTGCGGTGCCGCGGAATGTCTGCTGGTGCACGAGGACGCTGTCGACACGATCGGGCAGGGCGTGATCCGGGCCTTGGTCGAAAAAGGGGTCGAGGTCCGAGCCGATCCTGCCCTGCAGTCGGTGCCGGGCACGGTTCCGGCCGGCGATGGCGACTGGGGGTTCGAGTTCCTGTCGATGGTCATGGCCGCGAAAAAGGTGGGCGACGTCTCAGACGCTATCGATCACATTCGGAAATATGGCTCGCAGCATACGGACTGCATCATCACCGAGGACGACGCGACGGCCGAGCGTTTCTTTGCCGAACTCGACAGCGCGATCCTGATGCGCAACGCTTCGACGCAGTTCGCGGATGGTGGAGAATTCGGCATGGGCGCGGAAATCGGCATTGCGACCGGCAAGATGCACGCCCGCGGTCCCGTGGGCGCCAGGCAATTGACCAGCTTCAAGTATCTCGTTGATGGCGACGGCGCTATCCGCGCCTGAGCCGCACTTCCGCCGCGTCGTCAGACACGACCGCCGAACAATCCAGCCGTGCGTCCCACGCGGCTGCGGGCAATATCACGAATTGCACATGCGCCGGCGCCGGAAGCGCTGTACCTTGTGTGCCGTTCAGCATGTCCCATAGTGTGGCGTCCACGTTCATCCGTTCGGCCGTGGCCCGGATGACCCAGCCGTCCTCTGACAGTGTCATGACAATGCGGCCCCCATAGGGCACCGCCTGTTCGGCGCAGAGCAGTGCCAGCAGGACCGCGCGCACCTCGGTACGCGGGTAGTAGCCGGCGGGAAATGGCTCAATCTCGGTCCGGTCGTCGGCATGAAGATCCCTGAGGATCGAGTTGACCTCCTCGGCGCCGGTTTCCTGTTCCTTGCAGGCGACCCCGAAGGCCAGGCGAAAGAAACGGATGCGGGCATTGGCATGGGCCACGCTGTCCGCGACCAGCGAAAGTTCGGGCGAACCGGCGGCGTTCGACAATTCCAGCAATTCGAGCCCGTTGCTGACCGCGCCGATCGGGCTGATCAGGTCATGACAGATACGAGAGCCTATCAATGCTGCGATAGCGTTGGTATCGTTTGCCAAATCGTTTCCTTTCGCGCGGAGCCCGCAGATGTCCGACATGAACAGCATTCTCGAGCCCGGCATGCTTGTGGTCCACCCCGATCAGCCTGATTGGGGCACAGGGCAAGTCCAGTCCAACATCGGTGGTAAGATCACGGTGAATTTTCAGGATGTCGGAAAAGTGGTGATCGACGGCTCCCGCGTTGAGTTGATGCCGGTGACTGAACCATAAGTAACGTTACCAAAACGTTAACACGCAAAGGTCCGCTCGCAAGCCGCCTTCTTGCTGCGGGCAAAGATGCGCCGCGGAACTTCAAGAGGTTGCAGCGCGGGACGGAAAGGCTTTAAAACCCGCGCAGCCAATCTGAACGGACCCATTGATGTATTCGCGCGACGTGCAGTTCACCGTAAGACTCGCCCGCTCCGAGCAAGACCTGCACGCGGCGCAACGCCTGCGCTACGACGTCTTCGTCGCCGAACTGGGCGGCGACGGTCCGCTCGTCGATCACGACGCGCGGCTGGAGCGTGACCGGTTCGACCCTTATTTCGATCATCTGCTTTTGGCCGACGAGTCCCGCGGCGGCGAGATTGTCGGCGTCTACCGCGTCTTGCGCGATGACCAGGCTGCCGAGGCGGGTCAGTTTTACTCCGAAGATGAATACGACATTTCGGTCCTCAAATCCTCGGGCCGGCGGATCATGGAACTGGGCCGGTCCTGCCTTGCCGAGGGCTATCGCGGTGGCGCGGCCATGTATCACCTGTGGAACGGCCTTGCGCGCTATGTGGCCGATCATGGCATCGAGATCCTGTTCGGCGTCGCCAGCTTTCATGGCACCGATACCAGCTCCCTGGCGCAGCCGCTATCGCTGCTCCACCACCGCCACCTCGCGCCCGAGCCATTGCGGGTCCATACCGTGCCCGCCCATTACCAGCCGCTTAATCTCGTGCCGGAAGACCAGATCGACCGGCGGGCGGCCATGTTACAGGTGCCTGCGTTGATCAAGGCCTACCTGCGGCTTGGCGGCTTTGTCGGTGAAGGCGCGTTCATAGACCACAGGTTCAACACCACCGATGTCTGCCTCGTTATGGACACCGCGCAACTGAACGCCCGGCAAAAAGCGATCTATTCCAAGGGGGCCGACCTATGAGCAACACCTGGGAGTCGCAGCGTCCCGCGCGCGTGGATCGGGTCACGGGGACAGGTTGGCTGATACTGGCGCTGCGCCTTGTGGTGCTGTTGGCAATCATCGTGCCGGGCGTCATCGCGGTGCTGGTTCTGCGCCTTGTCGAGACATTTTTCTTCGACCGCCGACGCCCATTGACCGCGCGCTTGCAACGCTGGGCCATCTGGGCCGGGCTGCACGTGATCGGATTGCGGTATCGCCGCGAAGGCCGGCCCATGCAAAGCCATGGCGCCGTGGTGGCCAATCACGCCTCGTGGTTGGATATCTTCGCTCTCGGGGCGGGGCAAGCGATCACCTTCGTGTCCAAGGCCGAGGTGGCGGGCTGGCCCGGTATCGGTTTTCTTGCGCGGATCGTCGGCACCGTCTTCATCAGCCGCAACCCCCGGCAGGCCGACGCACAGCGCAACCAGCTGAAAGCCGAGCTTGACGCCGGTCGAAAGCTGTTGTTCTTCCCTGAGGGCACCTCGACCGACGGTATGCGCGTGCTGCCGTTCAAGTCGAGCCTCTTTGCCGCGTTCTCCGATCTGGAGGCGGGATTGCGGATTCAGCCGGTCACGGTTGTCTACATCGCGCCAGATGGGCTGGAAGAGCCGCGCTTTTACGGCTGGTGGGGCGACATGGATCTCGGGCCACACATGTTGCAGGTTCTGTCGCGATTTCCACAAGGCGGCGTGCGCGTGATCTATCATGAACCGATAAGTGTCAGCGATTATCCCGATCGCAAGGCGTTGGCCCGAACGCTCGAGGCGAAAGTGCGCAGCGCGATGCCGCCCGAAGTCGCTTTGCCGGGCTGAGACTGCCGCGCAGTCCCGCCTCAGCGCATGGCCGCGATCAATTCGCCCAAGGCGGCGCTCGGGTCGTCCTCGCGCCAGATTTCGTCACCGACACCGAAAAAATCAGTCATGGAGGACAGCTGTGATATCGTGGTGGCGTCAAGTGCGCCCTCTGCCACCACCGGCACTTCGATCACCTGTGACCACCACTCGAAAAGCTCCGCCTCGGCCTGCGACCCGTCGCCAAGGGCGGAGACCCCTGCGGGGCCGAAGCTGATGTAATCGGCGCCTGCTTCGCCCGCGCTCATCCCGTCATGGCGCGAGGTGCCGCAGAAGGCGCCGACGATGGCGTCCGGGCCAAGCTCCTTGCGCGCTTTGCGCACGGTGCGGGACCCGTCCGTCAGGTGCACGCCGTCCAGCCCCAGCCGTTCGGCCAGCACGAAATGCGTGTCGATCACGATGGCGACGTCCTGCCCATGCGCGACCTCGCGGCAGGTATCGGCGGCGCGGCACAACGCGGTCTCGTCATGGGTCGACAGGGCCAGCCGCACGCAGGCGATCTCGTGGTCGCGCAGGACCCGATCCAGAATGGCGGGAAACCGCGCCAGTTCGATCTCGGGCGGGGTAATCAGATAGATTTGCGGCTGCTCGGGGTCTGCCATGGTCTTGTCGTCCTGTTTTTGCCCCTATAACCGGGATTTGCAAACGCGTCTACGGTACGCGAACGCGGTCTTTTGCGCTTTCCCGCACGTCCGGGCTGGATTATGGCGGGCACGTTGGAGGAACAGGATGCCAAGCGAAAACACACAGCCGCGCTTTGTGCTCGTCCGTCCGCAGATGGGCGAGAACATCGGCGCCGCCGCGCGCGCGATGTGGAACTTTGGCCTCGACCGCATGGTCGTCGTGGCCCCGCGCGATGGTTGGCCCAATCCCAAGGCGGTGGCCATGGCCAGCGGCGCGGGGCGGTTGCTGGATGACGCGCGCCTGGTCCCCGACCTGACAGCTGCGGTCGAGAAGGACAGTTTCGTCATGGCCACCACCGCCCGGGTACGAGGCCTGACCAAGCCCGTCTTCAGCCCCGAAGAAGCCATGGCCGAGGCCGCCAGGCGCCTGTCGCGCGGTGAGCGTGTCTCGGTGCTGTTCGGGCCGGAACGGGCCGGCTTGGAAAACGAGGATGTGTCCCGCGCCAACGCGATCATCAGCGTGCCGGTGAACCCTGAATTTCCCAGCCTGAACCTTGCTCAATGCGTGCTCTTGTGCGGCTACGAGTGGCGCCGCGCGTCGCAGGCGGTCGAGGCTGCCCGCGTCGATATGGCTGGCACCGAATGGGCCAACCAGAAAGAGATCGAGGCGCTGTCGGCGCATTACGAGGAACGCCTTGAAGACGCCGGTTTCTTCTTTCCAGAGGCCAAGGCTCCCGGCATGAAGATCAACCTGCGCAACATGTGGAGCCGGATGCCCCTGACGCGGGCCGACGTGCAGACACTGCATGGCGTACTGCGGCAAATGGTGCGCTGGAAGGAGCGCGGTTGAAGCGCCGCGCGGCGCGAATTAACTTCACGCGAAAGTCAGAGGGCGGAACATGAGCGAAAAACGCAGCATTTTCCAAGAAGTGTCAGATGCGGACACCCCGCGGCAGACGCCGCAAGGCGGGATGATCGACGCAGGCCGCCGCGGTGCAAGGGGCGCTGTGCGTTTGTGGCTGATGCTTCTTTTCGCGCTGGTGGTCGTGATGATCGCCGTGGGCGGCCTCACACGCCTGACCGACAGCGGCCTGTCGATCACCGAGTGGAAGCCGGTGACCGGCGCTCTGCCGCCGATGGACGCGGTCACATGGGAGTCGGAGTTCGAGAAATATCGCGCCATTCCCGAGTACCAGTTGCAGAACAAGGGGATGACGCTTGCCGAGTTCAAGGTGATCTACTGGTGGGAATGGGGCCATCGCCAGTTGGGCCGCGTGATCGGCCTTGTCTGGGCCTTGGGCTTTCTGGGATTTCTGCTTTTGCGTAAGATCCCGCCCGGCTGGACAAGTCGCTTGCTGCTATTGGGAGGTTTGGGCGGACTTCAGGGCGCCATCGGCTGGTGGATGGTCAGTTCTGGTCTTTCCGGGCAGATGCTGGACGTGGCCAGTTACAGGCTGGCCGTGCATCTTGGGCTTGCCTTCGTGATCTTGGGCTTCATCGCGTGGTACGTGATGTGTCTTGGGCGGGAAGAGCGCGAGCTGATGCAGGCCCGGCGCAGCCGCGAGGGCAAGCTTTTCGGCCTGTCCACTGGCTGGCTGCATTTCGCCTTCCTGCAGATCCTGATCGGCGCACTTGTTGCGGGCATCGACGCGGGACGCACCTTTACCGACTGGCCGCTCATGGCGGGGGGCTTCCTGCCCGTGGATTTCTGGATGCCGGAGCTTGGCTTTAGAAACTTTTTCGAAAATCCCGGCATGGTTCAGTTCATCCACCGCATGACCGGCTATCTTCTTCTGATTTTCGGCATCGTTGTCTGGCTGAAAGGTCGCCGGTCGGCCCATGCGCTGACCCGCGGCGCGTTCAATTTCGCCTTCCTCGCGCTTTGCCTTCAAATCGTGCTCGGCATAATGACGGTTCTCTATGTTGCGCCGTGGCAACTTGCCATCGCGCACCAGCTGCTCGCGGTGATCCTCTGGGTCCTGATCCTCAGGACGCGGTTTCTCAGCCAGTATCCCATTGTACGGTCGGTGCGCGGATGAGCCTGCCCAACGCATTCGATGCGCTCATGGCTTATGAGCGGGAAACCCAAGCCCTGGCCCGCATCTCAGCGCGGCTGAGCTGGGATCAGGAAACCGTGATGGCCCGCGGCTCGGCCGGGCAGCGGGCCGAGGAACGCGGCGCGATGGAAAGCGTGCTGCATTCCAGGCGCACCAACCCGCAAATCGCGGAGTGGCTGGAGCAGGCCGACCCGCCCGACGCGGACGGCGCCGCGCAATTGCGGCTGATCCGCCGCAGCTATGAGCGGTCGGTCAAGGTGCCGGCCGATCTGGCCGCCGCGCTGGCCCGGCTGACCAGCCGGTCGCAAGGCATATGGGCCGCCGCGCGTGCCGAGGACGACGTGGCCGCCTTCCTTCCCACGCTGGCCGAGGTGGTCAAGCTCAAGCGGGAAGAGGCCGCGGCGCTGGCGGGCGACGGCGACCTTTACGATGCGCTGGTCGACGATTTCGAGCCGAACGGCAAAGCGGCCGAATTCGCCGCGATGTTCGACGAGATGCGTCCGGGCCTGGTGGCACTGCGCGAACGCGCCCTGAACGCCCCGCAGGTGACGCCGCTTTCGGCTACGTTCGACGCCGATACGCAGATGGCGCTTGGCCGGGAACTGGCAGAAACCTTCGGCTATGACCTGTCCCGGGGTCGCATCGACCGGGCGGTTCATCCGTTCTCCAGCGGGTCGGGCGAAGACGTGCGCATCACCACCCGCACCGCCGAGGATGATCCGTTCAACTGCCTCTACTCGACGATCCACGAGGTCGGCCATGCCTGCTATGAGCAGGGCATCGACCCAAAATTCCTTCTGACCCCGGCGGGGCAGGGGGTGTCGATGGGCGTGCATGAAAGCCAAAGCCGGATCTACGAGAACCAGCTTGGCCGCAGCCGCGCCTTCTGTGGCTATCTCTATGGCCGGATGCGCGACTTGTTCGGGGATTTCGGCGTCAGGGACGAAGACGCCTTCTATGCGCTCGTGAACCGCGTGCATCGGGGGTACATCCGGACCGAGGCTGACGAGGTGCAGTATAACCTGCACATCATGCTGCGGTTCGATTTGGAACGGGCGCTGTTCGCGAATGATCTACAGGTCGATGATCTCGAAGCGGCCTGGAACGATCGGTTCCGGGCGGATTTCGGGTATGACGTCAACCGCCCCTCGAACGGCGTGCTTCAGGATGTGCACTGGTCCGTGGGGCTCTTCGGGTATTTCCCGACCTACAGCCTTGGCAATGTCTATGCCGGCTGCCTTCATGAGGCGCTGCGCAAGGATCTGCCCGACCTCGATGACCAACTGGCAAAAGGCGATCTTTCTGCCGCGACGGGCTGGCTGCACGAGCGGGTTCAGTGCCACGGCGGACGTCATGAACCCAAGGATGTCATCACGCTCGCATGCGGCAGCGCGCCTGGCGCAACGCCGCTGATGTCCTACCTCGAAACCAAGTTCGGCGCGCTTAGCGACAGTTGACGCATCACTGCATCCGCAACGCGCCGTCGAGACGGATGACCTCGCCGTTCAGGTAATCGCATTCGACGATGAACCGCGCCAGCGATGCGTATTCGTCCGGGTCGCCCAGCCGCTTGGGAAAGGTCACGTCCTGCGCCAGCCCGTCTTGCACCTCCTGCGGCAGGCCCTTTAGCATGGGCGTCGCAAAGATACCCGGTGCGATGGCCATGACCCGGATGCCGTCGCGGCTCAGGTCCCGCGCCATGGGCACGGAGAGGCCCACGATACCGCCCTTGGACGCGGCATAGGCGGTCTGGCCCTTTTGCCCTTCGAAGGCGGCTATGGATGCCGTGTTGATGATGACCCCACGCGTGCCGTCGGGCGCGGCGACATTCTGCGCGATTTCCTCGGCGGCAAGGCGGGCCACGTTGAACGTGCCGATAAGGTTGATGTCGATAGTGCGGCGGAAGCCATCAAGACTGTGCGGCCCGTCGCGCCCCAGCGTCTTTTCTCCGGTTGCGATGCCCGCGCAATTGACGGCAGCGGTGATCTTGCCCATGGCGTCCTTGGCGGTGGCAATCGCGGCCTTGACCGAGGCTTCATCGGTGACGTCCGTTTCGGCAAAACTAGCCCCGATCTCGGCGGCCACTTCGGCGCCGCGCTTCGCGTCGCGGTCCAGCAGGGTGACTTTGGCCCCTTGCGCGCGAAAGTGCCGTGCCGTCGCTTCCCCCAGGCCCGAGGCGCCCCCGGTGATGATTGCGGCGGTGTCTGAGATTTGCATGGAGCCTCCGGCGGTTTGAAATGAACAAGTGTTCAGCTATTCCAGAAACCGTGCCCTGTCAAAGCCGTCGCCGGACAAGTTTGGAGCTGAGGCCAAGGCCGACCACGGTGATCAAAATCCGAAAGATGTGATGCAGCGTCACGAAGGCCGGGTTGGCGGAAAGGCTGAGGGCCACCAGCGACATCTCGGTCACGCCGCCGGGCGCGAAGCTGATCAGCAACACGTCGAACGGTTGCTCCAGCACCTGCATCAGCGCCAGCGCAAAGATGATGGCCAGTCCCAGCATCCCTCCGACACACAGGACAGTCAGCCCGACGCCCCGTAGTACCAACCCGCCGGACAGCCCCGTGAACCGCATGCCAAGCGCCGTGCCGACGACAATCTGCGCGACGTTGATCAACCATTGCGGGACATCGACGTGATAAAGCCCGGTCAGCGACAGTATCGCCGCTACGGACAGAGGCCCGGTCAGTTGCTTTGCCGGAAGGCGCAGCACATGCCCAAGGCCAATTCCCGCAGCGCCGGCGCAGGCAATCAGGGGAAAGGCCGACCACGATACCTCGCCACGAGCCAGCGTGACTCCTGCGGAGCTGCCGACCGGATGGCCGACCCAAAGCGACAGGCCGATGGGCAAGAGCGTGACCACCGCGATGATTCGCAGGAATTGTTGCAGCGTCAAACGGGCCGGATCGGCACCGGCCTCCTCGCCCATGGCAATCGATTCGAACAAGCCGCCGGGCGCCGCGCCGTAGAACGCGGTGGGGCGGTCATACCCGCCGATGAAGCGCAAGACGCTGTAGCCATAGGCGTGGGCGACGACGACGAACAGCGTCAGGGCGGTGAAACTGACCGCAAGACGCGAGGCCTGTCCAAAAAGTTCGGGCGTGACCTGCGCGCCGATCATCAGGCCGATGACCGAAATGAAGACGAGACGCAGCATGGGGGGGAAACGGTAACCATCCGGTAAACGGGCCGACGCGGTTGTCGCCACGAGACCGGACGCGACCAGAGGCCCGATCAGGAACGGAAGCGGTATCGAGGCCGCTTGCGCGCCGAAGGCCGCGGCGCAGGCTAGAGCCAGCAGCGCAAGTGTGGTCAGGATAGATCCCATGCGCCCCTTCAACCACCCAGCGCGGGGAACGGCAAGGCGGCGCCGCGCCAAGCGCGGCCGAACTTATGCGAACTCCACGAATTTCGAGAACGGCATCTCGCGCAGCCGCGTTCCCGTGGCCGCGAAAATGGCCGCCGCAAGGGCAGGGGCGGCAGGCGGCACGGGGGGTTCCCCTACGCCAAGCACCTTGTCACCGTTTTCAAGTCCGCGCACCTCGATTACCGGGGCCTGGTAAAGGCGCAGCCCCTGGAACGCGTCGAAATTGGTCTGCTCGGCGCGGCCGTCGGCATAAGTCAGTTCGCAGTTCATCGCATGACCCAAGCCAAATATGACCCCGCCGGCCACCTGATTCTCGAAATTCAGCGGATCGATCACCGTGCCAACCTCTGCCGCGACCCAGGCCCGCGTCAGCTTCAGGCCGGCCTCGGTGGCCTCGATCTCGATCACCTCAGCGCAGGGCACGCCAAAGGACTTGGTGAAGGCAACACCGCGCCCCACGCCATCGGCCGGGTTCGGCCCGGACCAGTTGCTCATCTCGGCCACGGCCTCCAGCACGCCACGGGCCAGCGTGTCATTGCACAGCCGCAGACGCTCTTCCATCGGGTCGGCCCAGGCGGCGTGGATCAGTTCGTCCAGTCCGGCATTGTAGAAAAACCCGTTCGTCGACGCGCCGACCGAGCGCCAGGACGAGATTGGCGCAAGCGGTGGCGCGCGATAGCCGGTCACCCGGTGATGCGGGAGCGCAAAGGGTTGCTCGAAGGCACCGGCCACGATCTGGCTGTCGGGGCCGGGCACGCTCAGCCCCTGCCGCCCCATTTGCGAGACGATGACCGACGGCATGGCAATGCCAAGGTCAAAGGCCTCGACCCGGCCCTCACGCACGGTGCCGCGCATCCGCGCCATGGCGATCTGGCGCGGAAAATCGTGGGTCATGTCTTCTTCGCGGGAATAGGTCAGTTTGACCGGCGTGCCTTTCATCTGCATCGCGATCTCGGCGGCATGCCGCACCACCATGTCTTCGAGCCGGTGCCCGAAACTGCCGCCGATCATCTGCACATGCAGGGTGATGTTTTCCTCCGGTACGCCGGTAATGCCCGACACATTGGTCAGAACGTTGCGCGGGATCTGCGTGCCGGTCCATATCTCGACGGCATCATCATCGACGCGCACGGTGGCGTTGACCGGCTCAAGCGGGGCATGGGCCAAGTAGGGCGCGCGGTACTCGGCCTCGATCACATCATCCGCGCCAAGCGCCGCGTCCATGTCGCCGTCGTCGCGCTTGCGGCTGTCCTGCGTGTCTTCGGCGAAACTGTCGGAAAGCGCCTGCCAATGCGCCTCCATCGTTCGCGGCAATGGCCCATCGGGCCAGCTTGCCGCGATGGCCTTGGCCCCTTCCATCGCCCGCCAGGTGTTATCGGCCACGATGCCCAGCCCGCCGGTTATTTCGACCACCGTTTGCACGCCGCGGATCTTGAACGTCTCGGCGGTGTCATAGCTGCCAAGCGCCCCACCAAGCGCAGGGTTCAAAAGCACCGTCGCGTGGACCATTCCGGGCAGGTTCACGTCGATCCCGTAGTCCTGCGTGCCAGTGGACTTGGCGACCATATCCAGGCGCGGGATAGGCTGGCCGATCAGCCGCCACTCCGATGCGGGTCGCAGGGCAACGTCGGTCACCGGGTCCATGTCCGCCGCCACAGCGGCCAGCTCGGTATAGGGGAGGGCGGTGCCGTCCGGCAGGATTACCGCACCGTCGCGTGTGGTCAGTTCGCTGGCCGCGATACCTGACTGCGCGGCGGCGGCAGCTTTCAGCGTCTCGCGGGCCGATGCTCCCGCCGCGCGCAGCTTGTCGAACCCGTCGGGCGTGGTGGTCGAGCCGCCGGTGATCTGCAACCCCAGGAACTTCGCCCCCGCCGACACGACCGAGCCCGCGACCTGTTCCCCAAAGCCGCCACCGGGGGCGAGGAAGGCCGCCGCCTCGTCCGCCAGCGCCCGGTTCCAATAGGCGACGTCCGGCGGGCCGGGATCAACCGCGATCTGGTCGAGCGTCACGTCCAGTTCCTCGGCCAGCAGCATCGCCTGAACCTGGTAGGCGCCCTGGCCCTTGTCGGCGCGGGGCGTGATCAGTGTGATGCCATCGGGGCGGATCAGCACATAGGGGGTCAGGGCCGCCTCGCCGTCGTTGAGCCCGCTCAGCAGCGGATTGCGGTATGGTGTCTTGTAGCGCCAAACGCCAAAGGCAACGCCGCCCGCCGCGGCGACGGCGCCCACCAGGAAACTTCGGCGCGCGATCTTACCGACCCGGCTCATCTTACGCCTCCTTCAGCTTGGCGGCGGCGGTCTTTACGGCCGCACGGATGCGCGGATAGGTGCCGCAGCGGCACAGGTTGCCCGACATGGCGTCGTCGATCTGCTCGTCCGTGGGATCGGGCGTTTCCGAGAGGAGCGCCGCGGCCTGCATGATCTGCCCCGACTGGCAATAGCCACATTGCGCGACCTGGGTCTCGATCCATGCCTGCTGCACGGCATGGCGCGTCTCGGGGCTGCCCAGCCCGTGAATGGTGGTCACCGGGCCCGAGACGTCGCGCGCGGCAACCTGGCAGGATCGTACGGCTTCGCCATCTATGTGCACCGTGCAGGCCCCACATTGCGCGATCCCGCAGCCATACTTGACGCCGGTCTTGCCCAGCACGTCGCGCAGCACCCACAGAAGGGGCATCGCGTCCTCGACCTCGATCTCGTGGTCCGTGCCGTCGATCGTCAATTGCATGGTGCCTCCCGCCGCATTCCGCTTTTATCGCAACGATAAACCGCGCGGTTCAATTGTCGAGAAGAACGCCACGTGAGCCGCGCGTTTCTAAGGTCACCGTCCAAGCGGTGTCTGCATTTCCGGTACTTCGGGGAAGTGGCGGACCGAGGAGGATTCGAACCCCCGACCCCCTGATTCGTAGTCAGGTACTCTATCCAGCTGAGCTATCGGTCCGTGAGGTCGAGCATCTAGACCCATGCGCCGGCTATTGCAAGGGGGTGGTACGGGATTTTCCGAGGAAATTCCCTTAGTCCACGTTCAACCCGCCACGGGGCAGGCAGACGCAGAATACCGTGCCCGTCTCATCCGTGCTTTCAAGTTCGAGCGTGCCGCCATGGCCACGGATCAGCTCTGCCGCGATCGAGAGGCCAAGGCCGGTGCCGCCCTTCGTGGCGCCGCCCTGAAACGGCTGGAACAGGTGGTCGCGCGCCTTGGGTGGAAGGCCCGGCCCGGTGTCGGAGACGCGAATGAGCCACGCTTCGCTGGTTTCCTGTCCAGAAATCGCAATCTCTCCGGGCTTGCCGCTATTGACGATGGCCTGACGTGCATTGCGCACGAGGTTGGCGATCACGCGGTACAGCTGTTCGTGATCGGCGCGCAGGACAAGCCCTGTGGGCACATCTTCGGCAAAGCTGACATCGGCGTCACCCACCGCCAACCGCTCGCTTTCGATCACGTCCGAGACGACGTCGATGAGCGCGAACCGGCCCAGGGTCGGCGGCTGCTCCTCGGCCTTGCCATAGGCCAGGGTCGACTCGCACAGGTGCACCGCGCGGGCGATGGAATTGACCAGCTTGGGTGCCATGCGCTTGACCGCCGGGTCCTCGCTCATCTCGATCCGGTCGGTGAACAGCTGCGCCGAGGTCAGGATATTGCGCAGGTCATGGCTGACCTTGGCCACCGCGCCGCCCAGCTGGGCCAGCCGCTCGCGCTGGCGCAGGGACGAGGTCAGCTGGGTCTGCAAGGACAGCAACGCTTCCTCGGCCTGCCGGATCTCGGTGGTGGTGGAGCGGGGGGTGATCACGCGGTTGGCATCCTCGGGCGCCTCGGCGTAGCGGGTCATGTTGCGCGCCACGCTGGCGATGGGGCGCACGAGAAAGCCGCGCACAGCGAAATAAAGCAGGGCGGCGGTCACTACCGAGATCATCGCCGACAGCAGCAGGATGCGCAGGCCGTAGTCGACCATCGCCGCGCGCAGATCGTCTGTCAGCAGCGTGACCTCGATCAGCAGCCCGCCCATCTGGGAAGGGTCGCCGATGACGCGGATCATCTCTGGCTCGGTCCGCACAAGGCGCGTCACCGCATCCCCGATCAGTTCCAGCGGCGGCGCATCACGCAAATCAAACGTGTCGACGATGGGCGAGGGCATGGGCGCCGACAGCATAAGCTGGCGCGCCTCGTCGCGGCGCAGCACCACGTTGAAGACCCCTGCGTTCTGTAACAGCTCTTCCTGCAACTCGTTCGAGATCTCATCGTTGGCCAAGAGCGCCAGCGACGCAATCTGCGCGCGCTCCAGCCGGTCCATCAGGAAATCTTCGCGGTAGCGGGCGATGGACGGCACGAAAATCAGAATCTCGGCCAGCATAACGAAGACCACGGTCAGGATCAGGAACCGTCCCGAGAGTGATTTCAGAAACCCCATCTTCCCGTTCCGTCGTCTCGTTTCCTAGGGCAGCCAGCGCTGGACCAGCCGCACGACCCGCTTGACACCATCGCTTTCGAACAGTCGCGGCGTGAAATAGGCCCCCGCCGCGCGCTTGTTGATTTCACCCAACGTGGGATAAGGCGCAACCATGGCGCTGATATGCTTCATTTTCAAGTTGTTGGCGAGGGCCAAAGCCCATGTGTGGATCAACTCGCCCGCCTGCGCGCCGACGATGGTGGCCCCAACGGGGCGGCCGCCCACGACCATGACCTTGACGAAGCCCGTGGTTTTACGTGTGGCGATGGCCCGGTCGTTACCGTCATACTCGGCTCGTACGACTTCCAGCTTCGAGCCGTGTTCCTTGCGCGCCTGCGCCTCGGTCAGGCCGACCTGCGCCAGTTCAGGGTCGGTATAGGTGGTCCAGGGCAGGTGCGCGGTACTCGCCTTGGCGGGCAGGCCCAGTACGGCGGAGCGGATGACGATACCCGCGTGATACCCCGCGACATGAGTGAATTGCAGGCCGCCGGCGACGTCGCCGATGGCGTAGACCTTTGAATTGCTGGTCTTCAGCTTCGCATCGACCTTGATGCCCGCCTTGGTGGTCTTGATGCCCGCCGCGTCGAGGTTCAGGCTGTCGATGTTGGGCTTGCGGCCCACGGCCATCAACAAGTGCGAGCCCTTGAAAACCTGCCCGTCCTTGGTTTCCACTTCTATCGCCCCGGCGGTTCCGCGTACTTGTGCCGCGGTGGCGCCCTCAATGATCTCCAGCCCCTCCGCGCGCAGGTGGTCCAGCACCAGTGCCGCCGCTTCGGTGTCGTCCTTCCCAAGCGCCTTGTCGCCTTCGATCACCGTGACCTTGCAGCCCAGCCGCAGATGCGCCTGCGCCATTTCCATGCCGATAGGGCCGCCGCCAATGACCAGCAGGTGATCGGGCTTTTCGCGCAGGTCGAACAGGGTTTCGTTGGTTTCGTATGGGACGTCCTCCAGCCCCGGAATGGGCGGCACGAAAGGCGAGGAGCCGGTGGCGATGACGATGCGCCGGGCGCGGATGACGGTGTCGCCGGCCTTGACCTCGGTGGGCGAGATGAACTGGCCGTAGTCGCGGATGACCTTGACGCCAAGACCCTCGAACCGCTCCTGGCTGTCATGCGGGGCGATGGTCGAGATAACATCGTGCACGTGGTCCTTGGCGGCGGCATAGTCCACGTTGGGCGTGGCATTGCCGACGCCGTAGGGTGCGGCATGGGCTTGGCCGTAGGCAACCTTGGCCGAGGCGATGAGCGCCTTGGAGGGCACGCAGCCGAAGTTGAGGCAGTCACCGCCCATCTCGTGCCCCTCTAGCAGGACCACGTCGGCGCCCATCTGCACGGCGCCGGACGCCACGGAGAGACCGCCGGAACCGGCCCCGATGACGAGGATGTCAGTCTTGATATCGGCCATGACTCAGATGTCCTTTTTGCCGCGCACGGTCTTGATGAGGATAGGGAGGGCTGCCAGCACGCAAAGCCCGAGGATGGGGCCGATCACCTGCGGCTCCCACAGTAGGGACAGGTCGGGACGTTCGCCACGGTCGAAGACCTCGCCCAGGCCGACGCCGATCCATGTGAACACGATGGCACCGGGAATGATGCCGACCGCGGTGGTCCAGAGGAAATTGACGAAGCGCACGCCGACCAGAGCGGGCAGCAGGTTGGCCACGAAAAACGGCACCACAGGCACGAGGCGCATCAACAAAAGAACATTGATTTCATGCTCGTGCAGGCCGGTCTTGAACTTCTTCAGTGTTCCTTCGGAGGCGTCCATCTTGGCGGCGAGCGTTCGTCCAAGGCCCCAGCGCGCGGCGAGGAAGATGGCCGAGGCGCCGATGACCGCCGCCGTGACGTTGAACGTGGTGCCCAGGAAAAGACCGAAGAGAAACCCGCCGGTGACCGAGGCCACGGCTGCGCCGGGCAACGAGAAAGCAACAATGGCCACGTAGACTGCCACGAAGATGCCTGCCAGGAGGACGTAGTTTTCGTCGCGGAACGCCAGCAAAGCCTCGCGATTGTTGGCCAGCGTGTCGAAGGTCAGGTAGTCGCCCAGCGTGAAATACCCCACGATGGCGGCGATCAGGATCACGGCCAGGGGCGCGTGGCGGATATAGGCGGGGCGCTTGGTGTCGTCGGTCGTGGCCATGTGGGGATCTAGGTCCGGTGTGATTGCGTGTCCTTCCTAGATGCGCGATCGTCAGGCCCCGCACCAGACGCTTCACGCGGGGGTGATACAGGGTGAAGGGTTTGGGGCCATTATGTCGGGTTCGGGGCCGGTTTGTAACAAAGCCAACCGTCCGGGCAGGGTTTTTGTTGCAAAAGCCAATCGGATGTTTGACTTGGGGCCCGCGCGCCCCTATAGACCGGGCTTCAATACGAATTCCGGCTTTCGCGATTCCTGAGCGAGGCCAAGAACACCGGAGAGCCGAGCGATGAAACGCACGTATCAACCTTCGAACCTGGTCCGCAAGCGGCGCCACGGTTTCCGCGCGCGCATGGCCACCAAGGCCGGCCGCAAGATCCTGAACGCGCGTCGTGCGCGTGGCCGCAAGTCGCTGAGCGCGTAAGCGCCAGCCAGGATCCGTACGGACATGACACCGCCGGAGGCCCTCGTGGAAGACACGGGGAACACGCCCCCGGCGGTTTCCGTTTGTCTGGACGTTCTCAAGAAACGCCCTGATTTCCTGGCCGCCGCAAGGGGGCGCAGGCAGGCGATGAAGGGGCTGGTATTGCAGGCCCGCGAACGGCGCGACGACCGCGCGACGATCCGGGTGGGGTACACCTGCTCCAAGAAGGTGGGCAATGCCGTCACCCGGAACCGGGCCAAGCGGCGGCTGCGCGAAGTGGCCCGCAAAGTGCTGACAAAACATGGAAAACCCGGACATGACTATGTGCTGATCGGGCGCGCCGGGGCCACGGTGGAGCGTGATTTCCAAGGGCTGTGCGAGGATCTGCGCCGGGCGCTGGCCTCGGTGCACAGGTGAGCCCGCTGGCGCATATCATGGCGCTGCCGGTCAAGGCGTACCGGCTGATCTTCAGCCCCTGGGTGGGGTTCAATTGCCGGTATCAGCCGACATGCAGCCAGTACGCCTTGGACGCCTTGCGCGCCCACGGGGGCCTCAAGGGCGGGTGGCTGGCCGCGCGTCGGATCGCACGGTGCAACCCCTGGGGCGGCTGCGGCTATGACCCGGTACCGGGCAGTGAGGGCGCGCGCGATGAAGCGTCCTGAAACGCTGGCGCAGATGAACGCGGCGCTGGGGCGGTTCGCCACGGATCATGGCGTCGAGACGGGTCTGGCCTATCGCCCGGGTCCCACCGACATCTTCATTTCGCCCTACAGCAAGTGCGGCACCACCTGGGTCAGCCAGATCGCGCATGGCTTGCGGTCGGGCGGGGACATGGCGTTTGACGAGATCACCGACGTCGTGCCGTGGCTGGAACTGGCCCACGATATGGGGCGGAACGTTAACGACCCGCAAGCCTACAGTCCGAAGCTCTTCAAGAGCCACCTGCCATGGGGGGTGATTCCCGAAGGCGGGCGCTACATCGTCGTGCTGCGTGACCCGGTGGATGCGATGGTGTCGCTTTACCGGTTTTTCGATGGCTGGGTGTTCGAGCGCGGCGCGATTTCGCTGGAGGATTTCGCGGAGTATTACCTGGATCGGATGGGCCGAGAGGATTACTGGAGCCACGCATCCTCCTGGTGGGGCGTGCGCGGGCGGCAAGATGTGCTGCTGATGGCGTATGAGCACATGAAGCAAGACCTTGCGAAGAGTGTCGCGCAAATTGCTGATTTCATGAAGGTTTCAGATGCGCGGACACGTGACGTGGCGCAGGCGCAGGCGACGCTGGACTTCATGAAGGCGCATGGGCAGCAGTTCGACGATCACCTTGTGCGGCAGGCACGCGACGCCGCCTGTGGCCTGCCGCCGGACGGTGAGGCCAGCAAGGTGGCGGGCGGACAGGCCGGGGCGGGCCGCGCGCAGATCGGCGACGTGATGCGCGAGGCTTATGCAGATAAGTGGCGCGCGACGATGGGCGCGACGCATGGGCTTGAGAGCTATGAGGACGTGCTTGCGCGGCTGAAAGGTTAAGCGGGCTTTGAGGCGCCGGGCGCAGGTCCGGGCGGGTAAACCAGTGCGATTCGGTCCAGATCGGCACGTCGGTATTGCGTCGGTATTCGGGTGGTATCGCGACGGTGCGAATTTTCGCGGTTTGACGGTTTAACGCGGCGGCCGGACGTGACGGATTGTTAACCGGTGCGCGTGGGTTTTCACCCCCCCCTACGAGGTTCCGGGACGGGGGCGGAAACGCATCGCGGCGACGGGAGGGACCCCGCCGCCGCGACTTCGTGAGTGGTATCAGATGTCAGCCCTTGGCGATGGGCGTGTCTTCGCGCGTGGGCACGTCGGGCTCCAGCCCCCAGCGCAGGCCGTCGAGACCGGCGGCCATCTCGTCGTCGGTGTTGCGCAGGCCGATCGTCACCTTGAGGATCAGCGCGGTCACGAGGCCTGTCACCAGGCCCGCGCCGAGGCAGACCACGATGCCGATGAGTTGCATGGTCAGGCCGATCTGGCCGTGCTGGAAGGCGTACTCGCCCTCTTCGAACCCGAAATAGCCGCCGCGCGGGGTGCCGGCCTCGAGGATGCCGACCATGATCAGGCCGTAGCTGCCCGCACCGAGGAAGAGCGGCAGCAGCTTGTGCTCGTCGAATTCGCGCTTCAGCGTGAATTCATAGACGATGTAGGAGATGACCGGCGCGCCAAGCGCCACCAGGAACATCTGGCCCGGCTGGTAGACGTCGAAGCCGCAGGCGCCGGCCACGTAGCCCGCCAGTGGGCCGAGCAGCAGGTAGGCGTATTTGCGCGTGGCATAGGCGAGGATGCCGCCCGTCACCGCGCCACCGGCCCAGGACATGGCGTAGTTGTTCACCGCAAGGCCAACGCTGGTTTCCGCCATGGTGACGCTGACCGCCAGCGCCTCGGGGTCGAAGAAAAAGAGGCAGGAGACGATGACCATGGGAAGGCCCGCGAAGATGGTCAGCAGGCCCACCGCCGCCAGCCCGATGCTGGGCGCGTGGTAGCCCGAGACCATCGGGTGCGGATTGAACATGCCGGGACGCTGGCCCAGCATCGGCACCAGCGCCAGCGCCATGCCCGTGGGGAAGAGATAGACGAAGCCCACGCCGAAGAAATCGTGGAAGCCTGCATTGGTGAGCGGGCCGACCGAGCCCCAGGTGTAGAAGCTGAGAATCGACGAGGCCACGGCGGCCACGACGCAGAGCACGTAATAGGCCGACGCCTTGATCCGTTCGGAGACGGCGAAGTGGAAGAGGATGTTAACGATTCCGGCAAAGACCGCGAGGAAGAACACGAAGATCTGGAAGGTGTTCAGCCCCGGAAAGGTCGCCGGATCGGTGGTGGAGGCGTTGGCGTTCAGCATCCCGCCGAAGAGCCACCAGTCGCGCAAGCTGTCGCCCATGGTGGCGCCTTCCATGATGTAATACTGCGCCGCCCAGAAACCGAAGCCGATGGCGAAATAGGTGGCGAAGCCCAGAAAGAAGCCCATGACCTTTTCGATGGTCGAGTTGAACAGGCTTTTGCGCCGGGTGGTGCCGGCGTCGATCATCAGCAGGCCGACGACGACGGTGATCGCGCCCACGGTGCCGGAAAGATAGACGAGGTTCTGGACAAGGGAATTTAGGGTGACCTGGTCGGCCTGAATGGCTGCGAGATCCATTTTGGGTGTGTCCTCCACTGTTGGTTTTCTGTGTCCGTCCGGACCCGGTATGTGCTGGCGCGCAATGACGAACCAAAAATGTACCGAAAAGCGACCGACGGCCTGTTATGTTTTTTATTATGCTTAAATGTTGCGCAAAAAATCGCGTCTGTGAAGGTTAAAATAGGGAAAAGCGCAAATCAGGCGCAGGTTTGCGCTGGTCTCAGATCTGAAAATGTTCCAAATTTGAACCAAAAACGAGATGTCAGCCGCGGGCGTGAAAGATGAAGCCCAGAAGGTTCAGAAGCAACTGCGCGGCGAGGATCGAGGTGGAGCCGGTGGGATCGTAATCCGGGGCGACCTCGACCAGGTCGATGCCGACGATCTCGTGGTCTTGGGCGACCTGTTGCAGGATTTCGAGTACGTCGTAATAGAGGAACCCGCCATGGCTGGGGGTGCCGGTGCCGGGCGCGATGGAGGGGCAGAAGGCGTCGATGTCGATGGTGATGTAGACGCGCGTACCCTCGGGGATGCGGGCGGCGGTGGCCTCGGGCCCCAGCTTGCGCACTTGGCGGACGGACAGAATATCCGAGCCGCGCGCGCGGGCGTCGTCATAGCCCTCCTTGGCGGTCGAGCTGACATTGCGGATGCCCAGTTGGGTGAGGCCGGTGACGAAAGGCTTCTCGGCGGCGCGGCGCATGGGGTTGCCGTGGCCGTAGCGGACGCCATGACGCTCGTCGACGAAATCGAGGTGAGCGTCGATCTGCAATACATGGATGTCGCCCTGATCGTCAAAGGCGTTGATGCAGGGGATGTTGATAGAGTGATCGCCGCCGATGGTGACGGGCAGGGCGCCGGCGGCAAGGATGGCGCGGACGCCGGATTCTATGTTGGCGTGCGAGGTCATCGTGTCGGTGTGAACGATGTCGGCGTCGCCGATATCGACGATACGGACCGAGCCGGGCAGGTAGGTGGCGTCATCCTCGTGGTCATAGGCGCCGGCATGGCCGAAGCTGAAGAGCGTGGACGCCTCGCGCACCCCACGGGGGCCGAAGCGGGCGCCTGAGCGCCATTGGGTGCCGGCGTCGAAGGGCGCGCCGAGGATGGCGACATCGGCGCCGATGCGGCTCCAGTCGGCAACATAGGGCCGCTTGCCGAAGGTGGAGATGCCGACGAAAGGCAGGTCGAGCCGGCCGCTCTCGTATCCGTGGGTTGTCATGGGGCGTATCCTTTGGTTGCGGGGACGCTAGCGTGTGGCGGGCGCGCAAGGCAAGGGGGCGTGCGTGGGTTTTCACCCAACCTACGACGTTGCAAGCCACGGCATGCGGCGGGGCAATGTCATCTGCGCACACGGCCCCATTCGCCCCTTTCCATTCCTGCCAACCCGTGCAATAGGGAACCGCCAAACGAGACACCCCAAGGAGATGCGCCATGGAGATTCGTGAGGCCCTCACTTTTGACGATGTTCTGCTGGTTCCCGCGAAGTCCAGCGTTCTGCCCACCACGGCGGACACGCGCACCCGCGTGACCCGGTCGATCGACCTCAACATCCCGCTTTTGAGTTCCGCCATGGACACGGTGACCGAGGGGCGCATGGCGATCTGCATGGCGCAGACCGGCGGCATGGGGGTGATCCACCGCAACCTGACTGTGGAACAGCAGGCCAAGGAAGTGCGGCGGGTGAAACGCTTTGAAAGCGGGATTGTCTACAACCCCGTGACCTTGAGGCCGGACCAGACGCTGGCCGATGCCAAGGCGCTGATCGAACGCTACAACTTCACCGGCTTTCCCGTGGTGGATGAAAAGGGTCACGTGATGGGCATCGTGACCAACCGCGACATGCGCTTTGCCACCGATGACGACACGCCGGTGCACGTGATGATGACCAGCGACAACCTGGCGATCTTGACCGAGCCTGCGGACCGCGAGGAGGCCAAGAGCCTGATGAAGGCGCGGCGGATCGAGAAGCTGCTGGTGACAGACGGGCAGGGCAAGCTGACCGGCCTGCTGACGTTGCGCGATACCGAGCAGGCGGTGCTGAACCCGTCGGCCTGCAAGGACGGGCTGGGACGGCTGCGCGTGGCGGCGGCCTCGACGGTGGGTGACGCGGGTTTTGAGCGGTCCGAGGCGCTGGTGGATGCGGGCGTCGACATGATCGTGATCGACACCGCGCATGGCCATTCCGAAGGCGTGGCGCAGGCCGTGGAGCGGGCAAAGAAACTGTCGAACGAGGTTCAGATCGTGGCCGGCAACGTGGCCACGGCAGAGGCGACCCGGACGCTGATCGGCGCAGGCGCGGATGCGGTGAAGGTCGGCATCGGGCCTGGCAGTATCTGCACCACGCGGATGGTCGCCGGTGTGGGTATGCCGCAACTGACGGCGGTGATGGATTGCGCCGCGGCGGCGGGCGACACGCCGGTCATCGCCGATGGCGGCATCAAGTTCTCGGGCGATTTCGCCAAGGCGATCGCGGCGGGCGCGTCCTGCGCCATGGTGGGCAGCATGCTGGCCGGCACGGACGAGTCCCCCGGCGAAGTGATCCTGTACCAGGGGCGCAGCTTCAAGGCCTATCGCGGGATGGGCAGCCTGGCGGCGATGGCGCAGGGCTCGGCCGACCGGTATTTCCAGAAGGATGCCGCCAGCGACAAGCTGGTGCCCGAAGGGGTCGAAGGGCAGGTGCCCTACAAGGGCAGCGCCGGCACGGTGCTGCACCAGCTGGTGGGGGGCTTGCGGGCCGCGATGGGTTATACCGGATGCGCCACGGTGGACGAGATGCGCAAGGGATGCGAATTCGTGAAGATCACCGGCGCGGGCCTGAAGGAAAGCCATGTGCATGACGTGCAGATCACCCGGGAAAGCCCGAACTACCGGATTGGCTAATCCGATTCAGATCAATGGTTTACGCGCCGAAGTTAAGGTTGCGAAATGACCCCCGGCGCGCGCGTGCAGGCCGCCATCGAGGTGCTTGATGCAATGGCTGGCGGGCTGGCCGCCGAACAGGCGCTTACGCGTTGGGCGCGAGGTGCGCGCTATGCGGGGTCCAAGGATCGGGCGGCAGTCCGCGACCACGTGTTCTCGGTGTTGCGCACCCGCCGAAGCTGTGCGGCGCTTGGCGGCGGCGAGACCGGCCGGGCCCTGATGCTGGGGCATCTGCGCGTTGAGGGCGGTGACCCCGAAGCGATGTTCACCGGGGAGGGCCACGCCCCCGCGCCCCTGACGGCGGAAGACCGCGCAGCAGGCAGAGCCCCCACACCTGAGGAGGCGCGCGACCTGCCGGACTGGCTTTGGCAGCGGTTCGAGGCGGGTCTGGGCGCGCAGGCCGCCGCTGACGCGGCCGAGGCATTGCGGCACCGGGCGCCGGTCTGCCTGCGACACAATCCCCGCATGATGTCTATCTCTCAAGTAATTGATATGCTGCTGAAAGACGGTGTTTCGACGATCCCCGTGGCAGAGATGGATGGCGCGCTTCACGTGACCGAAGGTGCACGGCGCGTCGCGCAATCAACTGCATTCCGCGAAGGACATGTGGAGTTGCAGGATGCCAGCAGTCAGGCGGCCATGGCGGCCCTGCCGGTGCCCGAGGGCGCGCGCGTGCTGGACTTCTGCGCCGGGGGCGGCGGCAAGGTTCTGGCGCTGGCTGCCCGGCACGAAGCAACGTGGTTTGCCCATGACGCGGCGCCCGACCGGATGCGTGACCTGCCCGCACGCGCCGCGCGGGCCGGGGTTAAGGTGACGCAGCTCGATCAGGGGGCCGTGACAGAAGCCGCGCCGTTCGACGTCGTGCTCTGCGACGTGCCCTGTTCGGGCAGCGGCACGTGGCGGCGTACGCCCGAGGCCAAGTGGGCCCTCACTCCGGAACGGCTGCACGCGCTTTGCGACACGCAGCGGAATATTCTTGAGCATGTGCAGGCACTTCTGCGCCCCGGAGGCCTGCTGGCCTACTCCACCTGCTCGGTTCTGGCCGAAGAAAACGAGGCGCAGGTGGCCGGTTTCGAGGCGGCGTATCCGGGCTGGACCCGCGAGGACACGCGCCGCTGGCCGATTTCGGACATTGGCGACGGATTCTACCTGGCCACGCTGCGCAAGCGCTGAAAGCCTGCATCCGGCACAAGCAGAACAACCTAGACGTGTTGGCTTTTTCAGCGTTAATCTAACTTTAAGCCCTGCCGTCTAGACCGTCGGCCAGGACCTTATCGTTGGGGAGCTGCCGGTTGGCATTCACTACCGGAACCGTTTTGCCGTTGCGTGATGCCGCGGCCCGGATCAAGCCACGCGCCGGGGCGGTGCTGGCAGCGGCACTTTTGTTCGGCGCGGCGGCGGTTTTCCTGCCTGATCCGACATTACAGATCGCGTGCGTCTTCACCGCGGCAATCCTGATGAATTCGGCGTTGTGGATCGGCATTGTGAACGCGGCCGAGGCGCGGTTTCGCAAGGGCCTGGTCGATGCGGCGGCGGATTTTCTGGGCGAGGATGCGACACCCGCCATCGTGACCGGGCGCGACGGCGACATCCAGTATGCCAACCGCGCCGCGATGAGCGCCTTTTCCGCCGACGAGGCGACGACGCTGGCCGGGGCGCTGAAACACGCGGTGGCGAACCCGGGGCCGATCCTCTATCGCCTGGAGAGCCGGGCGCAGGTGCGTGGATCGGCGCATGAGGACGTGGTCACCCGCGCCGGACATCTGCGCATCGGCGTGCATCGCGCCGCGGCCGACCGGTATATCTGGCGGATCGAGAAATCCGCCGACCGCCCTTCGCGCGAGACCGACCCGGTGCCGCTGCCGATGCTGACGGTGGGACGGGGCGGGGCCGTTCTGTTCATGAACACGGCTGCGCGGCAGTTGGTGGGGGAACGTGTGCGGTCGCTGGACCGGATCTTTCCCAAGCTGCCGCTGCGCTCGGGCCAGATCAACGACATCACCACGGCCGAGGGGCACAAGCCATGCCTTGCCGTCGAACTGGAAGGCGTTGCCGGGCGGCGCGAAGTGTTCCTGCTGCCCGGTGTGGCCCCGACCGAGCGGCAACCTGACGGCTGGGCCTTCTTCGACGAATTGCCTGTGCCTTTGCTAAAGCTGGCGCGCTCGGGCGAGGTGCAGATATCGAACCGTCCGGCGCGCGACCTTCTGGGCGTGGAAGAGTGCTGCGGCAACACGCTGTCGGAGCTTATGGAGGGGCTGGGGCGGTCGATACCGGACTGGCTGGAGGATGCGGCCAAGGGGCGCGGCGGGGTGCAGTCGGAGTTTCTGCGCGTCAAGCGCGACGACCGCGAGACTTTCGTTCAGGTCACGTTGAATCGCGCGACGGAAGCGGGCGAAACAGTGCTGATCGCTGTTCTGAACGACGCGACCAAGTTGAAGACGCTGGAAGGGCAGTTTGTACAAAGCCAGAAAATGCAGGCGATCGGACAGCTTGCCGGTGGCGTGGCGCATGATTTCAACAACCTGCTGACGGCCATCGCGGGGCATTGCGACCTCTTGCTGCTGCGCCACGACCAAGGCGACCCGGATTACGGCGACCTTATTCAGATCAACCAGAACGCCAACCGGGCCGCGGCGCTGGTGGGTCAGCTTCTGGCCTATTCGCGCAAACAGACCCTGCGCCCCGAGGTGATGGACCTGCGCGACATGTTGTCTGATCTGACCCATCTGTTGAACCGGTTGGTGGGCGAGCGGGTGATCCTGTCGCTGAAACACGACCCGACGCTATGGTCGATCCGCGCGGACAAGCGGCAGTTGGAACAGGTGCTGATGAATCTTGTGGTCAACGCCCGTGACGCGATGCCCGAAGGCGGCGACATCCGAATCGCGACCGAGAACGTCACGTTCGACGAGCCCCTGCGCCGCGACCGCGCCGTGGTGGCGCCGGGGCGCTATGTCCGGGTGAGCGTGAGCGACGAGGGGGTGGGCATTGCCAAGGACAAGCTCCAGAAGGTGTTCGAGCCGTTCTTCACCACCAAGCGCACCGGCGAAGGTACGGGGCTTGGGCTTTCGACTGCGTATGGGATCGTCAAGCAGACCGGCGGCTTTATCTTCGCCGACAGCCAGCCGGGCGAGGGCACGGTCTTTCAGGTCCTTCTGCCCGCCCATGAAAGCGCCGAACCGCAGGACGCCGAAATCGCGACCCCGGCGCAACTTGCGTCCAAGACCGACGGCGTCGTGCTTTTGGTCGAGGACGAGGCGCCGGTCCGAGCCTTTGCCAGCCGCGCCCTGCAACTGCGCGGCATGACGGTACTGGAAGCCGATTCGGCCGAGGCGGCGCTTGAATTGCTGGAAGACACGACGCTTGAGGTGGATGTTTTCGTGTCGGACGTGGTGATGCCGGGTATCGACGGCCCCGCTTGGGTCTTGCAGGCGCTGGAAAAACGCCCGAAGACACAGGTGGTGTTCATGTCGGGATATGCCGAGGAAGCGTTCGGTGAAATCCAGTCGCGCATTCCCAACTCGACTTTCCTACCCAAGCCGTTTTCGTTGACGGAGTTGACCGAGACTGTGCAGCACCAGCTGAACCGCGAGTGATCGCAGCTGGCCCGCGCCGGTTTCGCCCTGCTGCAAACGCCGGATCGCAAAGGCCGGGTTTCGCATGCAGGACCACCTGTGCGAAAACATGAATGTTGGCGATGTCCGCCGGAATCGGCTTGACGGCGTTCGGATCAGGAGATCATGCTGCGGTCAATTTCAGAGATGTCGCGTCCAGAGCTGTCGTGCCTGCGCGCGACACACGCGTTGCACACATCCTTAGCGTCAGTGATGCGGCGGCAGCACGCCATTGGCTAAGGGCGAGAACGCCCCATCAGCTTCGATTCCGTCGTAAAGCTGATATTCGACCGCGAACTTCCGGCGATAGCGCTGCTCGACTTGCTGGTCGAGGGTCAGCGCCATGGTCGGCGAACTGTTCATGCGCCGCGTCTCGATCTCCACCTGCAGCCGCTCTGACAGGAAACGTCGCAACCCGTCCTGATCTTCGTAGCGAAACAGATGCGTGACCGCGGTGCCGTTGTTCTGCGGCTCCAGGAACTTGGTTTGCGAGCCGACTTGCGCATAAGCCGCACGCTTGCCCTTCATGTACTCGGTCACGAATTCGTCGAAGCTGATCCCGTGGGTCGAATTGCGAGCCTGTTCCTGTCCCGGACGCTGACGATAGCGATACCACGACCCCAGCCAGTCGAGCGGCTCGCGCATCACCGCCAGCACGTCGAATCCCTCGCCCATGAACTTCTCGATGGCAGGGCGGAAGAAGCGGTTGTAGCGAAAGACCGGGGCGTGTTTCAGCTCGGGCGGCTGGCGCACGACGATGGCCGCGCGGGGCGCAAGGGCGGCCTCGTAGGCGGTGGTGCCGGTCTTGGGCACCGACAGGAAAACGAGCTTTTCGTTTGAAAACACCAACATAGAAGTTTTTGCCCGTTTGCCTGCCCTCGGTAACCCCTCTTTAACCCATCGCTGCAAATATCGGAAAGGAACAATTTGATTGAAATGTTCTCCTTTTGTCTCCATAAGGTGCGGAACAAGAGGTGAACGAAAGCAGCCGCCAGACAGCGATAGACGCCCCGTCTGGCGTGTGAAATAAGGGAAATGACAGGTATGGCAACGGCAGATCTTTTGAACATGGACAGCAAGAAAAACGCAGACCGCCAGAAGGCGCTGGACAGCGCGCTGGCGCAGATCGAACGGCAGTTCGGCAAGGGCTCGATCATGAAACTGGGCGCCGACAACCCGGCGCAGGACATCGAATCGACCTCGACCGGCTCGCTTGGCCTCGACATCGCGCTTGGCATCGGCGGGTTGCCCAAGGGCCGGATCGTTGAAATCTACGGGCCCGAAAGCTCGGGCAAGACGACGCTGACTCTGCATTGCGTGGCGGAGGAGCAGAAAAAGGGCGGCGTTTGCGCCTTTGTCGACGCCGAGCACGCGCTGGACCCGGTCTATGCCAAGAAGCTGGGCGTGGATCTGGACGAGCTGCTGATTTCGCAGCCCGATACGGGCGAGCAGAGCCTGGAGATCGTGGACACGCTGGTGCGGTCGGGTGCCGTGAGCATGGTTGTGGTCGACTCGGTCGCCGCGCTGACGCCGAAGTCGGAGCTTGAGGGCGACATGGGCGACAGCAGCGTGGGCGTGCATGCTCGCCTGATGAGCCAGGCCATGCGCAAGCTGACGGGCTCGATCAGCCGCAGCAAGTGCACGGTGATCTTCATCAACCAGATTCGCATGAAGATCGGCGTCATGTTCGGCAGCCCCGAAACGACCACGGGCGGCAACGCGCTCAAGTTCTACAGCTCGGTGCGTCTGGACATTCGCCGGATCGGCTCGATCAAGGACCGCGACGAGGTGGTGGGCAACCAGACCCGCGTGAAGGTCGTGAAGAACAAGGTGGCGCCGCCCTTCAAGCAGGTCGAGTTCGACATCATGTACGGCGAGGGTATCTCGAAACGCGGCGAGTTGCTGGACCTTGGGGTCGCGGCCGGCGTGGTCGAGAAATCGGGCAGCTGGTTCAGTTATGGCGACGAGCGCATTGGCCAGGGGCGCGAGAATGCCAAGAATTTCCTGAAGGAAAACAAGAAGATCGCCTTCGAGATCGAGGACAAGATCCGCGGCGCGCACGGTCTGGATTTCGACATGCCAGATGGTGGGGACGAAGATGACGAGGATATCCTCGAGGCGTGAGGGTTCGGCTCGACTGGATGAAACAGGCCGGGTCCGAAAGGCCCGGCCTTACTCGTTGGTTGGTCTGGGTTATGCCCAAACCCAAATAGTGCAGCCGCCGCCAGCGCCGTAACAGGTAGGCACCATGAATGGCGAATCCGGGCCGGGCATCACAAGCGCCATGTGGATCGGAACAGAGATGGCGGTTTCGTCGTCGCGCTTGCGAAACTCCTTGCGCGCCAGTTCCTGAAGCGATGTCATGTCGATGTTGCAACTTTTGTCCATTCCGCGCGGCGGCTGAACGCGCTTCACATGGCCCACGACGCCGTCGCCAATATCCAGCGTATATGCGTCAGGATTGGCGATGAGTTCAGCAGCGGTGACAGTCTTTTCGGCGGCGGCGGGGCCGGCAATGAGGGCGGCCGCGATGGCGGCGATCAGGGCATTGACTGGTTTCATATCGTGTCCTTTCTGAGGGGTGACAGGCCGTGATGGCGCGTCCTGCCTTTGGGTCGGAGTTCAGATGGAACCGGTTCAAACTCCGCGGGGCTGTGGACAGGACAAGCGCTTGTGTCTACATGGGTCCGACGCAACTTTTGCCTTCGGACCAGACCCTCATGCCCACGCTTAACGAGATCCGCTCGACCTTCCTCAGTTTCTTTGAACGCAACGGCCACGAGGTTGTGCCGAGCAGCCCGCTTGTGCCGCGCAACGACCCGACGCTGATGTTCACCAATTCGGGCATGGTGCAGTTCAAGAACCTGTTTACCGGGGTGGAGAAACGCGACTATTCCCGCGCGACCACCAGCCAGAAATGCGTGCGGGCGGGGGGTAAGCACAACGACCTCGACAATGTCGGGTACACCGCGCGGCACCATACGTTTTTCGAGATGCTGGGGAATTTCAGTTTCGGCGATTACTTCAAGCGCGAGGCGATCCCTTATGCCTGGGACCTGCTGACCAAGGATTTCGGGATCGACAACTCCAAGCTCTTGGTCACGGTTTACCATACCGATGACGAGGCGGCGGAGATCTGGAAGAAGCATGCCGGCCTGAGCGATGACCGGATCATCCGCATCGCCACGGATGACAATTTCTGGTCGATGGGCGCCACAGGTCCTTGTGGGCCGTGCACAGAGATCTTCTATGACCACGGGCCCGAGATCTGGGGTGGGCCTCCGGGCAGCCCGGAAGAGGATGGCGACCGGTTCATCGAGATCTGGAACCTTGTTTTCATGCAGAACGAGCGGTTCGAGGATGGCAGCCAGGTGGATCTGGACATGCAGTCGATCGACACCGGCATGGGGCTGGAGCGGATCGGCGCGCTGTTGCAGGGCAAGCACGACAATTACGACACCGACCTGATGCGCAGCCTGATCGAGGCGAGCGCGCATGTGACGGATGGTGCGCCCGACGGGCCGGGCAACGTGCATCACCGGGTGATCGCAGACCATCTGCGCTCGACCTCGTTCCTGATTGCCGACGGGGTGATGCCGTCGAACGAGGGGCGCGGTTACGTGCTGCGCCGGATCATGCGCCGGGCGATGCGGCACGCGCACCTGCTGGGCGCGCAGGATCCGGTGATGTACCGGCTGGTGCCGAACCTCGTGGGCCTGATGGGGCAGGCCTTCCCCGAGCTGGGCCGGGCGCAGCCGCTGATCGAGGAGACGCTGGAACTGGAGGAAAAGCGGTTCAAACAGACGCTGGACCGGGGTCTGCGCCTGTTGGATGACGAGTTGGGCAAGCTGGGCGATGGCGCCGCGCTGCCCGGTGAAGCGGCGTTCAAGCTGTATGACACTTACGGCTTTCCGCTGGACCTGACGCAGGACGCGCTGCGCGAGAAGGGCCGTGAGGTGGATGTGGCCGGGTTCGACGCGGCGATGGAAGAGCAGAAAGCCAAGGCCCGCGCGGCTTGGTCCGGCAGTGGCGAGGCGGCGGACGCGACCGTGTGGTTCGATCTGGCCGAGAAACACAGTGCCACGGATTTCCTCGGGTATGACACGGAGACGGCCGAGGGCGTGGTGCAGGCAATCGTTGTCGACGGCGAGGCCGTGGACAAGCTGGGGGCCAACAAGGCGACGGGCTGGGTCGTGGTCAACCAGACGCCGTTCTATGCCGAAGCGGGCGGGCAGGTGGCCGACCATGGCTATCTGCGCAGCCTGGAAGGCGCCAGCGAAGCGCGCTTTGCCGGGCAGGTGAGCGACGTGCAGAAACGTGCGGGGGGTCTGTCAGCGCATTTCGTGACCGTCGAGGACGGTGCATTGAAGGTGGGCGACCCGGTGAGGCTAGAGGTGGATCATAAGCGCCGGACGGCGATCCGCTCGAACCACTCGGCCACGCACCTGCTGCACGAGGCGCTGCGTAAGGCGCTTGGCGATCACGTGGCACAGCGCGGGAGCCTAAATGCGCCAGATCGGCTTCGGTTCGATTTCAGCCATGCCAAGGGCATGACGCTGGAGGAAATCCGCCGAGTCGAGGAAGAGGTCAACGCCTATATCCGCCAGAACGGCAAGGTCGAAACCCGGATCATGACGCCCGACGATGCGCGCGCCATCGGGGCGCAAGCGCTCTTTGGCGAGAAATACGGCGACGAGGTGCGCGTGGTGTCGATGGGGTCCGAGGACGGCTCGGGCAAGGGGCTGGACGGTCAGACCTATTCGATCGAGCTGTGCGGCGGCACGCATGTGCGGCAGACCGGCGATATCGGCTTGTTCGTGATGGTGGGCGAGGGCGCGTCGAGTTCCGGCGTGCGCCGGATCGAGGCGCTGACCGGGCCGGAGGCGTTCAAGTACCTCAGCGAGCAGGATCACCGCATGGCGGCGCTGGCGTCGGAACTGAAGGCGCAGCCGGATGACGTGCTGGACCGCGTGCGCGCGCTGATGGACGAGCGCAAGGCGCTGGCCAACGAGGTGACGCAACTGAAGCGGGAGCTGGCGATGGGCGGCGGTGGCACGTCCGGCCCCGAGGCCAAGGACGTGAATGGCGTGAAGTTTCTTGCCCAAGTGTTGTCGGGCGTGTCGGGACGGGACCTGCCGCCGCTGATGGACGAGATGAAGACGCGGATCGGCTCGGGCGCGGTACTGCTGATCGCCGATGCCGACGGCAAGGCCGCCGTGGCCGCGGGCGTGACGAAAGACTTGACCGACAAGCTGTCGGCGGTCGATCTTGTCCGGGCCGCCGTGGCGGAACTGGGCGGCAAGGGCGGCGGGGGCCGACCCGACATGGCGCAGGGTGGCGCGGCGAGCACCGACAATGCCGAGGCCGCCATTGCGGCGGCGGAACAGGTGTTGCAGGGCTGAGGCCCGCTTGAGAAGGGGAACGACATGGCGGCCTACCTGATTGCGCGGATCAACGTGACCGATCCCGAGGATTACAAGGCCTACGCCAGCCAGACCGTCGCGCTGGCCGAGGAATTCGGCGGGCGGTTCCTGGCCAATGGCGGAACGCAGACTCAGGTCGAGGGGATCGGCCCGGACCGCAATGTGATCATCGAGTTCCCCGACCACCAGGCGGCGTTGGACTGGTACAATTCGGATGCGTATCAGCGCATCCTGCCCATCGCGACGTCATCGAGCACGCGCGACATCGTCATCGTGGACGGAGTTTGAGGAGTTAAGACATGCCCGCATTGTGGATTGCCCATGTGACCGTGACCGACGAGGAGGCCTATGGCCGCTATGCCAAGCTGGCCGGTCCGGCGATCGAAGCGCATGGCGGGCATTTCATCGCCCGCGGGGCGCGGTATGTGCAGTTGGAAGGCAACGACCGGGCGCGCAACGTGGTGGCGAAGTTCCCGACGCTGGAGGCGGCGGAGGAATGCTATCGCTCGGCCGCTTACCAAGAGGCGCTGGACCATGCGCGGAACGCGTCCGAACGTGATCTGGTGATCGTGGAAACCTCGGAATAGTGCAGGGCCAGCTGGCCGAGATCATGGCGCGGCACGCGGGCGCGGGCCGCGTGGCGTGGATCGGGCTGCGCCCGGAGCGACTGGCCGATCTGGTCTCTGTCGAGGCCGCGGAACTGACCGAGGCCGGTCTGAAGGGCGACCATGCGCGCAAGGGCAAACGCGCGCTGACCCTGATCCAGGCCGAGCACCTGGCGGTGATCGCGGCGCTGGCCGGGATCGGGGAGGTGCCGCCGGAGGTTTTGCGGCGCAACCTGGTGGTCTCGGGACTGAACCTGACGGCGCTGCGCAATCATCCCGTTCGGATCGGCGAGGCGCTGATCGAGTTCACCGCACCCTGCGCGCCCTGTTCGCGGATGGAAGCCGCGCTTGGGCACGGCGGCTACAACGCCATGCGCGGGCATGGCGGGTGGTGCGCGCGGGTCCTGGATCCGGGACGGATCGCTGTGGGCGATAGCGTCGCACGGGCTGGACCTCGGGATCAGGCGCTCTAGGCTTCCCTTCGATCTGAACGGAGGTGCCGATGCGACTGTTTTCCCTGATCCTGATGCTGATCCTGCCCGGTGCGGTGGCGGCGCAGGACTGGAGCCTGCTGAAAGAGCCCGGCACGGTGGCGCTGATGCGCCATGCGTTGGCGCCCGGCGTGGGCGATCCGGCGAATTTCGAGCTGGAGGATTGCAGCACGCAGCGCAACCTTGACGACCGGGGCCGGGCGCAGGCCCGGAAAGTCGGCGCGGCGATGCGCGAGGCGGGCGTTGAGTTCGATGCCGTATGGACGAGCCAGTGGTGCCGCTGCGTCGATACGGCGGAGTTGCTGGACATGGGCACGCCCGAGGAATTTCCCGCGCTCAACTCGCATTTCGCGGGGCAGGGCGACCCCGAGGCCCAAGCGGCGGAAGTCATGGCGCGGATCGCCGAGACACCCGAGGATGCGCGGCTCTTGCTGGTGACTCACCAAGTGAACGTGTCGGAACTGAGCGGCACCGGCACCAGCTCCGGCGAGATTATCGTGACCCGGCGCACGGATAATGGCCTGGAAGTGGTTGGGCGCATTGCCATTTCTCCGTGAGCGGGATTACTCGAAGCGTTCGCGGTCAAGTACCACCTTGCCCGACATGATCTCGCCGATATAGCCGCAGGGATCGGGGCGTTGCCGATAATGCGCCCAGGCGCGGCGCAGGAAGGCGTCCGGCGCCATGAGGTAGATGAAAGGGTTGATAGACTCACGGCTGAGCGGCGTGTCCATGTCGACCGCGGCCTCGAACCGGGCGATGTCGGCGGCGGGCAGGGATCGGACCTGCATCACATGCGCCACGTATTCGTGAGTGGCAAGGCAGCTGTCAAAGGGGCAGGGCACGGCGTCGAACGCGGCATGCGCAAGTTCGTGGGTCAGAATACTGTTGAAATACGTCTGCGTATCGACGAAGGCGAGGCTGCTGTCGGGGTTGCGGGCGGCTTCCATCGTTGCGGGAGTCAGCAGCTCGATTTCCTCTTCACCGCAATGATAGACACCCATGCAGCCGGATTTCAGCGTGTCGCGCTGGATGACCGTGACGCTATGGGTGAGCGGCACGTTACAGGTGCGCAAGGTCTGGAGGGCATCGGTCACGGCGGTGCATATTGGGGCCGCGTCCGCGGAAGACCCCGCCCGGACGGTCACGGGGGTGCCGGGGCAGTCGATGTCGTCCGCAAGGCTGACCTGTGCGCCGACGAGCAGGGCAAGCAACGTGCAAAGGATGAAACGGCAGGACAGTAGGACCATCCCTGCACCCTATCATGGCCGGGCCGTTCGCACTTGATGTAGATCAGTCGCAGCGCGAGCGACCGGTGCCGTCCTATTCGAGGTCGGTTTGTATCCACTCGGGGCTGAGGTGGATGTCCGTCGACACCAGCCGCCCGGGGCCGAGATTGACGAATTTGTGCGGCACTTCGGCCGGGGCCAGCAGAACGTCGCCCGCCCCGGCCTCGATCTCCTGATCGCCTATGGTGTAGCGGGCGCGGCCTTCGCGGACGATAAAGACTTCGTCATACGGGTGCGTATGCAGACGGGCGCCTTTGCCGGCTTCCTCGATCTCGACAAACAACACGGTGACGTCCGTACCGAGGGTCTTGCCCTCGAAATGACCCGCCCAAGAGTCGGCGTTCTTGGCCCAGTCGGCGCGGGTCAGTTTACGAGGGGTATCGGCCATGGGTCACGCGGTCTTGGCGGCGCGCTTGCGCTCGTGTGGGTCGAGGTGGCGTTTGCGCAGGCGCAGGGCATTGGGCGTGACCTCGACCAGTTCGTCGTCGTCGATATAGGCGATGGCCTCTTCCAGCGACATCTGGACATGCGGGGTCAGGCGCACGGCCTCGTCGGTGCCCGATGCGCGGACGTTGGTCAGTTTCTTGCCCTTCAGCGGGTTCACTTCCAGGTCGTTTTCGCGGCTGTGCTCGCCGATGATCATGCCCTGGTAGATCTTTTCCTGCGGGCCGATGAACATGCGGCCGCGCTCTTCGAGGTTCCACAGGGCATAGGCCACGGCCTCGCCCGATTCCATCGAGATCAGCACGCCCGCGCGGCGGCCCGGGATCGCGCCCTTGTGCGGTGCCCAGCCGTGGAAGACGCGGTTCAGCACGCCGGTGCCGCGCGTGTCGGTCAGGAATTCGCCGTGATAGCCGATAAGGCCGCGCGACGGGACCAGTGCTATGATGCGGGTCTTGCCGGCGCCGGCGGGCTTCATTTCGGTCATTTCGCCCTTGCGGGGGCCGGTCAGCTTCTCGATCACGGCGCCGGAATGGTCGTCGTCGACGTCGATGGTGACTTCCTCGATGGGTTCCAGCTGTTCGCCATTCTCGCCTTCGCGCATCAGGACACGGGGGCGGGAGATGCTGAGTTCGAACCCTTCGCGGCGCATGTTCTCGATCAGGACGCCCATCTGCAATTCGCCCCGGCCCGCGACGTCGAACGCCTCGCCGCCGGGCGTGTCGGTGACCTTGATGGCGACGTTCGTTTCGGCCTCTTTCATCAGGCGTTCGCGGATCACGCGGGACTGCACCTTTTTGCCGTCGCGGCCCGCCAGCGGACTGTCGTTGATGCCGAAGGTGACGGAGATCGTCGGCGGGTCGATGGGCTGTGCGGCCAGCGGTTCGTCCACGGCCAGCGCGCAGATCGTATCGGCCACAGTGGCCTTGGACATGCCGGCAAGGCTGACGATATCGCCCGCCGTCGCTTCGTCGATGTCCTGAAGTGTCAGGCCGCGGAAGGCCTGGATCTTGGCGACGCGGAACTGTTCGATCTTCTGGCCCACGCGGCTGAGCGCCTGCACGGTCGCGCCAACCTTGAGGCGGCCGGATTCGACGCGGCCCGTCAGCAGGCGGCCCAGGAAGGGGTCGGCGCCCAGGGTAACGGCCAGCATGCGGAAATCATCATCGGCGCGCTTGACCTGCTTGGGCGCGGGCACGTGATTGACGATCAGGTCGAACAGCGCGGTCAGGTCCTTGCGCGGGCCGTCAAGCTCGTGATCGGCCCAGCCGGAGCGGCCCGACGCGTACATATGCGGGAAATCCAGCTGATCTTCGTCGGCATCCAGCGCGGCGAAGAGGTCGAAGCATTCGTCCAGTGCGCGGTCGGGCTCGGCATCGGGCTTGTCGACCTTGTTGAGTACCACGATGGGGCGCAGGCCGAGGGCGAGCGCCTTGGAGGTGACGAACTTGGTCTGCGGCATCGGGCCTTCGGCGGCGTCCACAAGCAGAACCACGCCGTCGACCATGCTGAGGATGCGCTCGACCTCGCCGCCGAAATCGGCGTGGCCGGGGGTGTCGACGATGTTGATGCGGGTCTGTTTCCATTCCACGCTGGTGGCCTTGGCGAGGATGGTGATGCCGCGCTCGCGCTCCAGGTCGTTGCTGTCCATCGCGCGTTCGGCCACGGCCTGGTTCTCGCGGAAGGCGCCCGACTGCTTGAGAAGCTCGTCCACGAGGGTGGTCTTGCCGTGGTCGACGTGGGCGATGATGGCGATGTTACGCAGGTCCATTGGGGTATCCTTGGTGGTTTGAGGCAGGCCCTAAGGGCTTTGCCCGCCGATTGCCAGAGGGAAAAAGGTGTTACGCGGCGATGGTGGCGCCGCGGTGCGGCAAAAGCCGCAACAGGGTTGCGCCGAGGGGGCGGGCGGTGGCCCCGGTGCCCAGCTTGAAGCGGGCGAGGCCGGGGGCGGCCTCGGTATCCAGCGTGCCGAGGTCGAGCCGGGTGAGCCCGCGCTGATGCAGGTAAGTGGTGGCTTGCCACATCAGCAGGGTGTGGGCGTGGGTGCGACGCGCGGCGGGAGCGGCCCAGCCGACGTGATAGGTGGCGGTGGTCCCGTGCAGCAGAAAGAGCAGGTAGGCCAACATCCCGGCGCGGTCATGCGCTGTGAAAAGCCGCGTGGCCTGCCGGTGGGTGGCGGCGAAGGCGCAGGTGAATTCTGGCGGCAGGGCGCGGTAACCCCTGGCGCGTTGCTGGTGCTGGTCAAGGATCAGCAGGTCGGCGTCGCGGTCGGGATCGAACGGGCGGTGATGAGTGCGCAGTTGTCCGGCCTGTGCCGCGCGCAGGCGGTTGCGCCATTTGCCGTGCAGACCGGCCAAGAGAGCGTCCGGGCCGGGGGTGAGGTCCAACTCGACCACGTGGGCCGGAGTGAGCAGGGCGCGGTAGCCATGCGATTGGTACAGGCGGGCGGTTTCGGGCGTGTCAGGCTGAACGACGGAGGGGCCGGGCAGAGGAATGAGGGCCGCTGTCGGCTTTATGCCTGGTGCCAGTAGGGGGCCGCGCGGCAAACATGTCAGGCGCAAAGGGCCGATGCGGCGGCGCAGGATTTGCGCGGTGCCAAACGTGCCGGAACCATCAGTCAGCGCATACCACCCGACATCAGCCCCGATGGCGCGCATCGCGGCGCCGTAGCGCGGGTGCTGTTGCACGGCGCAGGGGCCGGGCGGCTGGAGGGCGGTGTCGCTGAGGAGCCAGGCAAGGGACATTCTGCCATTAAGGCGATGATAACCTAAATCATGGTTAATGGCGCTTATGGCGAAGGCAAGGAAACCCGTCCGCGGTGTCGACGCGCCCAGCGTGCGGCCCACGGCCTATGCGGCGTGGCTGGTGGCGGTGGTCCTGTCCGTGCCGGTCTTCGTGGTGCTGAGCGTGATCGACTGGATCTGGTAGCGGCTCAGTCCCAGCGGACGTTGTTGCGGCGCATGTACCAAAGCGACAGCGGCGTCTCGATCACCAGCGCGATGACGATGGTGAAGACGACCCAGTTGGTGTCGAACAGCCACAGCGAAAAGCGCGTGCCGGTGCCCCAGAAGAGCCAACCGTTGATCAACAGCATCACGCCGGTGACGCCAAGATCATACAGCCCCATGCGCGACACGTGGCGCGGACGCAATGTGGGATAGAGAATGAAATAGGCCACCGCCAGGCAGGTGATGACGGTGACCAAGGCCTGTCCCTCGGGCGATAGGGCGGACAACATCGGTCAGACTTCGATCAGAACGGGATCTCGTCGTCGTAGTCGCGCGATGGCGAGGGTTGCGAGCGGCCCTGGTCGGACGGGCCCGACGAGCCGCCGCCGTAGTCCTGATCATAGCCACCGCCGCTGCCGCCGCCATAGCCGCCGCCACCACCACCGCCGCCGCTGTCGCGGCCGTCGAGGAAGGTCATCTCGCCCGCGTAGGGGCGCAGCACGACTTCGGTCGAATAGCGATCCTGGCCGGACTGATCCTGCCACTTACGGGTCTCCAGCTTGCCCTCGATATAGACCTTGGAACCTTTTTTCAGATATTGCTCGGCCAGCCGCACCAGCGCTTCGTTGAAGATGGCAACGGTGTGCCATTCGGTGCGTTCGCGCCGCTCGCCGGTGTTGCGGTCCTTCCAGTTCTCGGACGTGGCGATGCGCAGGTTGCACACTTTGCCGCCGTTCTGGAACGTGCGCACCTCGGGGTCGCGTCCCAGGTTGCCGATGAGAATGACTTTGTTGACGGAACCGGCCATGGCGCCCTCCTGCTGCGGTCTGATGGTTAACGTTCACCTTACATCACCCCCAAGGGATGAAGAAAAGACTAAAATTCAGGGAATATCCCCGGCTGGACGCGCCGGACAGGAATGCGGCGCGCGACTCTGGCAATTTGAGCCGCGTTCGGTATAGTGCCGCCCGAGACGGTCAGGCCATTGCCCTGGGACAGCGGCGTGACGCTGACCGGCGTGGGACAGTAAGGGGATGATGTTCAGTATGCGCAAGCTGGCAATCGCGGTGACCGCTGTGTCACTGGCCTGGCCGATGGCGGCCACGGCGGATATTCTCTCGACCAAGGGCAAGAAACGGATCTTCAGTTCGCAGACGCGGGTGCTCGATACCCGCGCCAAGCAGCAATACAACGCCTCCGTGAAACTGCAGCCGCAGAAGATACACACGCCCAGCAAGTGGGATGAGGCTGCGCCCGCGCTTGGGTACAATGGCAAGTACAAGGGGCAGTACCTGAACGTCGCCAAGGATTCGGCGCGGCGGCATGGCATCCCCGAGAACCTGTTCCTGCGGCTGGTGCAGCAGGAATCAGGCTGGAACCCGCGGGCCAAGTCGCACAAAGGCGCGATCGGGCTGGCGCAGCTGATGCCGGGCACGGCGAACTATCTGGGCGTCGATCCCAACGACCCGCGCCAGAATCTGGACGGCGGGGCGCGGTACCTGGCCGAGCAGTACCGTACCTTCAAGTCCTGGAGGCTGGCACTGGCGGCGTACAATGCGGGGCCGAAGGCGGTGCAGAAATACAATGGCATTCCGCCCTACAAGGAAACCCGCAACTACGTGAAGATCATCTACGGGCAGTAGGCCGCGCCACGCGACTCAGCCCTCGTAATCTTCGTCGGAGACCTTTTCCATCCAACGGACGGCGTTGCCGTCGATGCTTTCCTGTATGGCGATATGGCTCATGGCCGTGTCCGGCGCGGCCCCGTGCCAGTGCTTTTCGCCTGCCGGAAACCATACCACGTCGCCTTGCCGGATCTCCTCGACCGGACCGCCCTCGCGCTGAGCGCGGCCCTGCCCGAAGGTGACGATCAGGGTCTGGCCGGCGGGATGGGTGTGCCATGCGGTACGTGCGCCGGGCTCGAACGTGACATGGGCGCCAACGGCGCGGCCCGGTGCCTCGGCGGTGAAGAGCGGGTCGAGCCGCACGGTGCCGGTGAAATACTCGGCGGGGCCGGGGGCGGACGGGTTGGCGCCGGGGCGGGTGATCTTCATGGGGTGGCTTTTCGGGGTGTCATAGCTGTCAGTCCGCGCCGCATTCAGCCGGTGAAGCCGATCTTGTGCAGGTGGATCTCGTTCGAGGGATGCTTTTCCGCCCCCACGACCCGTCCATTGTGATGGTTGTAAAGCGTGCGCCAATAGGGCTGGATGATCACGCCTTCCTCGCGCAGGATGGATTGAAGGCGTTCCATCGTCTGCCGCCGGGTGTCCACGTCGGGCACCGACAAGGCGCGGTCCAGCAGGCGGTCGAATTCTTCGTTGGCAAAGCCGGTCTCGTTCCACACGGCATCAGATCGGTAGGCGAGGTCGAGCACCTGCACGCCCAAGGGGCGGTGGTTCCACTGGGTGAGCGAGAACGGATAGTCCCGCCAGTTCTGCCAGAAGGTGGCACCGGGCTGAACCGTGCGTCGCACGGTCAGGCCGGCGTCGCGCAGCTGCGCCGTGACCGCGTCGGCGGTGTTGCGCTGCCATTCGTCGTCTACGGTGATCAACTCGTGCGCGTAGCCCAGCATGCCGATTTCCTCGAGGTCGGCGCGGGCCTGCGCGGCGTCAAACGGCGCCGGGCCAAGATCGGCATGGGCGGGGTGGATCGGGCTGACATGGTCGTTGGCGGCAACGGTGCCATACCCGGAATACCCCAGTTCGAGACAGGTCTCGTTGCGCACGGCCAGCGCCAGCGCCCGGCGCAGGGTGGCGTCGGCATAAGGGTAATCGCCGTTAAGCTCGGCCTTGGCATTGCCGCGGATGACGATGGTGGCGGTGCTTTCGGTCTCGGTCCGGGTCCAGCCGATGGCGTCCAGCACCTCGATGAAATTGCCGACGGATTCGTAGAGCAGGTCGACCTCGTCGGCCTCGACCGCGTCGATCCAGTTGGACGGGTTGGTGCCGAGGTCGATGAATTCCACCCGGTCCAGGTAAGGCCCCCCCAGAACGTCCGTACCCCACCAGTCGTGATCGGTGTTGCGCTCCAATACGCAGCGCTGGCCCACGACCAGCTCGACCGGGCGGAAGGGGCCTGTGCCAATGCCATGCTCGAACGGGTCGCCGCCGCCGTAGCTGGCATGCATCACCGCCGCCGGATAATCCGACAGGTTGGCCATGAGCGCGATATCGGGGGTGGCAAGCGTGAGCACCAGCGCGGTGTCATCGACGACCCGCACCGCATCATCGCGAATCTGGCCCGAGGCCGGATCGCAGAGGCTCTTGAGGCGAGAGGCCATTGAATTGCCCTCGACGCTCGCGTCGCACCAGCGCTCGAGGTTTCGCGCCACGTCGCGGGCGGTGAACGGATCGCCGTTGTTCCACGTTACCCCGCCGCGCACGTTCAGGCGAT
The DNA here is from genome assembly GCF_009363715.1 of Roseovarius sp. THAF9. Taxonomy (NCBI): domain Bacteria; kingdom Pseudomonadati; phylum Pseudomonadota; class Alphaproteobacteria; order Rhodobacterales; family Roseobacteraceae; genus Roseovarius; species Roseovarius sp. THAF9. Next base: position 1,752,316 of record NZ_CP045404.1, read on the forward strand.
ACTCGGTCGCGTCTGAATTCACATCCCAGTTTTCGAGAAGCATCCCGCGCACGGTGCCGTCGCGGCCGTATTCCACGAGGTATTCCAGGAAACCGCGGGTCTGGTTGCCCATCTCGCTCCAGTCATAGGTGCGGGGATCGCGGAGTTCCTTGACGTTCTGCTGGATGCGCAACGTGCCGCCGGGCACGATTTGGGCCGGGTCTTGGGCGTGTGCCGGGGCCGGCAGGCCGACCATCGACAGGGCCAGCGGCGCCGAGAGGCCGAGACCGCAGGCGCGGGTCAGAAACTCGCGCCGGTCCATCGTGCCACGCCTCAGCGCGCGGTTCAGCGCGGGCAGGGCGGGATGCGGCGGGACGTCGGAGCGAGAGGACATTGGCGCGGGCCTTGAAACAAGCTTTGCGAATAGAAATGAGGCGTCGGGTTTCAGTTTCCATCCCGGCTGCGCGGAAATCAACCGGGTGGCGCTGAAATACCTGTGAAGCCGTGCAGTCTCAGGCCGCTTTGCGCGGGGCGGTGCGGCGCAGGTCCGAGGGCGATTTGCCCGTATGACGATGGATGAAGCGTGAGAAATAGGCCGCACTGCTGAAACCCAGCTCGGCCGCGACCTGGTTGGCGGGGCGGTCGGTGGTTTCGAGCTTGTCGCGGGCGGCGTGCAGGATCCGGCCCGTCAGCATGGCCGAGGCGGTCAGCCCGGCAGTGGACTTGCACACCCGGCTGAGATGCGTGGGCGTCACGCCAAGGTGGCGCGCCAGGTCCTGCATCGACGTGCCGGTGGTGTAGTCCCGCTCGATCAGCGCGGCATAGGCCTCGACCAGCCGGTGCGCGGCGGTGGGGTCGGCGACCTCGTCATTGGTGCTGAGCATGGCGCGGCGCAGCCAGACCGTCAGAAGCTGGGCATGGGCGGTCATCGCCTCGTCCATGAAGTTTCGGGCCTCGTTCTGTTCGCGCTGCATGGTCTCCAAGAGCGTGGTCAGGTCGGCCTGCGCCCGCGGGTCGCGGACGCGCAGCAGCACCGGCTCGTCCGGCATGAGGATGCCGGTCCGGGGCGGGATGCGGCAAGCGAGACCGAAGCTTTGCGATCCGGGATCGAGCGCGAAAAGCGCGCCGGCGGGCAGCACGAGCGCGGTATGCACCGCCAGCCCGCGCCGCCGACCGCCGATCAGGCAGCGCCCTTGTCCGCGGGTGATCCACAGGAACACGTGGTAGGGGTCGCTATGCGGCAGGCTGGCGCGCCATGCGCCCGGTCCGATCCACTGCGCGAGCGTTTGGAGTTGCGGATGGGATGTCACTGTCCGGAACCTCGATTGTCGTGATTCTGCACGGATGGCGCAGGGTTTCCATCGAATTGAGGTCAGGAATGTCCGATTCTGTACAGGGGTTACAAGATCAAAGCGTGGCGGCGGCAAGGGTTTGCCAGTTTTTCATGCGGGCGCGGAACCAGCTGCGCTGGCGCTTGGCATATTGCCTTGTGGCGATGATGGCGGCTTCGCGCGCCGCATCGAGCGTCATCTCCCCCTTGAGATGGGCGATGAGTTCAGGCGCGCCGATGGCCTTGGAGGATTGATGCGCGGGTGACCATGTGGCGAGGTTATCGCGCGCCTCGTTCAGCGCGCCCGCGTCGAGCATCAGATCGAAGCGGCGTTCGATTCGCGGGGTCAGCCAGTCCTTGGGCGCGTCGATCAGCAGGCAGGTGGCGTTGTCGGGCGGCAGGAGCGGGGGCGGTGTGGCGTCCTGCCATCGGGCCAGGGGCGTGCCGGTGGCGCGCTGTACCTCCCAGGCGCGCTGGACGCGCATCGGGTTGACGGTGTCGATGCGCGACCGGGTTTCCGGGTCGAGATCGTCCAGCAGGCTTGCCAAGCCCTTGACCGCAAGCTGCGCGTCTGCTTCGGCCCTGATTTCGGGTGGGGTGGCGGGGATCTCGGCCAGCCCTTCGGTCAGGGCCGAAAAGTAGAGACCGGTGCCGCCGATGATGATCGGGCGGGGACCGTCCCGCAGCAACGGTGCGAGGTCGCGCAGCCAATGGCCGACGGAATAGGCGGCATCGCCCGGCACATGACCGTAGAGCGCGTGGGGCGCGCGGGCTTCCTCGTCCGGTGCGGGGCGGGCGGTCAGGATGCGCCAGTTGGCGAAGACCTGCAGCGCGTCGGCATTGATGATCCGCCCGCCGTCGCGTTCCGCCAGGGCCAGCGCCAGGGCGGACTTGCCCGAGGCGGTGGGACCGGCGATCAGCACGGGCCGGTCGGAAGGGATATCGGGAAGGGCGGTCATGGCCTCCGTTTAGGACGTTTCTGCGCCGGTTTTAAGCGCCTTGCGGCGAAATTCGCGCGACGGGTCCGGCGCGGGCCGGTTTGACGATTGAACCCGGGAGCATTTTCGCCCATTTTGCGCGCCAAGAGACGACCCGCACCGGGACCGTTCCAAGACCGCGCATAAGGAGCCGCCCCATGCCAGACGCCGACGCCCCCGAGACCACGTTCAAGCGGGTCCTGCTGAAAATCTCCGGCGAGGCGCTGATGGGCGACGCGAGCTATGGGCTGAACCCGCCGACGGTGGAGCGGATCGCACGCGAAGTGAAATCGGTCCACGACATGGGGGTCGAGATCTGCATGGTGATCGGCGGCGGCAACATCTTTCGCGGGCTGCAAGGCTCGGCGCAGGGGATGGAGCGGACGACCGCCGATTACATGGGGATGCTGGCCACGGTGATGAACGCGCTGGCCATGCAAAGCGCGCTGGAAAAGCTGGGCGTCTTCTGCCGGGTGATCACGGCCATTCGCATGGACGAGGTGGCCGAGCCCTATATCCGTCGCCGCGCGGTACGTCATCTGGAGAAAAAGCGGGTCTGCATTTTTGCCGCCGGCACCGGCAACCCCTATTTCACCACCGATACGGCGGCCACGCTGCGCGCCAACGAAATGGCATGCGAGGCGATCTTCAAGGGCACCAAGGTGGACGGGGTCTATGACAAGGACCCGATGAAAAACGACGACGCCAAGCGGTTCGACGAGGTCAGCTATGACGAGGTGCTAGCCAAGCACCTGGGCGTCATGGATGCCAGCGCCATCGCGCTGGCGCGGGACAACAGCTTGCCGATCATCGTCTTCAGCCTGGACGAGCCCGGCGGCTTCCGGTCGATCCTTGACGGGACAGGCACATATACCAAGGTGGGCGGCTAGGATCGTCTGCGCGAAATCCACACGAAACCTGAGGCTCTCGTACGGGACTGAGCCCTATACAATCGACGCGACTTGCCGGTATAGAGGCAAGACCATCGTTCGGCAGAACCAAGGGAATTAAGATGAGCGACGACTTCGAACTGGACACCAAGGACCTGGAGCGCCGGATGGAGGGCGCGATGAGCAGCCTGCGCACGGAATTCGCCTCGCTCCGGACGGGCCGGGCCTCGGCCTCGATGCTGGAGCCGGTGATGGTGGACGCCTATGGCGCGATGACCCCGATCAACCAGGTGGGCACGGTCAATGTGCCCGAGCCGCGCATGGTCACGGTCAATGTCTGGGACAAGGGCCTTGTGAACAAGGTGGAAAAGGCCATCCGCGAAAGCGGGCTGGGCATCAACCCGCAGATGAACGGAACGATCATCATGCTGCCCATCCCCGAGCTGAACGAGGAGCGGCGCAAGGAACTGACCAAGGTCGCCGCGCAATACTCCGAGAACGCCCGGGTGGCCATTCGCAACGTGCGCCGCGACGGGATGGACCAGATCAAGAAGGCCAAGGCCGACGGCATGTCCGAGGATGACCAGAAATTCTGGGAAAACGAGGTGCAGGAGATGACCAACCAGCACATCAAGGCCGTGGACGAGGCGCTGGAGGCCAAGCAGGCCGAAATCATGCAGGTCTGACAATGGCAGAGGCGCGCGACATGCAGGAGACATCTGCCGGACGGGGTCCGCGCCATGTGGCGATCATCATGGACGGCAATGGCCGTTGGGCGCAAAAGCGCGGGCGGCCGCGCCTGTTCGGGCACCATGCTGGGGCCCGCCGAGTGAAGGAGATCGTGACCGCTTGTCCCGATTTCGGGGTGGAGTATGTCACGATCTTCGCCTTCTCGACCGAGAACTGGAAGCGTACCCAGACCGAAGTGGCCGGGCTGATGAGCCTCTTTCGCCGCTATATCATGAAGGAAATGCAGGAATTCGTACGCGAGAACGTGCGCGTGCGGTTCATCGGCGACCGTCCGCGGCTGGACGCCAAGCTGCGCCGGCTGATGGACGATGCCGAGGCGATGACTCAAGGATGCACCGGCACGAACCTGACGATCGCGCTGAACTATGGCGGGCGCGACGAGGTGAGCCGTGCCACGCAGCGCTTGGCCCGCGACGTGGCCGAAGGCCGGCTATGCCCCGAGGACGTGAACGAGGAAACCTTGCCCAAGTATCTTGATACCTGCGTGCTGCCCGATCCCGACCTGGTGATCCGTACCTCGGGCGAGGCGCGGATCTCGAACTTTCTGCTGTGGCAGTCGGCCTATGCGGAATACGAGTTCATCGACACGCTCTGGCCCGATTTCACGCCGGATATCTTCGGCGAGCTGCTGCGCGGCTACGGCGCGCGCGACCGGCGGTTCGGGGCCGTGACCGCATGAGCGCAGCCGGCGCGAAGTGGTCCGACCTGCGCCGGCGGGCGCTGTCGGGCGTGCTGATGCTGGTGCTGGGGGCGTTCGGCGTCTACCAGGGTGGGCTTTTTTTTATTGTGATGGTCTGTGCCATATGTGGCGCCATGGTATGGGAAACCGCGCGCATGTTCGCCACCCGTCAGGCCGTGGGCCTTGGCATCGCCGCCGCGGTGGTGATGCTCGCGCTGAATTTCCTGCCCGGCACCTTTGCGCTGCCCTTGATGCTGGGGCTGGCGCTGGTGGCGGCCAGCCAGACCGCCGAGGACGGGCCGCTGGCCTTTCTCGTGATCTCTTGGGTGCTGCTGGCCTGTTTTGCGCTGCTCTGGGTGCGGGCGGGGCATGAAACGCTTTGGATTCTTTGGCTGATCCTGGTCGTCATCGCCTCGGACGTGGCGGGGTATTTCGCCGGGCGGATGCTGGGCGGGCCGAAGTTCTGGCCGCGCTTCAGCCCCAAGAAAACCTGGTCCGGCACCATCGCGGGCTGGCTTCTGGCCGGGATCGTGGGGCTGTTCTTTCTTCAACCCTTGGGCATGGGGCTGGAACTGATACCGATGTCTATGCTGGCGGGCTTTGCCGGGCAGATGGGCGACATCGCCGAAAGCGCTGTGAAGCGCCGCAAGGGGATCAAGGACAGCTCCAGCCTCATTCCCGGGCATGGCGGCGTCTTCGACCGGTTTGACGCCATGCTGGGCGGCAGCGCCGCCGCGCTGCTGTTCTGGGCGGTAGGCCTGATGCCGGGGGCGGGCGGATGAAGCGGATCAGCATCCTGGGCGCCACCGGCTCGGTCGGGCAGAACACGCTGAGCTTGATACAAGGCGAGCGCGACCAGTTTCGCGTCGTGGCTTTGACCGGGGGGCGCAACATCGCGCAACTGGCGCAGGACGCTATCGCCTGCGACGCCGAGATTGCCGTCACCGCCCATGAAAGCCTGCTGGACGACCTGCGCGCCGCGTTGCGCGGCACCGATATCGAGGCCGCCGCCGGCGCGACCGCGCTGACCGAAGCGGCCGCGCGGCCCGCCGACTGGGTGATGTCGGCCATCGTCGGCTTTGCCGGGCTGGCACCGGGGCTGGCGGCGTTGAACGAAGGCACGACACTGGCGCTGGCCAACAAGGAATCTCTGGTCGCCGCCGGTCAGCTTCTGATGGGCACGGCGCGGCGGGCGGGCGCCCGCATCCTGCCCGTGGACAGCGAACATTCCGGTATCTTCCAGGCGCTGGTTGGCGAGGATGCCGCCGCCGTGCGGCGCATCATCATCACCGCCAGCGGCGGCGCGTTCCGTGACTGGCCGCTGGAGCAGCTTATCCACGCCACCCCCGCCGAGGCCGCGACCCATCCCAACTGGGACATGGGCCAGCGGATCACCATCGACAGCGCCTCGATGTTCAACAAGGCGATGGAAATGATCGAGACGCGCGAGTTCTTCGGCGTCGCCCCCGACCAGATCGAGGTTTTGATCCATCCCGAATCCCTGGTGCACGCGATGGTGCATTACGTGGACGGCGCGGTAATGGGCCATATGGGGCCGCACGACATGCGCCACGCCATAGGGTACGCGCTGAACTGGCCCGAGCGGCGCGACCTGCCGGTCGCGGCGCTGGATCTTGCCGCCACCGGCACGCTCAGTTTTCAGACGCCGGACACAGAGCGGTTTCCGGCTCTGCGCCTGGCGCGCGAGGTGATGGAGTCGCGTGGCCTGATGGGGGCGGTGTTCAACGGCGCCAAGGAACGGGCGCTGGACCATTTCATCGCCGGAAAGATCGGCTTCATGCAGATGAACGGAATCGTCGAAGAGGTGTTGGCGCGGCTTGCCGAGCATGACAAGATCGCGCAAAGGCCGATGACCCTTGATACAACAGCCCGCGCGGACCATCTGGCAAGGATGTATGTCGACAGCGTGGCGAAAGAGCAGGACGGATAACAGACCTTGGACGGAATAAACTTTCTCCCGCAATTCGGTGGCCTTGCCCTGACCCTTCTGGCCTTTCTCGCCGCCCTATCGGTGATCGTGGCGATCCACGAATACGGCCACTACATCGTCGGGCGCTGGTGCGGGATCAAGGCGGATGTTTTCTCGCTGGGCTTCGGGCCGGTGCTGTTCAGCCGCGTGGACAAGCACGGCACGCGCTGGCAATTGGCGGCGCTGCCCTTTGGCGGCTACGTCAAGTTCATGGGCGACGCGAATGCCGCCAGCGGCACCAGTGACGGCAGCGTCGCTGAAATGCCGCCCGAGGAGAAGCGCAAGACCATGCTGGGCGCGCCGCTCTGGGCGCGGACGCTGACTGTGGCGGCGGGGCCGGTCTTCAATTTCATCCTGTCGATCCTTGTCTTCGGCGCCATCATGATGAGCCAGGGCAAGGTGACCGAACCTTACGTGATCTCGGATCTGCGCCCGCTGCCTTTCGACGGTGTCACGCTGCAACAGGGCGACGAATTGCTGGCGATCGAGGGGCGCGAGATCCCGACGATGATCAACATGGACGAAGCCGACGAGGAAGCGTTCCGCGCCTTTATCGACGCGCTGCCGCGGGAGCCTTTGCTGAGCTACGAGGTGCGTCGCGATGGCGAGGTCATCGAGGCGATGGGCCCGCACCCGCAGCCGCCGCTTGTCACGCAGCTGTCGCCGCGCTCGGCGGCGTTCGAATCGGGGTTGAAGCAAAAAGACGTGATCGTCGGCCTCGAAGGCGAGCGCATCTATGCCTTCAACGAACTCAAGGACGTGGTCGAGGGCTCGGACGGGGCAACGTTGGCGCTGGACGTGTGGCGCGATGGCGAGGTGATGGATTTTGACCTGACTCCACGCAGGGTGGACGAACCGCAGGAAGACGGCGGGTTCGAGACGAACTGGCGGATCGGCATCGTCGGTGGTTTGCCCTACGAGTTGCAAACCGGGCCGCGCGGCTTTGGCGAATCCCTGTCGGGCGCCGTGGCACAGACCTGGGCCGTGATCTCAGGCTCGATTTCGGGCCTCTATCACATGATCACGGGCGCGATCAGCAGTTGCAACATGTCCGGGCCCATCGGCATCGCAGAGGTGTCGGGCGCCATGGCCAGCCAGGGCGTGGACAGCTTCATCTGGTTCATCGCGGTGCTGTCGACCGCCGTCGGCCTGCTGAACCTGTTCCCGATCCCTGTTCTGGATGGCGGGCACCTGGTGTTTTACGCCTATGAGGCCGTGGCGGGACGCCCGCCCAGCGACCGGGCGCTGCGGATCATGATGACCGTGGGCCTGACGCTGGTGCTGGGGGTGATGCTGTTCGCCTTGTTCAACGACATTTTCTGTCCTTGACCGGACCGCTGTGCGACGCCGCCTGAGGGGCGCGGGGCAGGGAAGGGCGCGGCGGGAGCGCCGTCATGGAATTGCCATAATTCCTGCCCGACTATCGTCACAAAGAAATCGGATAACTGCGGGTACTGCCTGACTGAATACGAATCGAAAGCCCGAAATCACATGCAACACGTTCTGAACGGATATCGCGGGATGACCCTGTTGGTGAATCTCAACTGGGATCGCATTCTTTATCTTGCCACCATCGCTGTCGCCCTGTGGGCTGGCGCGTTCGTCGGTTCGCTCTGAAGCGTGGCGCCCGGGCTGCGGCCAGGAGGTCGCAGTCGCTTAAAAATTTCCCATACTCGTTTTGACAACCCCCACCGGACCCGGTAGTGCTTTTGGCCACTGGGATGGCTGATTGGGTTCGCTAATGAAACTGTCGATCGGGTTGGGGACGAAGCGCTTTTCAGGGCTTTTTTCAACGCATTTTCTTTCGTTGCTTTTCGCGGCTGGACTGATGGCCGCCGCCCTGTCCGCCGCATCGCCGGCCGAGGCGCAAAGCTATCGCTTCACCAACGTGTCCATCGAGGGCAATCAGCGGATCGAGGGCAGTACGATCCTCAGCCAGGCGGGCATTGCCCGAGGCGAAACAATCAGCGCCGGTCAGCTGAACGACGCCGCGCAGCGCATTCGCGCCAGCGGCCTCTTCGAAGAAGTCCAGGTGGTTCCGCAGGGCAACACGCTGGTAATCCGGGTCATCGAGTATCCGACGATCAACCGCGTCGTGTTCGAGGGCAACCGCCGCCTGAAGGATCCCGATCTTCAGGGCTTTATCGAAAGCGCCCCGCGCCAGGTGTTCAGCCCCACCCGCGTGGACCGGGACGTGGCGACACTGACCGAGGCTTATGAACAGAACGGCCGCGTGTCGGCCCGTATCCAGCCCAAGGTGATCCGCCGTAGCGACAATCGTATCGACCTTGTCTTCGAGATTTTCGAAGGCGGTGCGATCGAGGTAAACCGCGTCAGCTTTGTCGGCAACCGCGCCTATTCCGACCGCCGCCTGCGCCGCGTCGTGGACAGCAAGCAGGCGGGTATCCTGCGCGCCATCGTCTCGCGCGATACGTTCAATGCCGAGCGACTGGAATTCGACAAGCAGGTGCTGCGCGATTTCTACCTGTCACGGGGCTATGTCGATTTCCGCGTGACCGGCACCAATGCCGAGCTTGCGCAGGAACGTGACGGCTATTTCGTGACGTTCAACGTGCAGGAAGGGCAGCAATTCCGCTTTGGGCAGATCACCACCACGAGCGAGATCCCCGAGGCCAATGCCGCCGAGTACCAGGACGTTCTGCGGATCCGGTCGGGCGTGGTCTATTCACCGACGCTGGTCGAGAACTCGATCGCGCGGATGGAACGCCTGGCGATCCGTCAGGGCGTCGATTTCCTGCGGGTCGAGCCGGTCATCACTCGCAACGAGCGGGATCTGACGCTGGACGTGGAATTCATGCTGGTGCGCGGGCCGCGCGTGTTCGTGGAACGCATCGACATCGAGGGCAACACCACCACGCTGGACCGCGTCATCCGCCGCCAGTTCACGCCGGTCGAGGGCGATCCCTTCAACCCCCGCCAGATCCGCGAAGCCGCCGAGCGCATCCGCGCGTTGCGCTATTTCGAGGACGTCGACGTGAATGCGCGCGAAGGGTCGGACCCCAACCAGGTCGTGGTAGATGTAGATGTCGAGGAAACCACGACCGGCACGCTGTCCTTCGGCGGCAGCTACAGCTCGGACGGCGGTTTCGGCCTGACGCTGGGCTTTTCCGAGCGCAACTTCCTGGGTCGTGGCCAGCGCGTAACCGCGCAGATCTCGGCCTCGGCGGACACGGCCAACTACAACCTGGCCTTCGCCGAACCGGCCTTCCTGGGCCGCGACGTGGAATTCGCGATCCAGACCTCGCTCTTGGAAACCGATAGCAACAACAGCCTTTATGACACGGTGCTGGGCGAGTTCCGGCCAAGTCTGACCTTTCCCGTTTCCGAAAACAGCCGCCTTTCGCTCTACTACAGGGCCTCCTATCAGGAGATGGATGACTATACCGGCGTCTCGCCCACGCTCGCCGCCGAAGTCGCGCAAGGCGATTTCTTTACCAGCGGTATAGGCACGCGCGTCGTCTTCGACACGCGGCGCACGGGACTGAACCCCAATGCCGGCGTTCTGCTCGATGCAGGCCTGGAATATAACGGGCTTGGTGGAGACCTCGAGTACATGAAGTACTCCATGCGGGTGGCCGCGCAGCGACTTGCCTTCAACGAAGAGATCACGCTGCGCGCCTCGCTCGAGGCCGGCGCGCTGGACTTCATGGGCGGTGATCGGTCCCGCGCCATTGACCGCTATACCGGGCAGGTCATGCGCGGCTTCGACGCCAACGGCATGGGCCCGATCCAGAATGGCGAACATCTGGGCGGCAACCTCTATGCCGTGGCCAAGTTCGACGTGGAGTTCCCGCTGGGCACGCCCGAGGAATTCGGCCTGTCGGGCGGCGCGTTCTATGATGTCGGCGCGATCTGGAATGTCGACACGATCGGCGCGGCGCAATCGACCGGGTTCAAGCCGCGCCACGTGGTTGGCCTGTCTCTGTTCTGGGAATCGCCGTTCGGTCCTCTGCGGCTGAACTTCTCGAAAGCGCTCAAGAAGGAACCGGGCGACATCGAGCGCGAGTTCGATATCACGGTCCGCACGGAATTCTGATATGACGCCGCTACGGGCCCTGCTGATGTCGGTGGCCCTGCTGGCGGCCCCGGGGTGGCTCGTCGGCGGCCCCGTTCCCGCGGCGGCGCAAAGTGTCGGCGTCGTGCAAAGCGATATCCTGGTGGTGGACCCCGAACGCCTGTTCGAGGAAACCCGGCTTGGTCAATCGATCACCAACCAGCTTCAGCAGGAGCGCGAAGACCTGATCGCGCTCAACCGCAAGTTGGAGGCAGAGCTCGAGGCCGAAGAGCTGGCCCTGACCGAACAGCGCGACTCCACCTCGCCCGAGGAGTTTCGCGACCTTGCCGACGCTTTCGATGAACGGGTGCAGCGCATTCGTGCCGACAGCCAGCGCCGCGTGCGCGAGCACGAGCGCAACCGCGAACGCGCCCCGCTGGAATTCATGCGCCGGGTCGAGCCGGTGCTGGTCGAGCTGATGCGCGAGGCCGGGGCCGCGGTGGTGATGGATCGCCGCACCGTGCTGCTTCAGGCTGACGTGGTCGACATCACCAGCGCCGCGGTTCAGCGCATCGACGCCACGCTTGGCGCCGCTGCGCAGGACGAGGGCGACGCCGGTACGACCGAAGGGACAAACGATCCGGCAGATCCCGTTCCCGTCACCGACCCGGAAACCGCTCCCGCCGAATAGCCAACCGGACCCCCGCCGTGCTTGCCCCGCTGACCCCAACTTGGTAAGCGGGGACACCGGGGACGGACCTTGTTCGCGGCCAAAGGCAGAAGGAACACGAAGCCCATGACCACGTCCCTAGACAGTGCCGATATCGGCCGCATCCAACGGCTGATCCCGCACCGCTATCCGTTCCTGCTGGTGGACAAGGTCGTGGAGATGGACGGGTATCAATCCGCCCGCGGCATCAAGAACGTCACGATGAACGAGCCGCATTTTCAGGGCCATTTCCCGGCCAAGCCGATCATGCCCGGCGTCACCATTGTCGAGGCGATGGCCCAGACCGCCGCCGTCATGGTGGGCGCCGCGCTGGAAATGGAGGACCGTGAGCTGCTGGTCTATTTCATGGCGATCGAGGGCTGCAAGTTCCGCCGCATGGTGGTGCCCGGCGACGTGCTGGAGTTGAAGGTGACCACGACGCGCGGCAAGCCCGGCGGCAAGGTCTGGCGTTTCCACGGCGAGGCGACGGTCGAGGGCGAACTGGCCTGCGAGGCGGATTTCACCGCCATGATGGACATGCCGAAGGAGTAAGCCGCATGGCCGAGACGCGCATTCATCCAAGTGCGGTCATTGAGGAGGGCGCCCAGATCGGCGCCGGTGTCGAGATCGGCCCGTTCTGTCATGTCGGCCCCGAGGCACGGCTGGGCGATGGTGTGGTTCTGAAATCGCACGTGGTCGTCACCGGCGACACGCAAGTGGGCGACGAGACGGTGATCTTTTCCTTCGCCTGTATCGGGGAGATCCCGCAGGACCTGAAATTCGCGGGCGAGAAAACAAAGCTGGTGATCGGCCAGCGCAACCGCATCCGCGAACATGTGACGATGAATTCCGGCACTGAGGGCGGCGGCGGCATCACGCGCGTCGGCGACGATGGCCTCTTCATGGCGGGCTGTCACGTCGCCCATGACGTGCAGGTGGGTAACCGGGTGATCATCGTCAACAACGCGGCCCTTGCCGGGCATTGCGTGGTCGAGGATGACGTGATCATCGGCGGTCTGTCGGGCGTGCACCAATGGGTGCGCATCGGGCAGGGTGCCATCATCGGCGCGGTCACCATGGTGACCAATGACGTGATTCCCTATGGCCTGGTCCAAGCGCCGCGCGGGCATCTGGACGGGCTGAACCTAGTCGGGCTCAAGCGACGTGGCGTTGCCCGCAAGGACATCACGGCGCTGCGTGCCGCGTTCCAGATGCTGGCGCAGGGCGAAGGCGCGTTCCAGGACCGCGCCCGCCGTTTGGGCGAGGAAACCGAGAGTGCCTATGTTCGCCAGATCGTGGATTTCGTGCTGGCCGAAAGCGACCGGTCGTTCCTGACCCCGGGCGCGGGCTGAGGCGCCGATGACGTTGGCGCTGATCGCCGGGCAGGGTGGCCTGCCACCGCAGCTGGTGCGGGTCCTGCTGGCCCGTGGCGAAGTGCCGGTTGTCTGCGAGATCGAGCAGTTCCCGTCGGATGTGAAAGGCGAGCTGCCGCGGCTTGGCTTTCGGCTGGAAACGCTGGGAACCTTCATTGCCACCGCAAAGGAGGTCGGCGTCACCCGCATCTGCATGGCCGGGGCCATGCGCCGCCCGCCGATCGACCCGTCGCAGATCGACGCGGCGACGATGCCGCTTGTGCCCAAGGTGCAGGCCGCGCTGGCCAATTCCGGCGATGACAGCACGCTGCGCATTTTCACCGAGATTTTCGAAGAGGCCGGTATCGAGGTTATTGGTGCGGCCGATATCGACCCCTCGCTGCTGCCGCCCGAGGGTTTGACCGGCAGCCTGCCGGATGGCGTCAAGCAGGACATTACCGTGGCAGAGGCGGCGCTGGCCGAATTGGCCGCCGCCGATGCCGGGCAGGCCGTGGTGGTGCGCGGCGGCAAGGTGATTGCCCGCGAGGACGCGCGCGGCACCGATGCCATGCTGAGCGACCTATGCCCCGAGATCCAGGACCAGGGCGTCTCGCATGACCCGTTCGAGATGATGGGCGACATGCTCGACAGCGTGGCCGACTGGCTGAGCGGCCCGGTGGCCGAGGCGCGGGCGGCAGAGGACACCAGCGATGGCGGCATCCTCTTCAAGGCGCCGAAACCGGGGCAGGAATTGCGCGTGGACATGCCGCTGATCGGTCTTGGCACCGTGATGCGCGCTGCCGAGGCCGAGCTGGCGGGCATCGTGATCGAGGCAGGCGGCGTGATGCTGCTCGACCCCGACGGCGTGGCCGAAGTGCTGCGCGCACAAGGCATGTTCCTGTGGGTCCGGCCACGGGGCGGGGCATGAAGGTTTTCGTCATCGCCGGCGAGGCATCGGGCGACCGGCTGGGGGCCGCGTTGATGGCGGGTCTCAAATCGCTGACGGACGTGGAATTCGCCGGTGTTGGCGGCGATCAGATGCAGGCCGAGGGGTTTACGTCGCTCTTTCCCATGGAAGAGCTGAGCGTCATGGGGCTGGTCGAGATCCTGCCCAAGTATTTCCACCTCAAGCGCCGCATCCGTGAAACCGCCCAAGCCGCGATCGACTATGGCCCGGACGTGGTGATCAGCATCGACAGCCCCGATTTCTGCTTGCGCGTGGCGAAGATCATCAAGGACCGCAGTGATCTGCGCACCGTGCATTACGTCGCCCCCTCGGTCTGGGCCTGGCGGCCCAAGCGGGCCGACAAGATGGCAAAGGTGATAGACCAAGTTCTGGCGCTGCTGCCCTTCGAGCCGCCCTACCTGGAGGCCGCGGGCGTGGACTGTGATTTCGTCGGGCACCCGGTGGTGAATGATGCACCCGCCTCAGACGACGAAATCGCCGCCTTCCGCGCCGATCACGGCCTGGGCGACGCGCCGGTGCTGCTGGTGCTGCCCGGGTCGCGCGGCAGCGAGGTGGCGCGCCTCGGCCCGATTTTCGGCGAGGCGATCCGGCAGGTTTGCGCGGCAAAGCCCGAGTTGCGACTGGTGATCCCGACCGTGGCGGCCCGCGCCGAACAGGTCAGGGCGCTTGTGGCCGACTGGCCCGGCGACCCGGTTGTGGTCGGCCCGACGGGGCAGGGGCAGGCCGACAAGCGGCGCAAAGCTGCGACCTTTGGCTGTGCTCAGGGTGCATTGGCAGCGTCGGGCACGGTTTCGCTGGAACTGGCCGCCGCCGACACGCCCATGGTCATCGCTTATGACGCCGCGTGGCTGACGCGCGAGATAATCCGAAGGATGCTGATCATCGACACGCTGACGCTGGTCAACCTGGTGTCGGAAACCCGCGCGATCCCCGAGTTCAACGGCGAGCGATGTCGCGCGGATCTCATCGCGCCCGGGGTTCTGGACATGCTCGACAATCCCGGCCCACAGCGCGACGCGATGGGCCTAACGATGGAGCGGCTGGGCCGTGGTGGCGAGGATCCCGGCCTGCGTGCCGCCCGCGCGATAATGGACCGGATGCCGGGCTAAGTGGCTGCGCGCCCACGTCAATCGTCCATTAACGGGAATCGCGCAGGCTTGGGGCATGGTACAGCTACTTCCTCTCCGCCGCCGTGGCGAAACGAGCTTCGTGACCCTGACGCTGGCCGAGCGCGATGCGACGACTCTGGTGGACGAAATCGACCACCTGCAAGCGACGGTGCGCATGGTGCGCGACCTCTGGCCGTTCGAGCTGGACGCCTGGGTCGTCCTGCCCGACCACCTGCACGCGGTCCTGATCTTGCCGCATCGTGACGACGACCTTGCCATCCGGCTCTCCACGATCAAGGCGCGTTTCGCCGCGCGGGCCTCTAAACGGGCAATGACTCCCAGCCAGATCGCGGCGGGCGGCGCGCATCTGTGGTGTGTGCAGGACAAGATCGAGCAGATCCGCACCCGTCACGACATGGAGACTTTCCGACGCCATTGCTGGACCGATCCGGTGCGCCACGGCTTTGTCAGCGACCCGCATGACTGGCCCTATTCGTCCTATCACCGCAACAGCCGGACCGATCCGCGGCAGACTGAACCGCTCGCGACCATACGCGCCTCGGCCTAAGCCGCGCGATCAGCCTTTCCAGATCCAGCCACCGCCAAGGATGCGGCCGCCCTCGGTCTCGTAGAACACGCAGGCCTGCCCGGGTGACACACCTTCCTCGGCCACCATCAACTCGACCTCCGCCGTGTCCGGCCCGGTGGGGCGGATGATCGCCTCTCGCGGCGGGCGGGTGGAGCGGACCTTGACCGATACGTGCCACGCGGGACGGCTCTGGAAATCCTCGTCGCCCAGCCAGTTGATCTCGCGCACCGGCACGGTGCGGGTCGCCAACATCTCTTTGGGTCCGACGATTACGCGCTGCGTATCGACGTCAAGTTTCACCACGTAAAGCGGCTCTTCCAGGCCGCCGATGCCAAGGCCCCGGCGCTGGCCGATCGTGTAGTGGATCACGCCGTCATGCCGCCCCAGCACGCGGCCATCGGCATGGACGATCTCGCCCGGCTCGGCGGCCCCCGGACGCAGCTTTTCGATCACCGATGCATAGTTGCCATTCGGCACAAAGCAGATGTCCTGGCTGTCGGGCTTGTCCGCCACGGGAAGTCCATAGCGCGCGGCCAGTTTCCGCGTCGCGTCCTTGGACGGCAGATGCCCCAGCGGAAAACGCAGGAAATCCAGCTGTTCCGGCGTGGTCGAGAACAGGAAATAGCTCTGGTCGCGGGCAGCATCCGCCGCGCAATGCAGTTCCGGACCGCGGTCGCCCAGCTTGCGCTGGATGTAATGCCCTGTCGCCATGCAATCGGCATCAAGGTCCTTGGCCGTCTCCAAAAGGTCCTTGAACTTCACCCGCTCGTTGCAACGGATGCAGGGCACCGGAGTCGCCCCCGCAAGATAGCTGTCGGCGAACTCGTCGATCACCGCGTCCTTGAAGATGTTCTCGTAATCCAGCACGTAATGCGGAAAGCCCATCTCCTCGGCCACGCGCCGTGCGTCGTGGATGTCGACCCCGGCACAGCAGGCGCCTTTCTTGGCCAGCGCCGCGCCATGGTCGTAAAGCTGCAGCGTCACCCCCACCACATCGTAGCCTTCCTCGGCCAGTTGCGCCGCCACGACGGAGCTGTCAACGCCGCCGGACATGGCAACGACGACCCGCGTGTCGGCGGGGGCTTTGGGAAATCCAAGCGAGTTCAGTTCAGGATCGAGCGGCATGACATGGCTCCGGTTTGGCCGGAATATAAGGGCGATCTGGCGCGTGTGAAGAGGGCGCGGTGTGGCCTGTCGCGGCGCCAGTGTCAACCCGCGCGCGCCCCGTGGGCCATGCAGGACGCGCTTTTAGAAAAATCCGATGCATTCGGCCCGCGCTGTTTCACCCAGCATTAAGGACAATTCCCGAATGTAAAGCCGGTGAAATCGTAAGGGGTGAACCAGGATGTATCTTAAGAAAGTCGAAGGCCCCCGCGCCGTGACGCTGCCCGATGGCACGGTCATGACGCGCGCGGACCTGCCGCCACCGGACACGCAGCGATGGGTGGCGTCGCGTAAACTTCAGGTTGTGAGGGCCGTGGCCCACAGCCTGATCACTCAGGCCGAGGCGCAGGACATGTACCAGATCAGCGCCGAGGAATTCAACGAGTGGCTGGACGCCGTTTCCAGGCATGGGGAACGCGGATTGAAGGTGACGGTCGCAAAATGAGTCGACAACCTAAAGTAGTGCGCGCTATTTGTTCTTTTAGAGTAACCACCGGTTAACCAATTTCCCGGAATATCAGGGCGGACAAGGATACAAGCGGAGATTAACGCATGCGCGTTCTATTGATCGAAGACGATCCCAATACTTCGAAAAGCATCGAATTGATGCTGACCCATGCCAATCTGAACGTGTACACCACGGACCTTGGCGAGGAGGGGATCGACCTGGCCAAGCTTTACGATTACGACCTGATCCTGCTTGATCTGGGTCTGCCAGACATGAACGGACACGAGGTCCTGCGGCAACTCAGGCTTGCACGGATCGAAACGCCGATCCTGATCCTGTCAGGGGCGGATGACACCGAGAACAAGATCAAGGGATTTGGTTTCGGTGCCGACGACTACCTGACCAAACCCTTCCACCGCGAGGAACTGGTGGCGCGGATCCATGCGATCATCCGTCGGTCCAAGGGGCATTCGCAGTCGATGATCCGCACCGGCAAGGTGAACGTCAATCTTGACGCCAAGACGGTGGATGTGGGCGGAAAGACGGTGCACCTGACGGGCAAGGAATACCAGATGCTCGAACTTCTCAGCCTGCGCAAGGGCACGACCCTGACGAAAGAGATGTTCCTGAACCATCTTTACGGCGGCATGGATGAGCCGGAGCTCAAGATCATCGACGTCTTCATCTGCAAGCTGCGCAAGAAGCTGGCGGAGGCGACGGGGGGCGACAACTACATCGAAACGGTTTGGGGCCGCGGCTATGTTCTGCGCGACCCGGATCCGACAGAGGGAAAAGGTGACGGCCCGCGGCTCGCCGTGGGCGCCTGAGGCCCGAGGCGGCAGCCCCGTCAGGCAATCCCGATCCCGCAGGATCGCGTCCCAACGCGGTGGCGATACTGTGCCCCGCCTGACACGGAATGCAGTTACGACACGGCCCTCCAGCTGACCGGGTCCGGCATATGTGCCGGGCCCGGTTTCGCATGTGGCGTTCAGCGGACAATAAGGCCGGGTGGCGCGTCGAGCACTTGCGGCAAAGGGCGTTTCCCGCCGCCGACAGGCGCGCTCTGGGCCTAGAATGAAAATCTGCAATTCAGCTTTGGCAAGAAAGGCTTTAACACTTCGGGAAAGACGCCGACTGGCAGCAAGACAGAGAACAGGGCATGACCGCCGAAACACCCGTAGACACCCTGACCGAAACGCAGGCCCACAAAGAGCTGGCCCGCCTGGCCGACGTGCTGGCAAAGGCCAATGATGCCTATCATCGGGACGACGCGCCGCAGATCACCGATGCGGACTACGATGCGCTCAAGGCCCGCAACGCCGCCATCGAGGCGCGGTTCCCCAAGCTCAAGCGCGACGACAGCCCCAGTGACCAGGTCGGGGCGGCCCCGGCAGATCGCTTTTCCAAGGTCACGCACGCGGTCCGGATGCTCAGCCTGTCGAACGTTTTTGACGACGCCGAGGTCGTGGACTTCGACGATCGAATCCGCCGTTATTTGGGCCTCGCTGCCGATGCACCGCTCAAATACACCGCCGAACCCAAGATCGACGGGCTGAGCCTGAGCCTGCGCTACGAGGGGGGCAAACTGGTCCAGGCTGCCACGCGCGGCGACGGTGCAGTGGGCGAGAACGTGACCGCCAATGCCCGGACCATCGACGATATTCCCGTGACGCTGGAAGACGCGCCTGACGTGCTGGAAGTGCGCGGCGAAGTCTACATGAGCCACGCCGATTTCGAGGCGCTGAACAAAAGGCAAGCCGAGCAGGATGCCAAGACCTTCGCCAACCCGCGCAATGCCGCCGCGGGATCGCTGCGGCAACTCGACAGCAGCATCACTAAGTCCCGCCCGTTGCGCTTCTTCGCCTATGCCTGGGGCGAGGTGAGCGAAGCGCTGGCAAGCACGCAAATGGACGCGATAGACCGGCTGGCCGAGTTGGGGTTTTCGACCAACCCGCTGACCGCGCTCTGCGACGGCCCGGCAGAGATGCAGGCGCATTACGACCAGATCGAACAACAGCGCGCCAGCCTAGGCTATGACATCGACGGCGTGGTCTACAAGGTCAATGACCTCGACCTGCAGCGCCGGCTGGGCTTTCGCAGCACGACGCCCCGCTGGGCCACGGCGCATAAATTTCCCGCCGAGCTGGCCTGGACCACTTTGGAAAACATCGAGATCCAGGTGGGCCGCACCGGCGCGCTGTCCCCCGTGGCCCGGCTGACCCCCGTGACCGTGGGCGGCGTGGTGGTCAGCAACGCCACCCTGCACAACGAGGATTACATCAAGGGCCTCGACAGCAAGGGGCAGGAGATCCGCGGCGGCAAGGACATCCGGATCGGTGACTGGGTGCAGGTCTACCGCGCCGGCGACGTGATCCCGAAAGTGGCGGATGTGGATCTGTCGAAGCGGCCCGAGGGCGCGGAACCTTACGTGTTTCCGACCGAGTGCCCCGAATGCGGCTCCGAGGCGATCCGCGAAGAGGGCGATGCCGTGCGCCGCTGCACTGGCGGGCTGATCTGCCCGGCGCAGGCTGTTGAAAAGCTGAAACATTTCGTGTCACGAGCGGCGTTTGATATTGAAGGTCTGGGCGCAAAACAGGTCGAGCAGTTCTATCGCGACGGCTGGATCAGGGAACCGGCCGATATCTTCACGTTGCAGGAGCGCTACGGCAGCGGCGTGAAGCAGTTGAAGAACCGCGAAGGCTGGGGCGAGAAAAGCGCCGAGAACCTATTTCAGGCCATCGAGGATACGCGGACGATCCCCTTTGGCCGGGTCCTGTTCGCGCTTGGCATCCGCCACGTGGGTGAGCAGGCCAGCAACCTGATTGCGCGCAGCTATGGCCGGTGGGATACTTTCACCGCGGCGATGGACGCCGCGAAAGAGTGCGAAGGCCCGGAATGGGACAACCTTCTGGCCATCGACGGGGTTGGCGAGGTCATGGCGCGCAGCCTTGTCACCGCCTTTGCGCAGGATCATGAGCGCGACAGCATCGACCGGCTGACGGCCCATCTGACCATCGAAGAGGCCGCGGCCCCCGCGACGGATGGCAGCCCCGTCGCGGGCAAAACGGTCGTCTTTACCGGCACGCTGGAAAAGATGACCCGCGCCGAGGCCAAGGCACGGGCCGAAGCGTTGGGCGCCAAGGTTTCGGGCTCGGTGTCGGCCAAGACCGACCTGCTGGTGGCCGGGCCGGGGGCGGGCAGCAAGGCCAAGAAAGCCGCCGAGCTGGGCATCGAGACCATCGACGAGGATGGCTGGCTGGAGCTGATCGACGACGCATGACGACCCGGCCGGAAATCCTCTTTCCGCTTTTCGCGGATCTGGAGACGCTGGAAGGCGTCGGGCCCAAGACCGCCAAGACATTGGAGGCGCTGCATATTACGCGTCCCCGGGACCTGCTGTTTACGCTGCCGCATTCCGGCATCGACAGGCGCAAGCGCGACACGGTGCAGGGCGCGGATTTGCCCGGCACGGTCACGGTCGAGGTTCTGGTGGGCCGCCATGACCCACCGCGAAGCCGGGGGCGGCCCTACCGCATACAGGTCGAGGACAGCCGCGTCGCCTTTCAACTGGTCTTCTTCAACGGCCGCGACGATTACCTCAATCGCGTTTTGCCGACCGGCGCGCGGCGGGTGGTTTCGGGCAAGGTCGAGCTGTTCGACGGGATGGCGCAGATGGTGCATCCCGATCACATCCTGCCCGTGGAAGAGGCGGGCGAGATCCCGGATTTCGAGCCTGTCTACCCGCTGACCGCCGGCGTGACGCAAAAGACGATGGCCAAGGCCGCGCGATCTGCTCTGGCGCGTGCGCCGGACCTGGCCGAATGGATCGACCCGTCCCAAAAGGACCAAGCTGACTGGCCCGACTGGCATGCGGCGCTGGACCATGCCCACACCCCCGCCGACATGGCCGACCTCGCCGCGACCGATCCGGCCCGCATGCGGCTGGCCTATGACGAGTTCATGGCGCACCAGCTGACCCTTGCCCTGGCCCGCGCCAAGATGCGGCGCGGCAAGGGGCGGGTCAGCAAGGCCACGGGCACGTTACAGGCACAGATGCGCGCCGCCTTGCCCTACACGCCCACGGGCGCCCAGACCCGCGCCATTGCCGAGATCGCCGCGGACATGGCCGCCCCCCTGCGCATGAACCGCCTGCTGCAAGGCGACGTCGGCGCGGGCAAGACGCTGGTGGCACTGATGGCGCTCCTGGTCGCGGTCGAGGCAGGCGGGCAGGGGGTGATGATGGCGCCCACCGAGATCCTTGCCCGCCAACATCTGGAAGGTCTGCGCCCGCTGGCCGAGTCCGCCGGCGTGGTTCTGGAACTGCTGACAGGCCGCGACAAGGGAGCGGAACGGCGCGCCAAGCTGGAGGCGCTGAAGCGCGGCGACATCCAGATCCTCGTGGGCACTCATGCCGTTTTTCAGAAGGACGTGGAGTTTCACGACCTGCGCCTTGCCGTGGTGGACGAACAGCACCGTTTCGGCGTGCGGCAACGGCTGGAACTGGGGCGCAAGGGCGCCGCTGTCGATGTGCTGGTGATGACCGCCACGCCCATTCCGCGCAGCCTGGCGCTGGCGCAATATGGCGATATGGATGTCAGCATCCTCGACGAGAAACCACCCGGCCGGAAGCCGATCAAGACGGCGCTGACCAACATGGCGCGGATACAGGAAGTGGTCGAGCACCTGAAGGGCGCCATCGCCGAGGGACGGCAGGCCTATTGGGTCTGCCCGCTGGTCGAGGACTCCGAGGTGATGGATCTGACCAGCGCCGAGGAACGGTTCAAGCACCTGCGCGCCACCTTGGGCGAAGGGCGCGTCGGGCTGGTGCACGGCCAGATGCCGCCCGCCGACAAGGACGCCGCGATGGCCGCGTTTCAGCGCGGCGAGACGAGCGTTCTGGTGTCGACAACGGTCATCGAGGTGGGTGTTGATGTGCCCAACGCCTCGATCATGGTGATCGAACGCGCCGAGCATTTCGGGTTGGCGCAGCTGCACCAGCTGCGCGGCCGGGTGGGACGGGGCGAGGCGCAATCGACCTGCCTGCTCATGTACCAGGCGCCGCTCTCGGAGGGCGGTCAGCGCCGGATGGACACGATGCGCGAGACCGAGGACGGGTTCCGCATCGCCGAAGTCGATCTGGAAATGCGCGGCGTCGGCGACCTGATCGGCACGGCGCAATCCGGCCTGCCGCGATTTCGCGTCGCGGACATGGAGGCGCAGGCAGGGCTGATGGCCACCGCCCAGACCGACGCACGAAAGCTGCTGGGGGATGACCCGGAGTTGCAGTCAGAGCGCGGGCAGGCCGCCCGCGTCCTGCTGTGGCTGATGGGGCAGGACGAGGCGATCCGGCTGTTGTCGGTTGGCTGAGGCCGTCGCGCCATTCAGAAGAAATCGAAATGGTCGGCCGTGGTGAAATCCGAGACCGGCTCAGGCTCTGGCGCCATGTCAATGCCGTCGCCTGACCCGCCTGTCTGATAGCTGCTTATCAGGATATCTGACAATTCGTACGCGGTTTCATCTGTGGGCTCTGCAGCCTTGAAATCATGGAAGTCGAAATCTTCGCCGCCTGCGCTTGAGAGCCGAACAGATTGAACCGCCGGCAGGATAAGGGAGGCAGTGGGGTCCTCGTCCTGCTGGATTGCAAGCGTCTCTGGCGTATCGTCCTGTTGCGGTTGAGTGGGGGCACCAAAGGACAGGATATCAGTCCATTTCTTGTGATCTGTGTCCATCATTTTGAGAATTCCTTCTGCATTTCGTTTCACAAAAGGAAGTCGGAGGCGGAGGTCGAGAAGTTCAAAAGAAAAGCGTGTTAAAAAAATCGATCAATTTAAAGGCGTTAACCAAAGTGCACCGCAAAAGTTCACAAATGTTCTCATAAAGTTCTTTACAAAAGGTTTCCAAAATGAGAACAAAGAGGCAACAGAAGTTAACGGCAACAAGGACACTTCCGATGCTGACCCAGATCAAGACCGCCGCAAGACGCTCTGCCGACACTCTGCTCGGTGATTTCATCGGTGGTGCGGCGCTGGTCGTCACGCTGGTCGGAGGGCTCTACCTGCCGGGACTGATGTAACCGTTTCTGCCTGCGTATATCCCTCGCGCGTCGCGCTTGCGTCTCCTGTCCCCTTGACGCGGCCTGATACTGTCCCCTTTGTCCCGGGTTGTTGCCTCTTCCCCGGACACGACGCGCAAAAGCGGATCACGCATTCCTTCCGCCGCCGCTGTTCCAGCGTGCGGCGGTTTTTTTTGCGCATCGCGCCCAAGATTCTTCGTACGAAGAATCTTGGGGGCGCTCGATTGCAGCCGCGGGCGCCCCGTGACAGGCTGAGCGCGCCAGGACAGGACCATGCACGACCATTCGCACGGCCACAGCCACGTTCCGAAGAAGGAACGCACCATCGCCATCGCCGCCGCCCTGACGGGCGGCTTCATGCTGGCCGAACTTGTGGGCGGGATCCTGTCGGGATCGCTGGCACTACTGGCCGATGCAGGGCATATGCTGACCGATTTCGCGTCATTGATGTTGGCCTGGTTCGCGTTCCGCATCGCGCGGCGGCCGGCCGACTGGAAGCGGACCTATGGCTACGACCGGTTCTCGGTCCTTGCGGCCTTCGTCAACGGGCTGACACTCTTTGCCATCGCGCTCTGGATCGTGATCGAGGCGGTACGGCGTTTGGCGCAACCGGTCGAGGTGTTGGGCGGGCTGATGCTCTGGGTGGCGCTGGTCGGGCTGGTGGTGAACATCGCGTCCTTCTGGGTGCTGACGCGCGAGGACAGCGACAACCTGAACATACGCGCGGCCGCGCTGCATGTGGCGGGGGATCTGCTGGGCTCGGTTGCAGCGATTGTCGCCTCGCTGGTGATCCTCTGGACCGGCTGGATGCCGATCGACCCTATCCTGTCAGTGCTGGTGGCGGTGATCATCCTGCGCTCGGCGCTGAAAGTGGTCCGCGAAAGCGGGCATATCCTGTTGGAAGGCGCGCCCGGCGGGTTTGACCGGCGCGAGGTGGCCGAGGCTTTGACCCGGGATGTGCCGGGTGTGGCCGAGGTCAGCCACGTGCACGCCTGGCAGGTGACGCAGGAGCGCCCGATGGTGACACTGAACCTGTCGGTATGCCAAGGCTTTGACGCCGAAGCGGTCAAAACGCAGGTCAGAGACATCCTGCGCGACACCTATGGGATGGATCATGCAACGATCGAAGTGGTGCGCTGACAAGAGCCTTCGAACGAAGGCTCTCAGGCCGTGGCGCGCGCCTCTTCCATCGCCTCGGTGGCGGCCTCCAGCGTCAGCAGGATCGAGGCATGGCGGTTCTTGTAATCCTGCGCGGGGCGCAACACTTCCAACCCCTCAAAAGGCGCAGGAGGTGTGGGCCCGTCGGATTTCAGCATCGCTTTCAGCGCATCGCGCGCCGCGACCACCTGATCGTAGGTGCAGCCGATGATGCCTCCCCCCACGACGCTCGCCGCCGCCTGGCCCAGGGCACAGGCCTTCACCTCTGCGGCATAGTCAGTGATGCGGTCGCCGTCGGTGATCAGATCCACAGTCACGGTCGATCCGCAAAGCGGTGCACGGCGCTTGACCGTCACGTCCGGGGCCTCCAGCCGCCCGTGATGCGGGATGTCGGCGGCCAGTTCGAGGATCCGCGCGGAGTAAAGCTTGATCAGGTCGGTCTCGCCGCTCATGGCTTTCCCTTTCGTCGTTGACCCCATAGATAAGGGCTGACACCGCCAAGGCAAAAGGTTTTCTGACATGGAATTCGATGTTTCCAGCTTGCGTTTCAACGACCAGGGCCTGATCCCGGCCATCGCGCAGGATGCGGCCAGCGCAGAGGTGCTGATGATGGCGTGGATGAATGCCGAGGCCGTGGCCCGAACGCTGGAGACGGGCCGCGTCACCTATTGGAGTCGCTCGCGGCAGGCGTTCTGGATCAAGGGTGAAAGCTCGGGTCATGTGCAGAAACTGGTGGAGTTCCGGGTGGATTGCGACCGCGACTGCCTGCTGGTGTTGGTCGATCAGACCGGACCGGCCTGTCACACCAACCGACGCAGCTGCTTTTACACGGGTGTTCAGGAGGGGCTCGAGGTCGAGCTTATGGCACCTGTCGTGCCGTGAGTATTTTTGGAACAGTGAAGAGACGGGCGCGTCACATCCCGACCATGGCGCGGATATCCGCCGGGCTCTTTCCCGCCTCGCGGTAGGTCGCGATGCTGCGGGCGTCGTCGCGCTTTGCCAGGCGCTTGCCATCCTCGTCGCGGATCAGGCGGTGATGGTGGTAGCGCGGGAGGGCATGGCCCAGAAGGCTGAGCAGGATCACCTGAATCGGTACGAACCCGAACAGGTCCTCGCCACGGACCACGTCGGTGATGCTCTGCCGGATATCGTCGAGCGCGGAGGCGAGGAAATAGGCGACGATGTCCTCGCCCTTGCGGCTGAGGACCACGTCGCCGATCTCGGCCAGCGCCTGGTCCGGTTCAATCCGATGGGTGCCGGTGTGCAACGGGCCGGTCTCCTCGAAATCTGGATAGAGGCCGCCGAAGTGATCGAGCGCCCGGTCCAGATGCAGGCGCAGCGCATCGCCGGGCTCGCGGCTTGTCATGCTCCGGTGCTTGCAGGTGCCGGGATAGACCTCGTGGATGGCGCCCTCCTGCGGGGCGGCGAGCGCGGCCTGAATCTGGCTGCGGGAACAAGAGCAGGGGTAGAGCAGGCCCATCGATTCGAACCGCTCAAGGGCGGGGGTGTAGCTGCTCAGTTGCTCGGACTGGCGCAAGACGGGCTCGTCCCAGTCGAGACCAAGCCACATAAGGTCGTCCAGGATCTGCGAATCCCATTCCGGTTTGCTGCGTTGCAGGTCGGTGTCTTCCATCCGCAGCAGAAACGCACCGCCGCGCGCCCGCGCCATGTCATGCCCCAAGAGCGCCGAATAGGCGTGACCCAGGTGCAGCGGGCCCGTGGGCGATGGAGCGAAACGGGTTCTGAAAGTCACGCTTTTTCAATTATATATACGGTGGAGTTTATGTTCTGGCCGGGCAGGTGGGGGCCGTACTCGCGAAAGAGGACATTGGCCGCGCCACGATCCAGCCAGCTGTTCAAAGCACCTTCGTATTGCGGGTCGGCCAGCGCGTGGTCGTTCAGGCTGAAGCCCAGCAAGCCGCCCTTGGGCAGCACGTGCATCACCAGGTCGAGGGTCGAGGCCGGGGCCGCGCCCGTGCCGATGACGCCGATGCAGGTGATGGCCTCATAGGCGCCCGCCGGAATAGGATCGGGGTCAGACAGGTCGATGGGTGTGAGGGTGCGATAGACGGCCTTGCGCCTTGCGCCGTCCAGCATCTCTTGACTGGGGTCCATGCCGTCGATCGTGGAGAACCCGGCGAGTTTCAGCGCCAGACCGGACAGCCCCGTGCCACAGCCGTAATCCAGCAGCGGCGCCTCGTGTGACTTGGCGAATCGAAACATCGCATCGGCCACGCGGCCCGGCGTGGCATAGCCGTTATCGGCGATTTCGGCGTCATAGCTGGCCGCCCAAGCGTCATAGAGCGCACGGGTCTCTTCCGGGTCCGCCGCCTCGTAAACCTTATCGAAGAAACTGTCCGACATGCACGAAGAAAATCACACGGTTTCTCCGGCGTCCACTTCTGTTTCGGCCAGCCAGCCCGTCCAGGCTGCCTTGGCCCGGTCGGTATAGGCCTTGTAGCGGTCACGCCGGCCCCGGCGTCCGCCCTTGAGCCCGTCGACGGGTCGAAAGAGGCCGAAATTGACGTTCATCGGCTGAAACGTCTTCGGATCGGCCCCGCCGGTGATGTGGTGGATCAGCGCGCCCATGGCGGTGTCCTGCGGCGGTGCAGGGAGGGGGCGGCCCAGGATCTCTCCGGCGGCCAGACGCCCGGCCAAGAGGCCCATCGCGGCGGATTCGACATAGCCTTCGACGCCGGTGATCTGACCGGCGAAGCGGATATGCGGCTTGGCACGCAGGCGCATCTGGTCATCCAGCAGCGTGGGCGAATTGAGAAACGTGTTGCGATGAATGCCACCCAGACGCGCGAAACTGGCATTCTCGAGCCCGGGAATCATTTTGAAAACATCTGTTTGCGCGCCGTACTTCATCTTGGTCTGAAAGCCGACGATGTTGTAGAGCGTCCCGAGCGCGTTGTCCCGGCGCAGTTGCACCACAGCCCAGGGCTTCACGCCCGGCTGGTGGGGATTGGTCAGGCCCACGGGCTTCATCGGGCCGTGCCGCAACGTCTCGCGGCCGCGTTCGGCCATCACTTCGATCGGCAGGCAGCCGTCGAAATAGGTCGCCGTCTCGCCCTCGTGGAACTCGGTCTTGTCGGCGGCCAGCAGCGCGTCGATGAAGGCCTCGTACTGGTCCTTCGACATCGGGCAGTTGAGATAGGCGGTGCGCTCTTCCTCGGTTTCGCCCTTGTCGTACCGCGACTGCATCCACGCCTGGGTCATGTCGATCGTGTCGTAATAGACGATGGGCGCGATGGCGTCGAAAAAGGCCAACCTGTCGGTGCCTGTCTCGGCCGCGATGGCGGCGCCCAGCCCTTGCGAGGTCAGCGGGCCGGTGGCAAAGATCCAGCGCCCGCTCTCGGGCAGGGTGGACACTTCACCTTCTTCGACCGTGACATTTGGATGCGCGCGCAGCCGGGCGGTGACGCCTTGGGAAAACGCTTCGCGGTCCACGGCCAGCGCGCCGCCCGCGGGCAGGCGGTGGGTCTCGGCCATTTCCATGATCAGCCCGCCCGCTTGGCGCATTTCCCAATGCAGGAGGCCCACGGCGTTCTGCTCGTCATCGTCCGAGCGAAAGGAGTTGGAGCAGACCATCTCGGCCAGGTCGCCGGTCTGGTGCGCGAAGGTGCCGACCTTGGGGCGCATCTCGTGGATGACCACGCGCACGCCCATGTTGGCGGCCTGCCATGCGGCCTCGGACCCGGCCATGCCACCGCCGACGATATGAAGTGTCTCTGTCATGGCCCCGCATTTAAGGGGTCGAGGGCGGTTTGGAAAGGGTCAGCTGTCGCCGGGCAGCCCGGCCACCGGCAAGCCCGAGGGCACGGCATCGGGCACGCCAAGGCGGCCCGTGCGCGAGACCGGGTCGGTCAGCGCATCGAGGAAATCGACAAGCGCGGTGATCTCCATGTTTGTCAGCGGCCTGCGGGGCAGGGTCGCGGCGGCATAGATGCTCAGCACCTCCGCCTCGTCACGCATCGCCGCCTCCAGCCCGGTCTCTTCCGCGCCAACGTTCGGCACAAAGGCCGCCGTCAGGCCGGGGTATTGCGCCAGCCCCGCGCCGGGGTCGGCATGATGCCGGATCATCGCCGCAAGATCACGATAGGCGCCGTTATGGCCATAGGGCGCGGTCAGCGCCACGTTGCGAAGCGACGGCGTGCGGAACTTATAGGCATCCGCAGGATCGCCCGTGATCGCTCCCAGCCCGATATCGGAATTGCCGTTGGCCCCGTGCCCCTTTCCCGGCCCGATCTGGGGCAGGCCAATGGCGTGAAAATCGTGGTCGGTTTGAAACGTGCCGGAATGGCAGGCGGCACAGCCCGCTTTGCCGTAGAACAGCGCCATGCCGCGCAGCTGATCGTTGCTCAGCGCCTCGTCCTGGCCCGACAGAAAGGCATCGAACGGGCTGTCGGTGGCGCGGAATTCGTAGCTGATGAAATCGGCAAGCACGGCGGCGATATGGGTGATGTGCAAAGGCTCGTTCGGGCCGATCAGCCACTCGAACCGGCGGCGGTACTCGGGGATGTCCCAGACCCGCTCGGTGATCTTCTGCCAGGCGCCGTCATAGCCCGCGATCCGCCCCTGCGCCACGGCGTCGGCGATGATGTTCTCGCCGGGGTGTCCGGCCATTTCGTCCACCGCGACCATCGGCAGCAGCGCCTGCGCGGCCAACAGGCTGATGGGGCGCTCCAGCAGGAGCTGCTCGGGGACGCTGATGCCGTAGCGTTCGGTCTTGCTGGCGATGACGCGGCCGTCATGGGTAAAGGCGGTGAATTCCGCCGCGCCCAGGTTGAACAGCGGCGGCGCGTTACGGGGCAGGCGTTTCGGCGCATTGTCGGCGGCCCGGGTGCGGGCAGGCCCAAGCCCCCGACCGCCCTCGCCAAGCGACAGCGACACGCCGTCGCCGCTGCCCATGTCGGGGTGGTGGCAGGTGGCACAGGCGATGTTGCGATTGCCCGACAGGATCGGGTCGAAGAACAGATCACGGCCCAGCAAAACCGACGTGGCCCCCGGTGTGGGAAACTCCGCGCGGTTTGCCGGGTCGGGCAGGTCAGCAGCCTCCGAAGGAATGGCCAGAGAGAGGCTGGCCAGGAGGGACCAGATGCCGAAAACCGCCACCCGAAATGTCATAGCGCCGCAATCATAGCGTCGTGTAACCCCACACGATGCCCCCACGTACGGGTGTAACGGACGGAATGTGGCGACAAAACGGCAATTGTGGAAATAGTGTGGCACGGTTTTGGAAACATTGCCGCCGAGGTGCGAACTGCGCGCGAAGGCCAAGTTTTTCTAGGAATTCGTGAGGTTGGCACAACGAATGTAAAATGAGATGCTGAAAAACGGACCGTAAGGCCCTACTTTGCGTTGCACCAACCTCGGCCCGATCATGACGCAATTGCGGCGACGATAAACCGGCTGTTTCGGAACACAGATGACGCGTTTGGTTAACAATCGGTTAACGTGTTGGTTTGCGCATGGAAATCGCCCTCAGGTTGGCGCGCTGCGCAGTTCACAACGCCGCTCATCGGCCTAAAATTCTCGTTTAAATAGACGCGGATTGAAGTCCATACACCTCAGACGTGTCGACCGCCGCTTTAGTCCTGCTTCCACTCTGGCGGGCGCTTTTCGATGAATGCGCTGATGCCTTCCTCGGTGTCGCGCCACATCATGTTCTCGACCATGACCTCGCCGGTAAAGGCATAAGCGTCGTCCAGCCCCATTTCGAGTTGCTTGTAGAAGGCCTGTTTGCCGATCTTCACCGCCGCGCCCAGCTTGGCGGCGATGGTATGGGCCAGGTCGTCGCCGGCGGCTTGCAGCGCGTGATACGGCACCGCGCGGTTGATCAGGCCCAGTTCGATCGCGCGGTCGGTCTCGATGAACTCGCCGGTGGTCAGCATCTCGAACGCCTGCTTGCGCGGGATGTTGCGGCTGAGCGCGACCATGGGCGTGGAACAGAAAAGCCCGATATTTACCCCGTTGACGCCGAACCGCGTGCCCGTGGCCGCCACGGCCAGGTCGCAGGTCGCCACAAGCTGGCAACCGGCCGCGGTGGCGATGCCGTGGGGCAGGGCGATGACCGGCTGGGGCAGGTCGCGGATCGTGCGCATCAGCTTGCTGCACCGCGAGAAGAGATCGGCGAAATAGGCCTTGCCGCCATCCTCGGCCTGGCGCCCTTGGGTCATTTCCTTCAGGTCATGCCCGGCGCAGAACGCCTTGCCTTCGCCGGCCAGGGTCACGACGCGAATCGAATTGTCCTCCGCGATCTCGCCCAGCGTGGTCTGAAGCGCCTCCAACATGCCGTCGCTCAACGCGTTCAGTTTCTCGGGCTGGTTCATCGTCAGACGGGCGATGGCGCCGTCGTCTTGGCGTTCCAGGATTGTCATCTTGATCCTCCTTGGGGCTTGTGCCTTCTTACGCCGGCACGCGCACGGAGGAAAGCATGCCGCTGAAACTGAATGCAACCGATCTGATGGCCTATATCGACGAGGTCTTCCCGCAGGTGAAAGGCGACTTCACCATCGACAGCCTGGAGGAAATGGCGCTGCGCGTGCGCCTGAACGTCGAAGAGCGTCACCTGCGCCCGGGCGGCACGGTGTCGGGCCCGTCGATATTCGCGCTGGCGGATGTGGCGGTCTACATGGCGGTCCTGTCGATGACCGGACGCGAGGCGCTGGCGGTCACGACAAGCTGCTCCATCGACTTCATGCGCAAACCCGCCGCCAACACGGACCTCATTG
Source organism: Roseovarius sp. THAF9 (assembly GCF_009363715.1). NCBI lineage: Bacteria > Pseudomonadati > Pseudomonadota > Alphaproteobacteria > Rhodobacterales > Roseobacteraceae > Roseovarius > Roseovarius sp. THAF9. The sequence continues at coordinate 1,783,232 of NZ_CP045404.1, forward strand.
CCGACTGCCGGTTGCTGAAACTGGGGCGCGTTCTGGCCGTGGGCGACGTGCTGATCTTCTCGCACGGGTTCGACCAGCCGGTGGCGCGGGCCAGCCTGACCTATTCGATTCCGCCCAAGGCATGAAAAAAGGGCCGGGATTGTACCCGGCCCAGTGGGAAGAGATCCGTATCGGGGACGATTACGGTCTCCAAAAGGGTTTGCGCGCTTCCATGTCGGCCTCGCGCGGGCTGAGGCCGATATCGCGGAGCATGTGGTCGTCCAGCCGCGACAGGTGTCCCCTTGTCTTTCGGCGTTGCGTCCACAGGACACAGGCCCAGGCCAGCTTTACCGCGATCAGCGACAGGACGGGCAGGGTGGTGCGGGCGGAAAGCCCCTCGAGTGCCGTGCGGTCGGTGCGGGTGAAACTGGTCATGGCGTATCCTTTCCTGATAAATTGTATTGACACAATACTGTGTGCTTGCCACAATTAAGGGATACATTGCGAGATTGTTCGAATCCACGGAAATATTGTCATGGGTACAAATTGGCAGCCTGAGCTGACCGACACCGCCGCGCCCAAGTACAAGGCGCTGATGCAGGCGATCCGCACCGGTATCGACAATCACAGCCTTGCGCCGGGCGACAAGCTGCCCCCCGTGCGTGACCTTGCGTGGCGGCTCGGGATCACGCCGGGCACCGTGGCGCGGGCCTATTCGGGCCTGACGGATGACGGTACGCTGGTGGCCGAAGTCGGGCGCGGCACCTTCGTCGCCGAGCCCAAGAGCGTTTCTCATGACGACCTGATCCCGATCGAGGCCGACAGTATCGAGCACAATTCGGATGGCGACGGCTACGCGGTCAACATGATCTCGCCGCACCTGCCGAGCGTGGGGCAGGCGCGCCTGATCCGACAGCTTATGGCGCAGATCGCCGAGGATCCGCCTTCGGGCGTGATGCATTATCCCAGCCGCCGCAACATGCAGCCCGCCCGCGCCGCGGCGGCGGCATTTCTGTTGCGGGCGCCTTTGGGCCGGTTCACCGAAGACGACGTGGTGCTAGCCCATGGCGGGCAGAACGCCATCATCCTGATCATGCAGACGATTCTGTGTGGACGCCGCCCCACCGTACTGGTCGAAGAACTGTGCTATCCGGGTTTTCGCCGCGCCGCCGACCTGATGCGGGCCGAGGTGATCCCGGTGGCGATGGATGACCACGGCCTGCGCCCCGACGCGCTTGAGGCCGCCGCCACGAAACACCAGGCGCAGATGCTGTTCACCTCGGCCGAGGTCCACAACCCAACCTGTCTTTTCACCCCGGCCGAGCGCCGCGACGAGGTCGTCGAGGTCGCCCGCCGCTGCGATCTTCAGATCCTCGAGGACGATTGTTACCGCATCGGCCCGTCGCAGGCCCCGGCCTACAGGATGCTGGCCCCCGAACGCGGCTGGTACGTCGCTTCGCTGTCGAAATCCCTGACGCCCGCGCTGCGCGTCGGCTTCGCACTGGCGCCCGAAGGGCAGTCGATGGCGCTGCGAAGGGCGGCGGAATCTTCGTTTTTCGGACTGGCCACGCCAATCTCGGACCTGATCGCGGCGCTGTTGACGCATGACCGGCTTGACGAGTTGATGAATGCCGTGCGCACGCGGTCGGGCGACTACATCCAGGCCGCGCTGAACGTGCTGGGCGGGCACGATGTGAAATGGCGAAAGGACGTGCCGTTCCTGTGGCTGACCCTGCCGCCGGGCTGGCGCACCTCCGCCTTTTGCCAGGCGGCGGCGGAGCAGGGCGTGCAGGTCCGCTCGGCCGAGGATTTCGCCAGCCGCGACGCAGCCTCGCCCCATGCCGTGCGCATGGCCGTGAACGCGGGCGTCAGCCTGGCCAGTTACGAGGCCGCGATGCAGCGCCTGCGCCGCCTTCTGGACAACCCGCCCGAGGGCATCGGCGTCTGAGCGCGGGCTAGAGCAGTCCGCCCGCGCCCCACGCGAGGCCGAACCCGATCACCAACGCGCTGAGGGCGGCGGCATAGGCCATCAGCTTTATTTTACACAAGGGACGCTCGCCGTAGGTACGCCCGTTGATCCCCGAGACGACGACCTTCTGCGCCTTGCCGTCATAGACGTAATGCAGAATCCAAACCGGCAGCAGGATGCGCCGGTAATGGATGCCCGTCGTGTCGGTGCGATAGCGTATGTCATGCACCCCGCGCTTGTTGATATGCCGCTTGATCCGGTTGCGGATCAGCAGCCGCTTGTCGCGGGCGTTGGCGTCCAGCCCCTGCGCCACGGTCTGATGGTGGCGCTCGGCCGCGAACCCGGCCAGGTAGCCTGCACTATAGGGGCGCAGGCGGTCGGGGTAGAACTCGTGAAGGATGCCGTCGCGGATCAGCGGTGTCACATGGGTCGAGGCCGGCACCAGCAGGTCATCGAAGGCGATGTTCATCGCCCCGCCGGTGGAATGCGTGCGCCGGTTCTTGCCGGACCCGGTGGTGTACTTGGCCCAGTATTGAATGGCCTCCTTGCTGTCGAGGGTCCAGAACGGCGCGTAAAGCCCGCTGAAATACCCGTCTTCGACATGCGCCGACAGGTCTGACGGCGCGGCGATCCGCGCGCGCACCCAGTCCCGCGCATTGGCCCTGGCCGTCTCCAGCGTGACGCGAAAGGGGATCAACGCCATCGTGTCGAACCCCATGTCAGGGTCGGCCAGAACCACCGGCCCGTCGCAATAGGGACACCGCTCGGACAGGGCCGGGTCGGTGAAGATCACGTGCCCGCCGCATGTCTGACAGCTGTGCTCCATCAGGTCCGGGCGGCTTTTCGGCTCTTCGGTGGGCACGTCCGGGTCATAGCCGAACTCGGTCTGCGCCAGGTGGTCGTCGGGCGTGTCGAGCGACCGCACATTTCCGCAACTGTCGCAGCGCAGCCCCTCGGCCTCGGCGCTGTACCGGCACTGCCCGGCGCAGTCGGGACATTGCAGCGCGGCCTGTATCGCCTGTGCGCCGGGAACCGGGCCCGCCATCAGTCCGACTCCGCGATCGCCGCCGCGATCTCCAGCAGGATGCGCAGCCGCAGCCACGCGCGGTCCATGGCGCCGGCCAGGTCCTCGGTTGCCCACCAGTCGCCGATCACCGTGGCTACGAACCACACCGCCATGACCCAGAACGCCACCAGCGACCAGCCGGCAATGCCGCGGATGAATCCGGCCGAGCCGTGCTTCAGTTCATGCTTGGCCTCGTAGACCTTGATGATCTTGGCCACCTGCGCCATGCCAAGCGCCGTGGACAGTGCCAGCAGCAGCAGCGCGGCAAGGGGCGGGCCGGGGAAGTGAATCAGGCTTTCCATGTGAGGTAAAATAATACCTAAATAACAAGTCTTTGTTTGTGAAAGAAAATAACGCGCATTTCCTGCTTGAACTGTGCATCGGAGCCTATATAACCCCGCAATCCGAATTATGACCCTCTGACCCTTGGGGACAAGACCATGAAAACCTTTTCTGCAAAACCGGCAGATATCGACAAGAAGTGGATCGTGATCGACGCCGACGGCATCGTTCTGGGCCGCCTTGCGTCGATCGTTGCCACGCGCCTGCGTGGCAAGCACAAGCCCAGCTTCACACCAAGCCAGGACATGGGTGACAACGTCATCATCATCAATGCCGACAAGGTGCAGCTGACCGGCAAGAAGCGCGAAAAACCCAACTACTGGCACACCGGCCACCCGGGCGGGATCAAGTCGCGCACCACGGCGGAGATCCTTGAAGGCGCCCACCCCGAGCGGGTCGTCATGCAGGCCGTCAAGCGCATGCTGCCGTCGAACCGCCTTGCACGCCGCCAGATGACCAATCTGCGCGTCTACGCCGGCACCGAGCATCCGCACGAGGCGCAAAGCCCCGAAGCGCTGGATGTGAAATCCATGAACAAGAAAAACACGCGGGTGTAAGAGACATGGCTGACGAAATCAAAACACTCGACGGTCTCGAAGCGGCCGTCACCGATGATATCGGCGGTGTACAGGGCATGCCCGAGGAAACGCCGCGCGAGCCCGTCCGCGACGATCTGGGCCGTTCCTACGCCACCGGCAAGCGCAAGGACGCGGTCGCCCGCGTCTGGATCAAACCCGGCTCGGGCAAGGTCTCGGTCAACGGCAAGGAAATGAACAAGTACTTCGCCCGTCCGGTGCTGCAGATGATCCTGCGCCAGCCGTTCACGGTGGCCGGTGTCGAAGACCAGTTCGACGTGCAGGCCACCGTCAAGGGCGGCGGTCTGTCGGGCCAGGCCGGTGCGGTCAAGCACGGCATCTCCAAGGCGCTGCAGCTTTATGATCCCAGCTTGCGCGGTGCGCTGAAAGCGGCAGGCTTCCTGACCCGCGACAGCCGCGTCGTTGAGCGCAAGAAATACGGCCGCGCCAAGGCCCGCAAGAGCTTCCAGTTCTCCAAGCGTTAAGCTTTGGGTTCAGGATTTCGGGAAGGGCCGTCCGGTTGGGCGGCCCTTTTTCCGTGCGGAACATGTCTTTCCATAATGAGCGCCTTTGGCGCGCCGTATCGGTTCGATTGGGGGGCAGCCCCCAAACGAAGCTCGAATTGGGGGCCAGCCCCCAAACGAAGCTCGAATTGGGGGCCAGCCCCCAAACCCCCGGGATATTTTTGGCCAGAAGAAGAGTGGGGCCGGGGCCTATTGGTCAGGCGGCAACAGCCCCAATCCGCGCAGGTAGATCCCGATACCTGATTCCAGCAGATCTTCGGGCGGGAAGGGGCTTTGGGTGCCGGGCGAGTTGCGAGCGAAAAGCTCGACGACACCGTGGCTGAGCGCCCAGACATGGGCCGACACCATCGCCGTGGGCGGGCGCTTGTCCGGAGGGATATGCGCCGACAAGCCCTCGGCGGCGCGTTCCAAAACGGCGCGGGCGCGGCCCGACACGGCGGCGAGGTCGGCGTTGCGGTTGACCGAGATGCCGCTCTCGAACATCGCGATGTAGTGGCCCGGGTACTTCCGCGCGAACGCCAGGTAGGCACGGCCCGTCGCCGCGAACGCGCTCAGCGCCGTCTGCCCGGTGCCATAGGCGTATTCGATCACGTCGGCGAAGATCTCGTAGCCCTGTCGCGCCGCCTCGGCGATCAGGTCCTCGCGTCCGCTGAAATGACGATAAACCGCCGCAGGCGTCACCCCGGCCTGCTTGGCGGCCTCCGAGAGAGTGAACCCGGTCGGGCCTTTTTCCTCGATCAAGGTCAGCGCCGCGTCGACCAGCGCTTGGCGCAGGTTGCCGTGGTGATAGCCCCGCTTAGGCATCCCAGATCTCGGGCCCGCCGCAGACGACCGCATCGGGGACGCCCAGCGATTTCGGCAGCTTGCGGTCGTAGTCGATATTGAGCAGCACGTGCCGGATCGCCTCTACCCGCGCGCGCCGCTTGTCGTCCGAGCGCACCACCGTCCAAGGCGCGTGGGTGCCGTGCGATCGCGCCAGCGTCTCGGAGATGGCCTCGGAATAGGCGTCCCATCTCTTCAACCCCTCGACGTCGATCCAGCTGAGCTTCCATTGCTTCAGCGGGTCGCTCTCGCGCTTCATGAACCGGCGCAGCTGTTCGGCGCGACCGACGTTCAGCCAGAACTTGAAGAGGTGAATACCCTCGTCGGCCAGCATCTTCTCGAAATCGCCGACCTGGTGAAAGAAATGTTCGCGCTGCGCATCGGTGCAAAAGCCAAAGACCTTTTCCACCACGCCGCGATTGTACCATGAGCGGTCGAAGAACACGATCTCGCCGCCAGCCGGCAGGTGGTCGATATAGCGCTGGAAGTACCATTGGGTGGCTTCCGTCTCGGACGGTTTTGGCAAGGCCACGACCCGCGCGCCACGCGGGTTCAGGTTCTCTCGAAACCGCTTGATCGTGCCGCCCTTGCCCGCCGCATCGCGCCCTTCGAAGACGCAGACGACCCGCGCGCCGCTTTCCTTGACCCAGGCCTGCAGCTTGACCAGTTCGATCTGCAGACGGTGCAGATCCCGCTCATAGGCCTTGCGCGGCATCCGGTCGGAATGGGGATAGTCGGACGACAGGATATCGCCCTTGTCGGCCCGCCGGATCGCGTTGCGGACCTCCTCGGGGGCCCCGCTTTTGAAATAGGTGCTGATCGCGCCGTCAAATGGCAGGTCCATGCAGCCACTCCCTTGATTTTCGGGCGATTATGGAATGTTAAGCGGTTTAACGCAATCCGGCGCGAGACGCCGCGCGGTCGATTGCCGCGACCGTGGCCTGGGGCCGCACGTGGTGGGGCATGTGGCCCACGCCGTCCAGCACCGTCAGGTTGCCGTTTCGCAGCTGTTTCGAAAGCGGGATCGAGTGCACGTCCAGCGGCACGGTGTCGTCCGCGTCGCCATGCACGATCTCGACCGGCATCCGCAGCGTATCGCGATACTGCTGCGACATCTCCACGATATGCGGGCGCAGGCCCAGCACCTGCTGGCCATTGGCGCGCAACGTCTCGCGCCGCAGGGTCAGGCCGGGGCCGAGATATTCGGAATACCCCTTTGGCGCGCTTTGCGGCGCGAACGTGCCCTCGATGCTGCGCTCGATCCGCTCTTCCGAGGCCAGCGCGGTGATCAGCGGCACAGCCGCCGCCCCGCCAAGCGCGGTGCCGGTGACGTTGTAGAAGGTGCCCAGTTCCCCGGGCCAGGGGTTCGACACGCCCGCCAGCAGGACCAGCGCCGAGGTTTCCTGCGGCGCGTTCAGCCCCCAGGCCAGCGCAACGGCGCCGCCGAAACTGTGGCCGACCACCACGGGCCGCCGCACGCCGACTTGGGCCGCGGCCTTTTGCAAAAGGGCGGCCTGTTCGCGCGGGCTTTCGCCCTCGGTGCTGCCGACGCCGCCATAGCCCGGCAGCCGCTCGGTATAGCCCAGCCCGGGGCGGTCGAACGCGATGACCCGGTAGCGGGACGTCAGCCGTTTCGCCAGGTCAAAGGTGAAATCCCGCAGATTGCCGCCCGCGCCGTGGATCAGCACCAGGTCCGGGCCCCTTCCCTCGACCCAGACATGCACGCGGGTCCCCTCCACCTCGACAAAACGGCCCAGCGGCGGGTGGGTTTGCTCGGCGGTGCGTTCCTTGATGCCTGCCAGCCCCGCACAGCTCGACAACAGCGCGACGGCGCCAAGCGCCGCCCAGATCAGCTTGCGTTTCATGACCCCTCAAACCCCTTTGATCGTTACCATCGCGAACATAGCCCGACCGTGGCCATATCAAAGGGTGTTGTCTGGTAAATCTCGTTGATCCAGTTGCCGTAAAGCAGGTGCGCATGGCTGCGCCAGCGGTTCTGTGGCGGGCAGGCCGGGTCATCGTCGGGGTAGTAATTGCAGGGCACGTTGATCGGCGTGCCCTGTGCGATGTCGCGGTCGTATTCCTGTTTCAGCGTGTCGCTGTCATATTCAAGGTGGTTGAAGATATAAAGCGCGCGGGCGGTGTCGTCCCGCACCAGGCAGGGGCCGACCTCGTCACTGTCCAGAAGCACGTCCAGCCCCGGAACCGCCTCGATCTCGTCGCGGCGCATCTCGGTCCAGCGGCTGACCGGGATCACGCAATCGTCCGAGAACCCACGCAGGAAGGGCGAGGCAGGCGCCATGTTGCGGTGCCGGAAACAGCCGAACGCCTTGGCGTCCAGCAGGTGTTTCTTCACGCCGTGGAAGTGGTTGATCATCGCCATCCCGCCCCAGCAGACGCCGAAGGTGGAATGCACGTGGGTCTGTGTCCACTCGAACACCCGCACCAGCTCGTCCCAATAGGTGACGTCGCTGAACTCCAAGTGCTCGATCGGCGCACCGGTGATGATCAGCCCGTCGAATTTCTCGCCCGTCGCCTCGACCTCGGAGAATGGACGGTAAAAGCTTTCCATGTGATCCGCCGCGGTGTTCTTGGTGCGATGCTCGGACATGCGGATCAGGCTGAGGTCGATCTGCAGCGGCGTCGCGCCAATGAGGCGGGCGAACTGGTTTTCGGTCTGGATCTTCTTCGGCATCAGGTTCAGCAAGCCGATCCGCAAGGGCCGAATATCCTGCCGCGAGGCCGCGTCCTCGTCCATCACCATGACGCCCTCACGGGTTAGGACGTCAAAGGCGGGCAGGCTGGCAGGGATCTTGATGGGCATGTCGGAACCTGTGTCAGGGATCGGGCTTAGATAAAGGTTTATGCCCTGCGCTCAAGGGCTGCGGCCACCAGCGCCTCGAACCCGTCGGCAGTTGTGACCTGCGAAACCTCGTCATGGTCGAGCGTGATGCCCCATTTCTCCATTGCCGCATAGCGCGGCGCGCGGTGTGCCAGTGCACGGGCATAGGTCCAGCGAATAAACGAATCGGGATCAACATCGCCTTCTTGGACATTGTTTTCGCGCAGATATTCCGCCCAGGCGCCCGCCAGGAATTCAGGCTGATAGCACATCGGCTTGGGCGCGCGGTCGAACCGGCGGATCAGCTCCTGCCGGTGCGCCTCGTCGCCTTTCAGCCCGATCAAAAGACAGTGAGACGCCAGTTCCGTCAGGATCGGATCGTCCGGATCGTCGCCATCGACCCATTCACAGATCGACCCGCCGGTATCGCAGACGAAATGCGGATAGCCGTAAAGCCGCCCCGCGCGTTCGATGAAATGGCCGGTATCCATCAGCGCGTTCATTTCCGCGCGGCGGAACTGATCCTGCCTTAGGCGGTACTCGTCGATTGGCAGCCCGCCTTTGTCCGGGTCGCCCGGCTTACCCAGGTAGGTCGAAACCGGCGAAAGGTTCTCGAACGTGATGTTCGACCCGATATAGATCGAATCCGTCATCAGCAGGTTGCGCAGAAACGGCACCTTCATCGCATGCGCCTTGGCGTTGTCGGCAATCAGCTCGCCCATGTAGCGGGTGCCGATCCGGTAATCGATGGAATAGTGAAACCAATCGCCTGCCTCGCGCAGCATGTTCGACAGGTGGGTCTTGCCCAGCCCCGACATGCCGTAGAACAGCACCCGTTTGTGCGGCGCGTCCCGCCAATCCTGCGCGGTCTGGTAGATCATGGTCCATGCTCCCTTATCGCCGCTTTGGTAGACAGCGGCGCGGAAGGCGTCAAACCTCAATCCGTTGCAGCCAAAGAAAAACCCCGCCGGAGTGGACGGCGGGGTTTTCGCTGGTTGCTTTGTGTCGGCTTTAGAATTTGAAGCCGACCTGGGTGCCGACGGCAATGGCGTCGCTGTCGGTGAACCCGGTCACCGAGCTGTTGGCGCTGCCCACGTCGATATACCGGATGCCCGACGTGATCTCCCACGACTCCGTCTCGTAGGTCACGGCCAGACCATAGCTGACGTAACCGTCCGTACCCGAGAGGTTGCCGACGATATCTCCATTGTCTTTTTCATATCCGATGATCGCCGCACCGCTCCAGTTCTCGTTGAACCGCCGGCCGAGGCCAAGCTCGTAGGTCCAGACATCGCTGGTGCCGCTGGCAATAGACGTGTTCACCGGCGCACCGGTCGAATACGAAAAGAAATCTGCGGGTTGCACGTTGAATGCGGTCCATTCACGCCACTTGATTGACCCGAACAGCAGTGTATTCGCCGCGATGCCGCTTTGGGCGCGCAAGGTAACAGCCTGAGGAATCTCTACGTCGAACGGCGTACCGTTGTTGTCGCGGAACGAATGCTCGACCTTCGACTCATAGGTCAGCGAGAAGCGCATCGCCAACTCGGGCCGCTCATAGGCAGCACCCAGCAAGTAGCCAAGCTGGAAGTCGTTATCGACGCTCAGCGTATAAGGACCAGGGCCGCCGGCGGGCCCAGTGGCGGGCGAGATGACTGTGATGTCGCCTTTCAGCCCCTGGTAGCGAACGCCACCGTACACGCTGACATTGTCCATAACGTCGTACTTGGCCATGGCCGTGAACTGGATCGAAGAGACTTCGGCGTTGGAGGCACCAAAGAAGGCACCGGTGCCCGGTCCGGTGTAAGGCGGCGTCCGATAGTTGACGGATGCACCAACCGGTTCGTCGATGACAAACGCAAGGGCCAGCCTGTCATTGTACTGATGCTTGAAGCCCAAAGCATAGTTTTGATAGCTGTTTTGGATGTTGCCCGTCGGCGTCGCGCCGATGGCCGCAGCTGTTCCGATCGGCGGACCAGACACGTTCGGATGCACGGTCGCCGCCGAGAACTGCAGGTAGTTCCTGCTCTCTTCGAACAGGATTTGCGATGGGTCACCGCGGCGTTCGATTCCGCCTGCTGAGGCGGCAGAGGCAGTTGCGGTGAGCGCGCACGCTGCCAAAGCTAGTTTTTTCATAAGTTCCTCTCCTCCAGAACATTGCGTCACACTACTGTTACGCGTGAAAATCGGTCAATTTTTACGCGACGTCATGAAACGAGGAGCACCGGTCGGGCGTGCAAGAATGTCACAGCCCGAGGCCATTCCGAACCGAACCGTTCACCTCTTGCGGGTCTCCGCCCAGAGGTTGAGGTAATTGGCCCCGAAAATCAGGACCGCGCCGACAAAGACGAAGACGCTCACCGCCTCGTCATAGACCAGCAGGCCCACGATCGCGATCACCGGCAACCGCATGAAATCGATCGGGCTGACCAGCGTGGCCGGCGCCAGCGCCAGCGCCGAGGTGATGCAGAAATGCGCCGTCAGACCGCAGATGCCGATGGCCACCAGCCACGGCAGGCTTTGAGACGAGGGCAGGGCGATATCCCCGTCAAAGCCTGCGCAGATCAGCCCGAACACCGCCTGCATCACGGTCATGTAGAACAGGATGCAGGTCAGCGATTCCGTCCGCGTCAGCCGCTTGGCAAAGATATACGTCCCGGCAAAGCCGATGGCACAGGCCGCCGCCGCCGCCGTTCCGATGTTCAGCGTGTCGGGCGTGGGCCGCGCCACGATCAGGATGCCGATGAACCCAAGCACCGCGGCAGACAACCGGATGCGCGTCATCCGCTCGCCCAGCATCAGCGGCGACAGGATCAGCACCCATAGGGGCGTGGTGAACTCCAGCGCGAAGACCTGCGCCAGCGGGATCATGGTGATCGCGAAGAACCACAGGTTCTGCCCTGTGAAATGAAAAACATTGCGCAACATATGCGTGCCGGTCTTTTGCGTCGGCAATTCATCCAGACGCCCCTGCGCCAGCACGAACGCCATCACCACGACCAGACCCACGATGCTGCGAAACATCATGATTTCAAAGGTATCGAGCTCAAAGCTCACCTGGCGCCCGGCCACCGCCATCAGGGTGAAGGACGCCACCGCCCCCAGCATGAACAGACCCGCTCGCAGGACCTGCGGTGCAGGCTCCGCCGTCTCGGTCACTCCCATTCGATGGTGCCCGGAGGCTTCGAGGTAATGTCGTAGGTGACCCGGTTGATACCCTCAACCTCGTTGATGATCCGCGTCGCGGTCTCGCCCAGGAAATCATGGCTGAACGGGTAGTAATCGGCGGTCATCCCGTCGACACTCGTCACCGCGCGCAGCGCGCAGGCATAATCATAGGTCCGCCCGTCGCCCATCACACCCACGGTGCGCACCGGCATGATCGCAACGAAAGCCTGCCAGATCTCGTCGTAAAGCCCATGCTTGCGGATCTGGTCGATATAGACCGCATCCGCCTTGCGCAGGATCTCCAGCTTGTCGCGGGTGATCTCGCCCGGGCAGCGGATGGCAAGGCCCGGTCCGGGGAAGGGGTGACGCCCGATGAAGCTGTCGGGCAGGCCCAATTCGCGGCCCAGTGCGCGCACTTCGTCCTTGAACAATTCACGCAGCGGTTCGACCAGCTTCAGCCCCATCTTCTCGGGCAGGCCACCGACATTGTGGTGGCTCTTGATCGTCACGCTCGGCCCGCCGGAAAAGCTGACGGATTCAATGACATCCGGGTAAAGCGTGCCTTGGGCGAGGAAGGCCGCACCCTCGATCTCGTCGGCATATTTCTGGAACACGTCGATAAAGAGCTTGCCAATGATCTTGCGCTTGGTCTCGGGGTCCGACACGCCCTCCAACTCGCCTAGGAACAGGTCCTGCTCCTGCGCGTGGATCACCCGAAGGTTCATGTGATCGCGGAACATGCCCACGACCTCCTCGCCCTCATTTAGGCGCAACAGGCCATGATCGACGAAGACGCAAGTGAGGTTCTCGCCGATCGCCTCGTGAATGAGCGCCGCGGCCACCGAACTGTCCACTCCGCCCGACAGGGCGCAGATCACCTTGGAGTCGCCCACCTGCTCGCGGATCGCCTCGACCATTTCCTCGCGGTAGGCGGCCATGGTCCAGTCGCCCTTGAACCCGGCCCGCTTGACAAAATTCTCGTAAAGCGTGCGGCCATTGGGCGTGTGATGCACTTCCGGATGGAACTGCACCGCGTAGAAATCCCGCTCCAGATCGGCGGTAATGGCAAAGGGCGCGTGCGGCGAGGTGCCGTAAACCGCGAACCCGGGCGCCAGTTCGGCCACGTGGTCGCCATGGCTCATCCACACCTGCTCGCGCTCGCCAAGGAACCAGCCCGCCAGAAGCTCGATGCGCTCTTCCGTGGGCGACACCCAGGCGCGGCCGAACTCCGCCGTGCCACCGCCGCCCGAAATCTTGCCGCCTTCCACGCGGCCGCCCAGATCCTGCATCATGACCTGCTGACCATAGCAGATGCCGAGGATCGGCACGCCGAGGTCATAGACCGATTGCGGCGGCCGGGGCGCGCCGTCGCGCGTCACCGTGTCGGGCCCGCCGGAAAAGATCACCGCCTTGGGCGCAAAGTCCTTCAGAAACGCGTCCGTCACGTTCTGGAACGGGTGAATTTCGCAGTAAACGCTCAGCTCGCGCAGGCGGCGCGCGATCAGCTGCGTCACCTGGCTGCCAAAGTCGATGATAAGAAGGCGATCATGCTGGGTCATGCAAAGCCCATATGAAAAGCCCGTGCGCGATGCAACAGGTTTGAGCGCGCCTGACCAGACCGCGCACGGACATGACGCGCCACCACCTCCCATAGGGTGGGCGAAAGCCCACGCGCACTTGCCCGCCGCATCCTAATCATGCCCCGGAATGTCGTTATAGACCGTGAAACGGCGCAAATCTCCCGCGACTCGCACGCATTAGCGGATATTTAAGGCGACAGTCGCACTCTCATCAGGGTGCAAGTCCACGTTGGGGAACCAGAATATGGCCGAAGCAACAGCCCGCAGACGGGCCCGGGGCGGAGGCGGCGCAGCCCGCCGCGCAGAACGCACCGCCGTCAGCGTCGAAACCGCCAAGTATATCGAGCGTAACATCCCGAATTTCGAGATCCTCAACGAAGAGGCGCTCGAGATGATCGAGCATAACGCCGAAACCGTTTTGGAAGAGATCGGCGTCAACTTCGTCGAGAACCCCAAGGCGCTCCAGATGTGGAAAGACGCCGGCGCCGACGTGCAGGGCGAGCGGGTGCACATCCCCCGCGGCCTCGCGCGCGAGCTGATCAAGACCGCGCCGTCGCAATATACCCAGCACGCTCGCAACCCCGAGCGCAGCGTCGTCGTGGGCGGCAATAACCTGGTCTACGCACCGGTCTACGGCCCGCCTTTCGTGCGCGACAGCGCCGGCGGCCGGCGTTACGCGACGATGGCCGACTTCGAGAAATTCGTAAAACTCGGCTACATGTCCAAGTGGCTGCACCACTCGGGCGGCACCGTGTGCGAACCCACCGACATCCCTGTCAACAAGCGTCACCTCGACATGCTGCGCGCGCACATGGTGCTGTCGGACAAGCCCTTCATGGGCTCCGTGACCGAGCCCAGCCGCGCGCAGGACAGCGTCGACATGTGCGGCATCCTCTTCGGCGAGGACTTCGTGCAGCAGAACACGGTGATGACCTCGCTGATCAACATCAACTCGCCACTGACCTTCGACGAGGTGATGATGGGCGCGATGGAAGTCTACGCGAAAAACAACCAGGCCTGCATCGTCTCGCCTTTCATCGTCGGCGGCGCCATGGCGCCGGTGACCGTCGCGGGCACCCTGACACAGGTCATGGCCGAGGCGCTGGCAGGCGTGGCCTTCAACCAGCTCTGCAACCCCGGCGCGCCTGTCATCATGGGTGCCTTCGTGACCTCGATCGACATGAACTCCGGCGCGCCCACTTTCGGCACGCCAGAGGCCGCGCACATCACCTATGGCGCTGGGCAACTGGCGCGCCGCCTTGGCCTTCCGTACCGTTCGGCCGGGTCGTTCAACGGCTCCAAGCTGCCCGATGCGCAGGCCGCTTACGAGACCGCCAACAGCCTCAACATGGGGCTTCTTGCGGGCGTCAACTTCATGCTGCACTCCTGCGGCTGGCTCGAAGGTGGGCTGGTGTCCTCGTTCGAGAAATTCGTCATGGATGCCGACCAGCTGGGCGTCTACCACCACCTCGCCAAGGGCATCTACACCGACGAGAACGGCCAGGCGATGGATGCCATCCGCGAGGTCGGCCCCGGCGGGCACTACCTTGGCTGCGCCCACACCCAGGCCAATTTCAAGACCGCCTTCTGGCGCTCTGAGATGCTCGACTACAAGCCGTTCGAGCAATGGGCCGACGAGGGCGAGCAGGACACGATGGCGCTGGCCGCCGCCCGTGTCGAAAAGCAACTGGCCAATTACCAGCAGCCCGCGCTCGACCCAGGCGTGCTCGAAGCGCTCGACGCCTATGTTGCCGAGAAGAAGGCCTCGATGCCCGACGCCTTCGGCTGATCTGTCACATCACCGGCGCGGGCTCACATGCTTGCGCCGGTGCCTCCGGTCTGGGCGCCATCGCGGCTCGGATCAGCCGCGCCTCTCCCATGATCGCAATCATCACGTCAACGTGCCGCGCCACCGCGCAATCCGCGCGGCGTCCGCACCGGGCCGCGTCAAGCTCCGCCTCGACCGCGATCAATTCCGCCAGCGCCGCGCCGCTGTCGGGCAAGGCGCTCGTGTCCAGGTGCCGCGGCAAATGCAACTCGCGGCGGTACTGCGCGGCGCCCAGCCGGGCCGCACGGATCAGAAGCCGCGGGCGTTTGAGCGTGTCGAGAACACAAAGCAGATCGGTCATGTCAGGTCTCCTTCCTTCGGGAGCCTGATCAGTGCCATACCCGCCCGGGGTGTTGCGTGAGGTACCGTTCCACCGAACGGAACTGTTTCCAATTGTTCACACAATCGAAACCATTGTTTCCAGACTGGCTGTAAATTAACGAACTGGTAACCAAGTCGCCTCTAGGTTGCATTCCGCTTGTGGATAAATCTGTGGGCAAATTGGGGCAACTGATCCTCTTGCAAGAGATCAGGCCAAGGAGGGAAACGGATGAGCAAAGCTGGCTTGGCGGGGACACCCGCCACGAAAGATCTGTCCTGGGTGCCGATGGCAGCCATCACCTATCTGGCCCATACCGAGGGTGGCACGTCGATCAGGGCGCTGGCCCGACGACTTGGCTGTCACGCCTCCACCGTTTCGCGACAGGTCCGTGCGCTCGAAGCCTTGCGCGACGATCACCTCGTCGACGAAGCCCTGCGCCGCCTTGGCCCGCGGGTGATGTCCCATCAGGACGCCGGTTCGTGCATCAAGGAGAAACGCATGACCGCGCTGCCCGAAGACCAGAATGTCCCACAGACACTGACCGAAACCCGCCTCAACCGCGAAGCCCTGCGCGTGCTGCGCCGCTTGTGTGAAAAAGGGGCCGTGCTGGCCGTGGCAACCGAGATGGACAAGGCCGTCGTGGTGCGCGAAACCGAGGCCGGGCAGAACCGCACTGCGGTCGTCGATCGCGATATCGCCGAGGCGATGGCGCTGAAATGCTGGATCAGCTGCGACGCGCCGGGCCGGGTGTCGCGCTATGCGATCACGTCGGCGGGACGCACTGCACTCGGACAGTTGATGGCCCAGGCTGAAAACAGCGTGCAAGGATTTGCCGAGTCGCAGGCCGCATTCCTTGGCCGGGATGCCGTCCTCGACACTGACGACGACGAAGAGGCACAGGCCCGACGCCGCATCCGTTATGGCATCGCCGAGTCGCCTCTGATACTGCTCTCGCGCCGCCGCGACCGCGACGGCAGCCGGTTTCTTGCGGCCGATCTCGTCCGCGCCGGCGAACGCCTACGCGAAGATTTCGAGATGGCGCGTCTGGGCGACACACCGCGCGACGACTGGACCGGCATACTGACCGGCGCGACCCAGCCCAAGCCGGTCGAGCGGCAGAACGTCACAGCCCGGGCCGCTCAGGCTCGCGTGCTCGGCGCCTTGCACGATCTCGGACCCGGGCTCGCGGACGTGGCGCTGCGTTGCTGCTGCTTCCTCGAAGGGTTGGAAACCACCGAGAAAAAGCTCGGCTGGTCCGCGCGCTCGGGCAAGATCGTGCTGCGCATCGCGCTGCAACGGCTCAAACGCCATTACGCCGAATTGGGCGACAGCGCCGGGCTCATGGGGTAGGGGCCGCGCCCCTCAGCCGCCCACCAGCCAGCCTACGCCAAACGCCGCCACGGCGCAGATCGTGCCCACCAGCAGGGTCTCGCCCACGCAGCGGCCCATCCGCTCGCCTGTCGCGTTCCAGCGCAAAAGGCCGAGCGCGATAAGCGCCGCCGCCGTCGCCGCGACCGACAGGACGAACGTTGTCTGCGTGGCCTCGAGGATGAAGTAGGGAAAAAGCGGGATCGCCCCGAAAACGATGAAGGACAGGAAGGTGAACAGCCCGCTTAGAACGGGGCTGTCCTCGTCGGGGTCCTGCATGCCAAACTCGTAGGTCATCATCAGGTCGGCCATGATCTCGGGATGGCGCGACATAATCGTCGCGGCCGTGTCGGCCTCGCCCGCGGGCAGGCCACGCTGGCGCAGGATCTCGAACAGCTCCATCCGCTCGTGTTCGGGGTCCGCCGCAATCTCGCGCAGTTCGCTCACGCGGCGCGCGCGGTAAAGATCGTGCTGCGACCGCAGCGACAGGAATTCGCCCAGCCCCATGCTGATCGCGTCAGCGAAAAGGTTGGCCAGCCCGAAAACCAGGACGGCGACACCGCCGATCTGCGCCACCCCCTCGGCCTGCGCACCCGCAAAGCCCGCCACGATAGCGAAGGTTGTCACGATCCCGTCATTGCCGCCATAGACGATCTGTTTCAGGTATTCCTGCGTCTGGCTCAGTCGATGCGCCTCGCGCCGGTGCCGCTGCCAATCCATCCTGCCCCCCGGAATCCATGCGTGCGGGCACCATAGCCTTGCCGGGACGCGCCGCAACACAGGATCGCACATGGCATCGTGATCAAAAAGCGCCCGCACTGAAAAGCACGGGCGCACACTCGTTACCCTTCCAACAACGGCGGGAGACTCGTAACGGGCGCATCCGCCACATGCATGACGGGTTTGCATCACTGGAACTTCCCACCGCAGTGACTTATAAATAGGATGTCTTACCAAAGGATTTGCGGGGAAAAATTCGTGCGCGATCTCAAGATCCCGGACCAGCGCCACCCTGAAAAGGCGCACCGGCCCAACAATGCCCAACCGAAAAAGCCGGACTGGATCCGCGTCAAGGCGCCCGTCGGCAAGGGCTATCTGGAAACCCACCGGATCATGCGCGAGCACAAGCTGGTCACGGTCTGCGAGGAAGCGGGCTGTCCCAATGCCGGCGAATGCTGGAACCAGGGCCACGCCACCATGATGATCATGGGTGAGGTCTGCACCCGCGCCTGCTCGTTCTGCAACATCGCCACCGGCAAGCCGCCCGAGGAGCTCGACCCGTTCGAGCCGGGCCGCGTGGCCGACGCCGTGCAGAAGCTGGGGCTGAATCACGTGGTCATCACTTCGGTGGACCGCGACGATGTCACCGATGGCGGGGCGGAGCATTTCGCCCAGACCATTCGCGCCATCCGCCACCGTTCCCCCGCCACCACGGTCGAGATCCTGACGCCGGATTTCCTGCATTGCGACCCTGCGGTGCTTGAAGTCGTGGTGGCGGCGCAACCGGACGTCTTCAACCACAACCTCGAAACCGTTCCGGGCCTTTACCCCGAGGTGCGCCCCGGTGCGCGCTATTTCCACAGCTTGCGCCTGCTGCAAAGGGTCAAGGAAATGGATCCGGGCATTTTCACCAAGTCTGGCATCATGGTGGGCCTGGGTGAAGACCGGCAAGCCGTGCACCAGGTTATGGACGACATGCGCGCCGCCGATATCGATTTTCTGACCATCGGCCAGTACCTTCAACCCACGCCCAAACACCACGCCGTGGACCGCTTCGTACATCCCGACGAATTCGCGGCTTACGAAAAGGCCGCCTATGGCAAGGGTTTCCTGATGGTCTCGGCCACGCCGCTGACGCGCTCGTCCTATCATGCGGGTGACGATTTCGCCCGGCTTCGCGATGCGCGGATGGCCAAGCTGGGGTAGGGTCTCGGCCCTTCGAGAACAGTCGGAGATCCCGGATCAAGCCCGGGGTGACGTCTGTGTCAGGTTTGTGCCGGACAACGGCTGCGCCTGACCGTCCCGGACTTGATCCGGAATCTCACCTGCGCAAACAAAAACACCGACCTCGCGGGGCCGGTGCTCAACAGAATAGTCGCGTTTCGCCGCGCGGGGTCTTAGCGACCCCAGCTGCGGACCGGGCCGCAATCCATGTGCACGAAGTTGGAGCCGGAATAACGGCCCACGCCACCACCGCGACAAGCCGAGGCCGCGCGGTACATCTGGTTCACCGAGCGCGAGTGCATCCGCAGGTCTGCGGCTTGGCCGCGCAGGTGGCGCGAATTCTTCGCCACGCCGCTGGAGCGCGAACGCAGCATCGCGTTGGTCTTGGGGCTGCGGTAACCGGAAAGCAACAGGTAGGGCTCGTTCACATCCATCAGGTTGTGGGCCGCTGCCATGATGTCCATCGTGCGCATGTCGATGTTGTGGACGTCGTTGGTGCGCCAGTCGCGCATGAAAAGGTTGATCTCGCGGACCGCGTCTTTGATGTATTCGCCTTCGATCCAGTAGATCGTGTCGATCTTTTCACCGGTGCGGGGCGAGGCCATGGTCAGGCGGCGAATGTCGCCTGCGCCTCGAAGGAACCCTGCTGCGTTGGAAAACGTTGGTGCCGCGACCACTGTCGTAGCTGCAAATGCACCCAGTAACGCACGCCGCGTTACGCTCGTCGAGCTTTGATCGGTCATATAATTAGCGCCTGTCCCGTCGCTTGCCTGTTTGCCGCGTTAAGTAGCGGCTCTGTTCATCTCATCCCCAGATGCGTGATTGTTATTGCATATCAGGATTCGGTTACCAAGGGCTGAAAGCCGAAGGTTCCATAACACAAGAGATTTCGGCAAGAATTTGCGCAAATTCCGTGCAGCCGTGCTTCCTGACCACTAATCGCTTTGCGACCTGGCGGCCACATGTGCCGTTTTTGCCTTTAAAACCAATTGTGATTGGACAGCCCATTCGCGATAGGAACTAATGATTGCGTGTGCTTGTTGCGCACACAGGGGAAATCGTTGATTTGGAGAACGGCATGAGCAGCGCGTTGCGCATCTTTGGGCATACAAGCATTTTCACTACCATCGTCAGTGGCCTGATGGCCGTTGTGTTCTGGATGTCCGCGTCACACCCCGCCGCCGCGCAGGTCACTGCTTTCAAGCAGGCCGTCGCCGAGGCCGCCTCGGACGACCGCGATCTCGCCGCCTTCTATCGCGGCACCGACTTTACCGGTATCTGGACCGATCAGGACGCGCACATGGCCCGCCGGCAGGCGCTGTTTCTCGCGCTGCAAACCGTGTCCGCACACGGCCTGCCCAAATCGCGCTACGACATCGACGCGCTTGAACAGACGCTGCGCGCCGCGCGCACGCCGCGAGACGTAGGCTTTGCCGAGGTCGCGCTCAGCAAGGCGTTCCTGAACCTGGCCGATGACATGCGCACTGGCGTGCTAGACCCGCGCCGCGTGGTGCCCGCGATCAAGCGCGAGCTGCGCGATTATGACCGCACCCGCACGCTCACCGCCTTTGCCGCCAGTAACGAGCCGCGCCAGTTCATCCGCCAGCTGGCGCCCTCGACCAACGAGTACAAACGCCTGATGAAGGAAAAGATGCGGCTCGAAACTCTCGTCGCCCAGGGCGGCTGGGGGCCGACAGTGCCGGGCCGCAAGCTCGAACCGGGCGCGTCCGGTGCGGCCGTGACGGCGCTGCGCAACCGGCTGATGGCCAAGGGCTACCTCGGGCGCACCGCCACGCAAAGCTATGACGCCAGGATTCAGAAGGCCGTGCGGGAGTTTCAGCGCGACCACGGTCTGGAGCCCGACGGCGTCGCCGGCGAAAGCACCCTGCGCGAGGTCAATGCCACCGCCGAGGACCGCCTGCAGTCGGTGATCGTCGCGATGGAGCGCGAGCGCTGGCTGAACCTGCCCGAAGGACGGGGCAAGCGCCATGTTCTGGTGAACCTCACCGATTTCTCTGCCCGCATCATGGATGAAGATATCGAGACCTTCCGCACCCGGGCCGTGATCGGCGCCAAGGCCGCCGATCGGCAAAGCCCCGAGTTCTCGGACGAAATGGAACACATGATCATCAATCCGACGTGGCACGTGCCACGCTCAATCGCCGTCAAGGAATACCTGCCGAAGATGAAGCGCAACCGCAACGCCGCCGGCCACCTGCGCCTCGTCGACAGTCGCGGCCGCACGGTCAGCCGCTCCCGCATCAATTTCGGCGCCTACAACGCCCGCAATTTTCCGTTTGCCATCAAACAGCCGCCCTCCAGCCGCAATGCGCTTGGCCTGGTGAAGTTCATGTTCCCCAACAAGTACAACATCTACCTGCACGATACCCCGCAGAAGCATTTGTTCGACCATGAAACCCGCGCCTACAGCCACGGCTGCATCCGCTTGCACCAACCGTTCGATTTCGCCTACGCCCTGCTGGCCGCGCAAGAGGCCGACCCCAAGGGCAAGTTCCACGGAATCCTGAACACGGGGCGTGAAACCAAGGTCGATTTGGAAAATCACGTTCCGGTGCACATAATCTATCGTACCGCCGTGACCTCTCCCAAGGGGCATGTGAACTATCGCCCCGACGTTTATGGCCGCGATGCGCGGATTTGGTCGGCGCTGGAGCGGGCAGGGGTTTCGCTGCCCGGCGTTCGGGGATAAACCGGCCCCGAACGAAGGGGTTGTCACATGTCATATACCATAGACCAGATCGCGCGCGCGCTCGGGGCGAATGCCATGGGCGCGACCGACATTGCCATTGATGGCGTGTCCGAACCCGCCGACGCCGGGCGGACCCACCTCGCGCTGGCCATGAAACCGGAATATGCCGAAACCCTCGCGCAGGGCCGTGCGCGCGCCGCGCTGGTCTGGGACGGGGCCGACTGGCAGGCGCTGGGGCTGGAGGCGGCGATCGTCGCACCGCGCCCGCGCTACGTCATGTCCGGGCTGAGCACGCTGTTCGACCCCGGGCAGGGCTGGGACGACGGCATTCACCCCTCGGCCGTCATTCATGAAAGCGCCACGCTGGGGGACAACGTCACGGTCGGCCCGCTGGCAGTGATCTGTGCCGGTGCCCGGATCGGCGCGAACAGCGTGATCGGCCCCCAAAGCTTTGTCGGCACGGACGCGGTTCTGGGCGAACAGGCCTTCCTGCGCGAAGGCGCACGCATCGGCGCGCGGGTGGTGATCGGCGACCGTTTCATCGCGCAGCCCAACGCGGTGGTGGGCTCGGACGGGTTTTCCTATGTCACCCCGGACGTCTCGGGCGTCGAACGCGCCCGCCAGACCCTGGGCGATCAGGGCGAGATCGCGGCACAATCCTATGTCCGCATCAACAGCCTCGGCGCGGTCCGCATCGGCGACGATGTCGAGGTCGGCGCACATGCATCGCTCGACCGGGGCACTATCCGGGACACCGTGATCGGCGACCGCACGAAAATCGACAATCTCGTGCAAGTGGGCCACAACTGCGTTATCGGCACCGACTGCCTGCTTTGCGGCTTGGTCGGGCTGGCCGGGTCGGTCAAGGTCGGCAACAATGTCGTGCTGGCCGGACAGGTGGGTGTGGCCGACAATATCTTCATCGGCGACAACGTCATCGCCGGCGGCGGCACCAAGCTTTTGTCGAACGTGCCAGCGGGTCGTGTCATGCTGGGCTACCCGGCGATGAAAATGGACACCCAGATGGAGGTCTATAAATACCTGCGCCGGATCAAGCGGCTCTTTGCCGACGTGGCTGACCTCAAGAAAGCTGTTTCAAAACCGGATCAGAGTGACTAAAGCGGTTCGCGGAAAGAACGGGGTGCTGCATGGATACCAAGGACAAGGTCATCGAAATAATCGCCGAACAGGCCGTGCTTGAACCATCCGACGTCACGATGGACAGCACGCTGGAGGAACTGGGCATCGACAGCCTCGGCCTCGTGGAAAGCATTTTCGCCATCGAGGAAGCCTTCGACATCTCGGTGCCTTTCAACGCCAATGCCCCCGAGGAAAGCGATTTCGACATCTCGTCCGTCGCTTCCATCGTGGCGGGAATCGAGAAGCTGGTGGCGGAACAGAAAGCGTGAAGCGGGTCGTCATAACAGGCGCGGGCACGATCAACGCGCTCGGGGCCAACGTGCCCGAAACGCTACAGGCGATGCGCGAGGGCTGCTCCGGCATTTCCGAACTGGATATCCGCGACGTCGATCGGCTGGCCATCAAGATCGGCGGCCAGGTCAAGGGCTACGAGCCCGAGGAACGTTTCAATCGTCAGCAACTAGCACTTTACGACAGGTTCACGCAGTTCACCCTAGTGGCCGCCCGCGAGGCCATCGCGCAGGCCGGCCTGAAATTCGAGGGCGAACTGGCCGCCCGCGCCGGCGTGGTGCTGGGCAATTCGGGCGGCGGGATGACCACGCTCGATGAGAATTACCGCTCGGTTTATGAGGAGGGCAAGAACCGCGTCCATCCCTTCGTGGTGCCCAAGCTGATGAACAACGCCGCGGCCAGCCACGTGTCGATGGAATTCAATCTCAAGGGCCCGTCCTTTACCGTTTCTACCGCCTGCGCGTCCTCGAACCACGCCATGGCGCAGGCGTTCCAGATGGTGCACGGGGGTCTCACGCCGGTGATGATCGCGGGTGGCTCGGAATCCATGCTCTGCTTCGGCGGCGTGAAGGCGTGGGAAGGCCTGCGCGTCATGTCCAAGGACGGCTGCCGCCCGTTCTCGGCCAACCGCAACGGCATGGTCCAGGGCGAGGGCGCAGGTATATTTGTATTCGAGGAACTGGAACACGCCAAGGCCCGTGGCGCCGAAATCCATGCCGAGGTCGCGGGCTTCGCCATGTCCTCGGATGCCGCCGACATTGTCATGCCGTCCAAGAATGGCGCCTCGCGCGCCATTTCCGGCGCCATGCTGGACGCCAAGATCAATCCCACCGACGTGGGCTACATCAACGCCCACGGCACCGGCACCGCCGCCAATGACAAGACCGAAAGCGCCGCGGTCGCGGATGTTTTCGGCGCCCATGCCGACCGGCTGATGATCTCGTCTACCAAGTCGATGCACGGCCACCTGATCGGCGGCACCGGCGCGGTCGAGCTCTTGGCCTGTATCATGGCCCTGCGCGACGGCGTCATCGCGCCCACCATCAACTATGACGAGCCAGACCCCGAATGTGCGCTCGACGTGGTCCCGAACGAGGCGCGCGAGGCAAAGGTCGACGTGGCGCTGTCGAACGCTTTCGCCTTTGGCGGTCTCAACGCGGTGCTGGCGCTCAAGCGCTTCGCCTGACGGTCACGGTTGGCGTGCAGGGTCAGTTTGCGGACTTTGCTGCCGTTCAGAACGGAGGCAAGCGTCAGCCCCTGGGATGGCGACCCAACGGCAATTCGGAAGGCCTTTATGCCTGCCAGATACATTCTAGGAATGATCGGTGCGCCCAGCCTCAGCCAAATCACCAGCCCAAGGGAGGGGCTGACGATGGCCGGGCCGCTTCGCGGCTGTTAACCGGCTAAGTGCTATGCACCGATGTCCCGCAGGGGCACTAAGCGGATACTTCGCCCCGCGCTTGCCCAACGTCATCGTCTAGCTGTCACAAGCAGAAATAAAAAAGCGCCGCCCCTAGTCAGGAGCGGCGCATCGCAATCTCGTTTGTGACCCGGGCGCTTACTGCTCCAGCACCGACACCTCGTTATAGGCCGCGGTAAAGCCCGCCAGCGAGGCCTCGATTTCGACCACTTGGTCGGGGGCCTGTGCCGGCACCAGCGTCAGCCGCGCAGCGGCACCTGCCTGAAACGCGTTGATGTCGGCCTGGGTGAACCCGATACGGGCAAAACAGCCGCCCATCGAGCAGAACGAGTAGTTGTAGCTCTTGGCCTTGCCGCCATCGACCGAGATCTTCAGGCCCTGCGGCAACAGCGTGCCCAGCGGCACCGCGATCGTGGCACCCGCCACGGCCTGGCCTTCGCTGGGCAGCTTGAACAGGCTGAACTCGGCAACGGGGTTCCCGCCTTCCTCGCGCAGCAGCTGATACATCTGGCAGGGGTCCTCGCCCGCCTCGCTGCGGAAACACTGAAGCTGCCAGTCGTCGAAGGTCTCCTTGATATAGGAAGGATCTTCCTGCTCCTCGCGGCCCAGGTCCAGGCCGCTGGCCGCATCGGTCTGTCCGGCGGTATCCGCCGCATCGTCCGTTTCCGCCTGCGCTTCGGTTTCCGCTTCAGTCTCCGATCCGGTGGCGTCCGTCTCGGTCGCTTCGGCACCGTCCGCGGTGCCTTCGGTCTCTTCCGTTTCCTGTGCGCTCAACGCCGAGCCGAGGCCCAGCAGAACGAGAAAGGGAAGGGTGTGCAAAAGTCTGGTCATGTGGATCCCGTTATCTTGTCTGAAATCAAGCTGCGTGCGCTCTAACATGGGTGTTTGCAGGTGTCAGGATAAAACCGTAACGCCCGTGCCAGTGCAAGGCGGTTTTTCGCTGCCTTTGCACCGGGGCCGGGCGCGGCTATCCATTTGAAATAACAGCGGAACCTACCCCACGAAAAAGGAAAAGAGACCCAAAAGGTCTCTTTCCCAATTCTCCCTGCCGGACTGGCCGACTTATCTATTGCGCCGACGCTAGGACAGTTCCGACGAGCCGTCAACAGGCAATCATCAAAAAAACTTATCGAGCCATTTCAAGAACATGCCCGCTAAGGTTGTGCCTGCGCCAACAGCCGAAACCGTGCCGTACCAAGCGCAGAAAAAAAGGGCCGCACCCGAGGGCGCGGCCAGTCTGACAGGGAGGAAGTCACCCCGGACCAAGAGGACATGAGGCCCGGGGTGAGATAAACACTGGCAGACAATCCTTAATTTTGTATGTTCACATCGTGAAAAAACTTGGACGAGGGGGCAGGGGCTTGGAAAACAGGGTGTTCGTGGGAGGCGGCGGCGTCGATTACGCCGAGAAACAGGGGCTCAGCCTCAAATACGCGAACCGCCACGGGCTTATCGCCGGGGCCACGGGCACCGGTAAGACCGTCACGCTCCAAATCCTGGCCGAAGGCTTCTCCGCCGCCGGTGTCCCGGTCTTCCTGTCGGACGTCAAGGGCGACCTTTCCGGCCTCGCCGCCGCAGGATCGGCGGATTTCAAGCTGCACGAGGCCTTCATGAGCCGCGCCGAAACCATCGGCTTTGACGGTTACACCTATGACAGTTTCCCGGTCACCTTCTGGGATCTTTTCGGCGAACAGGGTCACCCCGTCCGCGCCACCGTGGCCGAGATGGGCCCGCTTCTGCTCAGCCGCCTGATGCAACTGACCGAGGCACAGGAAGGGGTGATGAACATCGCCTTCCGCGTCGCCGACGAACAGGGCCTGCCACTTCTGGATCTCAAGGACCTTCAGGCCCTTCTGGTCTGGGTCGGCGAGAACAGCAGCGAGCTTTCCCTGCGCTACGGCAACGTCTCGCGCCAATCCGTCGGCGCGATCCAGCGCTCGCTGCTTGTGCTGGAAAACCAGGGCGGCGCCCGGTTCTTTGCCGAGCCCGCGCTGGAGCTTTCCGACCTGATGACCACCTCCCCGGACGGGCGCGGCCAGGTCAACATCCTCGCCGCCGACAAGCTGATGGGCGCCCCGCGCCTCTACGCCACTTTCCTTCTGTGGCTTCTCAGCGAGTTGTTCGAGACGCTCCCCGAGGTCGGTGACCCCGACAAGCCCAAGCTGGTCTTCTTCTTCGACGAGGCGCACCTTCTGTTCGAGGACGCGCCCAAGGCGCTCATCGACAAGGTCGAGCAGGTCGCCCGCCTGATCCGCTCCAAGGGGGTGGGCGTCTATTTCATCACTCAGAACCCCGATGACGTGCCCGAGGATATCCTGGGCCAGCTCGGCAACCGGGTGCAGCACGCCCTGCGCGCCTTCACCGCCCGCGACCGCAAGGCGCTGGAACGCGCCGCCGAGACCTATCGCCCCAATGACCGCTTCGACACCGCCGACGCCATCCGCGACGTGGGCACCGGCGAGGCGGTGACCTCGATGCTGCAGGACAAGGGCGTGCCCGGCATCGTCGAACGCACGCTCATCCGCCCGCCATCCTCGCGCCTGGGACCGATTGATGCCGCTGCCCGCGCGGGTGTCATCGCCGCCTCGCCCGTGGCGGGCAAGTACGAAACTCTCCTGGACCGCGACTCCGCCTACGAGATCCTTGCAAAACGCGCCAAGACGGCCGCGCAAGAGGCCGAAGAGGCCGAGACCGCCGCCGAGGAGAAGTCCGCCGCCGAACGCGAGTTCAATGCTGGCCGCCGCTATTCCGGCTCCCGCGTCGATCGCTCGTCGTCACGCAGTCGCAGGAAAAGCGACAGTATCGGCGGTGCCGTGATGAACGCGGTCGTCAAGGAACTGGGCGGCACCACCGGCCGCCGGATCGTGCGCGGCATTCTCGGCGGGCTCTTCAAGGGTCGCTGACGACAGCTGGGCGAAAGTCCACGCGCGGCGCAGCGAAATCCCTTGATGTAATCTGGCCGCCACCTGTTAACCTAGCGTCAACAGGAGAGCCGCCATGCCCCAGTCCGTTTGGTCCCCCAACGCTGATCTTGTCACTTTCGAGGTTCTCGTCGACGGCGCCGCGATCCCCGACCGCTTGCTGGTTCGCACCCTGCGGACCGACCATGCGGTCGAGGCGATCCCCACGGCCACCCTTGTGATTGCCGATGGGGACCCGGCCGAAGAGACGTTCGAGGTCAGCGAAAGCGCCACCTTCGCGCCGGGCAGGCGGATCGAGCTGAAGGCGGGCTATCACGACACGAACAAGACGATCTTCACCGGCGTCATCCTGCGCCACGCGATCAGCGTCGATGAAAGCGGCGAAAACGCCCTCACGCTGACCTGCCATGACCCGGCGTTCAAGCTTACCCGCACCCGCAGCGCCTCCATGTCCTTTGAGAAGACGGACGCTGACGTGATGCAGGACTTGGCCGCCGCGGCAGGCCATTCCGCCGATGTCACCCATACCGGGACCGTCAAAGAGCATCACGCACAAGGGTCTGCCTCCGACTGGGACTACCTGCTGCGTCTGGCGCGCAACAACGGACATATCCTGACAGTAAAAGATGGCACCCTGCGCAGCGCCCCGCCCACGCTTGATGGCGCGGATCTGGAAATCCTATTCGGCGACACCCTCATGGAGGCAGATCTGAATCTGGACGCCACCGCGCAATGGGCGGGCGTCACACTCTCTGCCTGGGACGCGGTCAGCGGCACGGTTCTTACCGCCACCGCCGATGAACCGCAGGCCAGCAAACAGGGCAATATCACCGGCACGAAACTCGCCGACGCGGCCGGGCTGCGTGATTGGACATCCACAGTGACAGAGACGCAGGATCTGGCCCCTCGCGCCACAGCGCTGCTGCAACGGATCCGGCTGTCACGCATCACCGGCACGGTCAAATGCACGGGAAATGCCGGCCTTGGTCCCGACACGGTGATCGCGCTAGCGGGTCTCGGGGCCCGGTTCAACGGCGACGCGTACGTGTCGCGCGTGGTTCACGATCTTTCCGGTGGTGGATGGACCAGCACGGTCACGATCGGCCTGCCGTCCCTGACAGACGCGCCCCGGGCGCACACCGCTTTGTGGCACGGGTTGCAAATCGGCAAGTTGGTCCAAACCCATAGCGACCCGACCGGTTCGTTCCATGTGAAGGTGACCCTGCCGCTGGTCCCCGATAGCGCCGACGGCCTCTGGGTTCGCATTGCCCGACCTTCCGCCACACTTTCCGAGAGCGACGGCCTGTTGCCAGAGGAAGGCGACGAGGTGGTGCTGGGTTTCCTGCACGGTGATGTAAGCGCGGCCATAGTGCTCGGCGTTATGCAACCCGGTGGCGCCACCCCCTGAAGCTGCCACGGCCTGCGGCCCGTTTAGAGCGGTGGACAGTCGGTCTGAACCAAGACCGCGCGGTGAAATAATCTGGGCTTCCGACCCACGGCACCGTCGCGATACCGTAGGAATACCGACGCTTTACCGACGCGGTTTTCGCGCTTTCGCCGCCGTTAACCTTCGAGTCGCCTAGCGCCCGATCCGCTCTAGGTCGGCAAGTAGCGCTTCCGACATTTGCCGCGCCCGCCGCACCCGGCTTTGCGACAGGTTCCGGGTCTCGGCCCGCAACAAAGCCTCCACCGCGATGAAGAAAGGCAGGGTCACTTCCCGCTCTTCCGCCGACAGCCGGAACGCGTCGCAAAAGGCGATAAAGCCCTGCCGGTCCACACCGAGGCAGGTCTCGCCCGACGGGATCATCGCGCGACGGCCCATATGCATCAGGAACCGCGCCATATCCTTGTATATGGGCGCCGGACGCGATCCGCCGCAGTCAATCCCGGTCACCATATTTTCGTTCACGATCAGGTTGTTGGGGTGAAAATCCCCATGCGACACGGCAAACCGCCACTGGCTGTCGTCCATTAGCGGCACCAGGCGCTGTATCTCCTTCAGGATCGGCTTTTCCACCCGTTTCAGCCGGTTGAACGCCTGTGTCTGTGCCGCCCGCTCGGCCCGCTTGGCCCATCCCGCGGGCTGGGCCGCAGCCTCGGTTTCGGTGCATTCCGTATAAGCCCGCAACCACCGCGCCGCAGGCTCCAGATACCGCGCCCGCTCAGCCTCCGGCGCGCCGTAGATCCATTGCAGCAAGGGCGTTCCCTCGATCTCCGACACCGCCAGAAGTCCGGCTTCGGGTGCAAATCCCAGCGGCGCGCAGACCCGCAACTCGCCTTCACGCATCTTTGGCCATATCCGGCACAGCTCGTTCCAGTCCCGTGTGCAGTCCTCGACCCGGTCGAGATAGAGCCGGAACACCGCCCTGTGCCCCCCGATCCGGCCACGCAGCACGACCCGCTTGCCTGCGACCTCGCGGATGAGCTCCGTCACCTGAGCCGTTGAAAACGCGGCATCTTCCGCCGTCGCAGCATCCAGTCGCCGGGCCACGCGGCCGGACAAGTCGGGGTCGGCCACAGGCGCGGCATCGGACGTGGAAAAAGGCTTCATGGCCGGTATCCTTTCCCATGCCTCACAGCGCGTCAACCGAATTGAAGCCCGCGCCGCGCACCGCTATGGTGGCTGTCGAAAACCCATGCAAGAGGCCGCTGAAATGGACGACGACGCGATCAACACCATGTCTTTCGAACAGGCGATGAAGGCGCTTGAGGACGTCGTCACCCGGCTAGAACGCGGCGACGTTCCGCTGGACGAATCCATCGCCCTGTACGAGCAGGGGGCCAAGCTGAAAAAACGCTGCGAAACCAAGCTGAAAGAAGCCGAAGAGAAAGTTGCGGCGATCACGCTCGACGGCGAGGGCACCCCCAAGGGCACCACCCCGGTCGAGGGGCTCTGATGCTTCAGTCCGCGCTCGCGGCGGACGCGACGGCCATCCGAAGCTGCCTCGAGGCGCAAATCACCGGCGATCTGCCTCTGCACGCCGCCATGCGCCACGCGCTCTTCGGTGGCAAGGCCCTGCGCGGCTTTCTGGTGATGGAAACGGCCCGTTTGCATGATGTTAACCCTTCGCGGGCAGTCTTTCCCGCGGCAGGGATCGAGGCGATGCACGCCTACAGCCTGGTGCATGACGATCTGCCCTGCATGGATGATGACGATCTGCGTCGGGGTCAGCCCACGGTGCACGTGAAATGGGACGAAGGCACCGCCGTTCTTGTGGGCGATGCGTTGCAATCGCTGGCGTTCGAGCTTGCGGCTCATCCCGACGGCGCCGCCACGGCGGAGGCCCGCGCCGAGCTTGCGCTGACGCTGGCGCGCGCTGCGGGGCAGGACGGCATGGTCTTGGGGCAGGCCCTTGATATCGCTGCGGAAACAGCGGCGGACCCATTGACGCTGGACCAAATCATCGCGCTGCAGGATGGCAAGACCGGCGCGCTTTTCGGCTGGGCCGCCAGCGCAGGCGCGGTCATGGCCCGCGCCGACATCGCGCCACTCGCCGCTTATGCAAAGGCGCTTGGCCTGGCGTTCCAAATCCAAGACGACGTCATTGACGAGACAGGTGATGCCGCCGCCGTGGGCAAGGCTGTGGGCAAGGACGCCGCCGCCGGCAAGGCCACGTTCGTGTCGCTTCTCGGGCTCGAAGGCGCGCGACGGCGCGCCGCTGCCCTTGTTGACACCGCCTGTGACAGCTTATCTGCTTACGGAGAAGGGGCCGACCGCTTGCGCGACCTGGCCCGCTTCGTTATCTCGCGGCAGAGCTAGTCGCCCGGGTATGGGCCGGCAGCCAAATTCAAGGAGCGGCGACGCGTGACACGCCCCCAGACCCCCTTGCTGGACACGGTATCCAGCCCCGCCGAGCTCAAGCGTTTCTCCGATCAGGAGCTGCGTCAGCTGGCCGACGAACTGCGCACCGAGACCATTTCGGCCGTGTCGGAAACCGGTGGGCATCTGGGCGCGGGCCTCGGTGTGATCGAATTGACCGTCGCGCTGCACCACGTTTTCGACGCGCCGCGGGACAAGATCATCTGGGACGTGAGCCACCAGTGCTATCCGCACAAGATCCTGACCGGTCGCCGTGACCGTATCCGCACCATACGGCAGGAGGGGGGCCTCAGCGGCTTTACCAAGCGCTCTGAAAGCCCCTATGACCCGTTCGGCGCCGCCCACAGCTCTACCTCGATCTCCGCCGCCCTCGGCTTTGCCGCGGCGCGCGACCTTGGCGGCGCAAGTGATACCGGCCATGGCGATGCCATCGCGGTGATCGGCGACGGGGCGATGTCTGCGGGCATGGCCTTTGAGGCGATGAACCACGCGGGCCACCTCAACAAGCGCCTGATCGTGATTCTGAACGACAATGAGATGTCCATCGCACCCCCCGTGGGAGCGCTGTCATCCTATCTGTCGCGCCTCTATGCGGGCGAGCCGTTCCAGGAGTTCAAGGCCGCCGCAAAAGGCGCGGTATCGCTGCTGCCCGAGCCGTTCCAGATGGGCGCGAAGCGGGCCAAGGAGGTGCTCAAGGGCATGGCCGTGGGCGGGACGCTGTTCGAACAACTGGGGTTCAGCTATCTCGGTCCGATCGACGGGCATGACATGGACCAGTTGCTGCCGGTGTTGCGCACGGTCAAGGCGCGGGCGCACGGTCCGATCCTGATCCACATGATCACCAAGAAGGGCAAGGGCTATGCCCCCGCCGAAGGCCGGCGCGACGGGGGACACGCGACCGCGAAATTCGACGTGGTCACGGGCGAGCAGAAGAAATCGCCCTCGAACGCGCCCAGCTATACCAAGGTCTTTGCCGAGGCGCTGCTGAAGCACGCCGCCGAGGATGACCGAATTTGCGGCGTTACCGCCGCCATGCCGGACGGTACCGGGCTGGACCTGCTTGAAAAACGCTACCCGTCGCGCTGCTTCGACGTCGGCATCGCCGAGCAGCACGCCGTCACCTTCTCTGCCGGGCTTGCAGCGGGTGGCATGCGGCCCTTCTGCGCGATCTATTCCACTTTCCTGCAACGCGGGTTCGACCAGGTCGTGCACGATGTCGCCATCCAACGCCTTCCGGTGCGCTTCGCGATTGACCGCGCGGGGCTGGTAGGGGCCGACGGCGCCACCCATGCGGGCAGCTTCGACGTGGCCTATCTTTCGAACCTGCCGGGCTTTACTGTCATGGCCGCCGCCGACGAGGCCGAGCTGGTGCACATGGTTGCGACCGCCGCCGCGCATGATAGCGGGCCTATCGCGTTCCGTTATCCCCGTGGTGAGGGCGAGGGCATCACGATGCCTGAACGTGGCGAGGTGCTGGAGATCGGCAAGGGCCGCATGATCCGCGAAGGCTCTCGCGTGGCGATCCTGTCCTTCGGCACCCGCCTTGGCGAGGTGATGAAGGCCTGCGAGGGGCTGGGCGCGCGGGGTATCACGCCGACCGTGGCCGATGCACGATTCTCAAAGCCTCTGGACACCGACCTGATCGACCGGCTGGCCGCCGAGCACGAAGCGCTGATCACCATCGAGGAGGGCGCCATCGGTGGGTTTGGCAGCCACGTGGCGCACCACCTGGCCGAGCAGGGTGCTTTCGACGAAGGCTTGCGCTTTCGCTCTATGGTCTTGCCGGATGTCTTTATCGACCAGGCAAGCCCCGCGGCCATGTATGCGGTGGCCGGGCTGGATGCGGCGCAGATCGAGGCGAAGGTGCTGGATGTGCTGGGGGTCGGGCAGATCGCGGGGAAACGGGCCTGAACGGCCTGACCGCAATCGACATGTCCGTTTGAGGCCCGCCAAAGCGGGCGCCAGTCATTTGTCTTCTTTGTACTTGAGGGAAATGCCTTGCTCTAGCCCCGACGCCAGATTGTCGACGCCACTCTGGGCGGATTGCAGCGCGCCCAGGCAAAGCCAGGTGATGGCCGCGGCCATCACGACCCAGTCCACGGTCACGGCGCCGTCTTCTTCGGCAATGAATTTCTGAAATGCGGAAAACATGGCAGTGTCTTTCCTAGTTGGTTGCGGGGCCGGCGCCCTTGGCGTTGCCGGCGGAAATTAAGCTTCAGGGGTCAACACCCTCGACCGTCTTGGATTCGACCGATGTCTTGATCGAGTCGGCCAGACCAAAGGTTCCATCCCGGGCCGTGCCGACCGTCAGGCATCCAAGGCAGATCAGGCTGAATCCCAGAACGATCCAGTCAACGCTCACCACGCCGGTGTCGTCGGTCAGAAAGTTTCTCAGGTGGTCCAGCATTCGTCTTCGGGCCCTTGGTCTTGTCTCGGTCTTTCGGTGTTGCCGCGTTTCGAAAGCAGCTTCGGCACGCATTAACGAGGGTGAAGGTGGGTCTGAAATAGGGCGGAAATGTGGCAAATGGGGCAAAAGCGGGACGTTAACCTTTTTCGAGGCCGGATTTATGCCTCGATCTGCAATGTAAAGAATTCAATGAAGGCGTATTTCTAAAACCGTTGAATGGAACGAAACAGTCAGACCGGGTCGGACAACGAAAATGCCCTTTGATTGCCGCATTGCACGAATCAATTTTAACAAATTTTGCGTTGTCCGCGGATATGCTCTATCGGCACGACCAGGCTTACCGCCTTTTTAAAAAAGCCCTTGCGCCGAACGACGCTGTGAAGCACCGCGACGCAAACGCCGAAAATGAGCAGAAATCTGACCACCCGCGCCTCATTTTGACCCAGTTTCGAAGCGCAGCATTCACCGAAGACCTCAAGGGAGGGCGCCAGCCGGCAGGAACTGCGCCCTCTAGGCATTGCAGGTCGATCATGGCAACTTGAACGCGATATCATTTTGGGATTTGAAGCATGTCCAGATATTTCGTCGCCCTTCTTGCCATTGTGACCATGACCTTGGCGGCTCCCTCTGCCGCACAAGAGACACCCGAGTCGATCTTTCGAGACTATGACCACATGCGCAGCATCATGGATGACGGCATGATGAACCAGAAGATCGTCATGGTGATGCGCGCCTTCGGTGCGTCGGACGAAATGACCGCCGAAGAATTACAAAGCTTGGAGGCACGGGTGAAAGCGCTCTTTCCCAAGCCGCTGGATTCGGTCGAAGTCATGAAATCCGAAAAGCTGGGCGATCATTGGACGCGCGAGATGTACGTCTACTATAGCGGGATCGATTATATCTACGCGTTCGTACTGTTTCACACGCGGCCAGAAGCCTTGGTCGCCGTCAACTTCAAGTTTAACACAGATCCCATTGTTTTGCTGAAGGAATTCTGAGGCGCCGCGGTAGAGCGGTACACTCAAGACGCGTGCTAGACCGACAGCCGTGCCGCCTGACTGCCACGCTCACGGTAGGGCGTTGTATTGTAATGCGAGCGGTAGCATTTCGAGAAATGCGATGGCGAGGCAAAGCCACAGGCCAGTGCCACGTTGATCACGGTCATGTCGGTCTGCATCAGGAGGTTGCGGGCCTTTTGCAGGCGCAATTCCATGTAATAGCGCTTGGGGGACCGGTTCAGATAACGGCGGAACAGCCGCTCAAGCTGCCGCGTGGACATGGCCACCTGCTTGGCCAATATCGCGGGGCTTATCGGCTCCTCGATATTGCTCTCCATCATCTGGATGACCTGGCTGAGCTTGGGATGGCGCACGCCAATCCGTGTGGGCACCGACAGGCGCTGCGTGTCCTGGTCGGTGCGGATCGAGGAATAGATCATCTGGTCGGCCACCGCGTTGGCCAACTGCTCGCCATGGTCATCGGCGATGAGTTTCAGCATCAGGTCGATGGACGAGGTGCCACCGGCCGTCGACATGCGGTTTCCGTCGACCACGAAGACGGACTTCGTCAGTTCCACCTCGTCGAATTCCTCGGTAAAGCTGTCGTGATTTTCCCAGTGGATCGTCGCCCGCTTGCCATCCAGCAGCCCGGCCTTGGCCATGATATAGGACGCCGTGCAAAGCCCGCCGATCCGCGGTCCCCGGCGCGCTTCGCGACGCAGCCAGTTCAGCAGTTTCTTCGTTCCCGCGTTCTGGATGTCGGCACCGCCACACAAAAGGACGACGTCCTCGCGGCGCAACTCCTCGAGCCCCATGTCGACCTTGAACCGCGACCCGGCCGAGCAGGAGACGGTTTCCTCGTCGTCGGAGTCGCCCGACATGACCCATTCGTACAGGGTCTCGCCGGCCATACGATTGGCGATACGCAAACAATCAAGCGCCGAGGCAAAGCTCAGCAGCGAGAAGTTCTCCAGCAATACGAAAACGAAACGTTTTGGCCCTGACATGGGGCCAGCGCTTGTTTTGTTCGCTTCCGTGCGCATGTTCTCTACTCCCTGCGCAATGGCCTATCGGATAGCTGTTCCACGAAAACCGGGAGGTTGGCAAGGGCACCAGCGGTCAATTTCCGACATATTCTGTCGAACTCGTATGGCGTCGCCGGGCCTGCTTTAGTATAGACGGGTCTCGACATTCGATGAGCGGAGAAGAACGATGAGCGATTGGCAGAAATCTGACTGGCGCAGCAAGCCGCGGATCCAAATGCCCGATTACACCGATGCAGAGGCGCTGCAAGCGGTGGAGTCGAAGCTGTCCAAATATCCGCCTCTGGTGTTTGCCGGCGAGGCACGGCGCCTGAAGAAAGAGCTCGGCGCAGCATCGCGGGGCGAAGCCTTCCTGTTGCAGGGCGGTGATTGTGCAGAAGCGTTCGATCAGTTCTCGGCCGACGCGATCCGCGACACGTTCAAGGTGATGCTGCAGATGGCGATGGTCCTGACCTATGGTGCCAAGGTGCCGGTGATCAAGGTCGGGCGCATGGCCGGTCAGTTCGCCAAGCCGCGTTCGGCTCCGACCGAGGTGGTCGATGGCATGGAATTGCCCAGCTACCGCGGCGACATCATCAACGAACTGGCCTTTACGCCTGAGGCGCGGATCCCAGACCCCAACAAGATGCTGCAAGCCTATACGCAGGCGGCCGCCACGCTGAATCTGTTGCGGGCGTTCTCGACCGGGGGCTATGCCGACGTGAACCAGGTGCATGCCTGGACGCTGGGCTTTACCGATGGGGAAAAGGCCGAACGCTACCGTGAGATGGCGTCTCGCATTTCCGACACGCTGGATTTCATGCGCGCCGCGGGCGTCGACAGCTCGAGCGCGCACACGCTGCACACCGTGGAGTTCTACACGTCGCACGAAAGCCTGCTTCTGGAATACGAAGAGGCGCTGGCGCGCGTCGACTCGACCTCGGGCAACTGGCTGGCGGGGTCCGGGCACATGCTGTGGATCGGCGACCGCACGCGGCAGCCAGACGGCGCGCATGTTGAATTCCTGCGCGGCGTGCTGAACCCGATCGGCCTGAAATGCGGTCCTACGATGGAAGCGGACGACCTGAAAAAGCTGATGGCGACGCTGAACCCGGAAAACGAGGCCGGGCGTTTGACGCTGATCGCGCGCTTCGGTGCAGGCAAGGCGGGCGAACACCTGCCACGTCTTATCAAGACGGTTCGCGAAGAGGGGGCCAACGTGACCTGGGTCTGTGATCCGATGCATGGCAATACGATCAAGTCGGCCTCGGGCTACAAGACGCGGCCCTTCGACAGCGTGCTGCGCGAGGTACAGGAGTTCTTTGGCGTGCACAGGGCCGAGGGCACCATCCCCGGCGGCGTGCATTTCGAGATGACCGGTCAGGACGTGACCGAATGCACCGGTGGCGTACGGGCGGTGACCGAAGAGGACCTGTCGGACCGTTACCACACGGCCTGCGATCCGCGGCTGAACGCCTCGCAGGCGCTTGAGCTGGCCTTCCTCGTGGCGCAGGAACTGTCGGACCTGCGCGAAAGCCGGGCGGCCCAGAAAGTCGGCTGAAACGACTGAATAGACAGGGAAAAGGCCGACGCAATCGCGTCGGCCTTTTTCGTGGATCACCGTGAATGCGCGCGCAAGAACACGTTCGCCTTCGCGATCGAAGACGTCAAAAGGCTCTGCCTGGCAGCGTTAGCGCCGCGTCAGAACCAGCTTTGCACACCGCGCGATGCGCCGGAAATGTCCCGACCGACACCCTCTATCGTTGCGCAGCCCGACAGGGCCGCGGCGATCAGCGCGAAAACAGCGATTTTCCTCATGATACCTGCTCGATTGTTACTGTCGTTTTTATTGTTCACTTGCCTCGGACCACCAGACCTCGGGGAGGAACCAGACCCCGTCCCCGTAGACCGGCAATCGGTCGGAAGGGTATTTCAAGTGGCTGAGATGCGCAATCCTGCCAACGGCATACTCGTGAATCGGGATGACATAGCGACCTGAAATCAACACTCTGTCCAGCGCCCGCACCGCCGCGACGAAATCTTCGCGGCTGGTGGCGTTCAGCATCGTGTCGATCATCGCCTCGGCGGCGGGGGATTTCATGCCCATCACGTTCCGGCTGCCGGGAATGTCGGCATACTCGGCGCCCCAGTAATAAATCTGCTCGTTGCCGGGGCTGAGCGAGAAGGCGCGGCGAAAGAAGGTGAGATCGAAGTCGAAATTCTGCTCGCGCTCGTTGTACTGCGCGGGATCGGTGGTCTCAACGGTCAGGTCGATGCCGAGACGCTCCAGCGCCTGGGCGTAGATCTCCATGTAGGTCACGGCCTGCTGCAAAAGCCCGTCCTGCCGCAAGAGCACGGTCAGCTTTAATGGCTCGCCCTCGGCGTTGCGCAACTCGCCTTCTTCGACGGTCCACCCAGCTTCGTTCAGTAGGTTCATCGCCTTGCGGATATTGCCACGGTTGCGCTTGGTGCCGTCGCCCTCGGGCACGGTGTAGCCTTCCAAAGCGCCG
This sequence comes from Roseovarius sp. THAF9, assembly GCF_009363715.1. Classification (NCBI taxonomy): domain Bacteria; kingdom Pseudomonadati; phylum Pseudomonadota; class Alphaproteobacteria; order Rhodobacterales; family Roseobacteraceae; genus Roseovarius; species Roseovarius sp. THAF9. Next base: position 1,820,800 of record NZ_CP045404.1, read on the forward strand.
GGCATAAGCGTATCCGAGTAAGGTTCCAGCAACTCGCGGACGCGTCCCTCGGCGGGGCCGTCGCGCATGCCCAGTTCGGAGCCCGAAAAGTAGGAGGTGATACGCGGCTGCCGCCCGCCGGTCAGCGTGTCGTTGATAAATTCGAAATTGAAGGCGAGGATCAGCGCCTCGCGCACGCGCCAGTCGTCCAGCGGCGCGCGGCGGGTGTTGAACACGAAGCCGGTCATGCCCGAGGGCTTGCCATGCGGGATTTTCGACAAGGTGACATCGCCGGACTGCACGGCGGGAAAGTCGTATTGTGTGGCCCATTTCTCGGCGTTCAACTCGCGCACGTAAGAGATCGCCTGCGCCTTGAACGCCTCTTTCAGAACGGCATCGTCGCCGTAGAATTCGATGCGTATCTCGTCGAAATTGTTGGTGCCGCGCCGGAAAGACAGGTCGTTGCCCCAGTAATCCGGGTTGCGCCGCAGGGTTACGTGACGTCCGACCTCGTAATTCTCGACCACGTAGGGCGCCGAGCCGATGGGCACATCGGCCAGCGCGGCCTCGGAAAAATCCTTGCCCTCCCATTGCGACTTTTTCAGGATCGGGCGCAGGCCGGCAATGAGGGCCAGCTCGCGGTCCTCGGTGTTGAAGGTCAGCCGGACGCTGCGCGGGCCAGTGGCCTCGATCTTTTCGATCTTCTGCCAGAAGCCGCGATAGCGACCGTGCCCTTCGGTGCCGATGGTCTGATACGACCAGATCACGTCGTCGACCGTGACGGGGGTGCCGTCGGAAAACGCGGCCTCTTCGCGCAGGGTGAATTCAACCCACTCACGGTCCGGACCCGTTTCGACCGATTCGGCCAGAAGGCCGTAAAGCGAGAACGGCTCGTCATAGGAGCGGCCCATCAGCGACTCGTGCGTGAGGTGACGCAACTGCCAGGGAGGCTCGCCTTTCTGGACGAATGGATTGAGGCTGTCGAAGCTGCCGACGTTGCCGCTGACCAGCCGGCCACCTTTGGGCGCATCTGGGTTGGCGTAGGGTAGGGACACGAAATCTGGGGGCAGGGCGGGATCGCCGTACATAGCTATGCCATGCGACGGCTCTGCCATGCCGGGCGCGGCCGCAAAGCCGACGCCAAGAATCGCGATTGCGCGCAGCGCGCGGTGGAAAAAATTTGATCCCATTTGGGCAACAATCCTGCTCGGGCCTTGTTTGTCTGAGCATGGAGGTTAAAGGCGGATTTACGTCTTTTCAAACTTTTAGCTTGGATCATCACGGTGAATTGCGTATAACAGTGTCACTGCTCGATAGGTTTCTTGCCTGTATGAAACCTGCCTCAATAACTTAACGCCGGCCTTGTGCCGGCGTTTTTTTTACGCAAACGGCAGTTCCCTGCAACATATCCGCCATGCGTCCCATATGCGCCAGAACCCGTGTATGGCATGTTTTCAACGGCCCACGAAACGCGCTAGGTCTGGCGCGAAAGTTAACGAAAGGGTGCTGCCTCATGTCTCTCGCAGGAAAAACCGCAATCGTCACCGGATCGACCTCGGGAATCGGTCTTGGAATCGCCACTTCGCTGGCCGAGGCCGGAGCGCGTGTCGTGTTAAATGGACGCGCCGCGCGGGACGAGAATTACGACATCGCGGAAAGAATTCGTAAAGACACCGGCGCGGAGGTGGAATTCATCGCCGCGGACATGAGCGACCCGGAGGCCTGCCGGAGGCTGATCGAGGAGGCCGGAGGCTGTGACATCCTGGTGAACAATGCGGGCGTGCAGCACGTGGCGGGCATCCCCGACTTCCCGCTCGAGAAGTGGGACCAAATCATCGCGGTGAACCTAAGCTCGGCCTTTCACACCACCGCCGCCGCGCTGCCGGTGATGCGCGAGCGGGGCTGGGGCCGGGTGATCAACATCGCCAGCGCCCATGGTCTGACCGCGAGCCCGTTCAAATCGGCCTATGTGGCGGCAAAGCACGGGATCGTGGGGTTGACCAAGGTGACGGCGCTTGAGACGGCGGAAGAACCGATCACCTGCAACGCGATCTGCCCCGGCTACGTGATGACGCCGCTTGTGGAAAAGCAGATCCCGGACACGATGGAAAAATACGGCATGGGCCGCGACGAGGTGATCCGCGAGGTGATCCTGGAACGCCAGCCGTCCAAGCAGATGGCTACGGTAGAGCAGATGGGCGGAACGACGGTTTTCCTGTGTTCCTCTTCCGCAGAGCAGATCACCGGCACCACGATCAGTGTCGATGGCGGCTGGACGGCGCTGTGACGGGACGGGCCGAGGGGCCAGCCCCTCGGGCTCCCCGGGATATTTATGGCCAGAAGAAGAGCGGGTGACGTGAGCGGCAAACGGATCAACCTGGCATTGCAGGGCGGGGGCGCTCACGGGGCGTTTACGTGGGGTGTTCTGGACCGGCTGCTGGAGGAGGAAGCGGTTGAAATCGCCGGCATTTCCGGCACATCGGCCGGGGCGCTGAACGGGGCGGCGCTGAAGGCCGGGCTGTTGGCCGGGGGCCGAGACGGCGCGCGCGAGAACCTTGATTGGCTTTGGGCGCAGATGGGCGCGGTGGAGGATTTTCGCCTGCCCGGGTGGATGGCGGGCCGGTTGCCGGGGATCGGCACGTTCAGCGACGTGCTGGAGCTGTCGCCGGTCTATACGCTGGCCGATGCGGCCAGCCGGGCGATCTCGCCCTATGCCTATGGTCCGTTCTACGTGAACCCGTTGCGGCGGGTGGTGGACAGGTTCGCCTATGACAAGGTCTGCAAGATCTGCGAGCCGCAATTCTTTGTCGGCGCCACCAACGTGCATACCGGCAAGATCCGGGTGTTCGAGGGCGATGCGATCACCTCGGACAGCCTGCTGGCCTCGGCCTGCCTGCCGACGCTGTTCCAGGCGGTCGAGATTGATGGCGCGCATTATTGGGACGGGGGATACAGCGGGAATCCTGCGCTTTTTCCGTTATACCGCAAGGAGTTGCCGGACGACATCGTGGTCGTCAACATCAATCCGCTGCTGCGGGAAGAGGTGCCGAAATCGCCGCAGGAGATTCAAAACCGGATCAACGAGATCAGCTTTAACGCCGCGCTTCTGCGGGAGTTGCGGGCGGTTCATTTCGTGCAGGGGCTGATTGATGCCGGTACCATCGCGGAAGGTGCGATGAAACGTGTCAGGGTGCACATGATCGCCGATGACGACCTGATGCGGGAATTGTCGGTGGCCACGAAACTGGTGCCGAGCCCGCTGGTGCTGGACCGGTTGAAACGCGCCGGTATGGCGGCGGCAGAGCGGTTCCTGGAGACGGATTTCGAGGCCGTCGGGACGCGCGATACTGTAGATCTGAAGGCGATGTTCGGCTGAGTCGCCGCCGCATGGTTGACGGTGCCGGACAGGCCAAAAGCGGATGTCGGTATCGCGTCGGTATTTCGGTGGTATCGCAACGGTGCGAAAATCGCGTTCGGCGCGGATCAAGAGACCGGTTGCCGCATTTACCCGCCGGTAACCCTTTCAGTGCTCACTGTCGTGCGGGATCGCCTTGCCGTTCTGCCCCGGATAAACCAGCCCGGCGGAGATCACCAGCTTGGCCGCGTCCTCGATCGACATGTCGAGCTCGATCACGTCGGAGCGCGGAAAGAACAATAGGAAGCCCGAGGTCGGGTTCGGCGTCGTGGGCACGAAGACGCTGAGCAGGTCGCCCGACATCTCGGCCTTTTCGACAACCTCGCCCTTGGCCTGGGTCGAGATGAAGCCGATGGCCCAGATGCCCTTGCGGGGGTACTGGATCAGGCAGGCTTTCTCGAAGCTGCGTTCGGTCTGAGCAAAGACAGTTTCGGCGATCTGCTTGACCCCGGAATAGATCGAGCGGACCACCGGCATCCGGTCGACAAGGCTTTCGCCATAGCGGATGAGCGAGCGGCCGATCAGGCCCTTGGCGATCCAGCCGACAATGAGCGTGAAGAGCAGGAAGACGATCACGCCCACGCCGCGGATGTTGAAGCTGACCCAATCGGCATCGTCGGGGCGGGTGTTGCCCAGAACGAAGCGGTTGATCAGGTATTCCGGCTGATAGGTGTCCGGGACGAAGGGCAGAACGAACCCGTCGACCCAGCCGACCAGCGTCCAAATCAGCCAGATGGTCAGAACGACCGGCGCAATCACCACGATGCCGGTCAGAAAGCTGGCGCGCAGCCCAGCGAACCGTCCGGGTTTCTTGGGCGGCGGCGGGGGGTCTTCGTCGAAAGGGGTGTTCATTGGCGCCTTCGGGGTTCTGTCTGGCGATATCTAGGCGCTAAAAGGGGGCGCTACAACGGATTTCAGCGCCGAGCGCCGCTTTGACGCTCATTGGTGAGGCAGATGGCGATTTTCGCGGCAAGCCGGGCATTGTTGACAACCAGCGCGATATTGGCGTCGAGCGAGCGGCCTTCGGTCAGGGTGTAGATTCGGTCGAGCAGGAATGGCGTGACGGCCTTGCCCGTGATGCCCTTTGCCGTGGCCTCGCGCGTGGCGTTCTCGATGATCGGGGTGATCTCGGTGGCGGGGATCTCGGCCGCGGTCGGGATCGGATTGGCGACAAGCTGTCCCCCTGGCAGGCCGAGCGCGGCACGGCTCAGGTGCGCGCGGGCGATAGCGTGCGCATCGTCGAGGCGCAGGGGGGCGGGCAGGTTCGAGGTAGCGGACCAGAAGGCGGGCAGGCTGTCCTGTCCATAGGCGATGACGGGCACGCCGAGGGTTTCCAGCACTTCCAGCGTCTTGGGCAGATCGAGGATGGCCTTGGCCCCGGCGCAGACCACGGTGACGGGGGTTTGCGCCAGCTCCTGAAGGTCGGCGGAGATGTCGAAGCTTGTTTCCGCGCCGCGATGCACGCCGCCGATGCCGCCCGTGGCGAAGGTTGCGATGCCGGCGGCGTGGGCGGCAATCATGGTGGCGGCGACGGTGGTGGCGCCGGTGCCGCCGGTGGCCAGGCAGACCGCGAGGTCGGCGCGGCTGAGCTTGGCGACGTTCTGCGCTTTGGCGAGGGTTTCAAGCTGGCCTTCGTCGAGGCCGATATGCAGCTGGCCATCCAGCACGGCGATGGTGGCGGGGGTCGCGCCGGCGTCGCGCACCGCATCCTCGACCTGCCACGCCGTTTCCAGGTTCTTTGGATAGGGCATGCCGTGGGTGATGATGGTGCTTTCGAGCGCCACAATGGGGCGCGCCTCGGCGCGGGCGGTGGCGACCTCGGGCGAGAATTGCAGGGGCAGGGTGGTCATGTGGCGATATCCCCGGAAATGTGGGTGGCGGCGGCCTGAAGCGCGTGGTCGAGGGCGGATTCGGGCGTCTCGCCACGGGTCTCGGCGGCGATATGGGCGGCCATGAAGGTGTCGCCGGCGCCGGTGACGCGCGTGACCAGCACAGGTGGTGGTTGGCCGGTCAGAAGGCCGCCCGGATGGGCGTCGGCGGCGGTGTCGGCCCCATTGGTGACGATGGCGCGGGCGGCGCCCCGGTCGCGCAAGGCCTGCGCTGCGCTGGATGCGGAGGCAAAAGCTTGGCCGCAGAGGATGCCGGCCTCCTCAACGTTCACATAAAGGATGCCGCGCCCGGTTTGCAGGAAGGGCAGCAGGCGTTCGGCCTTGCCGGGTGACGCCGGGGCGACGCGCAGGTCGGCGGCGGCAAAGGCGGGGTCGTGGGCGATCTGGCTTAGCAGCGTGGTGGTCAGGTTGCCATCCAGCGCGACGGGCCCGGTATGTGGATCGGCGGCGCTTCCCAATGTGCCGTCTTGCAGCGGTGCGAGAATGCGGTCTCCGGCTGCTTCGAGCGAATGGGCGTCGGCGATGGCTGCGATGAGGCCATTCGCACCTTCGACGGCCATGTATTGATCGGTCGGCAACTCGGACGAGCGCCAGACATGGGATGTGTCGATGCCGCGCGCGGTGCAGAGTGCCAGAAGCTCTTCGCCCGGGGCGTCGCGGCCCACCGCGCTGAGCAGGGCGGGGCGCAAGCCGAAGCGCAAGAGGGTCAGCGCAATGTTGAGCGCCACGCCGCCGGGGCCGCGGGTGATGCGGCCGGGCACGTCCGAGCCCTGGCGCATCGCGCTAGCGGAACGGCCGATGATGTCCCACAGGACCGAGCCGATACAGAGGATGTCGGGCGGAGGCGTCATGCGGTCATTTGCACCGCCGGGAACGGGGAGAGCAAGCGGTTTGCGAGGCACGGTGACGCGGCGTAGGGTGGCGGCATGAACGAGACCCGCCGCTTTCGCATTCCGCTCAAACCCGTACTGGCGTTGCTGGTGGCGGCGGCGGTGGCCGCGAACCTGCCGGCCTCGTGGTTCACCGAAGCGACAAAAGAGGACCGGCGGGCGGAGGTGTTTTCGGCCTTTGTGAACCTCAGCGCGGCGCCGGGGGAGGGGGGCTTTGCATTTCTCGACACGGTGGCGAACCTGTCGGGACAGGAGGCGCGGGTGCGCCGGGAGCGGCGGGACCATGTGCTGCCGGGGCTGCTGGAGGCCTATGCGGGCCGGATCGGGATGCCGGAGGATTGGATGCGAGGCGCGATACTGGATCCCGATTATGCGCATCCTTTCGATATCTCGGCCTTCGAGGTGACAGGGCCCGCATTCGACCGGCACGGGGCGCAGGGCGATTGGCAATGGGGACTGGCGGCTAGCGGGGCCGAGGATCTGTCGCCGGAGGACGCGGTCACGAGTTGGTGCGCAAGATGGCTGGTGGTTTGGGATGATGCGGAATGGTTCTATGCGCCGGTCGGGACCGAGGCGCTGGACGACATGCTGCGAAGCACCGCGCCGGAGCTGGCGGAGATCCGGTTGAGAGAAGAGTGCTTTTAGGCCAAGGGCTTGAAGGCGGCTCTTGCGGATTACCAGCGGGCTCTTGGCAATAATTGCGCGAAGCGGGCGGTTGTGGTACTCTTATGACGCGAGTGTCGGTCTTGGGCGTTGTTGCATCAGCGGGCCGCCGGCCCAGTGTAAATATTTTTAAGCATTCATTTTCCAAGCCACCCAGACTGGCGCCAAACCTCTGATATTACGGAGACATTTCTATGGCTATCTCGATCAATTCGAACACCGGAAACATCTCGGCAGGCGGTGACAACACCGATGGTGACCTGCTTTTGAACGCCAATGACGGCACGCGGCGCATCCATCTGGATGCGGGCAGCGGCAACGCGTATCTGGGCGGCAACGGCGCCGACGGGGACCTTGTGCTGATGCCCGCCGGGGCGACCAGCCAGTCAGGTTCGGCGGGAACGATCCACATGAGCGGCGACTCGGGCAACTATCGCGCCGGTGGCAATGGCGCGGACGGGGATATCACGCTGAATTCGAACAGTGGTGAGCGGCGTATTCATCTTGATGCCGGCGGCGGCAACCTGTGGCTGGGGGCGAATGGCGCCGACGGCGACCTGGTTCTGCTGCCCAGCGGCGCCAGCACCCAGTCGACTGCGGCGGCGACCATCCACATGAGCGGCGATTCCGGAAACTACCGCGCAGGCGGCAATGGCGCCGACGGCGATATCACGCTGCAGGCTGACAACGGCGACAACCGCATCCGGCTGGACGCGGGCGGCGGCAACATGTGGATCGGTGGGAATGGCGCCGACGGCGACATCGTGGTGTTCGCGTCAGACGGGGACAACACGACGCTGAACCAGGCCACGATCCATATCAATGGCGACGCCGGTGACATCATCATGCAGAACGCCGATTTCGCCGAGGATTTCGACGTGGCGGCCTGTGCCGTGGCCGAGGCGAGCCCCGGCACGGTCATGTCCCTGACTGATGACGGATCGCTGGTGCCGTGCGAGCGCGGCTATGATCCGAGGGTCGTCGGAGTGATCTCGGGCGCCGGGGACTTCAAGCCGGGGATCGTCATGGACAAGCGCCGCGACATCGAGGACCGGATGCCGATCGCTCTGGTCGGCAAGGTCTATTGCAAGGTGGATGCGCGCATGGCGCCGGTCGCGGTCGGAGACCTTCTGACCCCGGCGGACATGCCGGGCCACGCGATGAAGGCCGTCGACCGCGACCGTGCTTTCGGCGCCGTGCTGGGCAAGGCGCTGGCACCGCTGGAGCAGGGCACCGGCCTGATCCCGGTTCTGGTCAACCTGCAATAGGAGGCCAGGACATGAGTGCAAGCATCAGAAACGTGGCGGACTCGTGCCTGGACAAGACCGGGCGCCTGTCGCTGCGCGAGGATATCCTTGGCGTCTATGCCAACGATAATCCCCGTAACCGGTCGGTCCTGGCGCAGATGGACCGCATCCAGAACATGCCCTTCGTCAAGGTGGCGCTGGTCACGATCCAGGGCGCCACGCCCCAGATCCAGCGCGACCTCGACAACGGCAATGACGTTTACCAGAACGAATGCGATGTCTGGATCTATCCCACGGACAGCATCACCGTGAACAACCCCGGGCTGTTGGTCTTCGAGCAGGACGATTGCCGGGGCAGCGGGCACAGCGTGAGCGACGACGAGGACGAACTGTTCGACCTTGGCCGGAACCTGGGGGCGAATATCGTAGGGTATTACGTCAACAACCCCAGCCCGTTCGGCTGTGCCGCGCATCCGCCTGACCGGCGCGGGTTCTGGGTGGGTCCGGGTGCCTCGCCCTGGACCTGGGTGCATGAGCTGACCCATGTTGTCGGGGACAATCCTCATATCGACAGCGACGACAATTGCGACCTGACGAACCTGATGACCGGGTGCGGCACCAACAACATCAATGTCGCGCTGCCCAACCTGAACAACACGCAATGCGACAACATCAACGACGACGACGATGTCGAGGAATGCTGAGGAGGCGACAATGGCAGAGCTAGACAACATTGCCGAACGCATGCTGGCCACCGATTGTGGCCATTCGCTGGAAGAACTGGCCCGCAAGGCGACGGCCGAGGACCTGGCCGCGCTGGTCCGGATCATCGAAGAGGACAAGGCTCCCGATGCCCGCAAGACCCGCGCGATGTTCGTGCTGGGGCGGATGGGCAAGAAGGAGGCGGTTCAACCGATCCTGAAAGCGCTGCCCAAGCTGGACGAGGGCGGCCGGCTTGCTGCGGCGGATGCGCTTGGCCGGCTGGGCGGCGCCAAGGCGCGGGGCGAGCTGGTCAAGATGACGGCGGCAGATGATGCTCAGATCCGCAAGGTCGCCTCGCAGGCGCTGGCGCGGATCGGCGACAAGACGGCGATGGACCGGTTGCAGGAGATCGCCGCGAGCGATGCCGAAGCCTTTGTGCGCCGTGCGGCCCGCAAGAAGCTGGACCGCGCAAAATAGGCCGGGGCGCGCGTCCCCGATGCGCAGCGAGACGCCTGTTCAACAACGCTCTTGCAAAGCGATCGGCTTTGGTTTAAGTGCGCGGCATTGAAATCCGCAGGTATGGGCGGGCTTGTCGGGGGAGACATCCCCGGAGGTCCACCGGTTGAAGCATTCGCTTCTCATCCCGTACCGAGGCGCAAACCGGAAAGGAAACGACCATGGCTCTTCCAGAGTTCTCCATGCGTCAGCTGCTTGAAGCTGGCGTTCACTTCGGCCACCAGACGCAGCGTTGGAACCCCCGTATGGGCGAGTTCATCTATGGCGCGCGCAATGGCATCCACATCATGGACCTGACGCAGACCGTGCCGATGCTCGACGCGGCGCTGAACGTCATCCGCGAGACCGTGGCCAAGAACGGCCGCGTGCTGTTCGTCGGCACCAAGCGGCAGGCCAGCGCGCCGATAGCCGAGGCGGCTGAAAAATGCGCGCAGTATTACATGAACCACCGCTGGCTGGGCGGTACGCTGACAAACTGGCAGACCGTGAGCCAGTCGATCAAGCGCCTGAACGAGATCGACGAGATCATGGAAGGCGGCGCCGAGGGCCTGACGAAGAAAGAGCGCCTGGGCCTTGAGCGCGACCAGGAGAAGCTGAACGCGTCGCTGGGCGGCATCCGCCAGATGGGTGGCGTGCCCGATCTGCTGTTCGTGATCGACGTCAAGAAAGAGTCGCTGGCCGTGGCGGAAGCCAACAAGCTGGGCATTCCGGTCGTGGCCGTGGTCGACACCAACTGCTCGCCCGATGGCATCGATTACATCATCCCCGGCAATGACGACGCGGCACGCGCGATCTCGCTTTACTGTGACCTGGTGTCCCGCGCGGCGCTCGATGGCATGTCGGCGCAGATGGGTGCGGCCGGTATCGACGTGGGCGCGATGGAAGAAGCCCCGACCGAGGAAGCCGTGAGCGAAGCGCCGGACCCGGCAGCGGAAGCGTCCGCGCCGAGCGACGAAGCGATGCACGACGACTCCATGGCCAAAGAGGCGCCGCTGGACATCGAGTCCAGCGAAGAGGTCAAGAAAGAGGCCGCTGACAGCTGAGCCTGTCACAAAATCTATAAGGGGCGCGGTCTATGCCGCGCCCATGACAGCCCCAAGATTTGAGGAGAGCCAAGATGGCGATCACAGCTGCAAGTGTGAAAGAGCTGCGCGACAAGACCGGCGCGGGCATGATGGACGCGAAAAAAGCGCTGACCGAAACCGATGGCGACATGGACGCCGCCGTTGACTGGCTGCGCACCAAGGGCCTGGCGAAAGCCGCCAAGAAATCCGGCCGCACCGCCGCCGAGGGCCTGGTGGCCGTCAGCGTGACCGGGGGCACGGGGGTTGCCGTCGAGGTGAATGCCGAGACAGACTTCGTTGCCAAGAACGCCGAGTTCCAGAAGATGGTGGGTGACATTGCCGCCGCTGCCGTGGGCGTGGCCAATATCGACGCGCTGCAATCCGCCGAGATCGGTGGCAAGAGCGTGGCCGACACCATCACCGACAAGATCGCCACGATCGGCGAGAACATGGGCCTGCGCCGCATGGAGAAGATCGAGGGCGACACGGTGGTGAGCTACATCCACAACGCCGCCACCGACGGCATGGGCAAGATCGGCGTGCTGGTCGCCATGAAAGGTGGTGACGAGGCGTTCGGCCGTCAGGTCGCGATGCATATCGCCGCCACCAACCCCGCCGCTTTGAACGAGGCGGAGTTGGACCAGGCCGTGGTCGACAAGGAACGCCAGGTGCAGATCGACATCGCCCGCGAATCCGGCAAGCCGGAGCAGGTGATCGAGAAAATGATCGAGGGCCGCATGAAGAAATACATGTCCGAGATCACGCTGGTGAACCAGTCCTTCGTCATCAACCCCGACCTGACCGTCGGCGCCGCCGCCGCTGAAGCGGGCGCCGAGATTACCGGCTTCATCCGCATGGAAGTGGGTGAGGGGATCGAGAAGAAGGAAGAGAACTTCGCCGAGGAAGTCGCCAAGGCGGCTCAGGGCTGAGTTTGCTTTGACCGTGGGACCGAGGGGCCAACCCCTCGGGCTACCGGTTCAAAGCGAGGGGCCAGCCCCCCGCACCCCCCGGGATATTTCCGGCCAGAGGAAAATGGGCGCGTTCCGAGGGATCGGGGCGCGTTTTTTGCTTGGTTCGACGCAAGAGTTGTTGCTAAAGCGTTCCGCCTTTGACCTGAGGCATCTGCCAAAGGCGGAACGCGTGCAACGATTTAGCGAAGCACTGCGTTTCGCGAAAATCTGTTGTTCAGGTTTTTAGCGAAACGCTTTAGATCGAAGCCGGGCAGAGGCGATGGCGTCGCCGGGCCGGGTGGCCTTGTCCTTTCATTACATCCTGTACGCCGGGGCAGTCGGAAGATCGGCGGCCGCGCGGTCTTCGTTTCGTAAAGGAGGCCGGTATGGCGCAGAAGACGATTGTAAATTCGTGGAACGAATGGGACCCGCTGAAGCACGTGATCGTGGGGCGGGCGGATGATTGCCACATCCCGCCCGAGGAACCGGCGCTGGACGCCAAGGTGCCCGAGGACAGCGATATGCGCGGGCAGTGGGGGCGCCGCCCGCAGGAGACGATCGACCGGGCGAATGAATTGCTGGATCGGTTCGCCGGACAATTGGAGGCGCGCGGCATACGGGTGGACCGGCCCGTGCCGATCGACCACAGCCAGCCGGTGACGACGCCGGATTTCCACACGGCCAGCCAGTTCGGCTGCATGCCGCCGCGCGATGTTCTGTTGACCGTGGGGTCCGAGATCCTGGAGGCGACGATGTCTTATCGCTGTCGGTGGTTCGAGTATCTGAATTACCGGCCGTTGATGCAGAGATACTGGGAGGAGGACCCGAATTTCCGCCACGAGTCCGCGCCGAAGCCTCGGCTGACCGATGCGGATTATCATCCCGATTATCTGTCGGAGAAGATCGGCGATGAAAAGCGCCTGCAATGGGCCGCCGAGAAGTTTTTTGTCACAACCGAGGAAGAGCCGCTCTTCGACGCCGCCGATGTGCTGCGGTTCGGGCGTGACCTGGTGGTGCAGCACGGGTTCACCACGAACCTCAAGGGGATCGAGTGGCTGCGGCGGCATTTCCCGGAGCACCGCGTGCACGCGGTCAACTTTCCGGGCGATCCGTACCCGATCCATATCGACGCGACGTTCACACCTCTGCGGCCGGGGCTGATCCTGAACAACCCGCAGCGGCGCTTGCCTGAGGACCAGCGCAAGATGTTCGAGGCGAACGGTTGGGAGATCGTAGACGCCGCGCAGCCCGCGCATAACGCGCCGCCGCCGCTGTGCTATTCGTCGGTGTGGCTGAGCATGAACGTGCTGGTGCTGGACCCGGGGACAGTCTGCGTGGAGAAATCCGAGGTCTACCAAGCCGAACAGATGGACCGTCTTGGGATGGACGTGGTCGAGGTCGAGTTGCGCGACGCCTATGCTTTCGGCGGCGGGCTGCATTGCTGTACGGCGGATGTGTATCGCGAAGGCGGCTGCGAGGATTACTTTCCGTATCTGGACGGGTAGGGGCCCGCAAACAGGGGCCCCACGAAAAACGGTGCCGCCCGGGCGGACGACACCGTCATTCCTGGCACCTGAAACGGGATGAGACGGTGCAGGCAGTTCCGGCCGGCAAGCCGATCAATAGGCAAGCCGACCGGCCTCCGGTGAGACCGGCAGGCCGGTTTTTCCCTGATATCGCAGAGACGTCCGACCCATGTTCCCAGGCCTAAAAGCCACCACTCACGGAACATCCCCATAATGCGACGTAAGGTCAACTTGGGGAAGTAAGGGAATCCTTACCGGGCGGTAAAATCCGACAAGCAGCGGGGGTAAATTTGAAACAATCTGTCGCGCAGGGGCGTCGCGATGTCAGGTTTCGAGCACGAAGATCTGGTTCTGGAACGCGGCCTTGAGCACCGCCTGGGCGGTGGTTTCGACGCTCAGGGCCTCGCGCGCGAGGCGCAGGTGTTTCTCCACCGTGGCCGGTGTCAGTTCCATCAGAAGCGCAATGTCCTGGATCGTTTTGCCGTCGCCAACCCAGCCCAGCACCTCTTTCTGGCGCTTGGTCAGGGACCGGCCCGGCGCCTCATAGGGCAGGGTGAGGATGCGCAGATGCACGATGTTGTTGAGCAGTATGATGTCCTCGCCGTGTTTGTCCCACAGCTTGTCGCAGGCCGCCTGATCCTGATCGGCATGTGCGGTGAGCGCGACGGCGCCCTTGGTCCGCGGCGACATGGATTTGAAACTGATCGAGTAGCCGCAGGTCACGCCCATGGAGGCGTTGAAGTCGACCACCTTGCGTTCCTGTGCTGTCAACGTATCGGTTTCCAGCATCTCGGCCATGACCCGCCAGGAACAGGCCCCTTCGTTATCCAGCGCCCAGCGGACCATTGGCGCGTGGTGATAGAGGCCGTCGCCGATGAACGTGTCCATGTATTCGGGCGAATGGTTGCTGAGCAGGACGAAATCGTCCGGATCGCCCAGCGAGGTCGACGTACGGTACCGAGTGAAGCCGTAGATCACCCGGTCGAAGCCGTAATCGGCCATTTGCGCAACATGCATGTCCCAGAGCTCTTCGATGCTGGGCGCGTTCAGCAGCGTGTTGAGATGCGCGGTGGAGATCACGTCGCGACCTCCAGGTGGTTGGCCATGGCCTGAAGCGCCAGCGTGTAGCCATGCGCGCCGAAACCGCAGATCACCCCGAGGGCGACCTTTGCGATGTAGGAGGTGTGACGAAACTCTTCGCGGGCGTGGATATTGCTGAGATGCAGCTCGATCGTGGGGATTTCGGTGCTGGAGATCGCGTCCATGAGAGCGATGGAGGTGTGTGTGTAGGCGCCGGCGTTGAGGATAAGGCCGTCATGCGTGCCGCGGGCCTCGTGGATCATGTCGACCATCGCGCCCTCGGCATTGGATTGGGCGAAGGCGAGGGACAGGCCGAGCGATCGGGCCGCCTCGGTACATTGGGCCTCGATGTCATTCAGCGTCGTGGTGCCGTAGACTTCGGGCTGGCGTGTACCCAGCAGGTTGAGGTTTGGCCCGTTGAGGATCAGGATGGAAGTCATTCTGCGCGCGTCCTTTCCGCTACGTCATAGACCGTGACATACGGCGGTGTCGAGTGAGACTTACGGGGTGTGGCACTCTGTACGGGAGTGTGGCATCGAGGATAACTAGCGGGGCTCGCAGATGAAGGCCCTCGGCCAACCTCTGGACACGCAAGTGTTTTACGGCGCTCTGCATATCTTTTGGAGTATTTCATGTTTTAACATAATACTGATTATGCGCTTACTACGTGTCGAGATATGCAGGGTTGGAAACTTCTCGCTCCGGGTTTGCGTGATTGCCAGATGACCTGTATCCGCGCATGGACCGGGACACGACGCCAAGGAGACGCTTGATGGCCGCGACAGACCCCACCCCGACCGGAACGCCTGTGATCCTGCGCGTGGGCCGCACGTTGATCGCGGTGCTGTTTCTGGCCGGTGCGGTGCAGAAAGCGTTGGGCCCGGAGCAAGGTATGGCGCTGCTGGGCAATCTGGGCCTGCCCGGCTGGCTGATCTGGCCCGCGCTGCTGTTCAACGCGGTGGCCGGTCTGGCGCTTTTGCTGGGATACGCGACGCGTTGGGTCGCACTGGCGCTGAGCGTCTATTGCATGGTGACGAGCATTTTCCATTTCCAGCCCGAGGATGGCTGGCAGATGTCGATCTTCGTCAAGAACTGGGCGATTGCGGGCGGTCTGCTGGTGATGAGCGATTACGCGCGCCGGGTCTAGGCCGTGCGATTGTACATTTCGTGCATCCGGCGCTGCAACTGGAAGCGGCAGGTCAGTTGGCGCATCGGATGGGCCTGGTCGGTGATCATCCAGAGGCTGAGCCAGGTGGCAATTCCGGCAAACAGGACACCGCCCGCCGCTTGGCCGATCAGCACACCCGGCGCTCCGTAAAGCGCACCGCCAACCAGAATAAATGGTATCGTGCCAAGGGTTTGTCGGCCCCAGTTGATCCAAGTAGAATAGCTAGGGTGCCCAAGGTTGTTGTAGGATGCGTTGGCCACGAAGATGACCGCGTTGAAGAAGCTGGCCAGCGCGATGGGCCCGCAGAACAGCACGATCAGCTCGCGCGTCATGCCCTGGGCCCCGAAAAGATCGGCAATTTGCTGGCGGAAGACGAACAGCAGCCCCGAGATCAGCACGACGTAGAACCCGGCAAAGATCACGCCGTCGAAGAACGCCTGCCGCACCCGGTCTAGCCGCCCTGCCCCGAAATTCTGCCCCATGATCGGGCCGATGGCGCCCGAGAGCGCCAGCACTACCGAGAACACCACCGGGATCATGCGGCTGATGATCGCCATGCCCGCGACGGCATCGGTGCCGTACTTGGCCATTTCGCGGGTCACGATGGCCGCGCCGACCGGCGTTGCGATGGTGGCAAGCACTGCGGGCGCCGCGATCTGCATGCCTTCTCGGATGTCATAGGCGAAACATTGCGTGCGCGGTACGGCAAAGGCGTCGTGGACACGCCATGCGAACCAGAGCGCCAGTAGCATCGTGGCCATGCGAGCAGCCACGGTAGCCCAGGCCGCGCCTTCCAGCCCCATCGACAGGCCGAAGATCAGCAGCGGGTCGAGCGCGCCGTTGACGATGGCCCCGATCAGCGAGGGATACATGGCCCGGCGCGCGTCGCCATAGGCGCGCAGCGTGGCGACCACCGTCATGCCGATGCCGGACATGAAGGTGCTGGGCAGGATGATCCACAGGTAGCTCTTGGCACGCTCGGCCACGTCGCCGTCGGCGCCGATCAGCCCCAGGATCAGGTCGAGATTGGGCAGCATGATCAGCGGCACCAGAATGCCGAAGGCGATGGCGAACATGGCCGCGGAAAACGCGTGTTCGCGCGCCGGCAGATCCTTGCCCGCGCCCAGCGAGTTGGCGACCAGCGCACCCGCCGCGATGGAGAGGCCGATATTGATGGCGCTGGCAAAGAACATGACCGTGCTGGCATAGCCGGCGGCAGCGGCCAGCGCCTCTTGCCCCAGCATCGAGATGAACAGCACGTCGATCAGGTCGACCGCGAAAATGGCCATCAGCCCAAGGCTGGAGGTCAGCGACATGATGGACACATGCCGCATGAGGCTGCCTTCAGTGAAACGGGCGTCAATTACATGGGCCATGAACGTGCTCCGGCGATCCTTCGGAACACGGATTTAACACTCCGCTATCAAAGCACAACTGGCCGAAACTGCAACGCCTCTGTGCGCATGCGCGCAAAAGGCGGGCGGTGTGTCGCCCTGCCTCGTGGCCGGATCAGAAGAAGGCCTGAAGGCCGGTTTGCGCGCGCCCGAGGATCAGCGCGTGCACGTCGTGCGTGCCTTCGTAGGTGTTGACGGTTTCCAGGTTCATCATGTGACGGATGACGTGGAATTCCTCTGAAATGCCATTGCCGCCATGCATGTCGCGGGCCTGCCGCGCGATATCGAGCGCCTTGCCGCAATTGTTGCGCTTGATGAGGCTGATCATCTCGGGCGCGGCTTGCGCCTCGTCCATCAGGCGGCCGACGCGAAGTGCTGCCTGAAGGCCGAGGGTGATTTCGGTCTGCATGTCGGCGAGTTTCTTTTGAAAGAGCTGCGTCTGGGCCAGCGGGCGCTTGAACTGCTTGCGGTCGAGGCCGTATTGGCGCGCGGCGTGCCAGCAGAACTCGGCCGCACCCATGACGCCCCAGGCGATGCCGTAGCGCGCACGGTTGAGACATCCAAAAGGGCCTTTAAGTCCTTGAACATTCGGCAAAAGAGCGTCTTCACCTACCTCGACGCCGTCCATGACGATCTCGCCGGTGATCGAGGCGCGCAAGCTTTGCTTGCCGCCGATCTTGGGCGCGCTGAGGCCTTTCATGCCCTTGTCGAGCACGAAACCGCGGATCTTGCCGTCATGGGCGTCGGACTTGGCCCAGACGACGAAAACATCGGCGATGGGCGCGTTCGAGATCCACATCTTGGAGCCGGAGATCCTGTAGCCCGCGTCAGTCTTCTCGGCGCGGGTTTTCATGCCGGCGGGGTCCGAGCCCGCGTCGGGCTCGGTGAGGCCGAAACACCCGATCAGCTCGCCCGAGGCGAGGCCCGGCAGGTATTTCTGGCGCTGGTCCTCGCTGCCATAGGCGTAGATGGGATACATCACGAGGCTGGACTGCACCGACATCATCGAGCGATAGCCCGAATCCACGCGCTCGATCTCGCGCGCGACGAGGCCGTAGGTTGTGTAATTCGCGCCAAGCCCGCCGTATTCCTCGGGGATGGTGGTGCCCAGAAGGCCCATCTGCCCCATCTCGCGAAAGATTCCGGGATCGGAGGTCTCGGCGGCGTAGGCGTCCTTGACCTTGGGTTGCAGCGTCTCCTGCGCAAAGTTGCGGGCGCTGTCGGCGATCATGCGTTCGTCTTCTTCCAGCTGGGTGTTCAAGAGGAACGGATCGGCCCAGTCGAACCCGGCGAGGTCGGGCTTGTCCTTGTCACGAAGTTTGGGGGCGTCGAGGCTCATGGCGGTCTCCTTTGGCAAGGGGAAGTTTGTTTAGGTTGAATTTATCCTGAGATAAGCGCAATAAAAAGCGGCAATTCTTTATATGTTCATGAGGAAACCGCATAGATGTCCCTGCCCCGCCGCTTCCTGCCATCGCTCGGCGCGCTGCGCGCGCTGGAAGCGTTGGAGCGGCTGGGCAGCCTGACGGCGGTGGCCGAGGAGCTGAACCTGAGCCAGAGCGCGGTGAGCCGGCAGTTGCAGACGCTGGAAAGTCAGTTGGGCGTGC
Organism: Roseovarius sp. THAF9; assembly: GCF_009363715.1. Classification (NCBI taxonomy): domain Bacteria; kingdom Pseudomonadati; phylum Pseudomonadota; class Alphaproteobacteria; order Rhodobacterales; family Roseobacteraceae; genus Roseovarius; species Roseovarius sp. THAF9. The sequence goes on from NZ_CP045404.1 coordinate 1,838,887, forward strand.
CGCTGTTCGTGCGCGAAGGGCGGCGCGTGCGACTGACGCCGCAGACGCGGGAATATGCGGGCGAGACGCGCGCGGCGCTGAACCGGATCAGCCAGGCGTCGCTGAAGCTGGCGCTGAACCCCGGGGGCGGCAGTTTGAACCTGGCGATTTTGCCGACCTTCGGGATGCGCTGGCTGGTGCCGCGCCTGCCGGAGTTTGCGGCCGCGCATCCGGAGGTGACGCTGAACCTGTCGACCCGGCTGAAGCCGTTCAACTTTGCCGTGGAACCCTTTGACGCGGCGATACTTTTCGGAGATGGTGGCTGGCCCGGCACGCAAAGCCTGCGGCTGAAAAGCGAGGCGGTGGTGGCGGTCGCGGCCCCCGCGCTGCTGGAACGGACGCAGGTATCGGGCCCGGACGATGTGCTGTCCCTGCCCCTGTTGCATATCGAAACCCGGCCCGAGGCGTGGCGCGCGTGGTTCGCCGCGCATGGCGTCGAGACGGGCTCGGTGGCGGGCACGATCTATGACCAGTTCTCGACCATCACGCAGGCGGCTTTGCACGGGCTGGGCGTGGCGCTGTTGCCGGACTATCTGGCCGAACAGGACCTGGCCACGGGCAAGCTGGTGCCGGTCTGGGGCGGGCGCACCGACAGCCCCGGCGCCTATCACCTTGTCTGGCCCGAGGAAAAGGCGCAGGACAGCGCGGTGACGAAGTTTCGCGACTGGCTGGCGCCGCAGGCGGAGGACGAAGACCCCCTGCCCCGGTAACATGTGGCGTGACCCGATTGTGTGGCTGCGCCACGCTTTATTTGTTTGATTTGAGTATTTGGCGCAAGAAAAAGCCGGGCGCACCCTGCTGCTTTTTCTTGCTGAAAATACTCATGTCTCGCCGCCGACCACGGGCGCACGGTCAGCCGAGCGAGTACCCGGCCCCGCGCACCGTGCGCAGCGGGTCGTCGCCGCCATGCTGGCAAAGCGCCTTGCGCAAACGGCCGATATGGACATCGACGGTGCGGGTGTCGACATAGATATCGCGGCCCCAGACGCGGTCGAGCAATTGCTCGCGGCTCCAGACCCGGCCCGGCTTTTCCATGAAGGTCGAGAGTAAGCGGAACTCGGTGGGCCCGAGCTTCAGCCCCTCGCCCTTGCGGGTGACGCGGTGGGTTTCGGAATCGAGGATGATATCCTCGTATTCCAGCCGCTCGCCCACGGTCGAGGGCCGGGTGCGGCGCAGCTGGGCGCGGACGCGGGCCATGAGTTCGATCACCGAATAGGGTTTTATCACGTAGTCGTCGGCGCCGGTCTCAAGCCCCCGCACGCGGTCCACCTCTTCGGAGCGGGCCGAGAGCATGATGATGGGCACGTTGCGCGTTTCCGAGCGGGTCTTGAGCTGGCGGCAGACCTCGATGCCGGACACGTTGGGCAGCATCCAGTCCAGCAGGATGAGGTCGGGCGCGCCTTCCTCGACCAGCATTAGGGCTTCTTCGCCGTTTTCCGCGCGGGTCACGGCAAAACCGTCGGCCTCGAGGTTGTAGGCCAGCACTTCGCGCTGTGCCGGTTCATCCTCGACCAGAAGAACGCTGGGCTGTTCGCTTGCCATGACGTCTGATGTCCTTCGTTATGCGCCGACCTGCGGCGAGACCTTGGGGTCGAGCGAGGTCTTGTCGCTTTTCGGGCGGCCGTCCTCGGGAATGGTGCCGGTGACGAGATAGACCACTTGCTCGGCGATGTTGGTGACGTGGTCGCCCATGCGCTCGGTGTTCTTGGCGATGAAATGCAGGTGCATGCAGGGGGTGATGTTGCGCGGGTCTTCCATCATGAAGGTCAGGAATTCGCGGAAGAGCGCGTTGTACATCTGGTCCACGTCGTGGTCGCGCTGGATCACCTCGCGGGCCAGGTCCGCGTCGCGCTGAATATACGCGTCCAGCACGTCGCGCAGCATGCGTTCGGTTTCGCGGGCCATGCGGCGCAGCGAGGCGGTGGCGCCGGTGATCGGGGTCATCTGGGCGAGCACCGTGGTGCGCTTGGCCATGTTCTTGGCGTAGTCGCCGATACGCTCGAGGTTCGAGGCGATTTTCATCACCGTCAGGATCACGCGCAGGTCGATGGCGGTGGGCGCGCGCAGGGCAATGGTACGCGCGGTTTCCTGGTCGATCTGCTCTTCGAGGTCGTCGATCACGCGGTCGCCGGCGCGGACCTTTTCGGCCAGTTCCTCGTCGCGGGTGTCGAGCGAGATGGCGGCGTTCATGATCGCCTCTTCCACCAGGCCGCCCATCTTCATGATCAGCGCCTGGACGGTTTCGAGGTCACGGTCGAAGGCCGATGAGATGTGTTCGTCGTTCATAGCACGGGGCTCCTTAGCCGATACGGCCGGTAATGTAGCTTTCGGTGCGCTCGTCTTCAGGGTTGGTGAAGATCTTGCCGGTTTCGCCGAATTCCACGAGGTTGCCCAAGTGAAAAAAGGCGGTTTTCTGGCTGACGCGCGCGGCCTGCTGCATCGAGTGGGTCACGATCACCACGGAATACTCTGCGCGCAGCTCGTCGATCAGCTCCTCGACCTGGGCGGTGGCGATGGGGTCGAGCGCCGAGCACGGTTCGTCCATCAGCAAGACCTCGGGTTCGGTCGCCACGGCGCGGGCGATGCAGAGGCGTTGCTGCTGTCCCCCCGAAAGGCCGGTACCGGAGGCTTGCAGGCGGTCCTTGACCTCGTCCCAGATGGCGCCGCGGCGCAGGGCGCGCTCGACGATCTCGTCAAGCTCGGCCTTGTTCTTGGCCATGCCGTGGATGCGGGGGCCGTACGCGATGTTGTCGTAGATCGACTTGGGAAACGGGTTGGGTTTCTGGAACACCATGCCGACCTTGGCGCGCAGTTGGACGGGATCGACCGATTTGTCGTAGATATCCTCGCCGTCGAGCAGGATATCGCCCTCGACCCGGCAGACGTCAATCGTATCGTTCATCCGGTTGAGACAGCGCAGGAAGGTGGACTTGCCGCAGCCCGACGGCCCGATGAAGGCGGTGACGGTCTTGTCTTCCAGCGCGACGTCCACGTCCTTGATGGCGTGGGTGTCGCCGTAATAGACCTGAACGCCCTTGGCCGAGAATTTGATGTCTTTCTGATCCACGGCTCTCTCCGTATTTGGCGTATCGTACATGGGGAGGTCCCTTTCTACCAGCGGCGCTCGAAGCGGCGGCGCAGGATGATGGCGATGATGTTCATGGTAAGCAGGAAGGCCAGCAGGATGATGATCCCGCCCCAGGCTTTTTCATAGAAGCTGGCGTCGGCGCGGGCGGCCCAGGTATAGATCTGGGCGGGCATGGCCGAGTTCGGTTCGGTGAAGCCGGCGACGAAGCCATCCGGGTAGCCACGGGCGACGAAGCCGACCATGCCGATGAGCAGCAGCGGTGCGGTTTCGCCCAGGGCCTGGGCGAGGCCGATTATGGTGCCGGTCAGGATGCCGGGCATTGCCAGCGGCAGAACATGGTGAAAGACCGCCTGCATCTTGGACGCCCCGACCCCGAGCGCCGCGTCGCGAATGGAGGGCGGCACGGATTTGAGCGAGGCGCGGGTCGAAATGATGATCGTGGGCAGGGTCATCAGCGTCAGCACCAGACCGCCCACCAGCGGGGCGGATTGCGGCAGGTGCATGAACTGGATGAACACCGCCAGCCCGAGGATGCCGAACACGATCGACGGCACGGCGGCGAGGTTCGAGATGTTCACCTCGATGAGGTCGGTGAACTTGTTCTGCGGCGCGAATTCCTCGAGGTAGATCGAGGCGGCGACGCCGATGGGCAGCGACAGGACCAGCACCACCAGCATCATGAAGAACGAGCCCACGACCGAGGCACCGATGCCCGCGCCGCCGGGGTTGTCCACGCCGGAATCCGCGCCGGTGATGAAGTTCCAGTTGAACTCGGACTTGATGATGCCCGCCTCGGCCATGGCATCCACCAGATCGAGGTCGGAGGCCATGAGGAACCGGCTGTCCTGTATGCTTTCGCGGGTGACGCGACCGTTGAAATAGCCGTCGACGCGCGACGAGGCCGAGAGCGAGAATTCCACCGGCTCGCCGATGCGGTTCTGGTTGCCGGCATAGTATTCGCGCAGGTTGCCGCCGACCTTGCCCAGCAGGCGTTCGATGGCGGCTTCGTCGAATTCCAGTTCCAGCCCGCGTTCCTGGAGCTGTTCCTGAAGCTGGGCGATGAACAGGTTGGAGTAGGCCTTGGTCTTGAATAGCTGGCCTTCGGCCTCCTCGTACTGTTCCTGCGTCATGGTGAACTCCATCTCCACCACGGTCTGGGTGAAGGCCGGAAGGCCCGAGCGGATGATCGAGAAGAACAGCACCACGAGGAAGAAGAGCCCGATGCCGATGGCCGCCATGCCGTAGGCGCGAAAGCGTTTCTCGGCGGCGTTGCGCCGCTTGGTGTTGGCGTCGATGGTCTTGAGCGAGGAGCGGCCGTGGCCGCCGCCGCTGGCGCCGTTGAGCGTTGCGTCGGTCATTCGTACTGCTCCCGGTATTTGCGCACGATGTAGAGGGCGAAGACGTTGAGCCCCAGCGTGATGACGAAGAGCGTCATGCCCAAGGCGAAGGCGACCAGCGCCTCGGGCGAGGCGAAGTCGGCGTCGCCCGTCAGCTGGCTGACGATCTTGGCGGTGACGGTGGTCATGGCCTCGAACGGGTTGAGGCTGAGCCTTGCCGCGGCCCCTGCCCCAAGCACCACGATCATCGTCTCGCCAATTGCGCGGGAGGCGGCCAGCAGGATCGCGCCAACGATGCCCGGCAGGGCGGCAGGCAGCACGACCTGGCGGATGGTTTCCGACTGCGTGGCGCCAAGGCCGTAGGAGCCGTCGCGCATCGCCTGCGGCACGGCGTTGATGATGTCGTCGGAAAGCGAGCTGACGAAGGGGATCAGCATGATGCCCATGACCAGACCTGCGGTCATCACGGCCGTGCCGGCCTGCATGATCCCGAGGCCCTCATCGCCGAAGACTGACAGCAAGAGCGGGCCGACCGTCAGCAGGGCGAAGAGACCGTAGACGATGGTGGGGATGCCGGCCAGCACCTCGAGCATCGGCTTGGCGAAAGAGCGGACCTTGGGCGAGGCGTATTCCGACAGGTAGATGGCGGCGAAGAGGCCGATGGGCACGGCCACGGCCAACGCCACGATGGAGATATAGAACGTGCCCCACAGAAGCGGCAGCACGCCGAGATCGGAACTGCCGCCCCGGCCCGAGAAGCTGGGCGCCCAGTTGGTGCCGAAGAAAAAGTCTGAAGCCGGGTAGAGGCGGAAGAACTCGATCGTGTTGAACACGAGCGACAGGATGATGCCGACCGTGGTGAGGATCGCGATTGAGGCCGCACCGATCAAGAGCGCGCGGATGCTTTGCTCGACCGTGTTGCGGGCGCGGAAATCGCCGTGGGATTCGCGCAGGCCCCAGAGCGCGCCGAGCACGGCCAGAACGAGCACCGCGATGGTCATCATCAGGTTGCCGGTGGCGTTCATGACCCGGTAGCGCTGCGCGGCGTTCAGGATGGGCTGCGTCACCTCGGAGGTGACGATCTGGCCCGCATCCTTGAGCCGCTGGGTGACATCGGCGAGGTCGGCACGGGCGTTGTTGACGAAGTCTTCGTCCATCAGGCCTTGGGCCACGGCATTGTCGAGGCCTTCGGCGGTGCGGCGGACCTCGGCCATCACCAGCCCCAGCGAGCCGGTGTTGTCGACCGAGCGGTCGGGGATCATGCCTGAAATCGTGCTGCTGACCACCAGCGGCTGAATGAGCAGCCATGCGATCATCAGCAGGAAGGCCGGAACGACCACTTTGATCAGGACGTTCGAGCCATAATAGGACGGCAGGGAGTGGAGCTTGCGGTTGTCGCCCTCCACGCTTTGAAGCGCCCGACCGCGGCCAAGCACGTAGCCCACCGCCGCGATGCCGAGCACGATCAGGAATAGCCAGAATGTCGGCATGAGCCCCCCACCGTCTGTTTGGAAAAATTACCTAAAAGGGGATTGGGGGCGGCGAAATATGCCGCCCCCGAAGGTCAGAGGCTCAGGAGCCGCTGCCCATGGTCTCTTCGGCTTCGACCTTTGCTTGGGTCTCGGCCAGTTCCGGGTCCGCGACCAGGCCGTAGTTCGACAGCGGGCCGCCGGGGCCTGCGATCTCGTCGGCGACGAAGAACTGTGCGTACTCTTTCAGGCCGGGGATCACGCCGATATGCGCTTTCTTGACGTAGAAGAACAGCGGGCGCGACACCGGGTATTCGCCCGAGGCGATGGTTTCGGTCGACGGTGCGACATCGCCCATCGTGGCCACTTTCAGCTTGTCGGTGTTGTTCTCGTAGAACGCCAGGCCGAACACGCCGATGCCGTTGGTGTTGGCGTCAATCCGCGCCAGGGTCTCGGTGTAGTCGCCGTCGATGTCGACCGACTTGCCGTCCTGGCGCACGTCGAGGCACGCATCCTCTGCGTCGTCCTCATTCATGCCGCCTTTCATCATGGCTTCCATGGCGCCGGTGGCTTCGCAGCCTTCCAGCAGCACCTTGTCTTCAAAGACTTCGCGCGTGCCGTGCTTGGTGCCGGGGATGAACATCGCGATTTCCGCATCGGGCAGGTCGCTGTTGAAGTCCGCCCAGCTGTTGTGCGGGTTGTCGACAACTTCGCCGTCGACCATGACCTTGGCGCCGATGGCGTTGAAGATGTCCGAAGGCTGGAACGCGGTGAATTCGGGACCGGACTGCTGGCTGGCGAAGACGATGCCGTCATAGCCGATGCGCACTTCGATGATGTCGGTCACGCCGTTGTCGGCGCAGGCCTTGATCTCTTTCTCGCGGATGGCGCGCGAGGCGTTCGCTACGTCGATGGTATTTTCGCCAACGCCTTCGCAGAAGCGTTTCAGGCCAGCCGACGAGCCGCCCGATTCCACGACCGGGGTCGGGAAGTCGGTGTTTTCGCCGAAGAGCTCGGCCACGATCGACGCGTAGGGCAGAACGGTGGAAGAACCGGCAACCTGAACGTTGTCACGTGCAGCGGCAGCGGTGGCCGAAACGGCCGCGATCGCCAGGGTAGAGGCGGTCAGTTTCATGAAGGACATATATAGCTCCTGATATCCATGTATCCCGGTCACCTTGCAGCGGGCGACCTTGGCGCTCTGCTACGCCTCGGGCACGACGCTTTTGTTAAAGTTTTGTAACGATTTTATGACAGCCCGCGTTTTGCAAAGGTTAATGCCGAATTAAATTCGGTTGACGTCGCGGCGCAAAGCTGGGGGGTAGGTCAGGCCTGCGGCGTCGCGGGGCGCGACGGCAGAATCACGTCGAATCGGGTGCCCTGCCCCAGTTCCGATTCGACTTTCAGACGGCCACGGTGACGGTTGACGATGTGCTTGACGATGGCCAGCCCCAGCCCGGTGCCGCCCATCTCGCGCGAGCGGTGGCTGTCGATGCGATAGAAGCGTTCGGTCAGGCGCGGGATGTGCACCTCCTCGATGCCGGGGCCCTGGTCGGTCACGGAAATCACCGCCGAAGGGCCGCGCAGCGCGGGGTGATCGGAGTGCGCCGCAAGCGCCACGGTGACGGTCTTGCCGGGGCCGCCATACTTGATGGCGTTCTCGATCAGGTTGGTGAGGATCTGATGCAGCTGGTCGGCGTCGCCGGGCACGTGGATCTCTTCGACATCGGTCCGGAACGCGATCTTGACGTCCGCCTCGTCCGCTATGGGGCGCGTCGCGTGGATCACAGCGTTGATCAGCCGGATCAGGTCGACCCGGTCGGTGGGGCGCACGCGCTCCTGCGCCTCGACCCGGCTGAGCGACAGCAGGTCTTTCACAAGGCGCTCCATCCGGCTGGCCTCGATCTGCATGGTGCCCAGAAACCGCTCGGTCGCCACAGGGTCATTGCGGGCGGGACCGCGCAGGGTTTCGATGAAGCCCAAGAGCGCGGTCAGCGGCGTGCGCAATTCGTGGCTGACATTGGCGACGAAATCGCGCCGCATCTGGCCCACCTGTTCAAGATGCGTGACATCCTCGAAACACAGCAGCACGCCGGAGCCCGCGTCGGTCTCGACCGGGCTGCAGGTGACGAGATAGGTCGTGTCCTGCGCGCCGGCACTGGACAGATACCGTGTCTGTCGCGTTTCGCGGTCGCGCAGGGACGCCTCGACCGCGTCGAGCACGGTGGGTTGGCGAATGGCGGTGATGAAATGACGCCCGGTCAGCCCCGGCCCCAGAAGGGCCAAGGCGCGGTCATTGGCGCCAAGGATGCGTTCGCCCCGCCCGACGAGTACCGAGGCCAGGGGAATCGCCTGCAAGAGCGTGGCGATATTGCCCTGGTTCATTCGATCTCGACGCGGCGCATCCCCGCCCTGTAGCGCGCGGCGTTCTTCTGATAGTGCAGCGCGGTGGCCTTGAACGCTTCGATGGCCTTGTCGTCCAGTTCACGCACGATCTTGCCCGGCGCGCCCATCACAAGGCTGCCATCGGGGATCTCCTTGCCCTCGGTGATCAGCGCACAGGCCCCGATCAGGCAGTTCTTGCCGATCTTCGCGCCGTTCAGCACGGTCGCTCCCATGCCGATCAGGGAATTCTCGCCAATGGTGCAGCCATGCAGCATCGCCTTGTGCCCGATGGTGCAGCCGCGCCCGATGGTCAGCGGAAAACCCGGGTCGGTGTGCATGACGGTGTTTTCCTGCACGTTGCTGCCCTGCCCCACGACGATGGGCTCGTTGTCGCCGCGCAGCGTGCAGCCAAACCAGACTGAGGATGCCTCCTCCAGCACCACCTTGCCGATGATGTTGGCGTCAGGCGCGACCCAGGCGCCCTCCTCCAGCTGCGGGATCACGTCGTCAAGCGCGTAAATGGGCATTCATCTCTCCTCGAATTCGGCCTGAAGGCGTTGCACATGGGCATTCAGGTCGGGCTGTTGCAGGCGGCGCAGGCGGGCGGCCGAGACGATGGTCTTGAGCGCTTTGTCCGTGGTCTCGAGGTCGTCATTGACCAGAACGTAGTCATATTCGGCCCAGTGGCTGATCTCGTCCCAGCTTTTCTGCATCCGCTTGGCGATGGTCTCGGGGCTGTCCTGGCCGCGCGTTTCCAGCCGGCGGTGCAGTTCGGTGATCGAGGGCGGCAGGATGAAGATCGACAGGGTATGAGGGCCGAGGACCGAATTCTGGATCTGCTGCGCGCCTTGCCAGTCGATATCGAACAGAACGTCGCGGCCCGCGTCGATGGCAGCTTGCACTGGACCGCGGGGAGAGCCGTAGAAATTGCCGAAGACATGGGCGTGTTCCAGCATCTCGCCCGCCGCCACCTGTTTGCGGAAGGTGCTGTCGTCGAGAAAATGATAATCCTGCCCGTCCACTTCGCCCGCACGCGGCGGGCGCGTCGTGGCCGAGACGGAAAACGAGATCGTCTCGTCCCAGTCGCGCAGGCGGCGCGACAGCGTGGATTTGCCGGCGCCCGAGGGCGAGGACAGGATGATCAGAAGGCCGCGGCGGTGTTTCATCTGGCCTCCGATCCGGGCATCCCGCCCGGCTTTTTCTTGCCCAAAATACTCATGCAAGCGCCGAAGGCGCGCTGCGGCGACGCCGAAGGCGGCGCAACTCCTCTGCCAGAGCGTGCGTGGATGGCAGCGAGATCCCGGATCAAGTCCGGGATGACCTGCAATACCGGGTTTTGCAGGTCACTCCACATTCTGCACCTGTTCGCGCATCTGTTCGATCACGCTTTTCAGCTCCAGCCCGACGCTCGTCAACTCGCTGCTTTGGGCCTTGGAACACAGCGTGTTGGCCTCGCGGTTGAACTCCTGCGCGAGGAAATCGAGCTTGCGGCCCGCGGGGCTGCCCCCGGCAATGAGGTCGCGGGCGGCGGCGACGTGGCTGCGCAGGCGGTCGATCTCCTCGGTGACGTCGGATTTGACCGCCAGCACGGCCAGTTCCTGGGCAATACGGCCCTCCTCGACGCCGTCGGTGTTGTCCATCACGCGCTGAAGCGCGGCGCGGAAATTAGCCTCGGTCTCGGGGCGGCGGGCCTCGGCGGCGGTGGCGGCGGCGTCTGTCAACTCGGCGATCCGATCCAGCTGGCCGGTCAGCACCTCGGCCAACGCGGCCCCTTCGCGGCGGCGCATCGACTGGAAACTGTCCAGGACGGCTTCGAAATCGGCCACCAGCGCCTTGCCCAGGGCGGCGGTATCTTCATCCTGCGCGCCCGGTTCGAACACGCCGCGCAGCGCCAGCACGTCGGCGGCGTTGGCGGGTGCGAGCGACAGGCCAAGCGCCATGGCGCGGGATTCGATCTCGGTCATCGCCGCCAGCACGTTGTCCAGCTGGGCTGTGTCCAGTTGCGCGGCTGCGCCGCCATCCTGGGCCTGCAATTTCAGCGACAGGGTGACATTGCCACGCCCCAGCGCCTTGGTCAGGCGCGCGCGCAAGGTGGGCTCCAGCCCTTCGATCCAGTCGGGCACCCGCAGCCGCAGGTCGAGCCCGCGCCCGTTGACCGCGCGCAAGTCCCATGTCCAGCCGAAGCGGCCATGCATACCCTGCCCCGAGGCATAGCCGGTCATGGAATTGAGCTGTGCGGGGGAATGGGTCACGGGCATTTGATCCTTTGCGGGCGGGCCGCGAAAGGCCCGTTCTTGCAATGGTTTCCTAGTGCGTCGGCGTGCCGTTCGCAAGCGCCACGCGACGCCGGGCGTTAACCACTCGGCAAGAAAGTTGAACAAAATCGGGCGGAAATATGGCAAGCTTGTTTCAAGTCGAACTGCATCTGATTCAAGTTGAACCTTTCAGGTTGATCGGGCGGCAGGGACACGCCCGGGCGGCTTGCCTCGTTCGCGGAAGCGGAGGATCAGGGCGGATGGCCCTGGAACGGGATTGAAAATTGAGTGGTGAGACCGGCCCTTGCGCCGGATGGGGAAAGACCGATGAAGGATGATTCTGGTAGCTCGTTTCTGGACAAGATCGCTGATCTGCGGCCGACCGGCAGCGGGACGCGTCACGATCGCCGCGAGGCCGATCTGCAAAAGTTCGTCAGCTACTGGTCGGGGATGCGCCGAGGCGGCGACGTGCCGCTGCGCACCGAAATCGACCCGCGCGGCATCGAGAGCCTGCTGAGCAACGCCTTCATCGCCGAAAAGGTTGCCCCCGGACTCGCCCGGCTGCGGATCGCCGGCACGCATCTGTCGGACGTGATGGGCATGGAAGTGCGTGGCATGCCCCTGTCGGCGCTGATCGCGCCCGAGGACCGCGGAGAGCTGGCCGACGCGATGGTCGAGTTGTTCGAGCGGCCCGCGACACTGCGGCTGGACCTGACAGCGCCCGGCGGCTTGCGCCGCGCGGCGATGGCCGCGACGCTGATCGTGCTACCGCTGCGCAGTGACCTGGGCGATATCTCGCGTGCGCTGGGCTGTTTCGTGTCCTCGGGGCCGATCGGCACCACGCCGCGCCGGTTCAAGATCGTGGAGTGCAAGGTGACGCCACTGGATTTGACCGATGCGAAGGCCACCGGATTTAGTGAAGAGCAGGCGGCACTGGCCGCCCCTGCCCCGAAGGCCCGCGACGAGCAGCCTGCGGAGCTGTCACATCCCAGCGAGCGACCCTACCTGCGGCTGGTTCACAGCGACTGAGCTGTGTCCAACCGGGCCTTGAGTTCCGCGTTCTCGGCCCGCAGATCGGCCAGTTCTTGCTGGAACGGCGCGAGGATGGGGTCGAGTTCTTCCATGGTCAGTCGGACCGGGATGTGCTGCGGGCAGTTCCAGTCGAAGCCTTCGACGGTGATGACCACGGCTCGTTCGGGGCGCGCCTTGTAACCGTCATCCATCAGCCGCGATATGAGATCGGGATCGTCGCTGATCCGCACGCGGCCCAGGATCTTGAGCCGGGCGCTGTTGGGATAATCCATCAGAATGAGCGAGATTCGGTCGTTTTCGGTCAGGTTGCCGGTGGAGATATACTGGCGGTTGCCGCGATAATCCGCATAGCCCAGCGTCCGGTCATCCAGCATCTTCAGAAAGCCGCGCGGACCGCCGCGAAACTGCACATAGGGCCAGCCCGTGGCGCTGACCGTGGCCTGGTAAAAGCCGTCGCGAAGGGCGATAAACTGTGCCTCTTTGGGCCCAAGCCGGTCGTCGGCGGGGGCATCGGGCGCAAGGCTGCGGGCGTACATCGCCGCCGAGCCTTGTTTTTCCTGCATGGCGCGGACCGCGTCGGTGAAGGCGAGTTCGTGGAAGGTCTTGGCCATGTCTTGCGTCCTTTCAGGTGCCTGAGACCGCTAGATCGGTATGCGCGTCGGTTTTCGCAAATCACGAGGCCGCGAGGGGCGGCGCAGTCAAAGCCCGTCGAACTGCGATTTCTGCGTCTCGTTCCAGCGCACGGTCAGGGTATAGCCGTCCTCGTCCTGCACTTCGTCCTCGACAAGGCCGTTCTCGAAGAGCCAGGCGCGTTTGCGACCTGCGTCAAAGCCCAAGGTGAACGTCTCGACATGGGTGGTGCCCGCCAGCCGGGTGATGATGGTCTCGCTGAGCGCGTCCATGCCCTCGCCGGTGATGGCCGACAGAAGCTGCACGTTTTCCATCCGGCTGGCGCGGTTTTCGACCAGGGTGCGGTCCTCTGGCGTCAGACGGTCGATCTTGTTCCAGACCTCGATCTGGGGCGTGGTTTCCAGCACGCCAAGGCTGGTGAGGATGTCGTGCACGTCGCCGGCCTGATCCTCGGTCTCGGGGTGTGAGATGTCGCGGACATGGACGATCAGGTCGGCGGCCAGCACCTCTTCCAGCGTGGCGCGGAAGGCGGCGACAAGTTCGGTGGGCAGGTCGGAGATGAACCCCACCGTGTCGGACAGGATCACCTCGGGGCCACCACCGGGAAGCGCGATCTTGCGCATGGTGGGGTCGAGCGTGGCGAAAAGCATGTCCTTGGCCATGACCTCGGCCCCCGTGAGGTGGTTGAAGAGCGTGGACTTGCCGGCGTTGGTATAGCCCACAAGCGCCACGATCGGAAAAGGCACCTTGGCGCGGGCGGCGCGGTGTAGGGTGCGGGTTTTCACGACCTTTTCCAGCTGGCGGCGCAGGCGCACGAGCTGTTCGTCGATGGCGCGGCGGTCGGCCTCGATCTGCGTCTCGCCGGGGCCGCCGACAAAGCCCAATCCCCCGCGCTGGCGTTCAAGGTGAGTCCAGGCGCGCACCAGTCGCGTGCGCTGGTAGGACAGCGCGGCCATCTCGACCTGCAGCACACCTTCGCGCGTGGCGGCGCGGTCCGAGAAGATTTCCAGGATAAGCCCGGTTCGGTCGAGCAGTTTGACGCCCAGCTTCTTTTCGAGATTGCGCTGCTGCACGGGAGATACCGGCCCGTCGATCAGGACCAGCTCGACCTTGTTGTCTTCGACAAGCTGCTGCAGTTCGGCCATCTTGCCCTTGCCGAAGAGCATGCCGGGATGCGGCTCGCGCAGGCGCACGACCGAGCCGCCCAGCACCTCCAGCCCCGGCAGGGCGTGGGCCAGCGATACGGCTTCTTCGAGCGCGAGCGCGGGGTCACGCTCGCGGTCTGAACTGGGGATATCCGGGTGCAGGACCCAGGCGCGGGTGTCCGAAACGTCGGTCTGGGTCAAGACCCGTCATCGCCCTCGTACAGGCTGACCGGCTGGGACGGCATGATCGTGGACACGGCATGCTTGTAGACAAGCTGTGACTGCCCGTCGCGGCGCAGCAGGATGCAGAAATTGTCGAACCAGGTGATGACACCTTGAAGTTTGACGCCGTTGATAAGGAAAACGGTGACCGGGATCTTGGTCTTGCGTACCTGATTCAGAAATGCGTCTTGCAGATTTTGTCGGTCTGTCGCCATTGTTTTTATAGCCTTTGTTCTTGCATGAGGCCTCTTGCGGCCCCTTCTCCCTCGGATGGGAGTATGGAGTGCGCGTTTCGGAGTTTCCAGCCCAAAAATCAAATCGTTGCGGTGTCTTGCCGGGGTGGTGTTTCAGGAGTGTGACAACATTGCCGCGCGGGGAGGATATTTCCGGGGGTCATCTGCGCCACAGGCTGGGGTTGAAAAGCGCGATTAGGGCCAGCGTCTCCATCCGGCCCAGCACCATGGCGGCGGAAAAGACCAGCTTGGCCGCCGGGTGCATTTCCAGCAGGGCGATGGGGGCGTCGGCCCCGACTTGCGTGAGCGGCCCGGCGGTGGCCAGCGCCGCGGTCGACAGCACGATGGCGTTTTGCAGGTCCTCGCCGAAGGCCGCCATCAGGACGGTCACCAGCGCCAGCGACAGCGCGAAAAGCATGAAGAAGATCCACGCCACGAACGCGCCCTCGCGCCGCATGCGGCGGGTGTGAACGCCGGCGCGGCCCACTGACGAGGGGTGGATCAGCCGCTCCATCTCGCGCTGGCCATTGAGGTAGAGCGCGTAGATCCGCAGCAGTTTCACGCCGCCCGCGGTGGTGGCCACGCCGCCGCCGAACATCGCCAGCCCCATCAGCAACAGCCCCGGCGTGCCGAGACCCGACCAGGATTGCGCGGCCTCCCACGCCGCACTTTGAAAGCCGGTGGTGGACAGAAAGGACATGACGGTGAAGGTGCCGCCCCAGAGCGCCTGCAGCGCCCGGCCGAAATCCTCGACCTGGTCGACATCGAAGGCGCCGAGCCAGTGGCGCGAGAACAGGATCAGTGGCACGCCCAGCACCAACGCGCAGCCGATCCGGAATTCGGGGTCGTCCAGCACGCTGGTGGACTTGCTGGTCAGCGTGTCCGAAGAGAAGGTCAGCCGCGATAGGGCGAAGAACATGAACAGGAAGATCACGATCTCGCCGCCAAAGCCGCTGCCGGCATTCTCGACCCCGCCGACGACGGAGATGCCGCTGGTGGCCATGGTGGACATGGCATGGACCGCCGCTACCAAAGGGCGGTCGCCGCCGATCACCAGCAGGAACCACACGACTCCGGTGAGGCCGACGTAGACCGGCGCCAGCGCCTGTGTGCTTTGCGCGATGCGGCGGGCAGAGCTGGCGCGGCGGAACCGGCTGAGCGCATCCTCGCCCTGCCCCGGTTCGGCGGAAACGGTGATCTCGAAACCGCCAAGGTTCATGGGTGCTAGCACGGCCGAGGCGGCAATCCAGATCAGAAGCCCGCCGAACCAGCCGACGATCCCGCGCCACAGATGCAGGCTGTCGACCAGCCGCGCGGGATTGTCGAAAAGCGTGGCGCCCGTCGTCGTCAGGCACGACACCATCTCGACATAGGCGTTGAGGAACCGCGTCGTCTCCAGCCCCTCGTAGAAGGGCAGTGCCAGAAAGACCGGCAGCGCGGCATAGGCCAGCGCCAGTGAGGCGAGGTTCTGAATGTCGGTGTTGTCCTGTTGGCGGCGCCCGGAGATGGCAAGGCCGATGAGCAGGATGAAGGTGATCCCCAGAACGCTGGAATAAAGAAAGGCGCGCGCAACGGAATGATCGTCCTGCACGAAGGCGTGCAGCGCGGGGCCGAGCATGGCAATGCTGGCGATCCCGGTCAGCACGAGAATGAGCGGGAACCGCAGGAGACGGCCGGTCAGGCCCGGAGACGATGTTTCAGAAGAAATCAATCGAGACCTGCAGGAGCTGTTCCACCCGGCCCACATCCGAGGCCAGTGCGAAGATCACCACCACGTCGCCCGCCTCGATCCGCATGGACCCGGCGGGTTTCAGCACCTTGCCGTCCCGCAGCACGCCCCCCACAAGCACGCCTTCGGGAAAGTCGATCTCGCGGATGGCGGCGCCGGCGATGTTGGAGGTGGACATGACTTCGGCCTCGATCACCTCGGCCTCGGCGTCGCCGATGGAATAGACCGAGCGCACGCGGCCATGGCGGACGTGGCGCAGGATCGAGCTGACGGTGGTGGAGCGCGGGTTGATATAGGCGTCGATGCCCAGGGGCTCCATCATCGGCAGAAGCGTGGGGTCGTTGATCAGCGCGATGGCGAAGGGGCAGCCTTCGGCCTTGGCGCGCACGGCGGCCAGCATGTTGGTCTTGTCGTCGTCGGTGACGGCCAGAACAGCATCGGTGCGCGAGATGTTGGCCTCGGCCAGCAGTTGCGCATCCAGACCGTCGCCATTGAGGACGATGGTGCGTTCCAGCGCATCGGCGGCGCGCTCGGCCACCTTGCGGTCGCGCTCGATCACCTTGACGCGGGTGCGCTTGCCGCGCTTCTCGATCCGCTTGGCGACGCTGAGGCCGATATTGCCGCCACCGATGATGACCAGCCGTTCCTGCGATTGCGAGGTCTTGCCGAACACCTCCATCGTGCGCGGCACGTCCTCGGCGGGGGCAAAGACGTAGGCGTCGTCGCCGACGAAAAGCTGGTCGCCGGCCTCTGGCGCGAATAGCTTGCCGTCGCGGCGAATGGCCAGCACCACGACTTCGAGCGTCGAGAAGAGATCGGTCAGCTGCCGCAGGGGCGTGTTGACGATGGGGCAGTCATCCTCGATCCGCAGGCCCAGAAGCTGTGCCTTGCCTTCCATGAAGGTTTCGGTGTCGAAGGCGGCGGGCGCGGCAAGCCGTTGCAGCGCGGCCTCGGCCACCTCGCGCTCGGGCGAGATCACCACGTCGATGGGCATGTGGTCGCGGCGGTAAAGGTCGGAATAGATCGCGTCGAGGTAGGATTGGCTGCGCAGCCGGGCGATCTTGCGGTTGATGGAAAAGACCGAATGCGCCACCTGGCAGGTGACCATGTTGACCTCGTCCGAGTAGGTGGCGGCGATGATCATGTCGGCATCGCGCGCCCCGGCCTGGTCCAGCACGTTGGGATAGCTGGCAAAGCCGTTGATGCCCTGCACGTCCAGCGTCTCGGTCGCGCGGCGCACAAGGTCGGGGTTGCTGTCGACCACGGTGACGTCGTTGCGTTCACCCGAAAGGTGGCGCGCGATCTGCCAGCCGACCTGCCCTGCCCCGCAGATGATGACCTTCATGGGCTCTGCCCTTATTGACCCAATCGAGGGTTTTGCATGACAGATGGGGCTGTCACGGTCAATTGCTTTGTCCCGCGCGGGAATGTGGATAAGCTGGGGTGTATGAGATGGTACCTTGCCCCGCTTTTCGCCTGTGTCGCGCCGCTGTTGGCGGGCTGCCTGCCGACCACTGTCTATTACAAGGAAGGCGCGCCTGTGAGCGGGGTCGCGCGGGACCGCACGCAATGTAATGTGGCGGCGCTGCGCGAGGTGCCGGTGCGCACGCTGACGCGCTACATCCCGCCGACCTACAGCTATCGCCCGGTCTGCAACGCCGCGGGCGCGTGCAAGACGGTCCGGGTGTTGCTGTCGCCCGGGCGATGGGAACGCTATGACGCCAACGAGGGGCTGCGGGCACGGGTGGCCAGGCAATGCATGGCCGACCAGGGGTACCAGAAGGTCAGTCTGAAGCCCTGCCCGCCCGAGGTGGTGGAGGCGACGGTGATTACCGCAACGCGGGTGCAGCCGCCGCTGACGGAGAATTCCTGCGCGATCCGCATCCGGGGCGGAAAGTACCAGATCGTGAACCCCGGCTAGGGTTGTGTAGCCTGAAGGAGCGCCTGCGGCGCGCTCGATGTCTCGGCGGCGGGGCCGCCTCGGGTGTGCCTCCGGCGGGGATATTTATGGCCAGAGGAAGCGAGGCGTTTGCGTGATACCCTGCCCTGTCAGCCGGTGACGGCCTGCTGGCTTTCCTCTTCCTCGTCGGACACGCGGGCGCCCTTGGCGCCGGTGACCACGCCGAGGGATTTCAGCTTGCGGTGCAGGGCGCTGCGTTCCATGCCGACGAATTCCGCCGTGCGGCTGATATTGCCGCCGAAGCGGTTGATCTGGGTCATCAGGTACTCGCGCTCGAACGCCTCGCGGGCCTCGCGCAGGGGCATGGTGGCCACCGTGCCCGACAGGACAACACGATCCCCGTCGCTGGGCGTGGCGCTGTCGCCGGGGATTTCGCGGGCGGTGATGTCGCCGTTGGACTCGCCCAGGATCAGCACGCGTTCGATCACGTTGCGCAGTTGGCGCACATTGCCGGGCCAGCGCATGGTCTGCAGGAGCGCCGCTGCCTCGTCGCTCAGGGCGCGGATGGGCAGGCCCTGTTCGCTGTTGAGCTTTTCGATGAAATAGGCCGCCAGAACAGGAATATCCTCGCGCCGGTCCTCAAGGCTGGGCACGGCGATCGGCACCACGTTCAGGCGGTGGTAAAGCTCGCGGCGGAACCGGTCGGCCTGGATCTCGGCCTCGAGGTCGCGGCTGGTCGAGGAGATGACGCGCAGGTCGACCTGCACCTTGTCGCTGCCGCCCACCCGCAGGAAGGTCTGATCCACCAGGACGCGCAGGATCTTGCCTTGCGTGACAAGGGGCATGTCGGCGACCTCGTCGAAATAGATCACGCCGGTGTTGGCCTCTTCCAGCAGACCGGGGGTGACGGTGCCGTCCTCGGCCTCGCGCCCGAAGAGGACCTCTTCCATCCGGTCGGGCTCGATCGAGGCGCAGCCGGCGCAGACGAATGGGCCACCCGCGCGGTCAGAATTGGCGTGGATATAGCGCGCGGCCAGCTCCTTGCCCGACCCGGCGGGGCCCGACAGCATTACCCGGCCATTCGACCGCGTAACCTTGTCCAGCTGGCCCACCAGCGTGCGGAAGACCGGGCTTTCGCCCAGCATGTCAGCGGGGCCGCTGCCCTGCCGCTTGAGCGCGAGGTTCTCGCGGCGCAGGCGGCTGGTTTCCATGCCGCGGCGGATCACCACCATCAGTTGGTCGATGTTGAAGGGTTTCTCGATGAAGTCGTAGGCGCCCTGCTTGATCGCCGCCACCGCGATCTCGATATTGCCGTGGCCCGAGATGATCACCACCGGCACCTCGGGGAAGTCGCGCTTGACCGCCTTGAGGATGTCGATCCCGTCCATGTTGCTGTCTTTCAGCCAGATGTCGAGGATCAGCAGGCCCGGTGGCTGGTTCCGGATTTCGCTCATGGCGTCATCCGAATTGCCCGCGAGGCGGGTCGTGAAGCCTTCGTCCTGAAGGATGTCGGAAATCAGTTCGCGGATATCGCGCTCGTCATCGACAATAAGAATGTCACTCATGGTTTACCTCATACGGCCTGTCGTTGGTCATATTCGTTCAAATCGGGATCGGGGTCGGTGTCTGGCGCGGCCTCGGCCCGGGTCAGGGGAAGGCGGATCACGGCCATGGCGCCGGGGCGCGCGCCCTCGGCGGAGGGTTCGGCGTCTTCCAGGCTCAGGCTGCCGCCATGTTCCTCGATGATCTTCTTGACGATGGGCAGGCCAAGGCCGGTGCCCTTTTCGCGGGTCGTCACGTAAGGCTCGAAGAGGCGCGAGCGATCCTCGGGCAGGCCGATGCCGTTGTCGGAGATGCGGATCACGGCCGCGTCGTCCTCGCGCGTGCTGGCGACGCGGATCTGCGGCTGGTGCCCATCGGAGCCCTCCTTTTCATGAAGGCTTTCAATGGCTTCGCCGGCGTTCTTGATCAGGTTGGTCAGCGCCTGGTGCAACATGGTGCCATCGACCTCGGCCATCAGCGCATCGTCGGTCAGCGTGGCCTCAAAAGTGACACTGGGCTGCCCGGCCTCCTGCAGCAGCACTGCCTCGCGCAGCAGGTGCGTGAGGCTTTCGACCTTGGTCTGCGGCTCGGGCATGCGGGCGAATTTGGAAAACTCGTCGACGATGCGGCGCAGGTCGTTGGTCTGGCGGACGACCACGTCTGTCAGCTGTTCCAGGCTGGCGGCCTGCTCGTCGTCCAGCACGCGGGTGAACTTGCGCTTGATGCGTTCCGCCGACAGCTGGATCGGGGTCAGCGGGTTCTTGATTTCATGGGCGATGCGGCGGGCGACATCGCCCCACGCGGCCATGCGCTGAGCCGTGACCAGGTCGGTCACGTCGTCGAACGCCACCACGTAACCTTCGCGCCGGCCGCCGTCATTGCTCCGGGTCGACATGCGCACCAGCAGGTTTTCCATCCGGCCCGTGCGGCTGACTTTGATCTCCTCTTGAACGAAGCCGGTGTTGCTGTCTTTCAACCGGTCGAAGAGCGCGCCGAATTCCGGTATGGCGACAGCGAGCGCCAGCGATTGCTGATCCTCCTGCCAGTCGAGCAGGCGTTCGGCGGCGCGGTTGACGAAGGTGACCCGGCCCTTGGCATCCAGCCCCACGACGCCCGACGACACCGAGCCCAGCACGGAATCGAACAGCCGCCGACGGCGTTCGATCTGCTCGGTGTTGGTCAGCAGCGTGTCGCGCTGTTGTTTCAATTGCCGCGTCATCTGGTTGAAGTAGGTCGAAAGCATGCCGATCTCGTCATCGGCATCCTCTTCGCGCACCTGCGTGTCCAGATCGCCCTCGCCCACGCGCTGCGCGGCGCTGGTCAGGCGGCCCACGGGACGGCTGAGGCGTTCGGCGAACCACATGCCCAGCCACACGGCGGCCAAGATCAGGATCAGCGCGAAACCAAGGTAAAGCACGCCGAACTCGAAGAGCACGCGGTCGCGTTCATCCTCGCGCTGCTGATAGAAGCGCGCGGTTTCCTGGGTGTCGTCCAGAAGGCTGAGGATGTCGCCGTCGACATTGCGGCTGACGTAAAGATAGCGGTCAGGGATCTCCTCCAGCGGCAGAAGCGCGCGGAATTCGTTGTTGTCCCAGTCGCGGATGATGACGACGCCCTCTTCGTTGGCCTCGTCGAACATCTCGCGCGATGGCTCCTCGTAGTCGAAAAGGTAGGAGCGTTCGCCGCGCGAGCGGATGTCGCCGGTGCCATCGATGACGAACGCCTCGCGCAGGCCGCGCTGGATCTCGCGCTGCCCGCGCGACAGGATCTGGCGGATGTCGCCATCGTCGAGGAAGACCGCGGCGCGCTTGGTGGCGTTGATCAGAGAGGCCAGCGCACGGGCGTCGACCAGCAGGTCGCGGCGGTGTTCATCCTCGTAGGCCTGCGCCGCGGCGACCGAGTTGTCGACCACGCGCCCCACCCTGTCGGAGAACCACGCCTCAAGTCCCATGTTCACCGACAGCGTGGCGAAGACGGCGACGGTGATCGTGGGCAAAAGCGCCATGAGGGCGAAGACACCCGTGAGGCGCAGGTGCAGGCGCGAGCCGGCGGATTTGCGGCGGCGGGCGGCGACCATCTGGACAACGCGCTGAAGCACCAGCGCCGCGACCATGATGATGTAAACCATATCCGCCAGCAGGATGATGCGCAGGACGTTGGACGAACTGCCCTGATCGAGCGGGCCCATCACCAGATAGGTCAGAAGCGCCAGAACGGGGCCGAGCACGACAAGGCTGAAGGCGGCGGCATTGCGCACGCGTTTCATGCGCCGAAGGCGCCCGAGCCTGTCCCACGTCAGTCTGCGTGCTTTTACAGCCACGCAATCCCCCCATCAGGTTGTGGCGCGGGATGCGCCATACCTCCAGATGTGGCTTGGAGCTTGGCAAAGCCTCCAAAGCGCCACAGTGATGTTGCAGTTTTACATCAACTTGCGGCGCCGTGTCACGCGAATATCAAGGTCGGTGATTTTCTTGCGTAATGTATTGCGGTTAATGCCCAGAAGGTCGGCACATTTGGCCTGATTCCCGCCCGTCGCATCGAGCGCGATCTCGATCAGGGGCATCTCCATCTCCTTGAGGATTCGCGTGTAAAGGCCCGGCGGCGGTAGGGTGTTGCCGTGCAGGTCGAAGTAGCGCCGCAGGTGACGCGAGATCGAGGTCGAGAGCGTCTCGCCTCCGCCACCACCGACCACGGGCGCGGCCTCGGGCTGGTTGCCCAGCACCGCCTCGACCTCGGAGCGGCTGATCTCGGACGACCGCGCGGTCAGCCCCAGGCGCTGGACCGCGTTTTCAAGCTGTCTCACATTGCCCGGCCAGCTATAGGCGCGCATCAGTTCCATCGCCTCGTCCGACAGGGTGCGGGGCGGCTGGCCTTCGCGTTCGGCCTTCAGCAGGAAATGCTGGGCCAGAAGCGGGATGTCGTCGACACGGGCGCGCAAGCTAGGCACCTCGACCACGGCACCCGACAGGCGGTAATAGAGATCCTCGCGCAGCTTGCCCTCTTCCAGCCGGTCGGCCAGGCGCCCAAGGGACGTGGCCATGAAGCGCGGCACGTGATCGCCCGGCGCGTCCATCATCCGCACCACGCGCGCCTGCGCATCGGTGCTGAGGTCGCCCACCCCGTCCAGCACGATTGTGCCGCCCTTGGCGCGGGCCATGACCCGTGCTGGGCCTTCCAGATCGGCGAGGTCGCTGGGCGTGACGGTGACGAAGGGCAGCGTGCGCCGGTCGGAAAAATCGTGAATGGCACGGGCGATGAGCGTCTTTCCGGTCCCGGATTCGCCGGTAATCAGCACTGGCAGGTCGGTGTTCATCAGCCGCGCGACGACGCGGTACAGCCCCTGCATCGCCGCCGTACGCCCGACCAGCGGCAACTCGTCTGGCCGGTCCTCGGACTTCGCCTCGGCCGGGGTGCGCGTGGTCCGGGCGTCGAGCGCGCGGGCGGTGCGCTTCATCAGGTCGGGCAGATCAAAGGGCTTGGGCAGGTAGTCGAAGGCCGCGGCCTCTTCGGCCTGGATGGCGGTCATGATGGTGTTCTGGGCCGAGATCACGATGACCGGCATGCCGGGACGGTCCTGGTTGATCTTGGGCAGCATCTCCAGCCCGTTGCCGTCGGGCATCATCACGTCCGTGATCACCGCGTCGCCCTTGCCCTCGCCCACCCACCGCATCAGCGTGGTCAGCGACGAGGTCGCGTGCACCCGGC
This sequence comes from Roseovarius sp. THAF9, assembly GCF_009363715.1. Taxonomy (NCBI): domain Bacteria; kingdom Pseudomonadati; phylum Pseudomonadota; class Alphaproteobacteria; order Rhodobacterales; family Roseobacteraceae; genus Roseovarius; species Roseovarius sp. THAF9. Next base: position 1,861,598 of record NZ_CP045404.1, read on the forward strand.
ACCCCGCCCGCGTCAGGGCCTGCGTCAGAACCGTGCGGATCGTGCGGTCGTCATCGGCGACCAGTACCGTGCCATCCATCTAGCTTTCCTCCATGTCCTTGCCGGCGCGCGGCAGCGATATCCTGAAATTCGTGCGTCCCGGCACCGAGCTGACCGAGAGCCAGCCATCGAGGTCCGAGACGATCTTGGCCGCGAGCGCGAGGCCGAGGCCGGTGCCATTTTCGCGGCCCGACACGAACGGCTCGAACACGTTGCCGGCGATTTCGGGCGGCAGGCCGGGGCCGTCGTCGATCACCTCGATCTGCAGCGGCAGCGACTTGCCCGGGCCGCCACCGTCGCGGCGGACGCGCAGGGATTGTTCGTAATAGCTGTGCAGCGTGATGGTGCCGCCCTTGTCGCCCGCGGCCTGAGCCGCGTTCTTCAGAAGGTTCTGGATCACCTGCAACAACTGGTCGGGGTCGGCCACGGCAAGCGGCAGCGAGGGGTCGTAATCCTCGACGATGGTCATGTGCGCGGCGAACCCCACCAGCGCCGAACGGCGGGCGCGGTCCAGCACGTCATGCAGGTTGACTGCGCGCAGCTTGGGCAGGCTCACGTTGCCGAACTGCTCGACCTGCTCCAGAAGGCCCACGATGCGGCGGCTTTCCGAGACGATTAGGTCGGTGAGCTCAAGGTCGTCCTGATCGAGGTTCATCGACAAAAGCTGCGCCGCGCCGGTGATGCCCGCCAGCGGGTTCTTGATTTCATGCGCCAGCATCTCGGCCATGCCGATGGCGGATTTGGCGGCGGATTTGACCGACTGGCTTTGCGTCACGCGGCCCGCCAGTTCGCGGGGCGAGATCAGAAGGATCATGTGATCGTCCCAGCCCGAGACCGGCGCGATTTGCAGGTTGCACTGCATCGGCGCGCGATCACCTGTGCCCACGTCCACGTCATTCACGAAAAGCGGCGCGGATTTCTCGCGCGCGCGGTCCAGCGCATCTTCGATGGGGGCGTCGACGGCCAGCTTGTCCCACACCGGCTGGCCGACGATCGAGCGGGCCGAGGTCATCAGGAAGCCCTCGGCGGCGGGGTTGATCTGTGCGATGCGGTCCTGCCCGTCGAGGATCAGCCCCGGTACCGGCAGCGAGGTCCAGACCATTTCATCCATCCCGGTCATGCGGCGGTCCTTTCCGGGGCGCTCATGGCGTCTTCTAGCAGGCGATTGACGTTGGCGGGGTCCCGCTCGGTCAGGATGCGCTTGCGCAAGGGCTGGGGCGTGTCGCGTCCGTCCATGTACCAGCCCAGATGCTTGCGGGCGACGCGGATGCCAAGGTCGCGGCCATAGAAGGACAGCATCGCGTCGTAGTGATCCTGCACCAGTCGCGTCAGGCCCCCGCCCTCGGGGATCTCCGGCGCGGGTGTGCCGTGCAGCTCGTGCGCCACTTGGGCCAAAAGCCACGGCCGCCCCTGTGCGCCGCGGCCTATCATGACGCCGTCCGCGCCGGATTTCATCAGCGCGTCGCGGGCGGTGGCGGTGCCGGTGATGTCGCCATTGGCGATGACGGGGATGCTGACCTCATCCTTGACGGCGCGGATCGCGGCCCAGTCGGCATAGCCCTTGTAGAACTGACAGCGGGTGCGGCCATGAATTGTGATCATGCGCACCCCTGCCCCTTCCGCGCGTTTCGCAAGCTCGGGCGCGTTCAGGTTGGTATCGTCCCAGCCAAGCCGGGTTTTCAGCGTCACGGGGATGGAGACTGCGCCCACCACCGCCTCGATCAGCGACAGCGCGTGGTCGAGATCCTTCATCAGGGCGGATCCGCTGGCACCCGAGCCGCTGGCGCTGGTGACCTTCTTGGCGGGGCAGCCCATGTTGATGTCGATCACCTTGGCGCCGTTGCCCTCGACCTGGCGGGCGGCCTCGGCCATCCAATGCGCTTCGCGCCCCGCCAGTTGGACGGAGGTGTCGGCGGCGTCAAAGCCCAGTTCCGCCTTTTCGCGCACGCCGGGCTTGGACTGCACCATTTCCTGGCTGGCGACCATCTCGCTGACCACGAGCCCCGCGCCGAAACGGCTGACAAGCGAACGGAATGGCAGGTCCGTAATGCCCGCAAGCGGGGCCAGAAGGACCGGAGGATGTAGGTTTCGGGGGCCGATGTTGAGCATGGGTGCCTAACGATTGAGCATGTGGACGTTCTATGGCCGGGCGCGGCCAAGCACAATTTATGCCTGCCCAAATTAAAATCAAAAAGATGCGATTGATTAAAAAATAGGCAAACAGCCGGTGTGACGCGCCCATTGCATGCCCCTGCCCGCTTGCGTAAGCAAAGCATATGAGCATCGCAGCCATCATCGTCGCCGCAGGGCGCGGCATCCGCGCCGGGGGCGAGCGGCCCAAGCAGTGGCAGCGCGTGGCTGGCAAACGGGTGATCGACTGGACGTTGGCGGCGTTCCGCGCGGTGCCGGCGGTCGAACGGATCGTGGTGGTGGTGCATCCCGACGAAATGGACGAGTTAAGCGGCGAGACCGGCATCACCGTGACCGAAGGCGCGAACACACGCGCGGGCTCGGTCTGCAACGGGCTGGCGGCGCTGGAGAGCGTGGGCGCGTCTTATGTGCTGATCCATGACGCGGCGCGGTGCTGCGTGTCCCCTACCCAGATCGCCGAGATCATCGCGGCACTTGGCCCCGATTGCCCGGCGGCGGCCCCGGCCCTGCCCGTCAGCGATGCGCTGTGGCTTGGCGAAGACGGGCTGGTGAGCGGCACGCAGGACCGCACCGGGCTCTACAGGGCTCAGACACCGCAAGGATTTATCCGCGAGGCCATCACCGCTGCCCATGCCACAGCCCCCGAAGGCGCCGCTGACGATGTCGAGGTCGCCCGCGCCGCGGGCATTCCCGTGCGGATCCTGCCGGGGCGCGAAAGCAACCTGAAGATCACCACGCCCGAGGATTTCGCCCGGGCCGAGACCATCCTGAGAGGGCCCATGGACATACGCACCGGAACCGGTTTTGACGTGCACCGTTTCGGCCCCGGCGACCACGTGATGCTGTGCGGCGTGGCGGTCCCGCATGACCGCGGCCTGCAAGGGCATTCGGACGCCGATGTGGGGCTGCACACGCTGGCCGATGCAATCTACGGCGCGATGGCCGAGGGCGACATAGGTCGGCACTTCCCGCCCAGCGATCCGCAATGGAAAGGCGCCGAAAGCCATGTCTTTCTGTCCCACGCGGCGGGTCTGGCCGCCGAAAAGGGGTTTCGCATCACCAATGTGGACCTGACCCTCATCTGCGAGACACCCAAGATCGGGCCACATGCCGCGGCGATGCAGGCGCGGGTGTCCCAGATTATGGGGCTGGAGGCGGAGCGCGTGTCGGTCAAGGCCACAACATCCGAGCGGCTGGGCTTTACCGGCCGCGGCGAAGGCATCGCGGCGCAGGCCGTGGCCACGTTGGTGCGGCCATGAGGGTGGCGCAGCTGATTGCGACCTTCGGCGGCGTGGGCTATTTGCGCCCGGCGCCCGGGACCTGGGGCTCGCTGGCCGCATTGCCTGTGGCGACGCTGTTGCATGTGCTTGGCGGGCCGGTGTTGCTGGGGTTGGGCGTGGTCGCCTCATTTGCATTAGGATGGTGGGCCACAGCTCTGGAAACAAAGGGAAAAGACGATCACGACCCGAGCGAGATCGTGATCGACGAAGTGGCCGGGCAATGGCTGGCCTTCCTGCCCGTCTCGATCGGGGCTACCCATGCGGGCGCGGCGCTGACCGCATTGTGGCCGGGTTTCGTGACGGCCTTCCTGCTGTTCCGCCTCTTCGACATCTGGAAACCCGGGCCGGTGGGCTGGGCCGACCGCCAGGGCGGGCCGTTGGGCGTGATGCTGGACGACGTGATCGCGGGGCTTTTCGCCGCGCTGGGGGTCATGCTCTTCGCCTGGCTGTCGCACGGGGTGCTGGGGCTATGAGCGCCGAGGACGTGCTGAACGCCGCCAAGGCGGCGGGGCTGATGGTCGCCACGGCAGAGTCCTGCACCGGCGGCATGGTGGCTGCTGCGCTGACCGATATCGCGGGTTCTTCGGCCGTGGTCGAACGCGGCTTCGTCACCTACTCCAACACGGCCAAGCAGCAAATGCTGGGCGTGCGCGGCGACACGCTGGAGGCGCATGGCGCGGTCTCGGAAGAGGTCGCGCGGGAGATGGCCGAAGGCGCGCTGGATCATTCCGAGGCGGATCTGGCGGTGTCGATCACCGGCATCGCCGGCCCCGGCGGGTCCGAGCACAAGCCCGAGGGGCGGGTCTGTTTTGGCCTCGCGCGCGTGGGCCAAGTGACGCAGGTTGAAACGGTGGAGTTCGGTGCGCTGGGCCGCGCCGAGGTGCGCGCACAGGCGCGGGATCATGCGCTGGACCTGCTCTTGAAGGGGATCGGCTAGACACCCTGTCCTGCGGACATGCATGGTACGGCGCGGTCAGCCAAGGACGATACGACATGACGACACGCGGCCATTGCCACTGCGGCGCGACGCGCTGGGAATTCGAGGGACCGCCCAACTGGGCGTGCTACTGCCACTGCGACGACTGCCGCCGCAACTGCGGCGCGCCGCTGGTGGCGTGGCTGGGCGTGCCGATGGCGGCGTTCCGCTGGACCGGCGCGGCGCCCGCGACCCGCGAAAGCTCTCCCGGCGCCTACCGGCATTTCTGCGCCGCCTGTGGCACGCCGATGGCCTTCGAGGCGGATCACTATCCGGGCGACATGCATGTTTATGCGGCCGCGCTGGAGGACCCGACCGCGATGCAGCCCGCCTTTCACGTGCATTTCAGCAGCCGCCTGCCGTGGCTGACGCTGAATGACGACCTGCCCAAGTATGACGGCAGCGTGGTCGACCTACCGAAGGACGCTGTCATTTTCCCCAAGGGGTGACCGGCGGCGGTCAGCGGACCAACAGCGCCGCGAACTCCTCCGGCGGGGCGTCGGCCTCGATCGCCTGCCAGATCGCCTCGGCCCGGCCTTCGCCCAGCAGCGTGGCCGCCTTGGCCCGCACGCGGGTCTGGCGCGCGGCAAGGCCCGGATCGGCGTCGAGGTCGTGAAACAGGTCCTGCACGCTGCCGTCCATGAGCGTCACGCGCAGACGGGCCTGCATCTCGGTCAGGCTGTCGTCGCTCTCCACGCGGACCCGTTCGCGCAGCGCGGCAAGACCGGCGTCGGCGCACAGCGCGTCGTCGAACGTGTCCAGCCGCGCGGTGTCGTGCCCGGTCAGCGCCATGGCGGTCACCATCCGGTAGCTGAATTTCGACTGAAGCCCGCTTTCGGGCGTCGCGATATTGCACACGCTCAGCCAACGGGGATGGGTGGTGATTTCAACGCTCTCAACCGCGTCGGCGCCTGCGTCGAGGTCGCGCAGCGCCTCCAGCGTGGCGTGCAGGCCGTGGCAGCAGGCGTGGAACTTGTGTTGAACGCTCTCGAACAGCCACTCGTGGCCCAGCGTGTCGAAGGCACTCCCCTGCCCTTCGCCATGATGCGTGGGCCCAAACCCGTTCTGCCCGTCCATTGCCCCCGGCGCGCTGACAAAACCGCGCGCGGCCAGCTGCGCGGCCTCAACGCCGTTGGAGGCGGCAAGGCCCGCGTTCATCGGTTTGCCCATGGTGCCGAACTGCGCCTTGATGCCAGAGGCGCGGGTGGTGACGAGGCCAATGGCGTGCTGCATCTGGCCCGCGCTCAGCCCCATCAGGCGCCCGGCGGCCAGCGTCGCGCCAAAGGCTCCGGCGGTGGCGGTCTGGTGATAGCCGACCTGGTAATGCGCCCGGCCCAGCCAGACACCCACGCGGATCGACGCCTCGACGCCAATGAGCGCGGCCTCCTGCATCGCGGGGCCCGAGGCGCCCACCGCCTCGCCCACGGCCAGAGCGGCGGGGATCACGGCCACGGAGGGGTGACCAATATGGGCAAAATGCGTGTCGTCATAATCGAGCGCGTGCGAGATGGTGCCGTTGACCAGCGCCGCCATGCGGGCCGGACCGCGCAGCTCGCTTCCTATGAGCGTGGCCAGAGGGTTGCCCCCTTCGTCCTCAGCCTGCCCATGCAGGACCGTCGCCACGGGTTCCTCCCGCCCGGCCACGCCCACCGCAGCCCAGTCGAGCAGCGACAGGCGCAGGATCTCCATGGCGTTCTGCGCCTTGACCGTGCCGCGCGCGAAGCCGGCCAGCCGTTCGCCGATCTCAACCCCGTCCATAAAGCTTTTCCGCCCGCGTCTCGAAGGCGCGCACGATACGCTTCATCGCCTCAAAGAAGAACAGTTCAGCCGCGCCCTGCAACAGCCTGTTCTTGAACTTGAAATCCACGTCGAACCCGACCTCGCACTGACCCTCGCCAATATCACGGAACTCCCAGTTGGAGCGCATGTGGTGGAACGGGCCGTCAAGATACTCGGTCTCGATCCGCTTCTGTTCCGGCCACAGGACGACCCGGCTGCTGAACCGTTCACGGAAGACGCGAAAACTGATGACCAGGTCGGCCTCCATCACTTCGCTGCCGTCGTCCTGCGGCGTGACACTGTTCACGCGGGCCGCGGCGGTCCAAGGCAGGAAGTCCGGGTAGGAGCCGACATCGGCGACAAGATCGTACATCTGCTGCGCGGTATACGGCAGCGTCCGGGTTTCGGCGTGAGAAGGCATGCGGGCAGATCGGTCCGTTGGGTTGTAGCAGTATGGGACTGTGTCGTAAACTGCTTCGCGAAATGCAAGGGGGGCCGGGTATGCCGCGCGAAAAAGTCATGGGCGTCGGGATGGGAGTGGCCCACCGATGAATCCAAGATGGCTGTTTCGCATGTCCCGCTGGGCGCAGAACCCGCCAAGCGCGGGGCGGGTCAAGTTCGTCTTCGCGATCATTGGGATCTGCCTGCTGATCTTCGGGATCGAGTATTTCTTCGGCCTGCCCGACTGGATGGCCGTCGATCCCAAAAGCGGCCGCTATCGCCCGTGATCTCGCACGGGACCGCTCACGAAAATTCGTACGAATTCTCATGGCGTCGCGCGGGAAAGTATCCGGGGGGGATGGCGCACCTGAAAGGATTCGAACCTTTGGCCTCTGCCTTCGGAGGGCAGCGCTCTATCCAGCTGAGCTACAGGTGCCTGCGCGACGCTATAACCGGTTCGGACCCGTGCCGCAACGGCGAAAACGCCCGCGATGTAGTGCGGGCCGCTGGGGGTGTCGTGGCCCGGGCGGATGCGCCCGGGCCGGACGGTTCAGGTACGCCCGCCGGCTGTGTTGCCGCCACCGGGGTTGCCACCGCCGCCCGTCCGGGGCTGACCGGGCGTTTGCGGATAGGTGTCCGGCAGGCACTCTTCAGAGCCGCCGGCGGTGCCTTGCTGGCCCCCGCCAGGACAGCCGCCACCGCCCCCGTCGCTGTCATACTTGGTCATGACGGGATCAATGGTGATCTGTGTGGGTTCCGGGCTGGTTTGTGTACAGGCGGAAAGGATCAAAGCTGAAACTGTGAAAACTGCGCTACTGCGAAATGTGATCATGATATTCTCCTTGGTGGCTAATATTATGTCGTCACATTTTGGAGCACGGTTCAAAATCCGTCAAATATCAAGCGAACAGCTCGTGCGCCAGTTCCAGCGCATCGACCAGCGCATCGACTTCGGCCTCGGTGTTGTAGAGGCCAAAGGACGCCCGGCAGGTCGCCGTCAGCCCGATATGATCCATAAGCGGCCCGGCACAGTGATGCCCCGCACGCACCGCGACGCCCTTCTTGTCGAGGATGGTCGAGATGTCATGCGCATGCGCCGCCCCGTCCAGCGTGAAGGAAAAGATCGCCGCCTTGTCCGGCGTCTGCCCCTGCACCTGCAACCAATTGAGCCCGCCAAGCTTGCCCACGGCATAGTCGCGCAGCCGGTCCTCGTGGGCGGCGATGTTATCCATCCCCAGCCCCATCATGTATTCCAGCGCGGCACCCAGCCCGATGGTCTGCACGATCCCGGGCGTACCGGCCTCGAACTTCATCGGCGGGTCCGCATAACTCACCTCGTCCTTGGAAACCTCGCGGATCATGTCGCCGCCGCCCATGAAGGGCCGCATCTCGGCCAGCCGCTCTTTCTTGACGAAAATCGCGCCCGAGCCCGAGGGACCATATAGCTTGTGCCCGGTGATGGCGTAGAAATCCACGCCCAGCTCGTCGAGGTTCACCGGCATGTGCACCGCCGCCTGGCTGCCATCGACCAGCACGGGCACGCCTTTTGCATGGGCGGCGTCGGTGATCGCCTTGATATCCACCTTGGTGCCCAGCACGTTCGACAGGTGCGTGAGCGCCACCAGTTTCGTTTTCGGCCCGATTGCGTCGATCACCTTTTGCGGGTCCAGCGCGCCGGTGCTGTCGGTATCCACCCATTTCAGCGCCACCCCCTGACGTTCGCGCAGGAAATGCCAGGGCACGATGTTGGCGTGATGCTCCATCACCGACAGGACGATCTCGTCGCCCGCCTCCATCCGGGGCATGGCCCAGCCATAGGCGACCATGTTGATCCCCTCGGTGGTGCCGGAATTCAGCACGATCTGCTCTTCGTCCGCCACACCAAGAAACCGCGCGATGATGCCGCGCACGCCCTCGTATTTCTCGGTCGCCAGGTTGCTCAGGTAATGCAGGCCGCGATGCACGTTGGCATATTCATGCGAATAGGCCGTGCTGATCGCGTCGATCACGACCTGCGGTTTCTGCGCGCTGGCCCCATTGTCCAGGTAGACCAGCGGCTTGCCGTTCACCTCGCGCGACAAGATCGGAAAGTCGCGGCGGATCGCGTCGATATCGTACATCTCAAACTGCTCCTGTCGTTGCGGCGAAAAGGCCGCCGATGACGCCCATGATGATGGACAGCCCCACCAGGACGCCGAAGATTGCAATCACCATCACGCCGAAGGCCTTGAGCGGGCTGTCGAAACCATGCGCCACGTCCAGCATGTTGGACACCGCCCACATCCACCAGACGATGAAGACCAAAAGGCCCAGCGACGACAGAAACGGGATGAACATCCCGACGATGGTAAAGCCGGCCACCATCAGGAAGCTGACCGCCTGCAACAAGGTCACCACGGCCAGCACGTCGGGCACCGTGCCCCGTCCGCCAAGCGCACGGCCGATCCAGAACAGCATGAAGATCGAGAACACCGCCCGCGCCCATTGCATGACGGCAAAGATCAGCGGCGAGCTGTAGACCGGCGACGCCTCCAGCAGCGTGCCCAGGTCCCCCTGCGGCAACGGCGCGGCCTGGACCAGTGCCGCGACCACGGCAGAGGTCACGACCGAGATCAGCGTCAGCGCGATCCAAAGCGCCTGCGGGGGCCAGTTCAGGGCGATCACCTGTTCTGCGGCGCCGCGCGGGTTCCGGATGGTCGTCATGAAAAGGGGTTTCAGCACGGTCGTGTTCATCTCCGCCCCCATCCGGCTTCGCGCAGGTCCGACGCCCACACCCACAGAAACACCAGCAGCCATATCGCACCCACCGCCGTCAAGCCGGGGCCGGGGCCGATGAACCCGGCCACAAGACCGTGCAACAGCTTGATGGGGCTCGCCACCAGCCAAGCCCAGAACAGCGCCAGCCGTGCCGCATAGCCAGAGGCGGTGCCGCCGAAGATACGTAGGACAAATTGGCTAAGCGTGCCGATAGCATAGAACACCAGCGGCGCGATGAAGATCCAGGCCATCAGCGACCCGCCCAGCAGCGGGTTCAGTTCCTGGTCGGTCAGATGCGCCTCGCGCGCCAGCCGGGGCCACTCGGAAATGAAGAAGATCGCGCAGCCAGCCATCACGATGGCCAGCGCACGCCCTTCGTTCGCGCCCATTGCCAGCAGGCGACGGAACACCGTTCGCGGGCCGCGATAGGCGGCCACGATATCGGTGGTGACCGGCATCAGCCGCGCCGCCGCACCAGCCAGCCTTCAAGGCGCTCGACGATCCCTTCGCGCAGGCTCTCGTCCTCGATCTCCTCCACCGCCTCGGCCAGGAAGGCCAGCGTCAGAAGGTCGGTCGCGATGGGTTTGGGCACGCCGCGCGCGCGCAGGTAGAACAGCGCCTCTTCGTCGATCGCGCCCGAGGTGCTGCCGTGCGAGCAGGCCACGTCGTCGGCATAGATCTCCAGCTCCGGCTTGGCGAGGAACTCGCTGTCGCCGTCCAGAAGCAGCGACTGGCTGATCTGGTAACCGTCGGTCTTCTGCGCGCCTTCCTTCACCAGGATCTTGCCTTGGAAGACGCCCGTGGCGCCGTTGCGCAGGACCTTCTTGAACACCTGCCGGCTTTCGCAATTCTCGGCATCGTGCGTGATGAAGACAGTATCATCGTGGTGAAAATCACCGTCTCCCACGCAGGCACCCGCGACGTGCGCGATGGCATCGTCGCCGGTCAGCTCGATCACGCATTCGTTGCGCGTGAGCACGCCATTGGCCGTCATGGTAAAGGACTTGAAAGCGCTTTCCCGCGCCAGCCGCGCGAAGATATGCGTGACGGCGCGGCGCTCGTGGTCGCGCCCTTGGGTGCGCACGTGGTTGAACGCGGCGGTGTCGGCCACGTCGACCTCCATCACCTTGTTGAACCGCGCGGCGGCGGGGCCGTTTTCCAGCACGGTCAGCTCGGCGCCCGCATCCAGCTTGATGACGTGGTGCAGGATCGCGTCAGACGTCTCGGATTCGTGGTGATAAACCAGGTTGATCGGCTTGTTGGCCTTGCCCGTGACATGGATCAGCACGCCATCACTCGCGGCGGCGGTGTTGAGCGTCGCCAAGGGCCGGGCCACGGGGGTCTGGCCATTGGTTTCCAGCGCGCCGTACAGGTCCTTGGCCCAGTGGATATCGGCCTTCCCGGCCTCGGCCAGTCGGTCGATCTTCACGCCTTCAAGGCTCAGGTCGTCGCTGGCCTCGGCGTCGAACACACCGTCGCGGAACACGATCTTCAGACGCTCGACATCGTCGAACATCCCGGTCTCGTCGCTCTCGAACACGGCGGCGTTGGGCACCTCCGCATCGACCAGCGTGTCGGGACGGGTGAATTTCCAATATTCGTCACGCCGATGCGGCAGGCCCGCGGCCCGCAGACGTGCCAGCGCGTCCTCGCGCGCCGCCTTGGACCAGCCCGAACCGTCGGGCAGGCTCAGCGCGGCAAGGCGCGCCTCGGTGGCGTCCTGTTTCGCTTGGGGCAAGGCCATTACGCCACCTCCGCCTTGATATCGGCATACCCGTTCTTCTCGACCTCGAGCGCCAGTTCCGGCCCGCCGGTTTTCACGATGCGGCCTTCGGACATGATATGCACCACGTCGGGTTTGATGTGGTCCAGCAGGCGCTGATAGTGCGTGATCACCAGGAAGCCGCGGCCCGCGTCGCGCAGCGCGTTCACGCCCTGCGACACCAGCTTCATCGCGTCCACGTCGAGGCCCGAGTCCGTCTCGTCCAGAATGCACATTTTCGGCTCCAGAACAGCCATTTGCAGGATCTCGTTACGCTTCTTCTCACCGCCCGAGAAGCCCACGTTCACGGGCCGCTTCAGCATGTCGTTGCTCATTTCCAGCGTGGCGGCCTTTTCACGGACCAGCTTCAGGAAATCCGCCGCGCTCATCTCGTCTTCGCCCCGCGCCTTGCGCTGCGCATTGAGGGCTGTGCGCATGAAGGTCATGTTGCCCACGCCGGGGATCTCGACCGGGTACTGAAACGCCAGGAAAAGCCCCGCCGCGGCGCGCTCTTCGGGTTCCATGTCCAGAATGTCCTCGCCTTCCAGCGTGGCACTGCCGCCCGTCACTTCGTACCCGTCACGGCCCGACAGAACATAGCTCAGCGTCGACTTGCCAGAGCCGTTCGGCCCCATGATCGCATGCACCTTGCCCGCCTCGACGGTCAGGTCCACACCTTTCAGGATGGTCTTGTCCTCGTCTTCAAGATCGACCTTCAGGCCTTTGATCTCCAACATCTTTCTCTCCTTTTTCCTGTCGCTGCCACCTCAGGGGCGCAGCATCATCTCGATCACGTTCAACAGCTCGTTCTGCGGCAGGGTCAGCGGTTCCACCTCGAACCCCGCCATGCGTCCCGTCATCTGCGGGGCGCCAATGAAATTCTCGACCACATGGTACTGCTTGCGCCGCTTGTAGTCGTCGACGAACACCTGCACCGACCGCTGGGTGCGCAGCGCCGTGGCGAGGACGCATCCCGTCCGAAACCGGCCATCCACCAGCACCACGTCGGGCTGGCGGAACTCGGGCAGATCCCAGACCTCCAGCGGGTAGCGCGGATAGCGCATGTAGTGCTCCGCGTCGGTCGGATAGCCCCATTCCTTGGTCGGCCCTATGTCGGACCAGATCACGTCCACCTCGGTGCCTTTGGCGGGCGCGTTCTCCTCGAACCAACCGCGCATCATCAGCGCCCAATCCTTGTCACTCTCCACCGAGAAGACCCGCTTGCCCGGCATTTCGCCCGCCATCACGGTCGACCCGCCGGACCCGTATTCCAAGATCACGTCGGCACCCGCATAGGCCGCGCGCAGCACCTCCGCTTCGGCCTCCGGCAGGGTCAGCTCGGGCCGCGATATGGTGGCGGTCGGGCTCATGTCAGTCCAGCACCACCGCCGTCCCGCTGGCCGACACCATCAGCATGGAATCCGCGACGACCTCGTAGTCCAGATCGACGCCGACAACCGCCGTTGCCCCGAGGGCCTGGGCCCGCTCTTCCAGCTCACGCATGGCGGTGTCGCGGGCATCCTGCAGCTTGGTCTCGTAGGCTCCCGAGCGCCCGCCGACGATATCCGTCACCTGGGCAAAGAAATCGCGGAAGACATTGGCGCCCATGATCGCCTCGCCCACCACGATACCGCGGTAGTCGATGATCTTACGCCCTTCGATGTTTTGCGTGGTCGTGATGATCATTTTTTCACCTTCGGAACCTTCGATTCTGCGCGCAGCATCCGGTCAATGCCCTTTTGCGTTTCAGCTTCGCGCATCGCGCGATAGTCGTCCTGCGCCTTCCGCCTTGTAGAGGTTTGCAGGCCACGTATCCCGACGCCAACCGCGATCCCGCTGATGGCTGCCACAAAGAGCGTCAGGAAGATCTTCCAAAAGAGTGGCAACCAACCGATTTCGAGAGCGGAGAACAACACCATCCCGGACAGGCACAGGATCGCGAAGGTCCAGAACCCCTCGCGAACTCCGCCGACATGTCCGTGGTGCTTGATGTCGCGCAGCAGCGCATCGTCGCGATCAAACCCGCTGAACATACTAACCCACCGAGCCCTCAAGCGAGATCGCCACAAGCTGCTGCGCCTCCATGGCGAACTCCATCGGCAACGCCTGAAGCACGTCCTTGCAGAAGCCGTTCACCACCAGCGCCACGGCCTCTTCCTCGTCCATGCCGCGCTGGCGGCAGTAGAACAGCTGGTCATCATCCACCTTCGACGTGGTCGCCTCGTGCTCCACCCGGCTCGAGTTGTTCTTGACCTCGATATAGGGCACCGTGTGCGCCCCGCATTCCGAGCCGATCAGCAGGCTGTCGCACTGGGTATAGTTCCGGCTGTCCTTGGCCTTGGGGTGCATCGATACAAGCCCGCGATAGGTGTTCTGCGCGTGGCCCGCGCTGATCCCTTTCGACACGATCCTGGACTTGGTGTTCTTGCCCAGATGCACCATCTTGGTGCCGGTATCGGCCTGCTGCCAGTTGTTGGTGATGGCGATGGAATAGAACTCGCCCTGGCTTTCATTGCCGCGCAGGATGCAGCTGGGGTACTTCCACGTCACAGCAGAGCCGGTTTCCACCTGCGTCCACATCACCTTGGCCCGGTCGCCGCGGCAATCGGCGCGCTTGGTGACGAAGTTGTAGATGCCGCCCTTGCCTTCTTCGTCGCCCGGGAACCAGTTCTGAACGGTCGAATACTTCACCTCGGCGTCTTCCTCGACGACGATCTCCACCACGGCCGCGTGTAGCTGCGAGGTGTCACGCTGCGGCGCGGTGCAGCCTTCGAGATAGCTGACGTAAGAGCCCTTGTCGGCGATGATCAGCGTCCGCTCGAACTGGCCCGTATTCTCGGCGTTGATGCGGAAATACGTGCTCAGCTCCATCGGGCAGCGCACGCCCGGCGGGACATAGACGAACGACCCGTCCGAGAAGACGGCAGAGTTGAGCGTCGCATAGAAGTTGTCGCTCACCGGCACGACGCTGCCGAGGTACTTCTTCACCAGCTCGGGATGCTCGCGGATGGCCTCGGAAATCGAGCAGAAGATCACGCCGGCCTTCTTGAGTTCCTCTTGAAAGGTCGTGCCGACGGATACGGAGTCGAACACCGCGTCCACGGCCACCTTGCGGCCCTCGGCAGGCGCTTCCTCGGCACCCTCGACCCCGGCCAAGATCATCTGCTCCTTCAGCGGGATACCCAGCTTTTCATAGGTCTCCAGCAGCTTGGGATCGACCTCGTCCAGCGACTTGGGCTTTTGCTCCATGCTCTTGGGCCGGGCATAGTAATACTGGTTCTGAAAGTCGATCTGCGGATAGTCGACCATGGCCCAGTCCGGCTCTTCCTTCTGCAGCCAGCGTTCATAGGCCTGCAGGCGCCACTCGGTCATCCACTCGGGCTCGCCGTTCTTCTCCGAGATCAGCTTCACGATCTCCGGCGTCAGCCCCTTGGGCGCGTACTCCATCTCGATGTCGGTTTCCCAGCCGTACTTGTACGTGCTGATGTCGCGCACCGCATCGACCGTTTCCTTGTCGACGCCTTCCTTGACTTGGGTTTCGTCCAGTGCCGCCATTGGGCCACCTCCTCGGTTATCTCTCACGCCGCACGGGCGCGAAACTTTTCATGTTGCCTGGCCCAGGCTTGCGCAAAGGCCACAACGTCGTCTTCGCTCGTGTCGGGGCCCAGCGAGACCCGGACGGCGCTGGCCGCCTCAACCTCGTCGAACCCCATCGCCGCCAGCACGCGGCTCGCCTTGACCTTGCCGCTGGAACAGGCCGAACCGGCCGATATCGCGAACCCCGCAAGGTCCATCGCCATCACCTGCGTCTCGCCCTTCCAGCCGGGCGTGATGAAACAGGACGTGTTCGGCAACCGGTCTTCGGATTTCCCGACAAAAGTAGTCACTTGAGAGGATTCCTCAATAGCGTTTTCTAGAATCCTTCTAAGTTTTTCCACCCGCGCCCATACGCCCGCCTCCAGATCGCGCTGCGCCCCCTCCGCCGCGGCGCCGAAGCCCGCGATGCCGATGATGTTCTCCGTGCCCGAGCGGCGGCCCATCTCCTGCCCCCCGCCAAGGCTCAGCGCGGGGATGTCCAGCCCCTGCCGGACGATCAGCGCACCGACCCCCTTGGGCCCGCCTAGCTTGTGCGCCGACATCACCGCGAGGTCCGCCCCGGACCAGGCAAAGGAAAACGGCAGGCGCCCAACAGCTTGCGTGATGTCCAGAAGCAGCAGATCCTCGCCGGTCTCGGGCGGCGTCACGATCCCGGTCTCGGAATTGGCCAGCCCCATCGCGCGCACCACAGGCCCACTCTCGCCCGGCGCGTGATGCGCCCACAGCGCGTCATGCGCGGTCGGCTGCACCTCCACGCAATCGAAGCCCGCCAGCACCCGCGCCGCCTCGGTCGCGCCCGAGGTAAACACCACCTCCTGCGGCTTGCACCCCACGGCGGCGGCCACTTGCCCACGCGCCCGCTCCACCAGCGCCTTGGCCGCGCGACCTTCGCCATGCACCGACGACGGGTTGCCGACGATATCCATCGCCGCGATCATCGCCTCCCGCGCCTCGGCCCGCAAAGGCGCCGTCGCGTTGTAGTCGAGGTAGACGCGCGCGCGGCTCATACCGTCGCCCCCGCATCGGCGGCGCGCATATCGCTCAGGAACTCCTGCGCCATGTCCAGTCGCAAAAGATACGTCTGCCCGTCCTCGATCTCGTCCCGCGTGTCGATCTCGCGCGCGCCGCAGATCTGCCGCAGGATGCGCCCCGGCACCTGCACGTATCCCGGCCTGCCGGACCCGAAGACGTTTCGTAGCCGACCCAGTGCCGATTGCTGCGCGCGCCACGTGCCCAGGCCCAGTCGTATGGCATTGTGCAGAAACACGTCCAACTCTCCACGCGCCATCGCTCTATACGCCACACGCTCCACCCGGTTGCGCGCCGCGGCGACTGGTCCGGCCTGAACACCCCCGTGCATCGTCCGGATCACCGGCATGGCGCGCAAATCATCCAGTGCAGGAATTTCCGCCCCGGACGCCATCAAGCCCCCCTCTTCTTCTGGCCATAAATATCCCGGGGGTCGTCGAAACACCGTTTCGACGTCGGGGGCAGAGCCCCCGCCCACCGCGACGCCAAAGGCGGCGCAAAACCTGTCGCCGCAGGCGTCCTCATTCTTCGTCCACCACGGCGAAGAGCGACGGCACGGCGGGGCACGGCGCCAGCGAGTTGCCGACGATGTCGCTCAGCCGGGTCTGGTGCAGGAACACGTAGACCTGTGCGCTCAACCCCTCCCACAGACGGTTGGTCATGCTTTGCGCCCGCGACCCGCTGGTGGCTCCCGACGCCCCCGCGCCCTTGTGCATCGCATCAATTGTCTCGTCCACCGCGGCCAGGATGTCCACCGCCCGGATCTCAGCCGCCGGCCGCGCCAGCTTGTAACCGCCGCCCGGCCCCCGTACGGAATTGACCAGCTCGGCCCGGCGCAGCTTGACGAACAGCTGTTCGAGGTAAGGCAGCGAGATGCTCTGCCGGTTCGAGATGTCGCTGAGCGTCACCAGCCCGTCCTTCTGCTGCAGCGCGATATCGACAAGCGCCACCATCGCGTAGCGTCCCTTGGTGCTGAGTTTCATCGTTCCCCCCCAAATACCGGGCGCTTCAGGGCCGTGACAGGCGGGGAAGTGATTGACCTTGCGCCATCAACCCCCTATCCCGCGTGAAGCCGCAGAATCCATTCGGTTGTTTAGAATAGTTCTAAGGTGCTTGATCAATTCCGTCAAGAATTGACCGGCGCCCGAAATGCAAGGGGACACGCATGCCCGAGGTCATATTTCCCGGCCCCGAGGGCCGCCTGGAAGGCCGCTACCACCCGCAACGCGAGCGCGATGCGCCGATTGCCATCATCCTGCACCCGCACCCGCAATTCGGGGGCACGATGAACAACAAGGTGGTCTACAACCTGCATTACGCGTTCCACAAGCTGGGCTTCACCGTCCTGCGCTTCAACTTCCGTGGCGTCGGCCGAAGCCAGGGCGAGTATGACCAGGGCGTGGGCGAGCTTTCCGATGCCGCCTCGGCGCTCGACTACCTCCAATCGATGAACGCCAATTCGAAACATTGCTGGGTCGCGGGCTTTTCCTTCGGTGCATGGATCGGGATGCAACTGCTGATGCGCCGCCCCGAGATCACCGGCTTCGTCTCGGTCTCACCGCCCGCCAACATGTACGACTTCTCGTTCCTGGCCCCCTGCCCGTCCTCGGGCCTCATCATCAACGGCAGCGCCGACCGCGTGGCGCCCCCCGCCGACACCCAGTCTCTCGTGGGCAAACTGCATGAACAGCAGGGCATCACCATCACCCACGAACAGATCGAGGGCTCGGGGCACTTCTTCGAGGAGCCGCACATGGAGACGATGATCGACACCGTCAGCGATTACGTCAAACGCCGCCTGACCGAGACCACGAGGTAAGCCCATGGGCGTGACCGAGGATCTGGCAGACGAACTGGCGCTCAAGGTCATCAAGTATGTGGATGCCTCGGGCGACGATGGTGTGATCTCCGAAATCGTCGGCATCCTCGGCGCCACGTCCCAATCCGCCGAAGAGGCGTTCCTGACCTCGATGCGGGTGCGCCGCGCCAACATGGCCGCACGCGCGCACCTGCTGAACCGGGTCAAGAAATTCCAGGAAAAGCAGGCGGACGGCGGCGACGCGGCCAAGGACGCGCCCGAAACCTGACCGCGATTGCAATTCGCACGGGCGATCCCCGTCAAGCGGGCTAGATGCCCGTCCAGACGCGTGCGGCGTATTCCATGACGGCCGCGCATGACAAGCAAGGAGACACCACAATGGCACGCACAATCATCATCGAAGAGTTCGGCGGCCCGGACACACTCAAGCTCGTTGACCGCGAGGTGGGCCAGCCCGGCCCCGGCGAGGTGCGCATCGCCCATGTGGCCTGCGGGCTGAACTTCATCGACGTCTACCAGCGCACCGGGCTTTATCCGCTGGAGCTGCCCCATGCCCTGGGGATGGAGGCCGCGGGCATCATCGAGGCCGTGGGCGACGGTGTCACACACCTGCAAGTGGGTCAGCACGCGGCCTATGCCGCCACGCCACCCGGCGCCTATTCCGAGGCCCGCGTCATGCCCGCCGCACAGGTCTGCCCCCTGCCCGACGACATCGCGTTCGAGGATGCCGCCTCGATCATGCTGCAGGGCATGACCGTGGAATACCTCTTTCACCGCGTCTCGCCGCTGAAAAAAGGCGACACGGTGCTGTTTCACGCCGCTGCCGGCGGTGTGGGCCTGCTGGCCTGCCAATGGGCCCGCTCAGAGGGCATCACCCTGATCGGCACTGCCGGCACCGACGAGAAATGCAAACTGGCAGTCGACAACGGCGCGTCGGCCTGCATCAACTACCGCACCGAGGATTTCGTGGCCGAGGTCAAGAAACTGACCGACGACGCGGGCGTCGACGTGGTGATGGACGGTGTCGGCAAGGACACGTTCGATCGCTCGCTCGACTGC
This sequence comes from Roseovarius sp. THAF9, assembly GCF_009363715.1. Lineage (NCBI taxonomy): Bacteria > Pseudomonadati > Pseudomonadota > Alphaproteobacteria > Rhodobacterales > Roseobacteraceae > Roseovarius > Roseovarius sp. THAF9. The sequence continues at coordinate 1,880,287 of NZ_CP045404.1, forward strand.
CTGAAGCCCTTGGGCATGATGATGTCCTTCGGCAACGCCTCGGGCCCGGTCGAGCCGGTCAGCCTGCTGACCCTCGCGCAGAAAGGCTCGCTGAAACTGACGCGCACCACGCTCTTCACCTTCCTGGCCGATCACGAACGCTGTCAGGACATGGCCAAGCACCTCTTTTCCAAGGTGCAGTCGGGCGACGTGAAGGTGAATATCGGCCAGACATGGAAGCTTGAGGATATCGCCGAAGCGCATCGCGCGCTCGAGGCGCGGGAAACCACCGGGTCGACCATCCTCACGCTTTGATCACGCCGTCGGGAACTTTCCCGCTCCGGGTGCAGTTACCCCCCTGCACGCCATAGCGGGCACGCCAATTGTGCCCGCCCGGCAAACCGGAGTAGAAGACCCATGAACAATATCATCTATATCGTCGGCCTTGTTGTCATCGTCGTTGCCATCCTTTCGTTTATCGGTATCGGCTGAAGCAGGTCCCGGGGTCCGACCTCCAGGGAAGAATTGAATGAACAAACGGGCGCTCTTGCTCAAACTGGCGCAGGACGTACGCGCCAGCTACTGGTTCATTCCGGCCAACATGGTGTTGTTCGCGATCCTTCTGGCCTACGGGTCGGAATGGCTCGACCACAATGCCGACATTTTACCTTACCAGCTTCCCGAAACCCTGATCGACACACAGGTCGACGGCGCGCGCAGCACGCTGTCGACCATTGCCACCTCGGTGATCGGCGTCACCGGCGTGATGTTTTCCATGACGATGGTCGCGGTGTCCTTTGCCGCCGGCAATTACGGCCCGCGCCTCATTGGGAACTTCATGCGCAACCGGGGCAACCAGATCAGCCTCGGAATCCTGATTTCCACCTTCGTCTATGCCCTGCTGATCCTGCGCGCCGTGCAGGACCCGTCCGAGACGGACCAGATCGAGGCGTTCGTGCCGCAATATTCCATGCTGATCGCGATGCTGGGCTGCATCATCGCGGTCTTTACCATGATCTATTTCGTGCACCACGTGCCTGAGACGATCAACGTCGGCAACATCACCGCCGGCCTCGGTCAACGGCTGGAAACCGAGATCAAGGCCATCATCGACGCCGAGGACGCCCGCGACAAGCGCCGCGAGGTGACCTATCCCGACCGCGCACCGGACCACGAGATCACGATGAATGCCGCGGGCTATATCCGCACGCTGAACTACGGAAAGGTCGAGCAGCTGACCGACCGCGGTGACTGGACCCTGCGGATCGAACAGCAGCCGGGCGATTTCGTCAGTTCCTTCACGCCGGTGATGTCCGTCTGGTCACGCGACGCGCTGTCGGACGAGGATATCGCGGAGTTGCGCGACTGCTACGCGCTTGGCACCAGCAAGACCGAGCATCAGAACGTGCTCTTTCTCGTCGATGAACTGGTCGAGGTGCTGGCCCGCGCGCTGTCGCCCGGTGTCAACGATCCTTTCACCGCGATCAACTGCCTCAACTGGATGCAGAACGCCCTGTCGGTCGCGCGGCACCATGGCGAGGGTCTGGGCGAGGACGGCGCCGGCAAGCACGCGCTGGGGCCACGCTTGACCTATGACACCCTGTTCGAGCGCAGCTTTCTGGCCTCCAAGCCCTATACCGACACGGACGAGCTGACCAAGGCGCAGTATGAAAAGCTGGTGGCGGAGTTGAAACGGTCGCAGTGAGCGCCGCGCGATTGCCAGACCGCGGGGTGGCGACCCGTCGGCTGTTCAGCGCACTTTATCGCAGCCACGTCCGTAAAGCCTCAGAACGACGCGCCAACGTGCCCCAATCGCCAGCCCGGGGGGCGGCCCCCCTTTCGGCGATTGCAGGCAATCGCCTTTCGGTCAACGGACGATCGCGCGGCGGCGCGGCGGTGCCGCGCCTTGATTCCGCGCGAAGGCGGCTCCTCACCCCTTCTTGCCTTCCTTCACCTTCTCCGCCAGATCACGTGCTATTGCGAACGCGCCCTTGATCTTGTCGGCGTCGGATTTCCAGCTGCGCTTGACCACGATCTTGTTGTCCTTGACCTTGGCCAGCCCCTTCTGATCCTTGATGAACTCCACCAGCCCCTGCGGATTGGAAAACTTGTCGTTGTGGAACTGGATCGTCGCCCCGCGCGGCCCGCCATCCAGCTTGGCGATCCCGGCGCGCTTGCACATCGCCTTAATCCGCACCACCAGCATCAGCGTGTTCACTTCGCGCGGCAGTTTGCCGAACCGGTCGATCAGCTCGGCGGCAAAGCCTTCCAGTTCAACTTTGGTCGCCAAGCCACTGAGACGGCGGTACAATCCCAATCTGACGTCCAGATCCGGGACGTAGTCCTCGGGGATCAGCACCGGCACCCCAAGATTAATCTGCGGCGCCCACTGCTCATCGGCCTCGCTCAGCCCCTCAAGCTGCCCCGACTTGATCTTGGCAATCGCCTCTTCCAGCATCGACTGGTAAAGCTCGTACCCCACGTCGCGCATCTGCCCCGACTGTTCCTCGCCCAGCAGGTTGCCGGCCCCGCGAATGTCCAGATCCTGAGACGCCAGCGTGAACCCCGCGCCCAGCTGATCCAGACTGCCCAGCACCCGCAACCGCTTTTCGGCGCCGGGCGTCAGGCGCATCCGGGGCTTGGTCGTCAGATACGCATAGGCCCGCGTCTTGGCACGCCCCACGCGCCCCCGGATCTGGTAAAGCTGCGACAGGCCAAACATATCGGCGCGGTGCACCACCATCGTGTTCGCCGTCGGAATGTCCAGACCCGACTCCACGATCGTCGTGGCCAGCAGCACGTCATACTTGCCGTCGTAGAACGCGTTCATGCGCTCATCCAGCTCCTTCGCCGCCATCTGGCCATGCGCCACCACGAAACTGACCTCGGGCACTTGTTCGCGCAGAAACGCCTCGATCTCGGCGATGTCGCTGATCCGCGGCACCACGTAGAAACTCTGCCCGCCCCGGTAATGCTCGCGCAAAAGCGCCTCGCGGATCGTCACCGTGTCGAACTCGCTGACATAGGTGCGGATCGACAGCCGGTCGATGGGCGGCGTGCCGATGATGCTCAGGTCGCGCACGCCCGACAGGCTCAGTTGCAGGGTGCGGGGGATCGGCGTCGCCGTCAGGGTCAGCACATGCACTTCCGAGCGCAGCGATTTCAGCCGCTCCTTGTGCGTCACACCGAAGCGCTGCTCCTCGTCAATCACCAGCAGACCAAGATTCTTGAACCGGATGTTCTTGGCCAGAAGCGCGTGCGTGCCCACCACGATATCAACCGTCCCATCGGCCAGTCCCGCGCGTGTCTTGGTGGCCTGCCCCGACGACACGAAGCGCGAGAGGGGCGCCACCGTCACCGGGAAGCCCCGGAACCGCTCGGCAAAGCTCTGGTAGTGCTGCCGCGCCAGCAGGGTCGTCGGCGCGATCACCGCTACCTGCATGCCCGACATGGCCGCGATAAACGCGGCTCGCATCGCCACCTCGGTCTTGCCAAAGCCGACGTCGCCGCAGATCAGCCGGTCCATCGGCGTGCCGCTGTCGAGGTCCGCCACCACGTCCTCGATCGCCCGCAACTGGTCATCCGTCTCCTGATACGGGAACCGGGCCGAAAACGCCTCCCACGCGTGGTGCTCGGGCTCCAGCACCGGGGCCTTGCGCAGCGCGCGTTCGGCGGCGATCCGGATCAGGCGGTCGGCCATCTCGCGGATGCGTTCCTTCAGCTTGGCCTTCTTGGCCTGCCACGCGCCGCCGCCCAGACGGTCCAGCAGACCCTCCTCGTGGCCATAGCGGCTCAGCAGTTCGATATTCTCGACCGGCAGGTACAGCTTTGATTGTTCCGCATATTCCAGCAGCAGGCATTCATGCGCCGCGCCCGCCGCCGTGACCACTTCCAGCCCTTTGTAACGCCCGATCCCGTGATCGACATGCACCACGAGGTCACCAGGTGACAGGCTTTGGGCCTCGGTCAGGAAATTCTCGGCCCGCCGCCGCTTCTTGGGGGACCGGATCAGGCGGTCGCCCAGAATATCCTGCTCGGCGATCACCGTCAGGTCCGGCGCGGTAAAGCCATGCTCCAGCCCCCAGACCGCCAGATGCAGGCCACGCTTGCCAATGGCCCCGGCGTTCTTGACCGTGACCGCGCCCAAGAGGCCCTCATCCTCCAGCAGACCTTCCAGCCGCTCCCGCGCGCCGTCCGAATAGGACGCGACCAGCACCGGCCCCTCGGCCATGCGCGCGTCAATATGGTCTTTCAGGACACTGAAAAGGTTGATCTTTTCCTGCTGACGTTCGGGCGCGAAATTGCGGCCAATGCGCCCGCCCGCGTCGATCACGCTAGGCCCCGGTGCCTGCGGCAGTGGCGACAGGGCCAGCACGCGGCGGTCCCCCAACGCAGCGCTCCAGGCGTCGTCATCCAGATACAGCAGATCGGGCGCGATGGGCTTGTAAACGCTGTCCTCACGGCCCTTCTGGGTCATGGCGTGCTTGCGGGCTTCATACTGGTCGGCGATGGAGACCCACCGCGCCTCCCGCGCCGCCTCGACCTGGTTATCCAGGCTGACCGGCGCGCCGGGGATATAGTCGAACAGCGTCTCCAGCCGCTCGTGAAAGAGCGGCAGCCAATGCTCCATCCCGGCCTGCTTGCGCCCCGCGCTCACCGCCTCGTAAAGCGGGTCGTCACTGCCCGCCGCGCCGAATTCGATCCGGTAGTTCTGCCTAAAGCGCGTGATCGCGGCCTCGTCCAGAATGACCTCGCTGACCGGTGCCAGCTCGACCCGGTCCAGCTTTTCCGTGGTGCGCTGCGTCGCCGGATCGAACCGCCGCACGCCGTCCAGCACGTCGCCGAACAAATCCAGCCGCACAGGGCCGCTCTCCCCCGGCGGATAGATGTCGATGATCCCGCCGCGCACGGCATAATCGCCCGGCTCCATGACCGTGGGCGCCTGGGTGAAGCCCATCCGCACGAGGAAGGATTTCAGCGCGTCCTCGTCGATCTGGTAATCCACCTGCGCCGAAAACGCCGCCTCACGCAACACGTCCCGCGCGGGCACGCGCTGTGTCGCCGCATTGAGCGTGGTCAGCAGGATGAACCGCGACGGTCCGCCATGCACCAGCCCGGCCAGCGTGGCCATCCGCGTGGCCGAGATGTCGGCATTGGGCGACACCCGGTCATAGGGCAGACAATCCCAGCCGGGAAAGCGGATCACCGGCATCTCCGGCGCGAAAAAGCGCAGCGCCTCCTCCATCGCCGCCATCCGCTTGTCGTCACGCGCGACATGGATCACAGGGCCCTCCGCGCGGGCCGCCTCGTCCAGGATCAGCTTCGCGTCGAACCCTTCGGGCGCGCCGCCGACGGCGATACGGTTGCTGCCTGCCATGCCCGGCCCCTCAGCCGCCCAGCACGCCGGTCGACATGTTGACCAGCATGCCCCACATCGCCGTCACCAGGATCGACAGGACCCCCACGAACTGCGTACTGATGCGGTGGTAATGCATCCGCTTGTAAAGCGCCTCGCCCACCAGCTCGTCCCGGGTGATGCGGTTCGCGGTGTAGACCGACAACAGCGCCACCAGTGTCATCGGAAAGCCGATCAGAAACAGCGCCTGGCTGAATTCGTTGCCGTAGACGAACCCCAGCAGGCACAGCGTGGTCAGCACGAAACAGACGAACCCGGCCAGCAGCAGGCCCGTCTCCCGGCCGATGTAAAGGATCCGGTTGCAGTTGATGCGCACCATGTCGTGCAGATCCACGATCCCCTGCTCATCGCCGTTCTTGGCGCGCTGCACCATGTCCCACGGCACGCCCAGCACCCAGTGACTGGTCGACGACCACAGCACCGCCAGCACAATCCAGAACCACAGGTTGCTGAAACTGCGCATGTCGATCAGCTCGAAAATGGTCTCGATCAGGTCCAATGCCGGTGCCTCTTTGCGTATTTGCGCTGTGCCGCGCTCTATCCGGGCACCTCTTAGCGCCGCTCTGCGCCAATTCCTACCCTTGAGATGGGGGAATTTCCATGCCACTCAGAAGGCGCACCAGAAAAAGGATGGCAACAATGCGTCCCACCCAAGGGCCCTTCCCCGTCACGCGCCTGCGCCGGACCCGCGCCACGCCGGCGATCCGGTCGCTGGTGGCGCAGAATACGCTGACCCCGGCCGACCTGATCTGGCCGGTCTTCGTGCGCGACGGGGAAGGCCAGGAAGAGCCCGTACCCTCCATGCCCGGCGTCATGCGCCGCAGCGTCGACCGGGTGGTCGAGGCCGCCCGCGAGGCGCAAACCCTCGGCATTCCCGCGATCTGCCTCTTTCCCTATACTTCGGCCCAGAACCGAACCTCGGATTGCGCCGAGGCGTGGAATCCCGACAACCTTTCTAACCGCGCCACCCGCGCCATCAAGGACGCAGTGCCCGACATTGCCATCATGACCGACGTGGCGCTCGACCCCTATTCCGACACCGGCCATGACGGGTTTGTCGTGGATGGCGAGATCCTGAACGACGAAACCATCGAGGCGCTGGTCAAGCAGGCCCTCAGCCAGGCCGCGGCGGGCGTCGACATCATCGGCCCCTCGGACATGATGGACGGCCGCATCGGCGCCCTGCGCGCCGCACTTGAGGCCGAAGGCCACAAGAACACCCTGCTTCTCAGCTATGCCGCCAAGTACGCCTCCGCCTTCTACGGCCCGTTCCGCGACGCGGTGGGCGCATCCGGCGCGCTCAAGGGCGACAAGAAGACCTACCAGATGGACCCCGCCAATTCCGACGAAGCGCTGCGCTGCGTCGCCCGCGACCTGACCGAGGGCGCCGACATGGTCATGGTCAAGCCCGGCATGCCCTACCTGGATATCTGCCGCCGGGTGAAAGACGAATTCGGCGCGCCCACCTACGCCTACCAGGTGTCGGGCGAATACGCCATGATCCAGGCCGCCGCGCAGAATGGCTGGATCGACCATGACCGCGCCATGGTCGAAAGCCTGATGGCCTTCAAACGGGCCGGTTGCGACGGCATCCTGACCTATTTCGCCCCCGCCGTGGCGCGGATGTTGAACGGCTGATACCCACGCGGGTTCTTGCTTATCGGCTCCGACACCACAAACTGTGGTGACACCGCCTGTCTTCCCCTCTATAGTGTGGGTATAGACCGGCATTTACAAAAGACCGGCCACGGATCAGGCAACGAACAGGCAGTATCATGAAAAACCTTTCCCGGCGAAGCTTCACGCTCGGCGCATTGGCCGCGTCCCCCCTTCTGGCCGCTTGCGGCAACGGGGTCGGCAGCGTCGGCTCGCAGAAGATCGACGCCCGCGTCGACTCGACGCTCAATTACCTTTACCAACGCTATCCCCAGACCCGCGACATCGCGGCCAAGTCTGTGGGCCAGCTTGTCATGCCCCTGATCACTGAGGGCGGCTTCATCGTCGGCGGTGGCTATGGCCGTGGCGCCCTGCGCGTGGGCGGTGCGACGGTCGATTATTACTCTGCCACCAAAGGCAGTGTCGGGCTTCAGATCGGGGCGCAGCAATTCGCCCACGTGCTGTTCTTCATGACCGAGGATGCGCTGGCCGGCTTCCGCCGCGCCTCCGGCTGGGTCGCGGGCGCGGACATTGAATACGTCTTCTCGGACCAAGGCGAGAACTTGCGGGCCGACACCACGACTGCCAGCACGCCGGTCCTCGCGGTGATCTTCGGCCAGGCGGGCGCACTGGTGGGCGCGTCGCTCGAAGGCACCAAGTATACGCGCATCATCCCTTGACCCGCCCCGGGGTTTGAACCCGGGATGGACATCAGACGACTTACAGGGGCGTGTGAACATTTCACACGCCCTTTTTCAGTGAGGTCACCCCATGTCCCGCACCGCAATCCTTGCCGTCCTTGTCAGCCTCTGCTTCGCAGCCCAAGCTTACGCCTGCGCCCTGCCTCCACCGGTCTGCGAGGTCTCGAACGGGCAGCGTGCCACGCTCGAACACGCCAACGGCAGCACCGTGCTTTTTTCGCAGTTCGATCCCGACGCCGCGGGATACCGGCCCACCTATGTTCTGGTCGATTGTACCAAGCGACAGGCCGTTGCCCTGGGGCACCTGACGGAAGGTGCCGATGACATGGAAAGCCAGACCCATTTCGATGGCCGCATGGTGATGGATCGCGAACTTTCGACCGGTGCGCCCGCCCGACTGGGCCGCGTGCATCGCCAGCTTCAGCGGATGGGGCTGCGCAGCAAACGCTTCACCCTGCTGAAATCCCATTGCGGCTGCGCCCTGCCCGACATGCCCCCGGCGCCCTCAAGCTGTCCGCCCTACTGATCCCGGCGCCGATGGCACGCCTCACTTCGCGTCGTCGCCAAAGTCGATCTTGATCCCGGCGAAGGGGTTGTCGTCGTCCGCCGCGGTCTCGTTCAGGCGGCTGGCGCGCTGTTCCTTCAGGATCTCCATCTGCCGGTCCAGGTACTCGGCAAACTGCGGCCCCTCGCCGTTCTCGTCCCAATGCGCATAGACCCGCCCCTCGATCAGCGCCAGCCAGTACAACCGCAGCACCCGGTTGATGCGCGCGCCATAGCCGGGGCCAAGGCGGCGGAACCATTTCACCATGTCGCTGTCCAGCCGGATCGTGACCCGCGTCTTCGGGCGCGCGATCGGCTCGCGGCTTTCCAACCCCTGCCACTCTTCGGGCAGGGATCGGTCCAGCCAGTGTTCCGTCAGCGATTCCTGCAATTGCCGCAATTCGTCAATCAACGCGGCGCGGTTGTTTTGCGGTGGCGGTGTGCGGCGCATCAGGGGTTCCTTTCAACGGGATGACATGGAGGAACGCCCGTCATCCTGACGCCGATACGTTAACGCCGCATGGCGGCACCGCCCGGTGTACGGGGGGTGTACGCGGGGTGCACGCCTATCACCCCCGTGATTTCGGCCCGTTGCACCGATCAGTTAACCGACCGCGCTCAGTTCATGTAGAACTCGCCTGTGACCTGCCGCCATTCGCCGGGGCTGATCATCTTGCGATGGATGAACTGCACCGAGTGCAGCGGCCCCTCGATCTCGTCCTGCCAGAACTCGATGAACTTGAAAAGCTTGGGATGATCCGGCGCAAGGTCATAGTCCTGCCAGACGAAGGTATTGATAACATGCGCATAATCCGGCATGTGGTAAAAAAATTCTGCTGTCGTCAGGCCATAGCCCTTCAGCATAAGTTCGGTTTCTGAAAGCTCCATTTCTGTTCCCATATTGGCACCACTCTTGTTGTTATGTCTTTCAGTGTGCCACGAAATTATTAGTTTTCAATAAAAACAGTATGTTATCACCCGGCCGCGCTGGCTGCCAAAGTGCTGCAACGCAGGCCATTGCACCCCATATCCTGCCTCTGATATAGTTTTCGCAACAAGATATAGAACAGTTGCGACAGGACGGGACAGCACGTGAACGACACGCCGGAAACCCCTGAAAACGAAGACGAAATGCCGCCAGAGCGCCCCGCGCATGACGGCCCGACGGTGTCGATCATCGACGAGATGAAGACGTCCTACTTGGACTATGCCATGTCGGTGATCGTCAGCCGGGCCATTCCCGACCTGCGCGACGGGCTGAAACCCGTGCACCGGCGCATCCTTTACGCCATGCACGAAACCGGCAACACCCACGACAAGGCCTACCGCAAATCCGCCCGCCCCGTGGGCGACGTCATGGGTAAATATCACCCCCACGGCGACAGCGCGATCTACGACGCGCTGGTGCGCATGGCGCAGGATTTTTCCATGTCTTTACCGCTACTTGACGGTCAAGGCAACTTCGGCTCCATGGACGGCGACAACCCCGCTGCCATGCGCTATACCGAGGTCCGCATGGACAAACCCGCCGGCGCGTTGTTGGCGGATATCGAGAAGGAAACCGTCGACTTTCAGGACAACTACGACGGCAAGGACCGCGAGCCGACTGTCCTGCCGGCGCGGTTTCCCAACATGCTGGTCAACGGCGCAGGCGGCATCGCGGTGGGCATGGCCACCAACATCCCCCCCCACAATCTGGGCGAGGTCATCGACGCCACGCTGGCCCTGATCGAGAACCCTGACCTGAGTTCCGAACAGCTGATCGAATATATACCAGGCCCGGACTTTCCCACGGGCGGCATCATGCTGGGCCGCTCAGGCGCGCGGAAGGCTTACATCGAGGGGCGCGGCAGCGTGATCGTTCGGGCGAAGACCCGGATCGAGGAGGTCAGGAAAGACCGCTATGCGATTGTTATCGAAGAGATTCCCTATCAGGTGAACAAGTCGGCAATGATCGAGAAAATCGCCGAGACCGTGCGCGAGAAACGCATCGAGGGCATCACCCACGTGCAGGACGAATCCGACCGGCACGGCGTGCGCGTGGTGGTCGAGCTCAAACGCGACGCCACCGCCGAAGTGGTGCTGAACCAACTGTTCCGCTTTACCCCGATGCAGACGCATTTCGGCTGCAACATGCTGGCGCTGAACGGCGGACGGCCCGAGCAACTGACGCTTTACGGCTTCCTGAGCGCCTTCATTTCGTTCCGCGAGGACGTGGTGGCGCGGCGCACCGCCTATGACCTGCGCAAGGCGCGCGAGCGCAGCCACGTCCTGTGCGGCCTGGCCGTCGCGGTCAGCAATGTCGACGAGGTCGTGGCGACCATCCGCGCCTCCGCCGACGCCGCCGAGGCGCGTGAAAAGCTGATGACCCGGCGCTGGCCGGCTGGCGATATCCTCGAATATATCGCGTTGATAGACGACCCGACGCACAAGGCCAACGAAGACGGCACCTACAACCTGTCCGAAACGCAGGCCCGGGCGATCCTGGAGCTGCGCCTGCAAAGGCTGACGCAACTGGGCGTCAAGGAAGTCACGGACGAGCTGCAGGACCTGGCCGGCAAGATCAAGGAATACCTCGCCATCCTCGCCAGCCGCGAGAGAATCATGCAGATCATTTCGGACGAACTGACCGAGGTGAGAGAGCAGTTCGCCGTCCCCCGCCGAACCGAGATCGTCGACTGGTCCGGCGACATGGAAGACGAGGATCTGATCGAGCGCGAAGACATGGTCGTGACGGTCACGTCCGGCGGCTATATCAAGCGCACGGCGCTTGCCGATTTCCGCGCGCAGAAACGCGGCGGCAAGGGCCTTTCGGGGATGCAGACGAAGGAAGAGGACGTGGTGACCACGCTTTTCGTGGCCAACACGCATACGCAGCTTTTGTTCTTCACCACCGACGGGATGGTCTACAAGCTGAAAACCTGGCGCCTGCCGCTGGGCGGACGCACGTCGAAAGGCAAGGCGATCGTCAACATCCTGCCGATTCCCACCGGCGTCAGCATCGCGGCGATCATGCCGGTGGATGTGCCGGAGCAAGAGTGGGAGAACCTTCAGATCTTCTTTGCCACCTCGGCCGGGGACGTGCGGCGCAACGCGCTGAGCGACTTCACCAACGTCAAGTCGAACGGCAAGATAGCGATGAAGCTGCCGGACGAAAACACGCGGCTGGTCAACGTGCGCATCTGCTCCGAGGACGATGACGTGATGCTGGTCACCGACTCGGGCCGGGCGATCCGGTTCCGGACAACCGATGTACGCGTCTTCAAGGGGCGCGATTCCACCGGCGTGCGGGGCATCAGGCTGCAGAACGGAGACACGCTCGTCTCGATGTCGATCATCCGCCATTTCGAGGCCAGCCCCGACGAGCGGGCCGCCTATCTGAAGATGCGCCGCCAGATGGCCGGGGCGGATGACGAGGGCACGGGCGAGGATGAAGGCAATGCCGACGCCCCCCTGCCCCCCGAACGGTTCGAGGAGATGAAGGCGGCGGAGAACCTGATCCTGACGATCACCGAGCAGGGCGCTGGCAAGCTGAGTTCGAGCCACGATTACCCGGTGCGCGGACGCGGCGGCATGGGCGTGCAGGCGATGGACAAGGCGATGCGCGGCGGCCCGCTGGTGGCGTCCTTTCCGGTGGACCTCGAGGACCAGATCATGCTGGCCACCTCACGCGGGCAGTCGATCCGGGTGCCGGTCGAAGGCATTTCGTTCCGGTCGCGCAGCGCGGGCGGTGTAAAGGTGTTCAACACCGGCAAAGGCGAGAAGGTCGTCAGCGTCGCGTGGATCGCCGAGACCGGAGAAGAGGACCTGCTGGAGGGCGAGGCGACGGAAAACAAGGCGGAGGACCAGGACGCAACCTGATTTTCAGAGTGCGCCGCGCAAAGCGCGCCATTTTGAACAAATTTCGCCGCAATTCGTCGGCAAACAAGGTTAAGGAAGCCCCGGATTTCTGCTGCCCCGGGGCGGGTATCGCCTTGATGCACAGACAACAACGTTGGATCGACTATCCGGGTCTGAACATGATCCGCATTGTCATCGGTTCTTATTTCATGGCCATCGCGCTTGGCTTGATTTCAGGCGTGTCACCGCCTGCGTTATTCGTGTCAGTGACGGACCCGCGCACTGCCGATCTTGTCGGAACGGTTCTTCTTTTCGCGATTACGGCGGCGTTCATGTTGGGGCTGTACCTGCGGCTGACATCCCTGATGCTGGCCATTTTCGTGTTTGCCAGCAGCGCCACGCAAAACCTGGTTCTGACCGAAACTGCGCTGGTCGAGCCGTTCTGGCGCGACCTGACAATGGTTTGCGCGGTGCTGTTGAGCTACACCTGCCTGAAGCGGTCCGAGATCAGTCGTGCAGCGCTTGTGATGCGGCGGGGGGGCACGCCCCGAATGAAGATCGACCAAACCGTTGTGCCACGCCGCGTCACCGCAGGGGCCTCGGCGTCGGAACGCGTACAGCCGCAATCGCGTCTGACCCATTCGATGAAGCCTCTCATGCAGTCCCGCGCGGCCGTTGCGGAGAAAGTGTTGGTCGAGGCACGGACTCCAAAGGCGGCCCCGCGGCGGCATGAGGCGGAAGCGGATATCGACGTCGACAACATCTTCGTCGCGATGTGATCTTTGCCATCGTGTCTGGCGGAAACCAATTGGCAAGGTTTTCGTGCCACGATACGCGCAAGCCCATAGGGAAACCGCGTGTCATGAACGTCTATACGTGCCAGATCGACCTCAAGAAGGACGCCCAAGCGATGCTGTTTGCTGCGGCGCTGGAAAACTGGATGACCCATTTGCAGGCTGCCGGCGTGGTGGGCGAGTGGTCACTGCTGCGCCGCAAGCTGAACCTGGCGTCGGACGCCTATCGCGATTTCCTGCTTCAGATCGAAGTGTCGGACATGGCGCAACTGGACCAGGCGTTTCGCTGGGTGGGCCAGCAGGGCGACGCGGCCGAGACGCTTTATGCCCGGATGCATGACATGATCGACCGCGCCGATTTCGCCCTTTATCGCCCTTTCCCCGACCCGGAGCGTGCCGAACGGTTGGCCATCATCTGAACGGTGCGTGCCCGATCAGTTCGTCACGTTGTTGACCGAACTGGTGACGCCGATGATCGTACCGAACAGGCCGATTATGGTGCGGGCCGAGTTTATCGGCGACTCAGTGGCGTATAGAGTGTCGTCGGGCTGCATGTAGAACTGACGCGCGGCGAAAAGACCGTCGGCAGAGGTTAGATCAAAACTGAACACGACCTGCTGCTTGTTCGGTCCGACAAGGCCGGGCTTGAGATCCCGGGGCTGGTAGTCGCGCAGGATCAAGACACCTTTTGGGTTCGCGGTGCCGGCATTGAGACCGCTGGTCGACGACAGCGCCTCCATCACGGTCATGCGTTCCTTTTCGAAATATATGATCTTCTGGCTGCCCGTTGCCCCGAGGGAGGTGAAGCTGCGGTCGTCTTCGACCACGACGATCTGATCGCCGCCGACTACGCGGATGTTGCGGTTCGCGTTCTCAAGCACCGACGAGACGCGTGTCTCATAGGTACGACCACCGCGTTGCAAGCGGACCAAGGGGTTGCGCAGCGAGGAATTGACGCCGCCCGCCTGGGCGATGACGCTCAGCAGCCGCGTATTCCGGCTTTCCAGCGGCAGGCGGCCCGGCGCCCCGACACCGCCGACCATATCGACCGAGTTGTTGCGCCCCGGCACAACCGAAAGCTGGACCTGTGCCGATGGCTGGATCTGCTCGAACTGCGCTTGCAGGCGGACCCGTGCGGAGGACGGCGTGAGCCCGCGCACCGAGACCTCGCCGACATAGGGCAGAAACACGCGGCCGGTGGCCGAGACCATCTGCGGCGGAATCTCTGCGGCGTTGCCGTCGAGGCCGGTCAGAAGCGAATTCTCCTCGCTGTCCCACACGACGATATTAACGGTGTCGCCGGTCTGGATTGTCGAAGAATCCGGCCCGTGATCGGCTCCGAACCAGTGATAATGTCCGTGCGTTCCGCTGTGCGGCCACTTGGCTAGCAGGGGGGTCAGTTCACGCGTGACTTCGACCAACTGGAACGAGGGATTCTCGGATTTCTGTTCCTTAAGAACCTCGGATTGCACGGCGGCCCCGCGCGGCAGGGCACAGCCGGACAACGCCACGACGCATACGGCCATGAGAATGAACCGAAGATTCTTTTTCACTGTACCTGTCCCCCCCAAGGGATTGCTTCGGTTTCCTATCGCATGGACGTGATGATAGACAATGGGGTAATGGAAAAAGTCGGCGAAGTCGCAGAATTTCCCCCAAATGGACGGCCATCATGCGGATACTGATCACGGGCTCGGGCGAGCGGCTTGGCCGATTGCTCTACGCAGCGAGAGAGCGGGATGACGCGCCCGGTGCCGAGATCCAGTCCCGCAACGCGGGCCGAGACGTGCAATGGCAGCCCGGCGCCACCGCAGCGCGGCTGCCGGACTGCGATGCGCTGGTGGCGCTGTGGGGCGCCACCAGCGGCAGTGCCGAAGAACTCGCGGTAAACGCCAGACTGGTCGCGCTGTCGCGGCAGGTGGCGCAGGGATGCGGGGCGCGGGTGGTTTTTCACCTGTCTTCGGCCGCGGTTTATGGTCCCGGCGCGCGCCTGGCCGAAACCGCGAGAATTGCGCCGCGCACTCGCTATGGCGCGGCGAAAGTGGAAATGGAGCGACGGGTGCGAGAGGGACGCGCCAGCGCGCGGGAATGCGTGCTGCGACTGGCAAACGTGGTGGGGGCGGACAGCCTGGCCGGGGCGCTGACCTCGGACGGGACTGTCACGCTGGACAGGTTTGATGGCGGTCGCGGGCCGGTGCGCAGCTATATCGGGGCGACGGATCTGTTGCGGGTGCTGAGAGCGCTCGCCGAGGCGGAGGCCGACAACCTGCACTTTGCTTTGAATATCGCGGCACCGGCACCGGTGGCGATGGACGATCTGGCCCGCGCTGCGGGAAAGCGCGTGGCGTGGCGGACGGCGCCGGCGGAGGCCGTGCAGGAGGTGTCGCTGGACACGGGCCTTTTGCAGTCCGTGCTACCCACCCTGCGGCTTACGTCGGATGCCGATGAACTGATTGCCGGTTTGACCGCGCTGGAGCGCGTCGCATGACCCCTGGCAAGCGATTGATGGATATCGTTCTGGCGTTGGTCCTTGCCGGCGTGCTCTTCATTCCCACCGCAATCGTGGCTCTGATCGTGCTGCTGAGGGACGGCCGACCGATCCTGTATCCGTCGAAACGGATGAAGGCGCCGGGCCAGAGCTTTACCTTGTGGAAGTTTCGCACGATGGCGACTGCGGATCGGGACGCCTCGGTTTCGGGCGCGTACAAGCAGAGCCGGATCACGGCCACGGGACGTGTCCTGCGGCGCACGCGCCTGGACGAACTTCCGCAGCTTTGGAACATCCTGCGCGGCGATATGAGCTTTGTCGGCCCGCGCCCGCCCCTGCCCCGCTTTGTGCGGCTGTGTCCCGAGACTTACGCCGAAGTGCTGAAAAACCGGCCCGGCGTCACCGGTCTGGCCACGCTGGTCTTTCACAAGCGGGAAGAACGGTTGCTGGCGCAGTGTCATAGCCAGAGCGAGACTGACGCAGTCTATCTAAGACGCTGCGTGCCGGCCAAGGCCAAGATCGACCTCATTTGGGCGCGCAACCGAACAGTGTGCTTTGATCTAATCCTTATCCTCGCCACGGTTCGGCGGGTTTTCGCCTTTCGGGGATAAGGCGACAAAACCTTTACTTTCAGGGTTTAGCGTGTCGCAAAGGAGCGTATGCTTTGCATACGCAGCAGAATATTGCTTGAGGGTTCTGGACCAATCGACCTATCAGTGTAGAAGTGGTTCTGCTCAAGGTTAATGTGTGTTGGATGAGGTTTGTAATTTGAAGTGTTTACATCCAACGATTATGAGAGGCGGGGCTTGATGCTTTACAAGTTGGCGATTTCGCTTTCCCGTCATCAAAAACAAAAAATCCTTCTGGCTATTGACAGCATACTGATCGTCCTGTCGCACGTCGTTGCCGGCGTCCTGCTTCTGGGAACTGACGCGATTGGCGCGAACATTCACGCTTTCCTGCTGAGCATTGCCTTGGTGACGTGCACCGGTGTGGCGCTGATCCTTCTGAAAGGGCTGCACAAGATCAAGCTGAACGCCTATCAGATGCAGGGCGTAGTGGAATCGGCGCTGGTGGCTTGCGTCGTGATCGGCACGGGCGTGTTCGCATCTTACGTCTTTCTGAACATGGTCTTCCCGGCGCCGCTTTATGTGGTCATGGGAATGTTGTTCCTCATCCTGTCGATCTCTTCCAGGTTGGTCCTGCGGCAGGTGCTTCTGTCGGTCTACCGGCGCGGCAACGCGCGGCTGCCGATCATCATATACGGGGCGGGCCAGACCGGTCAGCAACTGGCGACCGCGCTGACGGTCGACGATGCGGTGGCGCCCGTGGCCTTCGTGGATGACGATCTGCGTCTTCAGGGAATCACGATTGCGGGACTGCGCACATATTCGCCCGGCGATCTGGAGAACCTGATCCAGCGTTACCAGGTCAAGCGTGTGGTGCTGGCCATGCCAAGTGCCAACCGCGCGGTGCAGTCGAGCATTATCAAGCGCCTGGCCAACACCTCTTGCGAGGTCCATGCGATGCCGTCCTTCGCGGACCTTGTCGCCACCTCGGGATCCAGTCTTGCGGAAACGAAACCGGTGGATGTGAACACCCTTCTGGGGCGTGCGGGGTTCGACGATGACCTGCCGGGCGTATACGACACCTATCGCAACCGCAATGTCCTGGTCACCGGCGCCGGTGGCTCCATCGGGTCGGAACTGTCGCGCCAGCTTCTGACGTGCCAGCCCACCAAGCTGGTGCTGCTGGACCATAGTGAACTGGCACTGTTCGACACGCACCGCGAGCTTTGCGCGATCATGCCCGAGGCAACGGTGATTCCGATCTTGGGCAGCGTGACCGAGGAAAACCACATGGCCGATGTCATGCGGTCCCACAAAATCGACATCGTGTTGCATGCAGCAGCCTACAAGCATGTGCCGATGGTAGAACAGAACGCGCTGGAAGGCATCCGCAACAACGTCTTCGGGACGCGAATCGTCGCCAACGTGGCAATGCGCCTTGGCGTGGAACGGTTCATCCTTGTGTCGACGGACAAGGCGGTACGCCCGTCTTCGATCATGGGGGCGTCCAAACGCTTCGCCGAACTGGCGGTCCAGGATCTGGCGACACGTTCGACCAAGACGCGGTTTTCCATGGTGCGGTTCGGCAACGTGCTGGGCTCTTCCGGGTCGGTCATCCCGCTGTTCCAAGAGCAGATCGCACGCGGCGGCCCGGTGACACTGACCCACCAGGACGTGACGCGGTATTTCATGACCATCCCAGAGGCAGTGCGGCTGGTCCTGCTGACAGGATCCTTTGCACGGGGCGGTGACGTCTTCGTGCTGGACATGGGCAAGCCGGTGCCGATTTACGAGCTGGCCCGGCGGATGATCGAGAACGCCGGCCACACGGTGCGCGATGCGGAAAACCCCGGCGGCGATATCGAGATCGAGGTGACCGGCCTGCGCCCGGGCGAGAAGCTGCACGAGGAATTGCTGATCGGTTCCGACATGCTGACCACGCCGCACCCTAAAATCCTACGGGCCCAGGAAAAGCACTTGTCCGAGATCGAGATGGCCAATGCGCTGCAATCGCTGCGGCAGGCCATCGACAGCCGCAATGCGGAACAGATGGAAGCCACGTTGCAGCAATGGATGGAAAAGAGCGACATGAAGGTTGGCGGGAAATCCGTCAACGAGTGAGCCACGCTCAGCCTGCGTCCTCGGCCTTTTCTGCCAGTATGAGCCATTCTTCCTCCGCTTCTTCCAGCGCGGTCTGGCGCGAGCTGAGTCCCTCGGTTGCCTTGGCGAATTTGACCGGCTCGCGGGTGAAAAGATCAGGATCGGACAACAGTTCTTCCAACTTGGCGATCTCGGCTTCGAGTCGCGCGATCTCATTCGGCAGCGTGTCGAGCCGGTGCTGATCCTTGAAGCTGAGTTTGGGTTTGCGGGACTTGGCAGGTTCCGCCGTTTTTGACGGTGCGGGCGCGGCCGGCGCCGGTTTGGCGGGCTTTCTCTCCGTTGGGGCGTCAGGCGGAACGCGCTGCGCCATGTAATCGGTCCAGCCGCCGGCGTAGACGGTCTGCCGGCCGCGCCCTTCCATGGCGACCGTGGTGGTGGCCACGCGGTCGAGGAAATCCCGGTCGTGGCTAACCAGAAGGACGGTGCCATCGTAGTCATCGAGCAGTTCCTGAAGCAGGTCCAGCGTTTCGATGTCCAGATCGTTGGTCGGCTCGTCCAGCACCAGAAGGTTGCTGTCCCGAGCCATCAGCTTGGCCAGCAGGAGGCGGGCTTTCTCGCCTCCAGACAGCGAGCGGACCGGGGCACGAACCTGGCGTTCATCAAAGAGAAAATCCTTGAGATATCCCACCACATGGCGCGGTGTGCCGCGCACCATGACCTGGTCGGCCTGCCCCGAGACGCGCATGTCGGGATCGCCGGTCAGGTTGTCCCAGAGGGTCATGTCCGGGTCGAGCTGGGCGCGGGCCTGGTCAAAGACGACAGGCACGAGATTGGTGCCGTGGCGCACCTCGCCCATGTCGGGCTCGAGCGATTTCATCAGGAGGTTCAGCAGCGTCGTCTTGCCGACGCCGTTGGGACCTATGAAGGCAACACGGTCCTTGCGCTGGATGGTAAGGGAGAAGTCGCGCACGATTGGCGCGCCCTCGAAGCTCTTAGAGACGTCAAGCGCCTCGATCACCTTGCGGCCCGATTGCGGGCCGCTGGACAGCGCCATGGCGGCCGTGCCCTGCCGCTTGATCTGCGAGGCGCGCTCGGCCCGGAGGGCCTGGAGGTTGCGCACGCGGCCCTGGTTGCGCTTGCGCCGGGCCGAGATGCCCTCGACCGCCCAACGGGCCTCTTCGGCGATCTTGCGGTTGAGCTTGTGTCGGGCCTGGTCTTCTTCCTCCCAGACCTTGTCGCGCCAGGATTCGAAATCTTCGAATCCCTTCTCCTGGCGCCGCGTGGCGCCGCGGTCGATCCAGAGCGTTGCGCGGGTGAGCGCGCGCAGGAAGGCGCGGTCGTGGGAGATGAGGATATAGCCTGCGCGGGTTTCGCGCAGTTGTTGTTCGAGCCAAGCTATAGCTTCGATGTCGAGGTGGTTGGTCGGCTCGTCCAGAAGCATGAGATCAGGCGCCTGTGCCATCAGCTTGGCCAGCGCAGCGCGGCGCCGCTCGCCACCCGAGGCGGTGGCGACGGGGCGGTCTGGATCGAACTTGAGGCCCTCGGCGGCCATTTCGATCCGGAAGTGTTCGGCCACGTCCAGCCCGTCGGCGGCGAAGGCCCCGAGCGTGTCGAAGCCGGTCATGTCCGGCTCCTGCTCCATGTAGCCTACGGAGGTGTCGGGATGCAGCACACGGGTGCCGCGATCAGGTTCAACGAGGCCGGCGATAACTTTCATCAAGGTCGACTTGCCTGAGCCGTTGCGGCCCACCAGTGCCACGCGGTCGCCGGGTTGGACGACCAGCGACAGGTCGTCAAAGATCGGCGCTCCGCCGAAGGTCAGGGAGATGTCGGAGAGTTGAAGAAGGGGTGCACGCGCCATGGCGCAGCGCTATCCCGCGCAAGGTATGGCGTCAAGCGACGACGGGCTAGCCCGCAACGGCCCGCAGCAGGCGCTTGCGTGCGGCTGGGATGGCGTTGATCTCGAGCCCGGTGAAAACGTGCAAAGTATTCATCTGCCGGTCCACAACCGCGTGATCGCTGACCCAGCCCCCCATCACCAGGTAAGTGCGCAAGAGCGGCGGCATCCGCAGCATCGCCTGTTTGGTGTCGGGCTTGCGCAAGCGCAGGGCCTGGGCGAAGCGAAAGACCGAAGGCGCCTTGACCCGCGGCAGCCAGCGTCGCGGCGCAAGGTGGTGGTCTTTGAGCATGGCGAACGCGTCTAGATAAGTGTCGGCGTCGGTGCCCTTGAAAGAAGAGCAGCCGAAGAGCAGCTCGACCTCGTTTTCATCGACATAACGGGTCATTGCGGCCCAGGCCACGCGCAGGATATCGGGGTCGCGCGCCTCGGGATGGATGCAGAATCGGCCCATCTCGACCATGCGTCCAGGGAAGGCGCGCAGCGCGGACAGCTCGTAGAACTGGGCGGAATAGCTGCGCTCGATCTCGTCACCGCCATTGAGGGGCAGCATCCTGAAACTGCAGATCAGGCGATTGTCCGTCGTGTCCTCGACGAGGATATGCGTGCAGATGTCGTCAAAGCTATCCTGGTCGAGCGCCCCGGTCGCCTCGGTGCCCTTGAAGGCCAGTTGCCGCAGGCGTTGCGCCGCTTCGATATCGGCCGCGCTTTCGGCCGTTCGCGTCCGGTAGCGTCCCTTGCTCAACATGTCAGCCTCATCTGTGACGGTCGCCTAGACGATATATATGTGCGAACCGCTTAGCATGAAGCATGTGACAGGCGAATGACGCCGGGTATCAGAAAAACTCGCCCGGATCGACATTGCCGAAGTTGCCCAGAAGCTGACGCAGGAAGCCGTTGCTGACCACCGAGGAATCGGTCACGCGGCGGGTCAGCGGCACGATATTGCCGTCGGCCAGCGAGAAGGTCTCGATATTGGCGATGGTGTCGTTCGGGGCGAAGCTGATAGCCAGGACCTGACGCTCGATCACCTCGGGGCGGTACATGCCGACCTCTTTTACCCGGCTGCGAACATAGTAGTAATCGCCGCCGCTGAGCATGCCGGCCGAGGACGGCGGGCCGACCACGTCGTCAACGGTTTCGCGGGTGTCCACACCCACCTGAAGGTTGTTCAAATCTTCCTGAAGCGGAATATACCCGTGGTTGCGATAGGTCGGCGTACAGGCCGCGAGCGCCACGGACAGGCACATCATGACCCCCATCTTGGCAAACCAGATTCTCATGCCACCCCTCTTCGCCTCTTGAACGGGTCCCCATTGCCCTTTTATTCCGATACAACAAGGTAGCGGTAAGGTTCAAGAAAGGATAGGTCATACGCCCATGACCGGAAAGACAGAAAATACGACCGTGCTGCATCTGACACAGATGTCGATGAACCGACCGCATCCGTTTCGGATCGAGCCCGATCCCGCCACAATGGCGCGGATGGCCGAAGGTCTTGGGATATTGTCGCTGAAAAAGGCCGTGTTCGAGGGCGCGATGCATCCCGACGACGGCGAGAACTGGCGGCTGGAAGCGCGGTTGGGCGCAACGGTGGTGCAGTCTTGCGTCGTGACATTGGACCCGGTCACCAGTCGCATCGAAGAACCGGTCACCCGCAAGTTCCGCAAGGACTGGCCCGGGGTCGACACGGATCAGGAAGAGGTCGAAATGCCCGAGGACGAGACAATCGACCCTCTGACCGATCATATCGACCTGTCGGCCTTAATGCAGGAGGCCATCGCGCTGGCCCTGCCCGCATACCCGCGCAGCACCGGGCAGGAGCTGGGAACCGCTCGGTATGCGCCCCCTGGCGTGACCCCGCTGACGGACGCGGATGCCAAGCCGTTCGCAGCGTTGGCAAAGCTCAAGGAACAGTTGAAAGACAACGACTGAGAGCCCGAAAGAATCGCTGGACAGCAAGCGATTTCCTTGTATTTTCGCGCTCTCACCGGATTTAGGGTTGCACGCTTGGCTCTTCAGGGATTAAGAGCCGCGTCAACGTATGAAACCGGGCCGAAAGGCCCACAAGATTTGAGGTTGTGACATGGCCGTCCAACAGAACAAAGTATCGAAATCGCGCCGCAACAATCGCCGGGCGCATGACTCGCTGGAGGGTGCGAACCCGAACGAGTGTCCGAACTGCGGTGAACTGAAGCGCCCGCATCACGTGTGCGTCGCCTGTGGTCACTACGCGGATCGCGAAGTCATCGCTTTGGATGACGAGGTCGACCTGGACGAAGACGCAGCCTGAACGGCGGCATCAAGGGACGCGTCCAATGACGGCATCGGCCGACAGCAAGACAAGCGGGCGCATCCTTATTTCCGTAGACGCCATGGGTGGCGATCTTGGCCCGGCAACCGTCGTTGCCGGGATTTCCTTGTCCGCAAAGAAAAACGACCGGATCGGGTTCATCCTGCACGGACCCGAGGATGTGCTGAAACCGCTGGTGGCCAAGCGCAAGCACCTGGCCGGGCGCTGCGAGATTCGCAACGCGGGCGACGTGGTCGAGATGGAGGACAAGCCGAGCCAGGCGCTGCGCCAGGGCAAGGACACCTCGATGTGGTCGGCGCTGGAATCCGTGCGCAACGGCGAGGCGAGCGTTTGCGTGTCGTGCGGCAATACCGGCGCGCTGATGCTGATGTCGGTCATTCGCCTGCGCAAGCTTCCGGGGATCTACCGCCCTGCCATCGCGGTGCTGTGGCCGTCGCAGAACCCGCAGCGGCACAACATCATGCTGGACGGCGGCGCCGATATCCGGGCCGATGCCAAGGACCTGATGCAATACGCGCTGATGGGCACGTCCTATGCCCGCAACGGCTTTGGCCTTGAGCGGCCGCGCGTCGGGCTCTTGAATGTGGGCACCGAAGAGCACAAGGGCCGCGCGGAACTGCGCGAGGCCTATGACCTGATCGAAGGCAACGCGCGGAACGGCGATTTCGAGTTCGTTGGCTTCGTCGAGGGGCGCGATCTGCCCGGCACTGTCTGCGACGTGATCGTGACCGACGGGTTCACGGGCAACGTGGCGCTGAAGACCGGCGAAGGCACGGCAAAGCTTATTCGCGAGTTGCTCAAGGAAGCCTTTGCGCACACGCCGCTGTCGCGGCTCGCCTCGATCCTTGCGCTGACCTCGCTTCGGCGGATGGGCAAGCGGATCGACCCCAGCCGGGCCAATGGCGGCGTCTTTCTGGGCCTCAACGGAACTGTCGTAAAGTCGCACGGATCCGCCGATGCGACGGGGATTTCCGCCGCCGTCAAGCTGGCATTCGAGCTGGCCGATACCGGCTTCACCGAAAAACTGGCGGCACGGGTTGCATCTGCAACGATGCTTGAACAGGATGCCGATAACGAACCCGACATTAGCGGTGAACAGGCATGACGATTCGCGCCGTTGTAGACGGTGTCGGTCACTACCTTCCTGAGCGAGTGGTGCCGAATTCGCATTTCGAGACGTTTCTCGAAACGTCCGATGAATGGATCCGGAGTCGGTCGGGAATAGAACGCCGCCATTTCGCCGCCGAGGACCAGACCACATCTGACCTTGGCGCTCGCGCCGCGCTTGCTGCGATGGCGGACGCAGGGGTTGGGCCGGACGATATCGACGGCATTCTCGTTGCCACCTCGACCCCGGACCTGACCTTTCCCTCGGTTGCCACCATGATCCAAAAAGAATTGGGTATGACACGCGGCTTCGGCTTTGACGTTCAGGCTGTCTGTGCCGGGTTCATCTATGCGCTGGCAAATGCCAACGCGCTGATCGTGTCGGGCCAGGCCAAGCGCTTGCTGGTCATCGGGGCCGAAACGTTCAGCCGGATCATGGACTGGACCGACCGCTCCACCTGCGTTCTTTTCGGTGACGGCGCTGGCGCAGTGGTACTGAGTGCCTCCGAGGCCGACGGCACATCACAAGACCGTGGCATCCTGTCGACCGACCTCAATTCGGACGGGCGCTACCTCGACATGCTGTATGTGGACGGGGGCGTGTCGTCGACCGGCACCTCGGGCAAGCTGAAGATGCAGGGCAACCTGCTGTTCAGGCAGGCCGTGGAAAAGCTGACCACCACCGCCGAAGCCGCCCTTGAGAAGGCCGCGCTGAGCGATGACGATGTCGACTGGATCGTGCCGCACCAGGCCAACATCCGGATCATCCAGGGTACCGCGAAGAAACTTGAGGTCCCCATGGACCGGGTCGTCGTGACGGTGCAGGATCACGGCAACACATCGGCCGCATCGATCCCGCTGGCGCTTTCGGTGGGCGTGGCAGAGGGCAAGATCAAACGTGGCGACGTGATAGTTTCAGAGGCGATCGGTGGCGGCTTGGCCTGGGGTGCTGTGGTTCTGCGCTGGTGAATGCCGGAACAAAGCGCGATTTTTCCGCTTAAACTCTACCTTCCAAGTCATTGACATTGACTCGGAAAATTCTTCCCCCCTAAAGTTCTTCGCAAACGACAAAGGGGATGTGATGACAAACGATACTGTGACACGGATGGACCTGAGCGAAGCAGTGTTTCGCGAAGTGGGTCTGTCACGCAACGATTCCGCCCAACTGGTCGAAAGCGTTTTGGAGCATATGTCGGACGCTTTGGTGCGCGGCGAGCAGGTCAAGATCTCGTCCTTCGGTACCTTTTCTGTTCGCGACAAGTCTGCCCGCGTGGGGCGCAACCCGAAGACCGGGGAAGAAGTCCCGATCAACCCACGGCGTGTTCTGACATTCCGCCCGTCGCACCTGATGAAGGACCGGGTGGCGGCAGGCAACAAGGCCTGAGGGCTCGCCGATGGGCAAATCCGCCGACGCGTTCCGGACCATAAGTGAGGTCGCCGACTGGCTTGAAACTCCGGCGCACGTGCTTCGATTCTGGGAAAGCAAGTTCAGCCAGGTGAAGCCGGTGAAGCGCGCCGGTGGTCGGCGGTACTACCGTCCCGCCGACATGAAGCTTCTGGGCGGCATCAAGAAACTGCTGCATGACGATGGCATGACCATCAAGGGCGTGCAGAAGATGCTGCGTGAACAGGGCGTTGGCCATGTTTCGGAGTTTTCCCAACCGCTGGGCGATGCGGCGGATGACGTCGTCATAGATCATGTCGAGGATGCGCCCGCAGCAGAGACGCCTGATCCCGTGGCGGACACCACCTCGCCTGAAGCTCTGCCGGAAGCGACGGACGCGGTGGCGCGCCCTGCCCCGCCCGCGTCTGTGCCTAGGTCGGACGCACCCCCGCAACAGAAATCGCCGGGCTCCGTGCCCGACCCCGCACCTCTTACGCCAAGTGCCGCGCCCGAGCCCGCGCCGGTCGCCTCAAGCCTACCGCCGCGGCCCGATCCTCCGGTGGCAGGGGCCGAGACACCACCGTCCGTGACACCCAAGAGCGCAAGCGACGAAAACCCGTTGACCTTCAGCCGGAACAAGGCCGAAGCCGAGCCCGAACCGGAGAAGGAACCGAAAACAGAGGCAGAGTCGCCGCAAGAAGACGCCCCGCCTCTGCCAAGCTTTCTGCAACGGCGGAATGCCTCGACTGAAGCCTCGGCGGCGTCCGGCACCGTGGACGGCCCTGCCGCCGAACCGGAGCCTGTCAGCGCCGAGCCGCCCGCGCCGCAACCGATCAAGGTAGATGTGCCCGACGACCCTGACGACGGCCTCGACTTCGATCCGGGCGTTCTGTCGATGCTGGCACGGGTACAAAGACCGCTGACGCCCGAAACGATTACCAGTCTCGAAGGCCTGCTGTCCCGGCTCCGCGCGACGACGGGTTCAACGCCCAGAGAGTAGCGCGTGAATCTGGAATTTCCCCCTTGTCCTTGGCGCGAAAACCAGTATGTACGGCCAGACGTCGGGCTATGGCGCAGCCTGGTAGCGCGTCCGTCTGGGGGACGGAAGGTCGCAGGTTCGAGTCCTGCTAGCCCGACCAATTCTTCGCGTACCACAGGCCTTTTTTCCGCGCATCGGAGCAAGACATGCGCTGCGATGACGCGTGGGAGGAGGATTGCATGACCGGCGTTCTGGCCAGCCAGCAACTGAAGGCGATGATCCTGGACGGCCGTCTTTCGGCACAGCCGGCGATCACGGACGAACAAGTGCAGCCCGCATCCTTGGATTTGCGGCTTGGCAAAACGGCGTACCGGGTCAGGGCGTCGTTCCTTGCCGGGTCCGGTGCGAAGGTCGAGGACCGGCTGAAGGAATTCGAGATGCACCGGATCGACCTGTCGGACGGCGCGGTGCTTGAAAAGGGCTGTGTGTATGTCGTGCCGCTGATGGAGCGGCTGGACCTGCCTTCTGATATCCATGCGGTAGCGAATGCCAAATCCTCGACCGGGCGGCTGGACCTTCTGACGCGCACGATTACCGATGGCGGCGAAGAGTTCGACCGTGTTCCAGCCGGTTATACCGGGCCGCTTTATGCCGAGATCTGCCCGCGGTCCTTTTCGGTGCTGGTGCGGCCCGGCATGCGCCTGAATCAGATCAGGTTCCGGTCCGGCCAGGCGGTTTTGAACGATGCCGCTCTGAGCGCGCTGCATGCCGAAAGCCCGCTGGTGGACGCGGCGCCGGTGATAAGCGACGGGCTGGGATTTTCAGTTGATCTGAAGCCCGAGGACGGTACGCTGGTGGGCTATCGCGCCAAGCCTCACACGGGCGTGATCGACCTGGACAATATCGCAGGCTATGACGCCGCTGATTACTGGGAAGAAGTGCATAGCGACACGGGCCGCATCATTCTTGACCCGGGAGCGTTTTACATCCTGGTAAGCCGGGAGGCGGTGCATATTCCGCCTGCCTATGCCGCCGAGATGGCGCCCTACCTGGCGATGGTGGGTGAATTCCGGGTGCATTACGCGGGATTCTTCGACCCCGGGTTCGGCCATGACGCGGCCGGCGGTGCAGGATCGCGCGGGGTGCTGGAGGTGCGCTGTCACGAGGCCCCGTTCGTGCTGGAACACGGGCAGACCGTCGGGCGGCTGGTGTACGAGCAGATGGACGAAGTGCCCGAGCAGCTCTACGGCGCGGGCATTGCGTCAAATTATCAGGGCCAGGGGCTCAAGCTGTCAAAGCATTTCCGGGCGGCCTAGAACTTTCCGACCTTGCGCGCGACACGCATCGACTGGCGCATACGCTTCTGCGTCTCTGCCGTTTGATGCTTTTGCTGCGGATCCGCGGCGCCCTGACCGTCAGGGGGGGTCTTGCCGCGCTGCGAGAACTTGTCGATGCCGGCATTCACGCCCGAGCGGATCAGACGATTCATGACCATGCGAATGACCATGTTGATGATACGGTTGGCGTTCATTGCGTTCTCCTCGTCCTGTGCGTTTTCCATGATGTAGCACGGAAAGGTGAAATTTTCAGGGCGCTTTGACCGAAATACCGCGTCTCAATCCTCGAATAGCTCGGTTTGGCCCTCTTCAGTTTCTTCGTTCAGGTCTTCATCGCCTTCCCCCATCTGCGGCATGTCTCCGGGTGGAGGACGATTTTCCAGCAGGCCGGCTGCGCGCAATTCCTTGAGTCCCGGCAGGTCGCGGGCGTTTTCCAGGCCGAAGTGGTCAAGGAAATGCGGTGTAACCACGAAGGTCACGGGCCGTCCCGGCGTCATTTTGCGGCGTCCGAAGCGAATCCACTCCATTTCCAGAAGCTGATCCACCGTGCCGCGGCTGACGCTGACGCCACGGATTTCCTCGATCTCGGCGCGGGTGACGGGCTGGTGATACGCGATGATGGCCAGCGTTTCGATAGCGGCGCGGCTGAGCTTGCGGGTCTCGACCGTTTCTTTTTGCATAAGGAAGCCGAGGTCGGGTGCCGTGCGCATGGCCCAGGCGTCGCCAACCTTGACCAGATTCACTCCCCGCCCTTCGTAGCGTTTGCGCAGGTGCACCAACGCCTCGGCAGCGTCGCAGCCATGCGGCATGCGAGCCTCGATTTCCTTGGCGGAAATCGGTTCCGCTGTGGCAAAGAGGATCGCCTCGCACATGCGCTCCTGCTCGGCCATTGGCGGGGCCTCGAACAGGCTTTCTTCCTCCGGTGCGTGTTGTTCGGTTTCGTCCGACATGGGCCTCTTATCCTTTACGCCGCAATTCCAGCGGCGCGAAAACCTCGGACTGGCGCAGTTCGACCTTGCCCTCCTTTGTCAGTTCAAGCGCGGCGGCAAAGGTCGAGGCAGTCGCCGAGCGGCGGCGCGCCGGATCGGCGGTGAAGCCATCGGGCAGATAGGATGCGATATCAGTCCATGTGCCGGCAAAGCCGATCAGGCCGCGCATTCTTTCCAGCGCCTGTTCCAAGGTGAAAAGCGCCTCGCGGTCAAACGCGTATGGGCGAAACTCATCCCTTGTGCGAATGCGCGCGTAGCCCTGCATCAGGTCGAGCAGCGTGGCGGTGTATTGCACGCGGCGAATGCGCGTGACGTCCTCGGGTAGGCCACGGGCAAAGAAATCGCGGCCAAGCTGGTCACGGCCCATCAGCCGAGCGGAGGCCTCGCGCATGGCTTGCAAACGCTCCAGCTGGAAGGCGAGGTGTGCGGCAAGCTCCTCGCCCGAGGGTCCCTCTTCGGTGGGGTCAGGCGGCAGCAGGAGGCGGGATTTGAGAAAGGCCAGCCAGGCAGCCATCACAAGGTAATCGGCCGCCAGTTCTAACCGTAGCGCCTTGGCGCGTTCGACAAAGGCGAGGTATTGTTCGGCCAGCTGAAGCACGGAAATCTTGCGCAGATCGACCTTCTGCGTGCGGCTCAGTGTCAGCAGCAGGTCAAGTGGCCCCTCGTAGCCATCCACGTCGACGATCAGAGCCTCGGCCGCCATGCGGTCGCTCACGCTTTCGACTTGCCCCATTTCTTCGAATGTATCTTCAGACATTGCCCTGGCCGTGTAGCAGTTCGGCAAGCTTTGCCTCAAGCGCAGGAATGTCAACCGTTGTTGGGGTTTTCCGCGCCGCTAGGGCAGTTTCGGCCCGCCGCAGGGCGGCGGCGGCCAGCGTGCCGGTAGCGTCAGTGACCGCCTTCATCTCGTCGAATGTGCCGTTGCAATGCAGGATCACGTCGCAGCCCGCTTCGATCGACTGCCGCGACAGCGTGGCAAGATCGCCCTTGAGCGCTTTCATCGATATGTCGTCTGTCATGATCAGGCCGTCAAAACCGATCCGGTCGCGGATCAGTTGCATCATTCGGTGCGAGGTCGTCGCGGGCGCTGCATCGCAGGCCTCATAGACAAGATGCGCGGTCATACCCATCGGCAGATCGTTGAGAGCGGCGAAGGGACGAAAATCGATCTCGGCGAGGGTGTCAATATCGGTGTCGACGACAGGCAGGTCGAAATGGCTGTCCACGACGGCGCGGCCGTGGCCGGGGATGTGTTTTACCACTGGCAATACGCCGCCGTCCAGATGCGCGTTGGCCACGGCGCGGCCAACCTTCGCCACCGTATCGGGATCAGTTCCATAGCAGCGGTTCTTCAGGAACGGGTGCGTTTGGTGCCCGGCGACGTCGACCAACGGCGCGCAATTGGCGTCTATGCCCAGTTCGATCAGTTCGTGCGCGATGATGCGGTAGCGCGCATACATAGCCTGTTCGGCGTGGTTTCCGGCCAGTTCGACCTGTTCCAGCGGCGGCAGCCACTCGCGCCAGATCGGGCCGCGCAGTCGTTGGACGCGCCCGCCCTCCTGGTCGATCAAGATGGGGGCGTTGTGATCCGCCGCCTCGCGCAAGCTGTCACAGAGCGCCCGCACCTGGTCCGGGTTGTCGATATTACGGGAAAAGAGAATGAAGCCGAAAGGACGGCTCGCGCGGATGAGCGCGGTCTCATCCAGCGTCAGTTCCGTGCCGGCCACGCCAAGGATCGTGGCGCCAAGCGTGCTCACCTTGTCACCACCGGGATGCAATCGGCCTTCTCGGCGACGAGGGCCGAGCAGAAGCGACGCGCATCGCTGAGGTCGCCGAAGCCCATGGCCCGCAAGCGATAGAAGGTACGGCCACCGCTTTGCGCTTTCTGGATCACCCGCTGCTTATCGTCGAGATATTCCGCGAACTTGTCCGACAGCTTGCCCCATTGCTGTTCTGCAATGGCGGCGCTTTCAAAGGCGCCGAGCTGGGCCATGCGTGTGCCGGCGGGGATGGTGTCGGGGTTGATCTCGGGCGCGGCCTGCGCGGCGACGCTTGCGGCGACAGCATCCTCAACAGTGCTGACCTGCGCGGGGCGCGCCCTGGGCCGCAATGAGCGTCCAAGACCTTCAGTCACCTGTGTGGCAGTGGATTCTTCAGGCTCTGCCGCAGTCTCTTCTTCGGCGTCAGGCGCCGGGTCGGGGGCGGCGTTGTCAGTGCTGTCTTCCGTTGCAGGGGCAACCGGAGTCAGGGGGGCGACACCATCGGACAATTCGTCGGCCAAGGTGTTGAGAGCGGCCAGAGTGGCTGCGTCTTCGTCGGTTTCAACGGCATCCTCGGACTCGGCGATTGGAGCCACTTCTTCTGTTGCATCCTCGGCCCCTGTTGCCGGAGCGGCAACCGGAATGTCTGCCTGAGGCGTGTCCTCCAGGCTGAGTGTCAGCGGTTCCGGTGCCAGAACGAGCCGGTCCGCCGGCTGTGCCGCAGAGCCGTCGGCGGCCACGTCATTGACCGCAAGCCCCTGGTTTTCAGCCGTGGAGCCACCGGGGTTCTCGGGCTGAATACGCATCGGGCCTTCGGCGACGCGCACCACCGGCACGCCGCTGACATCGCGCGCGAGGATCTTGTAACCCCAGACTCCGATCCCGATCACGAGGGCCAGCGATATCGCCGCGCCTGCCATATTGGTGAATTTCTGAACTGATATCTGCCGAACTGTCCCCGTTTCATCGGAGACACCATGCATCTGTGCCATCGCTCGCCTCGCTACCTCCGGCGATACTTGGCCGCCGGGTTGGATTACTGCCACGTCCCCGGCGCTGGCACGGTTTCTTACCGCATCTCTTCGGCCGGAGTTACGCCCAAGATACCAAGACCGGCGGAAATAACAACGGTTACGGCCCGCGCAAGCGCAATTTTCGCCTGCGAACCGGCGATATCGGTCTCGTCGAGGAAGCGAAGCGCCGGCAGGTCGTTGCCCCGGTTCCAAAGGCTGTGCAGGTCACTGGCGAGGTCGTAGAGATAGAAGGCGACGCGATGCGGCTCGTTCGTGCGGCCCGCGATCTCGACCATGCGGGGCCATTCGGCGATTTTTTTGGCGACGGCCAGCTGCGCACTGTCCTGAAGCAGAGTGAGATCAGCTTCGGCCAGGGTGGTATCATCGACATCAATCCCGGCCTCACGCGCCTTGCGCATGACGGAGGACACTCGCGCATGAGCGTATTGCACGTAAAAGACGGGGTTTTCCTTGGATTGCTCCAGAACCTTGTCGAAGTCGAAATCGAGCGGCGCGTCGTTCTTGCGGGTCAGCATGACGAAACGGGTCACGTCCGGACCGACCTGGTCGACAACGTCACGCAGGGTGACGAAGGTCCCTGCCCGCTTGGACATCTTGAACGGCTCGCCGTCCTTGTAGAGCTTGACCAGCTGAGTAAGTTTGATGTCGAGCGGCACGCGGCCATCGGTGAGCGCGCTGACAGCCGCCTTCATCCTTTTGACGTAGCCGCCATGGTCGGCGCCGAAGACATCGATCAGCGCGTCGAAGCCACGCTCGACCTTATCGTAGTGATAGGCGATGTCGGGCGCGAAGTAGGTCCAGCTGCCGTCGGATTTCTTGACCGGTCGATCGACATCGTCGCCATGTTCGGTGGATTTGAAGAGCGTCTGTTCGCGCGGCTCCCAATCTTCGGGCTTCTTGCCTTTGGGCGGCTCGAGCACGCCTTCGTAGATCAGACCCTTGGCCTCCAGCGCGTCAAGCGCCTGCTCGATCCGGCCCGTGCCATAGAGGGACTTCTCGCTGTAGAAGACGTCCATCTGGACACCGAGAGCACGCAGGTCTTCGCGGATCAGATCCATCATCGCGTCGGTGGCAAAGTCGCGGACGTCTTCCAGCCAGACGGCCTCCGTCTGGCCGACATATGCGTCGCCCACCTTGGCCTTGAGCGCTTCACCGACCGCGATCAGGTAGTCGCCCGGATAGGTGCCGTCTTCGAAGGCGATTTCCTGGCCATGCGCCTCTAGATACCGCAGGTAGACGGAGCGCGCGAGCACGTCGACCTGCGCGCCGCCGTCGTTGATGTAGTATTCGCGGGTGACATCGTAGCCCACGTAATCCAGCAGGCTGGCCAGCGCATCGCCGAAGACTGCGCCGCGGGTGTGACCCACATGCAGAGGGCCGGTCGGGTTGGCCGAGACGTATTCGACATTGACCTTTTTGCCCCTGCCCAGCTCGGACCGGCCATAGGCCTCGCCGCGCTCAAGCGTGGCGCGCAGGACGTCCTGCCAGAGCGTGTCGGACAGGCGCAGGTTCAGAAAGCCCGGTCCCGCCACTTCGGCGCTCTCGATCCGGTCATCGGCGGCCAAGAGACCGGCCAGCGTGTCGGCGATATCGCGGGGTTTTTGGCCAGAGGGCTTGGCCAGAACCATCGCCGCGTTGGTGGCCATGTCGCCATGCGCGGGATCGCGGGGCGGCTCGACCGTGACGTTCGACATCTCAAGGCCGGCGGGCAGTTGCCCCTGACCCTGCATGGTATCGAGAGCGGCAAGCACACAGGCGCGGATTTCGGTAAACAGGTTCATCGGACAATCCTTCGTTTCGGCGCCGGTTTATCACCCGGGCCGGTCGCGTCAATCCGCGCTGTCCGTCTCGGCGGACGCCTCGGGTGTCTTGTCCTCGCGCGGCGGGCCGAGCCAAAGAAGCTTGAACTCGCCGCCGGTCTCGACTTTCGAGGTTTCGGACAGGAACCGCAGACCGGTGGTCGGGCTGTGCGTGGCGAGGGGGATGCCTTCTTCGTTCTGGGCTGACCAGTCCTCCATCGTGAAGTCGTCGGTCATGTTGGTGGCGCGGACCTGCCAGTCTTGGACCATCCTGCTCGCCAAATCGGTATAGCCATAGCCCTGCGCCACGACGCGCCCGCCCAGCGAGGCGGGAAGCGCGTGACGCTTGCTGTCCTGCTTGGCGCGGCCAAGCTGGTAGACGTTCTCGCGCCCGAACTCCGGCGCGAGGTCGGTGGCGACCAGCGTGTTGTAGGCATCGTTGTCACTGAGCGCGAGAACGACGCCGTATTTCATGATCTCGGCGCTGTGCTCGGCGGCCTCGGACAGCACGTCGCCGAAGAAGGTCGGCAACCCGGCTTCGCGTGCGCTGCGCAGGCGCGCGCGGTTGGTGTCGGTGATCAGGATCGGCACCTCGAGGTCCTGAAGTGTTTTGGCGAAGGAGGTGGCGAATTGCGATCCCCCCGACAGCAGAACGCCCGGCTGCCCCTTGCCCGCCAGTCCCATGGCGCGGGCCAGCGGAGCCAGCGTGAAGCCGTGCAGAACCACCGTCGCGGCGACCAGCGCAAAAGCGAAAGGGGTGAGAAAGGCTGCGTCCTCGACCCCTTCGGCCACAAGCCGCTCGCCAAAAAGACCCGCGACCGCGACCAGCACGACGCCGCGCGGCCCGGTCAGCCCGACAAGCAGTCGCTCGCGGAAGGGAATGTTGGTGAAGGCCAGCGAGAACAGCACAGTCAGCGGGCGCACCAGCAAGATCACGACCGCCACCATTGCGGCCGCGTTCCAGTTGATCCTTTTGAGTGTTGCGACATCCATGCTGGCAGCCAAGAGGATAAACACGCCCGAGACCAACAGGATCGTCGCGTGCTCTTTGAAGCGGCGCAGCTCGGTATAGCTGGGCAGGTTGGCGTTGGCCATGACTACGCCCATGACGGTGACCGCCAGAAGGCCACTTTCGTGAAGCATGTAATCGGTGACCGCGAAGATTCCGAGCAGGATGGCGAAGAGCACAGGCACCTTCATGTATTCCGGCACGTACGCCCGGCGGAAAGCCTCGCTGAGAACCCAACCTCCGGCCCAGCCAAGCGCGCCCGCGACGACGATACCACGGATGATCTGCCAAGCCGCGAGGCCGAGGCTGCTCTCGCTGGCCGTGAGGACGACAACCTCGAACGCCAGCACGGCGGCAAGCGCGCCGATGGGATCGTTGACGATGGCTTCCCATTGCAACAGCTGCGCGGGGCGACGATTGAGACGCGCCTGGCGCAAAAGCGGTGCGATGACGGTGGGACCTGTGACGATCATGATGCCGCCGAAGACTGCGGAACTTTCCCAGCTGAGACCGCCCACATAATGCAACGCCAGAGCGCTGCCGATCCAGCCCACGGGCGCGCCCAGAAGGACCAGGCGCTTGACCCCTTGCTCGGCCCCGCGAAGGGAGTGGAAGTCAAGCGTCAGGCCGCCCTCAAAAAGAATGATTGCAACGGCGATGGAAATCATAGGTCCCATGAGCGTGCCGATGTCGCGCGCGGGATCAAAAATGCCGAGGATCGGCCCCGCGATGAGGCCCGCAGCCAGCATCAGCACGATCGCCGGCATCCGCAGTCGCCACGCCACCCATTGGGCTCCGACGCCGAGTGCCCCCACCAGCGCGACCGCCATGACCGGGTCGATC
This sequence comes from Roseovarius sp. THAF9, assembly GCF_009363715.1. NCBI lineage: Bacteria > Pseudomonadati > Pseudomonadota > Alphaproteobacteria > Rhodobacterales > Roseobacteraceae > Roseovarius > Roseovarius sp. THAF9. Next base: position 1,914,825 of record NZ_CP045404.1, read on the forward strand.
GCACCCTCCGTACCGCCAGTTGCCATCGGCTATATTCCCTTTCTCTCGCTCACGTCGGCGTCGCCGCCCAGCAGCCGCGCATGAGCCTCGAGCGCGAACCGGTCCGTCATCCCCGCGATATAGTCGGCGACCAAACGCGCCAGCGCCGTTTCATCGGGGGCGCGGGCCACGTCGTGGCGCCACCGCCGCGGAAGAAAGTCGGGGTGTGACATGTAGAACGGAAACAGGTCCTCGACTACATTCGTGACACGCCTGCGCATCTCAACCACTTTAGGAGCACGGTACATACGCTTGAAAAGAAATGACCTTATTTGCTGAAGATCAGACCACATCGGTTCAGAAAAGCGGATCACGGGACGGCCAAGGTCGCGTACTGCCTGAGCGTTGGCCGGCGCGGCGCGCTGAAGAAGCGCGTGCGAGGTTTCGATCACGTCCGTGACCATGACGCCAAAGACCCGGCGCAGCGCCTCGTGCCGTCGGCGATAGGGATCGAGGCCAGGATACTTCGTATCCACTTCGCTGTAGCACGCGCCGACGACGGGAAGCTCGGCAATGTCGTCTTCGCTGAAAAGTTTTGCGCGCAGGCCGTCATGCAGGTCGTGATTATTATAGGCTACGTCATCGGCAAGTGCGGCCACTTGCGCCTCGGCACTGGCATATGTGTCGAGTTCAAGGTCGTGGCGGGCATCATAGTCGGCCAGCGCATAGGGCAGATCACCCGTGACAGGACCGTTATGCTTGGCGATGCCTTCTAGCGTGTCCCATGTTAGGTTCAGGCCGTCGAACTCAGCATAATGCCGCTCCAGCGAGGTGACGATGCGAATGGCCTGCGCGTTATGATCAAACCCGCCATACTGCGCCATCAGCGTGTCGAGCGCGTCTTCGCCCGTGTGGCCGAAAGGTGTGTGGCCCAAATCATGCGCCAACGCCACGGCCTCGGTCAGTTCGACATTCAGGCCAAGCGCCCCGGCGATCGTCCGGGCCACTTGCGCCACCTCGATCGAGTGTGTGAGGCGGGTGCGGAAATAATCGCCCTCGTGCTCGACGAAAACTTGCGTCTTGTGCTTGAGACGGCGAAACGCGCTGGAATGGATGATCCGGTCGCGATCCCTTTGATAACAAGACCGAAATGCGCTTTCTTCCTCGGCGTATAGACGTGCGCGCGCCGTTGCCGGATCCGAAGCATAAGGGGTATGCATCGCCTGTTTCCTTGTCGTCCTGTCCCAGCGTTCGTATATTCCATGATGAACGGCAAAGAAACCTTGAGGATCGCCAGATGCAAATGCCCCCCAAAGTGACGCAACGCGCTTATGAACGCCTTGCTGAAATCGGTGCCGGCGAACAGGGTCAGGCCCTGCGCGTCGCCGTCGAAGGCGGCGGGTGTTCGGGCTTTCAGTACGACATCAAGCTGGACGCACCCACGGGTGATGACCTTGTTCTGGAAAGCGGCGATGGTCAGAAAGTCATCGTCGACAGCGTGTCCCTGCCCTTTTTGGCCGGGGCGACGATCGACTTCACCGAGGAACTGATCGGCGCCCGGTTCACCATCGACAACCCGAACGTGACCAGCGCCTGTGGCTGCGGGACGTCTTTTTCAATGTGATCTATTCGGCAGGAACGGCTGTTTTCGGCGCGTGGATACGGACCTGGTCCCAGACCAGCCATGCGCCGGCTGCGATCATTAGGGCTGCGCCAAGAAACACCCCTGCCCCGGTCCGCTCGCCGAACGCGACCGATCCGATAGCGACCATCCAGAGAAACTGCAGGTTCATTAAGGGCGTGACCACGTAAGCCGGTAGCAGTTTGAGCGCGGCCACGAGAACCCAGCGCGCGGCAAACAGCAGCGCGGCGTAATAGCCGACCCACAGCACATCCAACCAACCCATCGGCACGAATACGAAGGGCAAGGCAGCGCTCATAACGACCATCAGCGCGAGGTTCGGATAGAAAACCTGTGACAGAAGTCCACCCGGGTCTCGCTGGCCGATATAACGCGAGGCGACCATGGAAACCGCCCCCATCGCAACGGCAAGAAATGCAACAAAATGGCCTGCCCCGAAACTGTCCACGCCGTCTTGAAACAGCGCGGCCATCCCAAGGACGCCCAGGATCATCGCGCCCCAGACCTGCCCGCCCGCGCTTTCTTTCAGCATCACCCGCGACAGAAGCGCGGCGAGGACCGGGATGATGGCGATAAACAGGAACACCTCGGCGAAGGGCAGCAGCTTGAACGCATAGAAGAAGGCGCAAGTGCCGATGACGGTGGCGGCGGCGCGCAGGGCCATGATGCGTGGGCAACGGGTGGCAAGTACGCGTGTGGCGGCGGATTTGTGGCCCGCTGCAAGACAAAAAAGTGCGACCAGACCGCCGGAGAGCGCGAACATCTGGGGGGCGGCAAAATTGGTTGAAAAAAGCTTGGTGATGGCATCAGCGCCTGTGATCAGCAACGTGTAGATCACTGCCAGGGACACCCCCAAAAAGACCGCCTCGCGGCCACGGGCGATCATGCTGGTATTCCTTGAGAGGCAGCGGCACGGGAAAAGCCGTGGAAGAAGGCGTCGAAATCGACGGCCTTCTCAGCGGCCTCGACCACCTCGCGAGCCTCGGAGGTCAGGAGCGGGTCGATGCGGGCGCGCATCAGAGACCAGTCGGCGACGCGGTCGCCTTCGAGACGATACATGCATTCAGACAACTCGCGCAGCGGGGCCACGGGCGGTCTTGGCGCGGTGATGCGAAGACCGCCTTCGGGCAGCATCGCGCCGAACCCGCCAAGTCCGGCAGTGGATAGGAACCATTGAACCATCAGGTAGGGATGGTAGTCGTCCGACATCCAACCCGTAGCGTCGGCCTCGATCACGAAATGCCGCGCCTGCGCTGCCAGCCAGTTTTCCCATGTGTCGGGCGGGGTTTGCCCGGCAAAGCGCAGCGCGATGCAGATTTCGGCAAGAAGGTCGATGTTCATCTCGAGAAAGGCGACCGTGCCTGCAAACCGGAGGCTGTCGAGGAACGCGTCGGGCAGGTCTGGATGATTCCTTCCGTACTCTGAAAGGTAGAAGGCGATATGGGTAAGCTCGTAGGCGGCCTTCTTGTTCGGCAGCGTAAAGGTCGCGCTGCGGCAACCAAAGCTGCGCAGGCGATCGTCGAGCCCGGTATCATGCGAGATCGGATCGATCCCACGGCGCAGGCAGAGGCGCCGCGCCTCGGCCCGCTGAAGGTCGGACAATTCGGTGGCGACAAGCCGTTCGGCGGCTACCCACTCGACTGCTCGCGCACCAGTCTCACCCTCCATGCCGAGATCTTCAAGATCGAGGCAAAGCGACAGCAGGAAACGGTAATATTGTGGGAAGAACCCCAAGCGTCGGTCGAGCGTGCGGTAATGCGTGTCAAAAGGGTCAAAAGCAAATCGCGGGAGAGCCGCGCTTGTGCTGGACAGGATGTTTAGAACTTCGGCGTTTTCCTTGAGCCAAAAAACATCGGTGTCCGAACGACGCTCGACGGCGAAGCGGTGCAATAACGCGGTTTGGCGCGCTTCCCGCGTGGTCTGGCGGAACGGAAGATCAAGTGTGACGACGGATCCCATGGTAGTGATATCCTTGTATCGTGTTTCCGTTCCGCCGTCGGCCTTACAGGCTCGACGTGAAGGCGCCGACAACGTCGCCTTCGTCTGCGCGGTCTGCCCGTGCGGGGCCAAGGCTGGACGTGAAGAGTTCGACCGCGTCTCCGGTGCCCGCATGGGACGAGACCGTGGGCGCGAGGCTGGAGGTGAAAGCCTCGACCGCGTCACCGGTCATCCGGCTGGACTCGGCGACCGGACCCAGGCTGGAGGTGAACATCTCGGTTGCGGCGCCGTCCAGCATATCGCCGGCGGCGTGTAGGGACGAGGTGAACGCTTCGACAGCGGTGCCGTCATGAAGGCTGGCCTCGTTGGAGGCGGCGAAGTTTTCGACGTGGCGAGTTTTGCGAATTGCAACCATTGGTGGTCTCCTAATTTGGTCAACACCAAAAACGGTTGCACGCAAAACGGGATTTTCAAACTACTTTTCACCGTTAGCGAGTTATCCACAGGTCACTATTTTGGGCGACGAAATTTAAGCGCCCTTGCCAGCTTTTGCGTGCGCTGCTCTGCAGCGCACGCAAAAAATTGTTTTCCACAAGGCAACAAAACTGTGGATAACTCATGGATTGTTTCCAAATCAGGCCGAATCACCCTACCTGGAAATCCTTAATGAAATGCTGTTGGCGGCTTGCCTCCGTCGCCGTGCTGGGCGATAGATCGTCCATGACCGGGAGGCCGCGGATGAAGATCGCCAGTTTCAACATCAACGGGATCAAGGCGCGTCTGAACGCCCTGACCGACTGGCTCGACGACGCGCAACCTGACGTCGCGCTGTTGCAAGAGATCAAGACGGTCGACGAGGGTTTCCCGCGCGAGATATTCGAGGACCGCGGCTATAACGTCGAAACCCACGGTCAGAAGGGCTTCAACGGCGTCGCCATCCTATCCAAACCGCCGCTGGAGGACGTCACCCGGGGGCTGCCGGGCGACGACGAGGACGATCACGCAAGGTGGATTGAGGCGACGGTCGTGGGCGATGTTTCTTCGGTGCGATTGTGCGGCCTATATCTGCCCAACGGGAATCCGGCGCCGGGTCCGAAATACGACTACAAGCTGGCCTGGATGCAGCGTCAGAAGGCCCGTGCAACCGAGTTGCTTGCCTCCGAGGAACCTTTCCTGATGGCGGGAGATTACAACGTGATTCCGCAGGACGACGACGCCAAGCACCCGGAGGCCTGGGCCGAGGACGCGCTGGCCCTGCCGCAAAGCCGGGCGGCCTTTCGTGAACTTCTGGCAATGGGGTTTACCGAGGCCTTCCGCGCTAGGGTACACGGGCCGGGTCATTACACGTTCTGGGATTACCAGGCTGGCGCGTGGAACAGGGACGACGGCATTCGCATCGACCATTTTCTGCTAAGCCCGCAGGCGGCAGATCACCTGGTGGACGTGGGTATCGACAAGGATATCCGCGGACGGGAGAAGCCCTCGGACCATGTTCCGGTTTGGGTCGAACTGGATATTTGATCCGCGAGAAAGCCAGAGGCATGCATATCATGCATGCCTCTGGCAGCTTTTTGAAACGCTCCGCGTTCAGAACGCCGCGTCAAGCCCGGTCGATACTGCATTGTGGCGCGGCGACATGACAGAGCGCGAAACGCTGTTGAGCGGAGGTTCGGCGTTGGCACCGACAAGAGGAACTGTGACCCCAAGGCGCACGGTGTCCACATCTGCGCTTCCTGCGCCCAAGGACACGTCGGTCCGCGCCAGTTCGAGCGACAGCATTGCCGAGGTACTCATGACCTGATCAAGGCTGTAGCCTGCACCGATGCCATACGTCGTAGCGTCCGCGTTCACGTTGCTGATGTCCAGATGGTTCACCCCGGCAAAACCGCTCAAGCCATTCGCAAAGGAGTAGCTGGCGCCAAGGCCCCACGCGGCAATGTCGACGCTGCCACCACCGCCGGAAAGCTCGGAGTTGATGTAGTGGCCGCCCACTCGAAATTGTTCCGACGCCGCATAACGAATATTTACGCCGTAATCTGTCCAGTCTGCGCCAGCAGGCAAGCTCGGCGAGGTTTCAGATTCCCCAAGGAAAAGCTCGATACCGAACTGATTGGTCACATATCCACCACTCAAGCCGTAAGAGGTGACATCGAGACTTCCGGCACCGGTCGGGTCCAACGAAGCGTGGTCGAGATAACCGCCAACCACGGCACCGTTGTTGAACTGGTAATTGAGTGTCAGACCGAGATCCATTGTATCCAGATCACCAGCTCCGTCGGGGTCGATTTTTGCAATCGTTCCATCAAAGCCGAGATGGACACCGCTATCGAAGCTGACGGAGCCTGCACCGTCCAAGGTGAATGAGGAAATGTCGCCACCGCCATTGGAAACGGACGAGTGGGCGTAGCCCAAAGTTCCCACGCCACGAAATTCCTGCGCCAGCAAGCCAGCCGGCAAGCAAACCACCACAGCCCCCACAAGGGTACCATACGAATAAGTCATTGCTTTCCTCACCATTACTGCTCGTAAAACAACGCTAATTCTAAGGGCGGGTGAGGTTAACGCAGCAGCTCAACGCAAGGTTGACAAGCCTTGCGGCGTGACTCATTTGCCACAATCTGTAGCCGTAACATCATAGCCATAGATCCAGTCGAATTGCCCCACCAGGCGGCCAGGCATCAACGTCCCGCCGACCCGCAGCGCCGCGTGGGCGGCACGGCGCAGCGGTGGGAAGGCGAGATGGTATTTCCATGCATTTCGGCCGGCCACGGCGACGACCCGCCGCACCCGATCGGACCGCATGTCTTGATAGGCCGCGAACGCGCTGCCCAGATCAGCGCATTGGTCCAGGCAGGTGCCAAGCGCGTAGGCATCCTCGAGCGCCATATTGGCCCCCTGAGCCATGAAAGGCAGCGTCGGGTGGGCTGCGTCGCCGGCCAGCACAACGCCACCCAAGTGCCATTTTGTGGCCACTGGATGGCGGAAAAGCCCCCACCGATGCACTTTTTCCACACGTTCGAGCAAATCCTTCGCGTCGCGCCCGAAATCGTCGAAGACGCCGCGCAGCGTGTCCGGATCATCCTCGGCGGTCCAGCTTTCCTCGTGCCACTGGGCCCGTTCCTGTACAGCGACGAGGTTGCGCATACGCCCGCCGCGCAGGGGATAGGTGACAAGATGCCGGTGCGGGCCCATGAAAACTTGCGCCTGTGGGTCGGCGCCGGTTTCGAAGATCACGGCGCGCCAGGCAACCTGCCGGGTGAAGAAAGGCGCGGACGTGCCGTTGAGCGCCTGCCGCGCGACCGAATGGAGCCCGTCCGCGCCGACAAGCAGGTCGCATGTCAGCGGCGTGCCATCGCGCAGCGACACCTTGGGCGCGGGATCCGGGCTCACGGACGCCACCCCATGATCCAGACATATCTCAACCCCGGCCGCGCGGGCCGCGTGCTCCAGGATATGGATCAGGTCGGCGCGGTGCACGAAATGGTAGTCTCCGCAAGGGAGCCGTGCGAGATCAAGCCGCACGACCTCGGCCCCCTTGTAGTCGCGCAGAAGTACCGACTGCCCGCGCACGGATGTGGCCCTCAGTGCACTGCCCAAGCCCAGCTTCTCGAGTACGACGAACCCGTTGGGACTGATCTGCAGCCCTGAACCCACTTCCGTGATCCGAGGGGCTTGTTCGAGAACACGCACGGCGGCGCCCGCGCGGCGCAGCATGATCGCCGTAGTCAGCCCACCGATGCCTCCGCCGAGAACGATGCAGTTGAGAGACGCGATATCCATGACGGTCCTTTGAATGCGAAAACGCCGAAGCAAAAGCCTCGGCGTCTCGATCTCGCTTAGGTTCCCCGGCGGTCAGTCGTCGCGGTGAACCTTTTCGCGCCGTTCGTGGCGCTCTTGCGCCTCGAGGCTCATCGTCGCGATCGGGCGCGCATCCAGACGCTTGAGGCTGATCGGCTCGCCGGTCACTTCGCAATAGCCGTATTCGCCCTCGTCAATCCGGCGCAGCGCAGCGTCGATCTTGGCGACCAGTTTGCGCTGGCGGTCGCGTGTGCGCAGTTCCAGCGCCCGGTCGGTTTCCTCGCTGGCGCGGTCGGCCACGTCGGGGATGGCACGCGTGCCGTCCTGAAGGCCTTCGATGGTGTCGCGGCTGTCCTCGAGCAATTCGCTTTTCCAGGTCAGCAGCTTGCGACGAAAATACTCCACTTGCCGTTCGTTCATGAACGGCTCGTCTTCAGCCGGAGTGTAATCCTCCGACAGAACCACGTCCTGTTTCATTTCCACTCCCTCCTGCAGGTCCCCGTCGGTCACCCAACTTCCCCTTTAGAAATCCACCTTGTGGCGTGCAATTACACGCGCCTCGACAGATTGTCACTACACAAATGCCCGCCATTGATGTGAATTCCCCATGACACTAGGGTGCAGCAAAAATTCCATGCCACCCGCCACTTGCGCGTGGCGGTACCAAAAAAGGGACGCTCATGAAATTCGAAGGCACCGACGCCTATATCGCCACCGACGACCTGACCGTTGCGGTAAATGCTGCCGTGACGCTCGAGCGCCCCCTTCTGGTTAAGGGCGAGCCGGGCACCGGAAAGACCGAGTTGGCCCGGCAAGTTGCCAACGGGCTGGGCCTGCCGATGCTGGAGTGGAACATCAAGTCCACTACCAAGGCGCAGCAGGGTCTTTACGAATACGACGCGGTGTCGCGGCTGCGCGACAGCCAGTTGGGCGAGGAACGCGTGCACGACGTGCGCAACTACATCCGCAAGGGCAAGCTTTGGCAAGCGTTCGAGGCCGAGCAAAAGATCGTGTTATTGATCGACGAAATCGACAAGGCCGATATCGAGTTTCCCAACGACCTGTTGCAGGAACTGGACCGGATGGAGTTTCACGTCTACGAGACCGGCGAGACCATCCGCGCGGTCGAACGTCCGATCGTGATCATCACCTCGAACAACGAAAAGGAACTGCCCGACGCCTTTCTGCGGCGGTGTTTCTTTCACTACATCCGCTTTCCGGACCCCGACACGATGAAACAGATCGTCGAAGTTCACCATCCGGGCATCAAGGAACGGCTGCTGACCGAGGCGTTGACCCAATTTTACGACATCCGAGAGCAATCGGGACTGAAGAAAAAGCCATCGACCTCCGAAGTGCTGGACTGGCTGAAGCTTATCTTGGCCGAAGACCTGACAGCCGAAGACCTCAAGCGCAACGGGGCCGATGCCCTGCCCAAACTGCATGGGGCGCTGCTGAAGAATGAGCAGGACGTGCATCTTTTTGAACGGTTGGCCTTTATGGCGCTTCGCCAGCGTTAGTCGCCAGCGTTAAAAGGTTTTTACCTGCAGATTTGACACCGGCGCGCAAACGCGTGCCGAAGCGGCACCAAAACCAGTCCAGAACGGAGATTGGAAATCGCATCGTCCCAGAGTTCGCGGGGCATTTCGCACACGTCTCGAATCACGATTCGCACTACTGGCGAATCGGCCACAGTTTTGTCTTTTTTGCTCCTTACTGGGAACGAAGTAAGAGGCGAACAACACAGCTGTCCGGTAGGCTCAGTGGGCAGCGGGTCGAATTGCGTGCGATCAAGGACGCGCAGAACGATCTGGCGGCGATTGCGCCGGATGGCAGTGTGGATCACGACGGCCGCCTGCCACTTGAGGTTATACAGGTATCGGGGAGCTCATGCGCCGCGTCATTCTTCCATTGTTCCTTATGCTGGGCGCGTGCGTTCCTGGTCCTTCGAGTGAAATGCCGACCCGTGCGGCAACACCGTCCGCCAGTTCCCTTCCCGCGTTGAAGTCCTTCTCTGCGCCGCGCCCTGTGCCGCCGTCACGCTCCAACCGCGAAATCGCTCGCGATTTCCTGGAACTGTCCTTCCAGCTTGAGTCGGGACGCAAGTTGCAGCACTTCTCGCGGTTCGAGGGACCGATTTCAATCCGGGTCACGGGTAATCCTCCGTCGACGCTGATACCCGACCTTAACCGGCTGGTGCACCGACTGCGCACCGAAGCGAAGATCGACATCGCGCGCGTCCGGTCTGACGTCGCCAACATCACGATCGAGGCCGTGCCGCGGGCAAAGATCCGTAGGCATCTGCCCAAGGCGGCCTGTTTCGTGGTCCCCAATATCAGCCGCCTGTCAGAGTACCGCGCTGCGCGCAACAAGCGGCAGACGAACTGGAGCACCCTGATAGAGCGCAAGAAGATCGCGATCTTCCTGCCAAATGATGCCTCGCCGCAAGAGGTGCGCGACTGCCTGCACGAGGAAGTCGCGCAGTCACTTGGTCCGCTCAACGATTTGTACCGACTGCCCGACAGCGTGTTCAACGACGACAACGTTCACACAATTCTTACCGGCTTCGACATGCTGATACTGCGGGCCTACTACTCGCCGGACTTGCGCTCTGGTATGACAAGAGGCCAGGTCGCGGCGCGCCTGCCGTCGATCCTGTCGCGCCTCAATCCCGGCGGTGATTCCATCGCACCGCGTGCCCTGTCGTCGACGCCGCGCGCGTGGATCAAAGCCGTACAGACCGCGCTTGGGCCCGGCGCAGGCCATTCGCAAAGACTGGTCGCGGCCAGTGAGGCGCTTCGGATTGCAGACGCTATGAACTGGCACGATCACCGGCGGGCATTCTCGCATTTTGCCATGGGACGCCTGACCCAGGCCGCGCAGCCCGATACGGCGTTCAAACATTTTCGCCTGGCCGAACGGTTCTACAGTCAGACCCCCGGCACCGAGCTGCACCGCGCCTACTCCGCCTCGCAGTTGGCCGCGTTCGCCATTGCCGAGGGCAATGGCCAATTGGCCCTGACCATACTGGCGCCGCATCTTGCGATCGCGGAACGCCATGAAAATGCGGCGCTTCTGTCTACGCTGATGTTGCTGAGGGCCGAGGCGCTGGACCTGACGGGCCGCGTCGCTGAGGCGCAGTCGGTGCGGCTGGACAGTATCGGCTGGGCACGGTACGGGTTCGGCGCGGACTGGGCGGTGCGCGCGAAACTGCGGGAAATCTCGTCGCTCAGCCCCCTGAAGTGACCTGACGGGAAGACACGATGATCGTAGTATTCGGCGCGATCCTGGGCGCGAGCCTGGGCGCATTCACCGCGTGGCGGCGCAAAGGGCGAACTGCCGACATTCTTCTTTACGCGGCGGTCTATTGCCTGATCTTCACCCTGCTGGGGCTTTTCGCTACGCTGATTATCCACCGCATGTCGATCTGAGGTAAGCGATGTTCCTGCCCTTCTTCGAGAATCTCAGGAAGGCGGGCCTGCCGGTCTCGCTGCGCGAGTACCTGACCTTTCTGGAAGCGATGGGCGCGGGCCTCGTGACCTATGACTTGGAGGGGTTCTACTATCTCGCCCGCACCGCGATGGTGAAGGACGAGCGGATGATCGACCGCTTCGACCGCGCCTTCGCCGCCAGTTTCGAGGGTCTGGAAGCCATCAGTTCGAACGACGTGATCGAGGCGGTCGATATCCCACAGGAGTGGCTGGAAAAGCTGGCAGAAAAGCACCTGAGCGAGGAGGAACGGGCCGAGATCGAGGCGCTTGGCGGCTTCGACAAGCTGATGGAGACCCTGAAGGAGCGGCTGAAAGAACAGCAGGACCGCCATCAAGGTGGGAACAAGTGGATCGGCACGGCAGGCACCTCACCCTTCGGCGCCTATGGTTACAACCCTGAAGGCGTGCGCATCGGCCAGAAGGAAAGCCGCCACCAGCGGGCCGTCAAGGTCTGGGACAAGCGTGAGTTCCGCAATCTCGACGATACGATCGAGTTGGGGACACGCAACATCAAAGTGGCGCTGAAGCGGCTGCGGCGATGGGCGCGGGACGGCGCCGAGGAGGAACTGGACCTCGACGGTACGATCCGAGCGACGGCCGAGCACGGTTATCTCGACGTCAAGACGCGCCCCGAGAAGCGCAACGCAGTGAAGGTGCTGTTGTTTCTGGACGTCGGTGGGTCAATGGACCCACATATCAAGATGGTCGAGGAACTGTTTTCTGCCGCGCGGACCGAATTTAAGCACTTGGAATACTACTATTTCCACAATTGCCTCTACGAAGGCGTCTGGCGCGACAACCGCCGCCGCTGGGACGCGCAGACTCCCACCGACGAGGTGCTGCGCACCTATGGGCCGGATTACAAGTGCATCTTCGTCGGTGACGCCTCAATGTCGCCTTACGAGATTGCCTATCCGGGTGGCGCAAACGAGCACTGGAACGCCGAGGCCGGACAGGTATGGCTTCAGCGGGCTCGGGCGCAATGGCCCGAGCACTTGTGGATCAACCCCGTGCCCGAGGCCTATTGGGGCTATACCCACTCGATCGGAATGGTGCGCGAGATTTTCGAGGATCGAATGGTGCCGATGACCCTAGACGGGATCGAACGCGGAATGAAGGAGTTGGGTCGCTGATCCGCCTGAGGTGCCGCACCACGCAAGACCGATTTGGGTAGACAGCCTGAAGCTCTGATCCAATCCGGGATAACGCCCCTGGCCCGGAGTATTTCCGCCAAGACAAAACATGCGCAGTGGACAAGCAATGTCCACCGTGACAGGGGATTTGCATGAGCGCGCGCAAGATCATCATCGACACCGACCCCGGGCAGGACGACGCCGTCGCGATCCTTCTGGCGCTGGGGTGTCCGGACGAGATCGACGTTCTGGGAATTACCTGCGTGGCCGGCAACGTGCCGCTCGACCTGACCACCCGCAATGCACGGATGGTGTGCGAGCTTGCCGAACGACGTGACATCAAGGTTTACGCCGGATGCGACCGCCCGCTCAACCGTGCTCTTGTGACGGCAGAGCATGTGCACGGCAAGACTGGCCTTGATGGTCCCGACCTTCCAGAACCGACGATGCCGGTCGAGGATATGCATGCCGTCGATTTCATCATCGAGACACTGCGGCAGGAGCCCGCGGGCAGTGTCACGGTAGTGCCGATTGGGCCGCTGACCAATATCGCCACCGCGCTCCACAAGGCGCCCGAGATCGTTCGGAAGGTGCGGGAGATCGTCCTGATGGGCGGCGCCTACTTCGAAGTCGGTAACATCACGCCCGCGGCCGAGTTCAACATCCACGTTGATCCTCAGGCGGCCGATGTCGTCTTCAGTGCCGGCGCGCCGATCGTCGTCATGCCGCTTGATGTCACGCACAAGGCGCTGGTGACACGCGCGCGCAACGACGCCTTTCGCAGCATTGGCAACCGGGTCGGCACGGCTGTCGCAGAGATGACCGACTTTTTCGAGCGCTATGATCGCGAGAAATACGGCTCGGAGGGGGCGCCGCTGCATGATCCCTGCACCGTCGCCTACCTGATCCGGCCAAAGCTGTTCTCGGGCCGACATATCAATGTCGAAATCGAAACCCAGTCGGAATTGACCATGGGAATGACCGTGGCGGACTGGTGGGGCGTGACAGACCGGACGCCCAACGCGCTGTTCATAGGCGACCTGGATGCCGACGGATTTTTCGACCTACTGACCGAAAGGCTGGCCCGGTTATGACGAAACTGACCCTTGCCGCAACCGAAGACTTGGAGCGCCTTGTGCCGCTGGTGGCGGCGTTCCACCAAGAAGAAGGCATCGTGCAGGACGATGTAACCCGACGTGACGCCCTGGCGCCGCTGCTGGAAGGGTCGCCGTACGGATGCGTCTACCTAGCCGGACCGAGACGTGCGCCGATCGGCTATGTCACCATCACGTTTGGTTGGTCGGTCGAATTTGGCGGGCTGGATGGGTTCGTCGACGAAATCTTCATCCGCCCCGGGGTGAGAGGCCGCGGCATAGGGTCGGAAATCCTTCTGACCTTGCCCAAGACGCTGGCGTCGGCCGGCATGAAGGCAATTCACCTGGAGGTCGGCCGCGACAACGCAAAAGCGCGGCGCATCTACGAGAAGCTGCGCTTCGAGCCACGCGAGAATTACATCCTGATGTCACGCAAGCTCTAGCGTTCGCGGGATATGCGACTATGTTTTGGGCTATGAGCCTGCAAATCCCCTTCGATAATTCCTATGCCCGCCTGCCCGACCGCTTTTACACCCGGCAACCTCCCGCGCCTGTCAAATCTCCGCAGTTGATCGCATTCAACGATGCGCTGGCACGTGACCTCGGGATCACAACGGGCTCCGAGGACGAAATGGCACGCGTGTTTGCCGGCAACGCGATTCCAACCGGCGCTGACCCGCTGGCACAGGTCTATGCGGGGCACCAGTTCGGCGGCTTTTCACCACAATTGGGTGACGGCCGGGCCAACCTGTTGGGAGAAGTCACGTCGAACGGGACGCGGTTCGATATCCAACTCAAAGGCTCCGGGCCGACGCCCTATTCGCGGATGGGCGATGGACGCGCCTGGCTGGGGCCGGTGCTACGGGAATACGTGGTGAGCGAGGCGATGCACGCGCTTGGCATCCCCACCAGCCGGGCGCTGGCGGCGACGCTGACCGGCGAGGCGGTGTTCCGCGATACGGGCGCCCTGCCCGGTGCCGTTCTGACCCGTGTGGCGCAAAGCCATATCCGCGTCGGCACGTTCCAGTTCTTTGCAGCAAGGCGCGACCTTCCCGCGCTACAGGCACTCTACGAACATGTGGTGGAACGTCACTATCCCGATGTGCAGTCCCCGACGGAGTTGCTGGACGCGGTGATCGCGCGACAGGCGCAGCTGGTGGCGCAGTGGATGTCTGTCGGCTTCATTCATGGCGTGATGAACACTGACAACACCACGCTGTCGGGCGAAACCATCGACTATGGCCCCTGCGCTTTCATGGACGCCTATCATCCCGAAACGGTGTTTTCGTCCATCGACATGCACGGGCGCTACGCCTTTGCAAACCAGCCCAACGTCATTGCATGGAACATGGCTCAACTGGCCACGGCGCTGGTGCCCTTGATGCCCGATCAGGACAAGGCGGTCGAGGATTTTACCAAGGCCATTCACGCCATGCCTGGTCAGGTACACGACGCCTGGCGCGAGCTTTTCGGGCGCAAAATCGGCTTGGCCGATGCGACGGTGGAGGACGAGCCACTGATCGTATCGCTTCTGGATGCGATGGCCGCCAATCGCGCCGACTTTACCAACACTTTCCGGGCGCTGAGGGACGGCACGCCACGGGACGAGTTTCTTGAGCCGGCAGCCTTTGATGCGTGGGAAAAGAAATGGCGTAAGCGGCTGGAGAATGAAGATGCGCCGGACGACATCATGCGGGTCGCGAACCCGGCTTATATCCCTCGCAATCACCGCGTCGAGCAGATGATCACCGCGGCGGTGGCCGGGGACATGGCGCCGTTTCACCGGCTTTGCGAGGTGCTGGCCGAGCCATACCGCTCCCGGAGCGATGCTGCGGACCTCGCCCGACCACCAGAGCCGTCCGAAGCGGTTCAGCAGACCTTCTGCGGAACGTGAGGCTACTCTTGTCTGTCGCGACGCCGGCGCAGTCTGCGGAATAGACGCGGGTTACGCCGCACAAACTCGTCGATAAAGGCTCCGATACCAACATGCCGCCCCTTGAGATAGCCATAGCCGGTCGCCGCGCCTACCAAGGCACCGACCGCGTTTATGATGAGGTCACCCATCGTATCCTGAAGTCCGGATTTCTGCATGTTGAACCCGAAGGTCTGGTCCATGCCGAACTCAAAGATTTCCCACACGGTGCCGATCGTCATGGCGAAACAGAAAGCGAGAAAGCTCAGTTGCAGGTGCGGCGCGGCGAAACGGTCGCCCTGGAACATCATGAAAACGAAAACAAAGCCGATCAGTCCGAAGGCGACAGCGGAGGTTCCGTGCATGGCAATGTCCCACCACCAGAACCGTTCGTAGAAGTCGAAGACCTCGCCCAGAAACAGTGTCGCCGCCACGAAGATCACGACGACCGCAATGAAGGTCGGCGGCACATGCACCTGCGCCCAGTTCGCCACCACGACCGGGGCGAGAGACAGGCCCAGCGTCGCCAGCGCCACGAAAGCCAACTCGAGCCGCAGTACGGCAAGCGCCCAAACGGCCGCCCCCGCAAGTGCCATCCAGATGATCCGCGCCAGCCAGGTCTGATCTGCGAACATGAGCAGCATTCCTTTCTTCGTCGTGCAGGTGTCGTAGCATGAACGAACCTTGGCTGAGAATTGCAACTTACAACCTGCAAAAATGTGTGGGCCTGGACATGCGCCGGCGACCGGATCGCAGCCTTCAGGTGATCAACGCCCTGAACGCCGATATTGTGGTTTTGCAGGAAGTCGACAAGCGCTTGCCGCCCCGACCCGCAGCCCTGCCTCATAACCTCGTGGAGCGTGACGGCTGGCACATCCTGCCATTCGGCGCGCCGGGTGGATCGCTGGGCTGGCACGGCAATGCGATGCTGGCGCGGCGCACCCTGTCGGCGCGGCAGACACGGCATGTCGAACTTCCGGGGCTGGAGCCGCGCGGTGCGGTCATGGCCGAATTCGAAACCTGTCTTGGTTCCCTCCGGGTCGTCGGCGTGCATCTGGGGCTGGTGCGACGGTACCGACTGCTGCAGATGAAGGCGGTGATGAGAGCGGTTGCCCGGTGCGAGACGATGCCGCTCGTGCTGGCGGGCGATTTCAATGAGTGGCGTCCCGCCGCCGCGCTGCGAGGTGTGGCAGGCGGCGTGGAGTTCGTGCCTACCCCGGCCAGTTACCCCGCGATACGCCCTGTGGGTCGGCTGGATCGGATCGCCCATTCTCCCGAGTTTGAAGTCGCAGCAACCGGCGTTCACTCTGACAAGCCGGCGCATATCGCCTCGGACCATCTGCCCATCTGGGCGGACCTGACACGGCAGCGTTAGTGGGTAGCAAAAAGCTGGATTTCCGATACCACACCCGTTATTCAACGCTGCGAAAACGCGAAGAAGGCCGGAATGACAGACACCATCATCGACCGTTGTGAGGCGAAGGGCTTGAGGATGACCGACCAGCGGCGCACCATCGCGGCCGTGCTGGAATCCTCGGACGATCATCCCGACGTGGAGGAACTGTATTCCCGCGCCAGCGGTCGTGATCCGAAGATTTCTATCGCTACCGTCTATCGCACAGTTAAGCTGTTCGAAGAGGCCGGGATCATCGACAAGCTGGAATTTGGAGACGGTCGCGCACGCTACGAAGACGCCGAGCGTGACCACCACGATCACCTGATAGACATGCATTCCGGCGAGGTGATCGAGTTTGTCGATCCGGACATCGAGAAGTTGCAGGAAAAAATCGCCGCCAAGCTTGGCTACAAGCTGAAGGGTCACAAGCTGGAACTTTACGGCGTGCCGATCCGAAAGGACTGACCCGGCTCCGGTCTGCCGACAGACTTGTATCGCCCCCAAAAGCCGCCTATCGCGGCAGGGAAACTCTCAAGCGGTACGGCGATCATGGACAATCTTCGCGGAATAGTACTGGTCATCCTGTCCATGGCGGCCTTCACCGTCGAGGACATGTTCATCAAGAAAATGTCGGCGGATATTTCCGTTGGCCAGATCCTGATCTTCCTCGGGATTGGCAGCGCGTCGATCTTTGCGGTCGTGTCACGCCTGGGCGGGCACCGTATTTTCGCGAAGGAAGCGTGGCGCAGACCGTTCCTGCTGCGTGCAGGATGCGAGGCCGGTGCGGCGCTGGCCTTTACCACCGCGCTGTCCCTAGTCGATATCTCGGTCGTGGCCTCGGTGTTCCAGGCGACGCCGCTGTTCATCACCATGGGCGCAGCGCTTTTTCTTGGCGAGGACGTGGGCTGGCGCCGGTGGAGCGCGATTCTGATCGGGTTCTGCGGTGTGCTGCTGATCATCCGCCCTGGCCTTGCCGGTTTCGACCCTTCGGCGCTGCTCGTTCTTGTGTCCGTAGCCTGCGTGGCCGCGCGTGACCTTATCACCCGGCGCATCGATGTCGCCGTGTCCTCAGCTGTGGTGTCGTTCCAGGGCTTTGCCGCTGTGGTACCGGCCGGGATTCTGCTGATCCTGCTTGGTCCACAGACGCTGTCGCCGTTGACGCCGCAGCTGTGGGCGATGATCGGGGGCGGTATGGTGTTCGGGGCTTTGGGGTACTACGGCATCGTTGCGGCCATGCGCATGGGCGATGCGGCGGTGGTCACACCGTTCCGGTATACCCGTTTGTTGTTTTCGCTGATCGTCGGTGTAGTTGTCTTTGCCGAACGGCCCGACAGCCTGACGTTGTTGGGGGCGACGCTGATCATAACGACTGGGTTATATACCTATCTGCGCGAGCGGCGGGTGGCTCGATGTGTTCGCCCCGCCTGAGCAGGTGAAAGATTACTGCGGCCCAGCCTTGCGTCGCAGTTCCCATTGACGCGCGTTCTTGCTATGGGACCTGCAATTGCATACTGCCAAAGGATCTCAAATGAGCATCATTCTTGACATTCACGCACGCGAAATCCTCGACAGCCGTGGCAATCCGACGGTCGAGGTGGACGTGATCCTCGAAGACGGCACCATGGGCCGCGCCGCCGTGCCGTCTGGCGCGTCGACCGGTGCCCATGAAGCGGTCGAGAAGCGCGACGGAGATGCCGCCCGCTATA
This sequence comes from Roseovarius sp. THAF9, assembly GCF_009363715.1. NCBI lineage: Bacteria > Pseudomonadati > Pseudomonadota > Alphaproteobacteria > Rhodobacterales > Roseobacteraceae > Roseovarius > Roseovarius sp. THAF9. Next base: position 1,932,914 of record NZ_CP045404.1, read on the forward strand.
ACGGCAAGGGCGTGCTGGAGGCCGTGGCCTCGGTGAACGGCGAGATCGCCGATGCGCTGGCGGGGTTCGATGCAACGGAGCAGGTCGCGATCGATGAGGCGATGATCGAGCTTGACGGCACACCGAACAAGGGGCGTCTGGGCGCCAATGCCATCCTTGGCGTCAGCCTTGCCGTGGCCAAGGCTGCGGCGGATTTCGCCATGCAGCCGCTCTTTCGTTATGTCGGTGGCACGTCGGCCCGTACCCTGCCGGTGCCGATGATGAATATAATCAACGGCGGCGAACATGCCGACAACCCGATCGACATACAGGAATTCATGATCATGCCGGTCAGCGCGGGCAATATCCGCGATGCCGTGCGCATGGGGGCAGAAGTCTTCCACACGCTGAAAAAAGAGCTGTCCAGCGCTGGTTTGTCGACTGGCATAGGTGACGAGGGTGGCTTTGCCCCCGATATTGCCTCGGCCCGCGATGCGCTGGATTTCATCCTGCGGTCGGTCGAAAAGGCCGGCTACAAGCCCGGCGAGGATATCTACCTTGCGCTTGATTGCGCCGCGACCGAGTACTTCAAGAACGGCAAGTACGAGCTTGCGGGCGAAGGCAAATCGCTGTCGTCAGATGAAAATGCGGCGTACCTGGCGGCGCTAGTGAACGACTATCCGATCATCTCGATCGAAGATGGCATGTCCGAGGACGACTGGGACGGCTGGAAGGCCCTGACGGACCAGATCGGCGACAAGGTGCAGCTGGTGGGCGACGATTTGTTCGTGACCAACCCCACGCGCCTGTCGGACGGGATCAAGCGTGGTGTGGCGAACTCCATGCTGGTCAAGGTCAACCAGATCGGCAGCCTGACCGAAACGCTTCAGGCGGTCGAAATGGCACATCGCGCTGGCTACACCAACGTCATGTCGCACCGCTCAGGCGAGACCGAGGATGCCACCATCGCCGATCTTGCCGTGGCTACCAATTGCGGGCAGATCAAGACCGGGTCGCTCGCGCGCTCGGACCGGCTGGCGAAATACAATCAGCTGATCCGTATCGAAGAGGCGCTTGGCGACACGGCGATCTATGCCGGGCGCTCGATCCTGCGGGACTGACTTGACCGCCGACGAAATCATTGCCGCGCTCGATTTGTCGCCGCATCCCGAGGGCGGGTTCTTTAGCGAAACATGGCGCGCGTCCAACGCCGGGCGCGCTCATGGCACGTCGATTTACTTCCTGCTGCGGGATGAGGACAAAAACCAGTGGCACAAGGTGGACGCAGTCGAGATCTGGCATTTCTACGCCGGGGCGCCGCTGGTTCTGTCGATCTCGGAAAGCGAGGCCGGACCCGCGCGGGACGCGGTGCTTGGCCCGGACCTAAGCCAAGGTCAGCTACCGCAAGTGATCGTGCCGCCCGACGCCTGGCAAATGGCGCGGTCGACCGGGGACTACACGCTTGTCGGCTGTACAGTGTCCCCCGGATTCGAGTTCGAGCAGTTCACGCTTGCGCCTGAGGGGTTCGACATTCCGCGCTAGCCACGGATGGCTTTTAGAAAGGCCAGAAGGTTTTGGGTCGAGCTGTCCTTGTCGTCGAGCGCAGCCTCACCCGCCACCAGCGGCTCCATCTCCTTGGCCAGTTCCTTGCCCAGCTCGACTCCCCATTGATCGAAGGAGTTGATGCCGAGGATCACCCCCTCTACGAAAACCCGGTGTTCATAAAGCGCGATGATCTGCCCAAGCCGGTAGGGCGTCAGCCTGTCATAGACCAGCGTGGTCGAAGGGCGGTTGCCTGGAAAGACCCGGTGCGCGGCCTGCCGTTCCAGCTCGGCGCCTTCAAAGCCCGCCTTGCGCATCATGTCGCGTGCGGTGTCGATGTCGCGGCCCCGCATCAACGCTTCGGACTGGGCAAGGCAATTGGCGATCAGCAACCGATGATGGTTGTCCATCCCTGGCTCGCCCCCCCAGGCCGCGACCATGAATTCGCAGGGCACGACCTGGGTGCCCTGATGAATCAGCTGGTAGAACGCGTGCTGCCCATTTGTGCCCGGCTCGCCCCAGACAATGGGCCCCGATCCGCCTTCAACGGGGTCGCCCTGCTTTGTCACGCCCTTGCCATTGCTTTCCATCTCAAGCTGCTGAAAATAGGCGGGCAATCGCAACAGGCGTTGATCGTAGGGCAAGACGGCGCGCGTGGGATAGCCGCAGGCGTGACTGTGCCACAGTCCTGTCAGCGCCAGCATCACCGGCATGTTTCGCTCAAGCGGCGTAGTCCTGAAATGGGCGTCCATCGAGGCACCGCCGGCAAGAAACGCGTCGAATTCCTCCGATCCGACGGCCAGCATCAGCGACAGCCCGATCGGCCCCCAAATGGAATAGCGCCCGCCGACCCAGTCGGCAAAGCCAAACACGCGCTCGGGCGCGATACCGAAAGCCTCGGTCTTGTCGTGCGCCGTCGACACAGCCGAGAACTGAGCCTTCAGATCCCCGCCGCCAAGCTGAACCCAGGCCTTGGCGGTCTCGGCGTTGGTCATCGTCTCGATGGTTGTAAAGGTCTTGGAGGCGACAATGAAAAGCGTCGTCTTCGGCTCCAGCCCGTCGAGACAATCTGCAATATCCGCGCCATCCACATTCGACACGAAATGACAGCGCGGTCCCTCATGATACGGGCGCAGGGCCAGCGTGCACATTTCGGGGCCGAGATGCGAACCGCCGATGCCGATATTCACCACGTCGGTGATCGGACCGCCCGCGCCCATGTGCCGCCCCGAGCGTACATCGTCGGCAAAGGCGCGCATCCGGGACAACACGTCGCGGACGCCGGGCATCACATCCTGCCCATCGACCTTTATCACCGCGTCGGCCCCTGCCCGAAGCGCCACGTGCAGAACAGACCGACCCTCGGTCTCGTTGATCGGCTCGCCCGTGAACATCGCATCCCGCCGCTCGGCAACGCCGCGGTCGGCGGCCAGTTGCAAAAGCGCCTCACGGGCCGTTTCGGTCATCGAGGTCTTGGCGTAGTCGAACAGCATCCCATCGGCCTGGACCTGGAACCGGGCCGCGCGATTGGACGATTGCATGAGATCAACTATCGTCGCTCCGGTCTCAGATTTCAGCGCCGCCCAGGTCATGCGGCCTCCTCCTTTTTTTGTCTCGATCCGACTGTCCGGCATGCTAGGGCGCCCAGTGCACATCGGTTTCGTCAAGGATCGCGGCCACAGGGGCCTGTTCAGGCCGGCAGGTGCGGGCGCGCTCGACAGCCTTGCGCTTGTCCTCGCCGGTGATCACCAGATGCTTGGCCACCGCCGCGTTCAACACCCGCGCCGACAGGCTGATCCGCACATCCTCGACCTTGCCAGGCCGCAGAGGAACCAGCACCGGCGCGTCATTTGCCAGCGCTGCGTCCAACCCGTCAGTGCCCGGAAAGAGCGAGGCGGTATGCATGTCCGCGCCCATGCCAAGAAGTAGAACGGCGATTGGCAGGCGCGGCTGGATGACGGCCTCCAATTCAGCAAGCACCGCCTCGGGCGCCTCCGCGCGGGCGTATAGCGGAAGATAGCCGGCCTTAGCGGCACGGCCCACCAAAAGCCGCTCGCGCAGCATCCGGGTGTTGGAGCGGATGTGCACCTCGGGAACCCAACGTTCGTCGCTGAGGCAGATGTCGATCCGCGACCAGTCGAGGTCGGCGTCGCATAGCACGTCGAAGACCGGACCCGGCGTACTGCCCCCCGGCACCACGAACAGCGCGCGGTCGTCATGTTCCAGCGCGGTGTTGAGATCCCCGGCGAGCTGGTTGGCGAGATTGATCGCCATCATCTCTTCGTCAGCGTATTCGATAAGCCTCATGCTCGTATCTCCCGCCAGCGGCGCCCGTCGCGGTGCATTAGCATCAGCGCGTCATCGGGTCCCGAACTTCCCGTGGCGTATGTATGCGGCGCGCGGCCGGAGTCTTCCCAAAGCGCAATGATAGGGTCGATCCAGGCCCAGGCGGCCTCAACCTCGTCGCCGCGCATGAACAGCGTCTGGTTGCCGCGGATCACGTCCATGATCAGACGCTCGTAGGCATCGGGGAAATCAGCCTCTTCGGGCCCCAGTGCCTCGGCGAAGGTCATGTCGAGCGGCACGTCCACCAATCGCATACCGCCCGGCCCCGGCTCCTTGATGGTCACGCCCAGCTCGATCCCCTCGTTGGGTTGCAGCTTGATCGTCAGGATGTTGCGGTGTCGTCCCGCGTCGGCGCCGAAGATGGAGTGCGGCGCGTCCTTGAAGACCACGGCGATCTCGCTGGCTCTTTCGCGCAGGCGCTTGCCCGTGCGCAGGTAAAACGGCGTACCGGCCCAACGCCAATTGCTGATCGTGGCGCGCAGGGCCACGAAGCTTTCGGTCATGCTGTCGCGGTTGCCGACCTCGTTGCGATAGCTGCCGGATTGGCCGCTGCCTTCGTACTGGCCCCGCACGGCGTCCTCGGGCGCAACGGGATCCAGCGCGCGGATCACTTTGAGCTTTTCATCGCGCACCGAGTCTGGGTCAAACTTGGCCGGCGGCTCCATTGCGATCAGGCACAACAACTGCATGATATGGTTCTGCATCATGTCCCGCATCGCGCCAGAGCGGTCGTAGTAATCTCCGCGCCCGCCTACGCCCACGTCCTCGGCCACGGTAATTTGTATGTGATCGACATACTGGCTGTTCCACAGCGGCTCGAACAGAGTGTTGCCAAAGCGTATCGCCATGAGATTCTGCACCGTTTCCTTGCCGAGGTAGTGATCGATCCGGTAGATCTGATGCTCGTCAAAATACTCAGCGATGGTTGCGTTCAGCGCCTTGGCCGTTTCGAGGTCGCGGCCGAAGGGTTTTTCCACCACGATCCGGCAGTTCGGGCAGTCCATGCCGTATTCGTGCAGCCTGTCGGCAAGATCCCCGAACAGGCTGGGCGCGACGGAAAAGTAAAAGGCGCGAATCTGGTCATCGCGCAGCATGGAAGTCAGCTCGGACCAACCGGCTTCGCCGCGGGCATCGATCGTCACATAGTCGAGCTGTTGCAGGAAGCTGTCGAGATGCTCGCTGTCTTTCGCGGCCTCTGGCTCGAACTCCATCACGGCTTCGCGGGCGAACTCTCGATAAGCGGCAGCGTCCATGTCGCTGCGCGCTGCACCGATCACGCGGGCATTGTCGCCCATCTGGCCCGCCCGGAACCGGCGGAACAGGCCGGGCAGGATCTTGCGCTGCGCCAAATCCCCCGTGCCCCCGAAGATCACGAGGTCAAAGGGATCGACCGGAATGACGCGAGATACCATGTTTTTCTCCTGAACTCGCTGCAAGTCTAGGTGGCGATCACGAAGGTGTCACCTGCCCGAACTCGACTTTCAAGGGAAGAAAGGACAGGTTATGGCCGAAACGCAAATGAAATTCGGAAGATAGTAAGATGAAAGATGTGGCAGCGCCCCGTGCGAACGGTGGAAAATTCATCGACCCCAAGGTCACCGCAGATGGTGAACCGAGGGCGCATGTCGCGCTGAGCAACCCGCAGACGCTTTGGTTCAATACCGGGACGCTGTGCAACATCACCTGCGCGAATTGTTATATCGAAAGCTCTCCGGAGAACGACAGCCTAGTCTATATCACCACGGCCGAGGTAGAAGACTTTCTCAATCAGCTGGACACGCGTGCGTGGCCCGTCAGCGAGATCGGATTTACCGGCGGCGAACCCTTCATGAACCCACAGATGGTCGAGATGACCCGCGCCTGCCTGTCGCGCGGCTACGACGTTCTGATTCTGACGAATGCGATGCGCCCGATGATGCGCAAGCGCGTTCAGGATGGTCTGCGGGCGCTGCACGAAGAGTTTGGTGAAAAGCTGACCCTGCGCATCTCGGTCGATCACCACTCCGAGGTGCTGCACGACGAGGAGCGCGGCAAGGGCAGCTTCGCCCGGACGCTCGAGGGTATGCACTGGCTTCGTAAAACCGGGATCCGCATGGCTGTCGCAGGCCGGAGCCTTTGGAGCGACAGCGAGGCCGAGTCCCGCGCGGGCTATCAGGCGTTTTTCGACGCGCATGGGTTCGACATCGACGCACACGACCCTGCAATGACGGTTCTGTTCCCGGAAATGGACGAGAGCGTCGAGGTCCCCGAAATCACCACCGGCTGTTGGAATATCCTCGGCAAATCCCCGGACAGCTTGATGTGCGCGTCTTCGAGGATGGTGGTCAAGCGCAAGGGCGCGGAACGTCCCGCCGTGCTGGCCTGCACTCTTCTGCCTTATGACGCGGAGTTCGAATTGGGTGAAACACTGGCGGAGGCCGAGGGCGACGTGGCGCTGAACCATCCTCACTGCGCCAAGTTCTGCGTGCTGGGTGGCGCCAGTTGCTCGGGCTGACCCTGGGTTCGGGTCGCCTGTCGTTTTACAAATGTCCAAGGTTGCGCGGTCATTCTGGATCTCAGGCGGCGATGCGTCGCTTGCCCTGCCCAGCGACAGGGCCCATATCTACTAAATGATCAAGTTCACCCCGATCCTCCTGGCGATCCTCTATGCTGTGGTTATGTACCGCTTCTCAGTCTGGCGCACCAAGCGAGAACTGGACGCGCGGTCGACCGAGTTGGTTGATCCTGCTTTGACGCCGTTCTTCACGCGGCTTGCCAAGGCGCTCGATCTGCCGCGGATCAAGGTACACATCTATGAGATCGACCCGGTCAACGGGTTGGCCGCACCAGATGGGCGGATCTTCATCACGCGAGGCTTTTACCGCAAGTTTCTTTCCGGGGAGGTCTCGGCAGAAGAGATGACTAGCGTCATAGCGCACGAGCTGGGCCACGTGGCGCTTGGTCATTCGCGACGCCGGATGATCGATTTTTCGGGTCAGAACGCACTGCGTACTGCGCTGGCGATGGTGCTGTCGCGGTTTTTGCCCGGTATTGGCGTCTGGATCGCCAATGGCATGGCTTCACTGCTTGCGGCGCGGCTCTCGCGGGGCGACGAGTACGAAGCCGATGAATACGCCGCCGCTTTGCTGACAAAGGCGGGGATCGGCACCGCGCCGCAGAAGTCCCTGTTTGAAAAGCTGGAGGCGCTGACCCAGTCGCGCGGGGGCGCGATGCCGGCCTGGCTGATGAGTCATCCCAAGACGACCGAGCGGATTGCCGCTATCGAAAAGCTTGAAATGCGCTGGAACGGCTTGCCCGAGACGCAGGACTAGGGATTGGCGACGTGGTGGGAGTCAGGCAAAGGCCAAGGCCTTACCCAAGCGCGGCAACCGCGCTTTCTTCATCAGGTCTCTGATGTCCCAGTCTCCGCCGCTGAGCCGCCGTGCGTCGGCCAGCACCGCCGCGCCGACGTCCTGCATCACGTCCGGCGTTGCCTCGAAAACGCCGAGGAGGAAGGTATCGGGATCAGCCCGGCTCACGCCTTCCTCGGCCAGGATGTTGCGCGGGAAATCCTTGGCGTTGACCGTCAGGATCAGGTCGGCCGAGCCGGCGATGGCAGCCGCCAGCACATGGATATCCGCAGGGTCGGGCAGCCATAGCCGCGATTCCAGCGACGGCGGCCAGGACACCTCCGCGTCGGGCCACTCGACAGCCAGCATCGCCGCCTCGGCCTGGGCCTGTGCGATGCCATCCGGGCCCAGCTTGACAACCGAGCGCTGCCACTCCTCGATGATGCGGGCAGACCAGAGCGGTTTGAAAACGCCCCGTTTCGCTGCGCCAAGCAGCATCTGGCGCATCACGGTGGGATAGATCACGCAGGTGTCGAGAACCGCCCTCATAGCCTGAAGAAGAGGGACTTGAGATACCCGCTTTCGGCCAGTTGCGGATGCAGGGGATGGTCCGGACCGGCAAAACCGGTATGGATAAGCGCACCCTCGCGCCCGGCCCGGCCGATGCCCCGTGTGCAAGCCGTGCGAAACTTGTCGAGTGTCGCGGCATGGGAACAGGAGCAGAGCCCCAGATACCCGCCTGCCGCCACCAATGGGGCCGCCAGCCGCGCGACCCGCTCATAGGCGCGCAAGCCCTTTTCCAGCGCTTGCTTGTTAGGAGCAAAGGCCGGTGGGTCACAGATGACAACGTCAAACCGTTCGCCCTGTTCGGCGAGTGCCGTCATAACCTCGAAGGCGTCGCCGCGTTGTGTGGTGAAGCTTTCCCAAAGCCCCATACGCGCGGCCCCGTCGCGGGCCAGATCAAGTGCCGGTTGGGAGCCATCGACTGCAAGCGCCTCGGACGCGCCGGCTGCCAGCGCAGCGAGGGAAAAGCCGCCCACGTGGCTGAAAACGTCGAGCACACGACTGCCCTGTGCGAGCGTCCCGGCAAAGGCGTGATTGGGACGCTGGTCGTAGAACAGCCCCGTCTTCTGCCCACCGGTGACGTCGGCCATGTAGGTTGCGCCGTTCATATGCACCGGCAAAGGGCTGTCGGGCAAGTCGCCCACGAGAGCTAGCGTAGCATCGTCAAGTCCTTCCAGCGCCCTCGCCCGGCCCGACGCGTTCTTGATAACGCATGTAACGCCAGTGACGTCCACCAGCGCCGCGGCGATCTGCGGTAGCAGCGCTTCGGCCCACGCCGCATTGGGCTGGATGACGGCGACAGAGTCGAAGCGATCTATGATCACACCGGGCAGACCGTCCGCCTCGGCATGCACCAATCGATAGAAAGGGGCGTTGAACAACCGGTCGCGCATTTCGAGGGCGAGGCGCAGTCTGATTTCGAGCCAGGATTGATCAATCCGCGCGTTCGGGTCACGGTCCAGCACCCGTGCCATAATGCGGGACTTGGGATTGACCGCGACCGTGGCCAGCGGTTTTCGCTCGGCGTCTTCCAGGACCGCCACAGTGCCGGGCGGCAGCGCTTTGGTCCGGCGGTCGGTCACGAGCTCATTGTCGAAGACCCAAGGAAACCCGTGCCGGATGGCGCGGGCCTGCACTTTGGGTTTTAAACGTATGGAAGGCAAAGAGGACGGCGTCATGCCGTCCCCTTAAGCCGTTTCAGTTTTTGTTGGAAGCGCCGAGTTGATTAAGCGCCCCCATCAGGCCCAAGTTTGCCGCCTGATACCCCTCTGGGCTAGTCAGCTGGCGCTGGATTACCGCGGCCAAGTGGTTGGTGATGCGGTATTTCTGGGTCATGCCTTGCTGCTCGGCCTTGATCGCCGCCTGCCCGCCAAGCGCCTTGAAGTCGGCCTTCACGAATTGCGGCTCGCCATAAGCCATGCCGGTTGCGGGGTTGCGCAGTTGCATGTGGAACTGAAGCGAATGAACGCCGCCGACGGTATAGCGCGCCTTTTCCGTCAGCGCATGGAACCGCGTCACCTGGATGTCCAATATGGCGGGCACGTGACCGCTTTGCATCGCGTTTACGCCCTGCATCATCGCCGTCTCGAAGATCGCCTTTACTTGCGCGTGGCGGTCACCTGCCGGATCCTCGCGCCAGACGATGTCGCCGCCCGGATAATAGCGGTTGGCTTCGGACACCTTCAGGGTCTTGGGAACGCTGACGCGGACCTCCTGAATGGCATAGGCCGGTGCCGCCACCGTCGCTGTGGGGGTATCGAGCGGGGCGTTGCGCGTGGCGGTTTCGGGCGCAGAACACCCGGCAACGGTCAGGCCCATGATCAGGGCTGCAATGGCGTTACGGGTCAGCATGACTTCCTCCTTTGCGCACTTCAGGCGCGGTGGTCGAAGACGTTGTGACCGCAAATTAAGGCGAGTTTTCGGCGAATTCGGTACTTAACCAAGAAAACATGGCGAAACCATCAAGCGACGGCTTCGGCTCAGCGCACTCGTCCACGAGACCCGCCGCGGCGCTTAGGCGACCCTGCGGCCTTCAGCCCTTCGTGCAAGACGGCGGTCATTGGGTGATCCGGATTGACAACGCCGTAACGCTCGATCAAACGCTCGATTTGCACCCGTGTATCACCGTCACCATCCACCGACAGCGCCCAGTCCAGAAATATCGACCGGCATTCGGCGGGCGTTATTCCCTCAATCCTGTACGATTCGCGGATCAGCCCCTTGGGATCCATCGCGTCAGCCATCTTCGGTTCCTCGCGTCAATGCCGCATCAATCACCACGGCCGCGTTCGCCGTGCGTCGTTCCAGTTCTTCCAGCAGGTCCGCCATACGTTCATGCCCGGTCTGCCGCAGGACAAACGCCTTGGCTCCGTCGCCCAAGGCGTCCTCGTCCAACGGTTTGTCGCCCAACAGACGCGCGGCCTGCGTCACTTGCCAGCAAAGCGCGTAAGCGACACCGAGCGCTGCCTCTTCGGCGTCATCCAACCAACCGGCAGCGACACCGGCGGCCAGCCCTGCCTCGACGCTGCGCTCGGGCCGCCCAGCGAGCAGACACCCCGCCTGCGCGATCAGCTCGATATCCTGCATCCGGCCATCGCCCAGTTTGGTCTCCCACAGCCCGCCCGAGCTCTTGGCGGCCTTGATGCGCGCACGCATTTGTTCGACTTCCTTCAGAACGGTTTCACGGTCGCCTTTGCGCGGTAGCAAATCGCAACGAAAGGTTTCGACATCCGTGGCCAGCGCATCCGGGCCGGCCACAACGCAGGCGCGGGTAAGCGCCAGGTGCTCCCACACCCAAGCCTCATTTTCCTGATAGGTCTGGAACGAGCCCCAACTGGTGGCGACCGGGCCCTGGTTGCCCGAAGGCCGCAGGCGCATGTCCACCTCATAGAGCCGGCCTTCGGACATCGGCGCCGTCAAGGCAGTGATCAGCGCCTGCGTCAGACGCGCGTAATAGGGCCGTGTCGCCAGCGGTCGGCGACCGTCGGATCCTTCGACCCCTTCGGCGTCGTAGATCACGATCAGGTCCAGATCCGAACCTGCATTGAGTTTGCCCGCACCAAGCGACCCCATGCCCAGCACCACTGCCCCGCGACCGGGCGGCGGACCGTGTTTTTCAGCGAACTGGGCGCAGACCACGCCCCAGAGCTCGGCGAGGATCACGTGGGCCAGATCGGCATATTGTGCGCCCGCCTTATCGGCGTCGATCAGGCCGCGCAGCAGGTGCACACCGGTGCGAAAATGCCATTCCTTCAACCAGCGGCGGGCCGCGTCCAGCTTTCGTTCATAGTCGTCCTCGCGGTCCAGCCGCGCCGCCAGTTCACCGCGCAGATGCCCCCTGTCCGGCCAGGGCGCGAAGAAATCCCCGGCAATCACCGCGTCGAATACGCCGGCGTGGCGCGACAGGTAGCTAGACAGCGCGGGCGACACGCCCGCGATATCCACCATAAGGTCGATCAGCTGCGGATTGGCCTCGAACAGCGCGAAAACCTGAACACCCGCAGGCAGGCCGGACAGGAAGCCGTCGAAGGCCAGAAGCGCCTCGTGCGGGGTCGAGGACCGGCTAAGGCGCTCGAGGATTTCGGGCTTCAGCCGGTCGAAGATCGTATTGGCCCGTTCGCTGCGCAGGGCCGGGTAGCTGCGCCAACGGGCGATGATTTCATCGTCCAGCCCCTCGAAGCTTTCAGGCTTCTCGGCGCTGGTGTCGGGGGCGAAGAACCCCTCGATCAGGTCGTGCACCTGTTGCAGCCGGTCTGTCAGCTCGTCACGGAACGCGGACACGTCGCGATCACACAGCGCGGCCAGCCGCGCCCAGCCATCGGCATTTTCGGGCAGGACCTGGGTCTGCGCATCGCGCAGCATCTGAAGCCGGTGTTCAATTTCGCGATGCGCGCGGTAATGCCCGGCCAGTGTATCTGCCGCGTCCGAAGGCACCCAGCTCTTGAACGCAAGGCGCGCCAGCCCGTCGATTGTGCCACGCACTCGCAGATCGGGGTCGCGACCGCCGGAGATCAACTGCCGGGTCTGGGTAAAAAACTCGATCTCTCGGATTCCGCCCCGGCCCAGTTTCATGTTGTGACCGTCAAGCCGGATGGGACCGTGAAGCCCCTTATGCTCGCGGATGCGCAATCGCATGTTGTGGGCATCCTCGATGGCAGCGAAATCCAGGTGCTTGCGCCAGACGAAAGGGCGCAAGGTGTCAAGAAACCGCTTGCCCGCTGCAATGTCGCCCGCGGCAGGACGCGCCTTGATATACGCCGCGCGTTCCCACGTTCGACCCAGGCTTTCGTAATAGGTCTCCGCCGCTCCCATCGCCATGCACACAGGCGTGACGTTGGGATCGGGGCGCAGACGCAGATCAGTGCGAAACACATAGCCGTCCGCCGTGCGGTCGTTCAGCGTGGCCGCCATCCGGCGCGTCGCGCGTACAAAGCCGGCCCGCGCCTCGTGATAGCTGTCGCCATCGAACCGCTCTTCGTCGAACAGGCAGATAAGGTCAATGTCAGAACTGTAATTGAGTTCGTACGCGCCCATCTTGCCCATGGCCAGAACGACCATCCCGGCGGCATCTTCCAGCGCATCCTCGTCCTGTCCGGGTATCTTACCGCGCCGCAACTCGGGCAACAGGGCCGCGCGCAGCGCGTGCGTCACCGCAAGATCGGCAAACCGCGTGAGGGCGCTGGTTATGTCCTCGAGCGCCCAGACCCCGGAAAGATCGGCCAGTGCCGTCAAAAGCGCCACCCTGCTCTTGGCCCGGCGAAAGCGCGGGCCCGTTTCGTCCAGAGGGATCGCGGACACCTCGTCCATCAGCGCGTCAAATGCCGCCTCGGGGCTGTCGAAAACTTCGGGCAACCAGTCGCGCTCCTTTAGACAGAGGGCTTGCAGGAACGGGCTGGATCCCGCCGTGCCTGCGACAAGTGCGGCTGTGTCAGGGGAAAGACCCGGCACTGCTTCGCGGGCCTCCTGCCCCGGGGTGGTCTCGAAGGGGCGCGGACAACGGGTCATGCGATCGGAAAAACTCATGGGTGCAGTGATACACCCCCTGCAGATCCGGTCAACGGCCTGTGAGACAGGGTTTCAAGCCGAATGTGAAATTCTTTAACATACCCCCTTGCAACGCAAGCGACCACGTCCCATCTCTTGAATGTAAATATGCTTTACATACCAACCTCAGACCCTTCCCGAAAGGACACCTTGATGACGACATATACCTACAATTCGCCTGCCACCGACGTCTCTGGCTGGTTTGCGCGGACCGAAGCCTGGCTTGACGACAAGGGCAAACCCGCCTGGATTGCGGCGCTTGTTGTCTCGATGATCGTGTTCTGGCCCGTCGGCCTTATGCTGCTGGCCTATATGATCTGGCGCAACAAACTATCCTGCCCGTCCGGGCGCGTGGCACGTCGCCAACAGATGCGCCCGATGAACGGCTCTTCCGGCAACAGCGCATTCGACGCTTACCGCGACGAAACCCTGCGCCGGCTTGAAGAAGAACAGCAGAACTTCGAGGCTTTCCTGGAGCGTCTGCGTGCGGCGCGCGACAAGGCGGAGTTCGACCAGTTCATGGACGAGCGCGCCCGTAAGGCTGACGCCGATGCCGCCGAGGATACCGATGGCGACGCGCAAGACGACCGTGGCCCTGCACGCGCCAACTGAATCGCGAGCATCCAAGCGCTCCCCGTGCCGCCACCTTTCACGGCGCGGGAGCAAACCTATATACTGTAAATGACCGATACGATCTGGCACATACCCGACCCCGAAACGCAACCCGACTTCTACGCGGATGTCCCGCTAAAGCGCTTCCTGGCATGGCTGGTCGATAGCGTTCTGGTGCTGGTACTTTGCGTGCTCGTGCTGCCTTTCACAGCTTTCACCGGCTTGTTCTTCCTGCCGTTCCTGTTTCTTGCCCTAGGCTTGGTCTATCGTACCGCGACCATCGCGCATAGATCCGCAACATGGGGCATGCGCCTATTTGCGCTGGAGTTTCGAACCGCCATGGGGCAGCGTTTGGACACCGCAATGGCATTTTGGCATTCGATGGGTTTCACCTTTTCCTGCGCCGTGCCGCTGGTGCAACTGACGTCAATCCTGCTGATGCTGACAGGAGCGCGGCGGCAGGGCCTGACGGACCTCGCCCTTGGAACCGTTGCCATAAATCGCCGCGCGGCGAACTGACAGAGGCTACGCTGCCGAGGATTTGACCTCTTGGCGCAGCGTCACATCGTTGTTATCGTCGGTACCGAAAGTTACGAAACCTGCCATGCGTCACACCCTTCCCATAGCGCCCCAATTTTACGTGACGGCGCCCCAACCCTGCCCCTATCTGGAAGGCCGGATGGAGCGGAAGCTGTTCACGGCCCTTCAAGGCGACGGGGCGCAACGCCTGAACGACACACTTTCGAAACAGGGGTTTCGTCGGTCGCAAAATGTGCTCTACCGCCCGTCTTGCGCGGATTGCGCCGCTTGCCTGTCGGCCCGCGTGAACGTCGAAAACTTTGCAGCCTCGCGCAGTCAGCGCCGCACGTTAAGGCGCAACCGGCATCTTGACCGGCGCGCCACATCACCTTGGGCCACCGAGGAACAATACGCGCTCTTTCGCGAATATCTCGAGGACCGGCACGCCAACGGCGGCATGGCCGACATGGATACGTTCGAATTCGCCGCGATGATCGAGGAAACGCCCATTCGCACGCGCGTGGTTGAATACACCGACAGAGAAAGTGGCGAGCTGGTCGCGGTTTGCCTTACAGACGTGTTCGACGACGGCGTCAGCATGGTTTACTCGTTTTACGACCCCGACAGACCACGCGACAGTCTGGGGACTTTTATTATTCTCGATCACATCGAAATCGCGCGCGAGGCTGGCCTGCCGTACGTTTACCTGGGATACTGGGTGCCGGGGAGTGCCAAGATGGGCTACAAAGCCGCGTTCTCGGGGCTAGAGGTCTACTCGGGCGGGGAATGGCAGCCAATGCGCGATCCGGCCGATTTCGAGGCGCACCGCCATCCGCTTTCCAATGATCCGATTGCCGAGCAGGTGGCGAATATCGCGCTTCCCGACGGCAAGCCTTTGCGCAACAGGAAATATTGACGCGCTTGGCAGTTTGCCAGCAGCGCCTAGTATGAGCTTCAGAACACTTTCCCGTGTGTATCGGCGATTCATTGAACCTCACTATAGCCGTTCCCAACGACCGTGATACTTCGTGAACGACAAGCAGCGAGCGAGGTTTCATGTCTCATTTCCACCGTCGTACTGTTCTTGCTGGCGCTACTGCACTCGCCGCCTGGCCAGCCGGGGCACAGCCTGCCGCGTGGCGCGCCGTGGCCGATGCCGCAGGAGCGCTGGACCAATGCCACGCCGTTGTTATTCACCAGCACGGTGCCGAGATGTTCGTCGAGGCGTTTCGCGGGCCGGACATCGGAACACCCGTGCCGATCAAGTCGGTGTCGAAAACCCTTGTCGCCGCCTTGACCGGCGCGGCGCTCGATCGTGGTGAGATACCGACGATGCAGGCCACCATTGGGCAGCTTGCCCCTGATCTGATCCCGCAGGATGCCGATCCGGGCGTCTCGGAGATCACCGTCGAGAATCTTGTCACGATGCAGGCCGGGCTGGAACGCACATCCGGGCCCAATTACGGCGAATGGGTCAGCAGCGTCAACTGGGTCGCAAACGCCTTGTCACGTCCCTTCGAGACGAAGCCCGGAGCACGTATGCTTTATTCCACGGGTTCGTTCCACGTATTGGGCGCGATCCTTTCTGAAGTCACCGGGCGAAGCCTGCTGGAGCAGGCGCGTGACCGGCTTGGCGACCCGCTTGGCATCAGTATCCCGCCTTGGACAACTGATCCGCAGGGGCGCTATCT
This sequence comes from Roseovarius sp. THAF9, assembly GCF_009363715.1. NCBI lineage: Bacteria > Pseudomonadati > Pseudomonadota > Alphaproteobacteria > Rhodobacterales > Roseobacteraceae > Roseovarius > Roseovarius sp. THAF9. The sequence continues at coordinate 1,948,539 of NZ_CP045404.1, forward strand.
TGGCGGCAACGAGATGTCGCTTAGCCTGCCCGCGATGATCCATTGCGGCGAAATGTACCGGCGCGGCGGCATGTGGGCTGAGACGCGCGTGCTGAGCGAGGACTGGGTCAACCGGTCCTTTGTGCCGGTAACGCGGTCGCCCTGGTCCGGGCTGCGCTATGGCTATGGCTGGTTCCTTGGAGAAGCGCAGGGCGACAAATTCGCTCTGGCCCGAGGATACGGCGGACAGCTGATCTGCGTCGTGCCCGGGCTGGGTTTGACGCTTGCAATCACCTCGGACTCAACCCGCCCGGCCCGCAGCATCGGATATTTCGGAGATCTGATGAATTTGATCGAGGGTACGATCTTGCCACTGGCCCGGCGCGATACGACCTAAGAGTAACGAGACCGCATCTTACGCCCGTTTTCAGGGCACGCGGCTGCACGACTCCGGACCACACGCGGATGTGACTGCAAGCCGCTTGCCCTAGCAAGTGATGCCGGGAAGGATCGAAGGATGCGTATTCTGGCCTGCCTCATCTGCCTGCTTGCCGGTCCCGTCCTCGCCGAAACCCGGCAGGAGGTCGGGCTTGAGTTGGTCCTGCTTGCGGATGCTTCCGGGTCAATCGACGACATTGAACTGTCCTTCCAGCGTCAGGGCTATGCCAGCGCCATCATTGACCCGGAAGTTCTGAACGCCATCCAGGATTCACTCTATGGCAACGTCGCTGTGACTTACGTCGAGTGGGCCACCAACACCGCGGTTGTCGTGCCTTGGACGGTGATCGACGGCGAAGCTTCGGCACAAGCCTTTGCCAACGCGCTCACCGGGCCGCCGCGCCAAGCCTATGGCAGCAACGCAATCGGGGGCGCCTTGCTGGACGCGAAACGCCTGATCGAGACGAATGAGATCATCGCGCCCCGTGCGGTGATCGATTTTTCGGGCGATAGCATCCGCAACTCGTCTGGGCCCGCCATTGCCGCAGCACGGGCCGAGGTTTTGGCAGCGGGGATCGTCATCAATGCCTTGCCAATCCTGCGCGCAGAGGATGGACGGCGCGCTGGTGCCAATCTTGAGGAAGAATACGCAGAGAGGATCATCGGCGGGCCCGGCGCCTTCATGGTGACGGCCGAGGGTCGCGAAAGTTTTGCCCGCACGGTGCGCCGAAAGCTGGTGCTGGAAATCTCAGGCCGGACGCCGGCCCCGCGCAACGGGCGCATCGCCGCGCGCTAGGCACCGCGCGATTCAGCCCATACGGTTCAGAACGAAAGCAACCCGCTCGGCGACCGCGGCCTCCGGCAGGATCACCAGCGTGTATCAAAGCCGGTCATAGGCCCGGCACGAGCGGTGATACTCGTCGATCGCGGCAACGAAGCCGTGACGCCGGTCGTCGTCGTTTCGGTACGATTCAGGCCAAGCCGGCGTCATGAAGACCTCCTGGTGAAATCGCGCGGAACCGGCCAAGGTCTCTATCAGGCCACGGTTGAAGAAGATACAGCCAAGCGCGTCCCGGACACCAGCCCTGTCCTGCATCGCCATGTCCACGGCGCGACAGGCGAACGCGGCAGAATCGTCCCATGGGAGCGCGAGGCCGCGACCGGCCGACTCTTCCGCGACGATGCGTCGGCCGGGTTCGGTCACGGTTTGAAGCCCGGCAAGGCCGAAAGCCGCCAGAAGCGTGGACTTTTTTCGCCGGAACATCCCGAAAGGATGACATGCCGAATACGTGCCGTGTCTGTCATGGTGTGCGCGATGCCCGACGCAAGGATTCAGGGCCCGGTAATGACCGGGCCCATCCCAAGAGTGCAAAGTCGGGATCAGCCGCCCAGCAGGTCCGGGACGATCGTGACGATATCCGGGAAAAACCACAAGATCGCCAGTCCGACCACCTGGATCAGAACGAAGGGTGCGACTCCACGATAGATGTGGCCCGTCGTCACCTCCTTGGGGGCGACACCTCTGAGATAGAACAGCGCAAAGCCGAAGGGCGGCGTCAGGAATGACGTCTGAAGGTTGACCGCGATCATGATCGTCACCCATTTCGGGTCGAACGTGCCTCCGTAAATGACAGGCCCGACAATCGGGATCACGATGTAGATGATCTCGAGAAAGTCGAGCACGAAGCCCAGGATGAACAGCACCAGCATCACGATCAGGAAAACCTTGTACTCGTTGTCGAACGAGCGCAGGAACTGCTGGATATAGTGTTCACCGCCGAACGAGATCACCACGAGGTTTAGAAGCTGCGAGCCAATCAGGATGGTGAAAACCATGCTGGTCACCTTGGCGGTCTCGCGCACCACCGGGCTGAGCACCCCGCCGGCAAAAAGCACCCAGCAGGCGAACAGCAAGCCGAACAGCGCATAGAGATAGGCTGCTTTGGCCACGATGAACGCGATCCAGCTTTCGGCCGAGGCGCCCTCAACGTTGATCCGCAAGTCGAAGTTGATGCCCACAATAATGGCTATGACGATCGCGAAAGTGGCGAATATGATGATCTTGCCCGAACGTTCCTGGTCTTTCAGCTTGCGATAGGCAGCAAGCATGATCGCCCCGCCCGCACCCAAGGCCGCGGCCGGCGTTGGATTGGTGATCCCGCCCAAGATCGAGCCCAGAACCGCCACGATTAGCACGAGCGGCGGAAAGACCACGCGGATCAGCTCGTTCTGCGCCAGTCGTTTTGCGGCATGAGTGCAGCCATAAAGCGCCACCGCCACGGGGATTGCCATGATCGCAAAGGTAGCGGCCGAACTCCACTGAGGGCCGATCAGCAGGATATCGATCAGCAGACCCAGCACGATCCCGATTCCCCCAACAATCAACGGCGTGGGGCTTTGCGATGGCAGAACACCGCGCGCCAGCGTCAGGACGAGCGCGAAAATCAGCATCATGACGGCGATGCCAGTACCGATGGGCGCCGCGTTCGCGATCTTGCGCTCAAGCATCTCGGCGCGTTCTTCTTCGGTCAGACGCACGCTTTGGGTCACGCCGCCGGACTCGTTGATGGACTCCTGTTCGGACACTGCCCGGTCCCAGGCCGCCTGACCATGCAGTTCGATCATGGATTCCTTGCACTCAGCGCCCACGGCGGTGCGCAGGCTGGCGCTCTGGCCTTGCTCGCTGAAGCTGTCGATGCTCGTACTTTGGCTGCCAATCACGTTCATCTGACCAAGCACCAATACCCCGACAACCAGCGCGACCGGAATGCCCAAAAACCAGGTGAAAGCCTCGCCGCGGGTGATCGCCTCGGCGTTGGTGGCGCCCAGTTCGACCGCCGGCGCCCTGCTCGGGTTCAGCAGGGCGTAGCCGAAAGCGTAGAGCGCATAGAGCAAGGCCAAAAGGATGCCTGGAAGCAGAGCCGCCTGAAAGAGCGTCCCGACCGAGACCACGGCCGGCTCGCCCAGGTAGGTTAGCGCATCGGTGCAGCCCGCCTCCTGCGCCCGCGCTTCCTGTGCGACCGAATAAAGATCACCGGCCAGAGTGCCCAGCAGGACGATCACGATCGAGGGTGGAATGATCTGCCCCAGTGTGCCCGAGGCCGCGATCACGCCCGTGGCAATCTCTGGGCTGTAGTTGTTGCGCAGCATTGTCGGCAGGCTGAGCAGACCCATCGTGACCACAGTTGCCCCGACAATTCCGGTGGAGGCGGCAAGAAACGCACCCACCACCACAACCGACACGGCAAGGCCGCCCGGTAGCGGGCCGAACACCCGCGCCATCGTTGTCAGCAGGTCGTTGGCAACCTTGGAGCGTTCCAGCGTGATGCCCATGAGCACGAACATCAGCACGGCCAGCAGGGTCTCGATCGACTGCCCCGCGAAGACCCGTTCGTTCATCCTGTTGACTACGAAGCTTAAGTTCCGGTCCAGCGCCGTTTCCCATCCCTGCGGAAAGACCGGCTCGCCCACGCGCGGCAGGTCCGGGTATCGGAATATAGACACGGACTCGGGCTTCACGCCTGATCCCACCAGGGTGCGATAGGCATCGCTGCCCCTGTCGATCGCCTGGTGGATCAGCAGGCCGGCACTGTCAAGACCTGCGATGATACCGAAAGAGATGACCCCCGCGCCACCAATGGCGAAGGCCACCGGAAAGCCGGACAAGATGCCTCCGAAGAGGCACAGGAACACGATGATCAGGCCGATCTCGACGCCATCCAGTCCAAACAACATCAGTGTGTCCCCTCATAGGCTTCTTCGCCTTCTCCGAGGCTGTCCTTGTCAAGGTATTTGCCGTCGCTTTCCGGGCCCTCCTTCCATTCGAGGTAGGAGCGGTAGAAGAAGGCGACGGACTGGATGAACACCATCCCCGCGAAGGCGACCATCAGGACCTTGAACAGGAAATACCCGTTAAACCCGTTCGGGCTGAAGCCGATTGTTTCTACGTTCCAGCGGACAGCGCGGGCCTTCATCATCAGCCGTTCCAGGGATTCCGATGCCGAAGGTTTCGGCGTGATCAGGTGCCGCCACATAAAGTACCAGCCGTACATCCAGATCAGCACGGCCATGGGCGCCATGAAGACGACACAGCCGATCATGTCGATAAGGCGTTGCGTGCGAAATTTAACCGCGGCATAGACGAGGTCGACCCGCACGTGTCCCCCTTGGACAAAGGTGTAGGTACAGCACAGTGCAATCACCAGCGCGTTGTGAAATTTCAGCGCTTCGGCCCACCAGCTGATGTCGAAGGCCAGCGGAACACCGAAGCCGAACGAGATATCCGGCCGCACGAATATCCGCTGTATGAAGACGATGACGATTTGCTGGAGCACCATGATGAGGCCAGCCCAGGCAAAAAGCCGGCCGGTGATGTTGGCAAACCCCTCCATCACCCGCACACAACCCCACATGAAGCTGTTGCGCCATATCCCGATGGCTGTCAGGACCAGTACGAAGGTGAAGATGACGAAGAAAAACTCGACCGATCCGCCGTAATAGACGAACCGCATGATTGCTTCCTTGTCGGCCCAGTTCAGCCACAACCCCGGATGCGTGATCGCGTATGCCAAGTCGTAGAACGATCCGATAATACTGCCGAAGAACCAGAGTATCGCATCCAGTATGGCGAACCCGGTGCCGGCCGCTTCAGTCTCGTCCATCAACCATTCCCCCCATGTCCTGCGTATCGGATTCGCCCGGATGCCCTTGCATCAATTTGGACAGTCATGCTCCTGGACGAACTGCCGGTCGTGCAGAGGACTCACACCTTTATGCGCGAAATGCCCCCGCGCCGGTCACGGCGCGGGAAGCGTAAATTTCTGGCGACAAGCAATCAGATGTCCAGGACCCGGTCGCGCTGCGAACGGAAGCTGCCTTCGGACCGGCTGATCCATGAGGCCGAGCTTTCCAACGACTCGCGGTAGCTGTCATAGGCTTTCTTGTACAGTTCGTCGCCCATGTTCTGCTGCAGAACTTCCTGTGCCGCGGCGCCGAACGCATCCCAAACCTCGTCGGGGAATTCGCGCAGGGTGACGCCCGACGATTGCAGACGCTGAAGCGCCGCACCGTTGTTGGCCATGAACTGAGACATGTTCCAGATGTTGGTGGCTTGCGCCGCGTTCGAGATGATCGACTGCTGCGCCGGGGTCAGGCTCTCGTAGACTTCGAGGCCGACAACGCAGTTCAGGTTCGGGCCGGGTTCGTGGAAGCCGGCGGTATAGTAGGTCTTGGTGATCTCCTGGAAGCCAGCCTTCTCGTCCGCCCAGGGGCCGATCCATTCGGTACCGTCGATGGCACCCGACGACAGCGCCTGATACACTTCGGAACCGGGCAGGTTCTGAACGCTGGCGCCCAGCTTGCCCAGCACTTCGCCGCCCTGGCCGGGCATACGGAAGCGCAGGCCCTGGAAATCCTCGGGCGAGTTGATTTCCTTAGCGAACCATCCGCCCGACTGAGGGCCGGTGTTGCCACAGGGGAACGCTTTCAGGCCGAAGATCGAGTAAAGCTCGTCGCCCAGCTCCTTGCCGCCGTCGATGTACCACCAGTTGGAATATTCCTGGAAGGTCATGCCGAACGGGATCTGCGAGTAGAACGACAGCGCCGGGTGCTGACCGAGGAAGTAGTAATCGACACCATGATACATATCCGCTTGGCCGGCGGTGACAGCATCGAACACCTCGAACGCGCCGACGAGTTCGCCGGCAGCTTTCAGGTCGACGGTCAGTTGGCCGTCGCTCATCGCGGTGATCTGGTCGGCGCAATACTGTGCGGCGTCATGCACACCGGCCAGTCCGCGGCCCCAGGTTGTGACCATGGTCAGGGTGCGGTTGCCTTGGGCATAGGCCGGTGCGGCCAGCGACGTAGCGGCCGCAGCCGACCCGCCCAGTGCAGTATTCTTCAGAAATGAACGACGATCCATTCGGTATATCCTCCCAATTGATGAAGCGCGCATGCCGTCCCTAGCAGCCTGCGCGCGGACCGTTGCAGGTGCCGGGACACTATCGTGTACAGGTATCGAAGGGAATACCGAGTAGTGCGTAGGTTTTGCGCCGCAGCTTACCGGAAAACCCTGAATCCGCTCAGATTCAAGGCATGGCCGCGGGGCATCGTCAGTTCCTTTCGGTCGCCGGCACTGGGCTTCCGTCAAGATTCGCTTTAACGATTCGTCCAAGGAGAATCGATGATCCGACCGCATCTGAATTATGGTCAGAAACTGTTTTTGACGGCGACACTGCCGCTCATTCTGGCCATGGTGACGATTTCCGTTCTGGTAACCTTGCAGTCCCGGCAGATGGCGGAGCGTGAGATTCACTCGCTCGAGGAAAAGCTGATTGCGGCCAAGCGGGACGAGCTGAAGAATTATCTGTCGCTCGCCAGGACCGCGATCATCAACATATATGGCCGCGCGGCACCGGACGACGAGACCGCCAAGCTTGAAGTCACGCAGATCCTTTCCGCCATGATTTACGGACAAGACGGTTATTTCTTCGTCTTTGACTATGACGGCAACAACCTTGTCAGCCCCCGTCATACCCAGCTTATCGGGCGCAACTGGAGCGGAATGCAGGACGAATCCGGCGTCCCGATTACCGACGAACTGATCCGCATCGCCCGAACCGGCGGCGGCTATCACAGTTACCAATGGACCAAGCCGTCGACGGGCGAAAAGGCACAGATCGTTACCTATGTCGTCGGGCTGCAGGATTGGAGATGGGCCATCGGCACGGGTGTCTTCATCGACGATGTCATCGCAACTGTGAACAGCGCGCGTGCCACGGTCGAGCAGCGCGTCCAACGCACGTTTCTTTATATCGGTGGCCTGACCATGGGAGCGCTTTTGCTTGTGTTCACCTCGGGTCTTTTCGTCAACATCCGTGAGCGCCGGGTTGCAGACGCCAAGCTGAAGAAACTGACCCAACGGGTATTCGACGCCCAGGAAGAGGAGCGCGGACGTGTGGCGCGCGAATTGCATGACGGCATCAGCCAGATCCTAGTGGGTGTCCGCTATGCCCTCGACAGCGCCCGCCGCCGGTTCGAAACCGGAGATGCACGTGCCGGAGAAACACTGGATCGTGGCATCCTGAATCTTTCGGCCGCGATCCAGGAAGTGCGCCGCATTTCGCGCGACTTGCGGCCCGGAGTGCTGGACGATCTGGGCGTCGGTCCCGCGCTGAAATCTCTGGTCGAGGATTTCGGCGCACGCACGGGCATCAAGACCGAATTTCGCACCGTACCTTTCCGCAACCGGCTTGACGACGACGCCAAGACCGCGCTTTACCGTGTCGCGCAGGAAGCACTTACAAACATCGAACGCCACGCCGATGCCACCTGCGTGTCAGTCGATGTGCGCGGTCACAAGAGCGGCGCGACCTTACGGATCTCGGACAATGGTCGGGGGCTGGACCTGGGCCGATCCCTTGCCATGAACTCGCAAGGGTTGGGCCTGCGCAACATGCAGGAACGGATCGAACAACTGGACGGCACGCTGCGCATCCTGAGCTCGAAGAGCGGGACCGTGATCGAGGCCGACGTGCCGCTGACTCATATGCTGCAACCCGAAGACGGCTCCGGGTCTGGCAAGGAAACAAAGGCAAGCGCATGACTGCAACCATCCGTATCGCCATCGTTGACGACCACCCTATGGTGGCCGAGGGCATCGAAGCCATCCTCGAAAGCTATGACGATATCGAAGTCGTCGCGACCCTGTCTTCGGGGCAGGACATCATCGACAAGGCCCCTGCCCTCGATCCCGATGTGATCCTGCTGGACCTGAACATGCCAGGCCTCGGCGGGCTTTCTACTACCGAAATTCTGCTGGAACGCCGACCGGATACGCGCATCCTGATCCTGTCGATGCATGACAGCCCCGAATACATCAACTCCGCTCTGGGACATGGCGCAATGGGCTACGTGCTTAAGGACGTGCCGACGGATGAGATAAAGCGCGCCATCGAAGCGGTCAGCCGAGGCGAGCGCTATCTTTGCACCGGGGCGAAGGGCTCGCTTACACCGGACATCAGGGACGGGCGCGTTCAGCTGACCAACCGCGAACAGACGATCTTGCTGCAATTGGCGCTGGGCAAGTCGAACAAGGCGGTGGCGCAGAGTTTGGAAATCTCGGTGCGCACCGTGGAAACCCATCGCAAGAACATCAAGCGCAAGCTTGGGATCAGTTCGACAGCTGGTCTCACGCGCTATGCGATGGAACATGGCGTGCTTCAGGGGACGGGTGTCTCGCTCTAAAGACGCGGCGTCTTTGCGATCAACTTTGCGTCACCTGATGCCGCGGCGCAGAAAAAGTATGCTGCACCCCTTCCATATTTTTACGAATCTGTCATCGTCGTGACATTCTTGGCCATGGGGGACACCATGCAGAACGTTCAAGAAGACTACGGCGAAAGCACGGTGGAGTTCGCCGACTTTACCTTCGACCGCCAGAAAGCCGTGTGCTACGGCCTTCAGAACAACGCGGGCGGCACCACGACGATCATCAACTTCGCGTCGCAGCGGTTGGCCGACAGGTTTCGCACCGCTTATCTCAATGATCTCAACATCCGCATCATCCAGAACGAAGCGCAGCTGATCTGTTTCGCAGACTACGACACGGTAATGCGCAAATCCCAGGATGATCCGCGCGTGCAATCCCTACATTACAACCGCGACTATATGATGGGCACGCTGGGCCACATGATGTAGGCCATACGCCCCAAGTGTTTTCTAAAGAAGACACTTGGGCCTGAAATTCGTGCGTATTTGCTTTATCCCAGCGGCGCTCCGTCTTCTCGCTTGACGGTTATGATCGAGGACCGCGGCAGCTTGCCTTCGCCATCGGGGAACGGCGCGTCGGGATGCTGTATGCCTACGAACATCGTGCGCCGGTCGGTCGACCAGGTCAGCCCTGTCACCTCGGATCCTTTCGGCCCCGTTAGGAACCGGGCGATTTCGCCGGTCACCGGATCGCCCGCCAGCATCTGGTTGTTGCCCATGCCTTCGAATTCGCCCGCGTTGCTGTCGTCGCCATCGGTCTGGATCCAGACCAGACCCGCAGTGTCGAAGGCCATCCCGTCGGGAGAGTTGAACATGTTGCCAGCCGTGATGTTCTCGGAACCGCCATATGTGTTGTTGTAGACGTCGGGGTTGCCCGCCATGACGTAGAGGTCCCAAGTGAAACGGTCAGCGGCATGATCGTCATTTTCTGGTCTCCAGCGGACGATCTGGCCATACTTGTTGGTCTGGCGCGGATTGGGACCGTTGACCGGGGTCTCATCCCCGCCCGCGTTGGGTTTGACGCCACGGTTCTTGTTGTTGGTCAGACAGCAATAGGCCTCCACCGCATGAGGGTTCGCTGCGATCCACTCCGGGCGGTCCATGGTCGTGGCGCCGACCGCCGAGCCCGCCTGACGGGCAAAGATCCGGCTCTCGGCAAGGCTGTCCATGCCCGTCGTCTCTGGCGTCAGAGCCAGCCATTCACCGGTCTGATCGTCGTTGAACTTTGCCGCCGAAAGTGTGCCGTCATCCAGCAGCCCCTCGGTAGAGCCGCCCGGCGTGTAGGTGCCGTTCGATACGAACCGATACATGAACTCGCCCCGCTCGTCGTCGCCCATGTAGACTACGACCCGCCCATCGGGCGCCAATACCACCTCGGCATTCTCGTGCTTGAACCGGCCAAGGCCGGTATGCTTGACCGGCGTGCTTTCGGGATCGGCGGGGTCAATCTCGACCACCCAGCCGGCCCGGTGCGGCTCGTTGGGATTTTTCGAGACGTCGAAACGCGCGTCCCATTTGTGATAATCGTAGTCCCAGCCATCGGGGCCGATGCCGTACCTTTCGTACCCCGCAATGACCTCGGTGCTGGCTTTGATTTGACCGGTGGCACCGAAATAGCCATTAAAGTTCTCCTCGCAGGTCAGATAGGTGCCCCAGGGCGTTTTACCCGATCCGCAGTTATTGAAGGTGCCCAGGCTTTCGGTGCCGGTCGGGTCGGCCTTGGTCTTCATCAGCTCATGCCCAGCAGCCGGACCCGCGATGGTCATCGGCGTCAGGTGGGTGATGCGGCGGTTCAGCGGGCTGTCCTTGACCACAATCCAGCCCTCCGCATCTTCGGCGACCTCGATCACCGCGACACCCTGAAGGTTTTGCAGTTTGCGCACATCGTCGAGGCCAGTCGGCGTGCCGTCCTCGGTATGGGGCAGGTTCACCTCGGGATTGGTGTATTCGTGGTTGATGGCCAAAATCTGGCGTCCTCCAACCTGAAAGCTTTCCATCCCGTCGGTGTTCTCACCAAAGACGCGGTCGGCGCTGTCGACGGCGCCGCCGGTGTCATGATCGAACTCCGGCGTATCGGGGAAAATCGGATCGCCCCAGCGCACCAGCACGTCCCATCCGTAGCCTTCGGGCACATGAACGGTGTGGTCGGTTTGGATCGCGATCGGCCCAAAGGCAAAGCGACTCGCCGTTTGCGCCTGCGCAGTGGTGCCTGACAGCAGCGCGGGCCCCATGCCCATCGCCGTTGCGCCCGAACCAAAGGCCAGGACCCCGCCCAGAAAGCCGCGGCGCGAAATGGCGGCCTCGACCACGCGGTCGAACTCGGTCTCTTCGGGACGCGGATGCATCTTTTCGTCCCAGTCGTCGGCGCTCAAACGGGTGTGGTCAGCATCTTTCATGGCTGGTCTCCTGGATGGTGATGGCGTCAAATCACCCCAAGGTTGTCACACGAGTGTAACACCTCTCGGAAGGGTCCGTGACGATCTTGCAAACCTGCGCGTTTCTGCCGCGCCAATTTTTGCGCAACAAATGCAAAGAAACCGCCCTCTCGCGCGACATTTTTCACGGAAATCCTGTTGACGCTTCTTAGCGCCGCACATAATGTCCCCGAACGCAGCAAGGAGTCGCCTAAAATGGCATCGCTAATCGTAGTCGTAGGTAAATGGCGCATGGGCCGGTAACGGACACCATAACGGTACCCCATGCGCCCTCGGATCCCTCCGGGGGCTTTTTTATGCGTAACAGAATGAGACATACGTCATGAACGGAGCAAAAAGATGACACGTCAGATGACCGGAGCGAAAATGGTGGTTCAGGCCCTGAAGGATCAGGGTGTGGACGTCGTATTCGGATATCCCGGCGGCGCGGTGCTACCGATTTATGACGAGATTTTTCAGCAGAACGACATCCGGCACATCCTCGTTCGGCATGAGCAGGGTGCGGTGCACGCCGCCGAAGGCTATGCCCGGTCGACCGGAAAGCCGGGCGTCGTTCTGGTGACCTCGGGTCCAGGGGCGACCAACGCGGTGACTGGCTTGACCGACGCGCTTATGGATTCGATCCCGCTGATTGTGCTGACCGGCCAGGTACCCACATTCATGATCGGCTCTGACGCATTTCAGGAGGCCGACACGGTCGGCATTACCCGCCCCTGCACCAAGCACAACTGGCTGGTCAAGGAAACCGAGCGTCTGGCCCAGACCATCCACGAGGCGTTTCACGTGGCGACCTCGGGCCGTCCGGGTCCGGTACTGGTGGACATCCCGAAAGACGTGCAGTTCGCTTCGGCCAAGTACCTGGAGCCTGCGCAGACCAAGACCTCGCATTATCAGCCCCAGACCACGGGCGACATCGACACGATCACCGAACTGGTCGAGGCGCTGGAGCAGGCCGAGCGGCCGATATTCTACACCGGCGGGGGCGTCATCAATTCCGGCGACGAGGCGACCGCGCTTCTGCGCGAGTTGGTCGAGGTGACGGGTATCCCGATCACATCGACCCTGATGGGCCTTGGCTGCTACCCGGCGTCGGGCAAGAACTGGCTGGGTATGCTGGGCATGCACGGCCTCTACGAAGCCAACATGGCGATGCATGACTGCGACCTCATGATCAATATCGGCGCGCGGTTCGACGACCGGATCACAGGGCGGCTGGACGCGTTTTCGCCCGGGTCGCAGCGGGCACATATCGATATCGACCCGTCCTCTATCAACAAGGTGATCCGGACAGACTTCCCCATCGTGGGCGACGTGAAGGAGGTTCTGCGCCAGATGCTGTCGGTCTGGAAAGAGCGCGGCAGCAAGGTCAACCGTGAAGCCATTCGCAACTGGTGGGGCCGGATCGAAGAATGGAAGAAGATCAACTGCCTGGCCTTCAGCCAAGCGGGCAAGACGATCAAGCCCCAACACGCAATGCACCGTCTGGAAGAGCTGACCAAAGGGCATGATCGCTACATCTGCACCGAAGTGGGCCAGCACCAGATGTGGGCGGCGCAATACCTTGGGTTCGAAGACCCCAACCGCTGGATGACGTCCGGCGGTCTGGGCACGATGGGATACGGCTTCCCGGCCTCTATCGGCGTTCAGGTGGCCCATCCCGAGGCGCTGGTGATCAACGTCGCGGGCGAGGCGTCGTGGCTGATGAACATGCAGGAAATGGGCACAGCGGTGCAATACCGCCTGCCGGTCAAGCAGTTCATTCTCAACAACGAGCGCCTTGGCATGGTGCGCCAGTGGCAGGAGCTGCTGCATGGCGAGCGTTATTCGCACTCGTGGTCTGACGCCCTCCCCGATTTCGTCAAGCTGGCAGAAGCGTTCGGTGCGAAGGGTATCCAATGTTCGGATCCTGCCGATCTGGACGATGCGATCATGGAGATGCTGAACTACGACGGACCGGTGATTTTCGATTGCCTGGTCGAGAAGCACGAGAACTGCTTCCCGATGATCCCGTCGGGCAAGGCCCACAACGAGATGCTGCTGGGCGAGACTGCGTCGACCGCGGATGCCATCGACGCAGGCGGGGCGGTGCTGGTCTAGGCCACCCCCTTCCCTGCCCTGCACGACAATCTTAAAAGGATTACTCCCATGTCAGCCCTGAAAATCAAGAAAGGCGCGTCCAGCCATTCCGCCTATAACTTGCGGCCCACGTTTTCGGACGCAGAAGAGCGCCACACGCTGGCCGTCATCGTGGATAACGAGCCGGGCGTTCTGGCCCGCGTGATCGGCCTCTTTTCAGGACGCGGCTATAACATCGACAGCCTGACCGTGGCCGAAGTGGATCACACCGGCCATATGTCCCGCATCACCATTGTCACTACTGGCACGCCTCAAATCATCGAGCAGATCAAGGCGCAACTTGGCCGGATCGTGGTGGTGCACGAAGTCCACGACCTGACCGTCGAGGGCCGCGCGGTAGAGCGGGAGCTGGCGCTGTTGCGCGTCACCGGCACCGGGGACAAGCGTGTCGAAGCGTTGCGGCTGGCGGATATCTTCCGTGCCAATGTAGTGGACAGCACGTTGGACAGCTTCGTGTTTGAGATCACCGGCACGTCGGAAAAGGTTGACGCTTTCGCCGACCTCATGCGTCCGTTGGGCCTTGAAGAGATCGCCCGTACAGGCGTTGCGGCGTTGTCCCGCGGAAACTGATCCGCGATCCTGGTAAGCCTAGCGGGACAGCTTCACGTTTCCAAGCCGAGCTCTGGACTGCCGCGGCGGCGCATCGTTGCGGGCGTTCACGCCGGCCTTGGCTGGAAATGGCAGGATCTTGCGGTCGTCGCGGTGCGTCGCAGCGGCGTGTCCAGGATCGCTATCCGGGTTGGCACAGAGCAAATCGGCGGCGAGGCGGGGATATTCGTCGGTTGCAACAACCTTGACCTCGAACGCAAGGCGCATGCCGCGACCATCGCGGATCTTGAACGCGACGAAGTCGCCCTCCTCGAAATTCGAAGCGTCGGCGTACTCGCTTGACTCACCTTCGAAAAAGGCCAATTCACCATGATCTTCGCACCATATCAGCGCGCGGTTCGCGCACCGATCAGCCCACAATACTGCACCGTACATAGCACCCTCGCTTCTATCCTGAATTCAGGATAGGCCACTGCAAGAGGCCGATCACTCGAAATCTGGAGCATCAGTGCAACGCATTTGTGTCAGCAGCTGACCAAACTGACGCTAAAGCGCGTCAGATCCTAGACAGAGCCATGCAACTTCGTGTAAAAAGTGCATAAAGTCCAATCGCGATATCATGGAAGGCGTATGGCCGGAAAACGAATCGATGCTGTTTTGACCCGGAAAACGCCATCAATTGAACCACCGACCAAGTCCTCCGATCCTGCGGTTGTACGTGGTATATTCGGGCGCAACTTACAGATCCTTAGTGCATCGTACAATTCGATCTCCGGCCTTTGCAGGGAGATCGGGATCAACCGGACGCAGTTCAATCGATACCTGTCGGGTGAGAGCTTTCCACGGCCCGACCTATTGCAAAGAATCTGCGAGTTCTTCGATGTGGATGCCCGGATCCTTCTGGAACCGGTCGAGTCGATCTTCGCGACGTCGCCCGAACTTCTGGGGCATTCTTTCCTGTCAGGCTTTTTCGGCGCGTCGCCCACCGCCGTGCCCGAAGAGATGTTTCCCAGCGGCTTCTACAGTTTCGTCCGGCGGTCCTTCATCGACGACACCCTGTTTACCATCGGTCTTGTCCACGTCCACCGCGAGGCGCCCTATACGTTCCTGCGCGGCTTCGAGCCGCGTGATGCGATGCGCAACCAGGGTCTTTCTACCGAACCCTCAAACCGGGAGTTCCGCGGCCTGATCATGCGGCAGGAGGAAGGCGTGGCGGCGCTGGTCACGCACCGCAATTCGCTGGCCTGTTCGTTCAATTTCCTGACGCCCGAAACCTCCTTCCAGTCCAATATCTGGGAAGGGTATGCGACACGCACCGTGCGCGAGAAAGTGACCGGGCGGCGCGCGGCTCGTATGGTATATGAATACCTTGGTCCGGGGCTGACCAAGGCGCTGCCGGTCGCGCGGCAAGCCGGGCTTGTGGCTCTGGAAGACGTGCCGGTATTTCATGCGCGCCTGCTGCGCCTGAAAGAGGAATTCCGCTAGGCCGCAGATCTCCTCTGTCTTGAGACAGTCGCTTTGCGGAAATTCGTGTCGTGAATCGTCGGTTTTTCCGGCGCGATTTCAGGCAATCGGTGAACATCACCAGCCAAGGGGATGTGTTACCGATGTCTGCAACGTTCACCGATCTGTCTGCCGTTCGCGCCAGTGTCGACAAGGCCAACGGCCTTCCCAACGCCCATTACATCGACCCCGCCATCTACGCCGAGGAGCGGCAGGCGCTGCTTTATACGCAATGGGCCGGGCTGTCGGTCGCGGCCGATGTGCCGGAGCCGGGTGACGCCAAGCCGATCGAGTTTCTGGGGATGCCCTTGCTACTGCTGCGCGACAAGGATGGCGATGTCCGGGTGTTTCAGAACATCTGCCGTCACCGGGGCATGATCCTGGTGGAAGAGCCGCGCAAGATCGAAGGCGCGATACGCTGTCCCTATCATTCGTGGTGCTATTCCACCAAGGGCAAGCTGGTCTCGACCCCGCATGTGGGCGGGCCCGGTCACAACACGCACGACGCCATCAAGCGCGACGATCTGGGCCTGATCGAGGTGCGCAGCCACGTGTGGCGCGATGTCGTGTGGGTCAATGTCTCGGGCGATGCGCCGGACTTCGAGGAGGCCATGAAGGAGGTCATCGCGCGCTGGTCGGAATTTGAATTGCCGGTCTATCACGGCGGGTTCGACAGCAAGATCGAGTTCGAGGTCAATACCAACTGGAAGCTGGCGGTAGAGAACTATTGCGAGAGCTACCACCTGCCCTGGGTGCATCCGGGGCTCAACAGCTACTCCAAGCTGGAGGACCACTACAACATCGAGGAGCCCGGTGCATTCTCGGGTCAGGGTACGATGGTCTATCGTCAACTGACCAACGAGAACGGCGAAAAATTCCCTGATTTTGAAGGGGTTGGGGCGAAGTGGAATGAACAGGCGGAGTATATCGCGGTTTACCCGAACGTTCTGCTGGGTGTGCATCGCGACCATGCCTTCGCCATCATCCTGGAGCCCAAAGGCCCCGAGAAGACGGTCGAGCATATCCACCTCTACTATTCGGTGCCCGATAGTGATGAAGGGCTGCGGATGCGTAACACGCAGCTTTGGAAGACGGTGTTCGAAGAGGACATCTTTGTGGTCGAAGGCATGCAGCGAGGGCGGCACGCGGACCAGTTCGACGGGGGCCGTTTCTCGCCGGTGATGGACAGCCCGACCCATTGTTTTCACGCCTGGGTCGCCGGCAAGATCGAGGCCTATCGGGGTATGGGAAAGGCGGCGGAATGAGTGCGGTTCTGGACAACGCGATGATCGCCGCGCACGAGGCGCATGACAGCGCCGCGCTGGTGCATTTGTACACTCAAGCAGCGGATGCGGCGAACGATCTGGACGCGTCGTGCTTTTACCTGACCCATGCATATGTTTTTGCGCTGGAAGCCGGGGCGCCGGCTGCGCGGCGTCTGCATGCGCGGCTGGTGCGGCACGGGCGCGAGGCGTAAGGCGGCAGAGAGGTTAATTTTTGCGATCGCCCGTTTCCGGCGTCGGTATCGCGTCGGTATTTGGGTGGTTTCGCGACGGTGCCGTTTTCGCCGGGACCAGATTAACAGGGCGTGCGCTGCGCACCGGGCGGTCGGAAAGATGTGAAGATAGGGTGAAAACGGCGCGCGGAGGTCGCGTGGGTTTTCACCCACCCTACGAATTTGGTTAAGACGCTATCCCGGACCTGATCCGGGATCTCTGGTGGCAAGGGATTTTTAAACCCTGCCCGCAAATCGAACGATGAGCGAGCCAAAACCGCCTTAATGGAATGTAAGGGAGTTCGCTCGACAATGAGCGAAACTCTCGTTGAGGCCACATGCAAAGCAGACCGGACCATATCCCGATGTCCCGCCACGCGCGGCTGTTCGAATTGTTACGCCAAGAGAATGCGGCGCGGCGCGTGCGTGACCGGGCCAAGGCCGGACAGATCACCGACGGCAACGCGGCCCTGGTGTTTCGCGAGTTGGCGGAACTGTCCTTTGAGGCCAGGCCCGCGGTGCTTTAGCCCCGGAAGCCCGTAGCGACCACGAACTTCTCGGAACTGTCGGAACGTGAAGCGGGTGGCTTGACGTTGGCCACCTTTGTGAAGCGTTGCTTCAGCAATTTCTGCAGATCGCCCTCGGCCCCTCCGGCCAGCACCTTAGAGACAAAGGTGCCGCCCTCTTCCAGCACGTCGAAGGCGAGATAGGCCGCGGCCTCGCACAGCGCGATGATGCGCAAGTGGTCGGTCTGCTTGTGGCCCGAGGAAGACGCGGCCATGTCGGACATGACCACATCCGCCTTCCCGCCGAGCCATTCCTTCACCTTGTCGTCGGCGTCGTCTTCCATGAAGTCGAGCACGTGCAGTTCGCAACCCGCGATGGGTTCGACCTCTTGCAGGTCGATGCCGAGGATATAGCCCTGAGCCTTGCCGGATTTCTCGCCCAGTGCATTCACGCGCGGCACGGCCACCTGGCACCAGCCGCCGGGGGCGCAACCAAGGTCGACGACGCGCGCGCCGGGGACCAGAAAGCGGAACTTGTCGTCAAGCTCCATGATCTTGTAGGCGGCGCGGCCGCGATAGCCTTCCGCCTGGGCGCGTTTGACGTAAGGGTCATTGAGCTGCCGTTGCAGCCAGCGGGTGGAACTGCTGCGCCGGCCCTTGGCGGTCTTGACCTTGACGGTCAGGTCGCGCTGGCCGCGGCCAGAGGTGTTCTTGCCCGTGGGACCCTTTCCGGTGGGTGTCTTGGCCATGTCGCTACCTGCTCGCTATCTCTATGCCCTCATGGGCGATTTCCAACGTCTCGATGGCGACCTCGTTGCCCTCGGCCTTGAGATCGGTGCTGCTGATCTTGACGGGGAAAGCATTCTGCAAGGTCCACGTCATCGTCGGTTTGCCCGTCTCGTCCACCAGCGCGATGGTGACCGATTTGCGCGAGATCGTGTTCATTTTGATCGCGTTGAACCAGTCCCAGACGCCGTGATCACCGGTCACGACACCGCGTTTCAGCGTGATATTCGATGTCTTTTGCACGCCCGGCATTTTGATTGCGGAGAAAACCTTGGAGTTGCCCGCACGATAGTCGATCACGTCACTCTCGGCATCAAGGCCGGAGACCTCCTGAAAGCTGAGCTCGGTGTCGTCCCACGAGACGAGAAAGCTGAACTTCGGCAGCGGCCATGAGGTCTGATCCGGCGTATCCTGCGTCATCAGTCCTGTCCTTCGATCAGCACGCCGTCGGCAGCCATCTGGGCGTAGAGCATCCCCTCGCGCAGGCCGCGGTCGGCCACCGATAGGCGGTCCGTGGGCCAGCAGCGCAGAAGCGCCTGAAGGATCGCGGCGCCCGACATGATGAGCGCCTGACGGTCGAGGCCGATACGCGGATCGCGGCGACGGCCGGCGGGGCCCATGGCGAGGTAGTCGCGGATCACCCGGTCGATCTGATCGGAGGTCATGCGCAGCCCGTCCACCTTGTTGCGGTCATAGCGTTTGAGGCCGAGATGGCTGGCGGCGACGGTGGTGACAGTGCCGGAGGTCCCGACGATCTGGAAGCCATCACGGGGCGGCTCGTCCTTGTAAGGGGCAAATTCTGCGAGGTTTTCCTCGAAGAACCAACTCATGAGTGCGAAGCGGGCGGCGTCATCCTCGACATCGTTGAACTGGTCGCGGAGGGTGGCCACGCCCAAGGGCACGCTGATCCAGTCGACCACGCGGGCCGACGGGCCATCGCCGCGGCGCGCGTCGGGAAACCCGCCATGCATCCGCATGATGGCCGAGGCCCGCTCGCGCGGGCGCACGTTGGTGAGGTCGATCCAGACAAGCTCGGTCGAGCCGCCGCCGATATCGACCACCAGAAGCTGCTCGGTCTTCTTGCTGACCAGAGGGGCGCAGGAGACGACGGCCAACTGCGCCTCTTCCTGCGGCTCGATGATGTCGAGTCGCAGGCCGGTTTCCCGCTCCACTTTACTCATGAAGGCGGCACCGTTGGAGGCGCGGCGGCAGGCCTCGGTCGCCACGAGGCGCATGTTCTTGACCTTGTTGCGCTTGAGCTTTTGCTGGCAGACGCGCAGGGCCTGGATGGTGCGGTAGATCGAGGCGCGCGACAGCTTGCCGCTCTGTTCCAGCCCCTGCCCCAGCTGCACCGATTTCGAGAAGCTGTCCACAACTTTGAACTGAGCACCGTCAGGTCGGGCGATCAGCATACGACAACTGTTCGTTCCCAGATCCAGCGCCGCATAAAGCGAGCCGGATTCGGGCGAGATCAGTGCGGGGCTTTCAACCTTTTGCCGTCCATTTGAACGAGGGACCGCGCCCGCACTTTCGGGACGCTTGGGCGCCATAACTCACGCCCTCCATTTCGAGTTACCTTGAAGGTAGTGGTTGCGTGCGCTTCGCGCAAGCTTTGAGCCACGCACGGGATAAACTTGAATCATTTTCCGGTGCCTTGCGGTGGCCTTGAAACGGCATGGCGGATAGGGTGACGTCGCTGGATGACGTCGTTAAGTCGAAAAACGACCCTGTCGGAGGCAGCGGGTGAATTAGAGAGAGTCAACCGAGGTAGAGGAATCAGCGATGGTTGATGTGACTGTGGTATACTGGCGGGACATCCCCGCGCAGGTGATCGTCGGCAAAGGCCGGCGCGGGTCCAAGCGCCCCCTGCCCGAGCGGTTCGAGCAGGCCATCGACCGCGCCGCGATGAAGATCGGCGCGGAGGATACCGATGCCTATCTCGCCGAGTGGCGCAAAGCCGCACCCTACGAGGTGGAGGGCGAGGCCGACGCGGTGGCCGAGGCCGAGGCCGCACGGCTGGACAAGGAATACGATCAGGTGCGCATCAAGCAGCTGATCGCGAATGACGGTTGGGCCGGCTCGTCGTGAGCACGGGTCGGAAATCTTTCTGGGAGGCCGCGATGGCGCTTTTGAACTTCAAGAAACGTGAAGCGCCGGGCGCGCGCACGGTGAACCCGCAGGTCGAGGCGTTTCTCGATGGCTATTCCATCGAGGTGATGCCGCGCACCGCCGAAAAAGTGGACAATTTCCGCGACCTGCTGCCGGAAGGCACGCGCGTCTACATCGCGCATATCGAAGGCACGCCGATCGAGGACATGGTGGTGACCGCCAAGCGCGTGACCGCCGAGGGCTACAAGGTGATGCCGCATTTCCCGGCGCGGATCATCAAGGACCAGGCGACGCTGGAAGACTGGATCGCGCGCTACCAAGGCGAAGCGGGCGTCGACCAGGCGCTGGTGCTGGCCGGCGGCGTGAAAGATCCGCATGGCGATTTCGACAGCTCGATGCAACTGCTGGAAACCGGCGCGTTCGACCGGGCGGGATTCAAGCGGCTGCACGTTGCGGGCCACCCCGAGGGCAACCGCGACATCGACCCCGATGGCAGCATGAAGAACGTCGAGGATGCCGTTCAGTGGAAACAGAAATTTTCGGAACGCACCGACGCCGAGATGGCGCTGGCCACGCAGTTCGCCTTTGACGCCGACCCGATCATCAAATGGGCCGACGACCTGGCCGCGGCCGGTGTGACCTTGCCCATCCATATCGGCATCGCGGGGCCTGCAAAGCTGCAGACACTGATCAAGTTCGCCATCGCCTGCGGCGTGGGTCCGTCGCTGAAGGTGCTGCAAAAGCGCGCGATGGACG
Source organism: Roseovarius sp. THAF9 (assembly GCF_009363715.1). NCBI lineage: Bacteria > Pseudomonadati > Pseudomonadota > Alphaproteobacteria > Rhodobacterales > Roseobacteraceae > Roseovarius > Roseovarius sp. THAF9. Next base: position 1,969,499 of record NZ_CP045404.1, read on the forward strand.
TGTCCAAGCTGCTGCTGCCCTACGAGCCCACGGATGTTCTGACCAAGCTGGCGGCGCACAAGGCGGCGAATCCGGACTTCAACATCACCAACGTTCACTTCTTCCCGCTGGGCGGCATCAAGACCAATGCCGAGTGGGCGATCGAAAACGGTGGCGCGTCGACTGTGCCCGCCGCCAAGCAAGGATAAGTCATGACGCGTACTATCGTCGAAAGCAAAACCAAGACCGCCATCATCGGGTTCGACCAGCCGTTCTGCGTGATCGGCGAGCGGATCAACCCGACCGGCCGCAAGAAACTGGCCGCGGAGCTGGAAGCGGGCGATTTCTCGACCGTGGAAGCCGACGCCATCGCGCAGGTTGCCGCCGGAGCGACGGTTCTGGATATCAACGCGGGCGTTGTCTACAACTCGAACCCCGATCCCAACCAGACCGAGCCGCCGCTGATGCGCAAGGTCGTGGAACTGGTGCAGGGGCTGGTCGATGTGCCGCTGTGCATCGACAGCTCTGTGCCCGGCGCGCTGGAAGCGGGGCTTGAGACCTGCGAGGGCCGTCCGCTGCTGAACTCGGTCACCGGCGAGGAAGAGCGGCTGGAACTGGTTCTGCCGCTGGTCAAGAAATATAACGTGCCTGTGGTGGCGATCTCGAACGACGACACCGGCATAAGCGAAGACCCCGACGTGCGCTTTGCCGTGGCCAAGAAGATCGTGGAACGGGCCGCCGATTTCGGCATCCCGGCGCATGACATCGTGGTCGATCCGCTGGTCATGCCGATCGGCGCGATGGGCACGGCCGGTCTGCAGGTCTTCACGCTGGTGCGGCGTCTGCGCGAGGAACTGGGCGTGAACACCACCTGCGGTGCGTCGAACATCAGCTTCGGCCTGCCCAACCGGCACGGCATCAACAACGCTTTCTTGCCGATGGCGATGGGCGCGGGCATGACCAGCGCGATCATGAACCCGATCGCCCTGCCCGTGAAAGAAGCCGACAAGGCCGCCAAGCGGGCCGAGGCCGAGGCCGCGGGGATCATCATCCCCGAGGACATGGACGACGAGACCTTCTGCCGGCTTTTCGAACTGGGCAGCACCAAGCCGCGTGCCGGCAAGGAAATGGAAGCCATTCGCGCAGCCAACTTCCTGACCAACAACGACCCGCATGGCGGCGAGTGGATCAAGTTCAACAAGGCCCCGCCTAAAGCCGGTGAAGAAGACGCCGGACGTGGCGGACGCGGTGGACGGCGGCGTCGCCGCGCATAAGTGACTTTGACAGTGAAGATGGAGAGGCCCCGGTTTTGCCGGGGCTTTTTCTTTTGGGAGTAGAGCGACGCGCGGCTTGGTCGCCGCTTAGCATTATGCGCTGTCCGACTGCCCGTGCGGATGGGTGTCGGCCTTGACGGCGCCACGCTGCCCCTCGGGCTGCGCCGGGCCTGTGGTGGGATCCTTGCGGGTCTGGTGTTCGATCTCGGAATTCAGTTCGGCCCCGGCCAGTACGATGAAGGACGACAGCCACAGCCATGTCAGCAGGATGATGACTCCGCCGAGCGTGCCGTAGGTTTCGTTATAGCTGCCGAAGTTCTGGACGTAGATCGAGAACCCGACCGTGCCGATCAGCCACAGGATTGTCGCGACCACCGCACCGGGGCTGACCCAACGCCACCGAGCGTTCGCCCGTGACGGTCCAAAGCGGTAAAGCACCGACAACCCCAAGACCGTCAAGAACGTGAAAAGCGGCCATTGCAACCAGATGATCGCCGTCTCGACCGTTTCGGGCAGACCGAGATAGCCGATCAGCGCAGGCAGGACGATCATTGCGCCAATCGCAATAATAAGCCCGACTATAACAAGAAGCGTGAGGGCAATGCCGGTTGCATAGAGTAGGATGAAGCCGCGTTTCTCCGCCTCGTCATAGGCGATGTTCATGCCTTCCATGAGGGTCATCATGCCCTTGGTCGCGCCGTAGAGTGCCAGGAGCAGCCCGAATAGCGCAGCAAAGCCGGTCGCGGTTTCGTCGCCGCCGGTGACCTGAAGGACCTGTTCTTCGATGATGGCGGCGGCATTCTGCGGCAGCATGGCGACAAGCGCCTCGAGCTGGCTTGCCACATCCGATGGGTCCAGCAGCAGGCCGGAGATGGAAATCAGAGTGGTCGCGGCGGGAAAGATAGCCAGCAGGCCGAAGAAGGCGACACCGGCAGAGACTACCGAGACGTGGTCGGCCACGATCTTGGACTTGACCCTGAGAAGTATGTCCCACCACCCGCGTCGCGGTATTTCGGTGGGATGATTTGCGGATTGGCCGCGGGTTGCGTCCTGCACTTTACACGCTCCTGGTCGTTATTGGCTGAGGAAAGAACGCACGAGCGGGGAAAAAGATCGGTGCTTGGTCGGGAAATTGGCGCAGGAGACAAGGAAGTCCCGGGTCAGGCCCGGGAAAGGGTGGCGTGTGGGCTTACACGATCAGCACCGGCACCGGCGACAGGTAAGTGACCTTCTGCGAGACGCTGCCCAGAAGATAGCCTTCCATCGAGCCCATGCCGCGGCGGCCGATGACGATCAGGTCGATGCCGTGTTCCTCGACGAACTTCACGATGTTGCGCGACGTCGGGCCCGCTTTGACGAAGGCGCGGACGTCGGTCTTGCCGGCATCCTGGGCGCGCTTCTTGGCGGTTCCGACGACCTCTTCGGCGTGCGTGCGCATGGCGTCGTCCATGTTGCCCGGATCGTCGGGGCGGACCATGGACAGCGACGCCTCGAGCATCGAATGGTGGCGATAGACCGTCAGGATCGTCAGCGCGGCCCCACCGCAGAGCGCGGCCATCTCGATGGCCTTGTCGACCGCCAGCTCGGAATTGGGCGACCCGTCAAAGGGCACCAGTATGGATTTGTACATGTCTCTCCTCCGGTTACTTGTCGAAGGCCAGGTCCCGCAGGAACAGGGCGATCTGTGGGAAGAAGATCAGCAGCACGGCGACCGACAGCAGGATGAAGATAAAGGGCGGCGTGCCGCGGATCACTTCCATGTAGGGCCGTTTGAACACCGCGATGGCCGTGAAGATGTCACAGCCGAAGGGCGGCGTGGCCGAGCCGATGGCGACTTGAAGCGTGATGATCGTGCCAACCAGCACCGGGTCGAGGCCAACGGAGTCGACCACCGGCGCGAAGATCGGGACCAGAACCAGGATCACCACGATCGGATCGACGAACATGCAGCCGACGAAGAAAGCGATGGAGATGACAAAAAGCACCCCGATCTGGCCCATCTCGTCAATGCCGATGGAGCCGAGGATTTCCTGCGGAATTTGCGCAAAGGAAATCACCCAGGAAAACGCGGCGCCCACGCCGACGAGGATGAACACGACGGCGGTGATGAGGCCGGTGGACTTGGCCGTCTCATAGACGCCCTTGAGGTCCATCTCGCGGAAGATGATGACCTCGAGCACCAGCGCGTAGAGCACGCAGGCCGCCGCCGCCTCGGTCGGGCTGAAGATGCCGCCGTAGATGCCGCCGATAATGATCACCGGGAAACCCAGTGGCCATAGCGCCTTGCGCCCGGCGTTGAAACGTTCGCCCCAGCTGTATTTGGGCTCGGTCGGCACGTTGTTGCGGACCGCGTAGATCCAGGCGTAGACCGAAAAGAGGAACAGGATCAGCAGGCCCGGCCCGATGCCGGCGATGAAAAGCTCGGCGATGGAGGTGTTGGACACCACGCCATAGATGATCATGCCGATGGAGGGCGGGATCAGGAAGGCGATGTCCGAGGCGTTGACGATGAGGGCGAGAATGAAGCTGTCATTGTAGCCTGCCTTTTGCATCCGGGGGCGCAGCGGCGAGCCGACGGCCACCACCGTGGCCTGGGTCGAGCCCGAGACGGCACCGAACATCGTGCAGGCGGCGGCGGTGGACACGGCAAGCCCGCCCTTGAGGTGGCCCACGAAGGCCATCACGAGGTCGATCAGGCGATTGGCGGACTGGCCACGGGTCATGATGTCGGCGGCGAAGATGAACATCGGCACCGCAATCAACGAGGCGGGCCGGATGCCGGCCATGATCTGCTGAATCATCGTCTCAAGCTGACCGAAACCGCCGAACATGGTGTAGAAGCCGATGAAGGCGGCGACGATCAGCGGGATCATCATCGGAAAGCCCAGGAGCAGAAGGACGACCATGATGGAAAAGATGGTAAGGGCCATCGGTCAGACCTCCTTCTCGGTATCGTCATACCCTTCGAGCACGGCGGTCGAGAGGTAGATATCCTTGTCGATAATGTTCTTGATCGCGGTCAGCAGGTACTGCACCCCGGTCATGAAGAAGCCCACGGGCACCCAGACCAGTGTGATCCAGACCGGGATCTGAAGCGAGGGCAGCACGCGGCCGCGGCCGGCCTGCGTGAGGATGTAGGTATAGGCGTAGTATGCCAGGCCGAACATGAACACCGCGGTGACCAGCGTGATGACGATCATCATCAGCTTGCGGGCCTTGGGCGGCATGGTGTCATAGATCGCCGACATGCGGATATGCCGGCCATGGCGGGCGGCATAGCTGATCCCGGCGAAAGTGATCAGGATGATGAGGATGCGGTTCAGTTCTTCGGAAAAGAAGATGCTGTTCTGAAAGACGAAGCGCCCGACCACGTTGGCGATGGTATTGGCCGCCATCAGCAGGACGCCCACGGCGAGCATCACCGCCTCGATCTTGCTTATCAGGATGTCGATGGTGCCGAGAAACCCGGGCAGCGTGGAGACGTATTCGCCTGTGGGTTCGTCGTCGGTTCCGGTCGTGTCGGTCTGCGACTGTATTTGTGAGCCGTGTTCGTCTGACATGGGCTGTCCCCGCATTCAGTAGGATGCCACGGCGGCCACGCGCGAAGCGCAGCCGCCGCACGGCTTTACGCCTATTGCACGGCCTCGAGATCGGCCTTGAGCTGGTCAAGGATCTTCTTGCCACCTTCGCCGGTCATTTCGAGGAACGTTTCCTCTACCGAGGCGCCTGCCTCGACGAAGGGCTGACGCTCTTCCTCGCTGAGGGTGTTGACCTGCATCGAGGGCTTGGCTTCCTTGATCTTTTCGATGCTCTCTTCGTGAAGACCTTTTTGGTAGTCGATGATGTGGTCGAAAGCGACGTCGATCGCGTTCTGGATCATCGTCTGGTCCTCTTCGGACAGGCCGTCATAGAAGTCCTTGTTGGCCATCACGGCGGTGGTGAAGTTGTTGTGACCGGCGCAGGTGATGACCTCGGTCACCTCGTACATCTTGGTCGACTCGATGAAGAACATCGGGTTTTCCTGGCCCTGAATGATACCGGTCTGAAGCGCGCCGTAGACCTCGCCCCAGGGCAGCGGCGTGGGTGTCGCGCCGAAGGCCTTGTAGCTTTCCACCAAGAGCGGGTTGGTCATGACGCGGAACTTGACCTGGTCGAGGTCAGGCGGCCCGGTGACGGGTTCCTGCGTGGTCATGCAGACCTCGCCTTCGGGGAACATGGTCAGGAGTTCCAGCCCCTGCTCGGCGTAAAGCTCGGGAAACATCTCGTTGATGGCCTTGGAGGTGCGGAAGAACTCGCCCAGCTTCTCGGTGTCCTGCGGCAGAAGGTACGGCACGAAGAAGACCTGCGCCTCGGGGATCAGCGAACCGGTGAAGCCGGGGCTTTGATCGACAAATTGCAGGATGCCGGTCTGGGCCTGTTCCATCGTGTCGGCGGATTCGCCGAGAGTGCCATAGGGGAAAAGTTGAACAGTGTGGTCGGAATTGGCTTCGACCTCTTCCTTGAACTTCTGCGCGAAGACGCCCTGCACCTCGTCGAGCGCTTCTTCGAACGCGTAGCGCCATGTCTCGGCGTTGGCGACACTTGCGCTGAGCGCGAGTCCGGCTGCGACGGCTGCCGCGAGTGACTTGGGCAAAAATCTAGCCATTTCAAATCTCCCTGATGTTTCGTGACTTTTTTAGGCTGAGGGTCACAGGATAGCGTGTCAATGGCACATTGTAAAAACGGATGGGTGCAACATCCTGGTCTGCCCCCTCGTCGAGCAATCAAATTTAAATCGACATATCAATGCTTTATGTAAGAATGCTGCAGGCGGTTACGGCAGCAAAGGCGGTATCCAAAAAATCTTTGCGATTTTCGCCCCTGCACGGGTCTGCCGCCTTTTGCACCTTAAACGCAGTCAACCAAGGCGTGCGCGGGCCTTGTAGACATGGTCGACACCGGAGTTGAACTGCGCGCGTTTCATTCTTTCTGCAGCGCCGCGCAATCGTGGCCTTCGGCGGCATTATTCTACTCCTTTAGGACCGAATTTCATGCTACCTTGAGGTTATTGCAAAAAATCAGATTGGAGTAAGGCCATGGAACTGGTTTTCGTTCCTCCGCACAGCACACTTGCGGCAACCGACAATACCGAAGAGATGCAGAAAGCCTCGGAAGCGTTGCCGGGTATCGGCGCGGCGCTCGCCGAACCGATGAAGGCATTCTGGGAAAACTTGGCTGCCGCAGGCAACCCGCCGGACACGATCGAGATGGGGCTGAACCTGCTGTTTGAGGGCAAGGCGGGCTGGGCCATCATTTCGGCCCGGACCGAGGCCAGTCTGAGCCTGAAACTGACTTGGAAGGCGAAGCCGGATGTGTAACTTCAAGCCGGGAGAGGTCCTGGCCTTCGGTCGACTGCACGAGATGATCAAGCGTACCCGCAAGTGGAGCATCCCGGGCGAGACGGATTACGTGCCATTGCTGCCTGAAGGGTTGGAGCCCGTGGTGCCGCCAGACTATAGCGGTCAGGGGTTTCTTCATGTCAAGCATGTGCCCGAGGGGCTTGAGCTGCTAACCGTATCCAAGCTGTCGGCAGCTCTGGCCGATATGATCCGCGACCACCAAGCGGTGGTGGAGCCGAATTATATTCTGCCGTTCGGCGGGCCCGCCGCAAACGCCCCAGCCCCGTTCTCGCCCGCGATGCAAACAGTGATCGACGCATTCAAGCCGATGATTGCAGCGCGATCAAACCCGTATCGGATGGCGGTGCTGGACAGCGGCCTGTCTGCCGATCAGCTGCAAAATTTCACGAATCTGAGGTGTTTCGACTACATGGGAGCGCAGCCAGTCGAAGTCCCCGACAGTGTGGTGACAGACCGGCAGAATCACGGGTCGCTGGTTTGCCGGATTATTTCGGCAGTGATGGATGGCCAGGCTGAACTGGTGTTCGGCAGGGTCGCGATCGGCCGGTCTGACGTGACGGTACTGAGCCTGTCGAAAGCCCATGCCCACATGGTCGCCGAAACGCGGCCTGACGTGATCAACCTGTCGGTCGCGCCGAGCGGCGACAGTGTTTTCTGCCCGGATTGCAACAGGGTGGTGCCGGTCGGACATCTGCATTCGATGATATTGCCGCGCATTTTTGAGCTGGCAGGGCAAACGACATGGACCGTGCTGGCCGCGGGCAATACCGGCAAGCCCAGCGTCGGTCAGCACGAACTGTCCGTGTGCGACCGCATGGTGATCGCCAGTGCCGTGGGATCTGACAACGTGAGAACGGCCTATTCGAGCTATGCCACGCATCCCGACATTGCCAACCTGTCGTGTTTTGGCGGGGATGACCGCACGGTCCCGGGTCGGCAAGGCGTTCTGGGCAGTGGTCCACATGTTTGCGGCACATCGTTCTCGGCGCCGCTGATCTCCTGTGCTTTGGCAAGTTCCATAGAATGGAACAGCGGTACAATGAGAACGAGCGCCAACACTTTCGAAAGCGATGTCGTCACCCATGCGCAAAACAGCATCGCGCAAGTACATGCGGCGCTTTAGCAGACGGGGGGAGCGCGCCGGGAAGACACGCGACGCACTATATGACGCGCCGGATCAGAGCCGTATGAACTTGAAGGGCAGAGGCGCACCCGGCCGCCGCTGCCCTTCAGGTCACGCGTTGAGCCACCAGCGTTCCATGTAGCGTTCGCCGTCGAGATCCCAGTTGGTGGCAAGCTCTTCGGGCACGCCAACGTCGTCGCCCACGCCGAAGACGTAAGACGCGAACATCGGGATGGCCGAGCCGCCCTGTTCGTTCAGAATCTTCTGCATTTCGAAATACATGTCGCGGCGCTTGGCCTCGTCGAGTTCGGCGCGCGCTTCGACCAAGAGCTTGTCGAAACGTTCGTTGGACCACTTGGATTCGTTCCACGCCACGCCGGTCTGATACGTGGTCGAGAACATCTGGTCCTCCACCGGGCGGCCGCTCCAGTAGCTGGTGATGAAGGGCGACTTGATCCAGTGATCGGCCCAGAAGCCGTCATTGGGCTGGCGATTAACCTTGAGATCGATGCCCGCGCCCTTGGCGGAGTTCTGGATCAGGATGGCCGCGTCCACCGCGCCGGCAAAGGCCGCCTCGGAGGCCATGATCTCGATCTGGATCGAGTCCATGCCGGCCTCCTTGAGGTGGAATTTGGCCTTGTCGGGGTCGTATTGACGCTGTTCCAGCTCGTCGTTGTAGAACCGCTGGCCCGAGCCGATGGGATGGTCGTTGCCGACCTCGCCGTAGCCGAAGAGGATCTTGTCCACCAGTTCCTGCCGGTTGATGGCGTATTTCACCGCGAGGCGGATGTTGTTGTCTGTATAAGGGTCGGTATCGCAGAGCATGGGCAGCGAGTAGTGCAGTGTGCCTGTGGTGGTCTTGAGGTTGACCCCGTCGCGACGGCCCAGAAGCGCGGCGGTCTTGAGGTCGACCCGGTCTATGACGTGCACGTCGCCCGAGACCAGCGCCGAGGTGCGGGCGTTCTGGTCGATGATCGACAGCACCTCGACCGTGTCAAAGAAGGCCACGTCGTCGGACCAGTGGTTGGCGTGGCGCGACAGGCTGGAGCTGACGCCGGCATCGTAATTGTCGAGCACGTAGGAGCCGCAGCCGATCAGATCCTGCCAGTTCATCGTGCCGTCGTCATTGGCGGGCATTACCGGCAGGTGGTAATCGGTCATGATGAAGGGGAAGTCGGCGTTGCCGCTTTCAAGCTCGACCACAACGATCAGGTCGCCATCGGCCTTGAGGTCGACCACAGGCGCCACGAGCGGGCCGGCGGCGGAGGTGTTCCCCTCGCCCCGGTGGTGGTTGATGGAGGCGATCACATCGCTGGCCTTGACCGTGCGGCCATTGTGGAATTCCAGCCCGTCGCGCAGCTTGAACGTCCAGGTCTTGGCATCAGGCGAGGATTCCCAGCTTTCGGCGAGAGAGGGTTCCAGGCTGCCGTCGGTGCCGATCTGGGTCAGGTAGCCCTGGTAGCCGCCAAGCGACAGGCCGATCGTGTAGCCGTTCTCGATCACGCCGGGATCAAGCTTGTCGGTGGTCGCGCCGTGGCCACGGGCGACACGGAAATGGCCGCCCTTCTTCGGCGTCTGGGCGTGGACCATGTCGGCGGTCAGGGAGAGGGCCGAGACGGTCGCCCCGGCGGCGAGGCCCTGTTGCATGAAGCGGCGGCGTGAGATCCGGCGCGTGCGCAGGTCGCGCGTCAGTTTATCGAGGAAATCCATTCTCTTCTCCTTGTTGGACCGGCCTTTTGGCGGCCGTTTTTGTATTTTCTTCGGTGACGGTCATGCCGCATTGCCCTCAGTTTACAGCGGTTGTCGCCGTTCTGTCAGGTTTCTGTTGCCGCGACGGGGATTTTCGCCCTTTGGCGACCGGGCTTTGCAGCGCCCTGCCCGTCTTTGCAGCACTGCGGCGCGATTTCGCGGAAGTTTACGCGTCATCGCGGCACAGCGCTTGGGACAAGCAATGCACGCCGCCGCCGCCCAGCGTGAACATCGACATATCCGGGTCGTAGACGGTGAAGCCCAAGCTGCGCATTTTTGCGTTGAGGTCGGTGGCGCCGGCCATGGACAGCACCTTGTCATCGCCGAGCGCCACGAGGTTGACGCCAAGCGCCTTGGCCTCGCGGTAGGCCACGTCGATGATCTCGATCCCCCAGCCGCGGATGATGTCCACCAGCCATGGCTCCATCGCGTCGATGCAGGCGACGGCCAATTTCGGGGCGAGCGGCACGATCAGGCCGTCCATGTGGACGAATTCGCGGCTGATCGGGGCCACTACGGCGTCCCACCCTTCGGCGCGAACGAACTCGGCCACCTGCTCGCTGCCCGCTTTCTCGGACCGTTCGCCGCAATAGCCGATCAGGACGCGGCCCGGCTCGATGATGTTGAAGTCGCCGCCCTCGAAATGCCCGGCGGTGGCGAATTGCCAGATGGGGATGTCGTGTGACTGGTAGAAGCGGATCGCGGTGACGTAATCGGCGCGGCGGCACTTCAACTGCATATGGCAGATCAGCGGCCCCCAGGGCGTCATGGCAGAGCTGTCGCGGGCGAAGAAATTGCGATGCAGCACCGGGTCGGCGTCGAGATAGTGGCAGGTGACGCCGTTCTCTTCGTAGATCGACACCATCTCGGCGTGTTGCTTCATGGCCAGTTGCAGGTCGAACCGGTGGCCGGTGTGCTCCGCATTGGCGAGCGTGCGACCGATCAGAGGCCCGGCCTCGACCCAGCGGTAGTGTTCGGGCTTGCCCAAGAGGACATGGCGCAGCTTGGCGTAGTCGTTGTTGATGCCCCATGGGATAGAGGCGTGCGAAGCGTCTTTCATGGTATGGCCCTTTCCGGCGTGGTGCTCTGGAAGAGTGCCAGAACGCGACGCAGCGCCAAAGCGATATCTGCGCGGAAGCGGCACGGGCCATTTGGCAGGGGGTTTTCGCGTGATGCATAGGCACGAGGCCCGGGACGGGAGTGCCGCGCCGTAGTCAGGCGACGGCGGTGCGCACGCCCTCGGTCTGGAAGAGCCGCCCCGGGCCCCATCCGCGCGCATCGGTTCCGGCACGGCCCAGTACGTGCCACAGCAGCGCCTGGTTGGAGCTGATGACGGGCAGGCCCAGCTCGGATTCCAACGTGTCGATCACGCCGAAGGTGCGCAGGTTGGTGCAGGAGGTGAAGATGGCCTGCACGCCCTTGGCCTCGGCGGCCTCGGTGACGGCGGCGTGGGTGGAGCTTTCGGTGATGCGCGCGACGCGGCGGTCGTCGGTTTCGCCGAAGCTGAGGTTGTGCACTACCTCGATGCCGCGCGATTCAAGAAAGCTGCGCATGGGCGCGATGACCTGCGCCGAGTATGGCGTGACCATCGCGATGCGGGAGGCATTGAGCGCGCGCAGCCCGGCGACCACGGCGCTGATCGGGTTGGTGACGGGGACGCCAGGATGCGCCAGCTGCACCTGCCCTTCGACCAGATCGGGGCCCATAAGTGCCGACGCGGAGGTACAGCCATAGCCCACGGCATCGAGCTCGCCCGGCAAGAGCGAGGCGGAGGCGGCCATGCGTTCCTGCATGGAAATCAGGTTTTCGGCGGTGACCTCGTTGTCCGAGAAAATGCGGGTGTGATGCGCGGCCACGTCGCGGCCTGCGAGCACGCTGCGCGCCTCGGTTTCCAGTGTCTCGTCGGTGCTGAGCACCACGAGACCGATGCGGGTTCCCATGCCGGTGTCGAGGTCGTATTTCATCGCGCGCTCCCGTCCGGCCAACTGACAGTTCCGCCTGCCACTGCCGCCGCGACGCCGGTTGTCGCGGGGCAGGATGTGGGCAGGCCGCGTAGCACGCGCACGGCGAGGTGGCCGAACGCCTGTGCTTCGAGCATATCCCCGTCGAGGCCCACCGCCTCGACCGGGTCCACCACGGCGTCGAGGGCAGCGCGCAGCATGGCCATCATGACAGGGTTCTTGCGCCCGCCGCCGCAGACCAGCAGGCGTTCGGGCGGGGATGGGCAATGCTCCATCGCCTGCAGCACCGCCGCGGCGCTCATCGCCGTGAGGGTGGCGGCGGCGTCGGCGTCGCTGAGTTCGTGCACGAGGGTGTAGAGGTCGGAAAACGCATCGCGATCGAGGCTTTTCGGGGGGATCTTGCGGAAATACGGCTCGTCGAGAAAGAGTTCGAGCGCGCCCTGGGCCACGGTGCCTTGCAGTGCCAACGCGCCGTCGCGGTCGCAGGGTTCGCCCCGGCGCTGCATCATAAGGTCGTTGACGGGGGCATTGGCGGGGCCGGTGTCAAACGCAAGCAGCGCGCCGTCCTGATCGGGGCGGTCGCGGCTGGGGTCGATCCAGGTGATGTTGCCGACGCCGCCGAGATTGAGGAAGGCCAGAGGGCGGTCGGCGCCCATCCACCTGGCGCAGGCGAAGTGGAAGAACGGGGCGAGCGGCGCGCCCTCGCCGCCCAGACGCACATCGGCGGAGCGAAAATCCCAGACCACCGGCAGGCCGAGATGCATGGCCAGCGCCTCGCCATCGCCAAGCTGGTGCGTGCCGCGCCCCTGCGGCTCGTGCGCAAGGGTCTGGCCGTGAAAGCCGATGATCTGCGCGCCTTCAAAGCGCGAGAGGACATCGACATGGGCCTGCTGGACGAGCGGCAGAACCTCCTGCCCCAGTTCATCGGGCCATTTGCCCAGAGCGTCGCGCAGCACGGCCTCTTCCGTGGGGGAATAATCGCGATAGGCGCTGTCGCCGAAGGCAAAGATCGTCTCGCCGTCGGTCTGGACCATGGCGGCATCGACCCCGTCCAGCGAGGTACCCGACATCGCCCCGAGCGCCCAGACCGGGCCGCTCTTCAAACCGGCCTTCAACATGGCCTTTTCCTTCGCCTGAACCATCCCTATACATGCCGCGCAAAACCAGCTGGGACAAGCGATATGACCTACCACGCCAAATCGGATTTCATGGCCACGATGATCGAGCGCGGCTTTCTGGCCGATTGCACCGATTACCAGGGGCTGGACGAGGCCCTGAGCGCAGGCGTGGTGCCAACCTATATCGGTTATGACGCCACGGCGCAGTCGTTGCATGTGGGGCACTTGCTGAACATCATGATGCTGCGGTGGTTGCAGAAGACGGGGCACAAGCCGATCACGCTGATGGGCGGCGGTACCACGAAGGTGGGTGATCCGAGTTTCCGGTCGGACGAGCGTCCGCTGCTGGGGCCTGAGCAGATCGAGACCAATATCAATGGGATGCAGCAGGTTTTTGCGCGCTACCTGAAATATGGTGACGGGCCGACCGATGCGCTGATGCTGAACAACGCGGAGTGGCTGGACGATCTGAATTACCTGGAGTTCCTGCGCGATATCGGGCGGCATTTCTCGGTCAACCGGATGCTGTCGTTTGAATCGGTGAAATCCCGGCTGGACAGGGAGCAGTCGCTGTCGTTCCTTGAGTTCAACTACATGATCCTGCAGGCCTATGACTTTCTGGAGCTGAACCGGCGCTATGGCTGCCTGTTGCAGATGGGCGGGTCGGACCAGTGGGGCAATATTGTCAACGGGATCGACCTGACGCGACGGGTGCTGGACCAGGAGATCTATGGCCTGACCTCGCCCCTTCTGGAAACCGCCGACGGGCGCAAGATGGGCAAGTCGGCGGATGGCGCGGTGTGGCTGAATGCGGATATGCGGTCGCCTTACGAGTTCTGGCAGTTCTGGCGAAACACGATGGATGCCGATGTGGGGCGGTTCCTGAAGCTTTATACCGAGTTGCCGGTGGACGAGTGCGAGCGGTTGGGCGCGCTGGCGGGAGCCGAGATCAACGAGGCGAAGATGATCCTGGCGAACGAGGTGACGACCCTGCTGCACGGGGCCGATGCGGCGGCGAAGGCGCAGGCCACGGCGCGGGAAGTGTTCGAGAAAGGCGGCGTCGGGGATGATTTGCCGACGCTGGAATTGTCTCCGGAGGATGTGGGTGACGGGATTTCCATCGTACAGCTGATCGTCAAATCGGGGCTGGCTGGATCGGGCAAGGAGGCCAAGCGCCTGATTGCCGAAAACGGCGCGAAGCTGGATGACCAGCCGCTGACCGATGCCGGGTTGATGGTGGATGCGCAGGCGCTGGCCAGCCCGATCAAGCTGTCGGCAGGGAAAAAGCGGCACGCGCTGGTGAAGATCGCCGGGTAAAGCATTGGCGCCCCGGAATTTTTGAGAAATTCCGGGGCGCTTATTACTTCAGGAAAGCCGCCTGTCGCGCGCTGGCGACACTCGCAGGCTCAGCCGCATTTCAGCTTGTCGGGGTGCAGGACATGGCTGCGATGCGCCTCGACATAGGCAATGATCCCGGCCATGCAGGACGGTTTGCCGCCGAAGCCCGGCCAGGGCTTGAAATGCGGGATGTGAACGTATGTGGTCGGATCGCGCTTCAGCAGGTTGGCGAAGACCGAGGCAACGATGGTGCCGCCCACGCCGGTGAGCTTGCCGCCGCCGTGTTCCTTTGCTTCTTGCAGGGCGTAGAACCACAATGGCGTCTTCTTGAAGCCCTTGTCCTTCAGTTCTTGCGGGATATCGACCGCGTCGGTCCCCAGATGGGCCGCGAATGTCTGGCCGCTTGCCAGTTGATAGGTGTATCGGTCGCGCACCATGTTGCGCAGAGCGAGGTTTTTCGACTGTGCCTCGGTTAGCGTGACGTTCACGTCTTCGAGCTCGATCTGGCCTGAGACGAACGGCAATGCCAGGAGGGCCTCGCCCATTTTCGGGCCGACCGGACGCGCCTTTTGCGACGCGTTGTCGCCCATCTCGAAGAAAAGATTATAGTCGAGGTTCTGGTCTTCGGGCCGCTTGCCGAATCCTTGCGTGGCGAAGAGCGGCACGGGGCTTCCGGCGTCGTTCATCTGATATTCGAACTGCGTGGTGGCGTGGCCGAAGCGATAGCAGGCCCCGGTAAATTCGACCGGCATGACAGGCGCGTCCCAGCCGAAGGCGGGTGCTTGCATGGCCGCGTCGAGGCAGCTTTCGTGGACGAAAGCGTCGAGCAGCTCGTTCCAGACGATCCACTGGTAATGCAGGCGGATAAAGCGGCGCACCTCCTGAAAGCTGGTCAGCGCAGGGGAAACATGGGCATCCCAGACTTCCTGGCTCATGCCGTCATGGGCGCAGGCCTTGATGTCGGCGGCCTCAGAGCCGCCCTCGATCACCTTGCTCACGAGGATGTTATGCAGTTCGATGAAGAGGCCCTGGATCTGGGCCACGATGATGTTCTCGTCATTGCGCGGATCGCCAATCAGGGCCTTGCCGGCGCAGGTCCGGGCAAGGTCGAGCGCGTTGTCCTGACGTCCGAACATCAGCATGTGATCCTGCTCGTCCGCGCCGTAGAGATGCGGCGAGGCCTCGGGGCCGTCGCCATAGACGCAATCGAGATCGAGGCTGGGCGTGCGGATGTTGCGGATCGTTGCCGGGTCGATCCGCGTGCCGAGGGCCGAGGTGGCATCGAGGGTGATGTCGTGGTCGACGAACTGCCCCAGGAAGGTCATGCCCGCATCGGCCGGACCGTCTTCGTTGCTGGTGGCGCGCATCGTCTGCGACAGGGCGTCGAGCGCGTCCACAACGTCCTGATGGGTGATGTTTTCTATGAAGACCGGGTTGGCGGGCTTGAGACGTCCCAGCGTCTGCACGAAGGGCTTGGCGGGACCTTCGTTCTGAAGACAGGTTTTGACGAGTTGGTCGAGGCGCGTAAGGCCGTGATGGATTCCTGGCATGAGAAATTCTCCTATTTAAAAAAAATTGAAAAAATCAGTTACATCGGTTCCGGGAAACAGTCCGGATACCGCGGCAATAGCATAAATTTACGCGTCATTCTACCTTGACTTGTTTTGCTCGAGGTGGAGGCGAGAATTTGCGTGCGGAGTCGCCGGATGATTGCCTTGAGATCAGCGTATGCCCCCCGCAGCGCGTCAATTTTCCGCGGGGGGCCGTAGTCCTGTCACGTAGAAACCGGCGTGGCGTCAGGGTTTCAGCATGACCTTGCCGTCACGACCGGCGGTCAACGAAGCGGTCACGGCGTCGGCAACCTGATCGAGGGAGTACGTGCCTTCCCTTGCAAGCGGCAGCTTGCCCTGCGCCGCGAGTGTCACCAGTTCTGTCATCAGGGCTTCGCGGCGGCCAGAGTCCATCTCGGACCCGACGCGGGCGCCCCAGAAGCCCTTGACCGTGATCTGCTTCATGATGAGCGGGCCGGAGGCGAGCGGCATCGGCGCGCCGGTGGCGGTGCCGAAGACGATCATTTCGCCGTCGCTCGACAGGAGGTCGACCAGATGCGCCGCGATGTCCCCGCCGACGGAATCGATGGCCGAGACGACTCTTCCGTCTTTGACGGTTGCACGGACCTGATCGGTCCAATCATCGTCAGAGGTGGAAATGACGTTCGTGGTGCCTGCATCGCGCAGGCCCTGCGCGGCCTCTTCCCGGCGCACGAGATTGACGAGGTTGATGCCGCGTTCCTTTGCCAGAACGGCCATGATGCGGCCCACCGCCCCGTTGGCGGCGGTCTGGATCACCCAATCGCCCTCATCGGCCTTGAGGCTGTCGAGCAGGGAAATGGCCGAGAACGGCATGGCGATAAGCTGGGCACCTGCGTCGTCGGAGATCTGCTCGTGCAAGGGCATGAGGCCGTTCGCGGGCGCGAGGAAATACTTGGCCCATGTGCCATGCACGCCCGCGACGGCGATGCGCTGGCCCTTGAGGCTGTCATCGACGCCCGCGCCCACGGCATCGACGATGCCGGCCGCCTCGGACCCGCCTATGGCGCCGGGCAATTCGGGTTTGTAGCCGTAGGTGCCGCGCACGGTCCAGAGGTCGTGGTTATGGATGGGTGACAGGAGGGTTCGGATTCGCACCTGCCCCTCGCCCGGTTCGGGCGTGTCGGTGTCGGTGGCGTAGAGCACCTTTGCCGGGTCGCCGAATGTGTCGTGGAGTGCGGCTTTCATGGGAATCGACCTTTCTTTTGGAGTGTGCGGCCGGGCTACGGGCCTGTTCTTGGCGAAACGGGTGGCGATCGGCTTTGTTCCTGCGCCGCCGCGCTGCCGTGGCGGCAGCGGGCAGATGTCACATAAACATCGCTTGCGTTTCGCGCCATATATCCATAGTTCTAGATATATGGATAAGCCAAGCGCCCTTGCCGCCCTTCAGGCGCTGTCGCAGGACACGCGGCTGGACGTGTTTCGCCTGTTGATGCGCGCCGGCCCCGAGGGCATGGCGGCGGGCGAAATCGCGCAGCGATGCGAGGTGCGGCAGAACACCATGTCGGCACACCTGTCGATCCTGTCGCAGGCGGGTTTGATCCGGGCCGCGCGGGAGGGGCGGTCGGTCCGCTACCGGGCCGAGATCGAGGGGGTTCGGGGGCTTCTGGGCTTTCTGATGGAGGATTGCTGCGGCGGAAATCCGGAACAATGCCAAACGCTTATCGACGAAATTTCACTCAAGTGCTGATCGCGACAGACCCGAAAGAGAGGCAAAGATGACCGACAGGGCCGACACCCCGCAGGACAGCGGTCTGGGCGTTTTCGAACGCTACCTGAGCGTCTGGATCGCGCTGGCGATCGTGCTGGGCATCGCGCTTGGCGTGGTGGCGCCGGGGTTGGTGGAGGCCGTCGCGGCAGCAGAGGTGGCACAGATCAACCTCGTGGTCGCGGTGCTGATCTGGGCGATGATCTATCCGATGATGATCGGCGTGGACCTGAGCACCATTCCGGCGGTGGCGAAACAGCCCAAGGGGCTGGTGATCACGCTGATCGTCAACTGGCTGATCAAGCCGTTCACGATGGCGCTGCTGGCGGTGGTCTTCTTCGACTACGTCTTCGCGCCGTGGATCGCGCCGGAAGATGCGGCGCAATACGTTGCCGGGCTGATCCTGCTGGGCGCTGCGCCCTGCACGGCGATGGTCTTTGTGTGGTCGCAGCTGACGAAGGGGGATGAGACCTATACGCTGGTACAGGTATCGGTGAACGATCTGATCATGGTCTTCGCCTTCGCCCCCATCGTGGCGATTTTGCTGGGCGTGACCGACATCACCGTGCCGTGGCAGACGCTGGTGACGGCGACGGTCCTCTATGTGGTGCTGCCGCTGTTGGCGGGGCTGCTGACGCGGCGGATGCTGGGCTCGAAAGCGGCGATCGAGGCGTTCACGGCACGGGTGAAACCGTGGTCGATCATCGGACTGATTGCGACGGTGGTGATCCTGTTCGGCTTGCAGGGCAGCATCATCCTGGCGAATCCCTTCGTGATCGCGCTGATCGCGGTGCCGATCCTGATCCAGAGCTACGGGATTTTCGCGCTGGCCTATGGCGCAGCCTACGTGATGCGCGTGCCGCACCGGGTGGCGGCGCCTTGTGCGATGATCGGGACCTCGAACTTCTTCGAGTTGGCGGTGGCGGTGGCCATCAGCCTGTTCGGCCTCAATTCGGGGGCTGCGCTGGCCACGGTGGTCGGCGTGCTGGTGGAGGTGCCGGTGATGCTGTCGCTGGTCGCGTTTGCCAACCGGACACGTGCGCGGTTCGGTCAGCGCCAGGAGGTACGCGGATGAGTGACATGCCCAACCTGAAGGCGGACGCCCTGCCCCGCATCGACGAAGAGGGACTGTTTCCGACAGAGCGGGCCCGCCATGCGCCGCGAATTCTGCTGCTCTATGGCAGCTTACGGGAACGATCGTTTTCGCGGCTGTTGAGCGAGGAAGCGGCGCGGGTATTACGCCATCTGGGTGCCGAGACGCGGACATTCGATCCGCATGGCCTGCCCCTGCCCGACGATGCCGAGACGAGCCATCCCAAGGTGGCGGAGCTGCGCGAATTGGTGCTGTGGTCTGAAGGTATGGTCTGGGTCAGTCCGGAGCGGCATGGCGCCATGACCGGCGTGATGAAAGCGATGATCGACTGGATCCCGCTGGCGCCCATCGGCGGCATCCGCCCGACGCAGGGCAAGACCCTGGCGGTGGCACAGGTGAGTGGTGGCTCGCAGAGCTTCAACGCGGTGAACCAGATGCGTATCCTGGGCCGGTGGATGCGGATGTTGACGATCCCGAACCAGTCGTCGGTGCCGAAGGCGTGGGATGAGTTCAACGATGCCGGGCGGATGAAGCCGGGGCCGCTTTACGACCGGGTGGTCGACGTAATGGAGGAGTTGGTGAAGTTCACACTGCTGACGCGTGGACAGGCGGGGTATCTGACGGATCGGTACAGCGAGCGGGTGGAGACGCTGGAGGACCTGTCGAAGCGGGTGAATGCGCCGAAGGCAATCGGGACGGAGTAGCGGGGTCCCGCGTGGGTTTTCACCCACCCTACGCAGGTGGCGGCGGGGCTCAGCGGGCGGCGAGCGCGTCGTGCAGCAGTGTGCGGACCACATCCATGTCCACGTCCTCGGCCACGAATGCGTCGCCAATGCAGCGCGCGAGGATGAAGCGCAGCTTGCCGTCGACCACCTTCTTGTCCTGCCCCATGAGGTCGATCAAGCCGTCGGCATCCGGCAATTCTCCTGCGATATCAGACAGGTCGACCTTCATATTCATGTCGCGCAGATGGGCGCGGACGCGGCTGGGGTCTTCTTGCGAACACAGGCCCAGACGGCTTGAGAGCTCGAACGCCAGCGCACAGCCGATGGCCACGCCCTCGCCGTGCAGCAGGCGATCACCGTAGCCGGTGGCGGCCTCGAGCGCGTGGCAGAAGGTGTGACCGAGGTTCAGAAGCGCGCGGCGGCCGTGTTCTTTTTCATCCTCGATGACGATTTCGGCCTTCATTTCGACCGAGCGTTTGACGGCCGCGATGCGGGCGGCCATATCGCCTTGCGCCACGCCCGGGCCGTGGGTTTCGAGCCAGTCGAAAAAGGCAGCGTCCCCCAGCAGGCCGTACTTTACCACTTCGCCGTAACCCGCCAGAAAATCACGATTTTCAAGCGTTCCGAGTACATCCGTATCCGCCAGCACGAGGCTGGGCTGATGGAAGGCACCGATGAGGTTCTTGCCCTGGGGCGCGTTGATGCCGGTCTTGCCGCCCACGGAACTGTCGACCTGGGCCAGCAGGCTGGTGGGCACCTGCACGAACCGCACGCCGCGGCGCAGGACGGACGCGGCAAAGCCCACGAGATCACCGATGACGCCGCCACCGAAGGCGATGATCACATCGCTGCGCTCGACCTTTTCGGAGAGGAGCCATTCGACGCAACGCTCGAACTGCGGCCAGCCCTTGGTGCCTTCGCCGGGGGGCAGCGCGAGGGCCGTGCTGTCGATGCCGCCCGCCTTCAGTCCAGCCTGAAGCGTGGCGAGATGCAACGCTCCGACGGTTTCATCCGTGACGATGGCCACGCGGGGGCGGCGCAGCAGCGGCGCGATCAGCGCCCCGGCCTGCCCCAAGAGCCCGGGGCCGATATGGATATCATAGGCCCGGTCGCCCAGCCCCACGTGAACGCGTTCTGTCATGTCACCTGCTCCAGCACATCGGGCCGCTGTTCAAGCGCCTCGCAAACCTTGGTGGCCATCTGGTCAATCGTGTAGGACGCATGCGCGGGCACCGCGAGATCGGCCATCTCGTAATATGGCAGCCGCGCCTCGTAGAGATCCTTCAACGTATTGTAAGGATCAGCCGTGCGCAGCAAGGGCCTGGTATCTTTATGCTTTACGCGATTCCACAGAAGCTTCAGGTCGGCCTGAAGCCAGACCGAGATGCCCTTGGCCCCGATAAGATCGCGGTTGCGCTCGGAGAGGAAAGCGCCGCCACCGGCGGACAGAATGCAACGATGGCCGTCGAGCAGGCGGTCGATCACCTGCGTTTCGCGGTCGCGGAAGAAGGCCTCGCCGTCGCGGGAAAATATCTCAGCGATGGTCATATTCGCCGCGGCCTCGATCTCGACGTCCGAATCGAGGAACGGCACATCAAGCATGGCCGCCAACCCCTTTCCCACGGCGGTTTTTCCGGCGCCCATCATACCCACCAGCACGACCGTTTTCTTCAACTGCCAATGTCCCGAGACCGCCACTTTCGGCGCTCCTATGCCAATCTCTTCTTTTCAGCCACTGAATGACGTGATCTTGATGAAATTGCCAGTTATAAAGTGGTAAAAGACGGTAAGAAACGGGCAGGCACCTTATGTTCAGACTTCTCAAATGGCTGATCTATCTTGGCATTCTGGCGTTCCTGGCGCTCGTGGGCTATGCCTATATCGGCCCGTTCTTTGGGGCGGATTTCTCGCCCGAGCGAGAAGAAATTCGACAGGAAATCATACTTGAAGACACTTGAAACCGTTTGTTTTTCAATAATTTTCGCCACGCCGGCACTGGCGCAGGAACCGCTGGCGGCCATTGACTGGCTGAACGATCCCGCGCCGATCAGCGTGGCACGCCCCTTGGAAGAGGCGCTGAAACCGCCCGACGCGGACGACGTTGAAGGCGCCGTGGTGCCGGACGTCGAGGTGATGCCGCTGGACGGCGCACAACCCGATGCCGCGGGGCTCTTGCCCGGCAGCACCACGGGCCTGCCGCCGAACCTGTGGGCGGGCAGCAGCACCGACACCCTTGTCTCGCAGTTCTCGCGCCTGCCGCCGGATCCGTTACCGGCGATTCAGGCGCTTTATTACACGTTGCTGTTGGCCGAAGCCGAGGCACCCGCCGACGCGGGGCGCGACGCGCGGTTTCTGCGGGCACGGCTGGCCGCGCTGCGCAAGATGGGCGCCGTCGACCCTGCGCTGGCGCTGGTGCAGCAGGCGGGGCCGTATGACGCGGGCCTGTTCGATCAATGGTTCGATCTGGCGCTCTTGAGCGGGACCGAGGAAGAGGCCTGTGCCGCGCTGAGTCAAGACCCTGAGCTGAGCGAGCGCTATGACGCGCGGATCTATTGCGGGGCGCGCGCCGGGGACTGGCAGACGGCCGCGCTGACCTATGAGACGGCGACGGCGGTGGGTGTGTTGGACGCCGCCAGCGCGCGGCTTTTGGCGCAATACCTGGACCCAGAGACGATCGACGCGGAGATGACGCTGGCCCCGTCGGCAGAGATGACGCCACTGCTCTATCGCCTGTACGAGGCGGCGGGCACGCCCCTGCCCACGCGCAACCTGGCGCGGGAATACGCGGTGGCGGACCTGCGCGGGCTGACCGGGCTGAAGGCCGAGATCGAGGCGGCCGAGCGGTTGACCCGCACCGGCGCCCTGCCCGCCAACCGCCTGCTGGGGCTCTACACCGATCAGCGCCCGGCGGCCTCGGGCGGGGTGTGGGACCGCGTGGCGGGGGTGCAAAAGCTGGAACAGGCGATTGCCGATACCGACCCGCAGGCGGTTGCGCGTCATCTGCCGGGGCTGTGGCGGGACATGAAACGCGAAGGCCTTGCCGTGGCCTTTGCCACGCTGTTCGCGCAGTCGCTGTCGACGCTGGAACTGGACGGGCGGGCGCGGGAAGCGGCGTTCGAGGTGGCCCTTCTGTCGCAGGAGTACGAGACGCTGGCGCCAAAGCTTGCCGGGAGCGACGCGCGGGCGCAGTTCCTGGTGGGGCTGGCGCGGGGTGCGCCGGATGCCACGCTGGCCAGCGAGACGCCGCAGATCGCCATCGCCGAGGCCTTTGCCGCGACGTCCGCCCATCCCGACCACGCCGACATGCTGGAGGCCGGGCGGCTGGGCCAGGCGATACTGACCGCGGCGTTGCAGTTGGACACTGCCGGACCGAACCAAGCGAGCGACATCGTGGCGGGCCTCGCGACGCTGCGCTCGGTGGGGTTGGAGGATACCGCGCGGCGGGCGGCGCTGCAGATCCTGCTGCTGAAGGCGAACACGTGAGCACGGCGCATTGGCTGGCGAATTTCCTCGACGCGCAGGCGGCCGAGGCCGGGGCGGCGAAGAACACGTTGCAGGCCTATGCCCGGGATCTGACGGATTTCACCGAATGGCTGGAGCGGGCCGGCAAGGATGCCGCCAGCGCAGGCCAGACGGATATCGAGGCCTACCTTGTGCATTGCGACGCCCAAGGGCTGGCGCGCTCGACAAGGGCGCGGCGGTTGTCGGCGATCAAGCAGCTGTATCGGTTCGTTTTCGACGAGGGGCTGCGCAGCGACAATCCGGCAATCCAGATCAAGGGGCCGGGCCGGGATCAGCGCCTGCCCAAGACGCTGGAGCTGGACGAGGTGGACCGCCTGCTGGAGGCCGCACGGGCCACGGGCCGGAGCGAGGCCGACAAGCTGCGCAACACCTGCCTGATGGAGCTGTTATACGCCACGGGGATGCGGGTGACCGAGCTGGTGTCGCTGCCGGTCGCGTCCTGCCGGGGCGATCCGCAGATGTTGCTGGTGCGCGGCAAGGGCGGCAAGGAGCGGCTGGTGCCGATGTCGCCGCCTGCCCGGCAGGCGCTGGTGGCTTGGCTGGAGAGGCGTGATGCCGCCGAGGAGGCCGCAAAGGCCAAGGGCAAGCCGGTGTCGGCGTTCCTGTTTCCCTCGGGTGGCAAAACAGGACACCTGACGCGCAATCGCTTTTTCCTGTTGGTCAAGGAGTTCGCCGTAACGGCCGGGATCAGCCCCGAGCGGGTGTCGCCCCACACGCTGCGCCATGCCTTCGCCACGCATCTTCTGGCCGGCGGCGCCGATCTGCGCACCATCCAGACGATGCTGGGTCATGCCGATGTGGGCACGACAGAGATCTATACCCATGTGCTGGAGGACCGCCTGCGCGAACTGGTGTTCGATGCGCACCCGCTGGCTCAGGAGGAACGGCGCAAGGCGGCGGGCAACACGTCTTCGGACGGCCAGTAGCCGGTGGCGAGTGCCGCGTCGTAGCCTTGGATCAGCCCTGCCGCCTGCATGTCTGCTCGGGCGGCGGCGCAATCGTAGTCCAGCTTGTGCAACGAGACCGCGCCGTCCCGCAAAAGCGCGTATTCGGTGCGCGGCGTGCCGTCATTGGGCGGCATGCCGATCACACCGGCATTGACCCAGAGGACCTGACCGATGCGACGCCGGAAGGCGATGCCGGAATGACCCGCGAAGACGATATCGACGGGGCCGCCCTGCGCTTCGATAAGGGCGATTTCGCTGGCGAAGGCAGGCGCGGGGCTGCTGGACCATAGAAAGCGGCTGATATCGCTGAGACCACCATGGATGACGGCGCAACGCAGGCCGTGATGGGTGAAGCGGATCATGTCGGGCAGACCGTCCATCCAAGCGCGATCGTCCGCGCCGATGGCGGCGTCGGCATGGGCGTACCAGCCAGCCGACAAGAGGTCACAGGTGCTGCCGTCCTCGAATCCGCAGCCGCAATCCATCTGGTACGCGGCCAGCTGTTTTTCGCAGTTGCCGGCCACGACGGGCAGACCCGCCGACCGGATCAGCGCCACGGTTTGTGCAGGCGCCCCGCAATAGGCCACCAGATCGCCGGTGCAGATGGTGTCGCGCGGGGAAATGCCGAGGCGCGCCGTACGGGCCAGCAGAGCCTGCGTGGCATGCCGGTTCGAGTACGGCCCGCCGAAGACGGCGAGCGGAGTGTCCCGCGTGCCCAAATCGACAAGTTTCATCGCCTGTTTCCTTGAATGACCGGCGTCCACGCCCCATAACCCCTGCAACGCATAACGTGACTATTGGACAATGGACCCCGCCTTAACAACCTTTGACGCCGCCTTTTGGATCACCGCCGGCGCGATCCTTCTGCTTCTTGTTCTGTCCGCCTGCTTCTCGGGCAGCGAAACCGCGCTGACCGCCGCCTCGCGCGGCAAACTGCGGGCCCGGGCGGACAAGGGCTCGAAAGGCGCCGAACGGGCGCTGCAGATCACCGAGGACAACGAGCGGCTGATCGGCTCGGTCCTTCTGGGCAACAACCTGGTGAATATCCTGGCAACCTCGCTGGCCACGGCGCTGTTCACCCGCGCCTTCGGCGAGAGTGGCGTGGCGCTGGCGACGCTGGTGATGACGCTTCTGGTGCTGATCTTCGCCGAGGTGCTGCCGAAAACCTACGCGATCACAAATGCCGAGGCGGCGGCATCGCATGCCGCTCCGGTCATTCGCTGGGTGATCGTGGTGTTCTCGCCCGTGGTATCGGCGGTGCGCCTGCTGGTGCGCGGCGTGCTGCGGGTGTTCGGGGTGAAGACGGACCCCGACAGCCAGATCCTGGCCGTGCGTGAGGAAATTGCCGGGGCGCTCTACTTGGGTCATTCAGAGGGCGTGGTGGAAAAGGAGGACCGTGACCGGATCCTGGGCGCGCTGGACCTTGGCGACCGCGCGGTCGAGGAAATCATGCTGCACCGCAGCCAAATCGAGATGATCGACGCGGCGCTTGAGCCCGAGGCGATCCTGGACCAGTGCCTGAAGTCCAACCACACGCGCCTGCCGATTTATCGCGACGATCCCGACAACATCATCGGCGTCGTCCATGCCAAGGACTTGCTGCGCGCCATGCACACGCTGGCGCTACAGGCCGAGGGCGCGCGCGGCGCGCTGGCGACGTTCGATATCTGCGATGTGGCGATGGAGCCCTATTTCGTGCCCGAGACCACGACGCTGGATGACCAGATGCGGCAGTTCCTGCGGATGCGCAGCCATTTCGCGCTGGTTGTGGACGAATATGGCGACTTGCAGGGGCTGATCACGCTGGAGGATATCCTGGAAGAGATCGTGGGCGAGATCACCGACGAGTTCGACCCCGACGGCGATCATCCGGTGGGGCGCAGCGATGACGGGCAGTTCCTGGTGGACGGGGGCACGACGATCCGCGACCTGAACCGGGCGACGGACTGGACCTTGCCAGACGATCAGGCGAATACGGTGGCCGGTCTGGTAATCTACGAGGCGCAGATCATCCCCGAGGTGGGACAGGTGTTCAATTTCCACGGCTTCCGCTTCGAGGTTGTGGAGAAGGAAGACAACCGGCTGACCAAGTTGAAGGTGCGGAAATTGTAGGGGGTGCGCGTGGGTTTTCACCCACCCTAGGCAGCCATGAGGTCACGGGTCAGGCTTGGGGCGCGGCCTTGTACGGTGGGTGAGAATCCTCGCGCCCTTCCATCCGATCTGATCGCGTCTCTCAGAACAACTCCATCTGGTCCCCGGCCCGCGCCGGCGGTTCAAACAGATCACACCGCAGCGGCGGCTGTTTGCGGTCCAGCCCCAGCCGCTTTGCAGCCACCTTGAACCGTTGCGCCACCATTTCGGCATAGGGCCCTGACCCGCGCATCCGACGCCCCCAATCCGAGGCATAGTCCTTGCCGCCATGCATGTCGCGCACATGGCCCATGACACGGGCGGCCCGGTCGGGGCAGGTCTCGGCCAGCCATTCGCGGAACAGCGGCGAGACCTCCAGCGGCAGGCGCAGCATGATCCAGCTGGCGGCGTCGGCCCCTGCCCCGGCAACGGAATTCAGAATCGGCTCCATCTCGTGGCAGGTCAGGCCCGGGATCACCGGCGACACCATGGCGCGCACGGGGATGCCCGCCCCCGCCAGGCGCTCAATCACCTTCAGCCGCCGGGTTGGGGCCGGCGCACGCGGCTCCATCGCGCGCGACAGCTTTGCGTCTAGCGTGGTCACGGAAATGCCGACCCGCGCCAGCCCGCGCGCCGCCATGTCCGACAGAATGTCGATGTCACGCTCAACCAGGCTGCCCTTGGTCACGATGGCGACGGGATGATTGAACTCCGACAGAACCTGAAGGCAGGCGCGCATGATACCATGGGTCTTTTCGATCGGTTGGTAGGGGTCGGTATTGGTGCCGATCGCGATCGGCCGAACCTTGTAGCCGGGCTTGCGCAGCTCAGACGCCAGCACCTCGGGCGCGTCGGGGCGGGCGACAAGCCGGGTTTCGAAATCAAGCCCCGCCGACAAGCCGAGCCAGGCGTGGCTGGGCCGGGCAAAACAATAGATGCACCCATGCTCGCAGCCCCGGTAGGGGTTGATCGAACGGTCGAAGGGCAGATCGGGAGAGCGATTATACGTGATGATGCTGCGCGGCCGCTCGATGCTGACGTTTGTGCGCAAGGCCGTCTCCTCGGGCGCGAGGTTCCAGCCGTCATCTTCAAAACTGCGCGACTCGCGCTCGTAACGGCCCACGGCATTGCTGACGGCGCCCCGGCCCGGACGGCGCAAACGCGGATCAATGGTGTCGGAGATATCGGACATGGCTGAATTATAGGAACATTAAGAGAACATATGCAACAAGCGCATACTGATCATGGGAATTTTCCACTGCCGGGGCGCGTGAAACTGCGCCATCTGTCGGTGCAAGAACCGCGCATGTCGGAATTGGAAAGTCGCGTGCGACAAAATGGACGTAATCGCGGGTACTAGATAAAGGGCCACGCGCCACACCAAGGGATCAAGCATATGTCCGACGAAGAAGACGACATCATCCTCAGCGAACTGGACGACGAGGAACTTGTCCAGCAGATGTTCGACGACCTCTATGATGGTCTGAAAGAAGAGATCGAAGAAGGCGTGAACATCCTGCTGGAGCGCGGCTGGCAACCCTACCAGGTGCTGACCGAGGCGCTGGTGGGTGGCATGACCATCGTCGGCAAGGATTTCCGCGACGGTATTCTGTTCGTCCCCGAGGTGCTGCTGGCGGCCAACGCGATGAAGGGCGGCATGGCCATCCTCAAGCCGCTGCTGGCGGAAACCGGCGCACCGCGCGTGGGCAAGATGGTCATCGGCACCGTCAAGGGCGACATCCACGACATCGGCAAGAACCTGGTGTCGATGATGATGGAAGGCGCGGGTTTCGAAGTGGTCGATATCGGCATCAACAACCCGGTCGAGAATTACCTCGAAGCGCTGGAAACCGAAAAGCCTGACATCCTGGGCATGTCGGCGCTGCTGACCACCACGATGCCCTACATGAAGGTCGTGATCGACACGATGGTCGAACAGGGCCTGCGCGACGACTACATCGTGCTGGTGGGCGGTGCACCGCTGAACGAGGAATTTGGCAAGGCCATCGGCGCTGACGCCTATTGCCGCGACGCCGCCGTGGCCGTGGAAACCGCCAAGGACCTGGTGGGCCGCAAGCACAACCAGGGTGCGACGGGCTAAGCCTTTGCCAATGGTGATCGAGAAAGCCCTGCCCGACCCGGCGGGGCTTTTTTCGTCGAAGGACAGCGCTTATGTCATTGCGGAAAGGAGCACGCCGATGCCGTTCAACAAGCTGGTCCTGCTGCTGATCGTGGTGATCGCCGCCGCGGGCGCTACGATCTTCCTGCTGACGTCGGCCTGGGGGCCGGAGACACTGTCGGAGAACTGGATGATCGCGGTGCCGCTGGTGCTGGTGGTCTACCTGGTGGTACGCGTCATCGGCCTGCGCGGCGGCGGGCGCTGAGATGCTGCCGAGCGACACAACCCTGACCGAGGACGGCTTTGCCGAGCGCGCGAAAGGCAACATCCTGCTGATCGCCTGCGGCGCTCTGGCGCGCGAGATCCTGGCGTTGAAACAGGCCAATGGATGGGATCACATGGTGCTGCAATGCCTGCCAGCAAAGTACCATCTTTATCCCGAAAAGATCGTGACAGCGGTCGAAGAAACGGTGGCCGAGAACCGCGATGCCTATGACGAGATCTTCGTTGTCTACGCCGATTGCGGCACCGGCGGATTGCTGCAGGCGAAATGCCGCGAGCTGGGCGTCGAGATGGTCGAAGGTCCGCATTGCTATTCCTTCTTCGAGGGCAACGAGACCTTCGCGGGCCGCGACGAGATCAGTGCCTTCTACCTGACCGATTTCCTGGTCAAGCAGTTCGACGCCTTCGTCTGGAAGCCGATGGGCCTCGACCGGCATCCCGAACTGCGCGACATGATCTTTGGCAACTATACCACGCTGGTTTACCAGGCCCAGGTCGAGGATCCCGCCCTCAAGGCCAAGGCGCAGGACTGCGCCGACCGACTCGGGCTCGACTTCGAATACCGGTTCACCGGCTACGGCGACCTTGAAACCGCGCTTGCCGCCCGCGCTTGAGCGCGCTTTTCCTCTGGCCAGAAATATCCCGGGGAGGAGGTCGAAACATCGTTTCGACCGGAGGGGCGGCGCCCCTCTTCACGAAAAAATCGAGCGTGGCGCAGCCACTCCGCTGGGTCAGGCGGCCTCCGACGCGACCGCGCGGATGCGCTCGATCATCGCGCGCAGCCCGTTGGAGCGTTGCGCCGACAAATGGTCGTTCAGTCCCAGCCGAGCCAGTTCGCCGGGGGCATCCACCTGCCCCACCTGCCCCACCGGCAGATCATTGTAGAGCGCGCGCAGCACCGCGATCAGGCCGCGCACGATCAAGGCGTCCGAATCGCCGTCGAAGCGGAACGTGCCGGCCTCGGTCTGCGGGTGAAGCCAGACTTGGCTGGCACAGCCGTCGACCTTCGTGGCGGGCACCTTGAGCGCGTCATCAAGCCCGTCCATGGACTTGCCGCGGTCGATCACGTAGCGGTAGCGGTCTTCCCAGTCCTCCAGAAACTCGAAATCTTCGACGATCTCTTCGAATGCCTGCTGCGCCATGCAACGCGTCTCCTGTCTGTTTCTTGCCCCACAGTTAGGTGTGCAACACCTCAAGGTCCAGTGCGCCAAGTCCCTTTTCAAGCCCGCGCGGATGGGGTAGTCGGAAACAAACGAGGAAGGGGCGGTCGAAATGCGGGTTCTGCTTTCGGTAATGTTGATTTCAAGCATGACGCTGACGGCGTGCAGCGGCTGGCGCGACTCGGGCGTCAACCCACGCAACTGGTTCGGAAACAGCCGATCCGCCCCGATCGTGAACACCACCAATACTGGCGAACGTCGCTCGCCCAGCGACCGGCAGACCGGCAACCCGCTGATCGAAGATGAGAACGCGGAACTGATCGTGCGCCGCAATGCCTCTTCGGCGCAGAAGGCGGGCATCTTCCGCCGTCGCGCCCGGGTTGAAATCTACGACGGTAGCCTTGTCGATCAGGTGACCAGCCTGGTGGTCGAGCCGCTGCCCACGGGGGCCATCGTGCGCGTGACCGGCCTGCCGCAGCGCGAGGGCGCGTTCGACGTGCGCCTGCTGCCGATCAGCGAGGACGGCCCCATCAACGGCGTCATGGAATACACGCTGAACGCCTATCAGCCGATCGAGACTCCGGTGGGCACGCAGAGCACGCGCGAAGTGCGCGTGGGCGCGTTCCTGAGCAATAACGATCTGGAAGAAATCAACGAGATCCGCGTGCGCGGCGAGTTGAACGCTCTCAGCTCGCGCCGCTGACTGCTTAAAGCGTTTCGCCAGAAACCTGAATCACAGCTTTTGGCGAAGCGCAGTGCAATTCTCGGTCGATGCGCGCGCCCCGCCTTTATCCGATGTGTAGGTTAAAGGAGGAACGCTTTAGAGGTCGATCGCCACGATCGAGCCGCGACGCGCGGCCAGCGCCACCTTGCCGTCGCAAAGCCGCATCGCATCATCCCCGAACACATCCCGCCGCCAGCCGCCCAAGGCCGGAACGTCGCGTTCGCCCGCCGAGATGGCGTCGAGATCGGCCGCCGAGGCGATGAGCTTGGAGGCCACTGAATACTCCTCGGATTTCGCCTTGAGCAGAACACGCAAAAGGTCGGCCAGCGCCGGGTTGATCTGAAGCCGCTCGCGACTGCGGTCGGGTTTGGGCAGGTTGTCGTTCGCGCAATCGAGCCCCGCCTTGACCGCGGCGATGATCCCGTCGGCGATGTCACCCCGCCGTGCCTCGCGCAGCAAGAGCCGCGAGCGCGACAGGTCGTTCGCGGACTTGGGCTTGGTCGAGGCCAGTTCGACCAGTGCATCATCCTTGAAGACGCGGTTGCGAGGAATGTTGCGGGTCTGGGCGTAATCCTCTCGGAAGCGGGCCAATTCCCGCACGATGGCCAGGAACCGGCCCGACGAGTTGCGGGTCTTGACGCGCTGCCAGGCCTCTTCGGGCCGGGCGATGTAGGTTTCAGGATCGGTCAGGACCTGCATTTCCTCGGCCACCCACTTGTCGCGGCCCGACTTGGCCAGTTTTCCGGCCAGACACTCGTAGATGTCGCGCAGGTGCGTGACGTCCGCAATGGCGTAGGTCTTCTGCGCGTCGGTCAGCGGGCGGCGCGACCAGTCGGTGAAGCGCGAGGTCTTGTCGAGCGACTGCTTGGCGATCTTGCGCACAAGGGTTTCATAGCCGACCTGTTCGCCGAAACCGCAGACCATCGCCGCCACCTGGGTATCGAAGAGCGGGTCGGGGATTAGCCCTGCATCGACATAGAAGATTTCCAGGTCCTGCCGGGCCGCGTGAAAGACCTTGACCACGGAAGGATCGCGGAAGAGATCGTAGAGCGGTTCGAGCGACATGTCCTGTCCCTCGATCGGATCGACCAGCACGGCGTCGTCCTCGCCGCGTGACGGCAGGGCCAGCTGGATCAGGCAGAGCTTGGAATAATAGGTGCGCTCGCGCAGGAACTCGGTATCGACGGTGACATACTCGGCCTCGGCCGCGCGGGCGCAAAAGGCGGCGAGGTCTTCGGTAGTGGTGATGGTGTGCATTCCTGCTCCGGCGGATCGATCTTGGTAACCCAACCGCCTATACCGTGGCGCGGCAGAAAGCAAAGCGCAAGTTTAGGCCATGTAAGAAGGAATTGGCGCAAGGGGGCCATACATCACCGGGATTGATGGATGGCTCAACATTCATTCATTTTCAATATGGCTTCGACGGGCCTATGTCGGATGCATCCGGCATGAAGGAGACACGCCATGACCACCCTAGACACTTATCCCACGCGCCCTGCCCTGAGGGTCGACCTGCGCAATATCGCGATGCTCGTGACCACGGTTCTGCTGTTGGCGCTCGGCGGCGTCGCCCTGACCGCCCCGGATGCGGGCGTATCCGGCGACTGGCACGGCAACGTCGCGGTGTCGGCACCGCGCTGAAACGAGGGAGGGCCGGCAGCTACGCCGGCCTTTCCCGCCCCGTCACGGCAGATAGACCGGCGTGCGGTCGCCGGCGGTGAAACGGCGCAGGACCGCCGGGTAAAGACGGTGTTCCTGTTCCAGCACGCGGGCGGCCAGCGCCTCGGGCGTGTCGCCGGGATGCACGGGCACGCGCGCCTGGCCGAGGATCGGGCCGTCGTCGAGTTCCAGCGTGACCTCGTGGACGGTACAGCCCGCCTCGGTCTCGCCCGCCGCGATTGCGCGGGCGTGGGTGTCGAGGCCGCGATACTTGGGCAGCAGCGACGGGTGAATGTTTATCATTCGGCCCTGCCAGCGCGAGATGAAACGGTCTGTGAAGATCCGCATGAACCCGGCGAAACATATGATGTCGGGAGCGTGGCGTTCCAGAGTCTCATTGAGCACGGTTTCGAAGGCCGCGCGGTCGCCCTTGAAGGGACGGTGATCGACCACTTCGGTCGCCACGCCCCGTGCCGTCGCCTTTTCAATCCCCGGCGCATCGGCGTTGTTGCACACCGCCACTACGGGGCGCGCGGGATGATCTCCAGTCATGCTATCGATCAGCGCCACCATGTTTGAGCCACCGCCGGAGAACAGGATTGCGACGCGTTTGGTCACGCGAGATTGCCACTATAACGGACGCCCTGACCCTCGGTGACATGGCCGAGGCGGACCACGTTCTCGCCCGTGCCATTCAGCAGGTCCGTGAGCGCGTCGGCGCGGTCCGCCGAGACAGCCAGCACCATGCCCACGCCGCAGTTGAAAGTCTTGAGCATCTCGGTCTCGGCCATGCCGCCCTGCTCCATCAGCCAGCGGAAGACGGGCGGCAGGTCGAAGCTGCCGAGGTCGATGTCGACGCCAAGGTCGTCGGGCAAGACACGCGGGATGTTCTCGGTCAGGCCGCCGCCGGTGATATGCGCCAGGGCGTGGACGCCGCCCGCGCGGACGGCTTCCAACGCTTGCGTCACGTAGAGGCGCGTCGGTGTCAGCAGAGCCGCGCCTAGGGTACCATCAGACCACGGGCAGTCGGCGTCCCAGCCGAGGCCCGACATCTCAACCAGTTTGCGCACCAGCGAATAGCCGTTGGAATGGACCCCATCGGAGGCCAGCCCCAGAAGGACGTCGCCGGAGGTCACGCCCGCCGGCAGGTCGCTGCCGCGCTCCATTGCGCCCACGGCAAAACCGGCAAGGTCGAAATCGCCCTCAGGATACATGCCGGGCATTTCCGCCGTCTCACCGCCGATGAGCGCGGTGCCGGAGCGCACGCAGCCTTCGGCGATGCCTTCGATGATGCGCGCCGCCGTGTCGGTGTCGAGCTTGCCGGTGGCGAAGTAGTCGAGGAAGAAGAGCGGCTCGGCCCCCTGGCAGACAAGATCGTTGACGCACATGGCGACAAGATCGATGCCAACGCCATCCACGTTGCCGGTGTCGATGGCGATGCGCAGCTTGGTGCCCACCCCGTCGGTGGCGGCCACGAGAATGGGATCGGTATAGCCCGCGCCCTTGAGATCGAAGAGCGCGCCGAAGCCGCCAAGGCCCGCCATGACGCCGGCGCGGTTGGTGCGCTTGGCGGCAGGCTTGATCCGGTCGACAAGGGCATTGCCCGCGTCGATATCCACGCCGGCATCGGCATAGGTGATCCCGTTCTTGGCGTCGGTCATGGGCGGTCTCCAAATCTTTGCCACCTGCTAGACCAAGCACACAGTGGGTGCAATATGCGAGGCGCATCGCTTGACAGGTTGCATGGACCCGCGATGATACCAGCAAAAGCAGATTGGGGAACGGGCGGTTTGGACTGGCAGACATTAGGTGCCATCGCGGGTGTGTTGGCTTTCGTCGGATTTCTGTTGCAGTGGCGGGCGACCGCGCAGCGCAACGGACGCGATGACCTAATGGTGGAGATCAAAGCGGCAGGCACACGGCAAAAATTGATCCAGCAACACGACTGCTCCCGCGCAGAGCGGTACGATGCGTTGCTCAACAAATCTTTGTCCTGGGCGGAACGTTTCTATGGACCGCGCTGGAGCTTGAGAAGCTTCGGAATATGTTTGTCTCTGGCGCTCCTGTATCCACTGATCGCGGCGCTTGTCGCGTGGGTCGTATCGGGGCAGACCGATATTGGGACGGTGCCGGTGTTCAAAGAAGTCGAGAGCAAGACACGCCGTTTCATGGCGGCGTGCCTTTTCTTGATCGCTACCGGCGCTGGTGCGGTGATCTTTTATGCAGCAGCCAAGTATTCCGCGCATGCGGGGTTGTGGGCCAGAAAAAAAGTTGAAAACATCACCGGGCGGGCCGGTTTTCTATCGAAGCCGGCCCGCCCGGTGATTGAGTGGGTTGCCTTTGCCGTTACCGTTGCCGTAACCGTTACCGTTGCCGTTGCCGTTGCCTTTGCGGTTACCCTTGCCTTTGCCTTTGCCGGTGCCTTTGCCGGTGCCTTTGCCGTCGACTTTGCCGGTGCCTTTGCCGTTGCCGTTGCCTTTGCCGTTACCGTTGCCGTTGCCGTTGCCGTTGCCGTAACCGTTACCGGTGCCGTTGCCGTTGCCGTTGCCGGGGATTCGGAAACCGCAACGTTGGTCCTGCTTATCTACAGTCTGCTTCCCCTCGCGAATGCCACTGCGGATTGGGCGTCGGTCTCTGTCACGCGCTGGTTCCTGCAGAAAGCGCATGACCACCGCCAGCGCGGCTGGTCGTTGGTGAGTTTCATGTTTCTTGATTTCCTCGCGGGGCTGGTGTGTCTGGCGCTGTTGCTCGGCGGCTTGGTGGCGCTTCTGGAATTATGGAGCGTCTTCGCGGCGCCGCCGCTTGACTGGCGGGCCTATTGGCAGGCGGCACAGAACAATCGCAGCACGGGCATAGCACTTTGGCTGATGTGTTTTACCACGCTGCTGCCCACGCTTGTGCACCTTGCCTGGGCGCTTGCGGTCTGGCTCTTCGATAGTCCCAAGGACACGCGACAGGCGGTGGAGGAGATGCGGTATTGGGACGACACGGCATCTGACGCCGATCAGGCCGCCTTGGCGATGAATGTCGCGCGCCAGATTCAGAACGGTCAAAGAACGGCATTTCTGCGCTTTGCCGGGCTATTGGCGCTCTTGGCCCCAGTGACGCTCTATTTCGAGGTCTGGAGCCTGACGGGACTATCGGAATTTCTAAGTTCCGTATCAGCAGAGCAATGAGCGTCAGAGCCCTTGACGCCCGCCCTGCCCCCGCCTATCCCGAGCAAAGGTCGGGCCTGTAGCTCAATTGGTTAGAGCAGAGCGCTCATAACGCTTTGGTTGGGGGTTCGAGTCCCTCCGGGCCTACCAGTACAACCCCGGTGAGAGGCACCATGCGCAAAACCCTTTCGATTATTGCAGCCCTAGGATTTCTGTCTGCCTGTGCCGACACCACGCCGGTCACGGCGTTCACCTCGGACATCTACGAGGTCTACGGCGTGGAAGAGGGCGACATGCTGAAGCTGCGCGGTGGGCCGGGCCTGGGGTTCGAGACGCGCGTGGGGCTGCCCAACGGCACGCTGGTGCGGGTGCGCGACTGCAACCGTGTCGGCGGCACGCGCTGGTGCGACGTGGCGCTGGACCGGGCGCCGGGGCTGACGGGATATGCGTCGGAGACCTACCTGCGGCCCAAGCGCTGAGCGGCGCGAAAGCGTGATGTCCAAGCCGTTTTCATTTGAAAAGAAGACGTTGCGTCAACTGATCACCGGCTGAAAAACTAAACTGTTGGTTTCACTTTTCGCCTGCGCTATGTGACGGCCTAGCTGCACGTCCATTGTCAGGAGCCTTGTCATGCGCCGCCACACCCTCGCGTTTCTTGCCTGCGTGCTGTCGCTGGTAATGTCCACCGCGGTCCCCGCGCAGGAGGACGGCCAGACCCCGGATGCCGAAACGCCACCCAAACCGGTCAAGCTAATGACGCTGTCGAGCGAGCCCGTCACGGTGACGCGGCAGTTCTTCGGTCAGGTTGCGGCGCGGCAGACTGTCGATCTTGCCTTTCAGGTGCCGGGCAAGCTTGAGATGCTCAACGCCGAGGAAGGCGCGCGCAAGGCTGAAGGCGCCGAGATCGCGCAGTTGGACCTGTCGGGCTACGAACGCGCCGTGGCAGAGGCAGAGGCCAATTTCGACAAGGCGCAGCGCGATGCCGATCGGCTGGAATCGCTGCGTGGACAGGCGGTCAGCGAGGTGCAGGTGCAGGACGCGCAAACTCAGCTGCGGCTGGCCGAGATCGCGCTGAACAGCGCCCGGGAAGACCTGGAGCACGCCACCTTGCGCGCGCCCTTCGACGCGCTGATCGCCAAGCGGCTGGTCGCCAATTTCCAGACGGTTCAAGCCGGCACGCCGGTGGTCCGGCTGCACGACGTTTCGGAAATCCGGGTCGATATCCAGGTGCCGGAAGTTCTGTTCCGGAAAGCCGGGGCCGATGACGACGTCGCGTTCCACGCCGAGCTTCCGGGGGACGGACGCCGCTATGAGCTTGCGCTGCGGGAATTCGAGACCGAGACTTCGGCCACGGGGCAGACCTATACGATCACGCTGGCCTTTATCGAAAATCCCGGCGCCTTCGTTTTTCCGGGTGCGTCGGTCACGGTCTACACCGCCGTCGAAGGGCCAGAGCAGACGGGCGTCATCCTGCCGGAAACCGCGCTGGTCTACGACCCAGAAGGCAATGCCCAGGTCATGGTCTTCGAGGACGGAAAGGTCACGGCACGCGCCGTCAAGATCGAGGTGCACGAGGACAGCCGCATCTATATGACCGAAGGCCCCGCCGACGGCACTCGGATCGTCGAGACCGGCGCCGCGCAACTGCGCGACGGCCAGAGCGCGCGCCCCTTCACCCGCGTCGGGGAGTAAGCCCATGTCCATCGCACGCGCCTCGATCGACAGGTCGCTGATCACGTGGATCCTGATGCTGACCTGCCTCTTGGGCGGGATCTGGGGGTTTGCCACGATCGGCCGTCTGGAAGACCCGGCCTTTACCATCAAGAACGCCATCGTGATCACGCAGTATCCCGGCGCCTCGGCCGAACAGGTGGCACGGGAGGTCAGCGAGCCGATCGAGTCAGAAATCCAGAAGATGGGCGAGATCGACTTCATCACCTCGTCCAACAAGCCGGGGGTCAGCCGGATCTCGGTGAATATCGAGAGCACCTATGACGGCTCGGAACTGCCGGCAATCTGGACCAAACTGCGCAACCGGGTCGAGGACGCCACGCGCAACCTGCCGTCCGAGGCACGGCAACCTATCGTAAACGACAATTTCGGCGACGTCTTCGGCGTGTTCTATGCCTTTACCGCCCCCGGTTTTTCCGATGCGGAAGTGCACGAGATCTCGGAGTACCTGAGGCGCGAGTTGCTGGCGGTGGAGGGCGTGGCCGACGTGGCGCTTGCGGGCCTGCCGTCGGAGGCGATCTACGTCAACGCGCGGACCTCGATCATCACCAACCTGGGCGTCAGCCCCGACGCCATCGCAGGTGCCCTGTCAACCGCCGACACGCGCACGCCCGCCGGCAGTTTCCGGCAGAACGGGCAGGATATCCGTATCCAGGCGCCCGTGGGGTCGGACACGGTGGACGAGATCGCCAACCTGACCATCGGCGTGGGCGGCGACGTGATCGACCTTTTGGACCTAGCGCAGGTCGAGCGGGACCGGGTCGAGAAGCCCACCGAAATAATCCGGTTCCAGGGCAAGGAAGCATTCACGCTGGGGGTCGCCGGCAAGGCTGACCTGAACATCGTGGATGTGGGCAAGCGGGTGGATGCGCGGCTGGCCGAACTGATGCGCGACGTGCCCGCCGGGGTGGAACTGAACCCGATCTACCAGCAACACGTGGTGGTGGACGAGGCCTCGAACGATTTCCTGCTGAACCTGGCGATGTCGGTGACGATCGTCGTGCTGGTGCTGGCGGTCTTCATGGGCTGGCGGTCGGCCGTTGTGGTGGGATCGACATTGCTTCTGACCGTGGTGGGCACGGTGTTCCTGATGGCCATCTTCGGGATCGAGATGGAGCGGATCTCGCTGGGGGCGCTGATCATCGCGATGGGGATGCTGGTGGACAACGCCATCGTGGTGGCCGAGGGGATGCAGGGCGACATGGCAAGCGGCAAATCGGCCCGCGACGCGGCAGAGGACGTGGCCAGCAAGACCCAGACGCCCCTGCTGGGCGCGACGGTGATCGGGATCATGGCCTTTGCGGGCATTGGCCTGAGCCCCGACGCCACGGGCGAGTTCCTGTTCTCGCTTTTCGCGGTGATCGGCATGTCGCTGCTCTTGTCATGGGTGCTGGCGATCACCGCGACGCCGCTTCTGGGGCATTACTTCTTCAAGGTGGGCAGTGGCGACGATCATGACCCCTATGCCGGGCCGCTCTTCCGCGCCTATCGCGCGGTGCTGTCCGGCGCGCTGCGGATGCGCTACCTGGTGATCCTGGCGCTGATCGGGGTGACGGTGGTGTGCTACATGGGTTTCGCACAGGTCAAGCAGCAGTTCTTTCCCGATTCCAACACGCCGCTGTTCTACGTTCATTACAAGCTGCCACAGGGGGCCAGCATCCACCGCGTGTCACAGGACATGGCCGAGGTCGAGGCGTGGCTGGCCGAGCGCGACGACGTGGTGTCGGTGGCCACCTTCATCGGCGGCGGCGCGACGCGGTTCATGCTGACCTACGCGCCCGAGGAGGCACTGCCGACCTATGGCCACCTGATCATCCGCACCGAGACCCTGGAGCAGATCCCGCCGCTGCGGGCGGATGTCGAGGAATTCGGCCGGACCGCCCTGCCCGAGGGCGAGTTCCGCACCGAGCGGCTAGCCTTCGGCCCCGGCGGCGGCGCCCCGATCGAGGCGCGGTTCTCGGGGCCGGACCCCGACGTGCTGCGGCAACTGGCCCAAGAGGCGGAAGAGGTCATGGTCGGTGCGTCAGATAGGCTGGTGGATCTGCGCACCAACTGGCGCGAGCGTGAACTGACGCTGGTGCCGCGCTTCGCCGACGAGCGGGCCAAGGCGGCGGGCGTTGCCCGCGACGACCTGGCGCAGGCGCTTCAGTTCGGGACCGAGGGCGTGCAGGTGGGGTTCTACCGCGAGCAGGACCGGCTGATCCCGATCATCATGCGGGCCGACAGCGCCGGGGGTGAGGGCGCGGAACACCTGGCCGACCTGCCGGTCTATTCCGACGCGGCGCAAGCCTATATCCCGGTGGCACAGATCACCGACGGGTTCGGGTGGGAAGCACAGAACACGTTCCTTGTGCGGCGCGACAGGGTCCCGACGATCTCGGTTCAGGCCGGGGTGCCCGCGGGCGAGAATGCCGCCAGCGTTTTTGGTCAGCTGCGCGGCGCGGTCGAAGCGATGGAGTTGCCCGAGGGCTATGCCCTGGAATGGGGCGGCGAATACGAAAGCTCGACAGAGGCGCAGACGGCATTGGGCAAGCAACTGCCGGTGTCCTTGCTGATCATGGTTCTGATCTCGGTGCTGCTGTTCGGCAAGATCCGCCAGCCGGTGATCATCTGGCTGCTGGTGCCGATGAGCGTGAACGGCGTGGTGATCGGCCTGTTGGGCACCGGTCTGCCGTTTTCGTTCACGGCCCTTCTGGGGCTGCTGAGCCTGTCGGGCATGCTGATCAAGAACGGCATCGTTCTGGTAGAGGAGATCGACATCGTGCGGGCCGAGGGCGTGCCCTTCCGACAGGCAGTGCTGGACGCCTCGACCTCGCGTCTGCGGCCCGTGGTGCTGGCGGCGGCGACGACGATCCTGGGGATGATCCCGCTCTTGTGGGACGCGTTCTTTGCCTCGATGGCGGTGACGATCATGGGCGGGCTGGGGTTCGCCTCGGTGCTGACGCTGGTGGCCGCGCCGGTCTTTTATTTCAGCTTCTTTCCCAAGGAGCGAAAAGCCGACGCCGCTCCCCAAGCCTGACACTCGGCCCCTGCCCCCGGCCCTGATCCTGAACCTGATTCCGGCCCGATGCCTGTCAGCGCCCGATCACCAGGTCGACCTGCAGCCCGCCGAGGCGCTCGCTTTCGCCAAGGCGCAGCGTGCCGCCATGGGCGCGGGCGATATCCATTGCGATGGCCAGGCCCAGCCCGACCCCGGTGCCGAGGTTCTGGTTGCGGGCCTCGTCCAGCCGGGCAAAGGGTTTGAGCGCCTCTTCGCGCTGTGCCTGCGGGATGCCGGGGCCGTCATCCTCGATGCGGATGCGCAAGGCGCGGTCGGTCAGTTGGACCGACACCTCGGCCCTCGTGCCGTAGCGCACGGCGTTGCCGATCAGGTTTTCGAGCGCGCGACGCACTCCGCCGGGGCGCAACGCCACGACTCCCTGTCCTTCGCAGGAGCCAAACCTTACGGGCTTGCCGACCCGTTGAAACTCCTCGACGATCCGGGCGACAAGGGCCTGCGGATCGGTGGGCTCGGGTGTCGTTTCCTGTGCGCCGCGGGCGAAATCGAGGAACTCGTTGATCAGGCGCTCCATGTCGGCCACGTCCTGTTCCATCGGTTCGCGATCCTCGGCGTCAAGCATCGAGAGCGCCAGTTTCAACCGGGTGATGGGCGTGCGCAGATCGTGGCTGACCCCCGAAAGCATAAGCGTGCGCTGTTCGATCTGGCGCTCTATCCGGGCGCGCATGTCGATGAAGGCCGCACCCGCGGCGCGCACCTCGGTCGAGCCGGAGGGCCAGTAATCGATGTGGCGGCCACGACCGAACGCCTGCGCCGCGTTGGCCAGGCGTGTGATCGGGCGCAGCTGATTGCGCAGGTAGAAATAGGCGATCACGGTCATCAGCGCGGCGAAAAAGAACATGTAGACCAATAGCTGGTGGGGGTTGGAGGCCGAGACGCGCCGGCGGTCGAAGGTCAGCCGCAGGCCCTCGTCCTGCATGGCGAAATAGAGATGCACAACCTGGTCGTCGGGCAACTCCAGCGCGTGCAGCATCGGCAGAAGCCGGTTGAACTCGGCAATCACGTAGCCAGCTGTGAAGTCATACCAGCGGCGGCTGTCGTCGGCGGGCAGCGCGTCGAGCGGCATTTCCTCGACGGAGATGCGAAGGTTGCGCGCGAGCCGTGATTGTCCGATCTCGGACGGCCCAAGGCCGGAATCGAGCAGCACCTCGACCTCGCGGCTGGCGGTGCGGGTCATCTGCTTGGTCACACCTTCGAAATGGCGCTGCACGAAGACGATCGAGACGACCAGCATCAGGGTGATGACCGGCAGCAGCAGGATCGCAATGGCGCGACCGTAAAGCGACCGGGGCATATAGGGTTTGAGCCAGCGAAAGGACATGCGCTAAACCTAGCCGCGACGATCAGGATCGAAAAGAGCCAAGCATATGGATGAAGACCGCCCCACACCCGGCATCGCCGAGGAACTGTCCCCGGGCCTACGCCGCGTTCTGGCCGACAACCCGTCGCCAATGACCTACTGGGGGACGAACACCTATCTGGTAGGCACGCGCGACATCGCGGTGATCGACCCCGGGCCCGACGATGCGGCACATCTGGCCGCCATACTGGGGGCGTTGGACACGGGCCAGAGGGTGAGCCATGTGCTGGTCACGCACAGCCACGTCGATCATTCGCCGCTGGCGCATCGGCTGGCACGCGAGACGGGCGCGCAGGTGCATGGCTTCGGGCTGTCACACGCAGGGCGCAGCGCCATCATGACGCAGCTGGCCGCGTCAGGGCTGGAGGATGCCGGCGAAGGCGTGGACGCCGGCTTTGCCCCGGACGTCGCGTTGAGCGATGGCATGGTGATCGAAGCCGAGGGATGGGCGCTGGAGGCACTTTGGACGCCAGGGCATCTTGGCAACCACATGGCCTTTGCCGTGGGCGACACGGTGTTCTGCGGCGACCTGGTGATGGGCTGGGCCAGTTCTCTGGTGGCGCCGCCGGACGGGGACCTGACGGATTTCATGGCCTCCTGCCGCCGGCTGAGGATCCGCGGCGCAAAGGTATTCCATTCGGGCCACGGCGCGCCGATCCAGGACCCGATGGGGCGGCTCGACTGGCTGCTCGCGCACCGCGAGGGGCGCGAGGCGTCGATCCTCGATGCGCTGCGCGACGGCCCGGCAGACGCGCAAAGTCTCGCGCGGCGCGTCTACACCGACACACCCGTCGCGCTCCTTGGCGCGGCCGCAAGGAACGTTCTGGCGCATCTCATTGATCTTCATGGAAGAAACCTGGTTGCCCCGGACGGAAACTTGACCGCGACCTCCCGTTTCGAATTATTGTGAAGGCGGAGAATTTTTTGTCACAATCCCTCTGGACGCCGCCAGAGGAGATTGCTATATCCGCCTCCGGTATTCCGGCGTAGCTCAGCGGTAGAGCAGTTGACTGTTAATCAATTGGTCGTAGGTTCGATCCCTACCGCCGGAGCCATTTTCCTCGACCTATCCCCTTGAAAGCCTTGAGAACAAGGGCTTGCGGTGTCCCTGCGGGCTACATTACGGGATACACCGGGGATACATCCAATCATGGCACTGCTGATGAAGCTACCGAACGTAGTCACCAACAAAGGGAAGTTCGTCTACAGCCGACGCATCCCGATTGACATCAAACACCATTATCCATCTTCCAAGGAGCCATATTTCCGCTGCCGCTTTCGAGTCCAGAACATGAACGCGGAAATGGTCGCGGAGCATTCTGCGCTTGAAGCTGCCTACGCGAGTTTGGTGGGCGATGCCCGTGATGGTGTGCCGGAGGCCTTTGGCGATAGCGGCTTAGAGGCTTACAAGCGAAAGGCATGGGCGAGCCTCGATGATCCCCGAACACTGTCTAACGTCAGCACCTACCGGACAGATTTAGGTGTTTGAGGAACGGAGGATTTCTGGTTCATCGAAGCCATAATGGAGCGAAGATGAACAAGAGATCCGGAACATCCAAGGATGCTGCTGACAAGCTTGTTAGGGGTATCAAGCGTAAGACCCGCAAGCACTACTCGGCGGAGGAGAAGATCCGCATCGTGCTTGCCGGGATGCGGGGCGAAGAAAGCATAGCGGCCCTGTGCCGTCGTGAAGGGATCGCTGAGAGCCTTTATTACAGCTGGTCGAAGGAGTTTCTTGAGGCTGGGAAGAACCGGCTGGCGGGTGACACAGCCCGTCAGGCGACAGCTCCCGAGGTCAAGGAACTGCGCTCTGAGGCAGCCGCGCTGAAAGAAGTGGTCGCGGAGCTGACACTGGAGAACAGGCTGCTCAAAAAAAGCACGTTCGGGGATGGGGAGGACGACGCATGAGATACCCAGCCTCGGAGAAGCTCGAGATCATTCGGACAGTCGAAGCCTCGCATTTGCCGGTCAGGCGGACCCTGACCATGCTCGGCATTCCCAGCAGCACCTATTACCAGTGGTATGCGCGGTGGGCCGATGGCGGCGTTGACGCTTTGCGTGACACGTCCCCGCGGCCTCGGGCGGTGTGGAACCGCATCCCGGACGAGATCCGCGACGCCTTCGTTGAGTTCGCGCTGGATCATGAGGATCTGACGCCACGGGAATTGGCGGTCAAATACACCGATGAGAAACGGTATTTTGTATCTGAGTCCTCGGCATACCGCATTCTCAAGGCCCAGGACCTGATCACGGCTCCGGCCCATGTGGTGATCCGTGCCGCCGATGAGTTCCGGGACAAGACAACTCGGCCCAACGAACTCTGGCAAACCGACTTCACCTATCTCAAGGTCATCGGTTGGGGCTGGTTCTATCTCAGCACGATCCTCGACGATTACAGCCGCTACATCATCGCGTGGAAGCTCTGCACGACAATGAAGGCCGTGGATGTGACGGACACGCTGGATCTGGCGCTGGAGGCCTCGGGCTGTGCTCATGCGACAGTCGTTCACAAGCCCCGGCTGCTCAGCGACAACGGCTCGTCCTACGTTGCGGCCGACCTGGCCGACTACCTCGATACCAAAGGTATGGATCACGTCCGCGGAGCGCCGCACCACCCACAGACCCAGGGCAAGATCGAACGCTGGCACCAGACCATGAAGAACCGGGTTCTGCTGGAGAACTACTATCTGCCGGGGGATCTTGAACGCCAGATCGGCGACTTCGTCGGATACTACAACACTCGGCGATACCACGAGAGCTTGGATAACCTGACGCCGGCTGACGTCTACCACGGTCGGGGTCGGACGATCCTGAAAATGAGAGAGGAGATCAAGAAACAGACAATCCGAAAGCGCCGGTTGCAGCACAAAGCCGCGGTCGCCTAAACTCAAACAGAAACCGAACCAGAGCCTCCGTTACCAAAACAAACGACTTGTCCGAAAAACTCTGAAGACGGACACCCGAACTGAGTCGAGGTCGATGCGGATGGTATCAGTCACTTCGGTTTTCCTTCTTGGGAAGAGAAAAGCCCCCGCCGGGGTGACCGACAGGGGCGCAATTGAGTTCGTCGAGCCATGCAAGATGCATGGTCTATAGGGTGCATGGTTAGGTGGCTTTCAGTTCAACCTCGCGGACATCTCAAGGGGTGTCGTTCGATTGCCCGTGAAGTCATCTTCATCGCCGTCATCGTCGTTGAAGTAGCCCCCTTCGTTGATGTCGGGTTCCATCCATCCGGTGTCCCTATCATCTTCTTCATCACCACCCCCGAGGTAGTCCATCACGAACGCCAACTGGCGTGCGCCTAGAGCTTCCTGAATGGCATCGCCGATGATCTCGTAGTCTCGTGTTCGGGCATCGCTGAGGGCCGTCCTGAGGGCCTGTGAGATGGAGGTGATGATCGCTTGTCGTGCGGCATCAGAGGGAGGCTCAAACTCGCTTTTAACGGGGAACCTGCGGTCTACCAGCCAGTTGCCGTCAGGGCATTCTCCTGCCTCGGCGAACTTGCGCAGTTGCTGCCTCATGTTGGCGATGGTGCGCTCTGCCACCCCTGAGGCCCCCGCCAAACGGGGCTTCGAGATGCCGTTCCGATATGTCCGCACCAACATCCATGCCGCGTTAAGGCGCTCCTGCATGGTCAATGGCAGGGTGTCCTTGGAGTTTGCCATGAGCGCGGCCAAG
Organism: Roseovarius sp. THAF9; assembly: GCF_009363715.1. NCBI lineage: Bacteria > Pseudomonadati > Pseudomonadota > Alphaproteobacteria > Rhodobacterales > Roseobacteraceae > Roseovarius > Roseovarius sp. THAF9. The sequence goes on from NZ_CP045404.1 coordinate 2,014,080, forward strand.
TGGGCCTCTATTCGGTTTCCCGTCAGAAGCACCGCAGGGATGCCTCTTCCTTCGATCTTCCCGGCGGATTGCTCTGCCCTATAGGCTGCCAGCCGATAGTGCCCATCGAGAAGAACCAAGCGACCCGTTTGGTTGTCCTTGGCGTCTGTCTCCTGCCAGACCAGCACAGGGTCCAGCCTACCAGTGTTCCGAAGGGTCTTCCTGAGGGCGGCCAGAAGGGTGCCACTATTGGAGCCTGAACGGTGCCTGAAGGTGCTGTCTGTGGTGATCTTGTTGCGGTCGATATTCGTGAGAGTTCTGTTCAGCATGTCATTAGTCCTTGTTGCATGCGGGGATGTCTGCGGGTGATGATGTGACAATCTGTGAAAAGCGTTGGTCGCGCTCCTCCGAAGGCATGCGCCAAAAAAGAACCCACCCCGGCAACCCGAAGGGTCACCGAGGAGGGAACCATGAAGTCAACATCACTTGTTCTGAGAGAAGACATCCGTCGTCGCATAGCCAGGGTCGGCAGTGCCCGTTAGAACCACCGGGAGTGACCGCTCAGGGTGTCTTATCTCTCGTATGGGGGTTAATCGCCCAACCCGCCCTCTCAGAAGCCTTCGAAACCCGCAGAACCGCTGTCTAACCCTAGTATGTGGGATAATCTGTTTTCATCCCTCAGACAGCCTTTTCCTTCGCTTCGCTTAAGATGCGATAGACGCTGGATTTGCCGATGCCGAGGGTTTCCGCGATCTTGAGCGGCGGCATGCCTTCACTCTCCAGCTTTAGAATATCATCAGCCTTGGCCTTGGCAGTCGGTTTCCTGCCTTTGTAAAGTCCAGCGGCCTTCGCCTTCGCGATACCCTCACGCTGCCTCTCCAGCATGATCTCTCTCTCAAACTGCGCGATGCTGGTGAGCATGTTGAGGTGAAGCCGTCCGTTCGCGGTCGTGGTGTCGATAGCCCCATCAAGGATACGCAAGGCCACGCCCTTGGCTTCAAGACGCTCTGTGATCTTGACCAGATGGGCTACCGAACGCGCCAGTCGATCCAGCTTGCTGACAACCATGACATCTCCCTCACGGGCGAACTCGATGGCCTCTTCCAGCTTCTCTCGCTTAAGCATATCGACTGATGACACTTGCTCGGTAAAGACCTTCTCACAACCTGCTACCGCGAGGTCGCGTTGCTGGGCCGCTAGGCCTGCCTTCTGGTCGAGTGTGGACGTGCGGGCGTATCCGATGATCATGAAATGTCACTCCAAATAGGTTCTCAGACATATGGGGAATACCTTCCCAAAATGTCAACACCACTCTTATGGGAACACTTCGGACGAGTTCGGATTTTCCCACATAACCTTGGCCTAATGGGAATTTACTTCTCTCAGCTAGATTAGAACCTGCAATGGTCGTTGCATGTGAAAGTGCGCCCCACCGGGGGGAAATTCGTGCGGCACCTTTTAATACCTGCGGCACGCAAATTTGCGCTGAAATAAACCGAGAGTCTATTCCGCGGCGCCGCGTTAAAGTCAAAAAACCTTCTGTGGCCCATTGCAGCAAGACTAGGATGCCACCATATACTGTGTTATATAGTCGTACTATAGGCTCATTTAGTAGCCAAGAGGGAGGATCGCGACGGATTGGAACCAAGGAGTTCTATATGGCTGATGATGTGAGTGCGGAGGGGCCTGAAAAGCCTGAAAATGAAAGCTGGAAGAAGGTTGCGCGGGGCGCGTTGCAAGTAGCAGGAGCTGTGCCTTTCGCGGGAGGCCTTTTCTCGGCTGCCGCGGGCTATTGGTCGGAACGCGAGCAAGATCGACTGAATGACTTTCTCAAGCAATGGATTGCGATGCTTGAGGACGAGCTACGTGAGAAACAGACTACTATAGCTGAGATTGCCATGAGGCTTGACCTACATGATGAGGAAATCGCGGAGCGCGTAACCTCTGACGATTATCAGGCGTTGGTGAAAAAGGCATTCCGAGATTGGGCCGGAACAGAGAGCGCAACCAAGCAAGAATACGTTCGGAACATACTCACTAACGCGGCGTCAGCCAGGCTAACCTCTGATGATGTCGTCCGACTATTTCTCGAGTGGCTTCACAGTTATTCTGAACTACACTTCGCGGTGGTTGCCGAAATCTACAACAGCGATGGTATCACTCGAGGGGAAATCTGGGACCGACTTGGCAAGGGCCGCCCTAGGGAGAACTCGGCCGAAGCGGACCTTTACAAGCTGTTGTTCCGCGACCTGTCAACTGGTGGAGTAGTCCGACAGCATCGTCAAACCGACTACGCGGGAAACTTCATCAAGAAGAAGCGACCGAAGCGCGCCGGATCGACTGACCCACGGATGAAGTCGGCTTTCGATGACGAAGAGGGATACGAACTGACTGCACTCGGCCAGCAGTTCGTACACTACGCCATGACCGAGATCACACCGAAGATCGAATACCACGACGCTGCAGATGATGCGGAGCCGGTCGACGAAGAAGGAGAAAAGGTAGATGCGTGATGATGTTCTGTTCTGGCAGTATGATTGGACTGCCGTAGTCGAAGGTCAGAAGCGAGCCGCACGCGACGCCGCGAGCAAGCTGACGTCGAACGCGTTTGCAGAGAAATCCATCGAAGAGTTGGCGGGTGAGCTATGCGAGAAGTATTCTCTGGAAGTCCCTGCCCTTGATACTGAAAACATCACGGTCAAACAGCGCGAAGTCGAAATCGACGTATCGAACAATCGAATGCGCCACTTCTCATCTGGCGGACCTCAATACGTGAAAGGCACGGCAATAGATGTCCGAATTCCGTTCACCGGCGATGCCCAGATGTTCAAGATAAAGCCCAACACTTGGACAACATCGATCCCGCGAGGTCGCGTGGAAGGTAACTCGGTCGTGTTCACGATCAGCGGCACCAATCTTGAGCAAGAAAAGGTGAAAGCTGAGATCGACCGTCAGATTTCCGAAATCCAGACATGGCTCGGTTTCCAACAAAAAAGCAAGGGGAACTTCGCTGCGGAGCTTTCCCAGATTGCACAACAAGCAGTTGAGGCGCGGAAAACCAAGATCGAGGCAGACGCCGATCTGGTATCTGGGCTGGGTTACAAGACTGAGTAGGCACCTCAGGGCGAACACGAGCATTGACCTTTTCGCAGATTGACGGGATACATATGGGGCACCTTCGGGGATACATGCAAAACGTCCATTTCGTTTTCTTGTTGTTTTCCAAAGGGATAGATGGATAAAGGAATCCTCCGGCATTCCTACCGCCGGAGCCAAAAATTCTTCAAGACCCGGATTTCATTGGAACGTCGCTCATGCGAATTTGCCGAATGTGTACCCTGTGCACCCGAGGTGCACGAACGGGGGCACAAAATGCGGCATGATCCGGTACACGAACCAATGCACGCGCGATTCCGGGATGCCCCGAAATGCAGAAGGCATCGCCCAGCAGAATGAGGCTCAGGCCGTTTGAGGCAATATCGGTGATCACGGTCACCAGATCCATGGGACCGGACAGAAGCCTGCTGGGGCGATCAAGATGCCCGGAAGCGCGTTCAAAGACGAGTGGATTACCGGCACGGATGAAAAGGGCGATGAAACATTCGATAGCTTTTGCCCTGCCAGCCTGCGAAGGTTGGTCGAGAACCTCGAGGAAGGCCCAAGGCATGTGCTTGCTAAGTGGTGAATTGGCCGCACTCTTATGACTCTTCGGAGAAGTCATTCCGAGCATTGCGCGCGACACTTCTCAACTTGGCTAAGGAGCACGACGACAACGCAAATCGTTAAACGCTCCATGGTCACCGTCAACGCGCATGCGTTGAACTCGCGGCAGCCAAATGCGCCGACGCGGAAATCCAAGCTGTAAGAGGTCAGAGCGCCAAAACAGTAGCATACTACTGGAAACAGGCGTACCGGAGAGCAATGTCGCGGACCGCCAAGAAGCGGCGCTTCAAGGAATGACGTGGGAGTCGCTTGTGGAAGTCACGCATAGCCCAAGGGCATGCGATAATAGCTCAGCGTGCACCCCCCTGAAGTCATTGGTACCCAAGGCCGGACTCGAACCGGCACGGTATCACTACCGGGGGATTTTGAATCCCCTGCGTCTACCATTCCGCCACTTGGGCACGGACCCAACCTCTACCCAACTCGCCACCCGAGGACAATAGGCGAACTGGCGCTGGCGTCCGGACGTGCGATTTGCTACGCGAGATCTGCCGATCTTTCTCGATCCGTTGACCAAGGGCCCACAGGAATGACCGCGAAACCGCCGGAAGATATCGCGATATCGGACCGGCTCGACCAGTTGACGGCCCTTGCCGCGGGCGACCGCGTGTCGCTCGGCTGGATTCTGGAACAGCTTCACGAACGCGCTTTCGGCCTGTTCCTGCTGATACTCGCCCTGCCCTGCTGTATCCCGTTCCTCTACGGCGTGCCACAGGTTGTCGCCCTGCCGCTGATGTTCGTCGCGGTCCAGATCGCCATCGGGCGTCGGGTGCCGTGGCTGCCGACGAGGCTGGCCGCGCGCGATGTGGCCACCGAAAGCCTGCACAGGCTTTCCGCCCGCGCGGGCCCCTGGCTGCGCCGGATCGAGGCGATTAGCAAACCGCGCTTGGCGTTTCTGACCCGCAGGCCGCTGGATCAGGTCGTCGGCCTGGCGCTGGTCCTGTTCAGCGCCTCGATCCTTGTCCCTCTGCCCGCCACCAACACCGTGCCGGGCTTTGCCGTGGTGGTGGTGGCGATGGGCCTATTGCAGCGTGACGGCATCCTGGTGCTGATCGGCGCCGTGCTGGGCACCGCTTGGATTGCCACGCTGGTGTTTGCCGGGGCGACGCTTGTCAGCCTGATCAAGGGATGGCTTGGCCTGTGACACGGAAAAATGGTCCCTTGCGCCGCCCCGCACACCCGATCTAATTGCCCCTCAAACGTCGAGGCCAAACGTGACACGTAACTCTTTCATACTTCTCGCCGCTGGCGGTTCGCTGGCCTTGCTCTTGGGGGCCTGGGCGTTCCAGCACCTGGGCGGGCTGGCCCCCTGCAAGATGTGCATCTGGCAGCGCTGGCCCCACGGCGCGGCGATTGTCCTCGGTGCGCTGGTGCTGTTGGTCCCGCTGGGCCTCGGTGCGGTGCGGCTGCTGCTGGGCGCGGGACTGCTCGCGGCGCTGACCACCGCCGTGATCGGGGGCTATCACACCGGCGTCGAGCGCGGCTGGTGGGAGGGCCCTTCGTCGTGCACCGCGGGCAGCACTACCGGCATGAGCACCGACGAATTGATGGACCAGATCATGTCCGCGCCGCTGGTCCGCTGCGACGAGGTCCCGTGGGAGATGATGGGCCTGTCGATGGCCAGCTGGAACATGCTGGCGTCATTGCTCTTTGCGGTTTTCTGGGCGATGGCGCTGCGCCGCGCAGTCTGACCGCCCTGCTTTCTAGCCGGCCTGCTTCTTCGTACTCAGCAACAGGCTCGTCTCGGAGGTCGCGACGCCCTCAAAGCGCCGGATCTCGGCCAGCACGCTGTCGAGTTCCTCCAGCGTTTCGGCCCCGATCTCGACAATCAGGTCCCAGCGGCCATTGGTGCTGTGCAAGGCCCTAACAGCAGACAGCCCGCGCAACCGCCGTTCCACCCGTTCCGTGCCGCGCCCTTCGATCCCCAGCATCATCAGGCCCCGCACCGGGTCACGGACCGTGTCCTGCTTGACCACCACGGTAAAGCCCACGATCTCGCCCGAGGCCTTGAGGCGGTCGATCCGCGACCGCACCGTGGTGCGCGACACGCCCAACGTCATCGCCAGTTCCGACAGCGACGCGCGGGCGTCGTGGCGCAGGGCCGATAGCAGTTTCTGATCCACCGCATCCATATTGCAGGTCCAAGCCTCCGTTTTGCCGATTATGGTTTCGTTCTGGACAAAATACCTGCTTCATTCCGATCAAATTCGCAACAACATTCTGCGCAACAGGAAAGGAGCCTCTGACATGACCCCGTCGAACTGTATTCTGATCGGTGCCCCCGTAGACAGCGGCAAGGCAAGGCGCGGCTGCCTGATGGGCTCGGACGCGCTGCGGGTGGCGGGGATCGAGAAATCGTTGTCCTCGCTGGGTCACAGCGTCGAGGACTGGGGCAACCTCAGCCCTGCCCCGGCCACCGCGCCGGCCTCGCTGCCCGGCCACCTGGTGCAGCCCGCGGAAACCATCGGCTGGACCAAAAGCATTGCGGACGCCGCTGAAAAGGCGATAGAGACAGGTCTGCCGATTTTCCTCGGCGGCGATCATGCGCTGTCGTTGGGCAGCGTAATCGGAGTGGCCAATCATGCAGCTCGCGTGGACCGCCCCCAGTTCGTTCTGTGGCTCGATGCCCATACCGATTTCCACACGCCCCAAAGCACCGAATCCGGCAATCTGCACGGCACGCCGCTGGGCTATGCCACGGGGCGCGACGGCTTTGACGGGTTTCCACAGGTGAAAAACCCGGTTCCCTATGAGAATATCTGCTTCCTGGGCCTGCGGTCCGTCGACCCCGATGAGCGCGAGTTCCTGCAATCCACCCCCGCGCACCGCCACGACATGCGCAGCATCGACGAACAGGGCATCGCGCGGCCCCTAGCCGCCTTCCTCGACACGGTCGCGGCAGCGAACGGGATGCTGCACGTGTCCTTCGACGTCGATTTCCTCGACCCCGGCATCGCGCCCGCCGTTGGCACCACCGTGCCGGGCGGTGCGACGATCCGCGAGGCGCATCTGGTGATGGAGATGATCTGCGACAGCGGCCTGATGACCTCGCTCGATCTGGTCGAACTCAACCCCTTCCTAGATGAGCGCGGCCGCACAGCGCAGGTGATGGTGGAGCTGACCGCCTCGGCCCTCGGCCGCCGTATCTTCGACCGACCAACGCGGGCTTTCGCATGAGCGTTCAGGCGCCTTCCTCCGTCGTAATGATCCGGCCCAACCGGTTTCGGCCCAACCCCGAAACCGCGGCGGACAACCGGTTTCAGTCGCTGCCAGACCTTGACGCAGATGCGGTCGCCACAGGTGCCGCATCCGAGTTCGACACTGCCGTGGCGGACCTGCGCGCAGCGGGCGTGACAGTGCATGTCTTTCAGGACGAAGCGTCGGACACGCCGGATTCGGTTTTTCCGAACAACTGGTTCTCGACCCATCACGGCGGCCATGTGGCCATTTACCCCATGTATGCCGAAAGCCGCCGGCGCGAACGCCGCACCGACGTGATCGAGATGCTGAAGCGGGAATATCGCGTGGCCGAGATCACCGACTATTCCGGACTGGAGGTTGACGGTCTGGCGCTCGAAGGGACCGGCGCGATGGTGCTCGACCATATCGGGCGCCTTGCCTTCGTCGCCCGCTCGCACCGCGCCGATCCGCTGCTTCTGGAACGGTTCTGCACCCGCTTTGGCTATGAGCCCATCCTCTTTGACGCGGTCGACGAGACGGGCACGCCCATCTACCACACCAATGTCCTGATGGCGGTCGGCACCCATTTGGCGCTGGTCGGGCTGGACATGGTGGCCGATCCCGAGCGCCGCGTCACCATACGTGAACGTCTGGAGGAAAGCGGCCGCACCGTCATCGCGCTCAGTGCGCAGCAGATCGCGGATTTCGCGGGCAACGCCATCGAACTCGCCACGCCGTCGGGCCTCGTGCTGGTCCTGTCGTCGCGAGCGCTGCGCTGCCTGACACACGATCAGAAAACTGCGATCGAGCAAACCATGCGCCTCGTGCCGCTGAACCTGCCGATCATCGAAAGCGCGGGCGGCTCGGCCCGCTGCATGATCGCAGGCATCCACCTCGCGCGCCGCGCCACCAACAAGGAAAGTCACTGACATGCCCATCCTCGCCCCCTCGGACAAAGCCTTCGTTCCGTTCGTCTCTGTCGAGAACATGATGCGCCTGGTGCACCGCATCGGCATCGAGAAGATGCTGGAAGGTCTGGCCGACTACATCGCCGCCGATTTTGCCCGGTGGGAGCTTTTCGACAAGACACCCCGCGTGGCCAGCCATTCGGACGTTGGCGTGATCGAGCTGATGCCCACCTCCGACGGCGAGGCTTATGGCTTCAAATACGTCAACGGCCACCCCAAGAACACCAAGGACGGGTTGCAGACCGTCACGGCCTTTGGCCTTCTGGCGGATGTGGACACCGGATACCCTGTGCTGCTGACCGAGATGACGGTGCTGACCGCGCTGCGTACCGCGGCCACCTCGGCTCTAGTGGCCAAGCATCTGGCGCCCAAGGGGGCCGACACCATGGCAATGATCGGCAACGGCGCGCAGTCGGAATTCCAGAGCCTTGCGATGAAGGCCGTCCTTGGCCTCAAGACCGTGCGCCTGTGGGACACCGACAAGGCCGCCACGAAAAAGGCGGCGCGCAACCTCAAGGGGCTGGGCCTGAACGTGGTGGAATGCGACAGCGCCGAGGACAGCATGGAAGGCGCGCAAATCATCACGACCTGCACGGCGGACAAGCAATATGCCACGATCCTGACCGACAACATGATCGGCGAAGGGGTGCATATCAACGCCATCGGCGGCGACTGCCCCGGCAAGACGGAACTGGCCCCGGCGATCCTGTCCCGGTCGGATATCTTCGTGGAATACCCCGAGCAGACCCGCATCGAGGGCGAGATCCAGCAGATGGACCCAGACCACCCGGTCACCGAATTCTGGCAGGTTCTGTCGGGGGCCGCGCCCGGGCGGACCAGCGACCGGCAAATCACGCTCTTCGACAGCGTCGGCTTCGCCATCGAGGATTTCAGCGCGCTTCGCTACATCCGCGACCATATTCCCGGCACGGATTGCTTTCTGGACCTCGACCTTCTGGCCGACCCGGACGACCCGCGCGACCTCTTCGGCATGGTGCAACGCGCGATGCCCTGACGCCTGCGACGCATACGCTCTCGCCTTGTGCGGTGAACTTGGATATGACGCCGCCCAAGACCCAAGCGAAAGAGCGTGACGATGGCTTCACTGAAACGATGGCTCGACCGGCGGCGCAACCCGTGGAAGGGCGTCTTCTACGATGCCTTCCGCCAGTGGCGGCGGCAGAACGGCCAGGCGCGGCTTGTGCAATATGGCGACCTGGTGCCCGGCGACGTGGTATTCGACGTGGGCGCCTACAAAGGCGAGTGGACTGACACGGTTCTGGGCCAGCAGCCCGCCGCGCAGATGCACCTCTTCGAGCCGCATCCCGGCTTTGCCGAGGCGCTGGAGCAGAAATTCGCGGGCCGCGACCACGTACACGTGCACGAGCTGGCCATCGGGTCGACGACCGGCACGATGGAGCTGTCGGATGCGGGCGACGCGTCCTCTTCGGTGGCCGATCACGGCAAGAGCTTCGAGGCCAAGACCATGTCGGTGTCGGATTTCTTTGCCCATACGCCGGTGGACCGGATCGCGCTGATGAAGGTCAATATCGAGGGCGGCGAATACGACCTGCTGCCCGCGCTGATCGAGTCGGGCGACATATCCAAGGTCGACCGCCTGCAAGTGCAGTTCCACCTGTTCGAGCCGGATATGAAGGCGCTGCGCGACGATATCCGCGCCCGGCTTAACAAGACGCATCATTGCGTCTGGTCCTATCCCTTCGTCTGGGAAGAATGGCAGCTACGCCCCTGAGAGACAAAGAAAAACGGGGGGCCGAAGCCCCCCGGTTGAGTTTCGCCGCTCAGGCTCACTCTTTATGTACCGCCCGGTTTCTGCCTGCGGCCTGAGCTGCGTCAGGGGCGAGCGCACCCTCCCCGGATCAGGATGGGTCAGAGCGATAGTCTGCCCCCACCCTAGTCTTCAGACCTCGCGCGATGTCTCGCGCCCCTGGCCTGTCTCGTCGGGGCGGCCGGCCTAACGCCAAACCGGGACCGCCCCTGCACATCCCCCAGGGATGTGTGTTCCGTCAGCTACACCCGCTCGTCGCGCCGCAGGTGTTGCACTTCATGCAAGTCCCGTTGCGCACCAGCGTGTAGTTGCCGCATTCGCCGCAGGCCTCACCCTCGTAGCCCTGCATCCGCGCCTTGGTCGCGGCGTTCATGCCGACCGTGCCCGAGGATACCGCCGTCGTCGTGGTCGCCGCGCTGACGGCCTTGGTCTCGGGCACCAGCGTTTGCAGGGCCGCCTCTGGATCACCGCTCTCGAGCGCCGTGGCCAGCGACGCGCCGCCGTTCAGCACCACCAGTTCCTGCGGCAGTCGCTTGCGCAGGTAGCCGGTCGAGCTGATCTGCTTGAGAACTTCGAGGGATTTCGAGGCAGCTTCGCCCGACATCTCCTTGATATTGCTCACGCCTTCCTCTTCGCCACGGCCTAGGTCGTCAAACGACGCGCCTTCGGGTTTGACGTGTGCGAGGTCCGTGCGGTCTAGGTAGCTGACCGCCAGTTCGCGGAAGATATAGTCCAGGATCGACGTGGCGTTCTTGATGCTGTCGTTGCCCTGCACCATACCCGCCGGTTCGAACTTGGTGAAGGTGAAGGCGTCGACGAACTCCTCCAGCGGCACGCCGTATTGCAGGCCGACGCTGACCGCGATGGCGAAGTTGTTCATCATCGCCCGGAACCCGGCACCTTCCTTGTGCATGTCGATGAAGATCTCTCCAAGCGAGCCGTCGCCGTATTCACCCGTGCGCAGGTACACCTTGTGCCCGCCGACGACGGCCTTTTGCGTGTAACCTTTGCGGCGCTCCGGCATCTTCTCGCGGTGCGATTTCACCACTTCCTTGACGATCACCTTCTCGACGATCTTCTCGGCCAGCACGGCGGCCTTTTCCTGGGTCGAGCCGGTCTCCAGCACCTCGGCGGCCTCGTCGTCATCCTCGACGAGCGCGGCGGCCAGCGGCTGGCTGAGTTTCGAGCCGTCGCGGTAAAGCGCGTTGGCCTTGACCCCCATCTGCCAGCTGCGCTCATACGCGGCCTGGCAATCCTCGATGGTGGCGTCGTTGGGCATGTTGATCGTCTTGGAGATCGCACCAGAAATAAACGACTGCGCCGCCGCCATCATGTCGATGTGGGAGTTCACCGACAGGAAGCGCTTGCCCTTCTTGCCGCAGGGGTTGGCGCAGTCGAAGACCACGTAGTGTTCTTCCTTGAGGTGCGGTGCGCCTTCCAGCGTCATCGTCCCGCAAACGTGGTCGTTGGCCGCCTCGATGTCCTGCTTGGAATAGCCCAGCGAGGCCAGCAGGTCGAAGGTCGGGTCGTTCAGCTTTTCCGCCGGAATGCCCAGCACGTTGCGGCAGAACTCCTCGCCCAGCGTCCACTGGTTGAAGACGAAGCGGATATCAAAGGCGCTGCCAAGCGCCGCATCGATCTTGGCCAGTTCGTTGGCGCCGAAACCGTGGCCCGCGAGCGTGGTGTGGTTGACGCCCGGCGCGTTGCCGATGGTGCCGTGACCCACAGCGTACGCGACGATCTCCTCGATCTCGGCGCTGCCATAGCCCAGCTTTTCAAGCGCGGCGGGCACCGATTGGTTGATGATCTTGAAATAGCCGCCACCGGCCAGCTTCTTGAACTTCACCAGCGCGAAGTCGGGCTCGATGCCGGTGGTGTCGCAGTCCATCACCAGCCCGATCGTGCCGGTGGGCGCGATCACGGTGGACTGCGCGTTGCGGTAGCCGTGCTTTTCGCCCAGTTTAAGCGCCTCGTCCCAGCTGGCCATCGCCAAATCGGCCAGTCGGCTGTCGGGCACGTTGGCCAGGTCCAGCGGCACGGGTTTCACGGCCAGCTTTTCATAGCCTTCGGTCGCGCCATAGGCCGCGTTGCGGTGATTGCGCATCACGCGCAGCATGTGCGCCTTGTTGCGCTTGTAGCCTGCGAACGGACCCAGCTCCTTGGCCATCTCGGCCGAGGTCGCATAGGCCACACCGGTCATGATCGCGGTCAGCGCACCGCAGAGCGCCCGGCCCTCGTCACTGTCATAGCCGTAGCCCATGTTCATCAAGAGGCCGCCGATATTGGCATAGCCCAGCCCCAGCGTGCGGAACTCGTAGCTCAGCTGCGCGATTTCCTGGCTGGGGAACTGCGCCATGGTGACCGAGATTTCCAGAGTCACGGTCCAAAGGCGCGTGGCGTGAACATAAGCTTCCGCATCGAACGTGTCGCCGTCAAAGAACTGCAGCAGGTTCATCGACGCCAGGTTGCAGGCCGTGTCATCAAGGAACATGTACTCCGAGCACGGGTTCGAGCCGCGGATTTCGCCGTCTTCCGGGCAGGTGTGCCAGGCGTTGACGGTGTCGTGGTACTGGATGCCCGGATCGGCGCAGGCCCATGCGGCATGGCCCACCTTCTCCCACAGCTCGCGGGCGGGGATTTCCTTGACCACGCTGCCGTCGGTGCGGTTGGTCAGCGGCCACATCGCGTCGTCCTTGACCGCCTTCAGGAAGGCATCGGTCACGCGGATCGAGTTGTTGGAGTTCTGGCCCGACACGCTGGCGTAGGCTTCGGAGTCCCAGTCGGTGTCATAGGTCGGGAACTCGATGCTTTCATAGCCCTGCTTGGCGTAGTCCAGGACGCGCTTGACGTAGGTTTCCGGAATGGCCGATTTCTTTGCGCCGCGAATGGCCGCTTTCAGTTGCTCGTTCTTGCTGGGGTCGACCGCATCTTCGGTGCTGCCGTCCCAGGCGCGGATCGCGCCGAAGATATCGTTCAGCTTGGCTTCGTGCATCTTGGAGCCGGCGACGATCGATGCCACTTTCTGCTCTTCGATGACCTTCCAGTTGATGAAATCCTCGATATCGGGATGGTCGACGTCGCAGATCACCATCTTGGCCGCACGGCGCGTGGTGCCGCCCGACTTGATCGCGCCCGCCGCGCGGTCGCCGATTTTCAGGAACCCCATCAGGCCGCTGGACTTGCCGCCGCCCGACAGCGGCTCGTTGGCCGCGCGCAGCGAGGAAAAGTTGGTGCCGGTGCCCGAGCCGTACTTGAACAGGCGGGCCTCGCGCACCCACAGATCCATGATGCCACCGTCGCCGACAAGGTCGTCCTTGACCGACTGGATGAAGCACGCATGGGGCTGCGGGTGCTCATAGGCGCTGCTCGATTTTGTCAGTTCGCCCGTTTTGAAATCCACGTAGTAGTGACCTTGACCGGGGCCGTCGATGCCGTAGGCCCAGTGCAGGCCGGTGTTGAACCATTGCGGGCTGTTGGGCGCCGCCATCTGCCGCGCCAGCATATAGCGCATCTCGTCGAAATAGGCGCTGGCGTCTTCCTCGGTGGTGAAATAGCCACCTTTCCAGCCCCAGTAGGCCCAGGCGCCCGCCAGCCGGTCAAAGACCTGCTTTGCGCTGGTCTCGCCGGTTTTCGGCGTGTCGTCAGAGGCGGGAACCGAGCGCCACAGGAACTCGGGCACGTCCTTTTCCTGGACCTTCTTCAACGCGGTCGGCACGCCGGCCTTGCGGAAATATTTCTGGGCGATCACGTCGCTGGCGACTTGGCTCCATTTCGCGGGGACTTCGACTTCATCCAGCTTGAAGACGGTGGTGCCGTCAGGGTTGCGGATTTCCGAACTCGTGGTGACGAAGTCCAGCTCCGCGTAAGCGTCCTGACCTGCCTTGGTAAACTTTCTTTCAATCTTCATTTTGGCTGCCCCATGATCCAGCGTTCTATGACCAGCACGACCGTTCCGGCCGCAAACCCTCGCGTTTCAGTGGCCCAGGAGGCAAAACCCATCCCCGCCGATACGCCGCATCCGGTCGCATTGGCTAAATCCGGCCCTGCCGGTGGAAGTCTTGGGTGTCTGTCCCTACCCAGATCCGCGCCACTATATCTTGTGGCTTGCTGATCCGCCTGCACAACCTGACGTATGTAGCCACAAACGGTCAACGGATTTTTTACCAAGATGGCCGAAAAAATTCAGTTGACCGGGTTATCCACAACGGCGGATTCACGCTCACCCCGATTCATTTCCAACCGCGCGTCGATGCCTGCCAAAAAAAGGAGCGGAAAAAGCGCTTTTATCCGTGTGGCTTAGCCAGTTCTGAACAAAAGAGTTCGGTAAGGGCATGGGCACGCGCCCACCAATCCACCAGATGTGGTGTTCCGGGCACGCCGGAACCCATAGATAGTGCGGCCGCGTATCCCGGCGACACGCTCAACAGTGTTATCCACAGAATCGACCCAAGGTCGCGTGCGCCCCCGTGTCATCTTCGTCATGTCGGAAAGAAGTGGTCGGGGCGGCAGGATTCGAACCTACGACCCCCTGTACCCAAAACAGGTGCGCTACCAGACTGCGCCACGCCCCGGACCGTGACGCCCATGTAGACAGCTTTGCTGCGAATGGAAAGCCCCTTTGCGACGTGCCCAAGCTCTGCGCGACATGTCATCCCGGACGCGATCCGGGATCTCGAGCGGAGAGGTCTGGGGTCAGGCCCGGGGACCCGCGCAGGCAGACCTACTCGGCCTCGCAGGGCCAGGCGGCAGTGTCTCCGATCACCGGGTGGCGCAGTTCGGAACCTTCCGAAATGCCCATCTGCCGGGCCAGCCCGCCATTGATCTCCAGCACGTACTGGATGGCATCGCCGCCATAGATCAGCGACTCGTCCAGCGGCTGGGCCTCGTGATGGACCTTTTGCACGGTGCCTGCCTGGTCGAGAAAAATCATGTCGAGCGGGATGAGCGTGTTGCGCATCCAGAACCGCACCGGGCGCGGCGCGGGATAGGCAAACAACATGCCCGCCGAGCGCGCCATGCTTTCGCGGTTCATCAGGCCCTGTGCGCGTTCGGCATTGTCGTCGGCCAGTTCCACCGTGAAGCTGGCCGAGCCCCAGGCGCCGCGCAGGTCAACCTTGTCTTCACGGCAGGCACCCATCGCCGTGCCCGCCATCAGCACCAGCGCCGCTGCGCCTGTCAGGAGCCTTTGGATTCCTTGACCGCCATTTCCCATCCACACACCTCCGTGGCCATGCGGCCGCGTTTACCTTCAATCACACGAATGGCAAGCGCCTCGCCCGGCTGCAAGTCCGCAAGGCCCGACCGGCGCAACACTTCTATGTGAACGAACACGTCCTCGTCGCGTCCGAAGGTGTTGGCAAACCCGAACCCCTTTCCCTTGTCGAACCATTTCACCCGCGCCGGTTCTAGCGGGGCGGCGCGGATCTCTTCCGGGTCTACGCCTTCCAAATCCGCAAGCCCGGTTGCGTCGGCATCCTCGGGCGGCTCGATCTCCAGAACCTCGACAGCCTGAACGCCACGCTCGGTTTTCTGAACGGTCAGCAGGATCCCCGCCCGGTCAGCGACCGAGCTTTGGCCGAAGTTCCGCAACACGTTGGCATGCAAGAGGATATCCGGACCGCCTTCGTCCGCGACGACGAAGCCGAACCCCTTTACGGGATCGAACCACTTCACATGGCCATGCAATTGCCTGGTGCCGTCTGCCGAATTTTCCACGTTCACTGTCCGGTTGGGCCTTCGTTACAGGCTGTTACAGAATATTGCGCCGAAGTGAGCGGCAGTTTCAAGGGAATCGCATTGCATTCAAAGGTTTGCATATCCGCACTCGGGCTTCCCTACGGGCTGAGCCGCGTGATTTCCCAAGCATTTTCAGGTGCTTCGCGACGCCAGACAAAGCGATCATGCAAACGGAATGCGCCATCCGCCCAGAATTCGATTTCAACCGGAGCGATACGAAACCCACCCCAAAACGCGGGTCGCGGTGGATTCGGCCCCTTGGCGGCGGTAACGCGGGCGACCTCTGCCATCAGATCCGTGCGCGATTCCAAGGGCTGCGATTGTTTCGACGCCCACGCCCCCAGCCGGCTTTTGAGCGAGCGGGACGCGAAATAGGCGTCGGCCTCGGGCCCGTCCTCGCGGGTCACCGTGCCGCGCACCCGGATCTGACGACGCAGCGATTTCCAGTGCATCACCAGCGCGACCTTTCCGCTGGCGGCGATCTCCTGGCCCTTGGCGCTGTCGTAATTGGTGTAAAAGACGAAACTGTCCGCGCCGATGCTTTTCAGCAGCACCATGCGCACATTGGGCAGGCCGTCCGGGTCCACTGTCGCAAGTGCCATAGCGTTAGGATCGTTGATTTCCGATTCTTCAGCCTCGGCCAGCCATGCGCGGGCGATCTCGAACGGATCGTCGCCTGCGAATTTTCCGGTTCTGTCGGTCATGTCGCCCCCAATCACTTATACAGGATCGCTAGCCCGCGCCCCATCCAAAGGCAAGCCGAACCTGTCTGCGCTGCCACAGGCGTCGCCGACATGGCGCATCGCTTGGTCTTTGGCTTGATGCACCTTTGGCAATCGCCTAAAGCAGTCAGACAACCGAAGTGGGCCGAGGGCACTGAATGTCAAATCAACTGATGGCGGGCAAGCGTGGGCTGATCATGGGATTGGCCAATGACAAATCCATTGCATGGGGAATCGCCAAGGCCTGCGCCGACGCCGGTGCCGAACTGGCTTTCTCCTACCAGGGCGAGGCGCTGTTGAAACGCGTCGCACCGCTGGCCGAGGAACTGGGCAGCGATACCGTCCTGCCCTGCGACGTGGCCGACATGGCTTCGATAGGCGCGCTGTTCGATGAGTTGGACAAGAAATGGGGCAAGATCGACTTTCTTGTCCACGCCATCGGCTTTTCCGACAAGAACGAGCTGCGCGGGCGCTATGTCGACACCAGCCGCGAGAACTTCATCAAGACGATGGACATCTCGGTCTATTCCTTCACCGCGGTCGCCCACCGCGCCGAGAAACTCATGACCGACGGCGGCTCGATGCTGACGTTGACCTACTACGGCGCCGAGCAGGTGATGCCCCACTACAACGTCATGGGCGTCGCCAAGGCAGCCCTCGAGGCGTCGGTCAAATACCTGGCCGAGGATCTGGGCCGTGACGGCATCCGCGTGAACGCCATTTCCGCCGGCCCGATCCGCACGCTGGCCGCCAGCGGTATCGGCGATTTCCGCTATATCCTGAAGTGGAACGAGCTCAATTCGCCTTTGCGCCGCAACATCACGATCGAGGACGTGGGCAAATCCGCGCTCTATCTTCTCAGCGATCTGGGCAGCGGCACCACGGGTGAAAACCTGCACGTGGACGCGGGGTATCACATCGTCGGCATGAAGGCCGTCGACGCGCCGGATATCGACAAGAGCTGAGCCTTACCCGCTGCGCCGCCGCACCAGTTCGCGGCGCAGCCCTTCCTCGCCCCGGGCCATGGCCCACTTGTGGTTGGCGATGAAAACCGGCCATAGCAGCGGCGCCATGATACGCATCCAGGGCCGCTCCACATCCACCGTCCAGACATAACGGGCCACGGCCACGTCGCCCTCCTGCGCGAACGTCCAGACGCCCTGCCCTTCAAGGTCGCCGCTCGCGCGGATCGTCCACCCGTCGTCCTGTACCGAGATCACCTCGCCCTGCCAGCGCAGCGTGTGGGGCAGCTTGCCCCGGCTGTGAAACGCCACCACGCGGCCCACGCCTTTTTCGTCACCGTCTTTCAGGATCTCCACGCTCAGGTAGACATCGCCCCACCAGTCGGTCAGCGCCTCGGCGTCGCCCAGCACATCGACGACCTCCTCGACCGTACCGGGGACGCGCCATTCCGAGGTCAGTATGCGCGAGGCCATCAGCGGCATTCCTTTCACGATGCAGGATACACGGCCCCGGCCCGCGCGCAAAACCCGGCTTTCGCTTTGCGCGGTGTTGCGCTAGACGATTGAGGCAAAGGAGACCGCTTGAGATGACCGACCGCCTGCCCCACGAAAAAGGCTTTCACGTCAGCTGGGACCAACTGCACCGCGACGCGCGGGCGCTGGCCTGGCGGTTGCAGGACGAGGCGCCCGCTGATGCCGACTGGAAGGCCGTCGTGGCCATCACCCGCGGCGGCATGGCGCCTGCGATGATCGTGGCGCGCGAGCTGGACATTCGCGCGGTCGATACGATCAGCGTGAAATCCTATGACCACCAGACGCAGGGCAAGCCGCAGATCCTGAAATCCCCGGACCCCGACCTGGTGGGCGATGGGACCGGCGTGCTGATCGTCGACGACCTCGTGGACACCGGCAAGACGCTGGAGGTGGTCCGCGCCGCCCTGCCCAAGGCGCATGTGGCAACGGTCTATGCCAAACCGCAGGGGCGCGAACTGGTCCATACCTTCGTCACCGAAGTCAGCCAGGATACTTGGATCTTCTTCCCCTGGGACATGGCCCTGCAATATGTCGAGCCCTATCGCGGGACCTGAGGACGCATCATGACAAGCCGCACCGAGACGACCTTTTCGCCCCCGGTGATGGAGGCGCGGCGCTGGCTCGATGGCATCACCTTTCCGCCCGAGCGCCCCCTGATCAACGTCAGCCAGGCCGCCCCGGTGGACCCGCCGCCCGACCAGTTGCGCCAAGTCATTGCCGAGGCCGCGCTCAATGAGCCGCAAGCGCATCTCTACGGCCCCGTTCTGGGCCGCCCCGACCTGCGCGAGGAGGTGGCCCGCCAGTGGTGCGGTGCCTATGGCGGCGCCATCGCGGCAGACCAGGTCGCCATCACCTCGGGCTGCAACCAGGCGTTCGCCGCCACCATCGCCGGGCTGTGCACCGAGGGCGACGAGGTCATCCTGCCCACCCCGTGGTACTTCAATCACAAGATGTGGCTGGACATGCAGGGCGTCACCTCCGTGCCCCTGCCCACCGACGACGCCCTTCTGCCGGATCCTGCGCATGCCGAGGCCCTGATCACCCCGCGCACGCGGGCCGTCTCATTGGTCACCCCCAACAACCCCGGCGGCGTGGAGTACCCGGCCGAGCTGGTGCGCGCCTTCTTCGACCTCGCCCGCCGCCACGGCATCGCGCTCATCGTGGATGAGACCTACCGCGATTTCGACGCCCGCAGCGGTGCGCCGCATGACCTCTTCACCGATCCCGGCTGGGACGACACGCTCATCCAACTTTATTCCTTCTCCAAAGCCTATCGCCTGACCGGCCACCGCGTGGGCGCCATGGTGGCCAGCCGCGCGCGGCTGGCCGAGGCCGAGAAGTTTCTCGACACCGTCACCATCTGCCCCAACCAGCTGGGCCAGATCGCCGCCCTCTGGGGGATGCAGAATCTCAGCCAATGGCTGGCCGGCGAACGTGACGAGATCCTCGACCGCCGCGCCGCCATTTCCGACAACATGGCCAAGATCCACGATAAAGGCTGGAAACTGATGGGCTGCGGCGCGTATTTCGCCTATCTCCGCCACCCCTTTGTCATGCCGTCCGATGAGCTGGCGCAGAAACTGGTGCCCGAGGCCGGCATCCTGCTCCTGCCCGGCACCATGTTCCAGCCCGCCGATGCACCCCAAGGCCAGCGCGAGCTGCGCGTCGCCTTCGCCAACGTCAACCGCGCCGAGATCGGCACGCTTTTCGACCGGCTGGCCGCGCTCGACTGGCCCCTTGCTCCTCGCTGAAACCGGCCTTAGACAGTCCTGAACGCAAGAGCAGCCCCGGGGGAGGCCAAATGGCAGCCAAAAGCATCACGAAACCGCTTGTCTGGATACTGATGGGTCTTTTGATCCTCGGTCTTGGCGGCTTCGGCGTCACCAGCCTGTCGGGGACCCTGCGCACGGTCGGCACCGTGGGCGAGGCCGAGATCTCGGTCCAGGACTATTTCCAGGGCCTGCAAAACGAGATCCGCGCCGAAGAGGCCGACCGCGGCGAAAGCATCAGCTTTGCCGAGGCGCAGCGGCTGAGAATCCCTGAGCAGGTGATGGGCCAGCTGACCGTGCAGGGCGCGCTGGACCACGAAACCATCGTCAACGACATCTCGGTGGGCGACGCGAACCTGGCCGACCAGATCACCTCGATGCGGCAGTTCACCGGTCCCGGCGGCGAGTTCGACCGCGAGGCCTACCGCTTTGCCCTTGACCGCATGGGCATGAACGAATCCGAGTTCGAGGACGACATCCGCCGCGAAATCGCCCGCAGCTTTATCCAGGCCGCCGTCTTATCGGGCGTCACCATGCCCGAAATCTATACCGAGACCATGCTGCAATACTTGGGCGAACAGCGCGGCATCGAATGGGCCATGCTCGGTCGCGAGGATCTGGAGGTCGGCCTGCCCGAGCCGGACGACGCGGATCTTGCCGCTTTCCATTCCGAGAACGAGGCGATGTTCACCCGCCCCGAGGTCAAGCGCATCACCTATGCGTGGCTGACGCCCGAAATGATCCTCGACACGGTCGAGGTGGACGAACAGGCCTTGCAAGACGCCTACGAGGCGCGGCGCGACGAGTTCGTGCAGCCCGAGCGCCGGCTGGTCGAACGGCTGGTCTATCCCGACACCGAAGCCGCCGAGGGCGCGATTGCGCGGCTGGACGAAGGCGAGGCCAGCTTCGAGGATCTGGTGGCAGACCGCGGGCTGGAGTTGGCGGATACCGACATGGGCACCGTCGAGGCGGCCGATCTGGGCGAGGCCGCCGACACGGTGTTCGAGGCCGCCCCGTCCGAAGTGGTCGGCCCCCTATCGACTGATCTGGGCCCTGCGCTCTTCCGTGTGAATGCGGTGTTGCAGGCACAGGAAACCGCCTTTGAAGAGGCCGAGCCGGAACTGCGCGACATCCTCGCCGCCGACCGCGCCCGCCGCGTGGTCGAGGGCCGCATCGACGAGGTCGACGACCTGCTGGCGGGTGGCGCCACCATCGAGGATCTGGGTGCCGAAACCGCCATGCGCGTGGCCAGCATCGACTGGCATCCCGGCATGTCCGACGATATCGCCGCCTACGAGGGCTTCCGCGCCGCTGCGGCGAATCTCAGCCAGGAGGACTACCCGGAGGTAATCGAACTGGAGGATGGCGGCATCTTCGCCATGCGTCTTGACGAGACCGTGCCCCCCACCCTGCAACCGCTCGACGAGGTGCGCGACGCCGTCACCGCTGCCTGGACCGAGACCAAGATCAACGAACTTCTGCGCGAGCAGGTGGCCGGCAAGGTCGGTCAGCTCGCCGCCGGCGAAAGCTTCGAGAATGTCAGCCTGACCGTCGACGGCAGCGAGGAAGTGACCCGCCGCGGCTTCATCGAGCAAGCGCCGGAGGAGTTCATCGACACCGTCTTCGGCATGGAAGTGGGCGATGTCGAGGTGATCAACGGCAATGGCCGCATCTTCGTGCTGAAGCTCAACACGATCGAAGACCCCGACGCCGAGGATGGCGACCTGCAACAGATCAACGAGTTTTTGCGCAACGAGGCGGCGGGCGGGCTCTCGCAGGATCTGTTTCAGGTTCTGGCCAACGACATCCGCACCCGCGCCGGGGTCAGCTTCGATGAAGGTGCGCTGAACGCCGTGCACAACAACTTCCAATAAGGGTACCTGCGTTGGACCTCACCCCGTCATTCGAGGATTTCGCCAAGGGCTACGAGGCCGGGCAGAACCAGGTCGTCTATGCCCGGCTGGCCGCCGATCTGGATACGCCTGTATCCCTGATGCTGAAGCTGACGGGCGCGGCCCGCGATGCGTTTTTGCTGGAGTCGGTGACGGGCGGCGAGGTGCGCGGACGCTATTCCATCATCGGGATGAAGCCCGACCTGATCTGGCAATGCCACGGGCAGACCAGCCGCATCAACCGGCAGGCCCGCTTCGACGGCGACGCGTTCGAGCCGTTGGACGGCTCCCCGCTCGACACGTTGCGGGCGCTGATCGCCGAAAGCCGGATCGACCTGCCAAGCGACCTGCCCGCCGCCAGCGCGGGCCTCTTCGGCTACCTTGGCTATGACATGATCCGGCTGGTCGAACACCTGCCCGACGTGAACCCCGACCCGCTGGGCCTTCCCGACGCGGTGATGATCCGCCCCTCGGTCGTGGCCGTGCTGGACGGGGTGAAGGGCGAGGTGATCGTCGTCGCCCCCGCCTGGGTCAGCGACGGGCAAAGCCCGCGCGCCGCCTACGCTCAGGCCGCCGAGCGGGTGATGGACGCGGTGCGCGATCTCGAACGCGCCTTGCCCCAGCAGGCCCGCGACCTGGGCGATGCGCATGAGGTTGGCGAGCCGGTCAGCAACTTCACCCGCGACGGCTACAAGGCCGCCGTCGAGCAGGCCAAGGAATACATCCGCGCGGGCGATATCTTTCAGGTCGTGCCCAGCCAGCGGTGGACGCAGGAGTTTCCGCAGCCGCCCTTCGCGCTTTACCGCAGCCTGCGGCGCACCAACCCGTCGCCCTTCATGTTCTATTTCAACTTCGGCGGCTTCCAGGTGGTGGGCGCCAGCCCCGAGATTCTTGTGCGCGTCATGGACGGCGAGGTCACGATCCGCCCCATCGCGGGCACCCGTCCCCGCGGCGCCACCCCCGAAGAGGACCGCGCCAACGAGGCCGACCTGCTGGGCGACCAAAAGGAGCTGGCCGAGCACTTGATGCTGCTGGATCTGGGCCGCAACGACGTGGGCCGCGTGGCGAAGATCGGCACGGTGCGGCCCACCGAGGAATTCATCATCGAGCGCTATTCCCACGTCATGCATATCGTGTCGAACGTGGTGGGCGAGCTTTCCGACGAGCACGACGCCCTCTCGGCCCTTCTGGCCGGTCTGCCCGCCGGCACGGTCAGTGGCGCCCCCAAGGTCCGCGCGATGGAAATCATCGACGAGCTGGAACCCGAAAGGCGCGGCGTATACGGCGGCGGCGTGGGCTATTTCAGTTGCACGGGCGACATGGATGTCTGCATCGCCCTGCGCACGGCGGTGGTGAAGGACGGCAAGCTCTATATCCAGGCCGGCGGCGGCGTCGTCTATGACAGCGATGCCGAGGCCGAGTATATGGAAACTGTCCACAAATCCAACGCCATCCGTCGCGCCGCCGCCGACGCCACCCGCTTTACCGGCGACGGCAACGGCTGAGCCCCCCGATTGACGCAGATCAAGGAGAGGTCTTGCGTCCTGCCCTACACTCATTCAAACATGCGAATATTTTATAGGGAGGATCCCATGTCCAAACTCACCCGCCTTCTGGCCCTGCCGGCCCTTGCCCTGACGCTCAGCCTCGCCATCCCCGGCCAAGGTTTTGCCAACGCACTACAAACCTCCGTCGCGGCCGACACACTGCCCGAGAAGAAGCAGACCAAGCCGGGCCTCTATATCACCGCGTCCGAGGCCGCCGCCGTTCTGTCCGAGCGCGGCGACGTGCTGCTGATCGACGTGCGCACGCCCGAGGAAACGCTCTTCGTGGGCTACCCAACCGTCACCGACGCCAACATTCCGTTCAAGCTGGTCGACCCGGGCCATGACTTCAACGCCAAGAAAAACAGCTATCAGACCGTGGCCAACCCTGGCTTTGTCGCCGCCGCCAAGGCGTTTCTCGACGGCAAGGACCCGGGGGCGGTCATCGTCATGTGCCGCTCGGGCTCGCGCAGCGCGGGCGCGGTGGACGCGCTGGCCGAGGCCGGGGTTAATGTGCCGCTCTACTCGATGGTCGACGGTTTTGAGGGCGACAAGAACGACGCGGGCCGCCGCGCGGTGAACGGCTGGAAAAACGCCGGCGCCGACTGGACCGACAAGATCCGCGCCGACCTGCTCGTGACCGCCGAATAGTGCCCGGGACTTGCGCCGTGCCGCGCGGCGTTGCATCACGCAGGCCATGGCCCGGCTCATCCTCTTCAACAAGCCCATGGGGGTCCTGTCGCAATTCACCGACAAGGGCAGCGAGGGCAGCCCCCGCCCGACGCTCTCGGCCTATATCGACATCCCCGGCGTCTATCCCGCCGGGCGGCTCGACCGCGACAGCGAGGGGCTTTTGTTGCTCACCGACGATGGCAAACTGCAAGCGCGGCTGTCGAACCCCAAGTTCAAGACCGAAAAGACGTATCTGGTGCAGGTCGAGGGCGACCCCGATGCCGCAGCCCTCAGCGCGCTGGCGAAGGGCGTGACACTCAAGGACGGGCCCACACGGCCCGCCAAGGTGCGCCTCATCGACCCGCCCGCCCTGTGGGAGCGTGACCCGCCGGTCCGGTTCCGCAAATCGGTGCCCGACTGCTGGCTCGAAATCACCATCTCCGAAGGCCGCAACCGGCAGGTCCGCCGCATGACGGCCCATGTCGGCCACCCCACCCTGCGGCTGGTGCGCTGGCGGGTGGGAGAGTTTACGCTGAACGGGATAGAGCCCGGCACGTGGCGCCAGGCCTGAGCTGCGGGACACGGTCCGCGCAGGTCATCCGTCGTGTCTGGATGATCCGAACAGTATCAAGCCGTCTCTGGGGTGAATGTCAGTGTCGAAACCACGCCTTGCGCGCCGTTCCGCAGGTCCAGGTCTGTGCCAAGCTCCATGCAGACAACTTCGACGATCTTCATCCCCAGGCCGCTCGTGTTTGCCCCGAGATCGGGCGGAAGACCGACACCTGTATCCGCACAGGTCAGTCGAAGACGCCCGTCCGGTTCAAGACCGAGATCGACCCGGACCGCGCCGCCCTGCCCGTCGTGAAATCCATGCTTGAAGGAATTCGCGACGAATTCGTTCACGAAGGTGCCAACAGCGACGGCCTGCTGCGCGGCGACCAATACCGACACAACCGCGACCTCGACCGTGACGCCAACAGGCGCCAACCCTTCGAGTTGGGCGCAGACCTGGGTGAGGTACTGACCCAATTCGACCACGCTGTGTTCATCGGAGTGGTACAGCATCTCGTGCAGCTGCGTCAGCGCATCGATCCGGGTCTTGACCATCGACAGGGCGAGTTTCGCGTCTTCCGATGCAAACGCCCTGGTTTGCAGATTGGTAAAGGACGACAGTGATTGCAGCGAATTCTTCACCCTGTGATCCACCTCACGACGCAGGATGTCCGCCGACCGCAGCGCTTTGCGCATCTCCAGCAATGTCATGACCTGCCGCGCCAGAACGCGCAACGTGTCGCGCTGCAACGCGGTCAGTTCGCGGGGCTGATAATCCAGAACGCACAAAGTGCCCAGCGGCAGCCCCTCCTGGGTGGTCAGCAACGCGCCGGCATAAAAGCGCAGGCCCGGCTCGCCACAGCACAGCGGGTTGTCCTGCATCCGGGGATCTTCCAGCGTGTCCCGGATCTCGGCAAACTCCTCTTCCAGGATCACATGGGCGCAGATCGAGGTGGCCAGCGGCGTCTCGCGCACGCCAAGCCCGGTTTCCGCCTTGAACCATTGGCGTTCGGCATCAATGAAATTGACCACCGAAATCGCCGTGCCACAGGCCGCCGCGGCCAGCTTCACGATCTCGTCGAACTCCTGCTCGGGGTCCGTGTCGAGGATCTCGAAGTCGCGAAGCGCGGCAAGCCTGCGCTGTTGCAGCGGGTGATGGAGGGCTTCCATTTAAGGTAACTGTCCCGAACTGTGGTCAATTTGTCGATGTCACCGCCGGGTCTACGACGTCGCTTACGGCAAAAGATCTGTTTCCTCACGCTCTTTACGATATCCCTTGCACGCCGCGCAACCGGCGACGCGCCCAGCGTAACGTCAAGCAGAGCTGGCCTACTCGGCCGTCAACACAGCCGAGATCGGGGCCAAGGCCACGCTCGCCGCACGGTCCTGAAGGCCCCAGAGCAAGAGCGCGCTGATCGTGTCGGGGCGCAGCCGGCCCACCATGATCACGCCGCCCTCTTCCTGGCCGGCGCGGAACGCGGCCTGGTCGAGGAACCGGCGCACGGCAGCGGCGTTCTGGCCATTGGAATCGAAATCGCGAAACACAGTGGCCGACGGTACGCCCTCGCGCGCGATCAGCTTCTGCGCGGTGTTCAGGCCGTTGGGAAACATCACCAGCCCATGCCCGCTGTCCTTCAGGATCGGCGCAAGCTGCTCGGCGGCCTCGCGGCTGGATTGCAGCCCGGTGCCGGTGCCCTCGAACACCGCCACCGCCTCGGGAACGGCCTCCAGCAGGACACTCATCGACGTTTCCACATCGCTCGCGGCCGCATTCTGCGGCAGGTTGACCATGGCCAGCACCTCCATCCCCGCAGCACGGTACTTGGCGGCGGTGTCAGCGGCATTGGCATACGAACTATCCACCGCAAAGCTCAGCGGATAGGGAAAATCGGCCAGCGCGGCGGGGCCGATCGGGCTGGTGCCGTCATCGATCAGAATGATCGACATCAGCGGCTTGTCCTCGGGGTTCTCAAACTCGACAGCAAAGCGTTCGACCGGCGGCAGGGTCTCTGCCTCTGTCTCTTCGGTCGCGTCTTCGGCCGTCTCGTCTCCGGCCTCGGCCTCGGGCGCGGGGTCGATGGCGGTAGGCAACCGGTTGGTGGTCACGCCGTCGGCCATATCGCCGATCGTGCCGGTCTCCGTCTCCTCGGTCGCTGCCTCCGCAGAATCCTCGCCAGCTTCTGCCGAAGGCGTGGCCGAGTCCACCGCCTCTTGCGGAGCATCGACGCCCGGATCATTCTGCGGCTCCGGCGTAGACACATCGCTGGCGGACGTCTCGGGATCGGTCCCGATCTCCGCCTCGGGGGCCGCTTCGCTCTCGCCTTCCGGCGCATCCGCACCGTCGGACCCGTCTTGCGGCTCCGGGAACGCGGCACTTTCTTCTTCCGGCTCGGGCTGAACCGGTTGGGCCGGTTCGGTAGAAATCGACAGGTCGTCCTCGCCCACCGGCGCCTCGGGCGCCTGCGCCTGCGGGTTGGGCAGGACAGGCTCTTCGGTGCCGACAGTGACGCCGGTGTCGCCCTCCGGCGTCTCCGGCGCGCTCAGCCCGGCCTCTGGCTGGCCCGTTTCGGGCTGCCCCGACGAGGTCGTGTCGGCGCCGTCCATCGAGCTCAGATCGTCAGGCTCGGGCGCGGTCACCTGCGGCACGGCGTCGGGCGTGGGCGTGTCCTGCAACTGCGGCAGCGAGGCCGCGTCGTCATCCCGCGACTGGTCGAACTCCGACCCGGCCGGCACTTCGACCGGCGTCGCCTCGGGCGGGGTATCCCCCGGCATTCCGCTCAGCACCGAGGCCCCGGCCAGAAGCACTCCCGACAAGGCCGTTCCCGAAACCACTCCGGCAAGAAATCCGCGTAACACTGCTTTTGCCCTCTTATTTCTTTCTTAACAGTTTTGCGCCTCTTGACCCTGCCGCGCAACCCTGAGCATCTATATCGCGATTGAAAGCCCGGGTCATAGGCCCGAAATGACACGGCACGGACGGGAAATTGGCGACATGCTGCTGCTCATCGATAACTACGACAGTTTCACCTACAATCTCGTGCAATATGTGGGCGAGCTGGGCGCGGACGTGCAGGTGCACCGCAACGACGCGCTGAACGTGCAGGAGGCGATGGCGATGAAGCCCGCGGGGATTCTCCTGTCCCCCGGCCCCGGCACCCCGTCACAGGCAGGCATCTGCAAGGCGCTGATCGAGGCGGCGGCGGACACGCGCACGCCGCTCTTGGGCGTCTGCCTCGGGCATCAGGCCATCGGCGAGGTCTTCGGTGGCACGGTCACGCGCCACTCGGATATCGTGCACGGCAAGATGGGCACGATGCACCACACCGCCTCTGGCGTCTTTGCCGGGCTGCCCACGCCGTTCGAGGCGACGCGGTATCACTCGCTCGTTGTCGCACGCGACACCTGCCCAGACGTGCTTAATATCACGGCAGAACTTGAAGACGGCACGATCATGGGCCTGCAACACAAGACGCTGCCCATCCACGGCGTCCAGTTCCACCCCGAATCGATCCGCTCGGAACATGGCCACGCCCTTTTGCAGAATTTCCTCGACGTGATGAAGGTGCCCGCGTGAGTGACAGCCTGAAGCCCCTGATCGGCGCCGCCGCCGACCGCCCCCTGACCCGGGACGAGGCCGAGGCGGCCTTTACCACGCTCTTCGAGGGCGAGGCGACCCCGGCCCAGACGGGCGGCTTCCTGATGGCCCTGCGCACGCGCGGCGAGACGGTGGACGAATACGCCGCCGCCGCCGCCGTCATGCGCGCCAAGTGCAACAAGGTGAAGGCCCCCGCCGGCGCGATGGACATCGTAGGCACCGGCGGCGACGGCAAGGGCACGCTCAACATCTCGACCGCCACCGCCTTCGTAGTGGCCGGCGCGGGCGTGCCGGTGGCCAAGCACGGCAATCGCAACCTAAGCTCCAAGTCCGGCGCGGCCGATGCCCTCACGCAGATGAGCGTCAACGTGATGGTCGGTCCGGATGTGGTTGAAAAGGCTTTGGAAAACGCGGGCATCGCCTTCATGATGGCGCCCATGCACCACCCGGCCATGGCCCATGTCGGCCCGGTCCGGGCCGAGCTTGGCACGCGCACGATCTTCAACATCCTTGGGCCCCTGACAAACCCCGCTGGCGTAAAACGCCAGCTGACGGGGGCTTTCAGCGCCGACCTCATCCGCCCCATGGCCGAAACCCTCGGCAAGCTCGGCTCCGAACGGGCCTGGCTGGTGCACGGCGGCGACGGCACCGACGAGCTCAGCATCTCCGCCCCCAGCCAGCTTGCGGCGCTGGAGGAAGACGGCACCATCCGAGAGGCAGAGATCCACCCCGAGGACGCGGGTCTGCCCGTCCACCCGTTCGAGGACATTCTGGGCGGCACGCCCGAGGAGAACGGCCGCGCCTTCCGGGCCCTTCTGGACGGGGCGCAGGGCGCCTACCGCGATGCCGTACTGCTGAACGCCGCCGCGGCGCTGGTGGTGGCGAGCCATGCGGACGACCTCAAGCAAGGCGTCGAGCAGGCACGCCACAGCATCGACAGCGGTGCCGCCCGCACCCGGATCGAAACGCTTGCCAAAATCACATCGGAGGCCGCATGAGCACGCCGTCCATCCTTGAGAAGATCAAGGCCTACAAGCTGGAGGAAATCGCCGCAGCAAAGGCCGACAAGCCTCTGGAAAAACTGGAATCCGAGGCCGCCAGCGCGCCACCCGTGCGCTCCTTCGGCGACGCGCTCTTGCAGGCCAGCAAGACCGGCTTCGGCCTGATTGCCGAGATCAAGAAGGCCAGCCCCTCCAAGGGTCTGATCCGCGAGGATTTCGACCCCGTCGCTCTCGCCGCCGGCTATGCCGAGGGCGGCGCTACCTGCCTGTCGGTGCTGACCGACGCGCCCAGTTTCCAGGGCGCGCCCGAATACCTGGCGCAGGCCCGCGAGGCGTGCGACCTGCCGGTGCTGCGCAAGGATTTCCTCTATGACCCCTACCAGGTGGTCGAGGCCCGCGCCTGGGGCGCCGACTGCATCCTGATCATCATGGCCTCTGTCTCGGACGCGCAGGCGATCGAGTTGGAAGAGGCCGCCATCGCGCAAGGCATGGACGCGCTGATCGAGGTGCATAACGAGGCGGAACTTGAGCGCACCGGCGTGCTGAAATCCAACCTTCTGGGCATCAACAACCGCGATCTGAACACGTTCGAGACCTCGCTCGAAGTGACCAAGCGGCTGGCGCGTCTGGCCCCGATCGACCACCTGCTGATCTCGGAAAGCGGGCTTTACACCAATGACGATCTGTCCGAGATGGCCCGCTACGGCACGCGCTGCTTCCTCATCGGCGAAAGCCTGATGCGACAGGCGGACGTCACCGCCGCCACCCGCGATATCCTGTCGGGCACCACCCCGGCGTCGCACGTCTGATGGCCGGGCTCACGCATTTCGACGGCAAGGGCGACGCCCACATGGTCGACGTCTCGGACAAGGACGTGACGGCCCGCGTCGCGGTGGCCGAATGCCACGTGAAGATGGCGCCAGAAACCTATGATATCATTACGGAAGGCCGCGCCAAAAAGGGCGACGTCCTGTCCGTCGCCCGCCTCGCCGGCATCATGGGCGCCAAGCGCACATCCGAGCTGATCCCGCTCTGCCACCCCCTGCCCATCGCCAAGGTCGCGGTGGAGCTTACCCCCGACCCCGACCTGCCCGGCCTCCGCATCGAGGCAACGGTCAAGACCACCGGCCAGACCGGGGTGGAGATGGAGGCGCTGACCGCCGCCAGCACCGCCGCCCTTACGGTCTACGACATGGCCAAGGCCGTGGATCGCGCGATGGAAATCGGCGGCTTGCGCGTGGTCCTGAAAGACGGCGGAAAATCAGGCCGTTACGAGGCGAAATGATCACCGTCGACGAGGCTCTTGACCACCTCTTCTCTCTCGTCTCCCCGCTGGAGCCGGAAACCGTTCCTCTGCGCGAGGCGCATGGCCGCGTTCTGGCGCAGGATGCCGAGGCCCGGCGCGACCAGCCGCCGTTCGACGCCTCCTCCATGGATGGCTATGCCGTGAAAGCGACCGAGGCGGTGCCGGGCGCAAGCTTTGACGTCATCGGCGAATCCGCCGCCGGGCACGGCTTTGACGGCATGGTGGGCACTGGCCAGGCCGTGCGCATCTTCACCGGCGCGCCGGTGCCCGAGGGCGCCGACAAGGTCGTGATCCAAGAGGATGTCACCCGCGACGCCGAACACATCACTCTCGGCGACAGGCTTGAGGACAAGCCGAACATCCGCCCTCGTGGCGACGACTTCAAGATCGGCGACCGGATCGAGGCGCCCCGCCTCCTGTCCCCCGAGGATGTCGCGCTTCTCGCCTCGATGAACGTGGCCGAGGTTACCGTCACCCGCAAACCCAAGGTCGCGCTCATCGCCACCGGCGACGAGCTTGTCATGCCGGGCGAAGACCCCGGCCCGGACCAGATCATCGCCTCCAACTCCTTCGGCCTCTGCGCCCTGCTGGACACTCTGGGCGCCGAGCCCCGGATGCTGCCCATCGCCGGCGACACACGCGAGGCCTTGGAAACTGCCTTCGACCTCGCCAAAGGCGCCGACCTCGTCATCACCATCGGCGGCGCGTCGGTGGGCGATCATGACCTCGTTGGCAAAGTCGCGGGCGATCTCGGCATGGAGCGGTCGTTTTACAAGGTCCGGATGCGCCCCGGCAAACCCCTTATGGCGGGCCGAATGGGGGACGCGGCCATGCTCGGCCTGCCCGGCAACCCTGTCTCGGCCATGGTCTGCGGGCACGTCTTCATGGCGCCAATGATCCGCGCGATGCAGGGACTTCCTGCCATGCCCGCCCCGCGCCTCAGCGCCAAACTCGCCGCTGACATGGGCCCCGGCGGCCCGCGCGAGCATTACATGCGCGCCCAGGTCGAGGACGGCACCATCCTGCCCGAACGCAGCCAAGACAGCGGCATGCTGTCGGTGCTGGCCCGCGCCAACGCGCTGCTCATTCGCCCCGCCGACGATGCCCGACGAGCGCAGGGCGACTGGGTCGAATACGTTCCGATCTGACCGCTTATACACAGACACGTTGACACAAAACGAGAACATGCGTAGAACAAATGTAAACGCATGGATCGTGGAGGCGTGACAATAATGCTGACCAAAAAGCAACTCGACCTGTTGGAATTCATTCACAAGCGGGTGCAGCGCGATGGCGTGCCGCCCAGTTTTGACGAGATGAAGGACGCGTTGGATCTGCGCTCCAAATCCGGCATTCACCGCCTGATCACGGCGCTGGAGGAACGCGGCTTCATCCGCCGCCTCGCCCATCGTGCCCGTGCGTTGGAAATCATCAAGCTGCCCGAAAGCATGGGCGGCGACATGATCGGCGGCGGCGAAAGCGGCGGCTTTACCCCCCGGGTGATCGAGGGCGACCGCCCCGAGGCCGCGCAGCCCGCCAATGCGCAACCGGTCGAGGCGGTGCATGCGCTGGAACTGCCCGTCATGGGCCGCATCGCCGCCGGTGTCCCGATCGAGGCCATCGCCCATGCCAGCCACAACGTGGCCGTTCCCGGCGACATGATCGCCGGCCCCGGCCAGCATTACGCGCTGGAGGTCAAGGGCGACTCGATGATCGACGCGGGCATCAACGACGGTGACGTCGTGGTGATCCGTGAGACATCCACCGCCGACAATGGCGATATCGTGGTGGCGCTGGTCGACGACCAGGAGGCGACGTTGAAGAAATTCTACCGCCGCGGCAATGCCATCGCCCTCGAGGCCGCGAACCCGGCTTACGAGACCCGCGTGTTGCCTGAGGATCAGGTCAAGGTGCAGGGCCGCCTCGTGGGTCTTATCCGCACCTACTGACGCCTATCGGATCGCCGCCGGCGGTCCGTGTTCCAAAGCCGCACGCCGGTCATGTCGCGGGCGGTCACGGCCCTGAGCCCGCCTTTCTCGCGCCAGATTGCCAGTGCCCCCGTTTCCTTCAGCGTGCCGGGATGGATCGCGCGGCAGGGCAATTCGACCTGCGGCACGTTGTTGAACACCACCCATTCCTTCGCGGCGCACTCGGTGAACTCTTCCGCCGCGCGCTTGCCCCGCACGGCGGTGATCGGCCAGCCCTCGCCGCCGGCCACCTTGGTCCAGCGGGCAAACGCCCCCTCCTGATCCACCGGATCGCCGTCATTCTCCAGCCAGTTCATCGCGACAAAGCCAGAGGCGCGGCCCGTGGACAGCGCTCGCCCCTCGGGTGTCATCACCCCCACCAAGCTGCCATTGTCGGAAACAAGGATATCGGGCCGCTCGGCCTGCGCCCACAGCACGAAAGCCAGCGCCACCGGCACCACGCCCGCAAACCGCGCGCGCCCCTGCCACAGCACGACGAAGAGCAAGCCCAGTGACAGCAGCGGCAGCACCCACGGGCCCGGGCGCACCACGGTGCCGCGCGCGCCCTCCAGACCCGAGACCCAATGCGCCACGCCCAGGATCCACTCCAGCGCGGGCTGCATCACCGCCAGCGCCAGCCCTTCCAGCCCCAAGGGCATCAAGAGCCCCGCCAGCACGGCCATGGGCATGACCAGCGCGCCCATCAACGGCACGCTCAGCAGGTTCGCCACCAGCCCGTAATGCGCGATCTGGTTGAAATGCGCGGCGGCAATCGGCGCCGTGGCCAGCCCGGCCACGAAGGACGACATCACAACCGCCCAGACCGGCCGCATCCACTTGGGTCCCACGCGCCAGTCAAGGTCGCGCAAAGCCCCAAACACGGCCACCAGCGCCGTCGTTGCCGCAAAGGACATCTGAAATCCCGGCCCCATCAACGCCTCGGGCCGCAGCACCAGGATGATGCAGGCCGCCAGCGCCACCGCCCTCAAGGACAACGCCCGCCGGTCCGCCAGCACCGCCAGCAGCATCACCGCCACCATGACAAAGGCGCGCTCCGTGGCCACGTTGCCGCCCGAAAGCGCGAGATATCCCGCTGCCGCCACCAGCGCGCCCACCGCCGCGATCTTTTTGGTGGGCAGGCGCAGCCCCCAGCCCGGAACCGCCGCCATGCCCAGCCGCAAGGCCGCAAAGACGAAGCCCGCCAACAGCCCCATATGCAGTCCCGAAATCGCCAATAAATGCGCCAGGTTCGACACCCGCAGCGCCGTCAGTGTCTCCTGCCCCATGCCCGAGCGGTCCCCGGTCATGATCGCCGCCGCAAACGCCCCGGCCTCGCCCGGCATCTGCGCCTGAATGCGGCCCGACAGGGCCATGCGCGTCTTGAACAGCACCTGTCCCCCCTGCGCGGGTTCCAGCAGCAAAACGGGCGTGCGCGTGTAGCCTATCGCGCCCAGCCCCTTGAACCATGCGTGCCGCTGGAAATCGAAACCGCCCGGCTCCACCGGGCCTGCGGGCGGCGACAGATGCGCAGTCAGGATCAGCGTTTCGCCCGGTTGCGGAACGGTCCCCTCTGCCGCGCCGTGAAACGAAACCCGCACGCGCCCCGGCGTGATATCGGGGCCCATGTTGCGCAGCACCACCCGGTCCAGCGTCACCCGCAGCGCGTCCGAACCCGAGCGGTCAATATCCACCACCCGGCCCTCCACAGGGCCGTAGTAACGCCAACCCAGCTTGGCATCGGCAACGCCATGCGCCCGGAGCGCAGCAATGCAAACGCCAAGCGCCACCAACGCCACGGCCCAGATCACCGGCGCGACCCCCGCGCCCACCAGGCGCAGCACCACAAGTGCGCTGCCAATGCTCCCGGCCAACGCCACATAAACCCAGACCCGCGGCTCGGATTTCAACCCGAAATACAGCCCGATCCCACAGGCGAGCATCACCGGCACCCACGCAAACAGGTGCCCGCGCTGATCCATCCACGCGGCGACGGCACGCTGCCAAAGCACCAAGGCTTGTCTCCCTTTTCATGGGCCGATAGACAGGCACCGTTAACGATACGTCTCCCATGCTTACCGAAAGGTTAACCGGCCCCATGTCGCAGCCAGTTGTCACCCGTTTTGCCCCTTCGCCGACCGGCTACCTGCATATCGGCGGGGCGCGCACGGCGCTCTTCAACTGGCTTTTCGCGCGGCGTCACGGCGGCTCTTTCCTGCTCAGGATCGAGGATACCGACCGCGCGCGCTCGACCCCCGAGGCGACGCAGGCCATCCTCGACGGGCTGGCGTGGCTGGGCCTCGACCATGACGGCGAGGTGGTCAGTCAGGCCGCCCGCGCCGACCGCCACGCCGAGGTCGCGAACGAATTGCTGGCCAAGGGCCAGGCCTACAAGTGCTTTGCCACGCAGGAAGAAATCCAGGCCTTCCGCGACGAGGCCAAGGCCGAGGGCCGCTCCACCCTCTACCGCAGCCCGTGGCGCGACGCCGACCCCGCGACGCACCCCGATGCGCCCTATGTCATCCGCATCAAGGCCCCGCTGGAGGGCACGACCACCATCGCCGACACCGTGCAGGGCGACGTCACCATCCGCAACGATCAGCTTGACGACATGGTCCTGCTGCGCTCGGACGGCACGCCCGTCTACATGCTCGCCGTCGCGGTGGACGACCACGACATGGGCGTCACGCACGTCATCCGCGGCGACGACCACCTCAACAACGCCGCCCGCCAGATGCTGATCTATACCGCGATGGGCTGGCCCCTGCCCGTCTATGCCCATATCCCGCTGATCCACGGCCCCGACGGCAAGAAGATGAGCAAGCGGCACGGGGCCCTTGGCGTCGACGAGTACCAGAAACAGGGGTACCCGGCGGCCGGAATGCGCAACTATCTCGCCCGCCTCGGGTGGAGCCATGGCGACGACGAGTTCTTCACGGATGATCAGGCGAAGGAATGGTTCGACCTCGACGGGATCGGCAAGTCCCCGGCCCGGTTCGACTTCAAGAAGCTGGAGAACCTCTGCGGCCAGCACATCGCCGCCAGCGACGATGCTGCGCTGCTGCATGAATTGAACGAATTCCTTGACGTAACGGAATCCGCGCCCTTGCCCGAACCAAAACAGGCGCTCATGCTGGACGGCATGTATTGCCTCAAAGAACGCGCGAAGACCTTCCCGGAACTGCTTGAAAAGGCAAAGTTTGCTCTGGCGGACCGCCCGATCCGCCCGGACGAGAAGGCCGCCGCGCAGCTTGACTCTGTATCCCGTGGTATACTGAATGAATTGACGCCGCACTTGCAAAATGCTAACTGGTCGCGCAACGATCTGGAAGAGGCGGCGAATGCGTTCGCGGCGTCCAAGGATATCAAGTTCGGCAAGCTGGCCGGTCCGATGCGGGCCGCGCTGGCCGGTCGGGCGGCAACACCGAGCGTGTTTGACATGATGCTGGTCCTGGGCCGGGAGGAATCCCTCGCCCGACTGAACGATGCTGCCTCGCAGAGCGGTTAACCCGTTCGTAAGGCGTGCTGGAATATGCAGCCAAGGCGCGCCACGCGCCGCGGCGTGACGAGGGAGACTCTGATGGCAGACAGTACCAAATCCGCAAAACTGACGATCGAAGGCAACGACTACGAGCTTCCGATTTATTCGCCCACCGCCGGTCCGGACGTGATCGACATCCGCAAGCTTTACGCGCAGGCGGGCGTGTTCACCTATGACCCCGGCTTCACCTCGACCGCCAGCTGCGACAGCACGATCACCTATATCGACGGCGGCAAGGGCGAGCTGCTGCATCGCGGCTACCCGATCGACCAACTGGCCGAGAAATCGCACTACCTCGAGGTGTGCTACCTGCTGCTCTACGGCGAGCTGCCCTCCGCCGCGCAGCTGGAAGATTTCGAATCCCGCGTGACCAACCACACCATGCTGCATGAACAGATGCAGTTCCTGTTCCGCGGCTACCGCCGTGACGCGCACCCGATGGCCATCATGGTCGGCGTGGTCGGCGCGCTGTCGGCCTTCTACCACGACAGCACCGACATTTCGGACCCATGGCAGCGCGAGGTCGCGACGATCCGCCTGATCGCCAAGATGCCGACGATCGCCTCGATGGCCTACAAATACACGCTTGGCCAGCCCTTCGTGTACCCGCGCAACGAGCTCGACTATGCCTCGAACTTCCTGCGCATGTGCTTTGCCGTCCCGGCCGAGGATTACGAGGTCAACCCGATCCTTTCCCGCGCGATGGACCGCATCTTCACGCTCCATGCCGATCACGAGCAGAACGCTTCGACCTCCACGGTGCGGCTTGCGTCCTCTTCGGGCGCCAACCCGTTTGCCTGCGTCGCCGCGGGCATCGCCTGCCTCTGGGGCCCGGCCCATGGCGGCGCCAACCAGGCCTGCCTGGAAATGCTGCAGGAAATCGGCACGCCCGACCGCATTCCGGAATTCATCGCGCGCGCCAAGGACAAGGACGATCCGTTCCGCCTGATGGGCTTCGGCCACCGCGTCTACAAGAATTTCGACCCACGCGCCAAGGTGATGAAACAATCCGCCGACGAGGTGCTGGACCTTCTGGGCGTGGAAAACAACCCCACGCTTCAGGTCGCCAAGGAGCTTGAGGCCGCGGCGCTCAATGACCCCTACTTCACCGAGAAAAAGCTGTTCCCGAACGTTGATTTCTACTCGGGCATCATCCTCGAGGCGATGGGCTTCCCGACCTCGATGTTCACGCCCATCTTCGCGCTCAGCCGCACGGTGGGCTGGATTTCCCAGTGGAAGGAAATGATCGGCGATCCGCAGCTGAAAATCGGCCGCCCGCGCCAGCTTTACAAGGGCGAGACCCTGCGCGATTACGTGGACATGGAAAACCGCTGATCGCGGCACACCCAATGCGACAACGCCCCGCCGATGCGGGGCGTTTTTCGTTGTGGCAATCCCATTGGTGGCTGATCGTTAAAATTCTAACGGAAAAGCGCGGCTCTCTCTCGGCGCGGATTCACCGGGTGTTCAGTCCTCGGGTCCATATTGCCCCGAACTGGGGTAAGCGAGGGCGCGACATGGCCATTCTGGGCATTCTGTTACTTGTGGGCGGCGCGATGGCGGGGCTTGTCGGCCTCGGCGGGCTCGACCTGCCGGAGGTCGAGCAGGAGGCAACCAGCAGCGACCCCGCTGATGACGACCCGGATGTGGCGAGCCAGGTCGAACCCGATGACAGCCTGCTTCTCGGCACCGACAGTGCCGAGGCGCTGACCGGCGGAAGTGGCGGCGACTGGCTGATCGGGCTGGCTGGTGCCGACACGCTGTCTGGCGGCGCGGGCGGCGACGTGATCATCCCCGGCGATGGTGCCGACGCGGTGCTGTCGGGCGACGGCAACGATTTTGTCGAGGCGGCCAATATCATCGACGAGGTGGCCCTGCGCGCGTCCGCCGCCACGGCCACGGATATCTTCGGCGTCACTTTCGATTACGACCTACCCGCCAAGTCCGACGCGGGCGACGATATCGATCTGGGCGAAGGCGACGACACGGTCGTGGCCGGCTCCGACGACACCGTCATCGGCGGGCCGGGAGAAGATGAGTTCGCCCTGGGCGACTGGATCGCCGGCGGCGCCCCGGTCGAGATCGCCGATTTCGACGTCGCAGAGGATATCATCACCTTCGTCTATGACCGCGATGGCGACGCGCCCGAACTCTCGGTCACGCGTAATGAGACCACGGGCGTCACCACGATCATGGCCGACGGCCGTTCCATCGCGGTTCTGCGCGACGCCAGCCCTGAATTCTCGCTGCGCAATATCGCCATCGGACGCTATACCGCCTGACCCGTCAGGCCTCTCCCGACCCGAAGGTTCAACACGTCTCGATTTTTCAAGGCATTGTTTCGGGCCCGGCGACAATCCATGTCGGGTTTGCCCGTGAGACACTGAAAAACGTCCCCCGCGTACGAATCTTCAGGACGGGATGCACACGGCGGAGTATCCTGCAAGTGTGCGAGTCTCTTGGGGAATTCTTTCATGCTCAGTATAGTTCTGCTCAGTCTTCTGGGCATCGGTGCGACGGCCGCGTTGGCTATCGACCTCTTTGACGACGACGATGACGACAACGCCCGTGCACCGGACACGCCGGGCGAGGAAGAGCCCGAAACCGGCGGGCCCGGCCCCCTGCCCGAGGAGCCGGAAACCGGTGGGCCAGATCCCCTTCCGACCGATGCGATCAACCCGATCACCGGCACGCCGGGCGCCGATTCGATTGTTGGCACGGATGTCATTGATTTCATCGACGCCGAAGGCGGCGACGACGTGGCGCACGGCGGCGCGGAGGGCGACATCGTCGATGGCGGCGACGGCGACGACCGGCTGTTCGGCGAAGCCGGCCAGGACGTGATCGCGGGCAATGGCGGCAACGACTTTCTGCGCGGCGGGGCAGACGCGGACGTCCTAGTGGACAGCGACGGCGCCGATACCCTGCGCGGTGACACGGGCGACGACCTGATCCTGTCCACCGGCCTCACCGATCAGACCGCCTTTATCGACGCGACCCGCACCGTGGCGCGAGATTTCGAGAATGGCGACGGGCCGTCACTCGATGATCTGCCGGGCCTGGACCTGACCCAGGATGACGACACCGAAGGCGACGAGGTCGATGGTGGCACCGGCAGCGACATCATGATCTTCGGGCAGGACGACACGGTGACCGGTGGCGACGGCTCGGACTTATTCATCGGCGGCAGCCCTCTGCTGGCTGGAAATCCGGCCACGATCATGGGTTTCGAGGTAAACGAGGAACTGCTGGTGCTGACCTACGAAGGCGACGACCCGCCCGCGCTGGGATTGACCTATGAAAACGGCGACGCCGTGCTCAGGCTCGACGGCGCCCCCGCCGTCATCCTGCCCGGGCTTGGCGGCTCGTTCCTGCTCAGCGACGTGGAACTGGTCGAACTCGCCGACTGATCAGCGCCCTTCGTATTCCGGCTTGCGCTTGTCCAGGAAGGCGGTCACGCCTTCCTGGAAATCCCGTGTCCGGCCACATTCGCCCTGCACCTGCGCCTCGAGGTCCAGTTGCTTGTCGAACCCGTTTTCCCAACTGCCGCGCACCGTGCGCTT
The DNA here is from genome assembly GCF_009363715.1 of Roseovarius sp. THAF9. Lineage (NCBI taxonomy): Bacteria > Pseudomonadati > Pseudomonadota > Alphaproteobacteria > Rhodobacterales > Roseobacteraceae > Roseovarius > Roseovarius sp. THAF9. The sequence goes on from NZ_CP045404.1 coordinate 2,053,072, forward strand.
GATCCCGCCATAGGCCGCCGTCGGCCCCTTTGCCAGATGCGCCGCCCGCGCCTGCCAGTGCATCTCGAACGCGTCATCCTCGACCGCCTCCCAGATCAGGCCCCAGGAATCCGCTTGCCGCGCCGAAATCGGCTCGGCAAACAGCGCCGCGCCCATCGCCTTGGCCGCGCCCACCTGCCGCGGCATCCAATAGGTGCCGCCCGCATCGGGGATCAGGCCGATCCGCGCAAAGGCCTGCAGGAAATAGGCGCTCTCGGTCGCAATCACCACGTCGAAGGCCAGCGCCAGGTTCGCCCCCGCCCCCGCCGCCGGGCCGTTCACCGCCGCAATGGTCGGCACCGGGCAGTCCGAGATCATCCGCAGCATCGGCTCGTACTCGTCGCGCAGCACGCGCTCCACGTCCAGCGCCGCCGCCGTACCGTTGTCCGACAGGTCCTGCCCCGAACAAAACGCCTTGCCATTGCCGGTCAGCACCGCCACGCGCGCCTCGCGCCCGGCGCGCTGCATCGCATCGGTAATCTCGGCCCGCATCTGGGTGTTGAGCGCGTTCATCTTGTCGGCGCGGTTCATCCGCAGCACGGCGATGTCGTCGGTCAGGTCATAGGTCAGGGTCTGATAGGTCGTCATCGGGCGGGCCTCCATCTGGCGTTTGTCGCCAATCAACGCCGCCTTGCCGCCAATTGCAACGCGCGACGGCGCGTCAGTCCTTCATGATTTCGCGCAAACGGGCCTCTTCCGCGGCGCTCAGGTCCGCCTCACCCTCCGGTTTGGCACCCGACCGACCCCGGATATAGACCGCCGCCAAAAGCCCGCCCAACAGCAACATCACCGGCCCCGCCAGCCACAGCACAAGGTTGCTGCCGCTCGCCACGGGGTTTAGCAGGACGTATTCGCCGTATCGGTCCACGACAAAATTAATGACCTCCTCGTCGCTGTCCCCCGCCACCAGCCGCTCGCGCACCAGCAGGCGCAGGTCGCGGGCCAGGTCGGCGTTGGAATCGTCGATGCTCTCGTTGCGGCAGACAAGGCAGCGCAGGCCCGAGGAGATCTCCCGCGCGCGCTCTTCCAGCGCCGGATCATCCAAAATCTCGTCCGGCTGCACCGCCCAGAGCGGCGAGGCCAAAAGGCATAGTATCAGAACCAGTCGTTTCATTCCGCCGGCACCCCCACGGCTCGGGTCTTGCGCGCCCCCGCCGCCACCCGATAGCGCCGGTCAGAGAGCGACAGCGCCCCCCCGATGGCCATCAGGATGGCACCGCCCCAGATCCAGTTCGCCAGCGGCTTGTAATAGGTCCGCACGGCCCAGCCGCCCGCCGCCTGCTCGTCGCCAATCACCACGTAAACGTCACGCAGGAAACCATTGTCGATCGCGGCCTCTGTCGTGGGCATCCCCGCGACCGGGTAAACGCGCTTTTCCGGGCTCAGCTGGCTGATCTCAGACCCGTTCCTGGACAAGCTCACATCAGCCATCGTGGACAGGTAATTCGGCCCTTCCACCTCGCGCACGTCGTCGAGCGTAATGGTCAGCCCCGCCACGTCGAAACTTTCGCCCACCTGCGCCACGCGGATATCCTCGGCTTCCCAGGCCAGCATCCCGGCGATCCCCGCGATGGTGACGCCGAACCCCGCATGCGCCACGGCCTTGCCCCAGTCCGCCCGCGGCAGGCGGCTCAGCCGCGACGTGCGCCCCCCGCCCCGGCCCGTCCGGCTCCACAGGTCCACCGCCGCACCCGACACCAGCCAGGCCGCCAGGAATAGGCCCACCGGCCCCAGCGCGCTGCGTTCGGTCTGCAAGGAATAGGCCAGCGCGCCCACCGCCACGGCCAGCACGAACGCCCCCGCCAACGGCCTCAGAACCCGGCCCAGGTTGCCCCGCTTCCACGGCAGCATCGCGCCCACCGGCAGGATCAGCCCCAGGACAACCATGAACGGCGTGAAGGCCATGTTGAAGAACGGCTCGCCCACGCTCAGCTTGCGGTCAAAGAGCAGCTCCGACACCAGCGGCCAGATCGTGCCAACGAAGATGACAAAGGCCGACACGCCTAACAGCACGTTGTTGGCCACCAGCATCGTCTCGCGGCTCACAAGGCCAAAGACACCCTTGGCCTGCATCGCCCCGGCCCGCGCGGTAAAGAGCGACAGGCCCAGCATCATGAAGAAGCCTGTGATCATCAGCAGGAATACGCCGCGCTCCGGGTCCGTCGCAAAGGCATGAACCGAAGTCAGCACGCCCGAGCGCGTGATGAACGCACCGATCATCGAGAACCCGAAGGCGATGATGGCGAGCAATATGGTCCAGCTTTTCAGCGACTCGCGCTTTTCCACAACGATGGCCGAATGCAAGAGCGCGGCGGCAATGAGCCACGGCATGAAGCTGGCGTTCTCCACCGGGTCCCAGAACCAGAACCCGCCCCAGCCCAGCTCGTAATAGGCCCACCAGGACCCCAACGCGATGCCGATGGTCAGAAAGATCCACGCCGCCAGCGTATAGGGCCGCACCCACCGCCCCCAGGCCGCATCCACGCGGCCTTCGATCAAGGCGGCCAGCGCGAAGGAATAGGTCATCGAAAGACCCACGTAACCGAGGTAGAGGAAGGGCGGATGGAACGCCAATCCCGGGTCCTGCAACAGCGGGTTCAAATCCCGCCCATCGAAAGGCGGCACTTCCATGCGCAGAAACGGGTTTGACGTGAACAGGATAAAAGCGAAGAACGCCACCCCGATCAGCGCCTGCATCGACAGCACCCGCGCCTTCAGCGTCGGCGGCAGGTTGCCCCCGAACCACGCGGCAAAGGCCCCGAACAGCGTCACGATCAGCACCCACAGCAGCATCGAGCCTTCGTGGTTCCCCCAGACGCCGGTAATCTTGTAAAGCATCGGTTTCGCGGAATGGCTGTTGGCCACCACCAGCTCCAGCGAGAAATCCGAGGTCACGAAGGCCCATGTCAGCGCCGCGAAGGCCCCCAGCGTCAGCACGAATTGCAGCGTGGCGGCGGGCTTGGCCACGGCCATCCACCCCGCCCATCGCTTGTGCGCGCCGATCAGAGGCACGACCGACTGAAAGCACGCCACGAAGAAGGCGAGGATGAGGGCGAAATGTCCAAGCTCGGTGATCATGGCCCGGTTATAGTCGCCCCGGGCCTCGCCTCCAACGGAAATCCGGAGCAGGCAGCGATCACATTGTCGCGGGCTCAGCCGCGCCATCGCTGCCCCCTGGGTGGGGGGCAGCGATGGCGAGGCGGTGCAGCAAGCTGCACCTTGATTCCGCGCCAGACAACTACCGCCCGTGGCTCGCGGCCTTCCATTCCCGAAGGGCTGCGTTCGGCTCGCCTTCCATCTCCTGCACCTGCAAGCTCAGCCCTGCATCATGCCCTGTATCCGCCACGCCCGCGCTGCCCGCCTCAAGCGCGCGCAAGGATCTCAGGTTGCCCACCACCTGCGGCGTGCGGGCCATGGTGGTGGCGATGGAACGTTGAAACTCCTGCCCCTTCGCCTGATGCCGCGCGCCGAAATAGAAACTCACGATCGCCCCCAGCAGCCACCACAACGGCTCGGGTACCAAAGCGATCCCCTGCATCCGTTCCGAAAACCAGATCGGGTCCACCATCGCGGCCACAAAGAGCCCTAGCGTCCCAAGCGCCATGGCCGGGCGTGGAACCCGGTTCAGCCCGTCGATGAACCGGTCGTACCACCCCTTGCGCTCGGCCTTGAACTCGGCCGCCAGCTGCGCCAGCGCCGCGCCCTGCAACTCCGCCGCGCGTTCGTCGGATTTCTCCGCATTCACCCGGAACACCTCGGCGGTTTCGGCCACGGCATTGCGCCCGCCGCCGAAGACCAGGCTCAGGACCGTCTCGATCAGTCCCATTTTGCCACCCGGTCCCGAAACTCCGCCGGCGTCATGTGATAGCGCGACGAGATGAACGCCTCGGCCCGGCGGATCCAGCCGCCCTTGCCCCCAGCCCGGTTGCGCGCGTATTTGCGCGACGCGGGGCGCTGATCGGCCAGCCGGAAATAGTAATTCCGCCGCGCGATCCCGTAAGCATCGGCAATATGCAGCGGCGCGACGCCATGCGCCAGTTCCGCCGCCTCGATGGTCTGCGGCCCAATGATGCCGTCGACGGCCACCTCGTGTCCCATCTGCCGCAACAGCCGCTGCAGGATCTTCACCGCATTGGCCCCGGCATTCACGTACATGTCGAACACAATGGCCTGCAAAACCTGCGGCAGGCGGGCGATGCCGGGCCGGTGGTAATAATGGTCAATGAAAATGTCCTGCGCCTGCGACCGGCTCAACCGGCGCACATCGGCCAAGTCCACATCCCCGTCACGGTCCAGGTCCATCCCCAGCCGCCGCATCGTGTGGATGGTCACGCCATGATTGGTGGCCCCGCCCGGGTCGTCGGGGTCATTCACGAACCCGCCTTCCCGCGCCAGGATATCCTCTGCGATCTCCGAGACAGTCTGCATTCCGCGCCCCCTTGGCCAGCGATTTGAACTCGCCGGCAAGGATTGTCAGGAATGGTTAATGCGTGGCTTAGCTACCGTCCGGTTCCTGGTAAACGCCCTGCTCCTTCAGCGCGTCGACCACTTCCTTGGGCATGTATTCCTCGTCATGCTTGGCCAGGATCTCGGTCGCGGTGAACACGCCGTCCTCGTAGCGGCCAAGCCCTACCATGCCCTCGTTCTCACCAAACAGGTCCGGCAGAACGCCGGTATAGCGCACCGGCACCGACGCACCGCCATCGGTTACGCTGAAGGTCACGGTCTCGCCCTCACCACGCACCAGCGTGCCTTCCTCGACCAGCCCACCAATGCGGAAGGTCTCCGAAGGTGCGGGCGGCTCAGCCATCACCTGGCTGGGCGAGCGGAAGAAGTTGATGCCGTCGCGCATGGCATAGCCGATCAGGCCCGTGGCCAGCACAAGCGCAATCGCTGTCACCGCGATGACTTGGATCCTTCTCTGTTTTTTCAGTGATTTCATCGCGCTACCCCGTCCTCCTCAGGGAAACTACGGAAACACCGGCGCCAGCATCAGCCCCGTCGTCTCGTCCAGATTTAACATCAGGTTGGCGTTCTGCAAGGCTTGCCCGCTCGACCCTTTGCACAGGTTGTCCAGCGCCGCGACCACGATGGCCCGCCCGTCGATACGGTCCGCCACCACCCCGATATGGCAGAAATTGCTGCCCCGCACATGCCGCGTGCTGGGCCCCTCGCCATAGGGCAGAACCTCGATGAACGGCTCACCGGCGTAGGCATTGTACAGGGTCTCGTACACCGCCTTCGCCTCGCCCTTCACATATCCGGTCGCCAATATCCCCCGGTTCGCCGGCACCAGATGCGGCGTGAACTGGATGCGCACGTCGCGCCCCGCGATGGCCGAAAACTCCTGGTCAAACTCGCCCAGATGCCGGTGCGTGCCCCCCAAAGCATAGGCGTGATACCCCTCCGAAAGCTCAGCATGAAGCAGGTTTTCCTTCAGCGACCGCCCTGCCCCCGACACCCCGCATTTGAGGTCCAGGATGATATCGTCGAGGTCGATTACCCCCGCCTCGATCAGCGGGCGCAGCACATATTGCCCGGTCGCGGCATTGCACCCCGTCCCGGCCACCAGGCGTGCGCCCTTGATGGCGTCGCGGTAGAACTCGGTCAGGCCATAGACGGCCTCCTGCTGCATCTCCACCGCCGCATGAGGATTGCCGTACCATTTCTCATAGGCGTCCGGATCGCGCAGCCGGAAATCCGCGCTCAGGTCGACGATCTTCAGGTCGTGGGGCAGCGCCGCGATCACTTCCTGGCTGGTCTTGTGCGGCAAGGCGCAGAAACACAGGTCGATCCCGGAAAAGTCGATCTCGTCGATCGTCACCAGCGTCGGCAGATCCAGATGCCGCAGATGCGGAAACGCCCGGCTCATGGTCTGCCCGGCCTTGGAGTTGGCCGATAAGGCGGCAATCTCCAGCTCGGGATGCGTCGCAATCAGCCGGACAAGTTCTGCGCCGGTATAGCCCGAGGCGCCCAGAATGGCGATCTTATGGGTCATGTCAGACCTCTTTCGTCAGTTAACAGTCATGTAAGGAAGAATGCGCGGACCCGCAATGCGACGCGCTGGCCTCAGGCGGCCTGAAACGTGATCCCGCGTCGCAGGAACTGCGTCGCCCGGTCCGAGGTGCGCTTGGGGTCGCCCGTGGTCAGGAACCGCACACCGGTTCCCCCCTCGGCCATCTCCGGGTGCCGCGCCAGGTAATCCGCCAGGCTCGCCGCCACCAGGTTGGGCTGAGAGAACACCTGCACCTCCGGCCCCAAGGCCGCCTGGAACACGTCCTCAACCAGCGGGTAATGCGTACAGCCCAGCACCGCGGCCTGCGGCTTGGGCATCTTGCGCTTGAGCGCATCCACATGGCTGCGCACCAGCGCCTCGGCCAGGATCATGTCACCGTCCTCGATGGCGTCCACTACCCCGCCGCAGGCCTGCGCCTCGACATCCACACCGATGGCGCGGAACGCAAGTTCGCGTTGGAACGCCCGGCTGCTGACGGTCGTGGGCGTGGCGAACAGCGCCGCGTGCTTCACCGCCACCTCGCGCGGGGGCGAGTTGTCGCCCCATTGCCGCTCAGTCAGCGCCTCGATCAGTGGCACAAAAACACCCAGAACCCGCTTGCCCGGCGGCACACCTTCCTCTTGCATCCGCCGCAACGCGGCCGCCGAGGCTGTGTTGCAGGCCAGGATCACAAGGTTGCAGCCCTCGTCATGCCACAGACGCTGCACATGGGCCTTCGTACGATCAAAAATATCCTCTGGGTCACGCACGCCATAAGGCGCGTTGGCATTGTCGCCCAAATACACCAGCGCCACCTCCGGCAGCCGCGCCTCCACGGCGTTCAGAACCGTCAGGCCGCCCAGCCCGCTGTCGAAAATCCCAACTGCCATCTGTCTCGCGCTGACTGCGCCCCTAGTCGTATTCGAAGCCAATCTCATCCGGGTTCACCGGACGCGTGCTAAGCTCATACGTCTTGTGCCGCAGAAACGCCATCATGGATTTCGTGTCCTTGGCCCGGGCGCGCAATTCCTCCTGCGGGATCGGCTGGCCCACCACGACCTGCACGCTTGTGTCCACGCGCTTGCAGAATTCCTTGATCAGAAGTCCCATGCGCAGAGTGTAATGCATGTGGCTGGCCAGCTGAAACAACCGGCTGGTATGCCCCTCGAAGAACACCGGCACCACCGTCGCGTCCGACTTCGCCACCATCCGCGCCGTGAACCCGCGCCAGCCGGGGTCGAGCGGCTGGGCAAAGGGTTTCGCCGCCGTGCTGACCGTGCCGCCCGGGAAAATCCCGATGGCCCCGCCGTCATGCAAATAGTCCAGCGCCGTCTTCCGCGTCTCGATATTCAGCGCGACGGCCTCTTTCGTCTCGTCAAAGCTGATCGGCAGGATGATCCGGTTCAAATCCTCGGCCTTGCGAAAGACCTTGTGCGCCAGGATGCGGAAATCGCCCCGCGTCTGGCTCAGGATATGCCCCATCATCAGGCCATCCAGAATACCATACGGATGGTTCGCGATCAGGATCAGCGGCCCGGTGCGCGGAATGTTCGACAGGCACCCGCCCACCACGTCCAGCGTCAGGCCATAGCGCTCCACCATCACCTGCCAGAAATCACGGCCCGCCGCGACCTCCTGCTCATAGCCCGCCGCCCGCTTGATCAGGCGAATGCGGCCGGTCAGGTTTTCCATCGTGCGGATCATGGCGCGGCCCCCGCGGGTCTGCGCCGAGTAGGCATAGCTGATGTCACGGGCCACGTGGCGTTCCTGGCGCATCTCACCTTCCATCTCGATTCGCGTGCAGCGTTTTTACATCGCGGCCCGGGTAACAGGTGAATGAAGTTTTTGTAACGCAGACGGGGCCGCGCAGGCCCCGCCGGGCGGCCTACTGTGCCGCCCGTGCCACGTCCTGCCCACCCTCGCGGATCACCTGCAAAAGATGCTCGCGCTGCTTGGCCGCCTTGCGGGCGTTCTCCATCTTCACCGGCCCGAAGCCCCTGATCTGCAGTGGCAATTCCGCCAGCGCCACGATGGCGTCCTGGGTCTTGCCGTCCAGCTTTGGCAGCACCTCGGCCATGTCGGCCTCGTACTCGCGGATCAGCGCGCGTTCCATCCGCCGCTCCTCGCTATAGCCGAAAATATCCAGCGGCGTGCCGCGCAAGCCCTTGAACTTGGCCATCAGGCGCATCGGCTTTTCCATCCACGCGCCGAATTGCCGCTTCTTCGGCCGCCCGTCTGGCCCGGTCTTGCTCAGGATCGGCGGGGCAAGGTGAAACGTCATGTCGAAATCGCCCGCGAACTCTTCCTCGGCCTTCTTCCGGCTCTGGATCAGCAGGCGCGCGACTTCGTATTCGTCCTTGTAACTCAACAGCTTGTGATAGCCCAAGGCCACCGCCTCGCGAACGGTTCCGTTCTCGATCCCATCGACCAGCTTGCGATACCGCTTGGCCAGCCGCTTGCCCTGATAGCCGACAAGGTGATCTGCCCGGAACGCGATCTTCTCCTCCAGCGACTTCGGCTTTTCCACCACGTTCGGCGTCACCATGCGGTCCGCCTCCTCGGGGTGCTCCGCGGCCCACCGCCCGATATCGAAGGCCCGCAGGTTCCGCTCCACCGCAGCGCCGTTCAGCTCGATCGCGGCGTCGATCGACGCCTTGGACAAGGGCACAAGCCCCCTCTGCCACGCGGCTCCAAAGATGATCATGTTGGAAAAGATCGCGTCGCCCATCGCCACCCGCGCCAGCTCACTTGCGTCGAACAGCACCACGTCATCCTGCATCCGCGCCTTCAGCGATAGCGCAAGCTGGTCGGTCGGCAGCGTGAACTCGGTGTCGCGGGTGAAATCTCCGGTCATGATCTCGTGGCTGTTGACCACGCCGCCCGTGCGCCCCATCCGCGTCAGGCCCAGCGTCTTGGCCCCGGCGCTGGTCACCAGGTCACCGCCGATCAGCGCGTCCGCCTCGCCCGTGGCGACCCGGATGGCACTGATATCGCTCGGTTTCTCGGCAAGCCGGCAGTGGATATGCACCGCGCCGCCCTTCTGCGCCAGCCCTGCCATTTCCATCATGCCCGCGCCCTTGCCGTCGATCTGCGCCGCCTGCGCCATCACCGCGCCGATGGTCACGACGCCCGTGCCACCGACGCCGGTGATCACCACATTATATGTCCCGTCGATCTTGGGCAGCGCGGGCTCCGGCAGATCCGGCAGGTCCAGATCCGCCGAAGCCTCTTTCCGAATCTTGGCGCCTTCCAACGTCACGAAGGACGGGCAGAACCCCTTGAGGCACGAGAAATCCTTGTTACAGCGCGACTGGTCGATGGCTCGCTTGCGCCCCAGTTCCGTCTCTTTCGGCACGATGGCCACGCAGTTCGACTGCACGCCGCAATCGCCGCAGCCTTCGCAGATATCGGTGTTGATGAACACGCGCTTGTCCGGGTCCGGAAACGTGCCGCGCTTGCGGCGGCGGCGTTTCTCGGCGGCGCAGGTCTGCACGTAAATAATGGCAGATACGCCTTTGATTTCCTGAAACTTCTCTTGAACCTCCATCATTTCGGCCCGCTCGTGCCAGCCGATGCCGGACGGAAAATGCGACTTCTCCGGCTCTTCCTTCTCGTCATAGACAACAGCGATGTGCTCCACGCCCATCGACTGCAATTCGCGTGCAATCCGGTCCGGCCCCAAGCCACCCTCGTTGGTCTGCCCGCCGGTCATGGCGACCGCGTCGTTGTAAAGGATCTTGTAGGTGATGTTCACACCCGCAGCCAACGCGGCGCGAATGGCCAGAACGCCCGAATGGTTGTAGGTCCCGTCCCCGAGGTTCTGGAACACGTGCTCGCGGTTGGAAAACGGCGCCTCGCCGATCCAGTTGGCCCCTTCCGCGCCCATATGGGTGAACCCACTCGTCTCGCGGTCCATCCACAGCGACATGATGTGGCACCCGATCCCGGCATAGGCGCGCCCGCCCTCGGGCACCTTGGTCGAGGTGTTGTGCGGACAGCCCGCGCAGAAATACGGCAACCGCGCCGCCAGTTCTTCGGCGTTATCCGATTTCTTCGCTTCATCAATCAGTTGCAGGCCGGCCTTCACGCGGTCCGTACCGCGGCCTTCCTCCACCAGGATCGTGCCGATCTTCTCGGCCACCATCACCGGGTCCAGCGCCATGCGCGTCGGGAACAGCTCTTCGGAATGCAGGCCGCCCGCGCCGCCCTTGTACCAGCCATAGACGCGCCGCCCTTGGCGATCGTCGAAAATCGCCTCTTTGATCTGGATCTCGATCAGCTTGCGCTTTTCCTCGACCACCACGATCAGGTCCAGTTCCTCGGCCCAGTCGTGAAAGCCCTTCATGTCCATCGGGAAGGTCTGGCCCACCTTGTAGGTCGTCAGCCCCAGCCGCTCGGCCTCGGCCGCGTCGATCCCCAGCATGTCCAGCGCATGCGTTAGGTCCAGCCAGTTCTTGCCCGCGGCCACGAATCCGATTTTCGCGCCGGGTTTTCCCCACACCCGCTTGTCGATTTTATTCGCATGGGCAAAGGCTTCGGCGGCGAACCTCTTGTGGTCGATCATCCGCGCTTCCTGCGCGATCCAATGATCCCCCAAGCGGATGCTCAGCCCCCCATCCGGCATATCGAACTCCGGCATCACGAAATTCATCCGGTCAAGGCTGCCATCGACGACGCTGGTCACCTCCACCGTGTCCTTCATGGTCTTCAGCCCCGCCCAGACGCCCGCAAAACGCGACAGCGCGAACCCGTAGAGGCCGAAATCCAGGATCTCCTGCACCCCCGCCGGCGACAGCACCGGCATGTAGGCATCCACCAGCGCCCAATCCGACTGATGGCAAACCGTGGAACTCTCCCCCGTATGGTCGTCGCCCATGGCCATCAGCACGCCGCCCAGGGGCGCGGTCCCGGCCATATTGGCGTGCCGCATCACGTCGCCCGAGCGGTCCACCCCCGGCCCCTTGCCGTACCACAGGCCGAAGACGCCATCGTGCTTGCCCTCACCGCGCAGCTGCGCCTGTTGCGTGCCCCACAGGGCCGTCGCCGCCAGATCCTCGTTCAGCCCCGGCTGAAAGGTCACGTTCGCCTCGGCCAGCACCTTTTCCGCTCGCGCCATCTGCATATCCACCGCGCCCAGGGGCGAGCCGCGATAGCCCGTTACGTATCCGGCGGTATTGTGCCCCTCGGCCCGGTCCCGTGCGGCCTGCATCAGCATCAGCCGTACAAGGGCCTGCGTGCCATTCAGCAGAATCTGCGATTTGGACAGGTCCAGCCGGTCGTTCAGGGAAATCTTCTGATCGCTCATCTCGTCCTCCCATGGCGCTTGCGCGATCTCGCGCAATTGCTAAGAATATAGGCGTATATTAGGTCAATATATGTGACCTAAGCGGGAATTTCACGCGAATTCGGCGGTATCGGCTGTGATCCGCAAAGGATTTTCTGCTATTGCGCGCTCGGGGATTGGATCGAATTGAAAGTTGCGGGATGGATTGGGACAAACTGAGAATATTTCACGCGGTGGCCGATGCCGGCAGCCTCACACATGCCGGTGACCAGCTTCACCTGTCGCAATCGGCCGTCTCGCGGCAGATTCGCGCGCTCGAAGAATCACTCAACGCCACGCTCTTTCACCGCCACGCCCGCGGCCTGATCCTGACCGAGCAGGGCGAGCTTCTGTTCGACGCCACCCGCGCCATGGTGAAGCGTCTGGACGCCGCCACCGCCCGCATCCGCGACAGCGAAGAGGAAGTGTTCGGCGAGTTGCGCGTGACCACCACCATCGGCTTCGGCACGCTCTGGCTGGCCCCCCGCCTGCCCAAGCTCTTCGCGACCTACCCAGACCTCAACATCGACCTGATGCTCGAGGAACGCGTGCTCGACCTACCCATGCGCGAGGCCGACGTGGCCATCCGCATGAAGGAACCCAGCCAGGCTGACCTCATTCGCAAGCGGCTGATGATGATCAACATGTGCCTTTTCGCGACCCAGAAGTACCTCGACGAGCGCGGCACGCCGGAACGGATGGAAGACCTCAGCCAGCACCGCATCCTTTGCCAGAACCCTCGGTCGGCCCAGGTCGGCGCGGGCGCGACACTGGTCAGCGAGCTGATGACCTACGATATCCCCTCGCTGCTGACGGTGAACAACTACTACGGCGTGCTGCAGGGCGTGCTCAACAATTTGGGAATCGGCGTCCTGCCCGACTACCTCGGCCAGGATTTCGACCAGATCGTGCGCGTCCTGCCAGAGGTCCAGTCATCCGACGTGCCGGTCTTCCTTGCCTACCCTGAGGAGTTGCGCCAGTCGCAGCGCATCAAGGCGTTCCGCGACTTCGTTCAGGAAGAGATTGTTCTCTATCGCAAAAACGTCGCGAAATAGGGCGCCACACCCCCTCGGACGCCGCCGAAATAGCAGCCATGCGGCAACAGCATAGCAGGTTTTCACACACTGCGGCCTCTTTACTCTTGATCGCTCGAAAAACGGGCACTAATTGCACGGCATGACGGTGATCAACCCGATCACGTCATACCTCCCTGTTGGACTATGGCCGAGCTTATTGCTCGGCCTTTTTTTGTCAGATCGCCGGGATCTCGGCCCCCGCCAAGGGCGACAGCGCCTTCGGCCCGCCTTCGGTGATGACGATCACCTCCTCATGCACCATGCACAGCCCCCCGGGCCGGTCGATCCCCGGCTCCAGCGTGATCACCATGCCGGGCGCCAGCACGGTCTGATCCCGCGCTGTCAACGACAACCCCTCGGTCAGCTGCATCCCCAGACCGTGCCCCAGCCGTCCCGCGGTCTCGCCCGCGTCGACGATCCCGGCCATGGCCTGCCACAGCTCGCAAGCGCGCGCACCGGGCCGAGCGATCTCCATCGCCGCCGCCGTGGCCTCGATCAGTCGCGCATGCGCCTCCGCCACGCCGGCGCCGACATGTCCCACGGCGAAATTGCGGTCGAAGTCACAGAAATACCCGTCCCGCACCGCGCCCGTGTCCAGCATCAGCACGTCCCCCGCCCGCAACGGCGTCTCGGGCGCGGGCGAGATCACGTCCGCGTACCCGCCCTGCGCCGCGCCCCCGGCCAGGTAGGGCACCCAGTCCGCGCCCTCCTCCAGCAAGAGGCGCTGAAAATCACGAAAGACCTGCGCAAGCGGGCGACCTTCCCCCGCGATCTCGGGCACCCGGGCAAAGGCGCGGCCCGCGATGGCGCAGGCGGTTTCGATCTTGGCGATCTCGGAGGGAGATTTCACCGCCCGCAGCCGCGCCACGATGCCGGCATCATTTGTGAAAGGCAGACCCGCCAGCTCCTTCACCCGCGCGAAATCGTCCAAAGGCATCCGCAGATGCGTCTCGTACCCCATTGGCACGCCGACCGGCCCGCCCACCTCGCGCAGCGTCGCCGCCAGCAGGCTCACGCCGTCATCCTCGGGCGCGGGCGCAGACCACGTGCGGATATCCTCGACCCATGTGCGCCCCATCAGCGCCGCCCCGATCGACGGAATCACCGCCTTGGGCGGCCCTTCGCGGGGTACCACCACGAACCACGGACGGCTCGGGCTTTCCCAGAACCGCGTCAGGAAGCCGGTGAAATACCGCACATCCGCCTCGGTCGTCAGCAAGAGCGCGCCCAGCCCCGCCCGGTCCATCAGCACCTGCGCCCGCGCGGTCCGCGTCTCGTACTCCGCCCGCTCGAACCCCCGGTTCATCCGTCGTTTTGCTCACTCAGGATGCACAGCACCCGCGCGTCGGGTCCAAGGCCCATCAACCGGGCGGCGGCCAGCCCCGCCGCCCCCGATTCCGTGCTCTCCAGCCCCATCAGCTTCAATTCCTGTAGCACCTCCGCCGCCTCATCCTCGCTGAGGGTCACGAAGGCGTCGGCATCCCGCGACAGACCACGCAGCGCAATCAGCGACGGCTCCTTGCAGTCGAGCCGCCCCATGGCCGAGACGGGGCCTTCGGTGGCGACGGGCCGCCCCGCCTCGATGCTGGCCTGCAACGCCGGTGCGGCCTCAGGCTCCACCACCACAATCCGCGGCTCCGCGCCCCAATGCTGACGAAAAAGCGCCGCGCAGGCCCCCGCCAGCCCACCGACCCCGGCTTGCAGGAAGATATGCGTAGGCACCTCCGGCATCTGTCGCACGGCCTCTTTGGCCATCACCAGGTAGCCTTCCATCAGCCGCCACGGCAGATCGACATATCCGGGCCAAGAGCTATCGGACAACAGCGTCCAGCCATTGTCTTTCGCGGCCTGCTCGGCGGCTTTCATGCTGGATTCATAGTCGGCCCCGGCCCGCACCACTTCCGCGCCCATGTCGCGCAGCCGTGCAGCAAAGCTCTCGGGCACCGTCTCGGCGATATAGACCACCGCCTTCGCGCCAAAGACCTTGGCCCCGGCGGCCACCGACATCCCGTGATTGCCCGCGCTTGCGGTGACATAGGTCCGCCCCGTCAGCGCAGTCGTCATGTCCTTCGCCCCCGTCGCCGCGGCCTCATGGGCAATCACATACGCCGCCCCAAGCGCCTTGAAGCTGCCCAGCCCCATGCGCCCGCGCTCGTCCTTCACAAACAGCGTGGTGCCGAACGCCTCGCGCCGCTCCAGCGGCGTTTCCCCATGCGCCGGGCACTGCGCCAGCAGGGCCAGGGGTGCGGCGGCGTCCACGCTAGGGCCGGGGATCTCGTCCAGCACCCCATCCACCAGCCCCTGCCCGCGCCACGGGTTCTCGATCGTCTTCATGGCAACTCCTTTTCGCACAACCCGACGGCATCGCGCGGCATCCGTCAAGGCCCATGGCACACACCGCGCCGCACCCCCTTCCCCCCGCTGCATTCATGTCCTAATAGGGGCGCCATCTGCACCGCACCTTGGGGGACATGTTTCACATGCAGGAACCGGCCATCACGTCCGAACTGATCGCGGCCCACGGGCTCAAGCCCGACGAGTACGACCGTATCCTCGAAATCATCGGCCGCGAACCGAGCTTCACCGAGCTTGGCATCTTCTCGGCCATGTGGAACGAGCATTGCTCCTACAAGTCCTCCAAGAAGTGGCTGCGCACCCTGCCCACCGAAGGCCCCCAGGTGATCTGCGGCCCGGGCGAGAATGCGGGCGTCGTCGATATCGGCGACGGCCAGGCCGTCGTCTTCAAGATGGAAAGCCACAACCACCCCTCCTATATCGAGCCCTATCAGGGCGCGGCCACCGGCGTCGGCGGCATCCTGCGCGACGTCTTCACCATGGGCGCGCGCCCCATCGCGTCGATGAACTCGCTGTCCTTCGGCGAGGTGGCCCATCCCAAGACCCGCCAGCTGGTGCATGGCGTGGTCGAGGGCATCGGCGGCTACGGCAACTGCTTCGGCGTGCCCTGCGCAGGGGGCGAAGTGCGCTTCCATCCGGCCTATAACGGCAACTGCCTCGTGAACGCCTTCGCGGCGGGCCTCGTGGACGCCGACAAGATCTTCTACTCCGCCGCCTCCGGCATCGGCATGCCCGTCGTCTACCTCGGCGCGAAAACCGGCCGCGACGGCGTCGGCGGCGCCACCATGGCCTCCGCCGAATTCGACGAGACCATCGAGGAAAAGCGCCCCACCGTGCAGGTCGGCGACCCCTTCACCGAAAAACGCCTGATGGAGGCCACGCTGGAACTGATGGCCACCGGCGCCGTCATCTCGATTCAGGACATGGGCGCTGCCGGCCTCACCTGTTCCGCCGTGGAAATGGGTGACAAGGGCGGCCTCGGCGTTAAGCTGAACCTCGACGCCGTGCCGCAGCGCGAGGCGAACATGACCGCCTACGAGATGATGCTGTCCGAATCCCAGGAACGCATGCTCATGGTCCTGCGCCCGGAAAAAGAGCCCGAGGCCCGCGCCGTGTTCGAGAAATGGGACCTCGACTTCGCCATCGTCGGCGAGACCATTGCCGAGGACCGCTTCCTCATCATGCACAAGGGCGAGGTCATGGCCGACCTGCCGCTCGCCACCCTCTCGGGCAGCGCGCCGGACTACGACCGCCCTTGGGAGGAACCTGAAACGCCCGAGGCGCTCGACGATGCGAACGTACCCAATGTCGATCCCATCGACGGGCTGAAGGCGCTCATCGGTTCGGTCAACTACTGCGCCAAGCAGTGGGTCTATGAACAATACGACACGATGGTGATGGCCGACAGCGCCCGCACGCCCGGACAGGGCGCCGGCCTCATCCGCGTCCACGGTACGGACAAACACCTCGCCTTCACCTCCGACGTCACGCCCCGCTACGTCAAGGCAAACCCTTTTGAGGGCGGCAAACAGGCGGTGGCCGAGGCCTATCGCAACCTCACGGCATTGGGCGCCGTACCGCTCGCGACGACCGACAACCTCAATTTCGGAAACCCGGAAAAACCCGCGATCATGGGCCAGTTCGTCATGGCAATCAAAGGCATCGGCGAGGCCGTCGCGGCGCTCGACATGCCGATCGTGTCCGGCAACGTCTCGCTCTACAATGAGACCGACGGCAGCGCCATCCTGCCCACCCCCACCATCGGCGCCGTAGGCCTTATCAAAGACCCCGAAACCGCCATCACCGGCCAGGCCCGCGACGGCCACGTGGCCCTGCTGGTTGGGGAAAGCAACGGCCACCTGGGCCAATCCGCATTGCTGGCCGAGGTCTACAACCGTGTCGAAGGCGACGCGCCGCCCGTCGATCTCGACGCCGAGAAACGCAACGGCGACTTCATCCGCGCCAATGCCAAATACATCAAGGCCTGCACCGATCTCTCTGACGGCGGCCTCGCATTGGCCGCCTTCGAGATGGCCGAGGCGGCCGGCGTCGGAATCTGCCTCGACAGCGACGAGACCGCGACGCTTTTCGGCGAGGACCAGGCCCGCTACCTCGTGGCCTGCAACTTCGACCAGGCCGAGGCGCTGATGATCGCCGCGGGCCGGGCGGGCGTGCCGATCCAGTCCGTGGGCCGCTTCACAGGTAGCGACGTCCAGATGGGCCGCTCCAGCGCTCCGCTCGAAGAACTGGCCGCGATCTACCGCGGCACGTTCGGCGACACCTTCGCCTGACGGCCCGGCCCATCAGCCCACACCGTAGGGCGGGGGACCAACCCTCTTCGCCGCCCCGGACTTGATCCGGGGCCTCGGCCCCCCAAGCGGTCCCGGATCAAGTCCGGGACGCGTCGCACAGAACACCCCGCTCTCGGCCTATCACGTTTGCGTCGGGGACCTTGGCGGACCCGCCGTCCCCTGCCATTCTTTCGGACGCCATTGTCCGAAAGGTCCCCCTCATGTTCCGCCTGCCTCTGATCCTCGCCCTCGTCACGCTGCCCCTCATGGCCGCCGCGCAGGACAGCGAAATGCCCGACCCGGATATCCCGGCCGAGGCGCCCATGACTCTCGATCGGCTGGACACGATCCTGAACTCGCTGGACGAGAATGCCCAAACCGACGGCCGCGTCTGGCAACTGACAATCGCCGGCACACCTGTCCTGATCATCACCGATCCCGACAATGACCGCATGCGCGCCCTCTCCCCGGTGTCCGATCTCGCAGACGTGCAGATCGACACGCTCCAACGGATGATGCAGGCCAATTTCGACACCGCGCTCGACGCCCGATACGCCATCGCCAAGGACATGGTTTGGTCCACCTACATCCACCCACTCCGCCCGCTGGAAAAGGATCAGCTGATTTCGGGCCTCGGCCAGGTGGTCAACCTCGTTCAGACCTACGGCACGCTTTACACCGGCGGCGCGATGCAGTTCGGCGGCGGCGACAGCGGCGCCTTGCAGCGCGACCTCATTGACGAGCTTCTGAAGAAGGGCGAAGAACTCTGACGCGGCGCGAACCGTGCAGTCATGACATATGAGTATTTAGAGGAACAGTGAAAGCACGCCCCCACGCCCACTTTCACTGTTCTTTAAATACTCAAAATCCGACATCCGCCGTCCCCGCGCACACGTCCGTCGCTTGCACTCTGCCCCCACCCTCTCTACATCAGGGGCAGACACCAAGGAGACGCGCACATGCCCATGCAAGTCCAGGAAATCGAGGACCTGATCCGCGAGACTTTCCCCGACGCCAAGATTACCATCACCGATCTGGCGGGCGACGGGAACCACTACGCGGCCGAGGTTATCGACGAAAGCTTCCGGGGCAAGAACCGCGTCCAGCAGCAGCGCGCCGTTTATGCCGCGCTCAAGGGCAAGATGGACGGCCCCTCGGGCGACCTGCACGCCCTCGCGCTGACCACCAAGGCCCCGGACTAGGCCCATGAGCTGGACGCTGATCATCCTGCTGGTCCTGGTTGCCGCCGCCATCGCCGCGGTCGCCATCGTGGGTCAGCGCAAATCCCCCGGCAAACGCGGCAGCGAACCGGGTGAAGGGATGCACGTCCTTGAATCCGACTACCAATCCGGCATGGGCGGCGGCAACGTGCGGCGGTGGGAAATCCCCCGCGACCCGCAGGCCTATGCCAAAATCTTTGCACCGAAGGACACCAAGAAATGAGCGATCCCAAGACGCAAATCGAAGAAACGAACAAAGCGAACGACGTGGTGCTTTACATGAAGGGCACCAAGACAATGCCCCAATGCGGGTTTTCGTCCCGCGTGGCGGGCGTTCTGAATTACATGGGCGTGGAGTATACGGATGTGAACGTTCTGTCCGATGACGGCATCCGTCAGGGCATCAAGGACTATTCCGACTGGCCCACCATCCCGCAGCTCTACGTGAAGGGCGAATTCGTCGGCGGCTGCGACATCATCACCGAGATGACGCTCTCGGGCGAGCTCGATACGCTCTTTGAGGAAAACGGCGTCACCTACGACAAGGACGCCGCCGAGAAGATCCGCGAAGCCAACGCCTGAGCCGACCTTTCGATCCGGTTAATTCAAGGCGCGGTCCCCGCTCGGGGGCCGCGTTTTTCTTTGTGACTGCTTAACGGCGCGCGGTCTGTTCATTCCGGCCTCCGGACAATGGCACCGCCGCGATACCACCCGAATACCGACGCGATACCGACGTGGGTTTTCAGTTCCGATTCGCCTTTAAGACATTGGCCACAGGATCAAAAACAGCCCCGCCGCGAACGCCACCACCCGCAGCGGCCAGCCTTTCTTCAGGACCAGTGACAGGCTGACCAGCGCCAGCCCCGCGCCCACCTTCACCGCCGCCAGAACCGCCCCTCCCGGTGCCTCGGCCAACGCCATCAGGTTCGGGTTCGCCACCAGCCCCAACGGGATCAGGTACAGCCCCACGCCCAGCGTCATTGCCGTCAGCGCGACCCGCAGCCAGTTCTCTCCGATCATGCCCGCCGCGATGAACACCGCGCCACAGACGGGCGGCGTGATGGTCGACAAAAGGGCGTACCAGAAGACGAACAGATGCGCCTGCAACGGCGCCATACCCAGCTCGATCAGCGCCGGCCCAGCGACCGAGACACAGATCACATAGGCCGCCGTGGTCGGCACCTCCATGCCCAAGATCAAGCAGGCAAAAGCAGTCAACAGCAGCGATGGCCACAGCATCCCGCCCGAGGCTGACAGGATCAGCGAGGTGATCTTGACCCCCAGCCCCGTGACGCCCAGCACGCCGATGACCAATGAGGCGCAAAAGATGATCGCCCCGATCAGCGCCACCTGCCGCGCCGCCGTCATCACCGCCGTCTCGGCCCGCGCCAGCGCCCGCGACAGGTTTATCCGCAGGTCCGACCCCAGCAGCAACAGCGCCGCCCCGGCAAAGATCGACAGGCAGGCCGCGTATTGCGGCGTCACGCCCATGCCGAACATTCCCCATAGCAGGATCAGGAACGGCACCAGAAAAAATGCCGAGGTAACAAGCACATCGCGCCTTACGGGCCGGTCCTCGGCGGAAATGCCCCGCAGATCGAAGCGCATCGTGTAGCCGTCGATCCCGACCCACACGGCCCAGAAATAGAGCAGCGCCGGAAGCGCGGCGGCAGCCATGATGCCGGTATAGGGCACGCCCGTCAGCTCGACCATGACGAAGGCTCCCGCCCCCATCAGTGGCGGCATGATCTGCCCGCCAGAAGACGCGACTGCCTCCACCGCGCCGGCGATCCGCTTGGGGTATCCCAGCTTCTCCATCGCCGGCAGCGTCACCGCTCCGGTCGAGGCGACGTTGGCCGAAGCCGAGCCGGAAATGGATCCGAACAGCGCCGAACTCAGCACCGACACCTTCGCCGCGCCGCCCCTCAATCGCCCGGCAGCGGCGGCAGCCACGTTCATGAAGCCCTGCCCCGCCTCGCCCGCGTTCAGCACCGCGCCGAAGATGACAAAGATCGCCACCACGTTCACCGACACCTGCGTCAGCGATCCCCAAAGCGCGCCTTCAGCGATGGTCAGCGTGCCCAGAAAGCTCTCGATCGGCGTGCCCGAATGGCCAAATCGACCGGGGATATATTGCCCGAAGAGACCGTAGAGCAAGGCAATTGCCGCCACCAGCGGCAACGGCCAGCCGATCGCCCGCCGCGCGGCCTCCAGCACCACGAGGATCAGCACGGCGGCGATGGCCACCTGCCCCGGCCCTTCGAGAAACCCGTACTGGTCGCCCAGCATGTCGCGGTTGAATACGACCCACAACGCCGCGCCCACGCCAAGCGCGGCCAGCACGTAGCCGCTCTGGCGCATCAGCCCCGCCTGCCCCCAGACCAGCACCCAGGGCAGCACGAAAACCAGGTGCATCGGACGGCTGACAAGGTTAGGGACCAGCCCCCAGAACGCCAGCCCGATATGAAACACCACCGAGGCCAGCGCCAGGCCAAGCCAGAAAAACCGCGCAGGACCGACCTGCGCGGCGGGATCGGGGGTCGTCAGGCTCACGTGGTCACTTCTGAGCGTCGGTCAGCGCCATGCCTGCCTCTTCGTAATACTGCACAGCGCCGGGATGAATCTGGCCGGTGATATTCTCCATCAGGCCTTCGTCCACGCCGTTCCACCATGCCGCACTCTCGCCCAGCTTGGCCTTGTTCTCCCAATAGGTCTTGGTCAGCTGATAGGCCGTCTCGTCATCCATCTTGGTGGTCGTATAGGCCGCCACCGGCAGCGAGGTCGTCACGATATCCTCGTCCTGCCCCGCATAGGTGCCGGCAGGAATGACCAGCTTGGTGCGCTTGGTTTCGGCGATCTGGTCATCGCTCATCGACAGCACCGTCACGCCGGTCGAGGCCGCGGCCTCGACGACGTTTGGCGCGGGCCAGGACCCCGCAGTCACGAACCCGTCGATCTGGCCGTTCTGCATCGCCGGCACTGCGTTCGACAGCTCCACGTCCGCGATCTCGACCTTGCCCTCCAGCCCGAAAAGGCCAAGGTATTTCTCGCCCTCACGCGCACCAAAGCTGCCCTTGCCCAGCAGGATCGTCTTGCCTTCGAGGTCGGCGAAACTCTCCGCGCCACTCTCCTCGGACATGACGAAATGCATGGTCAGCGACGGGATCGGGAAAAGCGCGCGGATATCGTCAAAGGCCGGGTCGCCCTTGCCCTCGAACATCGCCTTGCCGCCCTGCGCCAGGCTGACCAGCACCGGGGGCGTGGTAAAGACATAGTCAGCCCCCCGCGCCCGCACTTCCATCACGTTCTGCACGGACCCTTGGCTTTCCTCGACGGTCACGCTGATCTCACCGTCCGAGGCCTCTTGCATTGCTTCGGCGATCTGCACGCCCATCTGGTAATAGGACGAGGCCGTCTTGGCAGACTTATAGGTCACGCGCGTCTCGGCGGCCGCCGGCAGCGCCAGCATGGAGCCGGCCAGAACGGCGGCGGTAAAAAGGTGCAACTTCATCGTATCCTCCCAACTGTCTAGGGCGCATCAAGACACGCGCCCCGGGCAGGGTCAATGGTCAGATATCCAGCGTATGATCCTTTTCCCACTGGCTGAAATGCGCCATGTAGGAATCCCATTCCTGCCGCTTCATCTTGAGGAACGCGGACGAAAACTCGTCACCCAGCATCGCCTTCAACTCCTTGTCCTTGTCGTAAAGACGCAAGGCATCCAGCATGTTCAGCGGCAGCTTGGGTGCGCCGCGCACCTTGTGGCCCTCGGCATACATGTCGATGTCGTACCGCTTGCCCGGATCGGCCTTGGACCGGATCCCGCTGAGACCCGCCGCGATGACCACGGCCTGCAACAGGTACGGGTTCGCAGCCCCATCCGCAAGCCGCAGCTCGAACCGCCCCGGCCCCGGCACGCGCACCATGTGGGTGCGGTTGTTGCCGGTCCACGTCACCGTGTTGGGCGCCCATGTGGCCCCCGACGTGGTGCGCGGCGCGTTGATCCGCTTGTAGCTGTTGACGGTCGGATTGGTGATCGCCGCCATCCCGCTGGCGTGCTTCATGATCCCGCCCAGGAAATTTGCGCCCCGATCCGACAGGCCCAGCTCCGCCGTCGGGCTGCCCTCGGCGGTGTCGGTGGCGAATACGTTGGTCTTGGCCTTGGCCCCCGGCGCATCCCAGACCGAGATATGCACATGCGCGCCGTTGCCGGTCAGACCCTCGACAGGCTTGGGCATGAAGGTCGCGCGAAAGCCGTGCTTTTCGGCCACCGACTTGGTCATGAACTTGAAGAACGAATGCCGATCGGCGGTTACCAACGCATCGTCAAACTCCCAGTTCATCTCGAACTGGCCGTTCGCGTCCTCGTGGTCGTTCTGATACGGGCCCCAGCCCAGATCCAGCATGTAGTCGCAGATCTCGCGCACAACGTCATAGCGGCGCATCACCGCCTGCTGGTCATAGCACGGCTTTTCGGCCGTATCGAACTCGTCCGACAGCGCTTTGCCGTCCGGCGTCAGCAGGAAATACTCCGCCTCGACGCCCGTCTTGACGTGCAGGCCCTCGTCCGCGGCCTCGTCGATCAGACGGCGCAGCACGTTGCGGGGCGCTTGGGCCACGTCCTCGCCTTCCATCACCGGATTGGCGGCCACCCAGGCCACCTCGGGTTTCCACGGCAGTTGGATGACCGACTCCGGGTCCGGCACGGCCAGCATGTCGGGATGCGCCGGTGTCATGTCCAGCCACGTGGCAAAGCCCGCGAACCCTGCGCCATCCTCCTGCATCTCGGCAATCGCCTGCGCCGGCACCAGCTTGGCGCGTTGTCCGCCAAAGAGGTCCGTGAAGGAAATCATGAAATACTTTACGCCATTCTTGTCGGCGAACTTCGCCAGGTCCGTGGCCATTGTCGTCTCCCCGTGTCTTGTCGTTGTTAATTATTGTTCGCGATTACATACCGCCCTGCCCGGGAATCCAAGAGGTTCCGGCCAAAGGCACCCGCGCCATGGCGGCGGCCTCCACGGTAAGGGCTTGTAAATCTTCTGGCTCCAGATTGTGCACATGGTTCTTGCCGCAGGCCCGGGCCAGCGTCTGGGCCTCCAGCGTCAGAACCTTGAGGTAATTGTTCAACCGCCGCCCGGCCTCGACCGGATCGAGACGCTTGGACAATTCCGGGTCCTGCGTGGAAATCCCGGCAGGGTCGCGGCCTTCGTGCCAGTCGTCATAGGCCCCGGCGGTGGAACCGAGCGCGTTGTACTCGGTCTCCCACTTGGGGTCGTTGTCGCCGATGGCCACCATGGCCGCCGTGCCGATGCTGACCGCGTCGGCGCCAAGCGCCAGCGCCTTGGCGACGTCGGCGCCCGTGCGGATGCCGCCTGACACGATCAGCTGCACCTTGCGGTGCATGCCCAGTTCCTGAAGCGCGGCCACGGCCTCGCGGATACACGCCAGCGTCGGGATGCCGACATGTTCGATAAAGACATCCTGCGTGGCCGCCGTGCCGCCCTGCATGCCGTCGATCACCACCACGTCCGCGCCGGCCTTCACGGCCAGCGTCGTGTCGAAGAACGGACGCGCCGCGCCGACCTTGACATAGATGGGCTTTTCCCAGCCGGTGATCTCGCGCAGCTCGAGTATCTTGATCTCCAGATCATCCGGCCCCGTCCAGTCCGGATGACGACAAGCGGAGCGCTGGTCGATCCCCTTTGGCAGCGTGCGCATCTCGGCCACGCGGTCCGATATTTTTTGGCCCAGCAGCATCCCGCCGCCGCCGGGCTTGGCGCCCTGACCCACCACCACCTCGATGGCGTCGGCCTTGCGCAGGTCGTTGGGGTTCATGCCGTAACGGCTCGGAAGGTATTGATAAACCAGTGTTTTCGACTGCCCGCGCTCTTCGGGTGTCATGCCACCGTCGCCCGTGGTGGTCGATGTGCCCGCCATCGACGCCCCGCGCCCGAGCGCCTCTTTGGCCTGTGCCGACAGCGCGCCGAAACTCATGCCCGCAATGGTGATCGGGATCTTCAGTTCGATCGGGTTCTTGGCATAGCGCGACCCCAGCACGACATTGGTGTCGCAGCGCTCGCGATAGCCCTCCAGCGGGTAACGCGACATGGACGCGCCCAGGAACACCAGGTCGTCGAAATGCGGTACCTTCCGTTTGGCCCCGCCGCCGCGGATATCATAGATGCCGGTGGCGGCCGCGCGCCGGATTTCCGCATTCACATCGGGCGTGAAGGTATTGGAATATCTCGGCAATGTCTGTGGTGCCGTCTTGTCATCCTTGGCCATGGTCCGGCTCCTCAATACGCGTTGTCGATGTCGAAATTATAGAGCTTGCGGGCAGAGCCATAGCGCTTGAACTCGGACGGATTTGCGTCAATCCCCGCCTGTTCCAGAAGCTCGGTCAGCTTCTCGACATGCTCGGGCCGCATCTCCTTTTCGATGCAATCAGCGCCGAGGCTTTTCACGCTGCCCCGCACGAACAGCTTTGCCTCGTAGATCGAGTCGCCAAGCGCATCGCCCGCATCACCGCAGACCACCAGGTGCCCCGCCTGCCCCATGAAGGCCGACATATGCCCCACATTGCCGCCCACCACGATATCGATCCCCTTCATCGAGATCCCGCAGCGGGACGACGCGTTGCCCTTGATCACCAGAAGACCACCATGCCCGGTCGCCCCGGCATACTGGCTGGCGTCGCCGTCGACGATCACGGTGCCGCTCATCATGTTCTCGGCCACACCGGGCCCGACATTGCCCGCGACCCGCACGGTCGCTTGGCTATTCATGCCCGCGCAGTAATACCCGGTCGACCCCGTCACGGTCACATCCAGCGGCGCATCCAGTCCTACCGCAATCGCATGGCTGCCGCGCGGATTGACCACTTCCCAGCCGGTCTCGTTGCCGCTGGCTCCTTGCAGCGCGGCATTCAACCCGCGCAGCCCATCCGCTTCCAAATCGTAAATCTGCATCTCAATGGCTCCAGAAATAAACGGTGGCGGGTTCGGGCTCCCACACGCGGGCATCCTCGATCCCCGGCAGGTTCACCAACGCGCGATACTCGCTGCCGAAGGCCACGTATTGATCGGTTTCGGCCATCACGGCCGGTTTGCAGGCGATGGGATCGCGCACCACGCCGAACCCATCCTTGGTGCCGACGACAAAGGTGTAGAACCCATCCAGGTCGCCCAACCCCGCCTCCAGTGCTTCGCCAAGGCTATGACCTTGCTGCATTTTCCATGTCAGGTAGGCTGCCGCGACCTCGGTGTCGTTCTCGGTTTCCACCTCGACGCCCTCACGCGCCAACTGCCGGCGCAGCGCGTTGTGATTGCTGAGCGAGCCGTTATGCACAAGGCACTGATCCGCGCCCGTGGAAAACGGGTGCGCGCCCAGCGTGGTGACCGCGCTTTCCGTGGCCATGCGGGTGTGCCCGATGCCATGACTGCCGGTCAGCTTGGGAATGTCGAACCGTTTTGCCACGTCCCCCGGCAGGCCGACTTCCTTGTAGATCTCGATAATATCGCCCGCACTCATCACCCGTATATCCGGACGCAGCCGCTTGATCGCCTGCCGCGCCGCCGACAGCTTGTCCTGTGGCAGGTTCAGCACCGCGTGAGTGTCGATCACCCGTTGCTCGATGCGCGCGCCGATCTCCTTGCCGATCTCCTCTGCGAGCCCCTCGAACTGGCTCGGCTCGGCGGCTTGCAGCGTCAGTTTCGCCTGCCCGTCCCGATCCGTGCCGTAGACGGCGATCCCCGCACTGTCGGGCCCGCGGTCGGACATCGTGATCAGCATATCAGTCAGCATTTCGCCCAAGCGCGGCTCAAGCGTTTTGTCCTTCAGGAACAGTCCAACGATTCCACACATGACGATGTCTCCTATGTTGCAGAGACGCTAATGCGACCATCGGGCGGATGCAATAGGGGGAATTAAATATTCTTCTGGGGAATATTCATCGATCGCCTTGCGGATACGAGATGACCGACAGGTAGCGGATCGGCAGCCGCAGCAGCTCGTCCGGGCCGTGCGGCGCGTCGGCGTCGAAAAACAGGCTGTCGCCAGGCCGCAGATGAAAGCTCTGATCACCGTGGCGATAGCCCACCTCGCCTTCGAGGATATAGAGCATCTCGATCCCTTCGTGTTGAAAGGTGGGAAAGATGTCGGACTCCTCGTTCAGCGTGATTAGGTAAGGCTCGACCACGACACCGCTGTTATTGGCGCCGATATGGCCCAGCAGGTTGTACTGGTGCCCCGCACGCGTTCCGGCGCGATCCATCTCAACTGCCTCGCCCGCCTTCACATGCACCACCTCGCGCCGCTCCTCGAACCGGCGGAAAAAGGCCGTGATCGGCACGCTCAACGCGGTGGACAGCGCCTGTAGCGTGGTCAGTGAGGACGACGTGACCCCATTCTCGATCTTCGACAGCATCCCGACGGATAGGCCCGTGGCCTCCGACAGGTCCGCTACCGTCATGCCGCGGGTCTTGCGGAATTCGCGCACGGCCCGCCCGATGGCTGTTTCCAGGTTCATGTCCTGATGTTCACGAACCTTATGCGGGTCCTGATTCAGCTTTCCGGGGGCCATGGTATGCGCACTTTTGTCGTTTCGGAACTTACCCTTGCACGGTCTCGACCGGAATTACGATATAAAATTCGAGCGACCTGCCACAATTCCGCCACAATCCCGCCAAACTTATGCCCGCATCCGTAGTAATCCTGTCCGGATAACCAGGCGCCGGTCGGCGCTGTTCGGCCGGTCTGACCTATAACAAGGAGCAGGCAAATGGCAACGACCCCCGACCTCCCCCAGAAGTCGCAGAAACCCGCGCCGTCACCGCGCAGCACGGTGACGCAAGGTGCAAAAGTGATCGTGTCCAGGCAGGTCTTCACCGACTTCGCCGCGATCTGAACCGCCGCGCGCAAACAAAAACGGCGCGATCCGAAGACCACGCCGTTCCTGAAATCTCGTTCCGATCCAGTCAGCCGACCAGTTCGAGACCCGAGAAGAAGTATGCGATCTCCACCGCCGCCGTCTCCGGCGCGTCAGAGCCGTGGACCGAGTTCTCGCCGACTGACTCTGCGAACTCTGCGCGGATCGTGCCCGGGGCCGCATCTGCGGGGTTCGTGGCCCCCATCACTTCGCGGTTCTTGGCAATCGCGCCTTCACCTTCCAGCACCTGCACGACGACCGGCTCGGACGCCATGAATTCGCACAGTTCGTCATAGAACGGACGTTCCGCGTGCACGGCGTAGAACACACCGGCCTGCGCCTTGGTCAGATGGATCCGCTTCTGCGCGATGATGCGCAGGCCGGCATCCTCGAACTTGGCGTTGATCTTGCCGGTCAGGTTGCGTTTGGTGGCATCGGGTTTGATGATGCTGAGCGTGCGTTCGACAGCCATTTTAGCCTCTTTTCGTGAGTGTCATGGCGCAAACCCCATGCCTGCGCCGTCATTCGGCGCCCCGATAGCATGGGGGTGCATGATTGAAAAGCTACGATTGACGGGGCGGGCGCGATACGGCATGCGGTGCGCATGTTGCGTCTTGAAGACATAAGTTTCTCGGTCGCCGGCCGGCCCCTGATCGAGGGCGCCTCGGCCGTCATTCCCGCGGGCCACAAGGTGGGTCTGGTAGGCCGCAACGGCACCGGCAAGACCACGCTTTTCCGCATGATCCGGGGCGAGCTGCCGCTGGACACGGGCACGATCTCTCTGCCCGAACGCGCCCGCATCGGCGGCGTCGACCAGGAGGTGCCGGGCAACGAGGTGTCGCTGATCGACACAGTGCTGGCCGCCGACACCGAGCGCAGCGCGTTGATGGCAGAAACCGAAACCTCGACGGACGGCACGCGGATCGCTGAAATCCAGACGCGGCTGGCCGACATTGACGCCTGGAGCGCCGAGGCCCGTGCCGCGACCATCCTCAAGGGTCTTGGCTTTACCGACGAGGAACAGGCCCAGCCCTGCTCGGCCTTCTCGGGCGGCTGGCGGATGCGCGTGGCGCTGGCCGCCGTGCTTTTCACCGCGCCTGATCTCCTGCTGCTCGACGAGCCCACCAACTATCTTGATCTTGAAGGCGCGCTCTGGCTCGAAAGCTACCTCGCCCGCTATCCCCATACCGTTCTGGTCATCAGTCACGATCGCGGGCTTCTGAACCGCGCCGTGGGCGCGATCCTGCATCTGGAGGACCGCAACCTGACGCTCTACCAGGGCGGCTACGACACCTTTGCCGAAACCCGCGCCGCGCGGCTCGCCAATGCCGAGGCCGAGGCGAAAAAGCAGGAGGCACGCCGCGCCCATCTGCAATCCTATGTCGACCGTTTCCGCTACAAGGCGGACAAGGCGAAGCAGGCCCAATCCCGCATCAAGGCGCTGGAAAAGATGAAGCCGATCTCGCGCCCGCAAGAGGCCGCGCTGCGCCGCTTTACGTTCCCCGAGCCCGACCAGCTGTCACCCCCGATCCTGAGGCTGGACAATGTGGCCACGGGCTATGACGGCGTGCCGGTTTTGCAGCGGTTGACGCTCAGGATCGATCAGGACGACCGGATCGCGCTCCTGGGGCGCAACGGTGAAGGGAAATCTACGCTTTCCAAGCTCTTATCCGGCAAACTTGAGGTTTTCGACGGCAAGAAACACGCCGCCTCGAAACTGCGCGTGGGCTACTTCGCCCAGCACCAGGTAGACGAGTTGCATCTCGACGAAAGCCCGCTCGATCACATCCGGCGCCTCTATCCCGATGACGGCCAGGCCAAGCTGCGCGCGCGGCTGGGCGGCTTTGGCATAGGCGCGGAACAGGCCGACACCAAGGTGGCGAAACTCTCGGGCGGGCAAAAGGCGCGGCTGTCGCTGATGCTGGCCACCACGGATGCTCCGCATATGCTCATCCTCGACGAACCCACCAACCACCTCGATATCGAAAGCCGCGAGGCGCTGGTCGAGGCGCTGACCGATTACACCGGCGCGATCATCCTCGTCAGCCACGATATGCACTTGCTGCAATTGGTGGCCGACCGGCTGTGGCTGGTCAAGGACGGCACGGTCAAACCCTACGAGGGCGACCTGCAGACCTATCGCGCCGCCCTGCTGGACCAGAAGCCCCCGAAAAAGGCGGCCGCAACGCTGCCCGCGGAAAAGCCCGCGCCGAAACCCAAGCGCCCCTCTCGAGACGCCGTTCTTGAACTGCGGCAGGAGGTGAAGACCTGCGAGCAGCGCGTCGAAAAGCTGAACGTGATGCGCGACAAGATCGCGGCCAAGTTGGCCGATCCCACGATCTACGCCGATGCCAAGGCAAACGACATGGAAGCCTGGCAGCGCAAGTATGCCGAGGTGATGGACGGGCTCGACCGGGCCGAGGCGCTGTGGATGGCCGCGCTGGAACGGCTGGACGCGGTGGAAAACTGACACTGGGCGGTTTACAAGCCGCGCAGCGCATCGCAAACCAAGCCATATGGATCCGAGTTTCCTCATCACCGCCTGGGTGGCGCTTTTCGTCATCATCGACCCGATCGGGATGACCCCGCTGTTCGTGGCGTTGACACAAGGCGACAGCCCGTCGCGCCGCCGCGCCATTGCCCTTCGGTCCTGCATCGCCGGGGCCCTCATCCTGATCGTCTTTGCCAGTTTCGGCGAATCCGTGCTGGACTTCGTCGGCATCTCCATGCCTGCCTTCCGCATCGCGGGCGGTCTGCTGTTGTTCCTCACCGCGCTCGACATGCTGTTCGAACGGCGCACCAAGCGGCGCAAGGACCAGGCAGACGAGGAAGACGACCGCGAGGATCCCTCGATCTACCCCTTGGCCATACCGCTGATCGGAGGCCCTGGGGCCATCACCACCGTGATCCTGCTAGCCGGACAGCAACCCGGAGTCGAAGGGCTGGCCTGGGTCATCGGCGTGATGCTCAGCGTGGTCCTCCTGGTGTTCCTCCTGTTTCTGACCGCAGGTCTGCTGGAGCGTGCGTTGGGGCGAACCGGCATCAACGTCATCACCCGCCTGCTGGGGATGCTCCTGGCCGCGCTGGCGGTTCAGTTCGTGCTGGACGGGCTTAAGGGATTTGGACTGGCGGGCTGATGCTCCGCTCCTTATATCTTGCACCATGACCGGAGATGACACCGCCCGCCTGCTCTATCTCGTACTCCTCGGCGCCGCCGTGGTGGCGTGGTTCTTTGCACAGAACCGGACCTCGCTGGGAAAGAATGTGCAGTACATGGTGGTCTGGGGGCTGATCTTCGTGGGTGCCATCGCCGCCGTCGGCCTTTGGGGCGATCTACGAAACACCGTAAGCCCGGCCGCTTACACGACTTTGGGCGAAGACCAGATCGAACTGAGCCGGGCCCTGGACGGACATTACTACGTAACCGCGCAAGTAAACGGGGCGCCCGTGGACTTCGTTATAGATACAGGCGCCACGCTGATCGTGTTAACCCGCGCCGATGCCGAGCGCGCGGGCCTCGACACCGACGAACTCGCCTTCGTCGGACGCGCGGGAACGGCCAATGGCATGGTCAGCACGGCCCCCGTGCGGCTGGAGAGCCTGACAATCGGACCAATGGAAGACCGCGGCATCGCCGCCTCGGTCAATGGCGGAGAGCTTGACCAATCGCTGCTGGGCATGAGCTACCTGGAACGATTTTCCAGCGTCGAGATATCCAGCGGCAAGATGATCCTGACGCGCTGATCTCTCTTAAAATTCAATAATTCGAATTATTGCATATTATTGATCTGGGTCAAAGTGTTGGTGCAGACCGCTCCCTAGACTTGTGCCATCACATATCGGCACAAAGGTCTGTCATCATGAAATTCTCTCTGTTCAAACCCCTCGCCGCCGTCGCGCTGGCGGCGTTGACGCTCACCCCAGCCCGGGCCGAAGATCCAAAATCTCTAGTGACGATCCTGACAAGCGAGGAACCCCAAACCCAGTTGATGAGCATGGTCCTGACCATGCAGGCGCTGCAGCAAGGCGCCACGACCTACACCCTGCTCTGCGGCCCCGCCGGAGACCTTGCGCTCCGCGATGCCCCGGCAAGCGCGACCGCGCCCCAAAAACCCAAAGGCATGAGTCCGCAAGGCCTGATGCAAAAGATCTTGGAGGCCGGCGGCACGGTCGAACTTTGCGCGATCTATTTGCCCAACAAGGGCGTTGATGCCACCGCCCTCCTCGAAGGAATCAACAGCGCGAAGCCGCCCGAGATGGCCGCGCGCCTTCTGGCAGACGATACGCGGATCATGTCGTTCTGAGGTCCGGGAATACCGGTCGAGACCTCGTTTCAGGCCTCGGCCTTTTTCTCCCACCGGCCCGACGCCTCGGACCAGTATTGTGCCGCACAGCCCGCGCCGGTCAGCGCCTTCCACTGGCCACGCGCATGGTTCAGGGCGTGATCGTCATTCCCGTCGAACAGGATGCAGGTGCGTTCCAGAGACAGCACTTCGTCGGGAGAGACCTCGGCGCCGTCGATGCTCATGATGCAGGAGGCTTCGTTGGTGGCCTCCCCCGTGCCAAGCAGGATCGGCTGGCGGGCGTCATGCGGCCCGCCCGCGCGGCCATGCGCCAGAAACCCCTCCTCGGGACCCAGCCACAGTTTCTCGTCAAGCCAGTCCAGCCGCGCCTCCTCAGTGCCGCGTACCAGCACCCGCCATCCCGCGCCGTGCGCCTTGTCCAGCAGCATCGGCAGCGTCGCCTCCAGAGGGCGGCGGGTCAGGTGATAGAAATAGACCGCGCCCATCACTCCCCTTCGTATTGATCGGCCACCAGCCGGTCGAGGCTCATCACGCCCCAGCCGGTCGAGCCCTTGGGGGCGAAATCGGTGTCCTTGGTCACCCGCGCCACACCAGCGATATCAAGGTGAATCCACGGCGTGCCCTCCTCGACGAAACGTTGCAGGAATTGCGCCGCGGTGATCGACCCCGCGGGGCGTCCGCCCACGTTCTTCATGTCAGCGATGTCGGACTTGAGCTGCTTGTCATAGGCCTCGCTCAGCGGCAGGCGCCATGCGCCCTCGCCCTCGTTCTTGGCCGCGCGCAGGAACTTGTCGGCGAAATTGTCGTCGTTGGAAAACACGCCCGCGTTTTCATGACCCAGCGCGATGATCATTGCCCCCGTCAGCGTCGCAAGGTCGATGATCGCAGCAGGCTTGTAGGTCTGCTGCGCGTACCACAGCACATCGGCCAACAGCAGGCGGCCTTCGGCATCGGTGTTGATGATCTCGACCGTGTCACCCTTCATCGAGGTGAACACGTCACCGGGGCGATAGGCCTCGCCCGACGGCATGTTCTCGACCAGCCCGACAAGGCCCACGACATTGGCCTTGGCCTGCCGCAGCGCGAGCGCGCGCATGGTGCCCGTCACGACGCCGGCGCCGCCCATATCCATGGTCATGTCTTCCATGCCCGTGGGCACCTTCAGCGAGATCCCCCC
Organism: Roseovarius sp. THAF9; assembly: GCF_009363715.1. Lineage (NCBI taxonomy): Bacteria > Pseudomonadati > Pseudomonadota > Alphaproteobacteria > Rhodobacterales > Roseobacteraceae > Roseovarius > Roseovarius sp. THAF9. The sequence goes on from NZ_CP045404.1 coordinate 2,085,778, forward strand.
GGTGTCAAAGACCACACCCTTGCCGACCAACGCCAATGGCGCATCGCCATCTCGCCCGCCGGACCATTCCATGACCGCGACCTTAGTGGGCGAGGCCGAGCCCTGCCCCACGGCGAGCAACAGGCCCATGCCATGTTTTTCTAGGTCCTTTTCCTCGAGGATAGTGATCTTGAGGCCGAGGCTCTCCATCTCCTTGATCCGCTTGGCGAATTCCGTCGTGGTCAGGTGGTTGGCCGGTTCCGACACCAGATCGCGGGTCATAAGCACACCCTCGGCCACGGCAAGCGCGGATTTCGCCGTCTCGGTCGCCTCGTCAGGCTTGCCGACCATGATCGAAACCGCGCCCTGCTCCTCGGGCTGCTTGGATTTACGTGCGTCGAACGAATAGGCCCGCAGCGTGATCCCCTGCGCCAGTTCACCCAGCCGCCGCGCGGTGCCTGCCAGAACCAGAAGCGGCGCGTCGCCTTTCAGCTTGCCCAGGGCGGCACCGGCCTTGCGCGTTTCGACCGGGTCAGCCCCGCGTTCCAAGCACAGCACGTCCAGCGCCTTGGCCGCAAGACCCGTAGGCCATGCCAGCGTGACGACCTGCCCGGGCTTGGTCTTTTCCCACGCCTCGCTTTCCAGCAGGCGCTTGACCGCGCCCTTGGTCAGCCGGTTCACACGCCGCGCGCCCGGACCCATCTTGCCGGTCGGTGTGACCACCACCGCGACGCGCCCTTCCGCTTCGGCGATGGCGTCCAGGTCCAGCTCGGTGAAGGTGACGGAAACGGGGGTGCTCATGCGATGCTCCTTGTGGGGAATTGTCTGTTTGTCGTACCCAGACCTAGCGTCTTGCGGGCGAGAAGGCCAGTGCCGGCCGCAAACCGCCGGTCCGCGTCGCTTTACCGGTTTTCCCCCGCTGGCAAATCGCATAACTTGGCGCGAAATGCTGTTAAGTTCCGGGGGGGATGCGTGACCAGATTCGACAGGTATATGCTGTCGCAATTCATGGTGCTGTTCGGGTTCTTCGCACTCGTGCTCGTGTCGATCTTCTGGATCAACAAGGCGGTGCGGATGTTCGACCGGCTGATCGGCGACGGCCAGCCTGCCTGGATTTTCCTGGAATTCACGGCCCTGACCCTGCCCGGCGTGATCGGCGTGGTGCTGCCCATCGCGACCTTTGCCGGCGCGGTCTATGTCACCAACCGGATGACGACCGAATCCGAACTGACGGTGATGCAGGCCACGGGGTATTCGCCCTGGCGGCTGATCCGCCCGGTGCTGATTTACGGGTGCTTGATCGCACTCATGATGTCGGTTCTCAGCCACTACCTGATCCCCAAAAGCCTGAGCCAGCTGCGCCTGCGCCAGGCCGAGGTCAGCCAGAACATAACGGCCAAGCTGTTGACCGAGGGCGAGTTCTTGCACCCGGCCCCCGGCATCACGTTCTACATCCGCGACATCACGCCCGAGGGGGAGTTGCGCGATGTCTTCCTGTCGGACCGGCGCAACGACAAGACGCCCGTCACCTACACCTCGACCCAAGCCTATCTGGTACAGGAGGGCGGCGGAACCAAGCTTGTCATGGTAGATGGGCTGGCGCAGAACCTGCGCACCGAGGGCAACCGGCTCTTCACCACGCATTTTGATGATTTTTCTTACGATATCAGCAGCCTGATCTCGCGCGATCCAACCAATCTGAACCGGGTCGACTTCGTCCTTACCGGCGACCTTCTGTTCCGGCCCGCGGAAATGTCCGAGATCACCGGCAGCACCGTGCCCGAAGTGCTTTACGAAGCGCATGGCCGGTTCGCGCAGGCGTTGATGTGTGTGGTCGCGGCGCTGATCGGATTTGCCACGCTGCTGGTCGGCACCTACAGCCGCTTCGGCGTCTGGTGGCAGATCGTCGGCGCCTTTACCCTGCTTGTGTTGATCAAGATGGTCGAGGGTGGCGTGTCCGGCGCCGTTCTGGCAAGCGCAAGCGCCTGGCCGCTGATGTACCTGCCCACGGGCATCGGTTCCGTGATCACCATCGTCCTTCTCTATCTTGCGGCGTATCCAGGTATCTGGCGCCGCCTGTGGCCCTTCGGGCCTCGCAAGGGTCCGCCGGGGCCGGTGGAGAGCGCCGCATGATCCTGCATTACTACTTTGCCCGCAAGTTCCTGTGGACCTTCCTCGCCATCGCGGCGGTTTTCGTCATCCTGTTGGCGCTCATCGACCTTGTTGACGAATTGCAGGATTTTCCGAACCTGCCGTTCGTGGAAGTGCTGGGCGTCGTGCTGCTGAATGTCCCCCATGCGAATTATGAGATCCTGCCGCTGGTCGTGATCCTGTCCGCCGTGGCGCTCTATCTGCGGCTTGCGCGGTCATCGGAACTGGTCGTGGTGCGGGCCGCCGGACGCTCGGCCCTACGCAGTCTCGCGGCCCCGATCACCGTGGCCGCGCTGATCGGCATACTGTCGATCACCATGCTGAACCCGCTCGTGGCGGCGGCCTCGAAACGGTATAACGACGTGGTCAACACGTATATGGGCGGCGGCACCAGCGTTCTGGCGATTGCCTCCGAAGGGCTGTGGTTGCGCCAAGGCAGCGCCGAGGGCCAAACGGTCATCCACGCCGCAAGGGCCAGTTCCGACGTGACCACGCTTTACGAGGCGACATTCATCAACTTCTCGCCCGAGGGGGACCCGGAACGGCGCATCGTGGCCGAGACCGCCACCTTGGCCGCGGGCCAGTGGGAGTTGAAGAACGCCAAGATCTGGGAACTGACGCTCGGGCAGAACCCCGAGGCCTCGGCCCGCCAGGTGGCGCAGTTGGAATTGCCGTCGGCGCTGACGCAGGACCGCATCATAGACAGTTTCGGCAAGCCTGAATACATTTCGCTCTGGGATCTGCCGGGTTTCATCAATCAGCTTGAAGAAGCCGGCTTCTCGGCGCGGCGCTACGCGGTTTGGTTCCAGATGGAGCTGTCGCGGCCCTTGTTTCTTGTCGCGCTCGTGATGGTCGCGGCGGCCTTTACCATGCGGCACGCACGGCTCAGCAACACCGGAATCTCGGTGCTCATTGCCGTGATGCTGGGTTTCACGCTGCATTACATTCGCAATTTCGCGCAGATCCTTGGCGAAAACGGTCAAATACCCGTCTACCTCGCCGCCTGGGCGCCGCCTGTCGCCTCGTTCATGCTGGCCGCCGGCATCCTGTTGCACATGGAGGACGGATGACGCGCCGGTCGGGAATACGCGCTTGGATTACATGCCTTGCGGCGGCGCTGATCTGCTGGACCGGAGCCGCGGTCGCGCAGGGCGGCGACGATCCGTCCCTGCCCGCCGCGCAGGACGCGCCGCAGCCTGCCATTCTCGTGGCCGACGACGTTTTCCTGTCCGGCAACGAACAACTGGTCGCAAGCGGGAATGTCGAGGCGCTTTATGACGGGCGCAGGCTCAAGGCCTCAGAGATCGTCTATGACCGGACCACCGAAACTCTGCGGGTAACCGGGCCGATTTCGCTGGAAGAGGCCGATGGCACCATGCTGGTGCTGGCCGACAGCGCCGAGCTGGACCGCGAGATGCGTAACGGCCTGATGACGGGCGCGCGGATTGTGATGGACGACCAGGTGCAGCTGGCCGCCAATGAATTGGCGCGGGTGAACGGACGCTATAACCAGCTTTACAAGGCGGCCGTCACATCGTGCCGGGTTTGCAATTCACAAAGCCCCCCACTCTGGCAATTGCGCGCGCGCCGGGTGGTCCACGACCAGCAGGAAAAACAGCTTTATTTCGATGACGCGCAGTTCAGGGTGCTGGGCACACCGGTCTTCTATTTGCCCCGCCTGCGCCTGCCCGACCCTACACTTGAGCGCGCCACGGGCTTTCTCGTGCCGTCGCTCAACAACTCGTCGCTTCTGGGGTTCGGCGCCCGGGTGCCCTATTTCATCCGGATCGGCGATCACAAGGACCTGACCGTCACGCCGTATCTGTCCACCGAAAGCCGCACGCTGGAACTGCGCTATAGGCAGGCGTTCCGCAACGGCACGATCGAGGTGACCGGCGCGCTGAGCGATGACGACATCGGTGGACGCAGCTTCAAATCCTATGTGTTCGCCAATAGCACCTTCGCGCTGCCTCGCGACTTCACCCTGCGGTTCGATATCGAGGCGGTGAACGACGACACCTACCTGCTGGATTACGGCTATTCCGAAAAGGACCGGCTGGACAGCGAGATCTCGGTCGAACGCGCCCGGCGCGATGAATATATTCGCGTGGCCCTGACGAATTTCCGTTCGCTGCGCGCGGGGGAAAGCAATTCGACCCTGCCCACGATCGTGTCGAACGGTGAATACGAGCGCCGGTTCCAGCTGGGCTATGCGCCCGGCGGCGAAATCCGGCTCGGCGTTCTTAGCCACGCGCATTACCGGTCGTCGAACCTGGCCGTCGACGGTGCCGATTTCGACCCCTTCGCGGATGGCCGCGACGTGGCGCGATTTACCGTCAGCGCGGACTGGCACCGGTCCTGGACCATTGGCGCAGGAGTGCTGACCAGCGCACAGGTCGGGCTGGCCATCGACAGCTTTCATGTGCAGCAGGCGGGCATCACCAGCCGGTCCGAGGCGGTTGAGGTCACGCCCTCGGCCTCGGTCGAATTGCGCTGGCCGCTGTTGAAAACCTCATCGGCGGGCGCCACCCACGTGATCGAGCCGGTCATGCAACTTTCGTGGGTCGGGGGCAGCAACCCACTGGTGCCCAACGACGAAAGCACGCGGATCGAATTTGACGAGGGCAATCTTTTCGCCACCTCGCGCTTTACTGCGCCCGACCGGCGGGAACGCGGCTTCAACTCGGCCTATGGTATCAGCTGGACACGCTATGGAAGCAAAGGCTGGCAAAGCTCGTTCGCGGTCGGGCAGGTTGTGCGCGACGAGGCCGAGGTCGATCCCGCCGGCGGGTTCGCCTTTACCAATTCGTCTGGCCTGCAGGACCGCTATTCGGACCTTCTGATCGCGGGGCAGTTCAAGACCGATGACGGGCTGGCCATCACCGCGCGCGGCCTGTTCGATGACGACTTCGTCACCACCAAGGCCGAGGCCCGCGCCAGCTGGCGCAACGACCGCGCAACGGTCGGCGGCACCTATATCTGGCTGCGCAACGACCCGGCCGAAGCCCGGCCCGACAACATCTCGGAATGGGCCTTCGACGCCTCCTACCGCCTATCGCGGCACTGGACCGGCAGCGCCGACTGGCGCTACGACGTGGCCAGTGACGAATCCGTGCGGGCGGGCCTTGGGGTCACCTACACCAACGAGTGCGTGGACATTTCGCTTTCGGCCTCGCGTCGGTTCACCTCTTCCACTATCCTCGTGCCATCGACCGATATAAGTTTCACGGTTGGCCTTCGCGGCTTTACAACCAAGACACGCGACAAAAGCTACGTCCGGACATGCGAGCAATGATGCCAAGACTTACACACCTTACTTCCGCGCTGCTGGCGCTTTTCCTTTTCGCCACCGCAACCCTGACCGGCTCTGGTCCGGCACGGGCCCAGCAAAGCCCGTTCGACGCGGTGATCAAGGTCAACGACATGGCCATCACCCGCTACGAGATCTCACAGCGGGCGCGGATGCTGCAACTGTTCCGCGCCCCGGGTGACCCCGTCGAACTGGCACGCGAACAGCTGATCGAGGATCGGCTGAAGCTGGACGCCGCCAACGCGGCGGGCTTCGTCATCACCGACGACGCGCTCATGGCCGGGATGGAGGAATTCGCAAGCCGCGCCAACATGGATGCAGAGCAGATGATCAGCTCTCTGGGACAGGCCGGTGTCGACGCCTCGACCTATCGCGAGTTTGTCCGCGCCGGCCTGACGTGGCGCGAATTCTCCCGCGCGCGCTTCGTTCCGCGCATCAACGTCGACGAAGACGACGTAAACCGCGCCCGCCTGTCGTTCGGCCGCGAAACCAGCGTGCGCGTGCTGTTGTCCGAAATCATCATGCCGCTTGCCAACGCCAACCCGCAGACGGTGCAAGAGCGTGCGAACCAGATCAGCCAATACACGAGCGAGGCGGAGTTTGCCGCCGCCGCGCGGCGCTATTCGGCCACCGAAAGCGCCGGGCGTGGCGGACGGATGGACTGGGTCGCGGTCACCGATCTGCCCGAAGGCCTGCGCTCGGTGGTCCTCGCCCTTGCCCCCGGCGAGGTCAGCAACCCGCTGCCGCTGCAAGGCGCCATCGCCCTGTTCCAGCTGCGCGACATCGAGGAAATCCCGCAGCCTGAGCAGGAATACGCGGAAATCGAGTACGCTGCCTATTATATCGACGGCGGCCGCACCCAGCAGACCCTGGCCCGCGCCAACCAAATCGACGCGGATACCGATACCTGCAACGACCTGTACGGCATCGCGCAGGGCCAGCCCGAAAGGGTGCTGGAACGAGGCAGCAAGGCACCGTCCGAGATCCCCGATGACATCCGATTCGAGCTGGCCAAGCTTGACCCGGGCGAAATCTCCACAGGTGTGACGCGCGCAGGCGGTCAGACGCTGGTGCTATTGATGCTGTGCAGCCGGACGCCAAAAACCGACGGCGAAGCGCCCGACGCCGATCAAATCACCAACTTCATTCGAAGCCAGCGGCTGGACAGCTACGCCAGCGCCTATCTCGAGGAGTTGCGCGCGGCGGCCCGGATCGTCGAACTGGAATGACCTCGGCACCGGCCCTGCCCGTCGCCATCAGCTGCGGCGAACCCGCGGGCATCGGGCCTGAAATCGCGGCCCGGGCCTGGCACGCGCTGCGTCATGAGGTGCCGGTGCTGTACCTGGGCGACCCCGACCACTTGGCCAAAGACGTACCCGTGGTCTGTATCGACGAACTGGAAGACGTGGTTGAGGTCGGGAAAACGGCGCTGCCCGTGCTATCGCATCGGTTCGACGGTCCGCTGACCCACGGGCAGCCCAACCCGGACCATGCGCAGGCGGTCATCGACATGATCACCACCGCGGTCACGCTGTTGAAGGAAGGGGCGGTCAGCGCGCTTTGTACGGCCCCGATCCACAAAAAGGCGTTGCAGGACGGAGCCGGGTTCGCCTTTCCCGGACATACCGAATTCCTGGCGGAGATGTCGAAAACGGCGCATGTGGTGATGATGCTGGTCAGCGAGCAATTGCGCGTCGTTCCCGCGACAATTCACATGCCACTGTCAGAGGTACCGGCTGCCCTGACGCCCGAGATACTTGAGCAGACGATCCGCATCACGCATAACGGGCTGATCCGTGACTTCGGCATTCTCGTGCCCCGTATCGCGGTTGCGGGTCTCAACCCGCATGCCGGCGAAGGCGGCAAGATGGGGCGCGAAGAGATCGAGGTGATCACGCCTGTCCTCGACAAGCTGCGAGCCGAAGGCATGGACCTGCGCGGCCCGCTCAGCGCGGACACCATGTTCCACTCCGGCGCCCGCACAGGGTATGACGCGGCAATCTGCATGTATCACGATCAGGCGCTGATTCCGATCAAGACGCTGGATTTCGACCGCGGCGTCAACGTCACGCTAGGCCTGCCCTTCGTGCGTACCTCGCCCGATCATGGCACGGCGCTTGATATCGCGGGCAAAGGCGTCGCCAATGCCTCGTCGATGATCGAGGCTGTGCGCCTTGCCGCCCATCTGGGACGGATCCGCGCGTGAGCGGTATCGACTCGCTGCCCCCGTTGCGCGACGTGATCACTACCCATGGGCTCAGCGCGCGCAAATCCTTGGGCCAGAACTTTCTGCTCGACCTCAACCTGACCGCCAAGATCGCCCGCATGGCGGGGGATATCGAAAACGCCGATGTGCTGGAAATCGGCCCCGGCCCCGGCGGGCTGACGCGCGGCCTGCTTGCCGAAGGGGCGCGGCGCGTCCTTGCGGTGGAAAAGGACGCACGCTGCATTCCCGCGCTGGAAGAGATCGCCAGTGCCTATCCCGGACGGCTGGAGGTCGTCAATGGAGACGCGCTTGAGGTCGACCCGGGCGCGCGCCTGACGCCGCCCATCAAGGTCGCGGCAAACCTGCCCTACAATGTGGGAACCGAGCTTTTGGTGCGGTGGCTGACGCCCCGATCCTGGCCGCCCTTCTGGCAAAGCCTGACTCTGATGTTCCAGCGCGAAGTGGCCGAACGCATCGTCGCACGGCCCGGATCAAAAGCTTACGGACGCCTTGCCGTGCTGGCGCAATGGCGTGCGTCAGCGCAGATCATGCTGAATTTGCCGCCCGGCGCGTTCACGCCACCGCCGAAAGTGTCGAGCGCGGTGGTGCATCTCGAGGCCCTCGCAGCGCCACGTTTCCCGGCAGACCCGAAGGCACTGGAACAGGTGGTTGCGCGCGCCTTCAACCAAAGGCGCAAGATGCTGCGCGCGGCGTTGAAAGGGATGGCGCCCGATATCGAGGACAGGCTTATTGCGTCGGGCATCAAACCGACGGATCGCGCCGAGACCGTCGGTCTGGAGCAATTCTGCGCGCTTGCCAGAAATCTCGGCTGATCCGCGCCCTTTGGAAACCCTTTGTATCGGGGCGATTATTCCGCCGCGGTTGAGGTGTCGGAATCGCCGCCCTGCCCCTGGTCACCGCCGTCTTTGCCACCCTCATCGGGCTTCTTGCGCGGTTTACGGCTGCGCTTGGGCTTTTGCGGTTTCTCACCGGACTGATCTTCGGGCGTTTCCACAAGCCCGCTATCGCCCTCGAAATCGCCTTGCATCGCGTCGGAACGGGTTTCGTTACCCTTGCCCTGGTCGTTCTTGCCTTGGCCGCCCTTGCCCTGGTCGCCCCCGCCGTTGGACTCCTGTTCCTGGCGCTGGGCGCGCTCACGATCTTTCTCGGCCTGACGTTCGCGGTTCTGCCGTTCTTGCTCTTCGCGGCGCTGATCCTGTTCCTTCTGCGCCGATCCAAGAAGCCGAAGATAATGTTCCGCGTGTTGCTGGAAATTCTCGGTCAGCACCCGGTCCCCCGCCAATTGCGAGTCACGGGCAAGCTGATTGTACTTGTCGATGATCTGCTGCGGTGTCCCGCGCACCTTGCCTTCGGGGCCGGAACTGTCGAACACGCGATTGACGACATTGCCCAGGGACGAGCGGTTGCGGTTGGACTTGTTCCGCGAACGTGACTTCGATGATCTCATAAGTTTTTGTCAGCCCTATTGCTTGAAGCGCCGTTTGTTCCGGGTGACGCCCCTCGCGTCGAAAATGACCGGATCAATGTGCTGGCTTGAACTCACGTGCGGGTGTCACAGAGACCCTCAACGCCGTGGTAGTCCTCAGTAAACACGCCTCGGCAGGTTTAACAAGGGGTAAGCTGGTAAAATTGCCAAAAATCCGGGCGAAACAGCTTATTTCCCACGGGTCACGCCGGCAATACGCCGCTGATCACCCTGTCGCGGCCTTCCATGTCGCGGACCACCGAGACTTCTTGGAAGCCGGCTTGCCGAAACAGACGGCTGACATCTGCGGCCTGTGTCCAACCGATTTCAACCAGCAAGCGCCCGCCTTGGCGCAAATGTGACACGGCCTCCGGCACGATCCGGCGATAGGCTGACAGCCCGTCGCCCTCGTCGGTCAGCGCCATGCGCGGCTCATGCCTCAGCTCCGGCTCTAGCTCCGTCATCTCGGCGGCCGCGATGTAGGGAGGGTTCGACACGATCAGGTCGAACCGCCCTTCGACAACCTCGTACCAGTCGGAGTTGAGCAGAAGGCAGCGTTCGGAGACGCCGAGGCGCCTGGCATTGCGGTCTGCCAGCGCGAGGGCCTCGGGCGAAACATCGGTCCCCACACCGGCAGCCTCCGCGCGCGCAGCGAGCAGCGACAGCAGGATGCAACCCGAGCCTGTACCAAGGTCGAGCACATGACTGAAAGGATGGGACAGCGCGGCCTCAACCAGCGTTTCGGTATCCGGTCGTGGGTCGAGCACCGCGCCGCTCACCTCGAAACGATGGCGGTAGAAGTGGCGCCACCCTGTGAGGTGGGACATCGGCACACGTTGGCCCGCACGGCGATCCAGCAGATCTCTCAGTTTCGCCATTGCGCCGGGTTGGACATTTTCGTCGGTCAACAAACGAACGCGATCAGGGGCAACGCCCAGGGAGAGCGCCACGAGGGCGCGCGCCTCGCGCGGGGCGTCCTCGATCCCCGCGGCCTTCAGCACGACCCCGGCATGGCGCACGAGGTCGGCAACCGTCTGGCTCACCCTTCCATCTCCGCCAGGAGCGCGGCCTGAGCATCGGTGATCAGCGCGTCGATCACCTCGTCCAGGTCGCCCTGCATCACCTGGTCCAGCTTGTAGAGCGTCAGGTTGATCCGGTGATCGGTCATACGGCCTTGCGGGAAATTGTAGGTGCGGATGCGCTCCGACCGGTCGCCCGAGCCCACCTGTGCGGCGCGGCTGGCCGAGCGTTCGTCATGCATCTTCTGGCGTTCCATGTCGAAAAGGCGCGTCTTGAGCACCTGCATCGCGATCTCGCGGTTGCGGTGCTGGGACTTCTCGGAACTGGTGACGACGATGCCGGTGGGAATATGCGTGATCCGCACGGCGGAATCGGTGGTGTTCACGTGCTGGCCGCCGGCGCCGGAACTGCGCATCGTGTCGATCCGCAGGTCGTTGGGGTCGATCTGGATATCCACGTCCTCGGCCTCGGGCAGTACGGCCACCGTGGCGGCAGAGGTATGGATCCGCCCGCCCGATTCCGTTTCCGGCACGCGCTGCACCCGGTGCACGCCGGACTCGAACTTCAGCCGGGCAAAAACGCCCTCGCCCTTGATATTGGCCACGACCTCCTTCACCCCGCCCAGCTCGGTCTCGCTGAACTCGATGATCTCAAGTTTCCAGCCCCGCGCCTCGGCATAGCGCTGGTACATGCGCAAGAGGTCACCAGCAAACAGCGCCGCCTCCTCGCCGCCCGTGCCGGGCCGGATCTCGATGATCGCAGGCCGCGCATCGGCCTTGTCACGTGGCAGCAACGCCAGTTGCAACCGTTCCTCCAAGCCCGGGCGTTGCTCTTCCAGCGCGTCCAGTTCCTCGGCGGCCAGCTCCTTCATCTCGGGGTCGTCCAGCATGGCGCGGGCGTTCTCGATGCCGTCCAGCACTTCGTTATAGGCGCGGATTTCCTCGACCACCGGGCGCAGTTCGGCGTATTCCCGGCCGAGCTGCGCGATATCTCCCGTCCCGGCCGACATCTGCGCCTCGATATACTCGAACCGCTGCGTGATCTCGCGAAGTTTGTCCAAAGGCACCATCCGCGCGGTGTTGCCTATTCCACGCGCTTGGTCAAGTCGCCAAGCTGTGCTAGCATGGTGGCATGAAACGGATTTTCATCCTTCTCTTCGCATTCGCCCCCGTGCTGGCCTCGGCGCAGGGAAAAACCGTCGAATGCTACTGCACCGACAAGTCCGGTACGCGTGTCGAAATGGGCGAGACAATCTGCATGCAGGTCGACGGCCGCAGCTTCATGGCGCAATGCCAGATGTCGCTGAACGTGCCGATGTGGCGCAAGGTGTCCGACGGCTGCCTCAGCTCATAGCTGTGCCAGCCACCCGTCCAGCCGCTTGGCATTGACGCCCATATCCGACTTGCCGAACCGCAGCCGACCATAAAGCACGATCTGTCCGTCCCGCCGCGCGACCGTGGTATAGTCGGGAAATCCCCACAGCGCCGACCGGGTGATGTACGTGATCATCCCCTCGTCGACCGAGCCTGCCAGCACCGTGGTCCGCGGCGTGTCGCGGATGATCGCGTCCAGCCGTTCCAGCGTCTCGCCCGCGTCCGGCACCACGCGCACGGCGCGGCCTTGGCCGTCACCGGGTTCCAGTTCGTTCGGCAGGTTATGCCAGTCCTCCACGTAAGACGGCGCAAGCCGCACGTAGACCCCAAGCGCGATGAGCGCCAGCACCAGAACGACAATGATCCGCGTGAGAATATACATGGGCTATCCCTCCCTATCGTCGCGTCCAGCCCCAAAGGCACAGCATCTCCATCACCACATGCGCGCCCGCAATGGCCGTGGCCCCTGTGGTATCGAACGGCGGCGATACCTCGACCATATCCCCGCCCACAAGGTTGATCCCCGCGATATCGCGCAGGATCGCGGCGGCCTGCCAACTGGCCAGCCCGCCCCAGACCGGCGTGCCCGTACCCGGCGCAAAGGCCGGGTCGAGACAATCTATATCGAAAGTCATGTAGGTCGGCGCGTCGCCCAGCACTTGCCTGATCCGTTCGGCCACGGCGGCGGGCCCCATCTCGTGCACCTCTCGCGCGGTCAGGGTCGGCACACCCAAGTTGTCCTCGTTCACTGTGCGGATCCCCACCTGGATCGAGCGTGCAGGGTCCACCAGCCCTTCTTTCACGGCCTTGTAGAACATCGTGCCGTGGTCGATCCGATCCATGTCGTCATCGGCCCAGGTGTCCGAATGCGCATCGAAATGCAGCAGCGAAAGGGTCCCGTATTTCTCGGCATAGGCGCGCAGGATCGGGAACGAGATATAATGATCGCCCCCAATCGCGATGCTGGCCGCCCCGCCTTTCAGGATGCCCCGGATATGTTCGGTCAAGGCGGCGGGAAACTCCGACACCTTGGCGTAATCAAACGCCATGTCGCCGTAGTCCACGATCGCCAGCGCCTCCAACGGGCTGTAGCCGTCCCAGTAGACCGGCGGATCAAACGGTTGCAGGCTCGACGCCTCGCGCACCGCGCGGGGACCAAGCCGCGTACCGCTGCGATTGGTCACCGCCTGGTCGAACGGGATGCCTGTGATGGCCACGTCCACGCCGTCCAGGTCCTTGTTGTATTTCCGCCGCAGAAAGGACGGCGCGCCACCAAAGGCGTTCTCGAACGACAACCCGCGCAACTCGTCCCGCGTGAACGCCTGGTCCACCTGTTTCTTCGCATCCTCAAGCGCCATCTTTGCTGCCTCCGTTGTTAATCGTTCAGCGGTTGCGCCCGCTCCACCAGCCGGGCAAAGAACGACGCCCCCACCGGCGCCACCGCATCGTTGAAATCAAAGCCCGGATGATGCAGGGCCGGCCCCTCGCCCTGTCCCAGAAAAAGGTAGGCCCCGGGCCGCGCGTTCAGCATGAAGGCGAAATCCTCGGCCCCCATCTCGCGCTGCCGGTCGGTCTGCACCTTGTCCGGGCCCGACACCTCGCCTGCGACTTCGGCGGCAAAGGCCGTCTGGCCGGCATGGTTCACCGTCGCCGGATAGCCCGTCTCGATCCGCAGGGCCGCCTCGACTCCGTAAGAGGCCGCCTGCCCCGCGATGATCTCTGTCAGCCGCGTGTGCACCATCTGCTGCACGTCCGGCGCGAAGGTGCGGATCGTGCCGTTCACATAGGCCGTCTCGGGCACGATATTCTCGGCGCTGCCGGTGTGGATCTGCGTCACCGACACGACCAGATCCTGCAAGGCATGGTGGTTGCGGCTGACGATGGTCTGGATCGCCTGCACCATCCCCGCCGCCGCCACGACCGGGTCGCGCGTGTGGTGTGGAAAGGCGCCGTGCCCGCCCTGCCCGGTGATGTCGATGTGAAACGTGTCCACCGCCGCCATGATCGGCCCCGGCGTGGTGCAGAACCGCCCCTCGGCATCGCCCGGCATGGTGTGCAGCGCATAGACCTCTTCGATCCCGAACCGCTCCATGATGCCTTCTTCGACCATGATCCGACCGCCGCCCGGCCCCGCTTCCTCGCTGGGCTGAAAGATCAGCGCGACGCGGCCTTTGAAATTGCGCGTCTCGGCCAGGTAGCGCGCCGCGCCCAACAGCATCGTGGTGTGACCGTCATGCCCACAAGCATGCATCGCGCCCGGCGTCTGCGAGGCATAAGACACGCCGGTCGTCTCCTCGATGGGCAACGCGTCCATGTCGGCGCGCAAGCCGATGGTCGGCCCCGGCCCCTGCCCCTCGATCACCGCCACCACGCCGGTCCGGGCAATCCCGGTCTCGATCTCGCTGATCCCGAACTCCCGCAACCGCTCCACCACGAAGGCCGCGGTCTCGTAGCAGTCGAACCCAAGTTCGGGCCGCTGGTGCAAATGCCTGCGCCACGCCGTCATGTCGTCTGCGAACCCCGTGATCCGGTTGATGATGGCCAAGCGTCTGGACTCCTCTTTGCTCTGCGGTCAGGGTCCACTCAACGCCAGAACCAAGGAGGGTGCAATGCCCGATGACCTGATCCATGACCCCAGGGGCGGGATGCCCCGGCTGCGCGCGATCATGCGCGCGCTGCGCGATCCCGACACCGGCTGCCCGTGGGACATCGAACAGGATTTCGGCACCATCGCCCCCTACACAATCGAGGAAGCCTACGAGGTGGCCGACGCCATCGAGCGCGGCCAGTGGAGCGACCTGCGCGACGAGCTTGGCGACCTCTTGTTACAGGCCGTGTTCCACGCCCAGATCGCGGACGACAAGGGGCTCTTCGATTTCGACGACGTGGCCAATGGCATCGCCGACAAGATGGTGGCCCGCCACCCGCATGTCTTTGGCGACGAGAGCCGCGACAAGTCCGCCGAACAGCAGACCCGCGACTGGGAAACCGTCAAAGCGGCCGAACGGGCAGCAAAGGCCCAGACCGGCGTCCTGGACGGCGTTGCGGTCGGCCTGCCGGCGCTTCTGCGCGCGGTCAAGCTACAGAAACGCGCGGCACGGGTGGGCTTCGACTGGCCCGATGCCTCGCACGTCCTCGACAAGATCACCGAGGAAGCGCAGGAGCTGAAAGAGGCCGCCGACACGCTCGGCCCGGACGAGGTCGAGGAAGAATTCGGCGATCTTCTCTTTGTCATGGCCAACCTCGCCCGCCACATGAAGGTCGACCCCGAACAGGCCCTGCGCCGCGCCAACGCCAAGTTCACCCGCCGGTTCGAGCGGATCGAGGCGTTGCTGGCCGAACAGGGGAAAACGCCGCAAGAGTCCGATCTGGCGGAAATGGACACGCTCTGGGACCAGGCCAAGGCCGAGGAGAAGGCCTGAGATCAGGTTGCCGTGGCACCATCCTGTTGCCGGTCCAGGCCGGCCTTTTCCTCTTGCGTTCCAGCGGCGACGATCTGGCGATAAAGGTGCCAGGTTCCATGTCCCAGAAGCGGCAGCACCACGAACAGCCCCAGGAACGCCGGCAAGAGGGCGACAAATGTCAAAGCGGCCACGATCGCGGCCCAGCCCAGCATCGGCCCGGGGTTGCCGGTCACGGTCTGTATGCTGGTGATCATCGCCGTCACGAAATCAACCTCGCGGTCCAGCAAAAGCGGCAACGCGATAACCGTCATCGAATAGAGCAGCATCGCAAAGGCCGCGCCCACGGCGCCCCCGACGGCCAGCATCGTCAGGCCTTCGCGCGTCAGGTAGATATCGTAGGACGAGGAGACGTTGGTCATGGTCGAAAAGCCCAGGAACAACGCGAAGATCATGTGGGCCAGAAAGAACCAGAACAGGAATACGACGATCACCACGGCGCAGATCGACGGCAATTGCCGATGTCGCTGGTCAAAGATGACCCCCAGGATATCCGACGCGATCAGCGGTTCACCCCGCTCCAGCCGGTGACTGACCTCGTAAAGCCCGACCGCGGCGAACGGCCCCACCAGCGGAAAGCCCACAGCCGCGAATACCAGCCAGTACGTGTGTCCCGTAGCCAACGTGACCCAAATCATGAACCAGCCGATGGCCACGTAGACACCAGCGAAAAGTACCGCGTAGCCCGGCGCGCGTCGCATGTCCTGCCAACTTCGGGCAAGGGCGCGGTTCAGCATGTCCCAGGTGACGGACCCCATCGGCGGAACGCCCAAGGGTTGTTCGGGCTTCTCCCTCTTTGCCATGTCATCCTCCATTGGATGCCAAGCTTACCGCCACCAGCAATCCTGACAAAGCCCAATTTGATTTTCCGGGGGCTCAAAGCACCGGAGGGCAGGTTTGCGGCCAGAGAGTTTCCCGATGATAGGCCTCGGCCAGCTTCAGCAGCCGTGCGTCATCGCCGTGCCGCCCGATCAGTTGCAGCCCCATCGGCAATCCTTCGGCACCAAATCCGGCGGGGACCGCCACGGTCGGCAGTCCCAGAAGGCTTGCAGGGATCACCACCTCCATCCAGCGGTGATAGGTATCCATTCCCTGCCCGGCGACCGTTTTCGGCCAGTCCAGTGTCTTGTCGAACGGCCAGACCTGCGCTGTCGGCAGCGCGATCACATCGAACCGCTCGAAGAACGCGTCGGCCGCGCGCAGCCAGTCGGATCGCAAGAGGCTCGCCGCGTGCACGTCCAGCGCCGACAGCGCGCGGCCCTGCTCGATCTCCCAGATCGCCTCGGGCTTGAGATGCCCGTGCAGCGTCTCGTCGTCGTACATTGGCGACTTGTCCGACGCGATGGCCCAGCTGCGCAACGTGGTCCAGGACTGCCACAGCGCCTCGCGGGAAAACGGCGCCGCGGGGCTGTACACAGAACAGCCCACCCGCCGCAACACATCCAGCGCCGTCTCGCACAGGGACAGGATACCGTCTTCGAACGGCAACGCGCCGTTCCAATCCGCCAGCCACGCCACGCGCAAGCCTGCCGCCTCGCCGCGCAGCGCGCCCACCGGCGCAAACTGCGGCCCCGGCACAGCGCTCCTCTGCGGCACCGACATCACGTCCAGCAATAACGCAAGGTCGCCGGGGCACCGCGCCATCGGCCCGTTGGTCGATAGCCGATGTAGGAAGAGATCACCCTCCTCTCCGCCCGGCACCCGGCCCCAGCTTGGGCGCATCCCGTAAACGTTGTTCCACCCCGCCGGATTGCGCAGGCTGCCCATCATGTCCGAACCATCGGCAATCGACAGCATTCCCGCCGCCAGCGCGACGGCAGCCCCGCCTGACGAACCACCGCAACTGCGCGTGGGGTCATAGGGGTTCGCAGTGGCACCATGCACCGGGTTATAAGTATGACTCCCAAGTCCGAATTCCGGCGTATTGGTCTTGCCGATCACAATCGCGCCCGCCGCCTTCAGCGGTGCGATATGCGGGCTGTCCCCGGTGGCGATCTGCCCGGCAAACGCGGGCGAGCCATGGCTTGTCGGCAATCCCGCCGCATCCGCCAGATCCTTCACCGCGAGCGGCAAACCGTGCAGCGGGCCTTGGGTCTCGGCTTTGTCCGCCGCGTGTGCCTCGTTCAGCAACGTCTCTCGGTCGCGCATCGACACTATGGCATTGAGCGGGCCATTCACGGCATCGATCCGGTCCAGCGTTGCCGCTATCAGGTCGGTCGCGCGTAAGCGCCCCTCTCTGATCGCGCGGGCCTGCTCGGCCGCGCTCAATGTCAGCGGATCACTCGTCATAGGAACAGATCGGCGGACGCGGGGTGCCGCGCTCGTTGGCGCTGATCCCCTCGACCCAGCCCGCGCCGATGGCCAGCACCATCATGTCCATCATTGTCCAGGCGTTGGGCGCCTCTCCGTTCGTGAGATCCGTCAGCGCCTGCCCCACCTCGACGGTGACCGGCGCGCTGTTGGCTTCGCACGTCACGCGGCTGGCGTTGTCACGCACCAGCGTGTCGAAATGCTTCAGCATCAGCGCTTGGCTGCGCCGGATGTCGTCGATCCACGGCACATCCGCACATTCGCCCGTCAGAACTTGAAATCCCATCGGCGTGCGCAGCGGGTCATCGGAGAAAAAGCTGACACGGCCCGAGCGGACGCCCTCGGCGAGAACCTCGAGATACGCGACGGCCGCCGCGTCGCGGGTCAAGCCGTCCTGCCGCATAAGATCCTGCTGCATCTCCTCGCCCGAGACGAAACATCCGTATTCCTCGAATTCCGCATAGGCATCGACGGCGCTGATACTCTGCGCGACGATGGGCGAGGTGATGTCGTAGGCTCTGTCGATCTGCGGCGGACGGATGGTGCACAATTCCGGCCCCAGCACGATCCAGTCGCCCTGCCGCTCGGCCTGTCCGGCGTCCAACGCCGTTTCGGCATAGGCCATCAATTCGTCGCGCAAGTCCGGTGCTACACCCTCATCGGCCATGACCTCCGCCGGTCCAACCACGCAGCCATGCTCCGCCAGAACCTCGCCCAGCGTGTCTTCCTGCGCGCGCAAGCCGCCAGCGGCCAGTGCCAGCATGACGCTCGCTGCGGCAAGAGCCTTAGACATCCTCGCCCTGCGCCTCGGCGCGGGACTTGCCCGACACATCCAGCGCCAGCGTGGCCGCCATGAACGGGTCCAGGTCCCCATCCAGCACACCCTTGGTGTCGCTGGTTTCGTGCCCGGTGCGCAGGTCCTTGACCATCTGGTAGGGCTGCAGCACGTATGACCGGATCTGGTTGCCCCAGCCCGCATCCCCCTTGGCCTCGTGCGCGGCGTTGATATCGGCGTTCCGCTTGTCCAGCTCCAGCTGGTAGAGCCTCGATTTCAGCGCCTTCATGGCGATATCGCGGTTCTGGTGCTGCGACTTTTCCGAACTGGTCACGACGATCCCAGTGGGATGGTGCGTGATCCGCACCGCCGAGTCGGTCTTGTTCACGTGCTGACCGCCCGCCCCGGAACTGCGGTAGGTGTCGATGCGGATATCGCTGGGATTGACCTCGATCTCGATATTGTCATCAACCACCGGGTACACCCAGACAGAACTGAACGACGTATGCCGCTTGGCCGCCGAATCGTAGGGCGAGATGCGCACCAGCCGGTGCACGCCGGATTCCGATTTCAGCCAGCCATAGGCGTTGTGCCCGCTGATCTTGTAGGCCGCCGACTTGATCCCCGCCTCGTCGCCCGGCGTCTCGGACTGCAGCTCGACGCTGTAGCCATGCTGCTCGGCCCACCGAACATACATCCGCGCCAGCATGTTGGCCCAGTCGCAGCTTTCCGTACCGCCAGCGCCCGCGTTGATCTCCAGGAAGGTGTCGTTGCCGTCCGCCTCGCCGTTCAGCAAGGCCTCCAGTTCCTTCGCCGCCGCCCGCTTGGCCAGACGCCGCAGCGCCTCCTCGGCTTCGGACACCACCTCGTCATCCTCTTCCATCTCGCCCAACTCGATCAGGCCGGTCTGATCCTCCAGCTCGGCCTTGATGGAATCATGCGTCTCGATGGCATCGACCAGCGCCTGCCGCTCACGCATCAGCGCCTGCGCCTTGGCGGGGTCGTCCCACAGGTTGGGATCCTCGACACGGGCATTGAACTCTTCCAGCCGGTGCTGCGCGGTCTCCCACCCCATCCGCTGGCGCAATAGCTCCAGCGAGGTTTCGATCTCAGAGACAAGCGTTTGTATTTCGGCGCGCATTTGGGCGATGTCCTTGGTCTGCTCAGGGCTTGGTGATATCAAGGCCCTTCGCCGCGGACAAGATCATGCGCACCGCCGCGAAGCCGCCGGCCGGCCCGTCAGTACAGGCCGCCCGAGCTCATGTTGCCAAAGCTGGATTTCTGGCCCACCTGCGCCTTGTTCCCGGTCGAGGTCGTGACCTCGCGCACCTGCTCGGTCTCGCCCGCCCGGAACAGGTCGAAATCCCCGCCCATCGCGTAACCACCATCGAAGGTGATCCCGAAAAGCGGGTCTTCGCCTTCGCGGAAGCATTCGGACACGACGTTCGCGCCCGATGCGCCCGCGGGCAGACGCGAGCCGGAATACCGGTCGATATTGATAAAGTCGCAGCCCTCGGGCACCTTGAAGTTGGACCCGCCGTATTTCTGGATCGCCTTTTCCATGAACGCCTGAAAGACAGGCCCGCACATGGACGACCCATAAGCGCCCCGCCCCATGCCGCGCGGCTGGTCATAGCCGATATAGCAGCCCGCCGCGATGGTGGACGAAAAGCCCACGAACCACACGTCGCGCGCGTCGTTGGTGGTGCCGGTCTTGCCCGCGATCGGCACCGGCAGGTTGATCGCACCGCGCGCCGTGCCCCGGTCGACCACCCCCTTCATCATCGAGGTCAGCTGATAGGCCGTCACCGGGTCCATCACGCGTTCGCGGTCGGACACGATCCGTGGACCTTTCGAGCGCGGGATGCCGGGATCGTTGCAATTCGTGCAATCGCGCGTGTCATGACGGTAAACCGTTCGGCCATAGCGGTCCTGCACCCGGTCCACCAGCGTCGGTTCCACCCGCTCGCCGCCATTGGCGAACATCGAATAGGCCGCCACCATTTTATACAGCGTGGTTTCTTCGGACCCCAACGCGTTGGCCAGGAACGGCTTCATGTTGTCGTAGACACCGAATTTCTCGGCATAGCGCGCCACCGTCTCCATCCCGACCTCTTCGGCCAGGCGGATCGTCATCAGGTTCCGGGACTGCTCGATGCCAGTCCGCAGCGGCGTGGGCCCGTAGAACTTGTTCGACGAGTTCTTGGGCCGCCATAGACCCTGCGGCGTGTTGATCTCGATCGGCGCGTCCACGACGATCGTCGCGGGCGTATAGCCGCTATCCAATGCGGAGGCGTAAACGAATGGCTTGAAGCTCGACCCGGGCTGGCGCTTGGCCTGCGTGGCGCGGTTGAAGACCGAGTGCTGATAGGAAAACCCGCCCTGCATCGCCAGCACGCGGCCGGTGTTAACGTCCATCGCCACGAATCCGCCCTGCACCTGCGGCACCTGCCGCAGCGTCCAGCGGATAAAGCTGCCGTCGCTGTCCGCTGTCATGCGGCGCACGTGAACGATCTCGCCGCGCTCGAACGTCTGCTGAAAGTTGCCCGGCAGCCAGGCGATATCTTCGCGCGGGACCACGTGGGGTTCGGCCTCTGTCTCCTCGACCCCCTCGATGCCCAACCGCATCTGCTGGTCCCCGATCTCCAGGATCACGGCGGGGTACCACGTACCGTCAAGTTCGATATCGCGCGCAACCCTCGTGTCGGCCAGCGCCGCGCGCCATGCCTCTTCGCTTTCCAGCGCCTCTGCGGGCAGTGTTTTGCCCGTCCCGCGCCACCGGCCCGTGCCGCGATCATAGGTTTCCAGCTGTTCGCGCAGCGCCTCCGCCGCGATATCCTGCAATTCGCGGTCGATCGTGGCCCGCACGGCCAACCCGCCGGAAAAGAACTCGCCTTCACCGAAATTCTGGCTCAACTGGCGGCGGATCTCGTCGGTAAAATAATCGCGCGGCGGCAGCTGCGCTGAAAATGGCTCGAAATCACCGTTCTGAACTGAACGCAGCGGCATCGCCACCTCGGTCTCGTAGCTGGCCTCGTCGATATACCCGTTCTCGTACATCTCTTTCAGCACGAAGTTGCGCCGCTTCATCAGCCGCTCTGCTTCGCGCACCGGATGATAATCCGACGGCGCCTTCGGCATCGACGCCAGGAACGCTGCCTCGTGCGGTGCCAATTCCCGCAGGGGCTTGTTGAAATAGGTCTGCGCCGCCGCCGTCACGCCATAGGAGTTCTGGCCAAGGAAGATCTCGTTCATGTAAAGCTCGAGGATGTCTTCCTTGCTCAGCGTCTCCTCGATCCGCGTGGCAAGGATGATTTCCTTGATCTTGCGCTCGATGCGCCGGTCGCCGGACAACAGGAAGTTCTTCATCACCTGCTGGGTGATGGTGGACGCGCCGCGTACGTTCTGTCCGCGCGACCGCACCGCCTCGACCATTGCCGCGGCGATCCCGCGCGCGTCGTAGCCGCCATGGCTATAGAAATTCTTGTCCTCGGCCGAGATGAACGCCTGTTTCACCAGATCGGGAATATCCTCGGCCGGGGTGAACAGCCGCCGCTCGCGGCTGAACTCGTCTATGATGCGCCCTTCGCCCGAATAAATCCGGCTGATCGTCGGCGGGGTGTAGTTGGCCAGGCTTTCATGGCTGGGAAGGTCTTTGCCATAGATATGAAACACCGCGCCAATCGACAGCGCGATCACCACGACGACAAGCGTCACGAGGCTGAAGATGGTGCCAAGGAAAGTGGTGATGGGTCTCAACAAGGCAAAGGTCCTTTCACAGTCGCCCTCGTATAGTGGTCGCCGCAAAGCGCGTCAAAACACATTCCCGCGCGGGGCGACCATAAGCGCCTCATTGCCGCACCAGTTCGGCATTGGCGGCGTCGGCCATCCTCCAGGCGACGACCGCATCGCTCACGGCCTGTGCCATCCGGTCCCGCCAGGCCTTGTCGGCGATATTCGCGCGGTCGCGCTCCGAGCTCAGAAATCCCACTTCGAGCAGGACAGACGGGATATCCGGCGACTTCAGCACCGAAAACCCGGCCATCCGCATCGGGCGCGAATTCAGCGGCAGGCCGTTTTCGCGAATGCCTAGTTGAATCGCCTTGGCAAGCTGGCCTGCGCGGGGCTGTGTTTCCAGCCGGGCCAGGTCCATCAGCACGTCGGCGACCGTGTCATCCGAGCCGGTCAGATCGATCCCGGCCAGCAGGTCAGCCCGGTCATGCCGCTCGGCCAGTGCCTCGGACGCCTTGTCGGACGCGCTGTCGGACAAGGTATAGACGGTCGCACCATGCGCCCGCCCCTCGCTCAGCGCATCGGCATGAAGCGACAGAAACAGTTCAGCTCCGGCCTGGTGCGCGATGGCCACCCGCCGCTCCAGCGACACGAAACTGTCATCGTCGCGCGTCAGAACCACCCGGATGTCGGCGTCGCGCAACAGCACGTCTTTCATCTCCCGTGCCAGCGCCAGCATCAGATCCTTTTCCGCCAGACCGTCCATTTCGGCCCCAGGGTCGATCCCGCCATGGCCCGGGTCGATCACCACGGTAAAGGGTCTGTCCGCGTCCTTGTCTGGCCGCTCCAGTCCAGAGGCCTTGCGCAGGTCCCAACCCGGCAGGTCGGGCGCGCCGGCGGCCGCGGCGAACGCCTCTGGTGTCGCCTCCTCCAGTTCGATCACAAGCTGCGCCGTGCCGCTTTCCGCGTTCAGCGCCATATCGGCGGCATCAACGGCAAACGGCCCCGTCAAATCGACCACCATGCGCGACCAGCCGGGCTGAAACGACCCCACGCGCACCTCGCGCGCCCGCTCCGCCATGTCCAGAAGCGTACCGTCCACGCCGCGCCAGTCCACTTCGCGGAAGTCGACCACCAGCCGCTCCGGCGCGTCCAGCGTGAACACGCGCCACGGCACGCCCTGGCTCAGCGCCAGTTCCAGAACCAGCCCCTGCCGCGTGTCCGCCAGGCGCGATCCCTCCATGTCGACACGCGCCAAGCCTCCAAAGGTCTGCGCGGTCGCACCCATTGCCCAAAGGCACATTATCAAAGCCAGAAACACCCGGATCATACTGCTCAGCCGCTTTCATCGGTCTTGTTGAACCAGACCTTACACCAGCCCCGGCGATTCCCACAGCCCGCTTTTTCGCTGCTCTGACGATACGTCCGGTCCAAAGCGGCATCCACGCACACTCATCACGATCCGGGGATCGGGCCTCTATCGCCTTGACGTTGCCGCCATGAAACCCGACACATGCCACGTCTTACGTACAGGAGAGCCCCGGATGATCCGCCCCCTTGTCTCAGCGACAGCCCTGACCCTGAGTTGCGCCCTGCCCCTCAGCGCGCTTGACCTCGAGTCCATGTCCGACGCCGAACGCGACGCCTTCCGCGAGGAAGTTCGCGCCTACCTTCTGGAAAATCCGGAAGTGATTATGGAGGCCGTCTCGGTCCTGGAACAGCGCGAGGCCGAGGCGCAGGCGCAGAACGATCAGGACCTTGTCGCGGCCAACGCGGACGCGCTTTTCAACGACGAAAGTTCCTGGGTCGGCGGCAATCCCGAGGGCGACATCACGCTGGTCGAGTTCATCGACTACCGTTGCGGCTATTGCAAACGCGCCCACCCCGAGGTCACCAACCTTCTGGAGGAAGACGGCAACATTCGCTTCGTTTTGAAAGAGTTTCCGATCCTCGGCGAACAGTCGGTGACCGCCTCGCGCTTTGCCATCGCCACGCGGCAGGTGGCCGGGGATGACGCCTATCATTCCGTCAGCGAGGCGCTGATTGCCTATTCCGGTGATATCACCGAACCGGCGCTGCGCCGGATCGCCGAACCGCTCGACCTTCCGTTCGACGAGATCATCGCGAAAATGGGAAGCGACGCCGTCTCCGAGGTGATCGAGACCAACCACGCGCTTGGTCGCGCCCTTCAGATTTCCGGCACACCGTCCTTCGTGATGGAAAACCAGATGCTGCGTGGCTACGTCCCGCAAGCCGAGATGGAACTGATCGCAGAGGATATCCGCAACGGCGGGTAGCCACGCGAAGAGCCGCCCGCAAGCCGTTGGAATGTAGTCTTATTCCGCGGCTTGCGCGCCTTCCGCCTCCTCGGCCTCCAGTGCGGCGGCCTTCTTCTCGACCTCTTCGACAATATGCTCGATCATCTGGTCGTTCGACATCTTGTGGCTGGCCTTCCCGGCCAGATAGACCATGCCGCTGCCCGCGCCCCCGCCGGTAAAGCCCACGTCGGTCATCAGCGCCTCGCCCGGCCCGTTGACCACGCATCCGATGATGCTCAGGCTCATCGGTGTCTTGATATGCTCCAGCCGTTCTTCCAGCGTTTCGACCGTCTTTATCACGTCAAAGCCCTGCCGCGCGCAGCTGGGGCAGGAAATGATATTGACCCCGCGATGCCGCAGACCCAGCGACTTCAGGATCTCGTAGCCGACCTTGACCTCCTCGACCGGATCGGCAGAAAGACTGACCCGGATCGTGTCGCCAATCCCCATCCACAGCAGATTGCCAAGACCGATGGCACTCTTGATCGTGCCCGATGTCAGCCCCCCCGCCTCGGTGATCCCAAGGTGAATGGGCGCGTCCGTCGCCTCTGCCAGTGCCTGGTAGGCGGCGGCAGCCATGAAAACGTCCGACGCCTTGCAGCTGATCTTGAATTCGTGAAAGTCGTTGTCTTCCAGCACCTTGATATGATCGAGCCCGGACTCCACCATCGCCTCGGGCGTGGGCTCGCCATACTTGTCTAACAGGTGCTTCTCCAGCGACCCGGCATTCACGCCGATGCGCATGGAACAGCCGTGGTCGCGCGCCGCCTTGATGACCTCGCGCAACCGGTCCTGACTGCCGATATTGCCGGGATTGATCCGAAGACAGGCCGCGCCCGCCTCGGCCGCCTCGATGCCGCGGCGATAGTGAAAATGGATATCCGCCACGATCGGCACCGGGCTTTCGCGGACGATCTCCTTCAACGCCTTTGAGCTGTCCTCATCCGGCACCGAGACACGCACGATATCGGCACCGGCATCGGCGGCGGCTTGAACCTGCGCGATGGTGCCCGGGATGTCCGTCGTCGCGGTATTGGTCATCGTCTGCACGCTGATCGGCGCATCGCCCCCGACGGGGACATCGCCCACCATGATCCGGCGGCTTGTTCGACGGTAAATGTTACGCCATGGACGAATGTGGTTCAGGGACATCTTTGCGCCTTCAGCCAAGTGTGCTTGTTACGCCAAACGTAAGCAGGCAAGTCGTGGATGACAATGCGGTCGCCGTGATTTGCCAGCCCTGCGCGATCACTCCTGGATCGGTGTCTCGGCGCGGGACTCAAGCTCGGCGACATAGCGGGACAGGTCCTGGTCCGCCTCCAGATTCGCAACAGGTAAGGCGTCCGCAAGCATCTGGGAGTCGAGCGGAAGGCCGGATGTCACCTGCCCACGTTGCCCGGCCGGGCCGTGATGCACGCCGTTGACCGCGAAATAAATCGCCCCGCTTTCGCCGATCCGGATCGTCGGCGCATCTTCCATCACCGGCACATCCCACGTGTCGCCGGCATTCATGATCGATTCGTAGATAACGCTGCCATCCGGAGCCTGCACCCGCACCCAAGCGGGGCGCACTGCAACCATCTTCACGCCCGCCGGCTGTTCGGCCAAAACTTGCGGGCTTTGACGCAGCTGGTCCTGAGGCTCCTGAACTTCAGTGACCTGGGTCGCGCCCTCGGTTGCCGAGGCATAATCGGGCGACGTCCGGTCTGCTTCGGGCAGATTGCCGCCGAACGCGCCCATTTCGGCCGGGTTCAGAGTCGAGATCGGGGCATCCCGCGCGATCATGACCGGAACCTCCAGCGCCTCGGGCCGGTACAGCCGATCCAGCCGTTCGTCCCGCGGAGCGTTGAACACCGATGCGGTCGTTGCAGGGTCGTTCTCCTGCGTCTCGCCACTATTGTTCGCAGCCGTAACGGCACCTTCGAGCGGGTCGAGGTCGCTCAGAACCGCGGGCGTATTTTCCACCGGCGCGAACTGGACGCGCTGCACTTCGTTCAGAATGCTCCATCCGCCGTATCCCAACCCACCGATCAGCAGGGCCAGAACCATGACCGAACCGATCGCACCGGGCTCGATCCGCGCCAGGAAAGATTCCGTGGCCGGCACGAACGGCGTCTTGGGCAGGGCGATGGGATCTTCCTTGCGCGACTGCCGGCGCAGCGGCCCTGCATCCGGGCGACGGATGCTGCTGGCCTCGGCCGACATGCCATGCGCGATGGAAAAACCGCTTTCTGCGCAGAAGCCCGCGAAGGCCCTGTCTGGATCCATGTTCAGGTAACGGGCGTAGGACCGGACGTAACCGGGAATGAACCCCGGCGTGTCGAAAGCGTCCGGGTCACAATTCTCGATCGCCGCGATATACGATGCCTTGATGCGAAGCTCGCGCTCGACATCCAGAAGGGATTTTCCGATGGTTGCGCGCTCGCCGCGCATCAGGTCACCGAGGCGCAACTCAAACGCGTCGAAGCCGCGCGGCTCGACGTCCGTCTCCCCCGTATTCCGCTTGGATCGGAACCCAATCATCAGGTTCTGCCCTCTAACTTCGTGCCTGTGTTTGTCCCGCCGTGCGAAAACCCTATTCCGGGTCTGTCCGATTCGCACGATGCCCTTCTTGTTTACGCTGTATTAGCATAGCACAAGAAACAATGCACCTGTGACGATATTATGCTGACAATTCGGCACGATTCAGCGCGCAATGGCTCCAAAGTTCATCCATCGCGTTAACGAGATGATCCATCTCGCGCGGGCCATGCACCGGTGACGGGGTAAAGCGCAGCCGCTCGGTGCCGCGCGGCACAGTCGGGAAATTGATCGGCTGCACATAAATGCCGTACCCGTCCAACAGCATGTCCGACAGCTGCTTGGTGTGCACCGGGTCGCCCACGATCACCGGCACGATATGGGTACCATGGTCGATGATCGGCAGCCCCAGCCCCTTCAGCCGCAGTTTCAGAATACCGGCCTGGGTCTGATGCTGGTCGCGCAAATCCTGATCGTGCTTGAGATGCGCGACGGAGGCCGCGGCCCCCGCAGCCACGGCCGGCGGCAGCGACGTTGTAAAGATGAAGCCCGGCGCATAAGACCTTATGGCGTCACACATTTTCTCGCTTGCAGCGATATAGCCGCCCATCACGCCAAAGGCCTTGGCCAATGTGCCGTTGATGATGTCGATCCGGTGCATCAGCCGGTCACGCTCCGCCACACCACCGCCGCGGGGCCCGTACATGCCCACCGCGTGCACCTCGTCCAGGTAGGTCAGCGCGCCGAACCCCTCGGCGATATCGCAAATGTCGGCGATGGGCCCGAAATCCCCGTCCATCGAGTAGATCGACTCGAACGCGATCAGCTTGGGCGCGTCGGGATCGTCCGCCGCCATCATCTCGCGCAGGTGATCCAGATCGTTGTGCCGGAAGATCCGCTTTGCCCCGCCATTGCGGCGAATGCCCTCGATCATCGAGGCATGGTTCAGCGAATCCGAATAGATGATCAGCCCCGGAAACAGTTTCGGCAACGTGGACAATGTCGCGTCATTGGCGATGTAGGCCGAGGTGAACAGCAGCGATGCCTCCTTGCCGTGAAGATCGGCCAGTTCGGCCTCCAGCCGCTTGTGGTAAACCGTCGTGCCCGAGATGTTGCGCGTGCCGCCCGATCCTGCACCGGTGGCGTCCAGCGCCTCGTGCATCGCTTCCAGCACGACAGGATGCTGCCCCATGCCAAGGTAATCGTTTCCGCACCACACGGTAATGGGTTGCTCCACCCCGTCGGGCCGCTTCCACACCGCGTGCGGGAACTGGCCGTTCGTCCGTTCGATATCGATGAAGGTGCGGTACCGCCCTTCCTCGTGAAGACGGCTCAATGCAGCTTCAAGCTTGGCAGTGTAATCCACGCGGATCCCCTCCTGGCAGTCTGACGAGAGCGCGGCGCGGGGGCGTGCAGCTTCGCCATTTGTGCGCCGGATATAAGTTTAAGGCTTCCCGCGCAACAGGTTACAAATTGCCACGCCCCGGCCCGGCTGGCAACAGCGGCCCGGCCCTTCCTTTGGTCGCAAGGGCACGCCCGCGCCCCGATCCCGCTGGACAGCGCGGCGCGCGATGGTAGGGTCCGCGCAACAACCCCTTCAGACCGGAGCCCGCGCATGTCTCTCGACGCCATTCTCACCCGTATCGACGCCCAGCTGCCCGACGCTATGGACCGCCTGAAGGACCTTCTGCGCATCCCCTCCATTTCGACCGACCCTGCCTTCAAGCAGCCCACCGAAGACGCCGCCGACTGGCTGGTCGCCGACCTGCAAAGCCTTGGCGTCAAGGCCGAGAAGCGCCCCACCACCGGCCACCCGATGGTCGTGGGCCATGTCGACGGGCCAAAAGGCGGCACCGGCCCGCACCTGCTGTTCTACGGCCATTACGACGTCCAGCCCGTCGATCCGCTCGACTTGTGGAAGACCGACCCCTTCGACCCACAGATCCAGGACACCGACGCAGGCCAGGTCATCCGCGGCCGCGGCGCCTCGGACGACAAGGGCCAGCTCATGACCTTCGTCGAGGCGTGCCGCGCCTACAAGCACGTCACCGGCGAATTGCCCTGCCGCATCACTTTCTTTTTCGAGGGCGAAGAGGAATCGGGCTCGCCCTCGCTCATCCCCTTCATGAAAGAAAACGCCCAAGAGCTTCAGGCCGATCTCGCGCTGATCTGCGACACGTCGATGGTCGCGCCCGGCGTGCCCTCCATCGCCTCGCAGCTGCGCGGCATGATGAAGGACGAGTTCACCATCCACGGCCCCCGCATCGACCTGCACTCAGGCCATTACGGCGGCCCGGCCCTGAACCCGCTCAAGGAAATCTCGCACATCATCGCCTCTTTCCACGACGACACCGGCCGCGTCGCCATCGACGGCTTCTATGACGGCGTGCGCGAGGTCCCGGCAGAGCTTTTGCGCCAATGGGAAGGCTGCGGCTTCGACGAAAAAGAATACCTCTCCTCCGTCGGCTTCACCCGGCCCCATGGCGAAGAGGGCTACAGCACCCTCGTGCAGCAATGGGCCCGACCCACGCTGGAAATCAACGGCCTTTGGGGCGGCTACCAGGGTGCCGGCACCAAGACGGTCATCCCCGCCGAGGCGCATTGCAAGCTGACCTGCCGGCTGGTCGACGACATGGACCCTGACGCGCTGCGCGTGAAAATCCGCAAACATGTCGAGGACCGCCTGTCGCCGGACGCGCGCGTCACCTGGAACGACGACCTCGACGGCTCGCCTGCGGCGGTGATGAACATCGACCGGCCCGAATTCGAGGCTGCCCGCCAGGCGCTGTCCGATGAATGGGACCGCGAGGCCGTCTTCGTCGGCATGGGCGGCTCGATCCCCATCGCGGGCTTTTTCAAGGACATCCTGTCGCTCGATTCCATGCTGATCGGTTTCGCCCAGGAAGACGACGCCATTCATTCGCCCAACGAGAAATACAACGTCGAAAGCTTCCACAAGGGCATCCGCAGCTGGGCGCGCGTGCTCGACCGGCTGTCGCGCTAGGCCATGCCCATCCCCGGCTTTCGCCACGCGACCGCACAGGTCAACGGCACCGAAATCGCCTACAGCATCGGTGGTTCCGGCCCGCCGCTGCTTCTGTTGCACGGCTTCCCCCAGACTCGCGCGCTCTGGGCCCGTGTGGCCCCGGCGCTGGCGGACACCCACACCGTGGTCTGCCCCGACCTGCGCGGCTACGGCGACAGCGCGAAGCCGCAGGATATCGCTGCCTACAGCTTTCGCGAAATGGCGCGCGATCAGACGGCGCTGATGTCCGTCCTCGGACATGCGCAATTCGCGGTGGTCGGCCATGACCGGGGCGGTCGCGTCGCCCACCGGCTCGCTCTCGATGCGCCTCAGGCGGTCACCGCCGCCTGCCTGATGGACATCGTCCCCACGCACACGATCTTGACGGAATTGCGGATGGATGTGGCGCAGGCCTATTACCACTGGTTTTTCCTCGCGCAGCCCGGCGCCCTTATAGAGGACATGATCGCCGCAGATCCGGACGCCTATTTTCACTCCTGCCTCACCGGCTGGGGCGCCGCCGACCTCTCGGACTTCGATCCCGATCAGCTGACCGCCTACCGCGATAGCTGGCGCCAGCGCGACACGATCCGGGGCATGTGCAATGATTATCGCGCCGTCATCGCCCATGACGTGCATGACGACGCCGATGATCTGGGGGGCCGCATCGCCTGCCCCACGCTGATTCTCTATGGTGCGAGCGGCGCCATGGCCCGAGCCTATGACGTGCCGGCCACGTGGGCCTCGAAATGCACCGACATGCGGGCGGACACCATACCGGGCGGGCACTTTTTCATCGACACCGCGCCAGACGCGACCATTGCGGCGCTGCGCAGTTTCTTTCTCTGAATTCAAGGGAATACGTGGCGCGGTTGACGGGGCTCGAACCCGCGACCTCCGGCGTGACAGGCCGGCACTCTAACCAACTGAGCTACAACCGCGCAAAGGTCGTACTGTTCTGCAGCAGTGGCGCGGTTGACGGGGCTCGAACCCGCGACCTCCGGCGTGACAGGCCGGCACTCTAACCAACTGAGCTACAACCGCCCGCTGCAAGCCCGGGACGGTGCCCCGAGCGTGAGGTGCTGTTTAGGCGGCACGGCCCGCCCCGTCAAGCGGTCAACACGTCAATTCGACAGGTTTTTGTTCGCTCATCCGGGCGTTGCGTCGGCCTGTTTCAACCATGTCTCGGGATGCGAGGAAACAGTGATTTTCTCGGAATTACCTGCTCGCGTTAGGGCTGAATGGGCTAACCTTCTTTACTGCTTGAGGGTCAATCGCTATTTGACGTAAATCAGAAAGACCTCTTATAAGTGACTTGTGATCCGCAAAACAGGATTTTTGCCCCGTGATTGATTTCCATGACCGACTGAAAACATACATCAAAGGTTCATCGTACGATTACAAAGCCCTGTCGCTCGAGATCGGTCAGGGTGAACGCTACATATCCAACCTCCTGTCATCGAAAAGTGACCCGGGGTACTCCAGCGTCGTCAAGATCTGCTCGGCCCTCGGGATCACGCCGAACCAGATCGCGGGCCTCAACGACCAGATCACTCTGGCCGGGGGCGAGATCGACAATCGCATTGTGAGCGCCCAGGCGGAACGCATCCTGACCTCCGTCACGCGCGAGGCGCACCGCAAGCTCTCTCAGCGTGGCGCGCGCCCGCTGCTTGACGATGTCCTGACCTGGTGGCACCAGCAAGGCGGCGTCCTGACCAATTTCGACACGCTCAGCGAACATGTCGACCTCTACCTCGCCCCCGATGAACACTCCCGCCTGCCCGAACCCTACAAGATCGGCCACCAGAGCCTTGCCGCCCAAAGTTTCGGCATCCAGACAGCCGAGCACCTGCGCTATCTGTTCACCACCTTCGACGACAAGCTCTGCGAAAGTGTGCGCCTGGCTCATGTCGAGGCGACGCGCGGCGAACCCAAGCTGACGATCGAGGAAATCGACGTTATGCTGCCCGGCCACAGCTTTCCGCTGCGGTTCACCTACAAGCGTCTGCTGCTGCCCGTGCGTGACGGACAGGGCAACAAGTTCGTGCTGAACTATTCACAAGCTCTCGAGTGAGCCGGCGTAATACGCCATCATGTGGGCAAGATGTTCGGATGACAGCGCCACGAGCCATTCGCTGTCGCCCCGCCCCGGCGGCGCCGGATCCGCCCATTTCGCGACACCAGGAACCTGCACTGTAAAGCCGTATGTCGTGGCGAACCCCGCCATGACGTCCCGGTCCCGCATCATCGCATAGGTCCAGTCGACCGGCCACTTGGTGGCGATGCAGCAATGCAATAGCAACATTAACTGCCGCAGCCGCTGCCGTGAACCGCGTTGCCCCGGCGCCACGAACAGCTCACCGATATAGGCCATGCGTCCGTGAAACCCCGGCGGCAGCGCCGTGGTGAACTGAAGCAACGTGTCGCCGGACGGGTGGGGATAATGCCGGCGCATGGTGCGGCGCATATAATCGCCCATGTTTTCGCGTCCGACATTGTCATACCGCGTGGCGACCGCGGCGACGAATGTCTCGCCTTCCCAAAGCACCAGCCAGAAGCCCGAGTGTTCGGTGAAGTCGTTGTAATGTGATGACAGTTTCGCGGTCACGCTGGTTTTCCCGTGCGTGCGGACAAGTTGCTCCATCTCCTCGAAGTCGGAAACCGTCTCAATGCGGTAGCCGTTCCGGCTCAACCCGGCGACGCAAGCGCCACCGACCTTGATGACATCAAGTGAATTCAGCATCTGGCTTTGCTTCCCCGCGCCAACCTTCATCCCCGCCTCGGGTTCGTTCCCGGCTGCCAGACATGGTTAACAGCCCATTATGCAGGTTAAAATGACTCCGGTCCTCAAAAACGGTATGTTTCTGTCAAAGAAACAGTTGTCCCGGATCAAGGAAAAGCGCGAAAGCAAGAAGGCATGGTGGGCGGTGAGGGACTCGAACCCCCGGCATCTTCGGTGTAAACGAAGCGCTCTACCAACTGAGCTAACCGCCCCTTTCCAGGTTCCTCTAGCAACACCTTCAACGCCTTGCAAGACGCATTGGTGCCCATGACGCGGCATTCTCAACCGCTTCCCATCTGCGCGGCCTCAAACACAACTTTTACGCAACAATCCCGATCAATCGCGTCGCATTTGTTTGAAAAGGCATTCGGATCGCGACAATCGGGGCTACTGTCCCGAACCGACGAAAGACAAACGGCGCTCAAGCATGGCAACCACCCTTTTGGCCGCCGCCGTTGCGGCGGCATTGTTCCTTTTTCTGGCACTGCTTCCCTATGGACGCACAGCCCTGAGGGCTGGCCTGTTGTCTGCAGCCGTCCTGGTGTGTCTTTGGATCGGGCACTACTTCGACCTTTTGGGCTACGGCGCGCGTGGCGAGGACACGGCCCGTGTCAGGGCCTTCCTGGTGCTCCTGGCGCTCAGCCTCGCATGGTTCCTCGCAACGTCGCTGCAGGTGTTGCGCCGCAGCTTTCCCGCGCACTGGCCCGGATGGAGCTGGCCTGCCGTGGTGCTTGTGACGCTACTGGTTATCGGTTTCGGCGTCTGGCGCATGGTAACGCTCTGACGCGGCGGTTTTCCGGGCGGAAAATGGTGGGCGATAGAAGATTCGAACTTCTGACATCTTCGATGTGAACGAAGCGCTCTACCACTGAGCTAATCGCCCGCCGGAGCCGCTGTTTAGCGCCCCTTTCGCAACGGTGCAATAGCAAAGCTGCACGGAAATCCGGTTGGCAATCGACTTCTCGCCACGCCGTCTTATGGCCGCTTTGGCGTCAGGCTCCGTCGGCTGGGGTATCCGATTTGGGCTGACGGATCTTCGCCACCGTGACGCGCGCGTTGCCGGTATCCTTCTGCCGGTTGATCTTCACCTTGCCGAAGGGCTTGAGGTTCAGTTCCCGCCCCTCCGCGAGCGCCTCGCCCAGAACCTCGAGCATGGCCTCGACCACCGGCTTGACCTTGTTCTTGTTCAGATCGGCCCGGTCTGCCACCAGTTGGAAAAGTTCCTGCTTCTTAAGTTCCGTCGACAGGATATCGGCACCGGATGTCTCGGTGACCACTTCCAGTTCCGGCTTGACCGCGGGGGCCGCGTCCTTGGTGGATGCTCCGGTTTTCGGGCTTGCTGTACTGCGCGATGCCATTTTGGACCTCTATTATTGAAGTTTTGCCACACGATACCTGAAATCGCGGCGATTGCTACCGCCGAGTTGACCTTTGGTCGGCTTCGACGCATAACGTTCGGCGTAACGCAAACTGGGGATCACAACGTGACCAAACTCATTGCCGCAGCCGCCTTCGCATCACTCATCGTGATCGAACCCGCCGTCGCGGGAAATCTGTCGGACCCCGTTCTCGATCAGCAGATCGTCATGGACGCCGCGGTCGAGGATTCCACCGCCAAAATCGATATCCTGATGATAACGCTGATCTACGTTTTCACCATGGCGATCGCCGGCGGCGCGTTTTAAGCGGCCCGTTTACGGAACCTCATATTTGTCCGAACCAGCCCGCTTGCGGTTGTCGGATCTTTTGCGACTCGCGCTTGGCCCCCGGATCATCGGTTGATTGAACCTTTCCCGTTCCGGGCACGACCCACATGCAAACGCCGCACGTACGGCGTGGTATGACAGGGAAGACAAGCGCATGGGGTTTTTCACCGGCACAAGCGGAAATAATTGGATTTACGGCACGTCGCAGAACGACATCGTCTACGGATTGGGCGGTCATGATCGCATTTATGGCGGCTATGGCGACGACACGCTGTCTGGTGGCGCGGGAGTGGACACGGTCCATGGCGGCTGGGGCGACGATCTGCTCATCGTGGAAGGCGCGCAGCTCGCGGATGGCGAACCCTATGTCGGCGAAGGCGTGGAAGATTACCGAGGCGGCACTGGCGACGACCGCATACTGATCCTCGATCTGGGCAACATGCACACCCAGGTGCGTGGCGACAGCGGCTATGATCTCCTCGATTTCAGCTGGTTTCACAGCTCCGTGTTTCTCGCCGGAAGTCACTATCAAGGGCCTGGATCACTGGATTACTCCGGGATCGAGCATGTCCGCGGATCGTCTTTCGACGATGTTCTGATAGCGGACTGGAGTGTCGACCGGATAGAAGGACAGGCCGGGAACGACATCATCATGGGTCGCCTGAAAACCGACACGCTCAGCGGCGGCGCCGGCAATGACACACTCTCCGGTGGCCCCGGCGATGACGTAATGACCGGCGATGGAGGCGCCGATATCTTCGAATTCCTCGAAAACGACGATGCGCCGCGCGGTAATGACAGGTGGGCCACAATCACCGATTTCAACAGCACCGAGGGCGACCGGATCGACCTGTCGCAGCTGGGCACCCTGCACTTCGTCGGTGAGCGCGATTTCGGCTACTCGCTCACCGGGCAAGTCCGGATCGAGCGGGATTGGTGGTCGACCAGCCGCGCGACGCTGGAGATCGACCTTAACGGCGACCGGATCGCAGACGGACACGTGGATATCTTCATCGAGGGCGGCGGCCCGATCACCGCCGATGACCTGATCCTCTGAACCGAAAAAGGCGCCCGACATTGCGGGCGCGTTTCGTGTTTCTGCATCACAGGGTTCAGTGGGTTACAGCCCCTGCCCCGTCCTCGCCGGACTTCCGCGCCGCTTCGGCCGCGGCAGCCTCTTCAGCCGCTTCGTCCCACTCAACCGGTTCGGGCGCTTCCACCAGCGCCAGTTTCAGAACGTCGCTCACGTGTTCTACGGGGATGATCTCCAGCCCCTCTTTCACGTTGTCCGGGATCTCGGCCAGATCCTTTTCGTTCTCCTGCGGGATCAGCACCGTCTTGATGCCACCACGCAGGGCCGCCAGCAGTTTCTCCTTCAGCCCGCCGATGGCCAGCGCATTACCGCGCAGAGTGACCTCACCGGTCATGGCGATGTCCTTACGCACCGGTATACCGGTCAGCACGGACACGATGGACGTCACCATCGCCAGACCCGCGCTCGGCCCGTCCTTGGGCGTCGCGCCTTCGGGCACGTGCACGTGGATATCCCATTTCTCGAACCGCGGCGGTTTCACCCCGATCTGAGGACTGATTGACCGCACATAGGAAGACGCAGCGTCGATCGACTCCTTCATCACGTCGCCCAGCGTGCCGGTGGTCTTCATCCGGCCCTTGCCCGGCAGGCGCAGCGCCTCGATATTCAAAAGCTCGCCGCCGACCGAGGTATAGGCCAGCCCGGTGACGACACCCACCTGGTCCTTCTCCTCGGCAAGCCCATAGCGGAACTTTTTCACGCCAAGGAACTCGTCGATATTCTCCGACGTCACGTCGACGCGTTCAGCCTCTTTCTTGATGATCTTGGTCAGCGCCTTGCGGCACACCTTGCTGATCTCGCGTTCGAGGTTCCGCACGCCCGCCTCGCGGGTGTAATGCCGGATGATCGCCGTCAGCGCAGAGTCGTCCAGGCTGAACTCCTTCTGCTTCAGACCGTGGTTCTTGATCTGCTTGGCCAGTAGGTGCTGCTTGGCGATCTCGCGCTTTTCGTCCTCGGTGTAGCCGGCCAGCGGAATGATCTCCATCCGATCGAGCAGTGGCCCCGGCATGTTGTAGGAGTTCGCGGTGGTCAGGAACATCACGTTCGACAGGTCGTACTCGACCTCAAGGTAGTGGTCCACGAACGTACCGTTCTGCTCGGGGTCCAGAACCTCCAGCATGGCCGACGCCGGGTCGCCCCGGAAATCCTGACCCATCTTGTCGATCTCGTCGAGCAGGATCAGCGGGTTCGTCGTCTTCGCCTTTTTCAGCGACTGGATGATCTTGCCCGGCATGGAGCCAATATAAGTCCGGCGGTGACCGCGGATCTCGGACTCGTCGCGCACGCCACCCAGGCTGATGCGAATGAACTCGCGCCCCGTGGCCCGCGCCACGGATTTGCCAAGGCTCGTCTTGCCCACGCCCGGCGGGCCGACAAGGCACATGATCGGGCCCTTCAGCTTTTTCGAGCGTTGTTGCACGGCCAAATACTCGACGATCCGCTCCTTGACCTTCTCGAGGCCATAGTGGTCCTTGTCCAGCACGTCCTGCGCCCGGCCCAGATCCTTCTTCACGCGGGATTTCTTGCCCCACGGGATCGACAACATCCAGTCCAGGTAGTTGCGCACCACCGTGGCCTCGGCGCTCATCGGGCTCATGTTCTTGAGCTTCTTCAGCTCGCCCTCGGCCTTCTCGCGCGCCTCTTTCGACAGCTTGGTATTCTCGATGCGCTCTTCCAGCTCGGCAATCTCGCCTTCGCCGTCCTCGCCATCGCCCAGCTCCTTCTGAATGGCCTTCATCTGCTCATTCAGATAGTACTCACGCTGCGTGCGCTCCATCTGGGATTTCACGCGCGTCTTGATTTTCTTCTCGACCTGCAGAACGCTCATCTCGCCCTGCATCAGGCCATAGACCTTCTCAAGCCGCTCGCTGACGCTCAGCGTCTCCAGCAGCTCCTGCTTCTGCGCCACCTCGATGCCCAGATGCCCCGACACCAGGTCGGCCAGCTTGGCGGCATCGTCGGCTTCGGTCACGGCGGCCAGCGCCTCTTCGGGGATGTTTTTCTTGACCTTGGCATAGCGCGCGAACTCGTCCGACACGGTGCGCAGCAGCGCCTCGATCGTCGCGGCGTCGCCCGGCATTTCCTGCAGGTACTCGGCCCGTGCTTCGAAGAAATTCTCGTTTTCCAGATACTCGGTGATCTTGACCCGCGCCACGCCTTCGACCAGCACTTTCACGGTACCATCGGGCAGCTTGAGCAATTGCAGCACGTTGGCAAGCACGCCGGAATTGTAGATACCGTCGGCATTGGGATCGTCCTCGCCTGGGTCGATCTGGCTCGACAGCAGGATCTGCTTGTCGTCCTGCATCACCTCTTCAAGCGCGCGCACGGACTTATCGCGCCCAACGAAAAGCGGCACGATCATGTGCGGGAACACGACGATATCGCGTAGCGGCAGGACCGGGTAAGAGGCGTTAAGGGGTTCTAGCATGCTCGTTATCCTGTATTGGCAAGAAGGCTCCGGTCCCGACTTGGCGGCAACCACCGTCCTTCTCCGTTTCGATACTGTTAATCTGGGCGCTCGCGGCCCGGTTTCAACCTCGCACCCCGGCCAGGTCACGCGCAGAATGCCTTGCGCCACGCACGGGTACAAGCATCAAATATACGCATTCTTACTGTTGGCCTCGCGAAGACTGGCCCGATCTAGCGGTTGGCACAAAACGAGATCACCACCCCGACTTGCATCTCGCCGCCATGAAAATACGGGCGAACCAGACTGGGCGTTCGAGTCAACTATCAGGCTCGACGCACCAAGGATGGGCTCTGAAATCGGCGGCGCGTCAGGCCAGAAGTATCGCGGCCAAAATCGCCACCGAGGCCCAGCTGATCGTGAATGCGGCATATGTCATCTCATTGCTCCCAGTATGTCACGCTGTCGTGATGCCTCTGGGTCGCGCTCTACCGCCGATGGGTTCAAAAAAGGTGTACCGGCCCCTGCAAAGGGACCGGCACTTTTCATGGTAATAAAGA
Organism: Roseovarius sp. THAF9; assembly: GCF_009363715.1. Lineage (NCBI taxonomy): Bacteria > Pseudomonadati > Pseudomonadota > Alphaproteobacteria > Rhodobacterales > Roseobacteraceae > Roseovarius > Roseovarius sp. THAF9. The sequence goes on from NZ_CP045404.1 coordinate 2,123,995, forward strand.
TGTGTGTCGCATGATCCGTGTCAGGCGAGCAGAATAGCCGCGAAAAGTGCGACAGACATCCAGCTAAAAGCAAAGGCAGCATAAGTCATTGTATTATCGATCACTTCATTAAATCGCAGACTCAGTATAAGCGGAAATCCGCCCACCACCAAACGAATTCAGATCACATTTTGGAAACACTCTGATGCGAAAGACCGGCAATCAGGCCAAGTGTCTGAGGCGCCTATAAAATCGGTGCGATATCCCCTTCGGCGCGCCGGGCATGAAACTCCGCCTCCCACGCGTCGAATGCTCCAGCGGCGATGGCCTCGCGCATCCCCGCCATGATCTCCTGATAGTAATGCAGGTTGTGCCAGGTGAGCAGCATGGAACTGATGATCTCCTGGCTACGGAACACATGATGCAGGTAGGCACGGGAATAGTTTCTGCACGCCGGACAGGTACAGGCTTCGTCCAGGGGCCGCGGGTCGTCCTGGTGCCGGGCGTTCTTGATGTTCAGCACGCCGCGCCGGGTGAACACCTGCCCCGTCCGCCCCGACCGCGACGGCAGCACGCAATCCATCATGTCCACGCCACGCTTCACGGCGCCCACGATGTCGTCCGGCTTGCCCACCCCCATCAGGTAGCGCGGCCTGTCCTGCGGCAGATACCCGGTGGCGTAATCCAGCACGCCGAACATGGCCTCCTGTCCCTCGCCCACCGCAAGCCCGCCGATGGCGTAGCCGTCGAAGCCGATCTCGACCAGCGCCTTGGCGCTTTCCTCGCGCAACTCCTGCGTCACGCCGCCCTGCATGATACCAAAGAGCGCATGGCCGGGCCGGTCCCCGAACGCGTCCTTGGACCGCGCGGCCCACCGCATCGACAGGCGCATCGCGCGAGCGACCTCGTCATCGCTCGCCGGAAGCGCGGGGCATTCGTCGAAACACATCACGATATCACTGCCCAACAGGCGCTGGATCTCCATCGACCGCTCCGGCGTCAGCTCGTGTTTCGACCCATCGATATGGCTCTTGAACGTCACACCCTCCTCGGTCAGCTTGCGCAACCCGGCAAGGCTCATCACCTGGAACCCGCCGCTATCCGTCAAGATGGGCCGCTCCCAGTTCATGAACCGATGCAACCCACCCAGGGCGTCGATCCGCTCTGCCGTGGGGCGCAGCATCAGGTGATAGGTGTTGCCCAGCAGGATATCCGCGCCGGTCTCACGGACCGATCCGGGCATCATCGCCTTCACCGTGGCGGCGGTGCCCACCGGCATGAAGGCCGGCGTGCGCACCTCACCCCGGGGCGTGCGGATCACCCCCGTCCGCGCCTGCCCGTCCTTTGCGCCCAACTCGAAAGCGAACCCGTTCGTCATGTCATTACCCTCTGGCCTCGATGCGCCCTCCATAACGCCTTTGGCGAAAGCTTCAATCATCCCGCATATGTGCCCGACGCCACGGCGCGCAGAATAAAATGAACCAAACCGAGACGGGCTGGTTTAAGGTGAAACAAAAACGACGGGACACGTGAAGAGACACATGCACACCATCGCCGCCTCGCTGCGCAGCCTCTCGGCGGCGCTTTTCATCATCGTGTCCGGCGCGGTCGCGGCGCTTGCACAAGACCCCTATTTCGAGATCGACCTGCTGAACCCCGGCCTGCCCGAGCCTCCCGCGGCGCTCGACCGCGATACGCCCCGCTCGGCGATGGAATCGCTGCTGTCCTTCTTCGACGACGACCAGTACGGCGCCGCAGCCCACCTGCTGGACCTCGGCGATCTGCCACTCGAGGCGCAGGCCAATCGCGGCGCGAACCTTGCGCGCCAGTTGAAGATGATCATCGACCGGCAGGTGCTGATCCCCTGGACTGATCTCTCGGATCGCCCCGACGGCTGGCTCGACGGCGCCCAGGAAGACCCCGGTGCCGGTCGGGTGCGCCGCTCGATCCTGCTCAACATGCTGGAGCTGGAAAAGCGGCCCGTGCCGCTGCGCCTCAATCGGGTGAAACCCGCGAACGGCGATCCCGTCTGGGTCATCTCGCGGCAAAGCGTGCGCGACATCCCGGCGCTTTACGAGCGCTTCAAACCGACCGAACTGGAAATGGCGATGCCCCCCTGGGCGCGCGAACGCGGGCCGTTCGGGATGTATGTCTGGGAATGGCTGGTGCTGCCCGTCATCACCGTCATCGCGTTCCTGCTGGGCTACATCGCCTATCGCATCGTCGGCTGGCTGGGTAGTTTCTCCAGCCGCAGGATCGTGCAGGCTTGCGTGCGCGCCTTCCGCCTGCCGGCCACGATCATCGTGATCTCCGCCTTCATCGGCTTTACCACCAACCGCCTTCTGGTGGTCACCGGCCCGATCAGCGTCGTCGTCGGACCTCTGGTGCTCTTGGGCTATGTCGTGGGCTTCGCCCTCGCCGCGGTGCGCGTCGCCGACGAGATTTTCGACCGTGTCAGCCTCAACAGCCCCGAGGAACTGGCCGATCCCGTCAACTCGCATTATCGCAACATGGCCACCATGCTGTCGGGCTTTCGCAAGTTCGTCATCATCCTCGCCGTTATCGTCGGCGCAATCACGCTGCTCAGCTCGGTGCAGGTCTTCAACTCGCTCGGCTATACGCTGCTGGCCGGTGCGGGTGCGATCACCATCGTGCTCGGCTTTGCTGCGCGCGAGGTGCTGGGCAACCTGCTGGCCGCCGTGCAGATCGCGCTCAACCGCTCGGCTCGCATAGGCGACTACATCGTGTTCGAGGATCGCTTCTGCACCGTCGAACGCATCCACTTCACCTATGTCCAGCTGGCGATCTGGACCGGCAACCGCTTCATCGTGCCGGTCAGCCATTTCGTCAAACACCCGTTCGAGAACCTCTCCGCCGGCGACCGCGAAATGACGCGCCCCATCCGCATGACCTTCGCCCAGACCGCCGATGTCGAGGCGCTGCGCAAGGCGTTCTTCGAGGTCATGGACGAAATCGACGACGGCACGCTGGGGTCTAAGGACGACGCCGGCGTCTGGGTCGCCGACCAGGACGTCTTCGGCAAGAAGATCCTCTTCGCTCTGCCCACGCCGGACCAGTCCACCTTCTGGGATCTCGAAACCGCCTGCCGCGAACGCCTGCTCGCCCGCGCGGCCGAGCTTGAAAAGGAAACCGGCACGCCCTTCCTGCCGCAAGGCCCCGCGCAGGATTACCCCGACGGCTGATCCCGCGCTGCCGCGCGCCCGGCACCGCCACCAAAGCCTTGCAATGGCGCGCGCGCTGGCCCTATTAAACCGGGACCTTTCCAACGGGGATCCCGATGACCGAAGACCAGATTATCGACCTGCTCTCTTCCAACCTGTCCTACATCCTGCTCGCGCTGCTGCTCTTCATCGTGATCTTCCAGGGCGTGAAGATCGTGCCGCAATCCGAACAGCATGTCGTCGAACGCTTCGGCCGCCTGCGTTCGGTGCTGGGGCCGGGGATCAATTTCATCGTGCCGTTTCTCGACAAGATCCGGCACCGCGTCTCGATCCTCGAACGCCAGCTGCCCAATGCCAGCCAGGACGCCATCACCCGCGACAACGTGCTGGTCGAGGTTGAAACCTCCGTCTTCTACCGCATCACCAATCCCGAAAAGACCGTTTACCGCATCCGCGACGTGGACGCCGCCATCGCCACCACGGTCGCAGGGATCGTGCGCGCCGAGATCGGCAAGATGGATCTCGACGACGTGCAGGCCAACCGCTCGCAACTGATCGACACGATCAAGCAGCATGTCGAGGATGCCGTCGACAACTGGGGGATCGAGGTCACCCGGGCCGAGATCCTCGACGTCAACCTCGATCAGGCCACGCGCGAAGCCATGCTGCAGCAGCTCAACGCCGAACGCGCCCGCCGCGCGCAGGTGACCGAGGCCGAGGGCCAGAAACGCGCCGTCGAACTTGCCGCCGACGCCGATCTCTACGCCGCCGAGAAAACTGCCGAGGCCCGCCGCATCCAGGCCGACGCCGAGGCCTACGCCACCGGCGTCGTCGCCCGCGCCATCGCCGATAACGGGCTCGAAGCCGCGCAATACCAGGTCGCCCTGAAGCAGGTCGAGGCGCTCAACGCCCTGGGCCAAGGCCCGTCATCGCAGACCGTCATCGTGCCCGCCCACGCGGTCGAGGCCTTCGCCAACGCCTTCACCATGCTGAAAGGCAAGCCATGATCGACCTGCTGTCGCACTGGTGGGTCTGGCTTTGCGCCGCGCTGGCCATCGCCATCCTCGAACTTCTGATGCCGGGCTACATCTTCCTCGGCATCGCGGCCGGGGCCGCGGTGATGGCGCTTCTGGTGGCGCTGCTCGGCCCTTTCATGCCGCCGACGCTCATCGCGCTCTTCGCCGGCGCCTCGCTGGTCGCGTGGCTGATACTGCGCCGCGTCTTCCGGTCGTCCGACGATCAGACCCGCTATTTCGACGAAGATATCAACAAGTAGCCTCCTGCGCCGCCCCTGCGGTCATCCCGCACCGTAACCTTGTGCCGACATGCATTACGTGGTGAAACTTGCAGTTCCACCGCCGACCGATCCACAACCAAAAGGCAACCTCATGACCGATAGCCCCGACAGCCCGGAGATCCTGAACTTTGGCTGGGAAGAGTGGATCTCCCTGCCCGGATTGGGGGTGCCGGCGTTGCGGGCCAAGGTTGATACCGGGGCACGCACCTCCGCGTTGCACGCCTTTGACATCGAAACCTTCGGGCCGTCCTCGAAACCCAAGGTCCGCTTTACCGTTCACCCGATCCCGGGCCGCGACGACCTTGTGATCCCCTGCTCCGCCCCCATCGTGGACCGGCGCGAGGTGGCGTCGTCGAACGGCGAGAAGGAACTGCGCTACGTCATCGAAAGCAAGCTCGAGGTCGCGGGCCAATCCTGGCCGATCGAGATCACGCTGACCAACCGCTCCACCATGAACAGCCGGATGCTTCTGGGCCGCACAGCGCTCAAGGATCACATCTCGATCGTCGCCACCGACCGCTTCCTTCAGCCCGAATTGAACTACGACGTCTACCACACCAAGAAGATGCGCGAGGCCCAACCCAACCGCTCCCTGCGCATCGCCGTGCTGTCGCGCGAAAACAACTACTCCACCCGCCGCCTCGTCGAAGAGGGCGAGAAGCGCGGCCATTCCGTCGAGGTGATCAACACCACCCGCTGCTACATGGCGATCAACACGCTGGCGCCCGAGGTGCATTACGACGGCAAGCGCCTGCCCCGCTACGACGCCGTGATCCCGCGCATCGGCGCCTCGATCACGTCCTACGGCGCCGCCGTCGTGCGCCAGTTCGAGACCATCGGCACCTATTGCGTGAACCCTTCCGCCGGCATCTCCTCCAGCCGCGACAAGCTTTACGCACATCAGCTCATGGCCCGCGCCAAGGTCGGCATGCCCAACACCGCCTTCGCCGCCTCGCCGCAGGACACCGGCAACCTCATCGGCCTCGTCGGCACGGCCCCCCTGATCGTCAAGCTGCTGGAATCGACCCAAGGCAAGGGCGTCGTGCTGGCCGAAACCAAGAAGGCCGCCGAGTCGGTTATCGACGCCTTCCGCGGCCTGCGCGCCAACTTCCTCGTGCAGGATTTTGTCAAGGAGGCCGCGGGCGAGGACATCCGCTGTCTCGTGATCGGCGGCAAGGTGGTCGCCTCGATGAAACGCACCGGGGCCGAGGGCGATTTCCGCTCCAACCTGCACCGCGGCGGCTCGGCCAAGTCGGTGCGCATCACCAAGACCGAGCGCGAAACCGCCCTGCGCGCCGCCCGCGCTTTCGGGCTTGGGCTGGCGGGCGTGGATCTTCTGCGAGCCGAGGCCGGGCCCAAGGTGCTCGAGGTCAATTCCTCGCCCGGCATGGAAGGCATCGAGGCCTCGACCAACAAAAACATCGTCGGCATGCTCTACGACGATATTGAAAGCCGCGTGCGCCCCGCCCCGATCCGCCGCCGCCGCTCCGGCAAATAGGGCCGGCAACGCAACGTCACCCTGCGCGCGTTAACCAACTCGCGCCATCTGGTGCCGCGCCATGGCGGTGCACGCCCGGTGCACAGGGGGTGCACGCGTGTCACCCCCCGGTGTCTGCGCCCTCGGTCAGTGTTAAGACGTCGCACGCTGGCCGCGTACGCCCCCTCTGGACGCGCCGCTCTGGTATCCTTATATATTCAGTCGGATAACCGCACAGGATGTGACATGACCCAGCAGCCAGAACCCCTCGAAGGCGCGCCGCTGATCGCGCCCTCCAGCACGGATCACCCGCTTTACGACCAGGTGGTCGAAGCGTGTCGCTCGGTCTATGACCCTGAAATACCTGTGAATATCTATGACCTCGGCCTGATCTACACGATCGATATCACGCCCGAAAACGAGGTCAGCGTCATCATGACCCTGACCGCCCCCGGTTGCCCCGTCGCGGGCGAGATGCCCGGCTGGGTGGCCGAGGCGATCGAGCCGTTAGCCGGTGTGAAACAAGTTGATGTTGATCTCACCTGGGAGCCGCCCTGGGGCATGGACATGATGAGCGACGAGGCCCGCCTCGAACTCGGATTCATGTAAAGCAAGCAAAAACGCTTGCATTTTGCAAAAGCAAGCAATAATACTTGCGCATGATATGGACCGTCTTCACCGGTGATATCGTCGAGTCTTCTGCCCTTTCGGCAGAGCGTCTCGACGGTGTTATGGCCTGCCTCCACCGGCTGTCAGATGACATCTCCGCATGGAGCCAAGATGCCACGGCGGCCTTCGGACGACGCGGGGGCGACGGTTGGCAACTGGCGGTAAACGCATCCGAATATGACCTCAGATCAACACTTTACCTGCAATCCAGCCTGATGGCGCTGGACCCGGCTGTGCAAACACGCATCGCCGTCGCCACCGGCAAAGGCACCCTGCCCGACGGCTCCAACCCCGACCCCAACAGCGCCCACGGCCCCGCGTTCAGCGCCTCGGGCCGCCTGCTGGAAAAGCTCACGGGCACCACGCTTCTCGCGCACGCCGACGGTGGCCCGCTCGACGCCACCTACCGCCTTGCCGATCACATCGCGCAGGGCTGGACGCAGGCCCAGGCCCGCGCCGTGGCCGCGATGCTGCCCCCCGGGACCGGGCCGCGTCGCGTCGCCGCCGACCGCCTCGGCATTTCCCGCCAGGCCATTGACCAAGCCCTGCACGCCGCCGGCTACCCGGCCCTGCACGATGCCCTGACACTGCTGGAGGCGCCGGAATGATCGAGACTGTCACCGCCCTCCTCTTCGCTCATGTTCTGGCGGATTTCGTCCTGCAAACGGACTTGATTCACCGCAAAAAGCGTCATTTCGGCGTCATGCTCCTCCACAGTGCCTTTGTGCTGGTGGCCTCCATGGCCGCGCTGGGCCAGATCGCCGCGCCGCCAGTGCTGGTCCTCGCCGCCGCGCATTTGGCCATCGACTGCGCGAAAACCTACGGCAATTTCAAAGGGCTGGCCGCGTTTCTCGCCGATCAGGCCCTGCATCTTCTGGTGATCGTCGCCGTCGCGGTCCACGCACCCACGCTTTGGGCGACCGGCATGTGGGCCGACATGCCCACCCTGCTGCCGCTCATGGCGCTTCTGGCCGGGCTGATCGCCACCCTGGTTGCCGGTCAACATGCCGTCGGCCTGCTGATGCGCTCGCACGGTGTGCTGATCCAGCAACGCGGGCTGCGCAACGGTGGCCGCCAGATCGGGCTGATCGAACGCGGGTTGATCTTTTTTTTCGTCATGGCAAATCAACCGCTTGGCGTGGGCTTCCTGATCACCGCGAAATCCATCCTGCGCTTCGGCACCGCCGCGCGTGACCAGAAAACGGCGGAATACGTGATCATCGGCACGCTGGCCTCCTTCGCCTGGGCCTTCCTCGTGGCCGAGGCCACGCGCGCCTGGATGGAATTGCTGCCCCCGCTTGAGATTGCCGACTGGCTTGCATAGATTGGACCCATCGCAGCGAGAAAGGCAGCACCATGTTCGGAATCCCAGGCAAACAGGCGGTCACCATGACCCCCAAAGCGGCGTCGATGATTGCCCGCCTGATGGACAAGGATGGCCACCAGGGCCTGCGCATCGGCGTCAAGAAAGGCGGCTGTGCGGGCATGGAATACACCATGGATTACGTGACCGAGGTCGACCCCAACGACGAGGTGGTCGAGCAGGACGGTGCACGCGTGATGATCGCCCCCATGGCACAGATGTTCCTGTTTGGGACGGAGATCGACTATCAGACCTCGCTTCTGGAATCCGGTTTCGTGTTCAACAATCCCAACGTGACCGAGGCCTGCGGCTGCGGCGAGTCGATTAAGTTCGAAGGCATGTAAACGTTGCCCCGCCCTGCGCGAGCCGCTACCACTCCGGTCAGTTAACCCGGAGGTAACGCATGGCGCGCAAACTGGCAGCAGGTAACTGGAAGATGAACGGCACACGTGCTGCCTTGGAAGAACTGTCTGCCCTCGCACAGGCCCATCCCGACCCTAGCGTTGATATCCTGATCTGTCCGCCCGCAACACTGATTCAGACAGCGGCGGCTTTGGTCGCCGATGGGCCCATTAGGATCGGCGGACAGGATTGTCATGCGCGGGGCAGTGGCGCCCATACCGGCGACATCTCGGCCCAGATGCTGCTTGATGCCGGCGCCACCAGCGTTATCCTCGGCCATTCCGAACGGCGCGAGGACCACGGCGAGAGCAGCGATGACGTCAACGCCAAGACACGCGCGGCCCACGCCGCAGGGCTTGTCGCCATCGTTTGCGTGGGCGAGTCGCTGTCTCAGCGCGAAGCGGCCAACACGCTTGATATCATCGGCGGCCAGCTGGCCACCTCCCTGCCCGATGGCTGTACCGCCGCCAACACGGTCATCGCCTACGAACCGATCTGGGCCATCGGCACCGGCAAGGTCCCCACGACCGACCAGATCGACGAGGTCCACGACTTCATCCGCGCCCGCATGATCCGTCGGTTCGGAGAAAACGAGGGGCGCGACATCCCGCTGCTTTACGGCGGATCGGTCAAACCCGACAACGCAGCAAAGATTTTCGCGACTGACAATGTCGACGGCGCGCTGGTCGGGGGCGCCAGCCTCAAGGCTGCAGATTTTTCACCTATTATCAAGGCGCTGGAGAGCAAAGCGTAAGCACCTAGACAGGCAGCATCGTCGTAGACTTGATCTCTTCCATCGACAAAAGCGCCGTCACGTTGTGCACTTTGACCTCTGAAATCAGCGCCTGGTAAAAAATGTCATAGGCCCGCGCGTTGCTGACCACGACCTTGAGGATGTAGTCGATATCGCCCGCCAGCCGGTGCGCCTCCATAACCTCCGGCCGTGTTCTCAGCGCATCGAGAAACCTGTCCTGCCACTCCTTGTCATGTTCAGACGTGCGGATCAGGACGAAGAAGCACGCCTCCAGCCCAAGGGCTTCGGGATCCAGCAGAAAGGTTTGCTGGCGGATCACGCCGCCCTCGCGCATTTTTCGAATCCGGTTCCAAACCGGGGTCTTGGAACTGCCGACTGTTTTCGCGATATCGTCCAGCGATTGCCCCCCGTCCTTCTGTAGCTCCGAGAGGATTTTCCGGTCCAGTTCGTCAAGGCGAACACTCATTCTCTATTTTTCCTTTTCCCGGGACATTCCCAACTCAGCGAAAGCAAATTGGAACGCACGTCCTTATTCGCGCCGCCAGGTAGCGCAATACCGGGAATATTTTCTATATATTGGCACAAGTCAATCGCAGCCGGAGGCGTGCAAAGTGAAACATTTTCCCATCTTCGTCGCTTTGGAAGGGCGCCGCGTTGTGCTGTCGGGCGGCGGCGACGCCGCGCTCGCCAAGCTGCGCCTGCTATTGAAGACCGAAGCACAGTTGACGGTATTCGCACCAGTGCCGGCGCAAGAGATCGAGGACTGGCACACCGCCGGCAAGCTGCGCCTCGTGCGCCGCGCGATGGAACCGGGCGATACGACCTGTGCCGTTCTGTTCTACGCCGCCGACGAGGACGAGGCCGAGGACGCTCGAACCTCCGCCATCGCCCGCGCCGACGGCGCTCTGGTGAACATCGTCGACAACCTTCAGGACAGTGCCTTCATCACGCCCGCGATCGTCGATCGTGACCCGGTGACCGTCGCCATTGGTACCGAGGGCGCGGCCCCCGTACTGGCCCGCGCGATCAAGGCCGATCTGGAAGAACGCCTGCCCGCCACGCTGGGGACCCTCGCCCGCATTGGCAAAGCGTTCCGCAAGGCGGTCGAGGTCCTACCCATGGGCCGCAAGCGCCGCGATTTCTGGTCGGAATACTATTTCGACAAGGGACCTCGCGCGATGGACGAAGGCGGCGAAGAGCTCGTCAACGAAGCGCTGCCGGCCCTATTGGACAAGCACGTCAAAGCCGAAACCCGAGAAGGCCATGTCGCCTTCGTCGGCGCGGGCCCCGGCGACCCCGAACTGTTGACGCTCAAGGCACGAAAGGCGCTCGACGCCGCAGATGTGGTTATCCACGACCGGCTAGTTACGCCCGAAATCCTTGAACTGGCCCGCCGCGAGGCGACATTGATCGACGCGGGCAAGATCGGGTTCGGCCCCGCCATGTCGCAGGAGGATATCAACGCGCTGATCGTCGAGCACGCGGCCACCGGCGCGCAGGTTGTACGCCTGAAAGGCGGCGATCCGACCGTCTTTGGCCGCCTTGACGAAGAGGTCGACGCGGTCAACGCCGCCGGGATCGGATGGCATATCGTGCCAGGGATCACCGCCGCCTCTGCGGGGGTGGCCGCTATCGGTCAAAGCCTGACCAAGCGCAAGCGCAACGCCGCCGTCCGCTTTGTCACTGGCCACGACATGAAAGGCTATGCCGAGCAGGACTGGACCGCCCTCGCCCAACCCGGCGAGGTCGCCGCGATCTACATGGGCAAGAAATCCAGCCGCTTCATCCAGGGCCGCCTGCTGATGCACGGCGCAGACCGCGCCACACCCGTCAGCATCGTCGAGAATGCGTCGCGCCCCGATCAGCGCATCGTCGCCACAACAGTGGCCCGCATGGCGCAGGACCTGGAAGAGGCTAATCTGGCCGGCCCGGCCCTGACATTCATCGGCCTCGCGCCCCGCGCCGCTGAGACAAATCTGACCCTTTCGACGCAGGAGTTCGCCTGATGCCCAAAGAATTCACCCCCAAGGTCGTCACCGCCAACGCGCTGCTGGAAGGCGACGTCGTTTATCAAACTGCCGATGACCGCTGGTCGCGGCACCTTTCCGAGGCTGAACTGATCAGCGACGAGGCGCTCGCCAAGCTGCGGCTGGCGCAGGCCGAAGGCCAGCCCGAACTGGTCGTCGGGGCGTACCTGGCCGATGCCAAACCTTCTGACGACGGCCCGCAGCCGACGCATTTCCGCGAGGAATTCCGCCGCACTGGCCCGTCCAACTATCACCATGGCAAACAAGCCGAGGTAAACTGATGTATTCCTATTCCGAATTCGACGCGGCCTTCGTGGCCGAGCGCAACCGCCAGTTTCGCGCCCAGGTCGAGCGCCGCATCGCCGGCAACCTGACCGAGGACGAGTTCAAGCCGCTGCGCCTGATGAACGGCCTTTATCTGCAATTGCACGCCTACATGCTGCGTGTGGCGATTCCCTATGGCACGCTCAATTCGCGCCAGATGCGCCAGCTCGCCCATATCGCCGAGACGTGGGACAAGGGCTATGGCCATTTCACCACGCGCCAGAACATCCAGTTCAACTGGCCCGAGTTGCGTGACGTGCCGGAAATTCTCGATGCGCTTGCCGAGGTCGAGATGCATGCCATCCAGACCTCCGGCAACACCATCCGCAACGTAACCGCCGACCATTTCGCAGGTGCCGCCGAGGACGAGATTGCCGATCCGCGCCCGGTGGCGGAACTCTTGCGACAGTGGTCCACCGATCACCCGGAATTCCAGTTCCTGCCGCGCAAGTTCAAGATCGCCGTGACCGGCAGCCCGAACGATCGCGCCGTGATCAAGGCCCACGACATCGGCATCCAGATCGTCGAGCGTGAAGGCGAGATCGGTTACCGCGTTCTCGTCGGCGGTGGCCTTGGACGGACGCCGATGATCGGCAAGGTCCTGTCCGATTTCGTCAGCCAGGAAGACCTGCTGCCCTATATCGAGGCCACGGTCAGCGTCTGGAACCTGCTGGGCCGCCGCGACAACAAGTACAAGTCGCGCATCAAGATCACCGTGCACGAACACGGCATCGACGACATCCGCGCGCGGGTGCAGGAGCGGTTCGAGGTGATCCGCCCCGAATTCAGCGGCATCGACGTTGCTCTCTTGGAGCAGATCAAGACCGCCTTCGCACCGCCGGCGTTTCGGCAGGACGGCGCGGAAGTGTTCGAGACCACGTACAAGACCGACCCGATCTTCCGGTCTTGGGCCGACACGAACCTCATCGCTCACAAGGCACCGGGATACGCCATCGTGCAGATCAGCCTCAAGGCCCACGGTGCCACGCCGGGGGACGCCACGGCGGACCAGATGCGGGTGATGGCTGACCTCGCCGAGTTCTACGGCCATGACGAGCTGCGCATAAGTCACGAGCAGAACGTGATCCTGCCGCATGTGCACAAGTCCAACCTGCCCGCGCTGCATGCCATTCTGAAAAAGCACGGTCTGGCGACGGCGAATATCGGCCTGATCTCGGACATCATAGCCTGCCCCGGTATGGACTATTGCGCGCTGGCCACGGCGCGGTCCATCCCGATCGCCCAACAGATCGCAACCCGTTTTGACGAGTTGAAGCTGGAGCATGATATCGGCGAGCTGAAGATCAAGATCTCGGGCTGCATCAATGCCTGCGGCCACCACCATGTTGGTCATATCGGCATCCTTGGGCTGGATCGTGCCGGCGTCGAGAACTATCAAATCACACTTGGCGGCGATCATACCGAGACCGCAGCAATCGGCGACCGGACCGGGCCGGGCTTTTCGGCAGACGAAATCATTCCGGCCGTCGAACGCATCGTCGAGACCTATCTCGATCAGCGGCATGACCGAAACGAGACGTTCCTGGAATTCTACCGCCGTGTTGGCATGACACCGTTCAAGACCGCCCTCTACGAGCAGGACAAGGCCTATGCTGCAGAGTAAGATCGACACCAGCCTGCCGACCCGCGTCTCGGGTCTGAACGAGTGGTACCGCTTGAACTCCGCCACGGCCGTACTGCGCCATGCGCTGGCCAGCCCCGAAGCGGGAAAACTGGCGCTCGTGTCCAGTTTCGGCGCGGAATCCGTAGTTCTCCTGCACATGATCTCCGTGCTGAAACGCGACACGCCGGTGATCTTTCTGGACACCGAGATGCTCTTTGCCGAAACGTTGGTCTACCAACAGGATCTGGCCGAGCGCCTGGGCCTGAAGGACCTGCGGATCATTCGCCCCGACGCGGACGCGGTGGCCCGGCAGGACCCCGACAGAGACCTGCACCAGTCCGACACCGACGCCTGCTGCACTCTGCGCAAAACCGTGCCGCTTCAACGCGCGCTGCAAGGTTTTGATGGCTGGATCACGGGGCGCAAACGCTATCACGGCGGTGACCGGGCTGCGCTCGACTTCTTCGAGACCGAGGAGGCCACGGGCCGGATGAAGGTCAACCCCCTGGCGCATTGGACCCGGGAAGACGTGCAGACCTATATGGAAGAAAACCGCCTGCCCCGTCACCCGCTGGTGGCGCAAGGCTATCCGTCCATCGGATGCCAGCCCTGCACCAGCCGCGTGGCCGCCGGCGAAGACGCCCGCGCGGGCCGCTGGCGCGGCACCGACAAGTCCGAATGCGGCATTCATTTCGTCAACGGAAAACCCGTCAGAACAGGAGAAACGGCATGAGCGTTATCGTGACAGATCAAGGCTTTGCAAACGACGACTGGGACGGCCCCATCGCCGCGCTGAACGACGCGCATCCGGGCTGCGCCATCGACCTTGCGTCCAGCAACGACCCAAACGAGCTGGCCGGGCGGATTTCGGACATCCCGATGATCCGTGTCGACTTTCCCAGCTTTTCCGACGGGCGCGGCTTTACCATCGCGCGGCAGTTGCGACTGATGGGCTTCAAAGGGCGCCTGCGGGCTCGGGGCCACGTTATTGCCGACCAATATGCGATGGCACGCAGGTCCGGCTTCGACGAGGTCGAAATCTCCGAAGATCTGGCTGAACGGCAGCCCGAGGACCAGTGGCTGTTCCGCGCAAGTTGGCAGGCGCATGACTACCAGGCCCGTCTGCGCGGCACCGGACGCGGCAAGATTCCCGCCGAATGACCCCTGTAATCTGACCTGAATCAAAGTATACGAGGAGACGCTCGGGCTAAGACCCCGGGCGATGATTGCTGATGAACGAGACCGTGACCGTGACCGAAGCGAAACCCGTCAAAGTCCCTACCCTGCCCGACGCCCAGACCGTGACGGCGGTCAAACACTGGACCGACCGGCTGTTTTCCTTCCGCACCACCCGTCCTGCCAGCCTGCGCTTTCGCTCCGGCGAGTTCGTCATGATCGGGCTGATGCAGAAAGACGAGAAGACCGGCAAGGAAAAGCCGCTTCTGCGGGCCTATTCCATCGCCTCGCCCTCTTGGGACGACGAACTGGAATTCTATTCGATCAAGGTGCAGGACGGTCCGTTGACCAGCCGCCTGCAGCATATCGAACCGGGCGACGAGATCATCCTGCGCCCCAAGCCCGTGGGCACGCTGGTACATGACGCCCTGCTGCCGGGCAAGCGCCTGTGGCTTTTTGCAACGGGCACCGGCTTTGCGCCCTTCGCCTCGCTGCTGCGCGACCCGCAGACCTATACCGACTATGACGAGGTCATCATCACCCACACCTGCCGCGAGGTGGGTGAGTTGACATATGGCAAGGAATTGATCGACGGCATCCGCAAAGACGAGCTGCTGGCCGAACTGATCGGCGAAGGCTTTCACGAGAAGCTGCGGTACTATCCCACGACGACCCGCGAAGAGAGCGCCAAGATGGGCCGGATCACCGACCTGATGCGCAAAGGCGAGGTTTTCGAGGACCTCGGAGTCGAGTCCCTTACGCCCGAGATTGACCGCGCGATGGTTTGCGGCAACCTGGCCTTTAACCTCGAGATCAAGGAGATGCTCGAGGAATACGGTCTGCGCGAAGGGGCGAATTCCGATCCGAAGGAATACGTGGTCGAAAAAGCGTTTCTCGACTAACCCTCTTTCGTGCCTCGAATAAAGAAACCCGCGCTGATCGCAGCGCGGGTTGTGTCTTTGCAGCACTCTGATCCGATCAGAGGTTCAACGCCTCGCGTACGGCATCCAGCGCGCTTTCCAGCATGTCGGGATTGTCCCGTGCGGCTTGCAGGCTGGACTTCAGCCCCGTCTTTTGCACCGTGCCGAGGTCCGAGTTGTCGATGTACTCGGTAACCTTGTCGTAATCGAAGCCCTCGGGTGTCAGCAACTCGGTGATAGAGGTCTCGGAGGCCTCGGTTGCCGCCGCTTCAGTCGAATTTACCGCCTCGTCCGTTGCGTCTGCTGCTTCGGTCGCAGCCTCTTCTGCTGCGGCCTCGGTGCTGTCGGCTGCGGCGTCGGCGGTATCGGCGGCGTCTTCCGCCACCTCTTCGGTCGCGCTGACAGCCTCTTCTGCCGCATCTTCCGTTGCGTCCGCGGCATCGCCCGCGGCGTCCGCGGTATCCTCGACCGCGTCCTCGGTTGCATCCGCCGCATCGCTGGCAGTGTCGGCAGCCGCGTCCGCCGCGTCCGAGGCGGCTTGCGTAGTTTCGTCGGCCACTTCCTCGGCTGTCTCCGCGGTCGCATCTGCTGCATCCGCCGCGGCATCGGCAGCAGCATCCGCGGCGTCACTGGCCGTGTCGGCTGCATCCGCAGCGGTGTCTTCGGCGAAATTGGCCGCATCGTCGGCGGCCTCCACGGCCTCCTGCACCGCTTCGTCGGCGGCTTGTCCGGTCGCTTCTACGGCATCTTCCGCGGCCTCGCCGGCATCCGCGGCGGCCTCTGCCGTTGCGTCGCCAGCGGCCTCCAGGGCCTCGCCGGTTTCCTGAACGGCATTCTCGGTTGCCTCGCCGGCGGTATCCGCGGCGCTTTCCAATTCCTCGGGCGAGGAAACAGTTTCGGACACCTCGTCCACGACTTCCTGCGGTGACTTGCCGGTGAAGAGCATGTAGCCCCCGGCAAGGATGACAAGGGCCACGATCAGCCACAAAATGTTTCTCATTGGTATTCCTCTCAACTGGCAGGTTTCTGAAGACTTTCACAGCCTGCCTTACAGTTGCTTGGAGATGAAGCGTAAAATCGGCGCATGCAAGGGGAAATTACCGTCGGTTAGGGCTCTGCCACCCGATTTTGCCGCTTGAAACACCCCCTACGCGCGGTTACCTTGCGACCTCAAACTCGCTGAACGATCGAAGGACAAAAACCATAGCCCGCAGACCACACAACGCGCCTCCGACGCGCGACACCGGCCCCCGCATCAACGACAAAATCCGCGTTCCGGAAATCCGCCTGATCGGCGCGGAAGGTGAAAACGTCGGCGTCGTGACGCCCGAACGCGCCATGGGTATGGCAGAAGAGGCCGGTCTGGACCTGGTGGAAATCTCGCCGAACGCCAATCCGCCGGTCTGCAAGATCATGGACTATGGCAAGTACAAGTACGAACAGCAAAAGCGGGAATCCGAGGCGCGCAAGAAGCAGAAAGTCATCGAAGTGAAGGAGGTGAAGTTCCGCCCCAACACCGACACGCATGACTACGACGTGAAGATGCGCAACGTCTTTCGCTTTTTGGAAAACGGCGACAAGGTTAAGATCACCTTGCGGTTTCGCGGTCGCGAAATGGCGCACCAGGATCTGGGCCGCGAACTGTTGCAGCGGGTGGCCGAGGACATCAAAGAAATCGGCAAGGTCGAGAACATGCCGAAGATGGAAGGCCGCCAGATGATCATGATCATCGCGCCGGGGGCCAAGTAATCCCGCGCGGCGACTGGATGTCCATTGCAGACCGCTGCGCAACGGCAATTGATTTTGAGTCGGACACGTGGCCGGGTAGTGTCTTGCCCAAGTTACGGGACATAATAGCGAGGTTGGCCACGCGTTCCGCGCCGGGCGCCTGAACCGTGGGCACTCGGGATGTGGTGCCAGCGGGAAAGGGCTTGGGGATGCAATTTGTACATAGCATGGCACTGGCTGTCATAGCATGCGTCATGGGACAGTCAGCGATGGCCGAGCGTGCAAGTGACGGGCAGGTCAACCTGATCTTCTGGCAGGCGCCGTCGATTATGAACCCGTATCTTTCCGGCGGGATCAAGGATATCGAGTCGGCCAGCCTCATACTGGAACCTCTCGCGCGGTACAACGAAACCGGCGCGATGACCCCTTGGCTGGCCGCCGAAATCCCGACCCTGGAAAACGGCGGTGTGGCGCAAGATTTAAAGTCGATCACCTGGCGGCTCAGGGATAACCTGATCTGGTCCGACGGCACCCCCGTGACTGCGGCAGACGTCCAGTTCACATGGTCCTATTGCACTGCGGAGGGCGGCGGCTGCGCGCATGTCGACAAGTTCTCGGGCATTGCGGGCATCGAGACACCGGATGACCGCACTGTCGTGATCCGGTTCGACGAAGCGAAACCTTTCCCCTACAATGCCTTTGTCGGCGCGTCCGCGCCCATCTTGCAAGCCGACCAGTTCGCCGACTGCCTTGGCGACCGGGCACCCACCTGCACCGAGGCGAATTTCTATCCCATCGGCACCGGGCCTTTCGTGGTGGACGATTTCCGCACCGGCGACGCCGTCAGGATGTCGGCCAACCCCTATTACCGCGACCCCGCCAAGCCGGCCTTTGCCAGCCTGATGATCAAGGGCGGCGGCACGGCGGAAAACGCGGCCCGTGCCGTGCTGGAAACCGCGGATTACGACTATGCCTGGAACCTTCAGTTGCCGCCCGAAGTGCTGGACGGGATGCAGGCGGCGGGCAAGGGCGAGGTGGTTGCGGCGTTCGGGACGCTGGTCGAGAGGATCGTGATCAACCTGACCGATCCCGACCCTGGCCTGGGCAACGCACGCTCGACCCTCGAGCATCCACATCCTTTCATGACGGACGTCTTGGTACGCCAGGCGCTGAGCATGGCGATCGACAGGCCGATCCTGACCGAGATCGGCTATGGCGAGGCCGGGCGTGCTACCTGCAATATCCTTCCTGCGCCTGAAATCTATGCCTCTGACGCCAACGAGGCCTGCAAGATGCAGGATCTCGAAGCCGCAAAGGCGCTGCTTGACAGTGCGGGCTGGACCGACAGCGACGGCGACGGCGTGCGCGACAAGGACGGCGTCGCCTTGCGCCTGCTGTTCCAGACCTCGACCAATGCCGTTCGCCAGACCTTTCAGGCCGCGATCAAGAGCTGGTGGTCGGAGCTTGGCGTCGAGACCGAGCTGCGAAATGTCGACGGCAACGTCTTTTTCGGCAGCGACCCGAACAGCCCGGACACCTATCAGAAGTTCTATGCCGATGTTCAGATGTACGCCCAGATGTTCGATGGCACCGATCCCGAGGCCTACATGGCCAGCTGGACCTGTGAACGCATCCCGACGCCGGATAACCAGTGGCAGGGAACGAACATGCCGCGGTACTGCAACGACGCCTTCGATGCGCTGGTTTCAAAGATGCGTGAGACAGGTGGGCTTGAAGACCGCGCAGAACTGGCACGCGCCATGAACGACATGCTGGTCCAGGATTTCGTGATCCTTCCGCTGGTCCATCGCGGGCGCGTCTCGGCACATGCGAATTCGCTGGGCGGGGTTGTTCTGAACACCTGGGACAGTGAGTTGTGGAACGCGGCGGACTGGTACCGTATCGAGGCCGATTGATCCGTCAATCGCTGTGAGCCGGGCAGGAAGGGACAGGTTTGGATGCTGACATTCGCGTTGCGCCGCCTACTTGTGTCGGTTCCCATGCTGGTGGTGATCGCGCTCGTCATCTTCCTGTTGCTAGACCTGGCACCGGGCGACCCGATGGGAAACCTGCCCCAGACGATCTCGCCCGAGGTGAAGGCCCAGATGCGCGAGGCCCTTGGCCTGGGAGAGCCGCTGCATGTGCGGTTCTGGTCCTGGATGGTGCAGATCTTTTGGGTCGAACCGCAGGTGCTGATCGACCATGTCTTCGGTACCTCTTTCGCTCACGACAAACCTCGGGTGTTGAGCTGGCAAAGCCGGGCGCCGGTTATGTTCGAGATCGCGCAGGCCCTGCCACAGACGTTGTGGGTGGTGGGCACGGCCTATTTGGTGGGCATTCTCATGGCGCTGCCGCTTGGAATCTTTGCGGCCTATCGGCAATATTCGGTCTTCGACAACGCCAGTACCTTCGCGACGATGGTGGGGTATTCCCTGCCGCCTTTCCTGACCGGGCCTTTGGTCATCTTCGTCTTCTCGGTGCAGCTTGATCTCTTTCCGTTCATTTACGAGACAACACATCGGGTCACCGACTGGGAGAGCTTCACCTACCAGGTCCGGCAGATGGTGCTGCCCGTGCTGGTTCTGTCTGTTCAGACAACGGCCCAGATCAGCCGCTACATGCGGTCCGCAATGCTGGACAACCTGAGCCAGGATTACGTGCGCACGGCACGGGCCAAAGGAATGAGCGAATGGGTGGTCGTGATGGTGCACGTGCTGCGCAACTCGATGATCCCGGTCGTCACGGTCATCGCATTGGGCGCGCCAGCCATCTTCGGCGGCGCGATCATCACCGAACAGGTCTTTGCGATCAACGGGATCGGGGCGCAGCTGATCGGGGCAATCAAGGCGAATGACCTGCCACTCGTCCATACGCTCACTTTCCTGTTCGCAGCGCTGATCGTACTGGCAAACCTGCTGGCCGACCTGCTTTACGGCCTGCTCGACCCGAGGATCCGGTATGGCTGAGCGTCGTCACGTCTCACACGGCCTCTGGCGCGATATCTGGCGCCAGTTCATGCGCCACACGGGAGCGGTCTTTGGTGCCGGTCTGTTCGCCATCATTGTCATCGCCGTGCTTTTCGGCCCGCTGCTATGGGGTCTGGCACCCGACGCCCCGGACTTTGCGGCGCGCAATGCCGGACCAAGCGTTGCTCATCCGTTCGGGACCGATCAACTGGGCCGCGACCTCTTGGCACAAGTGCTAGCCGGCGGGCGTGTTTCGCTTGCGGTGGGGCTGACGGCGATGGTGCTGTCGGTGGGTCTTGGAACGGTTGTCGGCGTCGCGGCGGGCGTTTTCCGCCGGCTTGACGGGCCTCTGATGCGGCTGGCCGACCTATTTCTGTCGCTTCCCCTGTTGCCTCTTCTGCTGGTCATCGTGATGCTGTTCCGCGAAGCCCTAAGTGGCGCGGTCGGCACCGATGCAGGCATCTTCCTGCTGATCGTCACCGCCATCGGGGTCACCAGCTGGATGCCGGTCGCCCGGATCGTGCGCGCCGATGTGCTGAGCGTACGCGAACGGGATTTCGTGCTGGCCGCGCGCGCCTCGGGCACCACGCAGTTGCGCCAGATCACGCGGCACATCCTGCCGAACATCCTGTCGCCGATCGTCGTCTCGGCCACCCTGGGCATCGCCAATGCAATCATTACCGAAAGTGCGCTGAGTTTCCTCGGGCTTGGTTTTCCCTCCGATTTCCCGACTTGGGGACGCCTGCTGAGCGACGGGGTGGTCTATCTGTCCGAGTTTCCTTGGCGGGTGTTCTGGCCCGGCCTGATGATCTCGCTCACGGTGCTGAGCGTGAATTTTATGGGCGACGGGCTACGCGATGCGCTCGATCCCAAATTGCGGGGACGCGCGGCGCCGCTTTGATTCCGATCAATGTACGCCTTTCCCGGCCTGATAACGTGGATGCGTATCAAACGGAGAGCGCAATGAACCTCGACACCCAGAAGACCGCCCTGCTAGAACGCCGCAAGGAACTGACCGCGCATCTCGACGTGGTCGAACACGCGCTTGACGAAACCCCGTCCAAGGATTGGGAGGACCGTGCCTCGGAACGTCAGGGCGACGAGGTGCTCGAAGCGCTCGGCCTGACGGAGCTGGCCGAGGTTCGGCGCATCGACGCCGCGCTGGCGCGGATCGAAGCAGGCACCTACGGCATCTGCACCATTTGTGGCGATCCTATCGCGGAAGCCCGGCTGGAATTTCTTCCGGACACACCGTTCTGCACGGCCTGCGCGGATTGACCGCGTCAGGCCGGCATGCGCTGTTCCACGATCCCGGCCCACCAGCTGCACCCGGCGGGAATGACCTCATCGTTGAAGTTGTACTCGGGGTGGTGAACCGGGGCCGATGCGCCGTTGCCAACAAGGATGTAGGCCCCGGGGCGTTCCTCGAGCATGAAGGCAAAGTCCTCTCCTCCCATCACCAGAGGAGCCGTATCACATTGACCTGAAACGGATTTCGCCACTTCAGCGGCAAAGTCCGTCTGCTCGTCGTGGTTGGCCATGACCGGGTAGTTGTATTCGTAGTCGAGCGAGATCTCGGCCCCGAACGCCGCACCGATATGGTCGCAGATGCCCTTCATCCGGGTTGCGGCCAGCTCTCGCGTCTCATTGCTGAGCGTGCGCACGGTGCCCATCAACGTGACGCGCGACGGGATGACGTTGAAGGTGTAAGACGAGGTTTCCATCGAGGTGACCGATACGACGATCTGCTGGATCGGGTCGGCGTTGCGGCTGACGATGGTTTGCAGGGCCGTCACCAGATGGCCGGTGACGACCGTGGGGTCGATGGTTTCATGCGGCTTGGCGGCGTGGCCGCCCTTGCCTTCGACAACGATGTCGAACTTGTCGGTGGCGGCGAAGAACGGACCGGGACGGATGGCGAACTGTCCCGGCTCCACCCCCGGCCAGTTGTGCATGCCGTAGACTTCCTGAATGCCGAACCGCTCCATCAGGCCGTCGTCGCACATCTCCTTCCCGCCGCCGCCGCCTTCTTCGGCGGGCTGGAAGATGATCACGGCGGTGCCGTTGAAATTGCGCGTTTCGGCAAGGTACTTGGCGGCCCCGAGCAGCATGGCGGTGTGCCCGTCATGACCGCAGGCGTGCATGGCACCGGGGATCTTGGAGGCATAGTCCAGACCCGTCGCCTCATGGATCGGCAGCGCGTCCATGTCGGCGCGCAGGCCGATCGTACGGCCAGACGTGGCCTCGCGCCCCTTGATGACCGCCACAACGCCGGTACGGCCAAGCCCTGTGACGACGTCGTCGCAACCGAAGCTTTGCAGTTTTTCGGCAACCAAAGCGCTGGTGCGGTGGGTTTCGAACAGGATTTCCGGGTTTTCATGGATGTCACGGCGCCATTCGGTGATCTCATCCTGCATTTCTGCAAAGCGATTCTTGATAGGCATGGGCGGTCCTTTCAGTATCCACAATCCGAGGTCAGAACGACGTGATCCGGCGCGACGGTGCGATAGAGCGACGGACCGGGCTCGTGATCCTTGGGGTGTATAGGGGACGGGATCGGTTTGAAACTCAAATCACTTATTCGCGGCCTTCGGGCAGGGTCGACAACCGGCACCGCACGCAAGAGGGCGCGGGTATACGGGTGCTGTGGGTTTTCCAGCACTGCGGCGCGCGGGCCGCGTTCGACGATCCGCCCGGCAAACATGACCGCAACGTGATGGCTGACCCGTTCGACCACCGCCATGTCATGGCTGATGAAGAGATACGAAAGCCCCAAGTCCGCCTGCAATTCCATCAACAGGTTCAGAACCTGCGCCTGGACGCTGACATCCAGCGCCGAAACAGCTTCGTCGGCGACGATTAATTTCGGGTTAAGCGCAAGCGCGCGGGCGATTGCGATGCGCTGGCGCTGGCCGCCGGACAGCTCGTGCGGGTAGCGGTCGAGATAGCTGCGCGGCAGGTCGACACGGTCAAAGAGCGCCGCCACGCGTTCGGTGCGTTGCGCTTTGTTTTCATTCGTAAAGTTTCGCAAGGGCTCGGCGACCTGCTCGGCCAGGCGCAGCACGGGGTTGAGGCTGCCGTAGGGATCCTGAAAGATCGTCTGCATCTGCGCCCGGGCGCGGCGGAGTTGAGTCGCCTCCAACGCCGTGATGTCCTGGCCGGCAAGCGTGATGCGACCGCTGTTCGGTTCCAAAAGCCGCAAGAGCGAGCGGCCCACGGTGGACTTGCCACAGCCGGATTCACCAACAAGTGCAAGGGTTTGACCGGCATTGATCGCAAAGGACACGTCCTCGACCGCGTGAACATGTCCTATGGTACGGCGCAGCAGGCCGCCTCTGACAGGGAACCGGGTGGTCAGATGCTCGACCCGAAGAAGCTCGGTGTCGTGCCCCGGGATCGGTTTCGGTGGGCTATCGGGGTCTAGTGGGAATGGCTCGGGATCGGATTTGCCGCGCATGTCGCCAAGACGCGGAACAGCGGCGAGGAGGTGCCGGGTGTAAGGATGGGACGGCGCGGAAAACACTTTCGAAACAGCACCTTCCTCGACCTTCTCGCCCTCCTTGAGGACCACGACGCGATCGGCCACCTGGGCCACCACGCCCATATCGTGGGTGATGAAAAGCACGGCGGTGCCGAAGTCGCGGCGCAGGCGGTCGATCAGGACGAGGATTTCGGCTTGGGTGGTGACGTCGAGCGCGGTGGTGGGCTCGTCGGCGATCAGCAGGCGCGGCTCGCAGGCCAGGGCCATGGCGATCATCACCCGCTGGCGCATGCCGCCCGAGAGCTCGTGCGGATATTGCGCGAGACGGCGGGCGGGCTCGGACAGGCGGACTTCTTGCAGCAGTTCCAAGGCCTTGGACCGCGCGGCGGCGCGGGAGAGGCGGCGGTGTTTGCGCAGGCCTTCGGTCAGTTGGAAACCAATCGTGAAGACCGGGTTGAGGGCCGTGGAGGGTTCCTGGAAGATCATGCCGATCCGGGCGCCGCGCAGGTCACGCATTTGATTTTGCGTGAATTTTCCAAGGTCGACCGGACCCTGCCCTGCGTCGAACAGGATCTGCCCGCCGGTGATCTGTCCGCCGTCGAACCCGACGAGGCGCATCAGGGCCAGCGAGGTGACGGACTTGCCGGAGCCGGATTCTCCAACGATTGCAAGGGTTTCTCCGGGTGCGATTTCAAAGGAGACGTCGCGCACGGCGTCGGTCTCGCCCGCGTCGGTACGGAACGAGACGCGCAGGTTTTCGATCCGGGCCAGGGGCATGTCGCGCATGAAACCGAGTTAACCCGCCGCATCCGGCAAGGTCAAATGGCAAAGGTTAACGGCGAATCGACGGCTGAAACCACGTCGGTATCGCGTCGGTATTTGAGTGGTGTCGCGTCGGTGTCATTGTCCGGCGCCCCGGATTAACGGACCGGACGGTGGGAGCCAGAATTTGTTTGGATCTCGAGGCCGGAAAATGCGCATTTTCAGGGACATTTTCTGCGCAGAAAATGCCGCCCCATCTCAGGGCGCGGCGGGGGTCAGGCGGGTGATGCCGACCGACGCTGCGCGCGCGAGATCGGCGTCGAGCGACATCGGGATGTATTCGCCCCGGCGCCAAAGCTGGGCCATGTCGTCATAGTGCCGGCTGAGGAAATGGCCCGATTGCCCGGTGGCGGTGACGAAGACACTGCTATCGGGGTCGGCGAAATCGTAGACCCCGCGATAGCCCGCGCCGTGCACGTTCTGGAACGGGTCGGGCCCCTGCCCCTTGTTGCGCCCGCGCAGAAGCGTGTTGTCGCCGCCCGAGGTCGATTGGCGAATGTTGACGAAGTAGCGCAGCAGCGGCACCTCGCCCAGGGTCTGGTGATCGTGGGTCGCCTGGTGCGCGTCGCCCCAGCGCAGGCTTTCCAGCGCGCTGCCGTAGCGTTCGTCGATCCAGATGAGCGCCGCGTCGAGTGCGATGCGGGCGACGTCCGAGCAGGTTTCCTGGGCCGTGGACTGGCGAATGTCGCACCATGCGGAGGCGCCGTCGATGTCGCGGTAGACGCGCTCGATGAAGACAGGATCGGGATGGGGGAACTCGTCGGCCAGGGGCCCGAGGTCGTCGACGATCAGGCGGCGTTGCAACTCGCGCAGCCAGGCCGCGTAGATCAGCGGCTCGGGCAGATGCTCGTTCATCTCGCCGTTCCATTCCGACAGCAGCGTGAGCGCCCGCTGGCGCTGGCGTTCCGGCGTGCCCTCGGGCGCGGCCTCGCCGGTAAACCACAGATCCTTGCCGATGAGCGGCAGAAGCGAGCGGGCGGTGAAGCTGACCGTGTCGAGCTGCGCCTCGATGAAGCTGTCGCGGGTATGGACTTCGCGGTTCTGCATCAGGCGGCGCCAGCGGAATACGCGCTGCGTGTCGCCCCATTTGTAGCTGACATGGTTGGGAAACGGGCGATCCACCGTCTTGTTGTTGGTATTACCCAGAAGGCCGCCGGCGGGGGCCGTGAACTCGGGGTTGGCGGAATAGGCCAGCGTGCCCTGCCAGCGGTTGCTGTCTTCCCACCCGCGCGAAGGATAGCGGCCGCGCGTTTCATGATCGGCGTCGCGGCGGGGCATGGCGCCGATGGTCTTCATGGCGATGGTCGACTGATCGACCAGCGTGAGGTTCTGCGAGGGGGCGATGTAGCTTTCGCCCGCCGCGATGGCCTCGTCCACCGAGGCTGCGCGCATCAGGGCCATGGCCGAGGAGAGCGTCGTGTCGCTGTCCGAGAGCGCCGTCCATGACAGAGAGGCCACGTGCCCGGGCGGCGTGACATCGGCCAGGTTGTAATGCGAGCCGGGCAGCACGGGGCCATTGTCGGTCCAGCGCAGAGTGAGCGTGATGGGGGCGTTGTCCGCGATGCGGATGATCGTGCTTTCGGTGCGGAAGGGCTTGTAGCCATCGGGCGTCAGGTATTCCTGCGGGTTGTCGGGGTTGAGGCGCTCGATAAAGAGGTCCTGATCGTCGAGATAGGAGGATGTGACCCCCCAGCCCAGATCGGCGCTGCGCCCGGCCATGACGATGGGAACGCCGGGGATGGTGGCGCCGATGACGCCCCCCGTTTGAAGCTCTAGCCGGGCGAGATACCAGATGGCGGGCGCGGTGAGGCCAAGGTGGGGATCGTTGGCCAGCAGCGTGCCGCCCGAGGCCGAGCGTTTGGGCGCGGCGGCCCACGCATTGGAAGCGCCGGCGAAGGCGCGTTTCTTGAAGGGCGAGAGCGGGTGATCGGGGATGCCGGGGCCGGTGCTGTGGGCGAATTGGGTGCCCTCGGGGGCTTGCACCCCCTCGGGGAAGAGGCTTGCGTAGTCGGGCAGCGCCGCGATGCCGGTGCCGGGGGCGAGCGGCATGATGTCGGCGAGGCGGTCGGCATCGTCGAGCTCGAGTGCTGCGTGGGCGTAGAGCACCTCTTCTTCCAGGTGGGCCGACAGCTGCACCGCCATGAGCTTGACGATGGCGATGGAATCGGCGGGGGTCCACGGCGAGACCGGGTTGTTGAAGAGGAACATCTCGGGCGCGCCGCGACCCAGGGCGGATTCGTTGATTTCCTTCAGTCGTGCGTTCACCCCGGCGGAATAGGCGCGCAGGGCGGCAAGCGTCTGGGTGTCCTGCGCCTCGACCGATCGCTGGGCGAGCGTGTAGAGGTCGAAGCGGCGCAGGATCTTGTCGATTTCGACAGTGCGGGTGCCGAACACCTCCGAGAGGCGCCCTTGCACCGTGCGCCGCATTATCACCATCTGCCACAGCCGGTCCTGCGCATGGGCATAGCCAAGGCCGTAGAACGTGTCGGGATCGTTGGTGCCGAAGATATGCGGGACATTCGCGTTGTCGCGCACGATCTCGACCGGTTCGAGGATGCCGATCACGTCGAGATCTTTGGAATAGTCCGGCAGCGAGCGCGACAGCAGGAAATAGACGCCGAGCAGCGCGATCAGGCCAAGCAGGATCATCCCGCCCGCGATCCGCACCAGCCATTTGAACACTTGCGCCATGCCCCACCCACGTTAGGTTGCCATTCCGGTGGGGATAGTCACAAATCCCGGCATAGACAATGGGCCGTTCTTCACAATGCGGCGCGAAGGCACGAGGGAGATCACGATGACAAAGCTGGCATTTCTGGGACTGGGCGTGATGGGGTATCCGATGGCCGGGCACCTGGCCTCGGCGGGCCATGACGTTTGCGTCTACAACCGGACGGCGGCCAAGGCCGAGGCCTGGGTGAAGGCGCATGGCGGGACCAGCGCGCCTACCCCGCGGGAGGCCGCGGAGAGTGCGGATTTCGTGATGTCCTGCGTGGGCAATGACGACGATTTGCGGTCGGTTTGCCTAGGGGACAATGGGGCGTTCGCGGGGATGGCCAAGGGCGCGACCTTTGTCGACCACACGACCGTGTCGGCGCAGGTGACAGAGGAGCTTTATGCCGCCGCCAAGGAGGCCGGGATCGGCTATGTCGATGCGCCCATCTCCGGCGGTCAGGCGGGGGCCGAGAACGGGCAGCTGTCAATCATGTGCGGTGGCGACGCGGATGTCTATGCCAAGGCCGAGCCGGTGATGGAGACCTATGCCAAGCTGTGCCGCCGGATCGGCGAGAGCGGCGCGGGCCAGATGACCAAGATGTGCAACCAGATCGCCATTGCCGGGCTGGTACAGGGCCTCAGCGAGGCGCTGCATTTCGCCGAGAAGGCGGGGCTCGATGGCCGCGCGGTGGTCGAGGTGATCAGCCAGGGGGCTGCGGGCAGCTGGCAGATGGCCAACCGCTACGAGACGATGCTGGACGACCAGTTCGAGCATGGATTCGCGGTGGACTGGATGCGCAAGGACCTGGGTATCTGCCTGAAGACCGGCGACGAGAACGGCGCGTCCCTGCCGGTGACGGCGCTTGTGGACCAGTATTACAAGGACGTCCAGAATATGGGCGGCGGGCGTTGGGACACGTCGAGCCTGTTCAAGCGGCTGCGCAAGCTGGGGTGATTTCGAGGCGGGGCCGGGATGCGTGGCCCCGCCTCGGGCTTTCCGTCGGGCTTGCAGCGCCGCGCCGCCATGCGCAACTTAGTGGCGGAACGGGCCGCGGGCCCGGCAGGGAGTGACACCGAGGCTAGGCGGCGCATGGGGCGGCGTCGGTGACAAAGTCACGCAAGAGGCGAAAAGATGAGCGCGGACGGGGCGACACGGATCGAGGACTGGACCGAGCGGTTCCAGGGCACGCGCGCCCTGCCCCGTGCCGTGCGCGACCGGTTGATCCGGGCGGCACGGATCGTGCGGATCGACCAGGGCACACAGGTTTTCGGGCCGGACAACGTGCCGGACCAGCTGTTTTTCCTTTTCGACGGGCGGATTCGCGTGTCCCAGACCTCGGAAGGCGGGCGCGAGATCGTGCTTTACCGGGTGGAGGCCGGGGACAGTTGCGTGCTGACCACGGCCTGCATGTTGGCCGAGGAGGCCTATAACGCCGAAGGGATCGCCGAGACGGACGTGGTGGCGGTGGTCCTGCCCAAGCCCGATTTCGACCGGCTGGTGGCCGAGGAAGAGCCGTTCCGCAAGTTCGTGTTCGACGCCTATTCGCGGCGGCTGATCGACATGCTGCGGGTGGTAGATGACGTGGCCTTTGGCCGGATCGACGTGCGGCTGGCCGAGCGTCTGCTGGCACTGGCGGGCGACAGAAAGGAGGTCGCGGCCACGCACCAGGACCTGGCGAGCGAGTTGGGCACGGCGCGGGAGGTGATTTCGCGCGTGCTGGCGGATTTCCAGAAACGCGGGCTGGTGCAGCAATCGCGGGGGCGGATCAGCCTGGCGGACAAGCCCGCACTGCAGGCGCTGGCGGAGAGCGCATGATGTGCAAGTCGCCCCCGTCCCTGTGCCCGGATTTGTGATATAGACGCCGGAACGCGCGCGATTTGTATAAAAGGATGCTGGCATGACGGCATTGCATGATGATCCCCGTCTCGTCCGGCTGGCCGGGGCGCTTTATCTTGTGATCATCCTGTGCGGGCTGACGGCTGAGCTGGTGCTGCGTGGTCCGTTGCTTGCGGGATCGCCCGAAGAGATCGCCCGGGCGCTAGACGCCGGTATTGCGCAACTGCGGCTCAGTTTTCTGGCCGATACCGTGATGCTTCTGGCGGATGTGGCGCTTGCGCTGGTGTTCTTTGGCCTGCTGCGTCATATCTCGGCGCCGCTGGCGTTGGCGGCGATGGTGTTCCGGTTGGGACAGGCGGTTCTGATCGGCGCGAGCCTGATGGCGCTTGGCAGCGTGCCACTGGTGCTGGCGGATGCGCCGCGCCTTGCGGTGCATATGACCGACCTACACGCGATCGGATATGATGTCGGGCTGATCCTGTTCGCGGTGAACAGCGCGATCATGTCCGTGCTGCTGTGGCGGTCGGCGGTGCCGAACGTGATCGCGGGTGGCATCGCCGCGGCTGCCCTGGTTTACGTCGCGGGCAGCCTTGCGCGGCTTTTGGCGCCCGGTTGGGTCGATGTGGTCGAGCCCGCCTACGTGGTGCCGATGGTCGCCGAGAGCGCGCTGTGCCTTTGGCTGCTGGTCGCGGCTCGATTGTGAGGGGCGACGGCGTAGGTCGTTCGAAACTTGCCTCGTAATGAGGTTCGGAGTTCCGCATGAGTGACTATGTCACTGACGCGCGCCGTCCCGAGGCGTACCGATAGGGCATCATTTCCATGGAGGACACCATGACTGTCAATGTAGGCACCATCGACCGTATGCTGCGCGCCGTTTTGGGCGTCGTGCTGCTGTATCTTGCGTTTTTCAGCGGGCTGCCGGCGTTCGAAGCCCCGGTTTGGAAGTATCTTGCCGCGATCGTCGGCCTCGTGATGCTGATCGTCGCGGCGGTGCGGGTTTGCCCCGTCTATTCCATCCTCGGCATCCGGACCTGCGCGCGGTAAATCATGGAGACCACGTTCACACCATTCGCGTCGCTGGGCGGCGGCGCGCTGATCGGGCTGGCGGCGGTGCTGCTGATGCTGGCGCTGGGGCGCATTTTTGGCGCGACCGGTATCCTGTCGGGGGTCGTGTTTGCCGAAGGGCGCGAAGAGTTGTCGTGGCGTGCGGCACTGATCCTAGGAATGGTGCTGGTGCCGGGGCTGATGTTTCTGGTTACCGGGCGCTGGCCCCAGATCGATGTGCCGGTCAGCCCGGCGATGATCGTGATCGGCGGGATCGTCGTGGGATTCGGTGCGAGCCTTGGGTCGGGCTGCACCTCGGGACATGGCGTTTGCGGGCTGTCACGGTTGTCGCGGCGCTCGATCGTGGCGGTCCCGGTCTTCATGGGCACGGCGGCGATCACGGTCTATGTCGTCCGTCATGTGGTGGGAGGCTGAGCGATGAGACTTTTGTTCGCGATGCTGACCGGCATAATTTTCGGCGCAGGGATCACCCTGTCGGGGATGATCAACCCTGCGAAGGTTCTGAATTTTCTGGATATCGCAGGAACTTGGGATGCGAGCTTGATTTTCGTGATGGGGGGCGCCGTCGTGGTGACCTTTGTCGGCTATCGGCTGGTCTGGCGGCGGTCTGAGCCGCTTTTCGCTGCGCGTTTCCAGGTTCCGACCTCGACTGCGATCGACGGTCGGCTGGTGGGCGGATCGGCCCTCTTCGGGATTGGCTGGGGCATCGCGGGGTTCTGCCCCGGGGCGGCCATTCCGGCGCTT
Organism: Roseovarius sp. THAF9; assembly: GCF_009363715.1. Classification (NCBI taxonomy): domain Bacteria; kingdom Pseudomonadati; phylum Pseudomonadota; class Alphaproteobacteria; order Rhodobacterales; family Roseobacteraceae; genus Roseovarius; species Roseovarius sp. THAF9. Next base: position 2,154,547 of record NZ_CP045404.1, read on the forward strand.
GGCACCGGCCGCTGGGAGGTTATCCTGTTCTTGGCCGCGGTGGGTGTCGGGCTGGCACTGGCGCGGCTGGCCAAGGGGCTGCCGCTGTTGCCGCGAAAGGCCGAGGCGTAAAGGAGGCATGACGATGACCGAGTATTCAGTCACGATGGACGTGACACCGCACGTGCAGGGGTTCTTCGATGAGGCCACCAACACGATCAGCTATATCGTGAAGGACCCCGCCAGTAACGCCTGTGCCATCGTCGACAGCGTGATGGACATAGATTACGCCGCCGGGCGGATCACCTATGACCATGCCGACGAACTAATCCGGCAGATCGAGGATCGGGACCTGCGGCTGGAATGGATCATCGAGACGCATGTCCATGCCGATCACCTGTCTGCCGCGCCCTATATCCAGCAAAAGCTGGGTGGCAAGATCGGCATCGGCGCAAAGATCATGGTCGTGCAGGACACGTTCGGCAAGGTGTTCAACGAAGGCACGGAGTTTCAGCGCGACGGGTCGCAGTTCGATGCGCTTTTCGAGGATGGCGACACCTACATGGTGGGCGAGATGGAATGTTTCGCCATGTACACGCCGGGCCACACGCCGGCCTGCATGGTGCATGTCATGGGCGACGCGGCTTTCGTGGGCGACACGCTGTTCATGCCCGATGGCGGCTCGGCCCGGGCGGATTTTCCGGGCGGGGATGCGGGGCAGCTTTATGACAGCATCCAGAAGGTGCTGGCCCTGCCCGATGCGATGCGCCTCTTCATGTGCCACGACTATGGCCCCAATGGGCGCGACATCGCATGGGAGACGACCGTGGGCGACGAGAAAGCGCACAACATCCACGTGGGCGGCGGCAAGACGAAAGAGGAATTCGTCAAGTTCCGCACCGAGCGGGATGCGACGCTGGCGATGCCCAAGCTGATCATCCCGTCGCTGCAGGTGAACATGCGCGCTGGAAAGGTGCCGACGGACAAGGACGGGAACCCGGTGCTGAAGGTGCCGGTTAACGGGCTGTAAGGCACCGCACACTTCAATAGCATTCGGAGGGATCGCATGAGCGACGACATCCTGAGCAAAACTTCGGCCTCGACAGGCGCGGCAAGCCCCGAGGTGATCGGGTTTTATGATTCGGATACAGGCAGTTGCCAGTATATCTGCATCTGCCCAGAGACCCAGAAAGCGGCGCTGATCGACGTGGTGCAGTCACTGGACCCGAAATCCTATGCCACCGGGTTCGCGCCCGCGCAATGGGCGCTGGACACCATCGCGGAGCGCGGGCTGGACCTGGAGTGGATCCTCGATACGCATCCGCATGCGGATCACCTGATGGCGAGCGCCTGGCTGAAAGAGCAGACCGGCGCGCCCACGGGCATCGGTGAAAAGGTTCACCAGATTGCGGAGCTTTGGCGCGGCTATTACAACGCGCCGCACGCCTTTCCGGTCGATCCGCATTTCGACCGGCTGTTCGCGGATGGCGACACGTTCAGAATCGGCAATCTGGACGTGAAGGTGATGTTGTCGCCGGGCCATACGCTGGGGTCGGTGACCTACGTGGTGGGCGACGCGATCTTTGCCCATGACACGCTGATGATGCCGGATGCCGGTACCTCGCGTTGCGATTTCCCCGGCGGGACGGCGGCGGAGCTTTATGACAGCATCATGCGGATCCTGGACCATCCGGAAGACTTTCGCGTTTTCATCGGGCACGATTACGGCACCGACAGCCGCGACGAGCCTGCCTGGGAAAGCACGGTGGGCGAGCAGAAACGCGAGAACATCCACCTGAAGGACGGCGCGAGCAAGGCCGAGTATGTCGCCCGGCGCGAGAAGCGGGATGCGACGCTGGCCCTGCCCGACCGAATGCTGGCGGCGTTGCAGGTGAACCTGCGCGGCGGGCGCCTGCCCGAGCCGGAGGAAGACGGAAAGAGCTACTTCAAGATACCGGCGAACAAATTCTAGCGGTCCGGGCGCGTGGGTTTTCACCCACCCTACGCACACGTTCGGATGGAGTAACGGGGCACGGCGCGGGTTCGCGGCCTGCCCTTTTTCACGCAATTAACGCAATCGCGCCTCAAAATAGGTCTCTCGGGATGGCATCCCGAGCGGGCTGGAGGCCGAGGGCTGCGTATGGACCGCATCGTCAACCGTATATTCCTGATCGTCACGGGCGCGATCTTTGCCTGGACCTGGGCGGCGCCTGCGGTGTCGCTGCACCATTTCGCAGTGCCATTGGCGCATTACATCGGGCTGGGCCTGAGCATGTGGACCGCCGGGGCGCTGATCCTGTTCTGTTTCGGGTTGATCCGGCAGGCGGCGGGCGGTTCGGCCCAAGCGGACCGGCTGGGTTTCGTGAAGACCTGGCTGGTGCATCAGCGGCAGGAACGGTTCCTGAACGTAATCGTGCCACTGGTCGCGTTCATCGTGACGATGGCGAGCTTCACAGTCCACAAGACCGTGGTGTTGCCGGGCTACGGGTTCACGTGGGACGCAGATTTCATCGCGTGGGACCGGGCGCTGTTCCTCGGGCACGACCCCTGGACGCTGAGCCACGCGGTGTTCGGCAGCGCCACGGCGACGTGGTGGATCGACCAGTTCTATCATGCGTGGTTTTACCCGATGATCATTGCCTATGTCGTTTGCGGGCTGATGGTGGCGGGGCCACTGGTGCGGGCGTGTTATATCGGGACGTTTTTGATCAGCTGGTTCGTGATCGGTTGTGTGCTGGCGGGGATGCTCGCGTCGGCGGGGCCGGTCTATGACGGGGCACTTTTCGAGGCGGACGTGTTCGAGCCGCTGAAAACCCGGCTGGCGGCACAGGCGGACGCGGTGCCGGGAATCGCCTCGCAGCTCTTCCAGGCGGAGTTGCTGGCCGGGTTCGAGCGCGGGGCGATCGGGCTGGGGTACGGGATCTCGGCGATGCCGTCGATGCATGTGGCGCTGGCGGCGATGTGGGCGCTGTTGTTCTTTGGCGTCAGCCGGTGGCTGGGGCTGGTGGGGATGGTCTATACGGTGTTCATCTGGGTGGGGTCTGTGCACCTGGGCTGGCATTACGCGGTGGACGGGCTCGTGTCTTCGGCGCTGGTGGTGGCGATCTGGGGCGCCTTGCGGGTGCTGATCCCGCGGTTGGCGTCAGGCAAAACCGTCGAGCGCGCGGCGTTGCCGGGGGTGCCCGGGGAGTGACCGAGGGACGCGTGGGTTCTCACCCACCCTAAGCGGGAAGACGGCGAAACCGCGTTTTGTTCAAAGGCTGAGCTTGTCGCGCAAGAAGGCGAGTGCCACCGACAGACCATCGGGGGCGATGCCGTGGGCAGTGCCTTTCATGACGTGGGCATAGACCTCTTTCCAGCCGGCGGATTGCAGCGCCTCGGCGGCCTCGGGCAGCGACTGAGGCGGCACCACGTCATCGGCGTCGCCATGCACCAGCAGAACCGGCGGGCGGCTGATGACCTCGTCGGCCAGGAGTTCGGGTTGCAGGAGGCGGCCCGAGAAGCCGACGATGCCGGCGATCTCGTCCTCGCGCCGCGGGGCCACATGCAGGGCCATCATCGTGCCCTGGGAAAAGCCGAAGAGCACGACCTGTTCAGGCAGCACGTCCTCGTCCACCATGAGCGCGTCGAGGAAGGCGTTGAGATCCTCGGCGGCCGCCTGAAGCCCGCGATGGGCCTCTTCCTCGCTCGAGCCGTCGATCCAGGGGATCGGGAACCACTGGTAGCCGGTGGGCATCATCGGGATCGTCTCGGGCGCGTCGGGCGCGACGAAGAGCGTGTCCGGCAGGTGTTCGGCCAGCGGATCGGCCAGGCCCAGAAGGTCGGCGCCGTTGGCGCCGTAGCCGTGCAGGAAGACGACGACGGAGCGGGTCGTGCCCGACATGGGGTCCTTGCGGCCAGCCTGAAGTACGCGGGTCATCTGATGCCTTCCCTTTGTTTCGCCACACGGTAGTAGGCCCAGAGCTGGCGGGCTGCAACCGATCTCCATGGGCTCCACGCCGTGGCGATGTCTCGCAGGGCGCGGTCGCGGGGGCGTTCGGGCAGGTCGTAGAGGATGCGGGCAGCCTCTTGCAGGGCGAGGTCGCCGGGGGCGAAGACGTCGGCGCGACCAAGCGAGAACATGGCGTAGATCTCCGCCGTCCAAGTGCCGATGCCGGGTACCTGCGTGAGGGTGGTTATGACCGCGTCGGTGGGAGCATCGCGGAGGGCCTTGAAGTTGATGCCGGCGTCCGAGAGCGCGCGGGCGTAGCGGATCTTCTGGCGGCTTAGCCCCACCGCGCGGAGGTCATCGTCACTGGCCCATTTGATCTTGCGCGGGCCGGTGAGCCCTGCGGTTTTCATGCGGCCCCAGATTGCAGCGGCGGAGGCGGTGGAGACCTGCTGGCTGACGATGGCGCTGAGCAGTTCCGCAAATCCGTCTGGCTTGCGGCGCAGGGGGAGCGGGCCGGTCTGGGCGTAGGCATGGGCCATGCGCGGGCAGATGGCGGTGAGATGCGCCACGCCTTCGGCCACGTCGTCGTGGGTTTCTATGATGCGCCCGGTCACAGGGCGCGGACCCATGCGAGGGCGTCCTCGACGGTTTCGACGTGCAAGGCGTCCGGCTGGGGCGGACGGTTGATGAGCGCCACGCGAAGGCCGAGGCGGCGCGCGGCGTCGAGCTTGGTGCGGGGCGTGGGGCCGCCGGCGTTCTTGGCGATGAGCCAGTCGACGCCGAGCGATTTGAAGAGGTCGTATTCATGGCGTTCCGAGAACGGCGGATTTCCGGGAAGAAAGCGGCCGTTCGGAAAGGGAAACGGCGTGTCGGGGATGTTGATCTGGCGGCTGATGACGGTGCAGGCGGAGAGGTTGGCGAAGCGGTGAAGCGTCTGGCGGCCCGTGGCGAGAAAGACGGTGGAGCCGGGGGCGATGTGGGCGGCGGCGTCCTCCTCGCGGTCGATAGGGATCCAGTTATCACCCGGTCCCGGTGTCCATGGCGGGCGGAGGACCTGGCAATAGGGGATGCCAAGGTCGGCGCAGACCCGGGCGGTGCGTTGTGAAATGCTGTCGGCGAAGGGATGCGTGGCGTCGAGCACGGCGGTGATGGCGTGCTCGGTCAAGTAGGTGCGGAACGCGGACTCGCCCCCGAAGCCGCCGGTGCGGGTGGGAATGCCCAGGGGCGCAGGCGCGCGGGACGCGCCGGCGAGCGAGGCTGTGGCCGCGATGCCCTCTTCGTGCAGTTGGGTGGCGATGGCCTTGGCCTCGCCCGTGCCGGCCAGCAGGAGGAGCGTCACGGGGCGGAGCCCTGGAGAGTGCGGGATGGTCGTCTGTGCATGGCCGGGCGGACTATAGGGGGGCAAGCCCTTCGCGCCAATCGGCAATTTCGCATTGCGCTGCGCGCAATACGACCGATGCGAGGGGCGCTGCCCCTCGCGCACCCCGGGATATTTATGGCCAGAGGAAAAGCATGCCGAGGTGGCGATTTGGGGTCTTGTGGGCCTCTCGAGAGGGGTCTAGCAAGGCGGCATGAGTGAGACCGCCCTTCCCCTTGAAGATGACCGCCGCGCGAAGCGGAACGTGACCGTGCTGGTGCTTGCGCAAGCCATTCTCGGCGCGCAGATGGCGATGATCTTTGTCGTGGGCGGGCTGGCCGGGCAGAGCCTTGCCAGTAACGTTTGTTTCGCAACGCTGCCAATTTCGCTGATCGTGCTGGGGTCGATGATGTCGGCCAACCCGTTGTCGATGGTGATGCAGCGGTTCGGGCGCAAGGCCGGGTTCCTGATCGGCGCCATGGGCGGGGCCGCAGGGGCGGCTATTGCGGGCTATGGCCTCTATCTTGCGTCCTTCCCGGTGTATCTGCTGGGCAGTTTCCTGACGGGGATCTACATGTCGGCGCAGGGCTTTTATCGCTTCGCCGCGGCGGACACGGCGAGCGACGAATTTCGGCCCAAGGCGATTTCCTACGTGCTGGCGGGCGGGCTGGCGAGCGCGATCATCGGCCCGCAGCTTGTGAAGGTGACGAGCCAGGCGATGGTGATACCGTTCCTGGGCACGTACCTGGCGGTGATCGTGATCAATGTGCTGGGTGCGCTGCTGTTCTTTTTCCTGGATATCCCCAAGCCGCCACCGCCAACGCCGGATAGCCCCAAGGGGCGCACGCGGTGGGAGCTTTTGACGACGCCGCGCATCGCGGTGGCGGTGATCTGCGCGATGGTGTCCTATGCGCTGATGAACCTGGTGATGACCTCGACCCCGCTGGCGGTGGTCGGCTGCGGGTTCAGCGAAGGCAACGCGGCGGACATCGTCACGGGCCACGTGCTGGCGATGTTTGCGCCGTCCTTCTTTACCGGGCACCTGATCGCGCGGTTCGGGGTGGAGAAGATCGTGGGCACGGGGCTGGTGATCCTGGCCGCCGCCGGGGTCGTGGCGTTGCAGGGTGTCGAGATCGAGAATTTCTTCATCGCCCTGATCCTCTTGGGGCTGGGGTGGAATTTCGGCTTTATCGGCGCGACGACCATGCTGGCCGGTGCGCATGACGTCCATGAACGCGGTCGGATGCAGGGGATGAACGACCTGCTTGTGTTCGGGGGCGTGACACTGGCGTCGCTGGCCTCTGGCGGGTTGATGAACTGCTCCGGCGGCACGGCGGAGGCCGGATGGACGGCGGTGAACCTGGCCATGGTGCCGCTTCTGACGCTGGCGGGCGGGGCGCTGATCTGGCTGGTTATGCGACCGAAAGAGGCTTGAGGCTTTTTCTTGGCCGGGAATATTCCGGGGAGTTTGACTGGCATCGCGTCTAACCGACGGACGAATCTTAAACGCACGCCGAACGAGCTGATCTGACGACGGCTTTTTCTTGCAGGAAATACTCTCGGGGGTTTGGGGGTGAAACCCCCAACGCACTTGAAGAGCGCGCCGCAGGCGCTCCGTTTACCAACGTCCTGTCAGGGCCCGGCGCATCAGCCCGAGACGGGAGCGGAATGGCGGCAGCGCAAGGCGATTTTCCGAAATGGCGGCGGGGTCTCGGCTGGCCTTTTTCAGGATCGCGTCGGTCTGCCAGAGGCCCAGCATGGCGGGGCGGGTATCGGGCGCTAGGCGCGTGCGCCGTGCCTGCGCGAGTTCCGCGAGCGCATCGTCGGCCAGAGCTTGAATAGCCGCATGGGTGCCTTCGACCAGCGGAATGCGGCCCTGACGTTCCAATTCCGGCACGGCGCGGAGCCAGTTGGCCAAGCCCTGAGCATAGCCTGCTTTCAGGATCGGCTCTTCCGGCGCGTCGCCGAGGGTGCGGGCGGCGGCGAGCAACAGCAGACCGGAGGTGTTGGTGAGGTGGCTTCTGAAGGCCTCCATGTCCTCGAACGGATCGCGGTAGATGTCCCAGCGGCGCGCCTCGACCAGCGCATCCAGCCGTTCTGCCATGTCTGGGTCGAGCACCGAAGCGAGCGGCGTGGCGACCTCGTGGCGGCGCACGTCGGTGCCCGTGCGGATCTCGTCCAGCACGTCGCGCCACCATTGCAGGCGCATTTCGGCGATCATGGATTCCTGCGTCACCCATGGCGCACGCGAGACCTCGACATTGAAGGCGTAGAGCGGAAAGAGCTTTTCACGCGCAGCCACCGGGGCAGCCATGGTGGCGGCGAAACGCTCGGGGTCGCCGCGCTGCACGAGGCCCGCGCAGGCCATGATGTCGGGGTCGAGCGCCATGGCGGTCAGATAGCGCCGAAGCCGGGGCGCGCAAGGATGAGCGCGTAGGCGATATCACCCGGGGCCTGCCGCCATAGGGCGATTTCCCGGGCGGCGTCGTCGAGCACTTGGGCCAGTGCAGCGTCGGCGCCGGGGCGCAGGCTGGCGATGCGGCCGCCAAGCTGGGCGTAGTAATCGGCCCAGGCCATGCCGGTGATCAGGCGGTGATCCTGCACGACGTAGCCGGCCGCCTCGACCCGCGCGGTAATGCCGTCGAGGTCGGAAATCGCCGGGTAATCGGCCCAGAAGTCTTTCGCGGACTGCGGGGCGTCGGCGGGCAGCACGGGTTCGGAAAAGGCGACCGCGCCATCAGTCGTGAGGGCGCGTTTCCAGAGCGTCAGCCCTTCGGTCACGCCAAGGAAATAAAGCGCCCCGGAACACCAGATGAGGTCGTAAAAGCCATTGATCTGCGCCATGTCGCCCGTGGAGACGGTGACATTGGTAAAGCGGTCGGTGGCTGTGCGGGCCTCTTCGACAAGGTGTGGCAGCTGGTCGATGCCTTCGATCCGCGCTCGGGGCAGGCATTCGGCCAAGGTCACGAGGTCGGCGCCGGGGCCGCAGGCGGCGTCGAGCACATTGGGCGCGTCGGGCAGGTCAAGCTGGCTGAGAGCCCAGCGGACATCCTCGGATGTGCCGGGGCCTTGGCGCGTCATCTCGCGGTGGAGCGTCAGGAAGGCGTCGTCCACCACTCAGGCCTCGCCGCCGTCGCGCAAAAGCTTCCAGTTTATGGCATCGAGCAACGCCTCGAACGACGCGTCGACGATGTTGGCCGACACGCCCACGGTGGACCAGCGCCGCCCCTGCCCGTCCTCGCTATCGATGATGACGCGGGTGACGGCCTCGGTGCCGCCCTGGGTGATGCGCACCTTGAAGTCCACCAGCCGCATGTCGGCGATGGCGTCCTGGTAGCGGCCGAGATCCTTGGCCAGCGCCTGGGCGAGGGCGTTCACCGGGCCACGGTCGGTGCCGGTCTCGTCCATCGACTCGCTGACCGACAGTTTCTTCTCGCCGTCGACCTTGACCACCACGACGGCCTCGGACAGGGAGACCATCTTGTTGTACTTGTTCTTGCGGCGCTCGACCGTGACCTTGTAGCGCTTGACCTCGAAGAACTCGGGCAGAATGCCCAGTTCGCGGCGGGCGACCAGCTCGAAACTGGCCTGCGCCATGTCGTAGGTGTAGCCGCGGTTTTCGCGGGTCTTGACCTCTTCGAGGATGCGCGGGAGCGCGAGGTTGTCCTTTTCGATCTCCAGCCCGGCCTCGGCAAGGCGGTTGCGCAGGTTGGACTGGCCCGCCTGGTTGGACATCGGGATGATGCGGGCGTTGCCCACGGTGGCCGGGTCGATATGCTCGTAGGTGGTCGGATCCTTGACGATGGCGCTGGCGTGCAGGCCCGCCTTGTGGGCGAAGGCGGAGGCGCCCACGTAGGCGGATTGCTTCATCGGGACGCGGTTGAGGATTTCGTCCAGCTGGCGCGAGGCCATGGTGATGCCTTCCAACGCCTCGGGCGTCACGCCTGTCTGATAGCGGCTGGCATAGGGTTCTTTCAGCAGGAGCGTGGGGATCAGGGACGTGAGGTTGGCGTTGCCGCAGCGTTCGCCAAGGCCGTTGAGTGTGCCCTGGATCTGGCGGGCGCCTGCATCCACGGCGGCGAGACTGCCCGCGACGGCGTTCTCGGTGTCGTTATGGGTGTGGATGCCCAAGTGATCGCCGGGGATGCCGGCGGCGATGACGTCCGAGATCACGTCGGCGATGCGATGGGGCAGCGTGCCGCCATTTGTGTCGCACAGCACGACCCAGCGGGCGCCCGCGTCATGCGCCGCCTTCAGGCAGTCGAGCGTGTAGGCGGGATCACGGGCGTAGCCGTCGAAGAAATGCTCGGCGTCGAAGAGCGCTTCGCGGCCCTGTTTGACGAGATGGGCGATGGAGGCGGAGATGTTTTCGAGGTTCTCGTCAGGCGTGATGCCCAGCGCTGTTTCCACGTGGAAGATATTGGTCTTGCCGACGAGGCAGATCGAGGCGGTGCCGGCGTTCATGACCGCCGCAAGAACGTCGTCGTTTTCCGCCGAGCGCCCGGCCCGCTTGGTCATGCCGAAGGCGGTGAGGCGGGCACGTGTGTCGGGGGCGGCGTCGAAAAAGGCGCTGTCGGTGGGATTGGCCCCGGGCCAGCCGCCTTCGATGTAGTCGACGCCCAGTTGGTCGAGCGTGGTGGAGATGGCCTGTTTCTCGGCGGTGGAGAATTGCACGCCCTGGGTTTGCTGGCCGTCGCGGAGCGTGGTGTCGTAGAGGCTGAGCCGGGTCTTGGTCATTGGTTCTTTCCCTTGGAGGGAAGGGCCGCGCCGGACCCTGGGAGGGCATGTGCCTGGCTCGAGCGGTGCGAGACGGCGCAATCAAGTCGAACACGGGTTCGGCGCGTGACGTAGGCGAAGCGCCCTCCCGGGGGGAGGGTCGGGCGCGGCCCGGCCTGAGGCCGGGCGAAACAGAAGGAGAGGAGGATCATTTGAGAGCCTCCAGTTTCGAAGGATCGAAGTCGACGGTCGGCACGAGTTCCACAGCCGTCTTGCTCATGCGAACGTCCACCCCGGCATCGCTCAGGTGCGATTTCATGCGGTCAACTTCAGAGAAGTCTTTTGTCTGCATCGCGGCTTCACGCGCTGACATCAATTTTTCTTCGATGCCGGAGAGGTCCACTTGTGAGGATGAAACCCAATCCGGGACGGTGTCTTTCATCAAGCCCAGAAATTGAAGCGTGTACCGCAGGTTGGCGATGTCGTCGGCAAGCGACAACTGGTGGCATTCGGAAATTGCGCGTGCGGTGTTCAAGTCGTCCGCAAGCGCGGTTACGACAGCCTCATTAGGCTTTCCGGTTCCGGTGCCTTGCGCCGCCTGTGCGTACCACTTGCGCAGGGTCTTCTCTGCCTCCCGGGCTTTCTCTGCCGTCCAGTCCATCGGCTTGCGATAGTGCGTGCTGAGGAACACGAAGCGGATCACCTCGCCCGGATAGCCTTGGTCCAGCAGATCCCGCACCGTGAAGAAATTGCCGAGCGACTTGGACATCTTCTTGCCCTCGACCTGAAGCATCTCGTTATGCATCCAGACCTGCGCGAACTTGCCCTCGGGGTGGGCGCAGCAGCTTTGGGCGATCTCGTTCTCGTGGTGGGGAAACATCAGATCGTTGCCGCCGCCGTGGATGTCGAAGCTGTCGCCCAGAAGTTCATAGCTCATGGCGGAGCATTCGATGTGCCAGCCGGGGCGGCCCCGGCCCCACGGGCTGTCCCAGCCCGGTTGCGTCTCGTCCGACGGCTTCCAGAGGACGAAATCCATCGGGTCTTCCTTGTAGGGCGCGACCTCGACCCGGGCACCGGCAACCATGTCGTCGACCGAGCGCCCCGAGAGCTTGCCGTAATCCTGATAGGAGCGGACGCGGAAGAGAACGTGGCCCTCGACCGCGTAGGCATGACCGTCGGCGATGAGCTTTTCGATCATCGCCACCATCTGCGGGATGTATTGCGTGGCGCGCGGCATCTCGTTGGGTTCCAGCGCGCCGAGGCTGCCCATGTCGTCGAGGAACCATTGGGTGGTTTCGGCGGTGATGTCCGAGATATCACGCCCGGTCTCGGCGGCGCGGGTGTTGATCTTGTCATCGACGTCGGTGAAGTTGCGGACGTAGGTGACGTGATCCTCGCCATACACGTGCCGCAACAGCCGGTAGAGCACGTCGAACACCACCACGGGGCGTGCATTACCAAGGTGGGCGCGGTCATAGACGGTCGGGCCGCAGACATACATGCGCACGTTTTCGGGGTCGAGAGGGGTGAAATCCTCCTTCTTCCGGGTGCGGGTGTTGTGAAGTTTTATAGTCGTCATGGCGTCCTCGCGCGCGTGGTCCCGCGGCGGGCTTAGCAACTAACATTCAAGGATGGAATAGAAGACCGGCCCGCCTGACGATGTCAGCGGGTAATGCAGCAAATGATGATGCAGGGTATGGTCATATCGCGGATCATTAACCGCGGCACCCGGCATGGTCAAGCGCGATGGGACAAGCCGACGACCCTGTGCGGACGCGGCAAAACGTGGCTTTTGCCGCACCATCGGCTGCACTGCGTACTGATACCCATACGCCACAGTGCTGCCTGTTGATGTACCGGAAGTCATGTAAAGCACGAAAATGCATCGTTTATCTGGTAGTAGATTGTCCCAACGGGCCGAAAGCGCCGCAGAGCGCGAACAATAATCGGTCAATGAGGCAGCGAGCGAACCCTTATTATGCGGGTAACGTCATCTATTTTAGCGGGCTTGTTTTTGACCGCCTGCTCGGTCGGACCTGAGTATCGACCTCCTTCGACCGATCTTCCGGATCGCTATTCCCTTCTTGCGCCGGTTACGAAGGCCGGCACCAGCGACCTTGAGTGGTGGCGTGACTTCAACGATCCGGTTCTGGATCGGCTGGTCGCGCGCGCGCAGGCCGACAACATCAGCATTGCCCAGGCCCGTGAACGGGTGGCGGAAGCACAGGCGGAGGCGCGACGCGCCGGTGTCCTTCTGTCGGGGGATGCCACTGCGACAGTCCGCGACAACAGTCGTGGATCAGACACAGCGTCTGCCGGACTGTCGGCGGAATACAATCTGGCCGGCAGAGCTGAATGGGCCGGTCGCGCCGCAAGCCAGCGCCTCGACGCGGCCGAGATCGGCGTGGAAGAGGCCCGGCGCCTGCTTCTGGCGGAGCTGGGATCCGCTTATATCGAGCTACGATTCCTGCAGGAAAGCCTGACATACCGGAATCAGGACATGGCCTCTCGCCGCAGAACTCTGCGCGATCTCAACACAAAGTTGAAAGTTGGCGAGGCAACACGGTTGGATACGCTGCGCGCACGAGCGCTGGTTCTGGAGACTAAGGCCGACATCCCGCAGGTCGGCGCGCGTATCGTGCAGCAGCGCAACAGGATCTCGACCTTGCTAGGCGTTCCGGTCGGCAGCCTGGGCATTGATTTAAGCTATACAGGCGCGCAACCGCGCCCTATCGGAGCAACGCAACCCGGCGTGCCTGCGGACCTGCTGCGGGCGCGGCCGGATATCCGCATCGCCGAACGTCAATATGCCGCCGCCGTATCCGATCTGGGTGTGGCCGAGGCCTCGCGCTATCCCAGCCTGTCGCTGTCGGGTGCCATCACGGCCCCGTTGAGTGGCGGGTCCTCGACCGAAAGTCTGGCCGTGGGTCTGGTCCTGCCCGTCTTTGACCAGCCGGGGCTGGCCGCCTCGGCCGATTCCGCAGAATCGCGGGCGCGGCAGGCCTATCTTCAATGGCTCCGCACTGTGCTGCAGGCCGTGGAAGAGGTGGAGAACGAGCTTGCCGCGCTTCGGGCCGCCCGCCAAGCGGTGGCCGCCTCGCGTCAACTGGTTGCGCTGAACCGGGAGGCATTGTCCGTTTCTCGGGACCTTCTCACTCAGGGTGGAGACGCCACTGTTCTGGACGTTATCGACCGGGAACGCTCGCTCTCGGCTGCGCGGGCGACGCTTGCGGCGAATTTGCGTGACCTGGCGCTGGCCCATGTCAACCTGCGCACGGCCCTCGGGATCGGGCATTCGGACCCGGTCGTGACCAACACAAATGCAGCGCCACCCACGGGAAACAACGCGGGCTGACCATAGGCACGTAGACGTTTTCTCTTTCTCGTGTCGCCCCATGCGCGTGATCTGACGCGCCGGTCTGCTTGACAGCCCCCTGCCCTGTCGGCCATGTGGCCCCAACTGAACAGGGGAGCCGGCATGGAATTGTCGAAGCGGATTATGGGGCTGACGGGCGGCGGCTCGGACGGCTGGGATGTCTATTACAAGGCCAAGGACATGATCGACGCGGGCGAGGATGTCGCCATGCTGACGATCGGCGAGCACGATATCGGCACCGATGACAGCATTCTTGACGCCATGCACGCCGCAACGCAGGCCGGGCATGTGGGCTATTCCATGTTCAACGGCAACCTGAACCTGCGCGAGGCGGTGGCGGACCGGGTGACGGCGCGAACGGGCGTGCCGACGACGCCGGACAACGTGCTGGTGGTTCCGGGCGGTCAGGCGGGATTGTTCGCCGCACACCACGCCGCTTGTGACGAGGGCGACCGGGCGCTTTATATCGACCCGTTCTATGCCACCTACCCCGGCACGATCCGGGCCGTGGGCGCGCGGGACGTGGCGGTGGCCGCGCGGCCCGAGCGGATGTTCCAGCCCGACCCGCTTGATATCGCCGCCAAGGCGGAGGGCGCGAAGAGCCTGTTGATCAACACGCCGAACAACCCCACCGGCGCGGTCTATGGCCGCGAGACCCTGGAGGGTATCGCAAAGGTCTGCCGAGATCACGATATGTGGCTGATCTCGGACGAGGTTTATGACACGCAGCTTTGGGAGGGCGATCATGTCAGCCCCCGGATGCTGGACGGGATGGCGGAGCGCACAATGGTGATCGGCTCGCTGTCGAAAAGCCACGCGATGACCGGCAGCCGGATCGGCTGGGTCGTGGGGCCGGAGGAGGCGATCCTGCACATGGGCAACCTGTCGACCCACACGACCTACGGCGTGGCGGGCTTCGTGCAGGAGGCGGCCTGTTACGCGCTTGGGAAAGGCGCGGATTTCGAGGCAGAGGTGGCGGCCCCCTTCCGTCGGCGGCGTGACCTGGTGCTGGGGCTGCTGGACGGCCAGGACGTTGTGCGCCCGATCCCGGCGCAGGGCGCGATGTTCGTGATGCTGGACGTGCGGGCGACGGGGCTGTCGGGCGAGGCGTTTGCCGCGGCGCTGCTGGACCGGCACAAGGTGGCGGTGATGCCGGGCGAAAGTTTCGGGAAAGCCGCCGCGGGTCATGTGCGCGTGGCATTGACCGTGCCGGACGACCGGTTGGAACAGGCGCTGGCGCGGCTGGTGGATATGGCGGCGGAACTGGCTGGCGTGGCGGCTTGATGCGCATGGCGTGAGGTCCCGGGTCAGGCCCGGGACGGGTGGTTCTTGAGCTGCTGCGCTTCGCTCTGCTCAACGCGTCTCTGCGACCGCCGGTCGCGTCGAAACCCCTGCGCTGCATCACAAATTCTTGTGGTACACTAGGCAATCAGGAGGAAAGAGATGTTCAAGGGACTGGGACTGTCGATGGCGCTTATCCTTGGAGGCATGGTCGGTCTGCCGGCCGCGATCCTGGCGGCGCTGTAAGAGACCACACGCGACATGGAGGCCCGCGGCACGCCCGCGGGCTTTTTACGTTCGCTGCCCTGCGGCGTAAGATTATGTCGTTTTTGGACCATGCGTCGCTTTCAGGACAGATCGGACGCGGGCGCGCGGCCTTAGATTGACCATTGGGTCCGGCAATGCGGTCAAGCGCATGCGGGCTGGCGATGGAGGGCCGCGCATGGCGCAGCGCTGCAAGATAACGCGGGTGGTCCGCACCATCGGGGCGGACCGCGGGCGGGCCGCGCGGGGGCGGCCGGGCCGGGGCTGAGACACGGCTCCCCCTGCTCTTTCCCTTTACCCAAGGACCCCGACATGAACAATCTTTCCCCCCGCCGTACCGGAGGCCGCGCCGCGCGCCGTGCCAGCCGGGCCGCCCCGCTCGACGCCACCATCCGCCCGGTCCGCGCCGGTATGGAGGGCGGCACGCTGAAGGTGCTGACCGACGTGCAAATCCTGCGCATCCACGACGCGGCGCTCGATGCGCTGGAACGCATCGGGCTGGCGGGCGCGCCGCCGAGCGGGATCGCCTATCTGACCGGCGCGGGGGCCGTGCTGGGCGACGACGGGCGCCTCCGCTTTCCGCGGGCACTGGTGGAGGAGACCATCGCGCGGGCCAACCGAAAGATCACGCTGCACAGCCGCGACGGGGTCAACGACCTGCACCTTGGCGGGACCCGGGTGCACTACGGCACCGCCGGTGCGGCGGTGAACATGGTGGATGTGCACGGGCGGAAATACCGCGAAAGCACGTTGCAGGATTTGCACGATGCCGCGCGGATCGTCGATGTGCTGGACAACGTGCATTTCTGCCAGCGGCCGATGGTGGCGCGGGATATCACCGACAACCTGGAGATGGAGCTGAACACCGTTTATGCCTGCACCACGGGCACGACGAAGCATGTGGGTACGTCCTTTACCGAGCCGCATCACGTGGGTCCGGCGCTGGAAATGCTCTACATGATCGCGGGCGGCGAGGAGGAATTTCGCACGCGGCCTTTCATCAGCAATTCCAATTGCTTCGTGGTCCCGCCGATGCGGTTCGCCACCGAGTCCTGCGAGGTGATGGAGCGGTGCATTCAAGGCGGGATGCCGGTGCTGCTGCTGTCGGCCGGGATGGCGGGGGCCACGGCGCCGTCGACCATCGCGGGGGCGATCGTGCAGGCGACGGCAGAATGCTTAGCCGGGCTGGTTTACGTGAATGCGGTGAAGCCGGGGCATCCGGCGATCTTCGGCACCTGGCCATTCGGGCTGGACTTGCGGACCGGCGCGATGTCGATCGGCTCGGGCGAGCAGGCTTTGCTGAGTGCGGGCTGCGCGCAGATGCACCAATTCTACGGTGTGCCCGGCGGGGCGGCGGGCGGTGCCTCGGATTCCAAGCTGCCCGACATGCAGGCCGGGTGGGAACAGATGTGTTCGAACGTGATGGCCGGGCTGGCCGGCGTGAACATCGTCTACGAGGCGGCGGGGATGCACGCGTCCCTGCTGGGGTTCTGTCACGAGAGCCTGATCCTGAGCGACGACCTGATTGGTCAGGCACTGCGCTGCGTGCGCGGGATCGAGGTGGATGACGAGACGCTGGCGCTGGACCAGATGGAGGCGGTCTGTGTCGGTGGGCCGGGGCACTACCTTGGGACCGAAGCGACGCTGGCGCGGATGCAGCGGGATCATTGCTACCCCACACTGGGGGACAGGTCGTCGCCCAAGGAGTGGCTGGAGTTGGGCAAGCCGGACCTTGTGGAGAAGGCCGTGGCGCGGAAGGAGGAGATCCTGGGGCGGCCTTCCGCGGCGCGGCTAAACCCGATGCTGGATGCGGAGATACGGAAGAAGTTCGCGATCCATTTGAAGGGGTAGAGGCCGCGCGATGGCCAGACCGCGGGATGGCGATCTGACGGCTTTTCAGCTCGCTTTATGGCAGCCACATCCGCGAGACTTCTGATCGAAGTGCTATCGGCAGCCAATCGCCAGCCCGGGGGGCGGTCTGGCGATCGCGCGGCGGCGCAGCGTGCTGCGCCTTGATTCCGCGCGGGGCGTTTTGAGCGAGTGTTGCCCTGAGATTTCACGGCGGGAGGTCCCGGATCAGGCCAGGGACGGGTGGTATGCTGTGCCGCGCGACGTACTATAACCGCGACAGGATTGTGTCGGTGTCGACAGCGCCGATGGCACCGGTGGTGCGGCCCCGTTCCCCGGCCAGCCGCGTGGCCACGTAGGCTTCGGCCACCGGCGCAGGCGCGTGGCGGATGAGCACCGAGGCGGTCAGCAGCGTGGCGAGGCTTTCGACATACCACCGCGCCTGCGCCTCGTCCGGCAGGCGGGGGAAACGGGTAATGTGGGCGTTGAGCGCCGCGTCATAGCGCCAGTATTGCCCGGCAACCGCCCCCAACTCACGGCTGAGCACCTCGCCCGACAGAGGCACCTTGCGCAGGGTGCGCAGGATGTCGAGGCAGATGACGTTACCCGACCCTTCCCAGATCGAGTTGAGCGGCGCCTCGCGGTAGAGGAGCGGCAGGGGAGTGTCCTCGACATAGCCCATGCCGCCCATCGACTCCATCGCCTCGTAGACCACGTTCGGACACAGCTTGTTGCCCATGTACTTGGCCAGCGCGACGGCGACGCGGGAAAAGGCGCGGGCCTCGTCGGTGTCGCGGTCGAACTGCGCCGCCACGAAAATCCCCAGCGCCAGGGTGCCTTCCCAGTCGAGCGCGAGGTCCGCCAGCACCGACTGCATCAGCGGCTGGTCGATCAGCGTCTTCTGGAACGCGGTGCGATGGCGGGCCCAGTGGGCGGCGTGGCTCAGGGCCGCGCGCATCAGGCCCGCGGGGGCCATGGCGGTGTCGAGGCGGGTGTGGTGCACCATCTCGACGATGGTCTTCACGCCCTCGCCTTCCGCGCCCAGCCGGTAGGCTGTGGCGTCGGCATATTCGATCTCGGCCGAAGCATTTGCGCGGTTGCCCAGCTTGTCCTTGAGCCGCTGGATGTGGATCGTATTGCGCTGCCCTTCCAGCCAGCGGGGCACGAGAAAACAGGTGAGGCCGCCCGGCGCCTGCGCCAGAGTCAGGAAGCCGTCGGACATGGGCGCGGAGCAGAACCACTTGTGGCCGCGCAGCACGTAGGCGTCGCCATCGGGCGCGGCGCGGGTGGTGTTGGCGCGCACGTCCGAGCCGCCCTGTTTCTCGGTCATGGCCATGCCGAGCGTCGCGCCGGGCTTGCGCGCCAGCGGTTTTGGCGCGGGATCGTAGGCGCGGCTCAGGAGCTTGGGCGCCCAGGTGTCGAAGAGCGCGGTGTCGGCCTGTAGCGCGGGCACTGCGGCGTAGGTCATGGTCATGGGGCAGCACACGCCCGGCTCGACCTGGGAAGTGAGGTAGACCATCGCGGCATGGGTGGCGTGGCCGCCCGCCGCCCCTTCCCATGCGATGGCGGCATAGCCGGCGCTGATGCCTGTGCGCATGAGGTCGTGATAAGCGGGGTGAAAGCGCAGCTCGTCGAGCCTGCGGCCGCCGGCGTCGAAGAGCAGCAGTTCGGGCGGGTTGCGGTTGGCCGCACGGCCGGCCTCGGCCATGGCGGCGGTGCCGATGGTTTCACCGTAAGCCGCGAGATGCGCGATGTCCGCCCCCGCCGCCCCGGCATGGTCGGCCAGCGCCGGATCGGCGGCATAAAGATCCACGTCGCCACGGGCCGCGGGCTGATTGGTCACGTCATGGGTGAGCAGCGCGGCATCGGGGGGCAGTTGTGGCATGAATGACTCTCCTTGAGGACGAGTAGTAGCCTTTAAGCGGATTGATGTGAAAGGGGATTCACAAAGCGAATCGCCTGTGTCATTGTGTGCGGGCACCGCCCGAAAAGAGGCGGGCAGCATAGGCAGAAAGAGCAGTCATGAAATCGCGCAGGCGCCCCGCATTCGGTGTGTTGATCTATTTCGCCATAGCCTTTGGGCTGGGGGCGTATTTCACCTTTGCCGCGGTGCAGGGCGACTATGGCCTGTTCCGCCGCGCCGAGATCGAATCGGGCGAAGCGGAACTGCGCAAGCAACTGGCAGTGCTGGACGGACAGGTGGACCGGATGGAGAACCTGACGCGGCGTCTGTCGGACACCTACCTGGACCTCGACCTGTTGGACCAGCAGGCGCGCGACGTTCTGGGGATGCTGCGCGCCGACGAGATCGTCATCCGCTGAGCCCCCCTGCCCTGTGTGGAGACGCAGAGGGTTTCCCCGGTTTCGGCAAGCCTGGCAAGAAAGGCGATGTGTTCGTCCGGACCGCAGGGCGCCTCTGCGCCGTCGAGGCTTGCGGAGGATGGGCACATGATGTCACCTTAGGGGTCGCCGGTGCGGTGCGCGGACCCCGGCCGGCTGTTGGACGTGCCGCAAGCCCAGGCTAGGTGGTTTGTCACGGACAAGAGCGCATGTCGGAACGGTCCGACCGTCCCCGTGCGCAAGAACGGCAAGGAGAGGAGTGCAATCATGAGTGCGCAACTGGTAGCAGCCCTGATCGTGTCGCCCTTCGCGCTGGCCTTCGTCTATGCGGGATATCACGAGTATTCGCGCTACAAGTCAGAGGGCCGGGCGACCTATGGACTGGTCTATGACGAGGAGAGCGGCACGACCCATGTGACCGGCATCGGCGAAGACGAAACGGCGTACGACCACACCGAGTTCGATCCCAGCAACTACAACGATCCGGATATCAAGGAGGACGACCGCGCCTAGCGGTTCCCCCCCCCGAACAGCTTCGATGACCCGGTCCGCCGGCTTGGTCTGACGCTGCGTCAAAATCCCCCTCGAAAAATCCGGGCGAGTCCTGTATAAGATAGTTTAATGCTAAACTACCTTTTTCAACACAGGAGCCCGCCCGCATGGCTGCCAGAAAAACCACAAAGAAACCAAACGTTTCCGCCGACGAATTGAAAAAGTACTACCGCGACATGTTGCTGGTGCGTCGATTCGAGGAGAAGGCCGGCCAGCTATACGGGATGGGCCTGATCGGCGGGTTCTGTCACCTTTACATCGGACAGGAAGCGGTTGTCGTGGGGCTGGAAGCCACCGCCGAGGAAGGCGACAAGCGCATTACCACCTATCGCGACCACGGCCACATGCTGGCCTGCGGGATGGACCCCGACGGCGTGATGGCCGAGCTGACGGGCCGCGAGGGCGGCTATTCCAAGGGCAAGGGCGGCTCGATGCACATGTTCAGCCGCGAGAAGGATTTCTACGGCGGACACGGGATCGTGGGCGCGAACGTGCCGCTGGGCGCGGGGTTGGCTTTGGCCGATCAGTACAAGGGCAATGACCGCGTGACCTTTACTTATTTCGGCGACGGCGCGGCCAACCAGGGCCAGGTCTACGAGACGTTCAACATGGCCGCCCTGTGGAAGCTGCCGGTGGTTTTCGTCATCGAGAACAACCAGTATGCCATGGGCACCTCGCAGAAACGCTCGACCTCGACCCCCGACATTTACACCCGCGGCGAGGCTTTCGGCATCCCCGGCGAGGCCGTGGACGGGATGGACGTGTTGGCCGTGAAGGAGGCCGGTGCCAAGGCCGTGGCGCACTGCCGCAAGTGCGACGGGCCGTATATCCTGGAAGTGAAGACCTATCGTTATCGCGGTCACTCGATGTCGGACCCGGCCAAGTACCGCACCCGCGAAGAAGTGCAGAAGATGCGCGACGAGAAGGACTGTATCGAGCATGTGCGCGAGCTGCTTCTGGAGGGCAAGCACGCCAGCGAGGAGGACCTCAAGGCGATAGACAAGGAAATCAAGGACGTGGTGAACAAGTCCGCCGATTTCGCCAAGGAAAGCGCCGAGCCGGATGTGTCCGAGCTTTGGACAGACATTTACGTGGAAGCCTGAGCGACGGGTTGCGAGGAGACATAAAGACATGCCTACAGAAATTCTGATGCCCGCCCTGTCGCCGACGATGGAAGAAGGCACGCTGGCCAAGTGGCTGGTCAAGGAGGGGGACACGGTCAACTCGGGCGACATCATGGCCGAGATCGAGACCGACAAGGCCACGATGGAGTTCGAAGCCGTCGACGAAGGTACGATCGGCAAGATCCTGATCGAGGAAGGCACCGAGGGTGTGAAGGTGAACACGCCCATCGCAGTGCTGCTGGAGGAGGGCGAAAGCGCGGACGATATTGGCGAGACCTCGTCGGGCGGCGGTGCCTCTTCTGCCGAGAAGGACGGTGATAGTGGCGACGAGGACGAGAGCCGCGGCAAAGCCGAGCCGGTTGCCGCCTCGCCCGCAGCCCCCGTGCCCCAGCCCGATGCCAGCCCCGACTGGCCCGAGGGCACCGAGATGACCAAGATGACCGTGCGCGAGGCGATCAACATCGCCATGATCGAAGAGATGCGCAACGACGAGAACGTCTTCATCATGGGCGAGGAGGTGGCCGAGTACCAGGGCGCCTACAAGATCACGCAAAACATGCTGGACGAGTTCGGCGCCAAGCGGGTGATCGACACGCCCATCACCGAGCACGGCTTTGCAGGGATCGGCGTGGGCGCGGCCTGGGGCGGGCTGAAGCCCATCGTGGAGTTCATGACCTGGAACTTCGCCATGCAGGCGATCGATCAGATCATCAATTCGGCCGCCAAGACCAATTACATGTCCGGCGGGCAGCTGGGCTGTTCCATCGTGTTCCGCGGCCCCAACGGCGCGGCGGCACGGGTGGCCGCACAGCACAGCCAGGATTTCGCGGCGTGGTATTCTCACGTGCCGGGCCTGAAGGTGGTGCAGCCTTATTCGGCGGCCGATGCCAAGGGTCTGCTCAAGAGTGCCATTCGCGACCCGAATCCTGTGATCTTCCTCGAAAACGAGATCCTTTACGGGCGCAGCTTCGAGGTGCCAGTGCTGGATGACTTCACCATCCCCTTCGGCAAGGCTCGGATCGCCCGGCCCGGCGACGACGTGACGATCGTCAGCTTCGGGATCGGCATGACCTATGCGCTGGAGGCCGCGGACAAGCTGGCTGAAGAGGGCGTCAGCGCCGAGGTGATCGACCTGCGCACCCTGCGGCCGCTGGATTATGACACTGTGCTGGCAAGCGTGATGAAGACCAACCGCTGCGTCACGGTCGAGGAAGGCTTCCCCGTGGCCAGCATGGGCAATCATCTAAGTGCGGTGATCATGGAGCGGGCGTTCGACTACCTCGATGCGCCGGTGATCAACTGCACGGGCAAGGACGTGCCCATGCCCTATGCCGCGAACCTTGAAAAGCTGGCGCTGACCTCGACAAAGGAAGTGATCGAGGCCGTCAACAAAGTGACCTACCGGTAGGCGAGTTTTGCAAATGCTGTATACAAAAAATTGGAAAGCAAGCTGCCCGATTTGCAAGACCAAGACAACGGATCAAGAAGACAAACGCAAATGTAGCAATTGCGAACATGTAGGCCTTAAAGCATTTTTCGCTCGATATGGTTTCAGCTCTTTCGGATGCCCAAGATGCGATCAGGTTGCAACGACTAAAAAACTAAAATGCGGGAACTGCGCAGTTGAGATCAACGGATCATTTATCAAGAAGCGAGGGTTCTTCTGATGCCTACTGAAATACTGATGCCCGCCCTTTCCCCGACGATGGAGGAAGGCACGCTGGCGAAATGGCTGGTCAAGGAAGGCGACACGGTGAATTCCGGCGACCTGCTGGCCGAGATCGAGACCGACAAGGCCACGATGGAGTTCGAGGCGGTCGACGAAGGCACGATCGGCAAGATCCTGATCGAGGAAGGCACCGAAGGGGTGAAGGTGAACACCGCGATTGCCGTGCTGCTGGAGGAAGGCGAGAGCGCGGATGATATCGGTGACGTGAGCGCCCCGGCCTCCGGTAGTGGCGGCGACACGGCCGAGGCCAAGGACGAAGCGCCCAAGAAGGACGCCGCGGCCAAGCAGGAGACGCCCGAGAGCGGCGACTTGCCCCCTGCCCCGGCCGCGCCAGTGAAGGATGGCGAGCGCATCTTCGCCTCGCCGCTGGCGCGGCGGATCGCCAAGCAGAAGGGTATCGACCTGACCGAGCTGAAAGGCTCGGGCCCGCATGGGCGGATCGTGAAGGCCGACGTTGAAAGTGCAAAGGCCGGTGCGGCGAAGCCTGCCGAGGAAAAGGCGGCACCTGCGGCAAGTGGTGGACAGGCGACACCTGCCCCGGCTGGCCCCAGCACCGATGCCGTCGTGGCGATGTACCAGAACCGCGAGTTCGAGGAGGTCAAGCTCGACGGGATGCGCAAGACCATCGCCGCGCGCCTGACCGAGGCCAAGCAGACCATTCCGCATTTCTATCTGCGGCGAGATATTGAACTGGATGCTTTGCTGAAATTCCGCGGCCAGCTGAACAAGCAGCTTGAAGGACGCGGCGTGAAGCTGTCGGTGAACGATTTCATCATCAAGGCCTGCGCGCTGGCGTTGCAGGCTGTGCCCGATTGCAACGCGGTCTGGGCCGGGGACCGGGTTCTGAAGCTGAAGCCGTCGGACGTGGCGGTGGCCGTGGCGATTGAAGGCGGGCTGTTCACGCCGGTTCTGAAGGATGCCGAGATGAAGTCGCTGTCGGCCCTGTCGGCAGAGATGAAGGACCTTGCCACCCGCGCACGGGAGCGCAAGCTCTCGCCCGAAGAGTATCAGGGCGGGACATTCGCGATTTCAAACCTTGGCATGTTCGGGATCGACAATTTCGACGCGGTGATCAACCCGCCGCATGGCGCGATTCTTGCCGTGGGCGCGGGTGTGAAAAAGCCTGTCGTGGGTGACGATGGCGAGTTGACCGTGGCCACGGTGATGTCGGTGACGCTAAGCGTGGATCACCGGGTGATCGACGGCGCGCTTGGGGCGGAACTGTTGGACAAGATCCGGGAGAACCTGGAGAACCCGATGGTGATGCTGGCCTGAGGGTTTTGGCGTTGCGACTGTTAGGGCCGGGGATCTCCCCGGCCTTTTTCGTTGCTAGAGGTGGGTTGTCACCCACCTACGGGAACGGGCATGCGTGACGTCGCGCGTCTTACGCCCTTCACGCCAGCGCGTAGATTCCCAGCCCCACGGCCAGCCAGCCATAGGCCAGAAGCGCCAGCCAGAAGAGCACCCGATCGAGCCAGCCGCCATGATCGTGATCATGCCCGTCATGGTCGCCCGAACCGCGCCAGGCGAGCCAGCCGAACACTGCCGTCAGGGCGAGGAACCCGAGGTTGAGCCAGAAAGTGTAGTCGATCTTGAACCGCTCGGACGGCTCCATCATGCTCTTGGCGGCACTTTGAGGCTCAAGACCCAGCAGGGCAAAGCCGTAGTGAATGGCCAGCGACGTCAGGATCAGCGCGCCGAGGAACAGGCCGGCGATGTAGAGCGCCATCTTCCAGCCATAGAACTGCGCGTTCACGCGGATGACCGGAAACACCACGAGGTCGGAGAAGATGAAGGCCATGATGCCCGCCACGCTGACCCCGTTGGCGAAAAGCAGCCCCGCGAGGGGGATGTTGCCCATAGAGCCGATGAAGGTGAAGAAGGCCGCGACGGGGCCGATGACGGTATGCGAAAGCACCTCGAAGAAACTGCGCGTGCCCTCGTCGCCGGTGCTGGGGAAAAGCTAGGTGAAGAACTCGGCCGGCACAAAGGCGGCGATGATGCCGGCGATGGTGAAACCGACGGTGACATCCTTCCACACCATCTGCCATTCCATCAGGTAAGCCTTGGCCATCTTGGACCAAAGCGCAGGGGATTGGGTGAGGTCGGACGGGTCCTCGGGGTCGTCCTCTTCGCCCGCTTCGAGTGATTGACGGACGTTCTCGATCAGCTTTTGCGGCCGCCAGAGGGCCACGAGGCCCCACATGACCGCGATCAGGATCAGGCCGCCCACGTACTCGGCCACCACGAACTGCCAGCTGAGAAAGACCGAGATGACGATGCCAAGCTCGATCACCAGGTTGGTGGAGGCCAGCAGGAACGCCATGGACGGAACGAAGCCCGCGCCCTTGGCGAAGAGCGCCCGCGTGGTGGCGAGGGCCGCGAAACTGCAGGAAGACGAGATGAAACCGAAGAACCCGGCCAGCGACATGGATCTGAGATTCTCATCCCCCATCGCATGCCGCATCCGGTCGCGGCTGACAAAAAGCTGGATGACCGCACTGACGAGATACCCCAGTCCGAACGCCCAGAAGGCCACCCAGAAATATCCGAGCGTGGTCAACGCTGCGTCGGCCCAGCTCTGAAAAAAATTCATCGTGTCGGTCCCCATTCGCGTGGTCAACGCGTTGGGTTTTCCGCCTGTTCCGGCGCGCGGTCAGATCAGAACGATGGCGTGCCGGTCTGCTTGGCCTTTTGCGCCTTTTTCCACGCAAAAACCTCGCTGCGTTCGGTCCAGTCGTAGCGACCGTCCTCGCGCACGAGGCTCCAGTAAAGGTCGCCGGCGTCGCGCCAGGGGTCCAAGACGAGGCTGTCTTCCATCGAGTCGCCCCGGCGACCCAGGATGGTGGTGCTATGTTCCAGCCGGATGCTGTCGTAATTGGCGATGGCGCGGTGGATTTGCAACGTCTTGAAATTCTCGCGTTGCAGGCGGGCGTCCATGTCATGGGCCCAGTGCCAGCACAGGCCGCGCGGCTTGTTGCCGAAATTGACGGCGGTGTTGTGGGCCAGCGGGCCGCTGTCGATCTCGTATTCGACGACCAGTTGCGCGACATAGGTATAGGCGACGTAGGCAGCGCGTCCGGCTTCCTCGGGGTCGACGCCGGGGCCGAGGTCGAGGAAAGCCTGTTTCAGCGCGGCTATATTGGCCGCCTCGCGTTGTGCCGCGGCCTGGTAGAACGCCTTGTCAAAGCTGTGGCCATAGCGGGCCAGTTGCGCCGAGCGTTGCCAGACGGCGTCGGGCATGGAAATGGCCTCGGCCAGGGCACCGGGCGGCAGGCTGATGTTGGAGGTTGCGTTCCGCGAAGAGGCAAAGGAAGCGCTGCCCGCGTCTTCGGGCATTTCGGTGCAGGCGCCCAGAAGAAACGCGCAGGCCAGTGGCAGGAAACTGAAGGTTTTTGACAGCATTTCGGCGACATCTCCCGGTGCAGACATGTCAAGTTTCGGTTTCTTAGGCAGCGTATCTACTGACGGCCCGTGTGAATGTCGACTCGACGCGACATGTTTGATGGCATGGACGCCCTGCCTGTGCGTCACTTTTGCATCATGGATGGGCCTGTTGCTGTGTTTTTTGAACCTTGCCCAACGCGCAGCGACACATCTGCAGAGATTACACGGAAGGCGGGGCATATGTTCCTTCACAATGCGGAAATCTATGATTTCGAGCTGGTTTGCCGGTGCCTGGGGCTGGTTGGGTTCGGGCTTTACGTGCTGAGTTTTCTGTTACTGAGTACTGGGCATATCAGCAGTGTCCGGATGCGGTACTTCGTGCTGAATCTGGTGGCGGCGCTATGTGTGATCGCGTCACTGGCGGTGGATTTCAACCTGAGTTCGGCCCTGATACAGGGGTTCTACGTGGTCATCTCGCTGACAGCGATGGGGTTGCGGATGCGCCGGCGTCACGCGGAGCCCACAGGCATGGCCTGACCAAAACTGCGGCGCATCGGGCGCCGCTGTCTGAATTCTCCAAAATCTTGAGGTGACGGCGCCTTAGCGCACGCCCAGAAGCTGATCCATCGCGACGGAGGGCTGATCGCAGCCTGCCTCTCCGACGATCTTGGCCGGAACGCCCGCGACGGTCTTGCAGGGTGGCACTTCCTGCAGCACCACCGAACCGGCGGCGATGCGGCTGCAATGACCGACCTTGATGTTTCCCAGCACCTTGGCCCCGGCCCCGATCAGGACGCCGTCGCCGATCTTGGGATGGCGGTCTTCCTCTTCCTTGCCGGTGCCGCCCAAGGTGACGGAATGCAGCATCGAGACGTTGTCGCCCACCACGGCGGTCTCGCCGATCACGATGGAGTGGGCGTGGTCGATCATGATGCCCTTGCCGATGCGGGCGGCGGGGTGGATGTCGACGCCGAACACTTCAGAGCAGCGCATCTGGAAGAAACGCGCCATGTCGCGGCGGTCGGTGCGCCACAGCCAATTCGCCACGCGGTAGGCCTGGATTGCCTGGAAGCCTTTGAAATAGAGCATCGGCAGGATGAAGCGGTCGCACGCAGGGTCACGGTCGTACACCGCGACGATATCGGCGCGGGCCGCCTGGCCCAGCTCGGCATCGTCGGTATAGGCCATGTCGCAAATCTCGCGCAAAAGCTGCTCTGGCATCTCGTGTGAGCCCAGTTTCATCGACGTGCGGTAGGCCAACGCGGATTCGATGGTCTTGTGATGCAGGATCGACGAATGGATCAACCCGCCCAAGAGCGGCTCGTCCTTGATCGCGGTCTCCGCCTCGGTACTGATGCGGGCCCAGACCGGGTCAAGCTCGGCCAGCTTTGCATGTGTGTTCGCCATGTGCATGCTCCTCGGTGCGAGTATTGCTTATACCAGATAAGCTCGATCCGTAAAATGCAAAGGCGTCATGGGTGGGTTCACGAAAATGAATGAAGCAGAGGTTGAGGATTTCCGCGCACTGATCGAGACGCGCTTGGGCGAGTTGGACGACGAAGACGCCCGTGGCGCGGCGGGCAAGGCCACGGTGGAACTGGACCAGCAATCGGTCGGGCGTCTGAGCCGGATGGACGCGTTGCAGAACCAAGCGATGGCCAAGGCCACGGATGCGCGCCGCGCCGGAGAGCGGGCGCGGCTGACCGCAGCCCTCGCCCGGATGGACGACGGCGAGTTCGGCTATTGCGAGGATTGTGGCGAGGAGATCGCCCTTGGCCGCCTGAAGCTGGACCCGGCCGCGACGCGCTGCGTGGAGTGCGCGCGCGGCTGAGGCGTCAATTTCAGGCGGGCACCGCAATCCGCGCAAAACGGCCTGGCCCGAAGCGCGTGGAGACCTGCGCGACCTGGATCTCGTAAAAACCCGACAGCGCGTCGGCCGCCTGATCCGTCGCGCTGTAGGTCCAGACCGGCGCGGTGGTGCTGAGCTGTCGGATCACCGCATCCTGCTGCACCACGCGCACCAAGTATTCCTCGCGGTCCTCGCCCAGCGGTACATCGGCGGTATCCCAGCGGTCGCCGTCGATGCGCGTGCGCCGGATCCAGCTGAGTGACAGATCGCCCCCCGCCACCGCCGCGAGCCGCAGGTGCACAGGCGAAAGCGGCCTTAGCCCCAGCCCGTCGAAGGCCAGCCGCGCCGCGCTGAAGCTGGGGTCGTCCACCGGGCGCCCGGCGGGGCCGATCCGGTAGTAGCGCGCCAGACCGCGCTTGGCCTCGGCCAGATCGATCTGCTTGGCCGTGCCGTTTAGGCGCACGAGATAGCTGCCTTCTGGCCAGGGCTCTGTGCGTTCGGTGCCGACTTGTCCTCGCAAGCGGTGGCTGAGCAGGTACGAGTCGGTGTCGACGAGGGCGGCATCGCGGAACTGAATCAGCTCCCATCCATCAGGCGTGCCGTCGCCGATAGCGCACAGGTTGCCACCGTTCAGAAGCGCCAGATCGCTGATGCTTTCCAGCGTGCCGCCCAACATCCGCACCTGGAGGGCGGATCCGCGGTCGATACGGCCCGCACAGGCTGGCAAGAGCGGCGTTTCCAGCACACCCACGGGAGTCCGGGCCGTCACAAGGGTGTTGAGGGCATAGTTCGAATCCTCGTCCGAAGCATAGAGCGCGACCGAGCCGGGCCAAGGCCTGGCGGTGACGGCGAAATGCGGCGCGTGGGGCACCTCGTCGCCGGTCAAAAGCGGCAGATCGAGGAAGAAGGGGGCCACCGGCGATGGCGGCACGAAGGGGCGCATGGTGACGGCCTCGTCCTCGAATTCGGCGGCGCGATAGCTTTCGGGTTCGATCCGCACGGCTTCGAGCTTTTGCGCGCCGGCCATCTGGTCGGCCCGGTCGATGCGGAACAAGCCCCTGCCCTGACCTTCGGGTACGGCGATGACGTCGCCCGCTCCGGTTTCGAGTTGCGAGGGCGGCAGGGTCAGGCGCAGGGTGTCGGTGGCGACCCGCGCCTCGGACAACCAGCGTTCGACGGTCTGGCGGCCCTCGGCGCGGGTCATGGCCAGCGGGAATTCCGATGTCGAAACGGCATGGGTGGCGTCGTCGGGCAGGATCGCCTCTTCGGCGATGACTTCGAAATCGCCGTCAGCTTCGACAAAGCGCAGGCGGATTCGGCCCGCCAGCTCCACGGTGCTGCCGCGGGTTTCCTCGAGGACGCCGTCCATCTCGGGGTCACGGACCAGCGTGTCGAGGTCCAGCACCCGGTCGAAGCCGCCGTCGCGCATGATGAACTGAAGGCGCCCATCGCGTTCTACCGCGTCGAAGCCGTAGCGCAGCATCAGCGGTTGCAGCGCGCTGCGGGCCTCGGAGACCTGGTCGACCGTATAGCCGCGCACCAGGCCTTGGGCCTGGGACGTGTCACAGGCGTCGAGGCCGGCGCGACGGCAGATTTCCTCGATAACCGAGGCCAGCGTGCGCGCCGAGATGCGACCGTTCAGCCAATGACCGCGGGTGTAGTTTTCTCCATCGCTCCAAAGCGCACGGTTGTTGGGGAAGTAGGGATAGGGCCGCATGTCCCAGGCCCATGCATAGGCGTGATCCATGTCCAGCATCGCGCCATCGTAAATGTCCGATTGCGGGTTGTTGGCGGGATCGTTCCAGTAGCCAAGGAAAGCCCGAAGGTATTGTTGCTGGATCAGTTCATCACGGCGCCCATCCGAGAAATGCGGCAGGGTGGATTCCGAAGACTTGGGGTCGAGGAACTTGTTGGGCTGGTTCGTGCCCTTGTCCACGGCGGCGCAGCCGTATTCGTCCACCCAAGCGCCGTCGAATTGCGGCCCGCGCAGGCTCTCCGGGTCATGTGCCGAGAAAACCTGCGCGATTGCGCCGTTGGGCCACTGAAGCCGCTTGCGCGTCGCCTGCCAGACGGGGCGACGATCGGGCGGCGAGCAGGCCATGATACCGCTTTCGCCAAAAACCATGACGTCACGCACCTGGTCGATGGTCTCGCCCACCAAAGCCAAGCGATGACACCGGCCCGCGTCCAGCGGCCTGGCCCCTTCGACCTGACCGCGCACCCATTCGGCCCCGGCGCGCGTCTTGCCGGCGCCACGTCCACCCAGGATGACCCACGTGCGCCAGTCGCCTTCGGGCGGACGCTGATGGTCCATCGCCCAGAAATCGAACAGGTATGGCAGCGACAGGATCTCGCCGTCACTCAGGCTGTCCAGAAACTCTTTCTGCGTCTCGGGCCCTGCGGAGACGAGCCAGTCGACATCCGATACTGTCCCGGGCTTCGTCAAGATCGACGGCGTATCCATCCGTGACGCCAAGCTCTTTTTCTCTTCTTCTTGCAAGTTGTGTCTCCGCATCTATCGCGATCTTCAGCCATTGCCGGATCTCCGACGTGGCGCGTGTGGCGTCTTTCAGCGCTTCGAATTGCCCTTGCCTGATCTGGGAATAAATCTCTTCCAGATCGGCCCGCATCTCCGCCAGTTGCGCTTCGAGCGCATCGATGGAGATCGTGACCTGGGAAGGGGCCCGGTCTTGCGTGATCAATGGCATGCGTGCCGGCACCTCCAATTGTCTTGCAACAGGGCCGTTTGTCCCGAAAAACAAAAAGGCGACCGGTGGGCATTCCACGGGTCGCCTGCAGTTTTCGGATAGTGTCGTTAATGAAGGATCGCGGCACCGTGCGGTGCCCCGCGTGCCCCTTGCCCGCGCCTACTGGTTCGCGCGTTCGGCCTCCAGCGCGCGATAGGCCGCGACGTTGCGGTTATGCTCTTCCAGCGTTTCCGCAAACAGGTGGCCATCGCGCGGGTCCAGCGTGCGGGCCACGAAGAACACGTAATCGGTATCCTCGGGGTTTACCGCGGCCTCGATACTGGCGCGCCCGGGATTGGCGATGGGCGTGGGCGGCAAACCGTCGATGACGTAGGTATTGTAGGGCGTCTCGGCACGCAGCTCGCTCTGGCGCAGGCCGCGACCCAGCACGCCCTCGCCATTCGTGATGCCATAGATCACGGTGGGGTCGGTCTGCAGCCGCATCCCTTCTTGCAGGCGGTTGGTAAAGACGCTGGCGACCTGTCCGCGCTCGGTGGGCACGCCGGTTTCCTTCTCGATGATAGAGGCGAGGATCAGCGCCTCCTCCGGCGTCTCCACGGCGATATCCGACGCCCGGTTCTGCCAGGCCTCGGTCAGGATCAATTCCTGCGCCTCGCGCATCCGGGTCAGAATGCTTTCGCGGGTGTCGCCCACGCTGAACTCGTAACTGTTCGGCGCAAGGCTGCCCTCGGGCGGCACCGCCGCCACCTCGCCATCCAGCGCGTCGACTGCACCAAGCGCGTTCACCACCTGCCAGCTGGTCACGCCTTCTGCGACGGCCACGCGGTAGCGGGTGTCAGCCTGATCACGCACCTCGGTGAATTCGGCGGGGGGCGTGACCTCCTCGGCCTGCGGATCGAAGGCCGCAACCTCGACAAAACGATTGGTGGCCGGGTCCAGTTCGCGCACTTCGACCTCGCTGGCGTTGACACCGATGCGGTACACCACCTCGGTGCCGCAGGTGCTGGCCCCGCCACGGGTCACGATATCGGTGATCTCGCCCATGCTGGAGCCTTCGGGGATCAGCCAGCTGCCGGCCTTCAGCAGTTGGGTCTTGTCAGTATAGTCCGCACCGATGCGAAAGATCCGCTCGCTGGTAATCGCGCCCTGCTCGGCCAGATCGGTCGAGATGCCACGCATCGAACTGCCGCGCGGCACCTGAAGGCAGATCGGCTCTTCCAGCGGGCCAGTCGCACGGTACTCATTCTGGCCCCACAGGATCACCCCGCCTAGCAGGAAGACGACGACAACCAGAAACGTCAGGAAATTCGAGGCGATGTGCCGCCACATCAGCGTACAGCCCCCAAACAGAGACAGGCATTGGTGCCGCCGAACCCGAAGCTGTTGGACAGTGCCACCTTGATCTCGCGTTCGTGCTTGGCGTTGGCGGCCAGGTTCATCGGTGTTTCCACCGCCGGGTTGTCCAGATTGATCGTCGGCGGCGCCACCTGATCACGAATGGCCAGGATCGAGAAGATACCTTCGATCGCGCCCGCCGCGCCCAGAAGGTGCCCGGT
The DNA here is from genome assembly GCF_009363715.1 of Roseovarius sp. THAF9. Lineage (NCBI taxonomy): Bacteria > Pseudomonadati > Pseudomonadota > Alphaproteobacteria > Rhodobacterales > Roseobacteraceae > Roseovarius > Roseovarius sp. THAF9. Next base: position 2,186,544 of record NZ_CP045404.1, read on the forward strand.
CGAGGATTTGGTCGAACTCATCGTCGCTTTCGACGCCGCGTCACCCAGCAGTTTTTCCACCGCCTTCAGTTCGATCGTATCGGCCATTGTGCTGGTGCCGTGGGCATTGATGTAATCCACCTCGGACGCGTCGATGCCAGCGTTGCGCAGGGCGCCCTGCATGGCGCGAAACCCGCCATCGCCATCCTCTGCGGGCGCGGTGATGTGATAGGCGTCGCCCGACAGCCCATAGCCCAGAACCTCTGCATAAATCTTGGCGCCGCGCGCCTTGGCGTGCTCGTACTCCTCCAGCACGACCATGCCCGCGCCCTCGCCCATCACGAACCCGTCGCGGTCGGCGTCATAGGGGCGGCTTGCGCTTTGCGGGTCGTCGGCGCGTTTCGTGGAAAGCGCCTTGCAGGCGTTGAAGCCCGCGATACCAATCTCGCAGATCGCCGCTTCGGCACCGCCTGCGATCATAACATCCGCATCGCCATGCTGAATAAGGCGCGAGGCGTCGCCGATGGCGTGCGCCCCCGTCGAACAGGCCGTCACCACCGCGTGGTTCGGCCCCTTGAAGCCGTAGCGAATGCTGACCTGACCGCTGATCAGGTTGATCAGCGCACCAGGGATAAAGAAGGGAGACACCCGTCGCACACCGCGATCACGAATGAGCAGCGTCGTTTCCTCGATCGAGCGCAGACCGCCGATTCCGGACCCGATCATCACGCCGGTGCGCAGGCGGCTTTCCTCGTCCTCGGGCAGCCAATCGGCGTCCCGCACGGCCTGTTCGGCCGCCGCCACGCCATAGAGGATGAAATCATCCACTTTCCGGCGCTCCTTGGACTCCATGTAATCCTCGGAGTTGAACGTGCCCTCGCTGCCGTCGCCCAGCGGCACCTCGCAGGCGTATTTCGTGGCCACGCTCGTGGGATCGAACCGCGTGATTATGCCCGCTCCTGACTTGCCTGCCAGAATACGGCTCCAGCTCTCCTCCACGCCAGATGCCAGCGGGGTCACAAGACCCAGACCCGTCACAACCACTCGACGCATGATGTTGCCCTCTTGTCCTACCTTCGTCGGCTTCCATACCGCGCCTTGCCCGTCGGGGGCAAGGCCAACGGCAAAGGGGCGCGGTCTTCCGCGCCCCTTTTTTCAAGCCTGTCGTTCAGCTTATTGGAACTCGGCGATCGGTTCGCGGTCGCTTTGCGCCACTTCCAGCGCCGCTTCCAGCGACACGTCGCGGGACAACAGCGCCCGGCCGATGATCGTGCCCGCTATGTTGGGCACGTATTTCAGACGCGAGACGTCATCGACGCTGCGCACGGTGCCGCGTGCGATCACCGGATGCCGGGTCAGACCGGCCAGCCCGCTGATGACGCCCAGCGTCCCGTCGCTGTCCTCGATATCGGCGTCGATGTCGGTCAGGATGATGCCCGCCAGCGGTGCATCATCGAAAGCGGCGATATAGCTTTCGGGCGAGAACGCGCTTTTCGTACGCCAGCCCTCGGTCATCACCGAACCCTGGAAAATATCGACGGCCAGCACGATCTGGTCGGGATAGAATTTGGCCAGTTCGCGCAGGGTGTCGGGGTCGTAGGCCGCCATGGTGCCAACCACGATCCGGCCCGCGCCCTTGTCGATGCATTTCGCCACGCCGTCCCGCGACCGGAAACCGCCGCCCAACTGGACCGGGATCCCGGCAGAGCGAATGACCTCTTCGATCAGGCTGCTGTTGTCGCCGTCACCGGCCAGCGCGTCGATGTCGGTCAAATGCATCCACGATGCGCCGGCGGCGGCAAAGGATTTCGCGGTCTCGACCGGGTCGACATGCCAGATGACCGGCTCTTCGAGCCGACCGCGCGTCAGGGACACGCATTTGCCGTTACGCAGTTCGAGAGTGGGGTAGATGATCATGCGACAGTCACCTTCTGATTCGGGCTGGTTCCGCCTTGTCTGCGGGGTCTGCCCTGTTTAGACCCCTGCTTAGTTCACGATGGTCTCAAATCGGCATCATACAGTCTGTTCCCGAAGTTTTCGACCGCGCAAATGAAAAGACCCCGCCGCGCCGGCAGGGTCTTTCGAAAAATCTCTTGTGCGTCGTCGTGGTTACGACGCGTCCTTGATGAACTTCACCGCGTCGCCGAAGGTCTGGATGTTCTCGGCGGCGTCATCGGGGATCTCGATGCCGAATTCTTCTTCGAACGCCATGACCAGTTCGACCGTGTCCAGGCTGTCCGCGCCCAGGTCGTCAATGAAAGAGGCGTTTTCCGTCACTTTGTCTTCTTCGACGCCCAGGTGTTCCACCACGATCTTTTTTACGCGGTCTGCGATATCGCTCATGTTTCGTTCCTCATCTTCAGCCGGGTCATTCGCCCGTTTTCTGTGCCCTCGCCCGTCTGGACAAGCGGCTAAATGTGCCCCTTGACCGGGCGGCTTGCATGACCCGTATAACGGGCATTTACGGGGTAATACAGTATCACCCCCGCGTAAACTGCGCCGCCTATAGCATATGCGACACGATTGGCAAATGGATTCCCCTGCCCTTGTTTGCTCAAGGCGGCGCGATGCCTCAAAGCATCGCCATCCCGCCGTTGACGTGAAGTGTCGCGCCCGTGACATAACCCGCCTCGGGGCTTGCAAGGTATAGCACGGCTGCGGCGATTTCCTCTGGTGTGCCCATGCGGGCGGTCGGAATCTGCGCGTTGATCTTGTCCTTCTGTTCGTCCGTCAGCTTGTCGGTCATCGCCGTGGCGATGAAGCCAGGTGCAACCGCATTGGCGGTGATCCCACGGCTGGCGACCTCATAGGCGATCGACTTGGTCATGCCCACCATCCCGGCCTTCGAGGCGGCATAGTTCACCTGTCCGGGGTTGCCGGTGGCACCCACGATCGAGCTGATGTTGATGATCCGCCCCCAGCGCGCCTTCATCATAGGGCGCATCACGCCACGGCACAGGCGCATGGTGGCGGTCAGGTTCACGTCTATCACGCTCTGCCATTCCTCGTCGGACATGCGCATGAAGATCTGGTCGCGCGTAATTCCCGCGTTATTGACTAGAATATCAATCCCGCCCATCGCCTCGGCGGCCTGTTTCGGCAGCGCGTCGACGGCGTCCGGTTCGCTGAGGTTGCAAGGCAGCACATGCGCCCGCTCGCCAAGCTCGCCCGCCAGCGCCTCCAGCGGCTCCACCCGCGTGCCCGACAGCCCCACGGTCGCGCCCGCGCCATGCAACGCCTTGGCAATCTCTCCGCCGATGCCCCCGGATGCGCCGGTCACCAGCGCGGTCTTTCCCGTCAGGTCGAACATATGTCTTGATCCTTCTCGTCTGGCGCCAAATTTCTTTGCAAAGAAATTTGACAAGAAAATTCCATTTTTATGTGTCGGCTCAGCCGTCCATCGACTCGACGGCCGCTTTCACGTCCTCGGGCGTGCCGATAGCGCGGGTGGAGATCTCGCGATTGATGCGGCGAACCATGCCGATCAGCGCCTTGCCCGCGCCGATTTCCCACACGTCGTCCACGCCCTGCGCGCCCATGTATTCCACCGACTCGCGCCAGCGGACCGATCCGGTCACCTGCTTGACCAACAACGCGCGGATCTCCGCCGGATCCTGCACCCCACTGGCCGTCACGTTGGCGACCACCGGCACGCGCGGCGCCGTGATCGTGACCTCCGACAATGCGGACGCCATCACATCGGCCGCGGGCGCCATCAAGGCAGAATGAAAGGGTGCACTGACCGGCAGCAGCATGGCGCGCTTTGCCCCCTTTTCCTTGGCCAGCTCCACCGCTTTTTCCACGGCGGCGGCGTTGCCCGAGACCACCACCTGTGCCGGATCGTTGTCATTGGCGGCCTGAACGACGCTGCCATCCGCTGCGGCGGCCTGAGCCACCTCGGTCACAGTGGCAAAATCAAGTCCCAGGATCGCGGCCATCGCGCCTTCGCCCACCGGCACGGCGGCCTGCATCGCCTGACCCCTCGTGCGCAATAGACGCGCACAGTCGCTTACGCTCAGTGCCCCCGCCGCGGCCAGTGCTGAGTATTCGCCCAGCGAATGCCCGGCCACCAGCGACGCGGTCTCTATGCTCACACCTTCGGCCTCCAGCGCCCGCATCGTGGCAATTGACGTGGCCATCAGCGCGGGCTGCGCATTCTGCGTCAGGGTCAGCGTTTCCTGATCGCCCTCCCAGATCAGGTCGCTCAACTTCTCGCCCAGTGCCTCGTCGACCTCGTCGAAGACCGCCTTCGCTGACGGATAGGCATCGGCCAATGCCTTGCCCATTCCGACCGTCTGTGCGCCCTGCCCGGGAAATACGAATGCCTTGCTCATGGTACCTTGCCCCTCCCATTCAATGCCCTCGGATAGCGTGACGCGCCGGGCGGTGCAATGTCGGGGGCCGAAAAACCGCCCCTGCCGCACGCGCCGTGTGCGCAGGCGGACATTGCCCCGGCCACGCGCTCGGCTAGATTGCAGCGCAAGTTTCCGCCACATCAGAGCCTGCACAATGCCCCTCGCTAATTCACACGACCGTTACGGCACCGTCACCAAAACCTTTCACTGGTTGACCGCGCTGCTGATTCTCTCGGCCATTCCGCTCGGACTCTTCGCCAATGATCTCGCCCACGCGGTCCGCAACCCGGACATCGCCACGACCGAGGCCGACGTCTCGCGTGCGGCCTTCCTGTTTTCCTTGCACAAGACCATCGGCGTGACCGTGTTCTTCGTGGCGCTGCTGCGTATCCTGTGGGCCATAGGCCAGACCAAGCCTGGCTTGCTGAACGGCGACAAGCCGCTTGAGGCGCGCGCCGCCGAAACCGTACATTGGCTTCTCTACGGCTCGTTGCTGGCCGTGCCCCTGACCGGCTGGATCCATCACGCCGCCACCACCGGCTTTGCCCCGATCTGGTGGCCTTTCGGTCAATCCCTGCCCTTCGTTCCCAAGGATGATGGGCTCGCGCACACCTTCGCCTCGCTACATTACATTCTGAACTGGGTGCTGTGGCTCAGCCTCGCGGCCCATATCGCCGGCGCGCTCAAGCACCACGTCATCGACCGCGACGCCACCCTGCGCCGGATGCTGCCGGGCCGCACGACAGCGGCCCCCACAGAGCGTCAGCCCGGGCATATCCTTCCCGCCGTTGCGGCGCTGGTGGTCTGGGCCGCGGCCCTTGGCACTGGCGGCGCAATGGGTTATTTCGCGCACGAAACCCAAGGCGCGCCGACAGCAGAAGCCGAAACCGCCGAACCGTCCGCGGAAACTGCCGGCGCGGAAACCACCGCCCCGACCGAGAACGCCTGGACCGTCACGGACGGAACGCTCGGCCTCACCGTGATCCAGATGGGGTCCGCGGTCGACGGCCAGTTCGAGGATTGGACCGCCGACATCATTTATGACGAAACCGCCGACAGCGAAGGCAAGCACGGCACCGTCGACGTGACTGTAACCATCGCCTCGCTGACGCTGGGATCGGTAACCAGTGACGCCAAGGGATCGGATTACCTCGCCGCCGAGACCCACCCTACGGCCACCTTCTCCGCCGACCTCGTGTCGCGCGACGGAGGCCATGTCGCCACCGGCACTCTGACGATCAAGGAAAACTCGGTCCCCGTCGAGATGCCCTTCGACCTGAGCCTCGACGGCGACACCGCCACCGCTTCGGGCGGGCTGACGGTGGACCGGCGCGATTTCGGCGTGGGTGGACAAAGCGAAGGCAATGTCGGCGCCTCGGTCGATATCCGCTTCGACCTGACGGCAGAGCGCTAAGGCCGGACTGGCCGTCTCAGCCGTCCCGGGTTTGACCCGGGACCTCCGACCGCCAAAAGCACCACGCAAAAACAAGGCCCGCATCTCAGAATGCGGGCCTTTGAATTTAACGAACGTCGCTCAGGCTTATTCTGCCTTTTCGGCCTCGATCGAGATCATCACCTGAAGCTCGTCGCTCACTGCCGGCGCGGCGTAATCCAGCCCGTAATCCGAACGCATAAGCGTGGTTGTGGCGTCAAAGCCGACCCATTGCTTTTCCTGCATCGGGTGGGTGTCCGCCTTGTTCAGTTCGGCGTCCAGCACGACCGACTTGGTCGTACCGTTGATCGTCAGGTCGCCGGTGATCTCGGCGGTCGTATCGCCGGTGACTTCAATGCCGGTCGAGGTGAAGGTGATCATGTCGCCCTCTTCCGCACCGAACATGTCATCGCTCATGAAATGCTCAAGCCGCTTTTCCCATCCGGTATACATCGACATGACCGGGATCGACACCGATACGCTGGAATTCGCCGGCTCTTCCTGGTCGAACATGATTTCGCCTTCGAACCCGGTGAAGACGTTGTAGGTCGTCGAAAAGCCCAGATGCTCATAGGTGAACACGACCTGGCTGTGGCTGGGGTCGAGATTGTATTGCTCCTGCGCGGCCAGTGCAGCTGTCGACAAGCCGGCAAGGGCCATCGAGGTGGCGAATGCGATGGTCTTCATGAATATGCTCCTTCCGTGGTGCGTTGCTCGCTCCCGACGGAAGATGATGCATTTCTCGCATCGAGCAAGTTGCAAGAATTGAACAGATCGTGTTGAGCGATGAACAGCCCGCCCTGCGAGGGCTGATACCGCTTAGCTGGCCCGGGGCATCGCGCTGCGGATGGCACTCGCCTCCTCGTCCGAGCCCAGAGGCATTTCCAGCACCAGCACGCCCGACGCATCCTTGGCACGCAGTTGCCGTTTGTGCACTGAAAGCTCCTGCAACGCGTCGATGTCGTGGCAGGCTTTCAGGGTCGAGCGGCCCTTTGCGTCATATTCGTAGACCCGCAGTTGACGCTTTACCGGGTCGATCTGCACTTCTGGCGCTGGCGTGTCGCGGTTCAGTCCGTTGAACAGGATCAGACCGCCCAGCAACAGGACGACCGACGCGAAGAGCTTGATCAACTGCATCGCCGCATCCTCGGACGGCACCAGCCACAGCCCGCCCGCCGACATGCAAAGCGCCGCCCCGGCGCAGGCGATGAGCGCCCGGCGCGGCGCGCTTTGAGTGTGGTCAGCCTTCGCGCTGTCGGCGGTCAACTTCGTGTTCTGGAAACGTCCGTCGAATGCATGTGCCATTGGTTTGTCCTCGCCCGATTTTGGTTGCAACCAAAGTGCGTAGCAATCGAGACCAAAATGCGGCAGACCGGGGGCTGCACCGGGGCAGAGGCCGGGCAATTTCACGGCCCCCCGACACCCCTTGTCAAACACTGGGATGCGTCGTATACGCCCACTTCCTTTCGCACGTATATTGAACCGCGCAGTCTCTCGTGGACGGGCCGCGAAAGGATCCAAGGCCCGCCTTTGAAATGCGCCCAGACAGAAGTGGAACTCACATGCCGCTCTACGAGCATGTTTTTATCTCGCGTCAGGACTTGTCCAACACGCAAGCCGAAGGCCTTGTCGAACATTTCAGCACCGTGATCACGGATAACGGCGGCACGATCGTCGAATCCGAGTACTGGGGCGTCAAGACGATGGCCTACAAGATCAACAAGAACCGCAAGGGCCACTATGCCTTCCTGCGTACCGACGCGCCGTCGGAAGCCGTGCAGGAAATGGAACGCCTGATGCGCCTGCACGAGGACGTGATGCGCGTTCTGACCGTCCGGGTCGACGAGCACGCGGAAGGCCCCTCGGTCCAGATGCAGAAACGTGACGAGCGTGGCGACCGCCGCGAACGTCGCCCCTGATCGCTTGAAGAAAGGACACTAAACCATGGCTGCGAAACCGTTTTTCCGTCGTCGCAAGGTCTGCCCCTTCTCGGGCGACGATGCACCCAAGATCGACTACAAGGACACCAAACTCCTGCAACGCTACATTTCCGAGCGTGGCAAGATCGTGCCTTCCCGTATCACCGCCGTCTCGGCCAAGAAGCAGCGTGAGCTGGCCCGCGCCATCAAGCGCGCCCGCTTCCTCGCCCTGCTGCCCTACGCCGTGAAATAAGGAGAAAGACCCATGCAAGTCATCCTTCTCGAACGCGTGGCCAAGCTGGGCCAGATGGGCGATGTGGTCGAGGTGAAGCCCGGCTTCGCCCGCAACTACCTGCTGCTGCAAGGCAAGGCGCTGACCGCTTCGAAAGAGAACATCGCCTCTTTCGAGGATCAGAAAGCCCAGCTCGAAGCGCGCAACCTCGAATCCAAGAAAGAAGCCGAAGCGCTGGCGGCCCGTCTCGACGGACAGAACTTCATCGTGATTCGCCAGGCCTCTGATGGCGGCAACCTCTACGGCTCGGTCTCGACCCGTGACGCCGCCGCCGTCGCCACCGAGGAAGGCTACTCGGTCGACCGCAAGCAGGTCCTGATCCGTCAGCCGATCAAGACGCTGGGCCTGCATGACGTCGAGGTGCACCTGCATCCCGAGGTCGAGGCGCACATCGTCCTCAACGTCGCCCGCTCGCCCGAAGAGGCCGAGCTTCAGGCGTCGGGCCGCACCATCCAGGACGTGGCCGCCGAGGAAGAGGAAGCCGCCGATTTCGAGATCGCCGAACTGTTCGACGACATCGGCGCCGCCGCCTCCGAGGACGAACACATCGCCGAAGCCGTCGAAGAAGAGACCGCATCGGACGACGCCGGCTCGGACGACGAGAGCGAAGAAAAGTAATCGCAGGCACATTGCCGCGACCCAAGGCCGCCCATCGCGTGTGGGCGGTCTATTTCGTTCGACATTCGAGCGTCGTGGCAGAGGCGACAATTGTCGGACGTCATCCCGGACCTGATCCGGGATCTCCTGCCGCAAGAGGTCCCGGGTCAGGCCCGGGACGGGTCTGCTACGCGGGACTTTGCTGCTGTGCACGACGGAGGCGAGCGTCAGCCCCTGGGGTGGCGATCCGACGGAAATGACGAAGCACTTTATGCCTGCCAAACACGTCCTCGGAATATCGTCGCGCCTAGCCTCAGCCAAATCGCCAGCCCAAGGGGGGCTGACGATGGCCGGGCCGCTTCGCGGCTGTTAGCCGGCTCGGGGCTCGACGCCATTGTGTCACAAAGGCTCAGGGCGAACATGGCGCTCCGACCCGTCGCTCCACTCGCCAGCATCACAGACAAGAAAAGGGCCGCCCCACCGGACGGCCCCTTCCCTGTTCCTTAAACCGGCTGACCTCAGTCTTCCAGCTTCTCGACCTCTTTCTCCAACTCGTCCTTCGACACCTCTTTCTCGGTGATCTCGGCCTCGCTGGCGATGTGGTCGATGACCTTGTCCTCGAAGATCGGCGCGCGCAGTTGCTGGCGCATCTGGGGGTTTTTCTGCACGAACTCGAAGAATTCACGCTCCTGCCCCGGATATTGCCGCGCCTGCTCCATGACGGCCTGCGTCATTTCCTGGTCGGTCACCTCAACCTCGGCCTTCTGGCCCAAGTCAGCGAGCAGCAGGCCCAGGCGTACGCGACGTTCGGCCAGCGTCTTGTGCTCATCGGTGGGCTCGATCTGGGGGTGGTCATGCCCCTCGACGTCGGGGTTTTCCTCGTGCCACAGCTGGTGTGCGATCTGGCCCGCCTCGGCTTCCACCATGCTCGGCGGCAGTTCGAAACTGACCAGCCCGTCCAGTTGGTCAAGGATGCCGCGCTTCATCACCGCGCGGGCGGCACCCGCGTACTCGGCTTCCAGACGCTCGGCGATCTGCTCCTTCAGCGCGTCGAGGCTCTCGGCCCCGAACTTCTCTGCCAGCGCATCGTCGACTTCGGCCGCCACCGGCTCCTTCACCGCCTTGACGGTGCAGGTGAACTCGGCGTCCTTGCCGGCCAGATGCGGCGCCTGGTATTCGTCGGGGAAGCTGACCTTGACCACCTTCTCCTCGTCCACCTTCACGCCGACCAGCTGTTCCTCGAACCCGGGGATGAAGCTGTTCGAACCGAGGGTCAGCGGGTAGTCTTCCGCGCTGCCACCCTCGAACGCCTCGCCATCGACGCGGCCCACGAAATCGATCGTGACCTGGTCGCCATCCTTGGCCTTGGTGCCCTTTTTGCGATCCTTGAAGTCCTGCGCGCTGGACGCCAGGTTCTGCAGCGCCTCGTCGACTTCCGCATCGCCGGCCTTCACGACCAGCTTCTCGGCCTTCACCTTGGACAGGTCCACATCGGGGATGTCCGGCAGCGCCTCGTAGGTCATCTCGACCTCGACATCGTCGCCCGGCTTCCAGTCTTCATTGACCATCTTCACGGCGGGCTCTGCGGCGGGGCGCTCGCCCTTGTCTTCAAAATGCTGGCTCATGGCGCCGTCGACGGCTTCCTGCATGGCCTCGCCCATGACACGCTCGCCGAACTGCTTTTTCAGCAGCGGCAGCGGCACCTTGCCCTTGCGGAACCCTTTCATCTCGACATCGGGTTGCGCTTCTTTCAGCTTGTCCATGACCTTGTCGTCCAGTTCCTTGGCCGACAGTTTCATCGTGTAGCCGCGTTTCAGCCCTTCATTGAGCGTCTCTGTGACCTGCATGTTCGTCCTTCCATTGCAAAAAGGCCGCGGAGGCGTCCGCGGCGGTCAAAATCACTCCGGCTATCTATTGATGGTGGCTGAGGCGTGCAAGCGGAGTCTTGGACGCAAGGCCAAGATGCCGTCCCGGACTTGATCCGGGACCTCTTAGCCCTCCACGTACTTCCGCACAATCGCACTCACCTGCTCTGGCGGCAGCACGGGCGGCAGCTGCGTCAGCACTTCGCCCGCAGGGTCCAGCACGTAGATGAAACTGCCGTGACTGTAGATCGGCCCGTGCTCGGGATCGTCGAAGAGATGCTCGAACTCCACCTGGAAAGCCTCATAGGCCATTTTCAGCGCCTCGGGCGTGCCGGTCAGCCCCAGCAGTTCATCCGACACCTCTGACAGCGACGGGCCCATCGTCTCGACCGTATCCAGCTTGGGGTCGATGGTCACCAACAGCGCCGACATCTCCACGCCCTCCGCCTCAAGCGCCGCCACCGCATCGGCCATCAGCGGCAACGCCGCGCTGCATATGCCGGGGCAGTTCGCATAGCCGAAGAACAGCAACTGATGCCGGCCATCCGGGTCTGCCTGCGTCCGCGTTCGGCCCATGTGATCGGTCAATTCGAACGGCCCGCCAACCTCCCATGGCAGAGCGGTCGGTGCGTCCTTCAGCGCGGCCGACAGCTTGTCGTCAGGCACAGCTTTCGCGCCCGGCCCATGATCCTCTCCGTCATGGGCCAGCGCCGCACCCGCCAGCAGGCACGCCGCAGCAGCCAGCTTTCCCCGCATCAGAACCACTCCTCGATAAAGGCCGCGTCCGCCTCCAGCCCGAGGCCCAGATACCCACTTTCCTCGATCATGCCGTTCACCCGCGGATCGCGCCGGAACCACGGACCTTTGCCTTCGGCATCCGGATGCGCCTCGGCCCATTTCTTGGTCCAGCTGTTCGCGGTGACCCACTCGCTCTCGCCCACCTCGCGGATCTTCTGAACGAGGTAAATATTCGTGGCCCCCAGCTCTGGATCCTCGATCATCAGCCCGTCCACTTCGACCTCTGCACCACAGTACGGCGCCAGCTCCAAAGCGGCGCCGGTGAAGGCGGGCTGGCTGTTCTTGTTGGGATAGACCAGCACGCCGTCAGCCGCGCGCAAGAGCCCCAACTGCCGCTTGCCCCCGCCGCAATCCTCGACGCAGTCGCCGGTCAACTCGCACAGCATGTCCACCACCGTCGCCTCGAACCGCGCCGGTTTCTCGGCGGCCAGGTTCCAGCTTTTGGCCTCGGACCCTTCCGAGAAATCCTGCGCCGCCGCCGGCAAGCAAAGGCAGAGTGCGGCCGTCGTCATAGCAATCCGTTTCATGGTCACACTCCTCATTCCGCAGGTTCGGGGATGGCAAAGCCCGGCACGGGGCCATAGATGTCGTGGCTCAGGTTGGTGATCCCGTGATCCGTCACGACCTCCTCGACCACCAGGTAATTCAGCCCGTCGCGCCGATAGAGCATCCCGTCTGCCGTCACCTCGTGGCTGGCCAGCCGCAGCTGCGTGTCCCCGCTGGCCGACTGGTCGTCACCTTCGATCTTCAGCACCATGTAGACCTCGCCATCCTCGCCCAACAGGCCCACCGGAATGCCGCCCGCCGAACACCATAGCGCACAGGTGTGATGCGCCGTGCCCACCACCGCGTCGGGCCCGCCCATGACACCGGAGTAATAGCACCAGGTGTCGATGATCTCGCCCCTGACCTCGATCCGTTCGCCCTCGGCCGCCAGCGCGACGCCCGGCAACAGGCTGGCCAGCGCCGCAAGTCGTGAAATTCGTCCCATCTCATGATCCTTTGCAAATGACTTCCATACCCGATGCCGCGATTAAGCCCCGAGCGTCGATCACAGGTCCAATCACGTTTTATTGGGACAGCGTGAAAAGCGGCGGCGGCGAGGCCTGCCACGCGCAGGCTCTACATTCTGGCCGAGAATTGCCGATGCAGGATGTTTCAGGTGAAAATATCAGATTCGAGCCAACCCGGCCGGAAGTCGCCGAAGGCGACAGGCCCGTCGAAAATGGTGCTGCTTGAGAGAGAAAGTTTGAACTCTCTCTTCGAGACCCTGGAAGAATGGGAGCGTCATCTCGCGCATTTAGACCTTGATGGTCTGGAGCGTGACGATGACCAAAATCAGCTATAATTTTAATGACTTGGCAGACTGGTCGCTTGACGGCCCGAAAGAGCCGGAGAAGCGGACTAGTGCGACGCAAAAGTCATACAAACCTACCCCTTTCTCGCTCCGGCTGAGCTTCGATGAACGGGCAAAGCTTGAGCAGGACGCATCTGGCATGGCGCTCGGCGCTTACATCCGAGATCGTCTGTTCGGCGATGATGTTGCGCCGCGCAAAACGCGGGGCAAGGCTCCGGTCAAGGACTTCGAGGCGTTGGGCCGCGTTCTGGCCGCGCTTGGCCAATCCCGCCTGTCCAGCAACCTCAACCAGCTCGCCAAGGCCGTGAATACGGGATCGCTGCCCGTCACGCCGGAAACCGAAGATGAACTGCGGCAGGCTTGCAAGGATGTGCAGGCAATGCGGCGCGATCTGATGATTGCTCTTGGCCTCTATGAGACAGGCTCCGGCTCGAAGGCTGGCATGGATTTCAAGCCATGATCCTCAAGGCCAAAGAGCGCGGCGGCGGGGCGCAGCTTGCCCGATACCTGCTCTCGATGCGGGACAATGATCATGTCGAGCTGCACGAGGTTCGGGGCTTTGTCGGTGATGACCTGCTCGACGCCTTCCGTGAAGCCGATGCCATCGCCAAAGGCACCCGCTGCGAGAACTACCTGTTTTCGGCCAGTCTCAACCCGCCTGGCGGCGAAGCCTTCACAGTATCGGATTTCGAGGATGCTGCCGATGAGATCGAGCGCAAGCTCGGCCTCGAAGGCCAGCCCCGCGCCATCGTCTTTCATGAAAAAGACGGGCGGCGGCATGCCCATGTTGTCTGGTCGCGCATTGATGCGGAGCGCATGCGGGCGATCAACCTTTCGCACTACAAGACGCGCCTGCGGGACGTATCGCGGGAGCTCTTTCGCCAGCACGGCTGGGAAATGCCGAGAGGCCTCCGCGATTGGCGGGAGCGCGACCCGCTGAGCTACAGCCTCGAAGAATGGCGGCAGGCGCGGCGTGTCGGCCTCGATCCAAAGCAGCTCAAGGCGATGTTTCAGGAATGCTGGAACCGTTCGGACTCCGGAATGGCTTTCGCGCAAGCGCTCAAGGAACGCGGCTTCATGCTCGCGCGCGGTGATCGGCGCGGCTTTGTCGCCGTCGATTATCGCGGTGAGGTCTACGCGGTGGCGCGGCAGGCGGGCGTGAAGAGCAAGGATGTTGTGGCTCGTCTCGGCGAGCCGGAAGCCTTCCCTTCGGCTGAAGAGGCGCGGTTTGGGATCGCCGCGCGCATGTCCGAACGGATCAAGCGTTTTATCAAGCAAACGGAACTGGAAGCTGGACGGGGGCGCAAGGCGCTCGAATTCGAGCGGAGCGAGCTGGCCGGACGGCATCGGCACGAGCGGCAAGCGCTCAAGGAAGGTCACGAGAAGCGCTGGATCGCAGAGACCAACGCGCGGGCGGCGCGACTGCCGCGCGGCGTCTCGGGCATCTGGCACCGGATCACAGGAAAATACGCGAAAATCAGGGATCGAAACGAGCGCGAAGCCTGGCAAGCCCTGCTGCGGGATCGCGCGGAGCGGGACGACCTGATCGCGGATCAGCTTGATGAGCGCCGTGCGCTGCAACTGCGCATGCGGGAACAGCAGGAGCGGCAAAAGGGCGAACTGCTCATGCTCCGCGAGGATATCGCCCGATATCAGGACATGAGCGCGCCGGAACACAGCTCTGAACGGCGCGATCCGGACCGGAACGCGCGGAAGCGCCAACGTCGCCGTGATAAAGGGCGTGATCGCGGCTTTGAAAGATAGATGAAAGGAATCGAGCATGACGGAGAACGAAGGAAAAGGCCGGACACAGCGCAGCTTGCGCGATGAACTGTTGCGTGTACGGACGCAGGCTGGCGAGATCGAGAAAACGAGGCAGTCCGACGATGGCATGCAGCGCGTCGTACTGACGCTGCCCAGGTCTCTTGTCCACATGGCGCAATTTATCGCGCTCATGGAAACACGCCCGAGAGACGAGGCGCTGGACTTCTGGGGATATGTCAGCGGCGTTGGTGCGGATGATCCTGTCCCTACCCGCAATGCCAAGCGGATCATGCGTGCGTGGATGGAAGAAGAGATCATGACCCGCACACATGTCGCGATGCTGGAACTACAGGCCGAAGCAAAAAACCGGAAATAGCCAAGCCGCCCGTATAGGGCGGCTTTGAACTCAAAACCCGAACAGATCGCCTTGTTTGCTCAAGGCTTCTTCGATTGTTCTGAGATTGGCGAAAGCGTTGATCAGATGCGCGGTCTTGAGGCTGATGGCGGTGTAGACATCGCATGTGATCGGACGATCATCCTCCGTACAGGCGTTTCTGAAGCGCCGTAACTCCTGAGCGCATTCGCGATATCGCGTCAGATCGGCACGCATTTCGTCCAGCACCCTGCTGCGCAGCGCGCGCAGCGCTTCCGAACGCTGCGGCTCGGGCTTTGCGGCGGCGGTGTCGATGTGATCGGCAAGGTAGCCGCGATAGTCCCTGCTTTCGACATCTGCCCTGATTTGCCTGGGCGTCGGTATCGGTCCGCCCAAGCGATAGTACCACGGATGTCCGGCGCGGTAGCCTTGGAAGGGTTCAAGCGGTTTGATCATGGCTACGCTCCTTTCTTTGCGGCTGACGCTTCGGCCTCACGAGGCTTTTCGAGAGGTTCGCGGATGACGATGCGGCCATTCACCGGAACGGTTTCAAGCTGGAGCGTGTAGCCTTTGCCGTCTTTGTGCGGCCAGGCTGCGCCGACTTTGTTCCAGAAAGATTTTTCGCCGTTGTCTGCGACGTGCCAGGCAAGAAACGCGGGCGCTTTGCGCTGCTGGTTGGCGGGTTTCGTGTTTGTGCGTGCCATGATGATCTCCTTTGGTTTGTGGTTTGGCTCGTTACGCCATTCCGCAAGACCGGACGGAGAGGGTCTGACGTCATATCCAACACGGTCCGGCACCGCCGGAGTGGTGCGGGCAGGATATTGACGGCTGACCGCGTGCGGTCAGGAATTCAGGCGTTTCAGAACGAGGCAAGGCCACATGCCAAGGGTTTGATTCATCCCGCGCACATCATGGGACTGGCGATCAGCTTCGAGACCGCGACCTCTCATTTCTACCGCGCCCGTCCAACGGTTCTTCCGAAAATCATGAATGGCAGGAAGGACTTCGCATGCGGTCAAGGCGGTGTGCCTGCTCCACTGTGTTGCGCCCGAAGGTGTCCGATGACAGCCGCTTCCTGCGCGTCCTGATACCGTGAAGGCCCGAATTGGTCGGGTCGCAGACGGAACAGGAGGATCACATGATCAAACTTCTCACCATGCACGAATTGCACGGCCTGACGGCTCAAGAACTTGGCGAACTACACCAGCTCTTTTCGCTTCTGCTGATCGAAACCGAACCCGACACTCCGGATCGCCGTAATATCCTTGCGAGCCTCGAAAACCTCGAACGCGCCATGGGCTGCCAAGCCAGGCCGGAGGCACGGCGATGCTGCAAGCGCTGACACGCCGCGCGGCCCGCCGCTGGCGGGTTGCGTCGCGTTCCGGCGTCTAGCGCGTCAATGCTTGGTGTCGAGTGATTGCTCCAAGAGGGACACGAGGTCGGCCCGTTTCTCGGGGGCCAAACCGTCGAGGTTCTGCTGCCGCCACCGGACGGCTGGTAGGTCGCTCGCATGGGGGATGCCGAGAAGCGCCCAGTCGGGTTCACCGCGCTCAAAACCGAGCAGGAATGTGCGATGTTTGGCGGGCATTTTCCCGATCAATTCATCGATCAGGCGCTTCTGTGTTTCGACCAATTCTTCTATCGGCACGGCGGTCTCGGTCATACCCTCGAAGCCGTCTCGGTACTCGTCGGCGAGGTCTTTGACACGCCCCGAGAGCACCTCTCCCATTGGTCGGTTATGGCTCAGAAGGTAGACCAGAAACGTCCTCCGCAGCTCGTCGGTCAGCCCTTCATTGGCAAACAGGTCGCGCACGTCGAACAGATCGCGCGGGTGTTGCCGATCCAGAGCAGCCACAAGCTTCCCCGCGTAAAGGTCTTCGAAGGAAACCACATTCGTTTCGGCAAAGCCGAAGGCATCTTCGACCTCTACGACAACAGCCTGGATGCTTGGCTCGTTGACTACACCGCGCAGGACCGGAGACACCTCGATCTTGACCTGCGTACGGTCGGCGGCGACGAGCAGGCGCAACACAGTCCCGTCTTTGATATGCGGGGTAACGCGCGCGCCTCGTATCTCTGTCTGGATGTTCTTGGCGATCCGCTTCATCGCGGCGTCGATGCCAGCGAGCGCGTCCGGCCTTGCATGCATCGGCAGGTACATTAGGTCGATATCGACGGACAGTCGCGGCAGATTACGGACAAACAGGTTGATTGCTGTTCCGCCCTTGAGCGCAAAGCACTCCTAGCGCGCAACAACGGGCAAGAGCCTCATGAGCAGCCGGACCTGTTGCTGATATCGCTCTTCAAACGCCATCAAGGTTCTCCGGTACGGTGATCTGGTAAACCGGATCAAGACGCCCGCCTTTCACGAGCATGCGCTTTCCCTTGCCGAGATCGAATTGCTCGGGATCGATGCGCTTGCGCCAAGCATGACCGTGGCGGTCGGCGAAAAAGAAAAAGAGCCGCTTCACCTTTATGCTGCGGCAGTCGCCCAAGAGCTTTGTCAGGCGGCGGGGACTCAGATTTGCTGCGCCCTGCATGATCATGTCCGCTTGGTGAAAGCTCTCATGGCGCGGTAACTCGTCGAGCATTTCAAGGTAGGCCCGCTCCGGCTTTGACAGCGTTAGCGGCCAGTCCCATTGCCCCCAGGATATTCGCTCAAGGCTTCCGCCTTGAAGGCGCTCAAGATCGCGGCCCTCGTTCTTCTCGGCATCCCATGCAAGGCTCCCGAGGCCGAAACTGACCGGATCATTGCGGAACAGGGTTTCGCTGTTCCGGTAAACGAATGTTTGCGGAAGGCCGAGCTTGGCAAGCCAGTGTGGCGGCTTCTCGGGTCCGTGCAAGTGGATCGTCTTGGTTTCGTGGGTGAGGTAGTGAGCAAAGCCCTGTAGCTCCAGCGCGGTGCGTCCACCGACGATCAGCGGGACTTCCAGCAAGGTTTGAAGGGATATCACGACCTGCTGCCACCCCAGAGAGCCGCGTGGACGGCGGTAGACACCGCGCGCAGGCTGCTCCAGCCAACCGTGCTTGACGTAGTACGAGCGCAAGTTGCTGGCGATGCCGCGCTGTTCCAGCCATGCCGCATCGACGACCAGCCCTTCGGGCAGGTCTTTCTCAAGGCGGTTTAGGCGTGATGTACTTTGCTCAGCCATACTGAGTATTTTACACACTTATCAAACCAATAGCAAGTTTACCGAAGCGCTGAAAAACTCAACCATGTTGAGCAAATAGAGAGAACTTCAAACCCGAGGCTGGCCGTCAGGCCAGCCGCAATTTTTCGCGAATTGAAGATGACCTCGAAGGTTATAGGCTTGGAGCTTGGAGCTTGGAGCTTTGAGTCTTCATGCATTTAGCCTTTCCCTGCACCATTCGATACATCATCTAAACGCGCGAAGACTTCGTATCCATTTGCGGAGTAATATTCCTCGGCTTGAAAACTCCATGCATCCTAGACCACCTCGGCATCTCCACGTTCAAAGGCGATCCTCTCTGCTTCCGACATTAGCTGGGAGTCAGCGCATAGTCCTCGCGCTTTGTAAAAAACAGCAAGTCGTGAGAGATAAAGATTATGAAGCTATTTTCCATTCGCCTGTTTCTAGATTTAGGGTTGGTTCAACCTTTGCTAACACAAACCCTATAGGCAATGGTTCGATCGGAACATCACAGCCCCATAATACTAAATCACCTCTATTTATACCTTCTATAGCCCTTAAGCTGTAAGACACCAAACGCTTCCCGCCATCCTTGTTTGCTACTCTGACTTTAAACGCTTGTTCATTCTCGTCATTCACACTCACATCTTCTACCAACGCTGTAACTGCCTTTTTGGCCACAAGTGAGTTATCTAAAAACTTGCATGCATACTGGAAAGCGGCTTCATTGCTTTTGAACACAAGTTCTTTTGGCGCTTTCTTCTTAAATAGTTTTTCGAATATCAACTTTCCGCCTCCAAATTTGTACGCCTAAGAGTATCAAATCTCTTCGGATTACATGGCGAGAGAACTCTAGTTTTCCACAGGAATTGCAGTGTGATGTTTTGCGAATCTAGCACTTGTCGTGCAACGCCTGTATCGGCTGGCCGCATGGCCAGCCGCGAAATTTTGGCCGAAGCCGCCGCTTACGCGGCGACTCCTTCCTGCCCTTCGGTTTCCTCGATCACGGGCTGCAAGCCGTGCAGGTAGTCCGCTGCACGCTGCGCATGGGCGGCGGCGCTGAAGATGGCGCGCTTGTCATTGCGCAGCACCTTGAGCCAGCTCTGGATGTAGGCGGCATGATCTGTGCCAGGCTCCGGCGTCAGTGCCAGATCGGCGCAAAGGAACGCTGCGCCCAGCTCGGCGACTAGTTCCTCGCGGGTGTCTAACGTCAGCACCTACCGGACAGATTTAGGTGTTTGAGGAACGGAGGATTTCTGGTTCATCGAAGCCATAATGGAGCGAAGATGAACAAGAGATCCGGAACATCCAAGGATGCTGCTGACAAGCTTGTTAGGGGTATCAAGCGTAAGACCCGCAAGCACTACTCGGCGGAGGAGAAGATCCGCATCGTGCTTGCCGGGATGCGGGGCGAAGAAAGCATAGCGGCCCTGTGCCGTCGTGAAGGGATCGCTGAGAGCCTTTATTACAGCTGGTCGAAGGAGTTTCTTGAGGCTGGGAAGAACCGGCTGGCGGGTGACACAGCCCGTCAGGCGACAGCTCCCGAGGTCAAGGAACTGCGCTCTGAGGCAGCCGCGCTGAAAGAAGTGGTCGCGGAGCTGACACTGGAGAACAGGCTGCTCAAAAAAAGCACGTTCGGGGATGGGGAGGACGACGCATGAGATACCCAGCCTCGGAGAAGCTCGAGATCATTCGGACAGTCGAAGCCTCGCATTTGCCGGTCAGGCGGACCCTGACCATGCTCGGCATTCCCAGCAGCACCTATTACCAGTGGTATGCGCGGTGGGCCGATGGCGGCGTTGACGCTTTGCGTGACACGTCCCCGCGGCCTCGGGCGGTGTGGAACCGCATCCCGGACGAGATCCGCGACGCCTTCGTTGAGTTCGCGCTGGATCATGAGGATCTGACGCCACGGGAATTGGCGGTCAAATACACCGATGAGAAACGGTATTTTGTATCTGAGTCCTCGGCATACCGCATTCTCAAGGCCCAGGACCTGATCACGGCTCCGGCCCATGTGGTGATCCGTGCCGCCGATGAGTTCCGGGACAAGACAACTCGGCCCAACGAACTCTGGCAAACCGACTTCACCTATCTCAAGGTCATCGGTTGGGGCTGGTTCTATCTCAGCACGATCCTCGACGATTACAGCCGCTACATCATCGCGTGGAAGCTCTGCACGACAATGAAGGCCGTGGATGTGACGGACACGCTGGATCTGGCGCTGGAGGCCTCGGGCTGTGCTCATGCGACAGTCGTTCACAAGCCCCGGCTGCTCAGCGACAACGGCTCGTCCTACGTTGCGGCCGACCTGGCCGACTACCTCGATACCAAAGGTATGGATCACGTCCGCGGAGCGCCGCACCACCCACAGACCCAGGGCAAGATCGAACGCTGGCACCAGACCATGAAGAACCGGGTTCTGCTGGAGAACTACTATCTGCCGGGGGATCTTGAACGCCAGATCGGCGACTTCGTCGGATACTACAACACTCGGCGATACCACGAGAGCCTGGATAACCTGACGCCGGCTGACGTCTACCACGGTCGGGGTCGGACGATCCTGAAAATGAGAGAGGAGATCAAGAAACAGACAATCCGAAAGCGCCGGTTGCAGCACAAAGCCGCGGTCGCCTAAACTCAAACAGAAACCGAACCAGAGCCTCCGTTACCAAAACAAACGACTTGTCCGAAAAACTCTGAAGACGGACAGACCTTCCTAACGGCCACATCCGTGCGTGGAAGGTCACGAGGATGCTGACCCGCCCGACGTATGCGGGCTATATCGAGGTTCCCAAGTGGGACGTGGGGCTGCGCAAGGGCCATCATGAGCCTTTCATCAACTGGGATACGTTCGAACAGATTCAGGAAAACCTCAAGGCAGGCGCGCGGCCAGCGGCCCGCAAGGACATCAATGCTAATTTTCCGCTGCGCGGCTACGTGGCCTGCGATGATTGCGGGAAGCCCATGACGGCTGCATGGTCGAAGGGCTGCCGTCGTCACTACCCCTATTATCTCTGTGACACGCGCGGCTGTCCGTCGAAGCGCAAATCCATCGCACGCGCCAAGATTGAGGACGGGTTCGCAGAGATATTGCGAAGCTTGCAGCCGAGCAGTGAACTTTTCGAGCTGGCGAGGGCAATGTTCAGGGACGCCTGGAACATGCGCCTGAGCGAAGCCGAGAGCGCTAAGAAGGCGCTAGAGAAGCAATGCAAGGATGCCGAAGCACAGATCGAGGGCCTGCTTGATCGCATTGTCGATGCGTCCAGCCCAACGGTCGTGACTGCTTACGAGAAGCGTATCTCTAAGCTGGAACGGGAAAAGATTCGACTAACCGACCGCGCCAGCCGCGTCGTGCCACCAAAGGGGAGGTTCGAAGAGTTTATCGAACTATCTCTCGAATTCCTGGCAAGACCTTGGAATATATATGAAAATGGAAGCTTAGCCATGAAGCAAACAGTGCTTCGATTGGCGTTTCCAGAGCCTCTGCGATACTCACGGGAAAACGGTTATCGAACAATAAAAACCGCCTTTCCCTTCAGGGTGTTAGAGGGAATCTGCAACCAAAAATGCGAGATGGTGCCCCCAGAGAGACTCGAACTCCCGACCTACTGATTACAAATCAGTTGCTCTACCAGCTGAGCTATAGGGGCATTGAACGCCTGATTACGCATCCCTGGCACGATCCGCAAGATGAAATCTGGACTCGACCCTGCACATTCGAAAGCGGTTTAACTGCCGGAAAAAGCCTCTATATTGCGCCCTCGAGCGCAACAACGGGAGTGTTCAGGATGCAGGTCGTTATCCATGCCGGCGCGCACATGACGGACGAGGATCGTCTGATCAAAACCCTGCTGGCGAACCGCGATCTGCTGTCCGAAATCGGCACCGACGTGCCCGGGCCGAAATCCTATCGCAAGCTTCTGCGCGACATCCTCAACGAAGTGACCGAAAGCGGGATCAGCCCGGAAACCCGCGATGACGTGCTTTCGGCCATCAACCACAACGCGGGCAACGATCGGCTGGTCCTCTCCAACCAAGCCTTTTTCGGCACGCCCAAGATGGCCGTGGGTCAAGGCATGTTCTATCCTGCCGCCGAAATGCGGATAGAGGCGTTCCGGCAAATCTTTGCCAATGACAGGCTGGAGCTTTTCCTGGCACTGCGCGATCCGGCCACGCACCTGCCCGCGCTCTTTGGCAAGTCTCCGCACGACACGATGGCGGACTTCCTCAATGGTGTCGACCCGGCGCAATTCCGGTGGTCCGAGACGATCGCGCGCTTCCGCCACAATTTCCCCGACATGCCGATCACCATCTGGTGCAACGAGGACACTCCCCTGATCTGGGCGCAGGTCCTGCGCGAGATGGCCGGGCTAGACCCAAATGCGTCATTCAAGGGCGAGTTCGCTTTGCTGGAAGAAATCATGACCTCCGCCGGCATGAAGCGATTCGAAACCTATCTTGCCTCGCATCCCGGCATGACGGAGACCCAGAAGCGCCGCGTCATCTCGGCCTTCCTCGACAAGTTCGTGAAGGACGAGGAAATCGAGGAGGAACTGGACCTTCCCGGCTGGACCGAGGAACTGGTCGAGACCTTGTCCGAGGCCTATGACGAAGACGTCTACGAGATCGAGCGCATCCAGGGCGTGAACTTCATCGCACCCTGAGGCCGTCTCGCGTGTCGTTATCGTAGCGTCGGCGATAACCCACGCACCGACACGCCGACCCGAAAACTCACATCCCCAACGCTTCCTTGTACATCTCAAGCACCGCCTCTTCCTCGGCGATGTCGTCCTTGTCGCGCTTGCGCAGCGCGATCACCTTGCGCATCACCTTGGTGTCGTAGCCGCGCGCCTTGGCCTCGGCCATCACCTCTTTCTGCTGTTCGGCAATGTCCTTCTTTTCCTGCTCCAGACGCTCAAACCGTTCGATGAACTGGCGCAGCTCGTCGGCGGTTACGCGGTAGCTGCTGTCGGGGCCGGGTTGCGGGGTCTGGTCGTCCATGAAGGCTCTCCAAGGTCTGGGCTGGGCCTCTTGACTACAAGCGCGCCTGTCGTCCCGCAAGCCCGTTTTCGCGCTCTGTCGCTTGCGATGCCACGCCTGATGCGCTACCCGCGGTCGCACCCATGAAGGTCTATCGCGGAGGCGCCTGATGGAAATGCTGATCTGGCTCGGGGCGGCGGTCACGCTGGCCGGTCTCGCCCTGCTTGTCTGGTGCATCCTGCGCGTGATCCGCGCCCGTCGCGCCGGTCTGTCTGACGACGATTTGCGCGCCACGCTGCAAAAGATCCTGCCCGTCAACACCGGGGCGCTCTTCCTGTCGGTGATCGGGCTGATGCTGGTCGTGCTCGGGATCGTGCTCAGCTGACCGCGTCGCCGAAAAAGCGCCGGCCGAACTTGACCATGTCCTCCAGCATAGCGGGCGGCGTCCACAGCTCCGGCCCCAAAGGTGCCAGCGCCTTCATCGTCCGAACAAGGCCCAGCGACCCGCCCGTATCCGGCCCGATATCGGCCCAGAGCAGCGGCCCGCCTCGCGCGGTGTCAAAGCCATAACCCTTTACCATGCACAGGTCCACGTCCGAGGCCCGCGCCACGGTGTTGTCGGCGATCATCCGTGCGGCTTCGGCAACCAACGCCGCGTGCAGAGCCCGCTCTAAGGGCACATCCGGCACCTCGGGCAGGTCGCGTTGGCCGTCGCGCCACGCCTCCAGCCAGTTCGCCAGACCCGGATCAGGGGCAAGCGCCTGGCCTTGGGCTGAATAGAACCCCTGCCCCGGTGTATTGCCGGCGGCCACCGCATCGGCGCGCGCGTCCAGCAGGGCCAATTCCGGCACGCTGCCGAAAATCCGACGCAGACGCGCAACCGACACACCGATCCCATCCGTCTCGATCAGCTCCAGCGGCCCGCGGGCAAAGCCCAACCGCCGCGCCGCGTCCTCGACCGCGTGCGCATCAGCCCCGGCCCGCATCAACGCCAACGCCGCCCGCTGCGCCGCCCCCATTAAGCGGTGACCAATCATGCCGGGGCGGTCCGCGCTGCGCAGCACGACGCGCCCGGACCCAGCAAAGTATCGCATGACGGTCATCACCGCGTCTGGCGCCGCACCGTCGGGCACCGCCAGTTCGACCAGCGGCAGCGCATAGGCCGGGCGGTAGGCCCGCAGCGCCAGTACCTCGACCGACGCGCCCAGTTGCGCGCGCCGCGACGCCGCGCCGTCGCGCCCCGATACCAAGCACCAGACCGCTCCCTTGCGCACCGCCGCCGCGCCGGGATCGCCGCCACCGCCGTCCAGAACGAGGTCGGCGGCCATCAGCACCACCGGATCGCTTCCATGGCTCAGCCGGGCCAGCCGCGCATCACGCTCCTCCTGTGCCATCCGCTTTCGCGCCACCGCGCCTTCGTAAACGGCCCGAACGCGCGCCGCGACTGCCGCACCCGCCGGACCGGGCGCCAGCACCGCCACGCGCTGACCGCGATCTAGGCAGTGCACCGCCAGTTCCGTCAGCACCGGGTCAGATCCGGTCAGCACAACGGTGCTGATGTCGCGCGCTTTGCCCTCATGCGCCTCCGGCCAGGCCCGCGACCGCCGCTCGGCGGCATAAAGATGCCGCGATGCGCGCGCACCCGGTCGCGCCAGGCACGCCTCGAACGCCGCTTGCTCGAAATGCAGCCCCTGTTCGTAGGGCAAAAGCTGCGCTGCCTCTACACAGCGCAGGATATCGGCCTCGGCGCTGTCGCCAGCCCGCAGGCGCGCGGCCACCGCGGCGACCGCGGCGCGATAGGCCGCCGGGTCGGAAAAACCCCGGTCGATCTCGCGGGCCCGTGCAAAGTCTGGCGCCTGAGCAAATCTTTTGGCAGTCGCCAGCGCCGCGGCCAGCGGGGCGTTTTCGGTGAGCGCTGTGAACAGCTTGGCCAGCCTCGGCTCGCCAGCGTCGAGCGAACGTCCCGCCAGCATGAATTCCAGCGCCGCTTGCGCCCCCAACAGCCGCGGCAGACGTTGCGTGCTGCCGCCGCTCGGCATCAGGCCCAAGCTCACCTCGGGCAGCGCCACGCGGCAGGTCCTTCGCGCCACTCGCGCATGAGCCGCCAAAGCAAGTTCGAATCCCGCGCCAAGGGCGACGCCATCGAGTGCCGCGACCACGGGTTTGGGGTGGTCTTCTATCCTTCGGGTCAACGCGCCGATCCAGGGCTCAGCCAGCGGTCCGTCGAACTCCGACAGGTCGACGCCCGAACAGAACGTATACCCGGCGCCGGTCAGCACCACCGCCGTTGCCGCTTCGTCGCCGGCGGCGCGGTCCAAGGCCGCGGCCAGGTCACTCCGCATGCCAGGTGACAACGCGTTCGCCTCGCCCCGCGACAAGCGCAGGACGGCCACCCGATCGGTCAGCTCGTAAATGACTTCGGACACTGCTCTTTTGCGCCCCGGCACGCCTCAAACCATGCGCGGATTAGACCCTCTCGGCGGGGCGCTGCGCAAATGTTTTGAGTCGAAGTGGCGGCGTTCAGACCGGCATATTTTCGAACTGTGCCTCAATCGCCTCATCCAGAAGCGTCTCGTTCAGGCGCCGCATCTCTGACGGCACCGGCTCGCCGGCATGGCGCAACTGCCCCAGCAAACCCGCCAGCCGCGGTTGAAGCCGATAACGCTCAGCTTCGTCCAGGTTCAGGATTTGTCGGTGCAACTGTTTGATTTCCTGAGTCAAACTTGTCATGGCATCTCCTCCCAGGGGCAGCCTGCCGCGTCCGGTCGATATGACCACAGGTCCCGCGCCACAACCATAGCATGAAACTGCCGCGCAATAGAAGCTTTACGCGCCCCGAAAGGACGGTTTTTCGCAGGTTCTTGCCGGAGTTGTTCAACGCTTGGGCAGATCGGCACGAATGAAGCTCGAATGGGCTTCGAAAACCACCTCGGATGGCGCGTCGGCAAGCGTCTCGCTGTGTTGGCGCAAGCTCGGGAAAAATAGTTCAAGATGATGAAATCAGCACCTCGTTCCTGCCTCTGGCTCCGCGCCGATAAGCGCGGGCGCCGCCGCTCATACCAACGCCGTGACGCAGCTTAGCCCAGGCTCGGGCCACCCGGCATCGGCAATTCGTCATCCTCGCCTTCGGCCTCGAACCGCGCGGCGGCGCGGGCGAGTTCCTCTTCGACCAGCGCGTCGAGGCCAGTGTCGCCGTCTCCATCCGCGTCCATGCCCATTCCGGGCAGGTCCGGCAGGCCGCCCGCCTCGTCGTCCAGCGAGGGCAGGTCCGGCAAGTCGGCCATCCCGCCCGGTCCCGGCAGGTCAGGACCGTCCCCCGCATCGCCCGGCGGCGGGAGGTCTGGAATGTCGGGCAGCGCGTCCAGGCCCATCGGATCGCCCGAAAGATCCGCCTTGCCTTGGCCGCCCATGCCCGGCCCCTCCAGCGCCGCAGCACCATGAGCCTCGGGGGTGCGGTCCCGCGGTGAATCCTCCGAGTCGCTTTTCAGAACCATACGCACGGCACGAAACCCGTTCAGCTGGCCCAGTCTGGCGGGCGCCACCTTGTGCCCCTTGGCACCGATCACCCGAGCGTCGGTCACCGTTTCGGGCGACAGTTTCAGCACGGTGCCCGGCGCCCAACGGCAGATCTCGCGCAGCGGCAGCCGGACCGGCGCCAGCACCGCATCCAGCATCACCGGCGCGTTCATCGCGTTCTCTTCCAGCTTGCGGGCCAAGGTGTTGCCACCCGGCGTCTCGACTTCGGGCACGGGCGGGGGTTCGGGCAAGATCAGTTCCATCATCCCGGTCTTGGCCCCGGGGCCGAAATCCACGCTCAGCCTATAAAGATCGTAATCCGGCGCCCAGAGCGCCAGCGCCAAGGCACGACCGTTCTCCACCCGGTCCCCGAACCGGAAGCGGGCCGCGTCCGGAACCGTGTCGCAGGCGTTGACTTGTTCGGCATAGCTGTCCAGCACGGCGTCCATCAATGGCTGCACGATGGCCGCGTCAGTGGGGGTAAACGGGCGTGATTTCGCCTCACCCTGCCGCACCTCTCCCATCAGCTGTACTTCGATCAGGGCCATGACGAACTGCAGGTCCAATTTGATCGCGCCGGGCGGTCCCTCCAGCCCGTCCAGCAGGATCAGCAGTCCATCGTCGCCCGCCAGCGCCTCGACCCTGGTCAGGGCCACGCTTTCATGTTCGACCATGCGCACGACCAGCGGCAGTTCGAACTGCGCCGCCGCTTCCTTGGCAAGTGCGAGGCGCAGCGCCTTCGACGGCGACATCTCGCGCGCGTCGAATTCGTCACGGGCCACCTTGGCCTTACGATGGATGACCGATGCGCTGCTGGCGGGCTCTGCGCTCATGACCTGTATCTGCCCCCTTTTTTGCACCCGGCAGCCACGCGGGAAACGCGGCCGCGCGCCATGTTTCGACCCGGCCAGGTCCGGCCGATTTGCGGCAGTTAACCGCAAGAAGGTTACGATAGGATTTATGGCCGCGTTATTGCGCCGCCTCCGCCGCGCCGGCTTCGGCCACCGGAAGGTAGACGCGAAATGCCCCGCCCTTCTGCTCTGGCAAGTACTCCACACCGCCGCCCAGCCGGGCCATGATTTCGCGGCAGATCGCCAGCCCCAGCCCGGCCCCACCGGCCTTGTTTTCGCTCACGCGCGAAAATTTCTCGAAGATCGCTCCCTGCTGACCCGCCGGAATACCGCTGCCATTGTCGATAAAATCCACCAACAGCATCCCGTCACGCTCGGCCACCCGGATATCCAGCCGCGGCGCGTCGGCATCGCAGTATTTCCGTGCATTCGACATCAGGTTGATGAACACCTGCGCCAGCCGGTCGGTGTCGGTGTAGAGACGCACCTGGTCCGCGTCCGCGTCACGGCCGACCGTCATTGTGCCGTCCGACAGCCCGGCGGCCACTTCGGCCCGGTCCAGCAGCGTACCGAGATCCCCCTCCTGAACGTTCAGCACGATCTGTGCGTTCTCCAGCACGCTCAGGTCCAGCAGGTCGTCCAAGAGTCGCGTCAACCGGATCGCCTCGTCATGGATGATCGAGGCATAGCGGCGCTGTCCTTCGGGCGGCATCTCGCCCCCGTCGCGCAGGATCTCGGAAAATGCCCGGATCGAAGTCATGGGCGTGCGCAATTCGTGGCTGATCTGGCTGAGAAACGCGTCCTTCTGCACCGAGATCTGGGTCAGCTTCTCGTTGACCTGCCGCAGCTGCCGTGCGGTGCGGGCCTGTTCCTCGGTCTTCATCTCCAACTGGCTGGAATATTCCATGATCTGCGCGGTCTCGTCGGCCACCGCCATCAGGTCCTGCACCGACACGCTGGCGCCGCCCACGATCTGACTGATCATCGCATGGGCCGTGGCCGCGCCCACCGAGCCCGCCAGCGACCGCTCCAGCCGGCTCAGAAAATCGGGCGTCGGTTCCGGCAGGTAGCCGCTCATGCCCTGTTCGCGCGCCACCTCGCCGAAAAGCGCCTGCGCCTCCCGCGCCCCCATGATCCGCTGCGCCATGATCATCAGGTCCTCGCTCTGGGCCAGACCTCCTGTCCAGCCGCCCGACGGCGCCGAATGGTCGAACACGTTGACGAACTGCGCGCCCTGTAACCGCTCCACCGGCTGCGGGAAACTGATCAGCGAGACAAAGACGAACACCACGATGTTCAGCGACAGGCTCCACATGAAGGCATGAACCACCGGATCCATCCCCGCCGCCCCGAACAAAGCTTGGGGACGCAACCACGCGAGCCCCAACAGCCCGTTCTCGAGCACACCCTGCGGCATCACCGCCGAGGCGCCAAAGCTGGGCAGGAACAGGCTGTACATCCAGACCGCAAAACCGACCGCCAGCCCCGCCAGCGCCCCGCGCCGGTTGGCCCCGCGCCAGAACAGCCCCCCCAAAAGCGCGGGCAAAAACTGCGCCACGCCGACAAAGGAAATCAGCCCGATCGCCGCCAGTGCGGCGCCGCCGCCCGAGACCCGGAAATAGAGATATCCGAGGAACAGGATCACCATGATCGACAGTCGCCGCGCCCGGATCGCCACCGTCCGAACGTCGCCCGAGATGACGGCGCTGCCGCCCGTCATATGCAGCCACACGGGCATGACCACGTGGTTCGACACCATCGTCGACAGGGCGATGGCCGCCACGATCACCATCGAGGTCGCGCTGCTGAACCCACCCAGGAACGACAACACCGCGAGCCCCTCCTGCCCGTTCTCCAGCGGCAGCGTCAGCACGAACAGGTCCGGGTTGGCACCCGCCGGGCTGAGGTCGAGACCCACCGCCGCGATCGGCACGACGAACAGGCTCATCAGCATCACATAGGTCGGAAACGCCCATGAGGCGGTGCGCAGATGCCCCTCCTCCTCGTTCTCCACCACCATCACCTGAAACATCCGCGGCAGGCACATGAAGGCCGCCGCCGACAACAGCGTCAGGCCCACCCAGCGGCTGCCTGGAACTTCCCACCGTGCAATGGCGCTCTGGTCGATCCGGGCCAGCGTCTGCTCGACACCCCCGGCAAGACCCCAGACCACGAAGATCCCCACCGCCAGAAGGGCAAACAGCTTCACAACCGCCTCCAGCGCGATGGCCATAACCAATCCGTGATGCCGCTCGTTGGCGTCAAGGTTCCGCGTGCCGAACAGGATCGTGAACACCATCAGGCCGATGGCCACCCACAGGGCCACGCCGGTTTCGCTGATCTCTCCGGTATGGGTGGGGTCGACAGCGGCAAAGGCGGCAAAGGATATCGTCACCGACTGTAGTTGCAGGGCAATGTAAGGCGTCGAGGCGATGACAGCGAGCACGGTCACGAACACCGCCAGCGCGTTGGACTTGCCGAAGCGGCTGGAAATTAGGTCGGCGATCGAGGTGATCCGCTGGCTGCGGCCGACCCGCACCATCTTGCGCAGGGTCCACCACCAGCCCACCATCACTAGCGTCGGGCCAAGATAGATCGTCAGGTACTCAAGCCCCGACCGCGCCGCAAAGCCCACCGCGCCATAGAATGTCCAGGCGGTGCAATAGATCGACAGCGACAGCGTGTAGATGATCGGAGAGCGCAGCCAGGTACCACGCCCCCGTGCCGCCGCCCGGTCCGCGGCAAACGCCACGCAGAACAACATCGCCACGTAGACAAGACTGACAAGGACAATGACGTTCAGAGCACCCATTCACCCCTCCCGGGACAGATGCACCTGCTCGTTCGCGTCATCGTCAGGCCCTCGATTTACGTCCGTATCCGGCCCCGACAACCGCCGCGACACGATCCAGCCCATCCCGATCAGCGCGGTCCAGCACAGGAAAACGTAGAACATCACCATCACAGTGCGCGCGCCGTCGCCCGATTTCCACAGAAGCGGCAGCACGAACATGCCCGCGCCCAGCACGGGCAACAGCCGTGCGGCATCCATGGCACGGCGTTGAAAGTAGGCCCGCCGCGCAAGGAAAACCGATCCGCGCTTGGGGCTCATGTCGGCACCAGCGCCCGCACGGCGTCCAGAACCTCGGCATTTGAAAACGGCTTGGTCATGTAACGGTTGGCTCCGGCCCGTTCGGCCATCTCGAGGTCCTTGGCCTGGCCCCGCGCCGACAGCATCAGCACAGGCAGACTTGCAAACTGCGCCTCGGCCCGGATCTCGGACAGGATGTCGAACCCGCTCTTGCCCGGCAGCATCACGTCGAGGATCACCACGTCAGGTTCCCGCGCGCGGACTGCCTCCATTGCGCTCTGGCCGTTGGCGTGGGTCTTCACCTCCCAGCCATCACGGGACAGGATAAAGCTCACGGCCTCGATAATATTCTGTTCGTCCTCGATCAGAAGCACGGTCTTGCCCATCCAACCGGCCTCCCCTCCGATCAATTTCGTCTCCCGTTCGACGACTTTCGCGAAATTGACCCGGCACGTCAAATGTTTGTCTCGGGTTCAGCCGGAGCCGACCCAATTGACGCATCTGTTTTCCTGGGCGCTGAGCTAGTCTCTATACCAATACGCAAGTGATGGCTCTCCCGTTGGCCCACTCATCTTCCGCACTTGTCAAAAGTGCATCGCTCAGAATGCATCCCTCAGGACCGATCCCTCTCGTCGCGCAAGGCAGCCTTCGATGGGACAGATCCGGCAGGTCACCCCCACGGGTCGGCCCTGCTCTCGGTCAGGTCCGCGATGCTCGGGCAGAATCAACATGTAGGCCCGCATGAGGGGCGGATTGTCGAACCCCGCCGGCACGGTCTCTTCGGCCACCGCCAGCGCCCGCACCCGCAAGTCGCCCTGCACCAGCACCGCCTGCACAGGGCGCGCGGGCTGGCCCAGCACCTCGTAAAGCGGCCACATGCCACAGCCCGCCCCGCTGCGCGGCGTGGCAAATCCCATGACCGTCTTGCGCAGGATCAGGGCCCCGGCCCCGTCCACCACGATAAGGCCAACGGGCCCGGTCAACTCTTCGGGCAGCGTGGCCAGGCGCCGGAATACCTGCGCCAGCGGCCTGCCGGTGGCGCGCGCAATCGCGTCCGGCGCCGGACCATGAGCCGCGAGCTGAGCCTCCATCTGGTCACGCGGCAACGCACGCGCATCCTCCAGTATTTGTGTCAGCGCCACCCGGGCCAACGCCCGCGCCGCCCGGTGTTCGACTTCCGAAACAATCGCCTCGATCCGCGCTTCCGCCCCCCAGCCCTCAAGCTGCGGAAAGTGAAAGTCGTGGCGCTCCAGAAAGGCGTGCATCTCGTCCTGGGGCGACGTCACTTCCGCGCCGGCCTCGGGCGCGGCCTCCAGGTAACGCATCAGCGCCTCGGCCCCCTCGGCCAGCCGCGCGCCGTCCTCGTTGATATTGCGGTGAAAGCGCATCTGCCATTCGGGCTCCAGCTCGCGCGTCTCTGCCAGGATCGAGGCGGTCGACCGGATCGATGTCACGGTGGAAATCACCTCGTGCAGCGTCGCCGACAGTTGCGGGTCATGCGCCAGGCGCTCGCTCAACGCCTTCACTGTCCGTTCAAGCGCGTCGCGCTGCTGGCCAAGATCCGCCAGCCGCCCCGCCCAGCCGGGAAAGCGCCCGACGAACTCTTCGACCCGGTCCAGTTCCGGCGCAGTCACCGAGAAGTCGCCGCCGGTCTTGGCCTCGCCCGCCGCCTCCTGCAACGCCGCCAGAAGGTGCGATTGCACGCCTTCGGTCAGCGTCGCGGGCTCGACGTTCAGCGCTTCGGCAATCTGCAACAAAGTGCGCCCGCCGATTCGACGGCGGTTGTGCTCGATTAGGTTGAGGTAGCTGGCCGAGATTCCCGCCGCCTCGGCCAGTTCGGCCTGCTTCAACCCAGCGACCAGCCGCCGTTGGCGGATTCGCGTGCCTGCCATACCGGTCTCTGCCATGGAGCTTGCCTTTTAAATCAATCGTCTTTGCTATAATCTGAAAACTAATTTACAGGTTTCTGCACTGCATTGAAGATTTTTTTTACAAAAAAAGCGTTTACCCCAAGGCGCTTGTTGAACGGTTTTCGACCCCCTCCAATAATGCCGAAAGCACACCTGTGCATCCGGCCGGGCTTGAGGAGGCCCGTCCAGGAAAACACTCTAGGGAGGGATTCAATGTCCAAAACTGACCTCACGCGTCGTGGCCTGCTCAAGACCAGCGCCATCGCCGGCGCCGGCGTCGCGCTGCCGACCATCTTCACGGCAAGCTCCGCCGCGGCCTTCACCAACGAACCCACGGGCGACACCGTCACACTGGGCTTCAACGTACCGCAGTCCGGCCCCTATGCCGACGAAGGCGCGGACGAACTTCGCGCCTATGAGCTGGCGGTCGAGCACCTGAACGGTGGTGGCGACGGCGGCATGATGAACACCTTCTCGTCCAAGGCGCTCGAAGGCTCGGGCATCCTCGGTAAGAAGGTCGAATACGTCACCGGCGACACCCAGACTAAAGCGGACGCCGCCCGCGCATCGGCCAAGTCGATGATCGAGAAAGACGGCGCCATCATGATCACTGGCGGTTCGTCCTCGGGCGTGGCCGTGGCCGTGCAGGCGCTCTGCCAAGAGGCCGGCGTCATCTTCATGGCCGGTCTCACCCACTCCAACGACACCACCGGCAAGGACCGCAAGGCCAACGGGTTCCGTCACTTCTTCAACTCGTACATGTCGGGTGCCGCGCTGGCGCCGGTGCTGGCCAACGCCTATGGCACCGACCGCAAGGCCTATCACCTGACCGCCGACTACAACTGGGGCTACACCACCGAGGAAGCCGTGCGCGCCTCGACCGAGGCCATGGGCTGGGAAACCGTCGCCGCCGTGAAAACGCCGCTGACGCAGACCGACTTCTCGTCCTACATCGCGCCGGTGCTGCAATCGGGTGCCGACACGCTGATCCTGAACCACTACGGCGGTAACATGGTCAACTCGCTGACCAACGCCGTTCAGTTCGGCCTGCGCGACAAGCAGGTGAACGGCAAGGACTTCCAGATCGTGGTTCCGCTCTACAGCCGCCTGATGGCCAAGGGTGCCGGTGCCAACGTGAAGGGCATCTTCGGCTCCACCAACTGGCACTGGTCGCTGCAGGACGAAGGTTCCAAGGCATTCGTCAAGTCGTTCGGCACCAAGTACGGCTTCCCGCCGTCTCAGGCCGCACACACCTGCTACGTCCAGGCGATGCTTTACGCCGACGCCGTGCAACGTGCCGGCTCGTTCGCACCCTGCGCAGTCGCCGAGGCCCTGGAAGGCTTCGAATTCGACGGCATGGGCAACGGCAAGACGCTCTACCGCGCCGACGACCACCAGTGCTTCAAGGACGTGCTGGTCGTGAAAGGGAAAGAGAACCCCGAAAGCGAATTCGACCTGCTCGAAATCGTCGAGGTGACCCCGGTCGACCAGGTGACCTACGCCCCCGATCACCCGCAGATGGGTGGCGCGGACGCGAGCCTGGGCGAGTGCAACAACGGCGCCTGATCGCACAGGTCTGACCTGATAGATACCGACGCGGGCGCCCTCGCCGCGCCCGCGTCCACCACCAAGCCGGACCACGCGCCCCGCGCGCGTCCGTGATCAAAACCGGTATATCTGCAAACCCGAGGGGCACTCCGATGGAAGCCATCATCCTGCAAGTTCTCAATGGGCTGGACAAGGGCTCGGCCTATGCGCTGATCGCGCTCGGCCTGACGCTCATCTTCGGCACGTTGGGCGTCGTGAACTTCGCGCACGGCGCGTTGTTCATGATCGGTGCGTTCTGCGCCGTCACGCTGAGCCGTATTCTCACGCTCTCCCGCACCGTCGTGGACGAAACGCAAACCGACTTCCTCGGAAACCCGCTCGAAGTCCAAGTGCCGTATGTCTACGACTGGTTCGGTCAGGCCACGGGGGATGCGATCATCGACTGGGCCGTTCCACTGTCGATCCTCTTTGCCATTCCGGTGATGATGCTGATCGGCGTGATCATGGAACGCGGGCTGATCAAGCATTTCTACAACCGTCCCCATGCCGACCAGATCCTCGTGACCTTCGGCCTCGCCATCGTCCTGCAGGAAATCATCAAATTCTACTACGGCGCCAACCCGATCCCCACGCCGGCCCCCGATGCCTTCCGCGGATCGCTCGATTTCGGCGCCATGATGGGGCTTGATCCCAACGTGGTGATCTACCCCTACTGGCGGATCATCTACTTCGCCTTCGCCGCCCTGATCATCGGCGCGGTCTTCGCTTTCCTGCAATTCACCACCTTCGGGATGGTGGTCCGCGCCGGCATGGCCGACCGCGAGACCGTGCAGCTTCTGGGCATCAACATCGACCGCCGCTTCACCATCATGTTCGGCCTTGCCGCCGCGGTGGCGGGCCTTGCGGGCGTCATGTACACCCCGATCAACTCGCCGAACTACCACATGGGCATGGATTTCCTCGTGCTCAGCTTCGTGGTCGTCGTGGTCGGCGGCATGGGCTCGCTTCCGGGCGCCGTGCTGGCCGGGTTCCTTCTGGGCATCCTGGAAAGCTTTGCCTCCATGCGCGAAGTGCTCGAGATCCTGCCCGGCATCAACCAGATCATCATCTACCTGGTTGCCATCATCATTCTGCTGACCCGTCCGCGTGGCCTCATGGGCCGCAAGGGCGTCATGGAGGACTAAGCCATGCTCGGTCTCGACAAGAAAGACTTCCGCCTGCTTCTGATCGTGGTGATCATCACGATGCTGGCGCCCTTCATCCTCAACCCCTTCCCCGAAGGCTCCGGCCTGGCGCAGTTCAACGCGGGCTATCCCGACCTGATGCAGCGCTTCGTGATCTTCGGGATCTTCGCCATCGGGTTCAACATCCTCTTCGGCCTCACGGGCTACCTCTCCTTCGGCCACGCGGCCTTCCTGGGGGTCGGCTCCTACGCGGCGATCTGGATGATGAAGCTGGTCACGCTGAACGTGATCCCGGCGATCATCCTCGGCGTGATCATCGCGGGCCTCTTCGCGCTGGCGGTGGGGTTCATCTCGCTGCGCCGCTCCGGGATCTACTTCTCGATCCTGACGCTGGCCTTCGCGCAGATGTCCTATGCCCTGGCCTACTCGGTTCTGACGCCGATCACCGGCGGCGAGACGGGCCTTCAGATCAAGTCGACCGACAGCCCGCTTTTGTCGAACCTCGCCGAAGGCGAGATCGGCCGCGCCAACCTTTTCGGCATGGACATGCGAGCGGGCTTCGACATCTCCATGGGTGACTGGCTCTTTACGATCAACGCCGGGTATTACATCGCGGCCGTGTTCATGATCCTCGCCTTTTACCTCTCGATCCGCATCTTCCGCTCGCCCTTCGGCACCATGCTGCGCGCGGTCAAATCCAACCAGACCCGGATGTATTACACCGGCCTCAACGCGCGGCCCTACACGCTGGCGGCCTTCGTGATCTCGGGCATGTATGCCGGCCTTGCCGGTGGCCTTCTGGTGGCGATGGACACGCAGGCCGGCCCCGAACGCATGTTCTGGACAGCCTCGGGCGAGGTCGTACTGATGACCATCCTCGGCGGCGCGGGCACGCTCATTGGCCCTGTGCTGGGCTCGGGCGCGATCAAGTACATGGAAAACATCCTCAGCAAGATCAACAAGGATATCCTGCACGAATGGTTCGCCTTCATGCCCGATGGGCTCGAGGATTTCGTCATCACCCTCGTCTATCCCTTCATCGGCAAGGGCTGGCACCTGACGCTGGGCCTGATCTTCATGGCCGTGGTCATCTTCCTGCCCGGTGGCCTCGTCGAGGGCGGGCAACGCATCGGCCGGCTGCTTCGCGGCAAGAAAGCGAACCCGGACGACGACAAAGCCACCCAATCCACACCGGCCGAATAAGGAGCGACGACAATGGGTATTCTTGAAGTCAAGAACGTCAACAAGCGCTTCGGCGGCCTTCAGGCTCTGGGTGACGTGAATCTCAGCGTGGCGGAAAACACCTGCCACGCGATCATCGGCCCCAACGGGGCGGGCAAGTCGACCCTGCTCAACTGCCTGATCGGCAAGCTCATCCCGGATACCGGCTCGGTCATGTTCGACGGCCAGTCGGTGCTGGGCCGCAAGCCCTACCAGATCAACCAGATGGGCATTTCCCGCGTGTTCCAAACGCCCGAGATCTTCGGCGACCTGACCGTGCTGGAAAACATGATGATCCCGATCTTCGCCAAGCGCGACGGCGCCTTCCGCATGCACGCGCTGGGGCAGGCCACCAAGGAAAAGGACATCGTCGAGCAGGCCGAGCACATGCTCGAAAGCCTGAACCTCTCCGATGCCCGTCACGACCATGCGGCCGCCATGTCGCGCGGCAACAAGCGCCGGCTGGAAATCGGGATGTGCCTGGCACAGGAACCCCGCCTTCTGCTGCTCGACGAACCCACCGCTGGCATGGCGCGGGCTGACACCAACAACACGATCGACCTGCTGAAGCAGATCAAGGAAGAGCGCGACATCACCATCTGCATCATCGAACACGACATGCACGTGGTCTTCAGCCTCGCCGAACGCATCACCGTCCTGGCCCAGGGCACCCCCCTGGTCGAGGACACACCGGACAAGATCAAGGGTCACCCGAAGGTGCGCGAAGCGTATCTTGGCGAGTCCGCATAAGGCAGGAGACGAGAAATGAACGTCAAACCCGACTTCTCCAAGGGCCACAACCACGCCGAAACCGCACCGGCCTTCCTGTCGGTCTGGGGCATGCAGGCCTATTACGGCGAAAGCTACATCGTCCAGGACATCTCCTTCAACGTTCACGAGGGCGAGATCCTGGCGCTTCTGGGCCGCAACGGCGCCGGCAAGACCACGACGCTGCGCGCCATCGCCCGCATGGACAACCCGCAGCTCAACCACGGCGAAATCTGGCTGGACCACCAGCCGCTGCACACGATGAAAAGCGCCGAGGCCGCGACCGTCGGCATCGGCCTCGTCCCCGAGGACCGCTGCATCATCCCCGGCCTCACGGTCGAGGAAAACCTGCAACTCGCACAGATCACCCCACCGATCGGCTGGTCGTTCGACCGCCTCTACGAGCTCTTCCCCCGCCTCAAGGAACGCCGCCACCAGGAAGGCGTGACCCTGTCGGGTGGTGAACAGCAAATGCTCGCTGTCGCCCGTGCCCTGGCCCGGGACATCAAGGTGCTGCTGCTCGATGAGCCCTACGAGGGCCTCGCCCCCGTGATCGTCGACGAGATCGAAAAGACT
Organism: Roseovarius sp. THAF9; assembly: GCF_009363715.1. Taxonomy (NCBI): domain Bacteria; kingdom Pseudomonadati; phylum Pseudomonadota; class Alphaproteobacteria; order Rhodobacterales; family Roseobacteraceae; genus Roseovarius; species Roseovarius sp. THAF9. Next base: position 2,224,075 of record NZ_CP045404.1, read on the forward strand.
CTGCGCATCATCAAGGAACAGGGCATCACCACGATCCTCGTCGAACAGAACGCGGTCCGCGCCCTTGAACTCGCCGATCGCTGCATCATTCTCGACACGGGTGGCATCGCCTTCGACGGGACAGCGTCAGAGGTGCTGGAAAACGAAAGTCTCCGGGCCGAATATCTGGCCATCTGACGCCAACCTCCCTAGGCTGCCACCAGGAGGATGCCCGCCCCCACCGTTTCATCGGAGAGGGCGGGCTTGCAAGACATTCAAGACCACCGTGGGAGGAACCATGTCCGATAAAACCTATGCCCCCAGTGCCGATTTCACGGCGAATGCCCATGTTGACGCGGCGAAGTATGACGAGATGTACGCGGCCTCGATCAAGGACCCCGAGGCGTTCTGGGGCGCGCATGGCAAGCGTGTCGACTGGATCAAGCCCTACTCCAAGGTGAAGGACGTCGATTACACCTACGGGAACGTCTCCATCAAGTGGTTCGAGGACGGCACGCTCAACGTCGCCGCCAACTGCATCGACCGCCACCTGGCCGAGCGCGCCGACCAGACCGCCATCATCTGGGAGCCCGACGACCCCAATGACGACGCCCAGCACATCACCTACCGGCAGCTGCATGCCGAGACCTGCAAGATGGCCAATGTGCTCAAGAACCTCGGCGTCGGCAAGGGCGACCGCGTCGTCCTTTACCTGCCGATGATCCCCGAGGCCGCCTATGCCATGCTCGCCTGTGCGCGCATCGGCGCCATCCATTCCATCGTCTTCGCCGGCTTCTCGCCCGACGCGCTCGGCGCCCGGGTCGACGGCTGCGACGCCAAGCTCGTCATCACCGCCGACACCGCCCCGCGCGGTGGCCGCGTGACCAAGCTCAAGGACAACGTCAACCAGGCGCTCCGCCGCGACTTCGACGAGGTCAAGTGCCTCGTCGTCAAGCGCACCGGCGACCAGATCGCCTGGCGCGACGGGCTCGACTTCTGGCTGCATGAAGAGGCCGAAAAGGTCGACGACACCTGCGAGCCTGCCGAGATGAACGCCGAGGATCCGCTCTTCATCCTCTACACCTCGGGCTCCACCGGCCAGCCCAAGGGCGTCGTGCACACCACCGGCGGCTATCTGGTTTACGCCGCCATGACGCACGAGATCACCTTCGACTACCACGAGGGCGACGTCTATTGGTGCACCGCCGATGTGGGCTGGGTCACCGGCCACAGCTACATCGTCTACGGGCCCCTGGCCAACGGCGCCACCACGCTGATGTTCGAGGGCGTGCCGACCTACCCCGACGCCTCTCGCTTCTGGCAGGTCTGCGAAAAGCACAAGGTCAACCAGTTCTACACCGCGCCCACCGCCATCCGCGCGCTCATGGGCCAGGGCGACGAGTACGTCACCAAGTGCGATCTGAGCGATCTCAAGGTGCTGGGCACCGTCGGCGAGCCGATCAACCCCGAGGCCTGGAACTGGTACCACACCGTGGTCGGCAAGGGCACCTGCCCAATCGTCGACACCTGGTGGCAGACCGAGACCGGCGGCCACCTGATGACCCCCCTGCCCGGCGCCCACGCGACCAAGCCGGGGGCGGCGATGAAGCCCTTCTTCGGGCTGAAGTTCGAGGTGCTGGACCCTGAATCGGGCAAGACGATCGACACCAACCCCGCCGAGGGCGTCCTGTGCATCGCCGACAGCTGGCCGGGCCAGATGCGCACCGTCTGGGGCGACCACGAGCGCTTCATGAACACCTATTTCCAGCAGTATAAAGGCTACTACTTCACCGGCGACGGCTGCCGCCGGGACGAGGACGGCGACTACTGGATCACCGGCCGCGTCGACGACGTGATCAACGTCTCGGGCCACCGCATGGGCACCGCCGAGGTCGAGAGCGCTCTCGTCGCCCACTCCAAGGTCTCCGAGGCCGCCGTGGTGGGCTACCCCCACGACATCAAGGGCCAGGGCATCTACTGCTACGTCACGCTGATGTCCGGCGAGGAACCCACCGACGAACTGCGCAAGGAACTGCAGGACTGGGTCCGCTCCGAGATCGGCCCCATCGCAAAGCCCGACCTCATCCAATGGGCCCCCGGCCTGCCCAAAACCCGCTCCGGCAAGATCATGCGCCGCATCCTGCGCAAGATCGCCGAAGACGACTACGGCTCATTGGGCGACACCTCAACCCTCGCAGACCCCTCCGTCGTCGACGACCTCATCGACAACAGAATGAACAAGGGGTGACCCTGTCTCGGGACAGGACCAAAAGGCCGGTGCTCGCGCACCGGCCTTTTTCATGCTCGTGTAGCACCCTCCATCAGAACGGTGCGCAGACACCGTCGCAATCGACCACGCCATGCGTGCAATCCTCGTTGGCGCAAATCGCGATCCAGTCATCACAAAAGTAATCTACGTCATCCAGCGGATGATCGGCCGTCGCGGGCTCCGCGGCTTTGGATTTGCGAATCCGGCTCAGCGTGGCGCGCAGCTTTTTCTGGACGCGCTCCGATTTCCAACTGCGCGGCGCCTTGGCCACGCTGGAAAAGCTGTTCACGGGCTTTGCCATGCTTGGAAGCTGGCAATCCTCAGCGAAAGACGGCAGCGCAAGGCTTGAGGCCAAAAGAAATGCAGTGGCAACTATAGAATACGGTTTCATGGTAATGGTCTCCTTGAACGCGGTTGGCAACGATCATGTGTCGCGCCGCTCGCGCGGATGGTTCAATGAATGTCGCCCTGACGCGCCTTGCGCGTCGCCAGCACCACACCGACACCGGCCAGCGCCATGCCACTCCAGGCCAGGGGCGGCATCACCTCGCCCAGCATGACCCACGCGATCACCGCCGCCAACGGCGGCACCAGAAAGAAAAGCGCCGACACCTTCGCGACGTCACCCGCCCGGATCATCGCCAACAGCAGCCCCACCGCCACCAACGAATTGCCCACCACCAGGTAGAACAGCACGCCGACGAATGGCCAACTCCAGTCGATCGACAGATCCTCCTGCAGCGCCAGTAACGGCAGGATCCCCACCAGACCGGCGGCATAGCCGACAAGGTTCGAGGTCACCGGATGGTGTCGCAGCCCGAACCGCTTTTCCCACAGCGACGCGGTGACGATCCCGGCAAGCCCGATCATCGTAAAGACAAAGCCCATCACGCTTGGCGGCTCCAGCGCCGAGCGCGCGCCGATCACGACCGCCGCCCCGATCAGTCCCAAAATCAGCCCACACCACTGCCTCCAGCCCACGTGCTCGCCCGTCCAGCGCGGCGCAATCAACCCCACAGCGATCGGCTGCAATGTCATCAAAAGCGCCACCGTTCCCGCCGCCACACCCGCTTCCAGCGCGAAATACGTCATGCCGAAATAGACCGACTGGATCAGAAGCCCCACAATGGCGAGGTGCCCCCATTCCACTCGGCTTTTCGGCAAAGGCGGGCGCAGAACCGCCCAAAGCACCGCCATCGCCACGACCACCAGCGCAAAGCGCAGCGCCAGGATCGTCATCGGCGCGGCATAGACCAGCCCGACCTTCGCCACCCCGTAGCCTCCCGACCACAGCAATAGAAAGATCACCGGCGCAAGCCGCAGCCAGACGGGGCGGTCTGATGACATGGAAAACTAACGTCCTTGAGGTTGATCCGCCCTTCCTTATGAGGCGCCTCCGGCCGAAGGGACAGGGTTGTCTACCGAAAAAGATGGCGTTTTCTTCGGACCGCCACCGCGTTTCCGTACCGTTCCCGACACCATGTCGCTATCGCCCTACACGGCGGTCAAGAGCTGAGCGCCACCCGCCCCCTCCAGATCCGGCGCTGGTGGGCGAAAGCGTATTTCCGCCGACAGCGCCGCCACTTACGCAGATTTACGCGGATGAAAAATGATGTGATCTGACGTGGAACTCCTCGGCGCTACAGTCGTTAACGGAACAGCAAAAGGAAGAGGACCCATGAAAAAGCACATTACAGCACTTGCTACCGCCGCCGCCTTGACCGTCACTGCATGTGACACACTGACCGAAGAGGAACAGGGTGCCCTGATCGGCGCAGGCGCAGGCGCCGTTGCCGCCCAAGCCTTTGACGCAAATCTCGGCTGGACCGTTGTAACCGCAGCCGGCGGCGCCGCTGCAGGTGCGCTTATCGCGCGGAACCAACGCACCGACCAATGCGCCTATGCGGACGGCCGTGGCGGCTACGTAACGCGCCCCTGCTAAACGTCAGAAAATTCTTCGAATTTTCGAGCCCCAGTTTCTTCGCACGAAGAATCTGGGGCTTTGCGTTTCATCCCCGCCCGCGATACGGCGGCACGCCCTGATCCGGCATCCAGACACCTGCCGGCACCTCACCGGTCTGCCAAAAGACGTCGATCGGGATGCCACCACGCGGATACCAGTATCCCCCGATCCGTAGCCATTGCGGTTCCAGAAAATCCACCACACGCCGCGCGATCGAGATCGTGCAATCTTCGTGAAAAGCCCCGTGATTACGGAAGCTTGTCAGGTAAAGCTTAAGCGATTTGCTTTCTACCAGCCACTTGCCCGGAACATAATCTATCACCAGATGCGCAAAATCCGGTTGACCGGTCATCGGACACAGTGACGTGAACTCCGGCGCGGTGAAGCGCACGTTATAGGCCACGTCCGCCTGCGGGTTCTCGACCCGCTCCAGTTCGGCCTCTTCGGGGCTTTGCGGAACCTTCGTCGCGCCGCCCAATTGCTTGAGGTTCTTGTAGATATCGTCACTCATTGCGTTCTCCGTCACACCCCGCGCTGGTTGCCCCACAAGGTCACGTGCAATTGCGGCAGCACGCGTGCATCGTACCATTTTTCCTGTGTTACCCTGTCCACCAGCCAGCGCATTCGCGCCTCCAGCCCGTCGCGGTCCACCGTGGCCGTGTCGTCATCGGGCGGCGGCGGCGTATGGTTGCCCGGCTGCAGGTAAACCGGAAGTTGCGGGAACATCGCCGCGGCCTCGCGGGCATAGGCAAAATCCGCCTCATCGAACACCACGAGTTTCAGGATCGTCTGCGTGCCCTGACCCGCCTCGACGCATTCGGCTACAAGCCCCCAATCGGTCAGCATCCCGCTCGACGGCGGCTTGGGCGATAGCACCAGCATGTCCAGCGCCTCGAACCAGCCGCGCACGACCGACCCTTGGGTTTCCATGGCGAAATAACAGCCCTGTTCCTGTCCCAGCCGGATCAGCTCCGCCATCGGCTGAATCGCCGGGTTGCCCCCCGACAGCGTGATCAGGATCGGCTTGCCACCCGACAGCCGCGCCACCTCCTCCATGATCGCTTCGGGCGTCATTGCCTTCCACGTATCGCGATAGTCATTGTCCACCGCGTGCATGCTGTCGCACCAGGAACAGCGGAAATCGCATCCACCCGTGCGCACGAACACCGTCGGCTGCCCGATCAGTGCCCCCTCGCCCTGGATCGTCGGCCCGAAAATCTCGGACACGCGAATGAGGTGCTTGTCGCTCACGGCCGATACTCCGCCCATGTCTTCGGCGTCTCGCTAACCTTTGCCGCCGTCACCTCGGGCCACCGCGCATGACACCAGTCGTGGAAATGCTTGGCCAACCGTTCGGCGGTCACACAATCATCCCCCAGCACATCATTCAGATGCCGGTGATCCAGCGTGGCGTCGATATACCGCTTGAACTCCGCCAGATCGAGGTAATCCCGCACGAACCCATGCGCGTTCAACTCGGCGGCGCGAAGCTCGATCACGACGACATAGTTGTGCCCGTGCAGCCGTGCGCATTGGTGATCCTCAGGCAACCCGTGCAACTGGTGCGACGCGGAAAAGTTAAACTCCTTGGTGATCGTATACATCACGACACCCCCGTCGCCGCTTTCCAGAACGCCTCATCCGCATAGGCGGTCGGGTCCGGGACGCCCGCCAGATGAAACGCCTCGCGCCGCTCCACGCAGGTGCCGCAACGCCCGCAATGCACGTCGCCGCCCTTGTAGCACGACCATGTCTCGGCAAAGGGCGTGTTCCAGCGCGCGCCCTCGGCAACGATATCCGCCTTCGACCCTGTCAGGAACGGTGTGTAAAGCTGCACCTCGGCCACACCCTCCATCGCCTGATCCTGCATCGCCTGGAACGCCTCGACAAAGCCGGGCCGGCAATCGGGGTAGATGAAATGATCCCCGCCATGCACGGCGGCCGCCACCGCCTCCGCCTTCTCGGCGGCGGCCATGCCAAAGGCGATGGTCAGCATGATCGCGTTGCGGTTGGGCACGATCGTGATCTTCATCGTCTCTTCCGCGTAATGCCCGTCCGGCACGTCCACGTCATCGGTCAGGGCCGAGCCACTCAGCGCCGCGCCCACGCCCGAGATATCCACCACCTTGTGCGCCACGCCCAGCCGCTTGGCACAGGCTGCGGCGAATTCCACTTCCTTCACATGGCGCTGGCCATAGTCGAAAGACAACAGGCCCCTTAACGTGCCCTCGCCCGCCACCTTGTGCGCGAGCGACACGGAATCAAGCCCGCCCGAGCAGATCACGATCGTATCCATAGATTTGGTCCTTGTTTTTTAACGCGGGTAGGCTGCGACCGCAGGGCGCTCACCTAGCGGTTTCGCCGCCGTCTTGCAAGACCCGCGCCGCTACGTTCCGCCCAGACCACCACCAGAACCGCCACAGCAGGAACACCCCCGCCAGTGCCAGCCCCACGGCCAACCCCAACCAGATGCCCACGCCGCCCCAACCCAGCCAGAACCCCATGGCGTAACTCACCGGCACACCAACGACCCAATAGCTGACGACGGCGATCCACATCGGCACGCGCGTGTCCTGCACGCCGCGCAACAGGCCCAGGGCCATCACCTGCGCCGCGTCGACCAGCTGAAACAGCGCCGCCGCCGCCAGCAGGCCCACGCCCACGGCGATCACCGCCTCGCGCTCCGGCTCGTCAGGGTTCAGGAACGCCGCGATCATCGGCTCGGGCACAACCAGGAACAGCACCACCGTCACCGCCGCAAAGACGCCCGAAAGCGCCAGCACCACCTTCGCCCCGTCCCGCAGCCCCGGCCCGTCGCCACGCCCGAACGCGTTCCCGGCCCGGATCGTCGCCGCGTTGCTCAGCCCCAGATGCACCATGAACGTCACCGAACTGACCTGCAGCGCGATACCGTGCGCGGCCAGCGCAATCGTCCCCAGCCATCCCATCATCACCGTCGACGCCGCGAACAGGCTCACCTCCGCCAGGCTGGTCATCCCGATGGGCCAGCCCAGCCGGAACACCTGCCCGAACGCCTCCCGATCCGGCCGCCAGACGCGGCGGAACAATGCGTGCTCGGGCGTCACTTTCGCGGCATAGACCGCCAGCGCCACGAAACTCGCGCTCGTCACCACCAGCGACGCCACGGCGGCCCCGCGCACCCCCATCTCCGGCGCGCCCCAGTTTCCGAAGATCAGTGCGTAGTTCACCACCACGTTCAGCCCCACGGCCCCCACCGTGACCCACAGAACCACTTGCGTGCGCTCCAGCGCCGCCAGGTGCGACTTCAGCACCATGACCAGCAGCGCCGGGAATAGCGCGAAGCCCACGATCCGCGCATACTCCCCGGCCAGCGCCGACGTATCCGCCTCCTGCCCCGCCCACACGAAAAGCGGCCCCGACCAGATCATCACCGGCAACGCAGAGGCGGCAAACAGCACCGAGGCCCAGCCGCCCATTCGCGTCACCCGCCGCACTTGCGTTTCGTCCCCCGCGCCCTGCGCCGCCGCCACCAGCGGCATCACGGCCCAGGCAAAGCCCGACCCGAAAATGAACAGAACGAAGAACAGCGTGCCCCCCAGCACCTCTGCCGCCAGCGCCTCGACCGAGTACCAGCCCAGCATCAGCGCATCGGTCAGCGTGATCGCCAATTGTGCAAGGTGGCTGCCCACCAGCGGCAGCCCCAGCTTTAACGCCGCCCGGGCGTGCGCGCGATATGTCGTGACATCGGACATGCCCCAGCCCATAGAGGCTTTCCCGCGTCCGCAAAACCCCTTTCCACCGGCCCGCACAACCTCGTGCACAGCCTCGCTTTTTCTTGCCAGAAATACTCATGGCGCAGCGGCGCCTAAAGCACCGCCGTCACCAGTTGTAGCGACACCACGGCGATCAGCACCCCGACGGCCATCTCGATCACCGGCAGGGCCCTCGCGCCCGCCCCGCCCGTGGCCAGCCTCGCAAGAACGCCCTGCCGCAGGCTGACGGCAGCGAGGGCCACCACCATTGTCACGCTGGCCGTGCCCAACCCCATGATAAAGGCGCCGGCAATGCCTGCCAGGTCGATCCCGAAGCGCCATGTCAGGATCAACAGGAACAGCGCCCCGGTACAGGGCCGGATCGCCACCGCACCCACCAGCGCAGCCGCCTCCCGCCAGCCATGCACATTAGCCGCTTCCTCCACGCTCGGCCCATGCCGATGCCCACAGGTCGAACAGACGCCGTCACCGTGATCGTGGGCATGATCGTGGTGATGCCCGTGGCCGTGGCCCCGCGTCCGCCACAGCTTCATCGCTCCGCGCAGCACCAGCCACAGCCCCACCAGCGCAATCGCGCCATAGCTCACCGCCGCCAGCGTCCGGTCCGCCAGCCCCGTCACCGCCTCGCGCCCCAGTCCCAGCGCGTAAAGCCCCGCATAGACCAACAGCACCGCCGCCGCCGCCTGCGCAAGGCTCGACGCCAGCGCCAAGCCGACCAGCCGCTTGACCGGCACGGCCCGGCCCACGCCATAGCCGCCGATCAACAGCTTGCCATGCCCCGGCCCCGCCGCGTGAAAGAACCCGTAGGCAAAACAAATCCCCCACAGGCCCAGCAACGCCCCGGCCTCTCCGGCCCGCAACTTCTGCAAATAGCCCGCCATCGCCTGCTGCACCTCGCGTTGGCCTTCCAGCGCCCAGGCTTGCACGGCGCCGGCCCCGCCAAAGCCCCACAGCCAGACCGCCAGCGCCGCCACGACAAGACCAAGCGCCGTCACGATCCCGCGCATGTCACCTCGGCAGTAAAGGCATAGTGGACACCCACCTTCGCCTCTTCAAAGAACATCTCGTCGTTGCTGTCGCCCATCTCGGCCACCCGCGCATCGGCGGCGTCCGTGTCCGGCGGCACGATCTGCGCTCTGCAGCCGTCGGGCAGGCCGTCTATGCCCACCAGGCTCAGCGCGGCGTAATAATACGGGTCATACGGCTTCAACCGCAGCGTCTCGCCGGCACCGATCTCCCGTGTCGCGACCGGCCTGCGATGCCGGGTCACCAATGCCCCGTCCTGCATCCCCACCGACAGCGCCTCCGCCGGCCCCAGCGTCACCGCGTCGTCCTCGTCATAGGCAAACAATGCGCCGTCAAAGCCCTCGGGCCAGTCCTGCAGGTCAAAGCCCAGCAACAGGGCCTTTTCCTTCTCCGTCAGGCTGAGATCCGCATCCGCATCCAGCCCCCGGTCGCTCAACACCAGCATGGTGAATAGCGGATCATAGACCCACGTCACCTCGACCCCGTCGACGCGCCCCTCGTCATCGGTCTCCAGTGTCAGCGTCACGTCGACGAAGACATGCGGATGCGCCTGCGCCATCGGCGCGGCAATCAGGCCACAAAGAAAGGTCAGGCAACGCCACATGCCGCAAGGTCTAGGCCCTCGCCGCCCCCACGGCAAGAGCCCCTGCACCAGCCACTGCGCACCAACGGAAAATGCGCATTTTCCGGCCCATTTCCTGCGCAGGAAATGCCCCCAGCCGCCCGCGTCGCGCGCCTATACGCCTTTGCGCGTATCGGGATGCAGCGACTTGCCCAGGATATGATCCGTACCGTGCAGCACGTGCTGCGCTGTCGACACGATCAGCGGATCGGGCCTTTGCACGATCTCCTCGTCCTTGCCCGGATAATCCAGCGAGGCCAGGAAATGCCGCATGCAGTTCAGCCGCGCGCGTTTCTTGTCGTTCGACTTGACCACCGTCCAGGGCGCATCGGCGGTGTCGGTGTAGAAGAACATCGCTTCCTTCGCTTCGGTGTAGTCATCCCACTTGCCAAGGCTCTGCTTGTCGATCGGGCTCAGCTTCCACTGCTTAAGCGGGTCCGTGGCTCGGCTGTCGAACCGCCGCTTCTGCTCGTCCTGCGTGACCGAAAACCAGTACTTGTAAAGCCGGATCCCCGACCGCGTCAGCATCCGCTCCAACTCGGGTGTCTGGCGCATGAACTCCAGGTACTCATGCGGCTGGCAAAAGCCCATCACCCGCTCCACGCCGGCCCGGTTGTACCATGACCGGTCATAGAACACCATTTCGCCCACAGTCGGCAACTCGTTGATGTAGCGCTGAAAATACCACTGCCCCTGCTCTTCCCAGGTGGGCTTGTTCAACGCCACCACGCGGGCCTGCCGCGGGTTCAGATGCTCGGTGAACCGCTTGATCGTGCCCCCCTTTCCGGCGGCATCGCGCCCCTCGAACAACAGCACGAATTTCTGATCGGCCTCCTGCGCCCAGTGCTGCACTTTCAGCAACTCGGCCTGCAGCTGCGCCTTTTCCGCCTCGTAGGCGTCACGGCTCATCTTCTGTTCATAGGGGTAATCACCCGCCTCGAAGGCACGGCGAAACGCGGTCACGCTGTCCTGCCCGCTCTCCGCCGCCCCGTTGCCACCGGTCTTGGCCTTCATCTGTTCCACGACAGCCATCGCGCATCTCCTTCGCTCAATCAAACCAAGCGAAGTTTACCGCCCTCTGCCATCCGGCACCTTGATCCCTGTCAATCCCGCGAAGGTAAAAGCGCCGCATCGAACTGCCCCGCGGCAGAGGCAAAACTCTGCACCCACAGCGCCGCCTCGGCCCCCTGCGTCGCCAGGTCCAGAACCCGGTTCGACGCCGCCACGGCGTTCAACCACGCGATCAAATGCAGCCTCTCGGGCTTACCGCAATAGCGCAGCGCGAACCAGCCCGGTGCCAGCCGCCCATCCTTGCGCCGCGCCCGGCCCATTACCGCGCCCGCAAGCGCCGACAGGCTGTTCTGTCCAAGTTCGGGGTCAGCGACGATGTCCTCCAACGCGCCGGTCAGCACATCCGGCGGCCACCCCCCGCAAAGCAATGTCTCCAGCAAGGCCGGGGGCGTGTAAATCGCCCCCTCCTCGGTCATGTCCGTCCAGGCGAAATGCCGAATGATCGCCCGCGCCCACTCGTCCAGAACCGCGCGTTCCTGCGCCGTGAACAGCTCGGGATACGCCCTTACCGCATCCCCGAACCGCAACAATTCCGTGCCCACGCCGATGTCGTCCGCCAACTCGTCTGCGGCCATGATCTCAAGATAACGCGGCAGGATCAGCTTCAGATCGTCCAGATCCCGCGGCACCCCATGCGCCGAGTTCGAATAATCGCAGATCTGCGCCACGCTCAGCCGGTCGTTCCGCGTGGCGATGATGGCCGCCCGCGCCTCCTCGGTCATACAGACCGGGCACAGGCAGACGTCAAGCTGGCCACTCACATGCCCGCGACCGAACACGTCATAGGCGGCCTCCACCGCCCGCATCAGTTCCGCTTTGAAGGGTCCATCCGTCACCGGCCCGCCATCCCGCGCGCCCGATGCAATGGGCTCAGTGGGTCCACGCGCCCCGGCGGTTGGTTGCGAAATTCTCGCCATAGCCGCCCTTGCGGATGTTGGGCTTGCGCTTGTGCGGCTCTGCCACGACCACGTCGATCCCGTGCTCCTTGGCATAGTCCAGCGCCGCCTCCTTGCTGGAAAAGCGCAACCGCACCTGCGCCTGCGTGTCCGATGAACTGGTCCAGCCCATCAACGGATCCACGTCGCGCCCGGTCTCGTTGACATGCTCCAGCACCCAGGTGTTGGTTTTGGCCTGCCCCGATTGGGTGGCCGTCCGCGCTGGCTGGTAGATACGTGCTGGCATGATGCGTCTCCGATCTGGTCTTGCCTTCCCGATTACCCCATGCGCCCCCAATGTCACAAGAGGCCATTTGCGCGCGCCCCGCTGCTTTTTCTTGCCAAAAATACTCAAATCCAGACGCGCGCCCCCCTGACAAATCCCGTCACCATTCCATGCACCATCGCCCGCCCGCCTTGAACTTGCGCGCGCAGGCATCAAGTCTGGGGCAAGTTTCAAGGAATCGCCCCATGCCCTACGCCCATTCCGACAAGTCCACCGCCCTGATGCACGCGCCCGCACCCGACGTGAAGGCGCGCGAGAAACTCGAGGGCGGCAAGCGGTTCGAAATGGTGACCGAGTTCTCGCCCGCCGGCGACCAGCCCACCGCCATCGCCGAGCTGTCCTCGGGCGTCGACGATGGCGAGCGTGACCAGGTCCTGCTCGGCGCCACCGGCACCGGCAAGACCTACACCATGGCCAAGGTGATCGAGGAAACCCAGCGTCCCGCCATCATACTCGCCCCCAACAAGACGCTGGCGGCCCAGCTCTACGGCGAGTTCAAGAATTTCTTTCCCAACAACGCGGTCGAGTATTTCGTCAGCTATTACGACTATTACCAGCCCGAAGCCTACGTGCCGCGCTCGGACACCTATATCGAGAAGGAATCCCAGATCAACGAACAGATCGACCGGATGCGCCACTCCGCCACCCGCGCGCTTCTGGAACGCGACGACGTGATCATCGTGGCCTCGGTCTCCTGCATCTACGGCATCGGGTCGGTCGAGACCTACGGCGCCATGACGCAGGACCTCAAGGTGGGCTCCGACTACGATCAGCGCGCCGTCATGGCCGATCTTGTGGCCCAGCAATACCGCCGTAACGACCAGGCCTTCCAGCGCGGCTCTTTCCGCGTGCGCGGTGACAGCCTCGAAATCTTCCCCGCCCACCTCGAGGACCGCGCATGGAAGTTGAGCTTCTTCGGAGAAGAACTTGAATCCATTACGGAATTCGACCCCCTGACGGGTGAGAAAACCGGCTCTTTCGACCAGATCCGCGTCTATGCCAATTCCCACTACGTGACGCCCAAGCCGACAATGCAGCAGGCCATCATCGGCATCAAGAAAGAGCTGCGCACCCGCCTCGACCAGCTTGTCGGCGAAGGCAAACTGCTTGAGGCGCAACGCCTCGAACAACGCACCAATTTCGACCTCGAAATGCTCGAGGCGACCGGCGTCTGCAACGGTATCGAGAACTATTCGCGCTACCTGACGGGCCGCGCCCCGGGCGAGCCGCCGCCCACGCTGTTCGAGTTCATCCCCGACAATGCCATTGTTTTCGCGGACGAATCCCACGTCTCCGTCCCGCAGATCGGCGGCATGTACAAGGGCGACTACCGGCGCAAGTTCACGCTCGCGGAACACGGCTTCCGCCTGCCCAGTTGCATGGACAACCGACCCCTCAAGTTCGAGGAATGGGACGCCATGCGCCCGCAATCCGTCTTCGTCTCCGCCACCCCGGCCAAGTGGGAGATCGAGCAAACCGGCGGCGTCTTCACCGAACAGGTCATCCGCCCCACCGGCCTTCTGGACCCCGAGGTCGAGATCCGCCCCGTCGAGATGCAGGTCGACGACCTGCTGGACGAGGTGCGCCGCGTGTCCGAGGCCGGCTACCGCACGCTGGTCACCACGCTGACCAAGCGCATGGCCGAGGACCTGACCGAGTACCTGCACGAGCAGGGCATCCGTGTACGCTACATGCACTCCGACATCGACACCATTGAAAGGATTGAGATTCTCCGTGACCTGCGCCTCGGCGCCTTCGACGTCCTGATCGGCATCAACCTCCTGCGCGAGGGGCTGGATATCCCCGAATGCGGCCTCGTCGCCATTCTGGACGCGGACAAGGAAGGCTTCCTGCGCTCCGAGACTTCGCTCATTCAGACCATCGGCCGCGCCGCGCGCAACGCCGAAGGCCGCGTGATCATGTATGCCGACCGCATGACCGGCAGCATGGAACGCGCCATCGGAGAGACCAACCGCCGCCGCGAAAAGCAGATCGCCTATAATGAAGAACACGGCATAACCCCCGAAACGATCAGGAAAAATGTCGAAGACATACTCGCCGGTCTCTACCAGGGCGACGTCGACATGAACCGCGTGACGGCCAAGGTCGACAAGCCCCTCGTCGGCGCCAACCTGCAAGCCCATCTCGACGGTCTGCGCACCGAGATGCGCAAGGCGGCGGAAAACCTCGAATTCGAAGAAGCCGCCCGCCTGCGCGACGAAGTCAAACGGTTGGAGGCCGTCGACCTCGCCGTCCACGACGACCCCCTGGCCCGCCAGTCGGCGGTCGAGGCCGCCTCCGACGCCGCCACGAAGTCACAGGGCCGGTCGACGGCAGGACGTCCGGGACAGCGGGGCGGGAATGTGAAGCGTAGGAAGAAATAATCAGGTCTTGAGCGAACTACTCTAGGGTGATTAACTTACTATACAAAATCGGAGATATTACATGAAAATTAATATGGCCGCCGGCCTTGTTGCGATTTTTGGACAAGCCGTATCTGCGAACGAAGAGATTATCCTTGAGCAACCCAGTGCCCCATTGGAAATATTAGCCTACAACTCTTCCTACAAGAACCCTGATCGAGGTGTAGGTGATGGCTCAATCATACATCGAATTAACGTTAAGAACACGTCCGATCAGCGCGTGGAAGCGTACGCTATAGGCATTAGAACATTTGATGCATTTAAACGCTCCATGGGGAGGCCTTTTGTTGGTTACGACATGAGTGCTGTGGATACCGGAAAAGATGCAGCGCCAATTTGGGAAAATCGAACGCTTTCTGCATACCTATATAGAACGCACGGAACTGGGATTGCATGTGTAGCAATTGCAAGACTCGAAGATGGTTCGATTTGGAAGGCGGATGAGGCAGCAATAACACGGCAACTTACTGACCTTGAGCTGAACCTTACAGTTTCTGAGGAATTTCAGTAGCTTGGCGAAGGGGGCGTGTTCCTCAGTTTGATTGGGAGTAATGATCGAAAAATCGGCTTAATAGCGCAAAGACCTCGAAAATGCATTTGGCTTCGATGCGCGTTCGCGGCGCTGATTGTCTAGATTGTCGATCGGCACTAGAGTTCAAAAGCCCCTCAAAACACCCCCGCCACCTCATACATCACCGGCTCGAAGCGCGAGCACATATCCGCGAACTCGCGGTTCCGCCGCCGCATCTCATCGCTCCGCAGCATCGCCTGGAAATCCTCCCGGCTGTCCCACTGCGAGTAATTGGCGATCCGCGTCTGGGCGTCGTTCACATGCAGCGCGGCGGCGATGAACCCCTTCTGTTTCGAGATGAACTCCGCATAGGCCGCCTCCAGCGCCTCCAGCAGATCCGCGCAGGTGCCCGGCGAGCATTCGAACGTGGTGACGACAGTCTGGCACGTGGCCCCGGCCTCGATCTTCAACATGGGCGATTCCTCCTAGCCTAGAGCCTAGCACAGCCCCACCTCAAAACGAGATCGTATCCACCAGCCGCACCCGCACGCCCTCGATCACCTGCTCCTGCCCCGGCACGCGCATGGTCCGCAGCCCCCGGCGTTGCTGTTGCAGGATCCGGTCCACCACCGCCTGGTCCCGTTCCGACAGCCGGTCCTCGTCACAGGCATCCGTCCGCGCCCACAGGTTGCGCGAAACCGGCCCCGCGATGGCGCTCGCCACCGTCTCCTGGCTGAAATCGCGGGCCACGATCCGCCGGTCGCGTTCCAGCGTCTTCAGCGTCTCGACGAAGATGTCCACCGTCTCCTGAAATGCCATGTCGCGGGTCTTGAGCTGTTCTGGCGTCGCGCTCGGGTCCTCCACGCAGCGCCGCGCGGCGAAAAGCCAGTCATGCACGATATAGACCGGGCCATAGCTCCACGGGGAAAACCCCCGGAACGCCTGCGCCACGCGCGGGATCGACCCGCCATCGGTATACATCACGCCGGGTGCGATCGCCGCGGGCACGCTCCCCTCGGGCCGGATGAACCGCAACTCGAATCCCGGTACCGGGACATAAACGAACCGCCCGCCGCTGCCCGATGCGGAGGTGCTCTGTTCCAGCCAATAAACCGACACCGCGCCCTCGAATTCCCCCGGCCGGGCGTCTTCGAAATTCACCTCGGCACAGCCCGCGAGGCCCGCCAGCGCCAAAACAATCAAAGCCAGCCGCCGCATCCTGCCCCCTTCGCTTCAAGCGTCGCGCCAATCATCATGGCACGTTTCCGCCGATTTCCAAAGCCTGCCGGGAACCACCATGCCTACGACCCTGTTGTATTGCCGAACGCCACGAGGGGTGCGCCACGGGGCCGCCCGACGTTCGCAGAAAAGGAGTATAATGATGAAATCGTTTCTCAGAACCACCGCGCTGGCAGCCTTGCTTTCCCTGCCGCTCGCCGCGACCGCCGCTGAAACCGCCGTCTCGGACATTTCCGTCGAGGCTGACCTGAATTCCATCCAGAACGCCACCGCGGCCAACGTCTGGGCCAACCTGCCCGCCGACCTGAAAAGCACCTTGGCCGTGCAACTGGCCGACCAGATCGCCCCTGAGGGCGAAGAAGGCGCCCAGATCATGATCGACATCACCTCGGTCGAGCTGGCCTCGTCTTTCGAAAACGTCGCCGATCTGGCCGACTCGAGAATTGCAGGCGACGTCATCATCGAACGGCCCGGCGACCAGTATGACGAAGCCTACAGCCTGACCGTCAACGCCGAGCAGGCGGCGGTTCTGCTTCCAGCGGACGCCGATATCATGCTGCTCGCCCCCGGCAGCATGGAATTCTACAACGCGATGGTCGGCGCCTTCGCCAACAATATCGCAGAGAAGATGCAGTAAGCGACCCAATCCCTAACGGTCTTCCCCCGTCCCGCATCGCCGGGGCGGGCGTTTTTTACACGCGCAGCGCCCGGTCCGACAGTTTCTGAAAATAGGGCGCGTGGTGCCGCAGGTAATTCTGCAGATGCGGTGCCTCCTCGACCAGCGCGTCGAATTCCATCTCCTTGCGCAACATCTCCTCGGGGTCCGCCGTGCGAATGCCAGATGACGTGCGCGCCTCCTCGTGCCATGCGCTGACATGCTCCCAGTCCTCGGGCGGGGCCTGCCAGTTGAACGCAGCCTCGGTATAGTCCAACCCGATCCGCGCCCAGAGTGCCCGCATGGTGCCCTTGGGATCGGCCCGCACCGCCTCGGCCTCGATCACCACCGGCGACAACCCTTCGGCCTCCGCCGCCTCGTACAGCCGCCATTGCGCCTCTATCCCGACTTCCTCTTGCGTGAAATCCGGGTCCAGCTTGTGATAGCTCAGCAGCGACGCCACCGGCGGACGGACCAGGAACACATGGGTGATCCGGCGCAGAATCTGCGTGTCCTCCAGCATCCGCGGCACCACGTAAAACGCCATGTCCTTGAAAAACACCGGGCCAGCCTCGGCCCGCTCTTGCAGCATGTCGCAGATACCCTCATAGGTGGTCGGATGCCCGGGCACCGGCTCGAACCCCGGAAAATCCCGGCCCTGCCCCACGTAATAGTCGTACATGAACGGCTCGTGCAGCACGTCCAGATCCCCGCGTTCGCGCATAATCCGTTCCGTCGCCGTGGACATCGACCGGGGGTGCGCCCAAAGCGCGATGATCTTGTGCATACAATGACCCTCCTGCCCGGACCCTACAAAGAGCGCGGCAGAGGTGCTAGGCCTTTGTCGCGTCGGGATTTCCCGCTATAGCGACCCCTCGTCGGTCAACGACATGGGCCGCGTGGTCGAGCCATCGCGATAGGCAATGCATTGCCACGGCGCCTGCCCTGCGCCGACGCCCACGATCACCTCTGTTCCGGCCTCGGAAAACTCCGAACTCAGCAAGACCACGTCCGGATTGTTGGTTTCCTCGGTCACAGCCTGCAAACAGGCCTGCTCGGCGGCACCCGGCATGTCGGTGGCCGCTGCGCCCGAGCCGCGCGCCGCCCCGGTCGTTCCTGCCGAAGGGTCGTTGCTGCCTTCCACAAGGTAGTCGCCCGCGGCCCATCCCTCAAAACCGGGATCGGCCAGTGTCGCCACGCGGCACCAGCGCCGCGCTTCTTCCATCCGGCAGCCCAGGTTGCGGACGTTCTGGCCGTTGTTCAGCGTCGTCACCACGGCCGCGCCGCCCGACGGAGCTTCGCGCAGGTTCAGCACACCGCCGCCCGAGGTCGCCACGCGGTAAAAATCCGGCCCGCCTTGCAGCCCGTCGGCATAGTCGTTCTGCACCGTGTCACCGGTTGCTCCCTCGATGCTGATGGCAAGCTCGTAGTCAGACACTTCCTCGCGCCGCGCCGCGCTGCGCATCATGTAGACCGAGATCGTGTAGGTCCCCGACGCCGGCAGCACCCCGTCGAACCGGTTCAGATCTGGCACCATCTCGCCCATCGTCCCGGCATTGGCAATTGCCTCGTCACCCGGCCCCTTGCCGGGGGCGTAGACGTTGAAATAGGTGGCCAGATTCGACGGCTCCAAACTTATCTGCATCCGTTGCCCGGCCTCTGCACCCAGGGTGTAGAGCACGCTTTCGTAGCCGGTGATCCTGTCGGTGATGGTCGTGCCGCTGGCGCCTGCGGCGAAGCGGACCGTTTCCGTCCGCATGTCATCCTGCGCCACCAAAGCGGCGGGCGCCCCGCAACCAATCGCCATTGCCAGGAAAAATACTCTCGCGTTCATCAATGGTCTCCCTTGAACTGTAACTTTGCAGTCAAAGGCCCTGATAACTATCGAAAAACTTTGCCTTTAAAGAAGAGGGCCTGCCCACCGAAGCACGGGCAAGCCCAACATATCACATTTGTCGCGCCAGCGGCCCAAGAAAGAAGCGCCGGTCGAAACGACTGACCCAAGGCGCCGACTCAGAAGTCAAACAGCTCCTCAAGGAACCCGCCGCGCTTTTTCTTCTTTTGCGGGCGGCTGTCGGCCTGCCAGACGCGGGCATCCGGCGCCTCGGGCGTGGTCCGCTCGATGATCTTGTCCAGCTCGCCACGGTCCAGCCACACCCCGCGGCATTGCGGGCAATAGTCGATCTCAACACCGGCGCGGTCGGTGATCACCAGCGTTTCTCCGTCAACCGGACATTTCATCGGGCAGTCCTCCTGTATTCCTGTTCATGGCATTTCAGATGGGTATCGCCCGCCGGTTTCTCAAGGCTCAGCGCAGGACATGCACCGCGCAGGCAGCATGTCGCACAACGTATTGCGCGGTCGAGCCCAGCAGCAGGTCCCCCATACCCGGGCGGTGCCCCGCGATCACGATGCAATCGACCTTGTGGCTGTCCGCGTAGTCCACGATGGTGCGCCCCGAATGTCCGTCCACCACCACGCCTGAGGCGTTCTCCAGACCCTCAGCGGCGCTGTCCAGTTCCGCCTGAACCGCGATCTTGCGTTCTTTCACGTAATCGCCCGGCAGATAGGTCGCGGCATAGCTCGGGATCTGCTCGATGACGTGAAACAACGTGATCTTCGCGCTGTGCTCGGCCAGCACTTCGGCCACGCGCATCGCGCCTTTCGCGTCGCGCTCTTCGTCAAACGACACGGGCACAAGGATATGCGTATACATGACGGTCTCCTCCTCTTTGGACACGCCATTGTCCCACAGCCGCGCCTCCGTCCGCCTTGACATGGATCACCCTCGGCGCAGCACGCGCCCGTCCGTCACCAGCAGCCCCAGCGCGATCAGGCCGAACCCGACCCACGCCTCCGCGCTCAACCGCTCGCCCAGAAACGCCGCGCCAAGCCCCGCCGCAAAGGGCGGGATCATCAGCGTCACCAGCATCAGGTTCGCCGCGCCCGCGCGGCGCAGGATGGCGAAGTAGAGCAGATAGGCCAGCGCGGTCGACAACGCCGCCACGGACAACAGCGCCGCCCAGACATGCACCGACAGATCGAAGCGCGGCACCCCGTCCACCCACAGCGCCACGGGCAACATCAGCAGGCTCGATCCCATGAGCATCCCCAGCGCGTTCATCTGCGGCGGCTGGCCTGCCAGCGCCCGCTTCGCCCAGACGCTGGCCAGCGCATAGCTCAACGCCGCGCCCAACACCGCAAGCTGCGCAAGGTTGCGCAAATCCACACCGCGCAGCAGGTCCGGCCCCATGATCGCCGCCACGCCCGCCAGGCCCAGCACAGCGCCCACGATCTTGCGCGGCACCAACGGCTCGTCGCGCAACAGCAGCCCCGCCACCACCGCACCGAACACCGCCGTCGTGCCATTCAGGATCGACGCAAGGCCGCTCTGGATCTCCACCTGCGCCCAGAAGATCAGCGAAAACGGGATCGCGTTGTTCAGCGCCCCCATCACCAGGTAGGCGCACCAGACTCGTGGCGCGCGCGGCAGGCGCAGCCCCAAAATCCGTACGACCACCAGCAGGATCGGGACCGCCCAGACCACTCGGTGCAGCGTGATGGTCAGCGGCGGCACCTCGGTCAGCGCGATTTCAGCGAAAAAGAACGACCCGCCCCAGACAGCGGCCAGCGCCAATAACATCACGCCGGACGTGGCGGATATGGAAGGGCTTGTTGTCATGCCCCGTGTTGGCATGACCGGAAATTCCAAACGACCCGTTTCTTGCGGGAAGTGCGGCCTTGTCAGTGACTTGTGGACAATCCGGCGCTCAGGCCAGCCCCTCGCCCGTACTCTTCACCCGGACACCATTGATCTTCCAGCCGCCCGGCCCCTGGATCATCTCGTATTCCAATTCGTAGTACACGCCGTCCGCGCCTTGGATCAGAACGTCCTGCATCAACGCATCGCCTTCGTCACGTTCCCCCAGAAACTCGACCTCCGCAGGTCGCCAGACCATCGGATAGCCGTTGCGCACCATCTGCCCGAACCGCTCGGACGAGCCGAAGATGCCCTGGATCATCGGGCTGGCATGGGTAAAGGCGGTGTCGAAATCGTCTTGCTGAAACGCGTCCAACTGGTCCGAGATCACCTGCCGCGCCGCGTCATCGGCACGCGCCGGCATGGCCAAAAGGAAAGATACTACGAGAAAAGACAGAAAACGGGTCATGGAAACACTCCTTTAAAGAGGAAATAGCCCGCATCACCCACGCTTCAAATGTCCGATGGGATTACTCAGCCTGCAAAGACTGAAGGAAGACCACAAGGTCCGCCACCGGTTGCGACATCATCACCGGCTGTCCGGCGCTCGTGCGCACAGCCACCTGGCGGGTCGTGTCGAAGAAATCGCCATAGACCGGCATGCTGGAGCCGTGCGACACAAGCGGGTCACGGCCGTCGATCCGCTGCGCCACGCGCTCCACCGGAAAGGTGCCGCCATGACGATCCGTCAGCGTCGTCAGGTCCGAAGGCTGCACCAGCAGCACCTCGCGCATCGGCCCATGACCATCGGCACGGGGCCCGTGACAACTGACGCAATGCTGCGCGTAAAGCGCGGCACCGGCTCCGGCGTCCCCTTCCGCCAAAACCGGCCCCGCGCCCAAGGCCAGACATGCGATCGCCCCGATCAGCCGCAGGCGTCCGGCCCAATCCTCATGCGTGCTGAATGCTCTCATTTGCTCCTCCGGGCGTGCAGGGATGCCGCGCTCCGGCCACCGGCATCTGTGCTCCGGCGCGGCTCGAACGGCATCGCCCGGGCACTCTGCCCCGTCCCGAAGCGCCGTGCCTTGATCTGGATCAGAAAATTTCGATCACGGCCTCCGGGACCACTCAGCGCACCTGCAGCCCGGAAATTTGCGCGCGGATCATGCTGTCGGTGTCGTCGCTGTCACCGGACACCGCAAGCCCCACCAGCGATGTCGCCTGCCCGCCAAAGGCGCGGCGAAAATCGGCGTTGAGGTCGACGCTCTCGCGTGCCTCCCCCGTCCCCGCACCGCGCAACACCACCGTCTTGCCCCGCGCGCCCAGATAGGGGCTGTTAAGAACCTCGCCGCGCGCGTGGTCTCCGCCCCAGACGTAGACCAGCACCCGCACGTCGTCGTTCGACAACAGCCGCGTCACCCGGCTGCCCTGTGCGCGCTCGGCCTCGGCTTCCGGCAGGAACACGAAGTAGAGCGCCAGGTTACGGTCGTCTCCGCCCTTGCGTGCCAGGTTGGTGGGCGGCACGCTTTGCGACACCTGCCAGTTCCATGACGCACCGCGCGCCTGCCATGCGGTCTTCGGCAAGGCCCGGTACAACAGCGAGACACTGGCATCCGAGGTCACGCCCAGCGCCCCGCCCCTGCGGGCATAGTCGTTGCCCGAGAACAGCGAGAACCGCTGATGCTTCCAGTTTCCGTCAAACGACACCGGCGCGGCATGGGCACCAGATACCGAAAGAGATGTCGTAGCCGCCAAGGCGACCGGCAGAACAAAACGCATGATCAAAACCTCTCTGTTATCTGCCTTGCAGTTAGACGCCCCGCCCACACGGGCCAGTCACCTATGCGTGAAGCACACGTCGTGGCGCATCTCGATTGAACCGATCCGTTCGTGGTGGCGACCCATCTGCATCCGCCACAGAGCAAAGGACACGCCGCCCATGCCACCGCCTCTCGCCTTTCCCTGGAAACCCGCCTTGCGCCTCGGCGCCGGCCTACTGCTGATGGCGCTCACCGCGCCCGACGCCCACAGCGCTGTTCTGCCTTGCGACCCGGCCTTGGACCGGCTGCCACCACCCGGCGTCCGTGCAGGTCCAAACGATACCTGCGACCTGACAGGCTGAAACCGCCCTTCTGTTTCCGGTGCCAACGCCCTATATCTCTGGTGTCAGACAACAGGAGCCTTTCGATGCACCGCGTCCTCACCATGACAGCCCTCTGCGCCGGCCTTTCCGGTGCAGCCCTCGCACAGGATTACGAAGAGCCCGACCCGGCAGATCTGGTGCCCGCCCATTTCAGCGCCGACAGTTTCGCGGCCCTCGACCAGTACGATCTTTACGACGTGACACTGGCGCTCAAGCGGGGGCGCAACATTCGGCTGGCCGATTGCACCCCGTCGCAAAGCCGCGCCATTTTCGAGGCGTCCTACGATCAGCGCGCACCCGCGGTGGACATGCTGCGCACCACCTGCGCGGGTTAATCCGCACCCGCCAACCGCTGCGCCAGCGCCCACGCGTCCGGGTCGACCTTGACCGGGTCCTGCACGGTGCGCGCCTGTCCCGGCATCCGCGCGCCCTCGTCCCGCTGCACCGCTTGGGATACCTGCGTCAGACGGTCGAAGAACGCACCGCCTGACACGTCCGGGTCCATGATCAGGTAGAAGTCCCCGATATCATGCGGGTCGCCTTCGGGCGCTTTCAGCGGGCCAAGGTCCACGCCTGCGCGGCTGCCGGTCATCCCCGCCGCCAACAGTTCCGCCATCAGGCCGAACCCCCAGCCCTTGTAGCCCCCCATGCTGACCAGCGAGCCTTTCAGCGCCGCTTCCGGGTCGGTCGTCGGCTTGCCCTCGGCATCGACCGCCCAGCCTTCGGGGATCGTCTCGCCCGCGGCCTTGGCCATGGTGATCTTGCCCAGCGCCACCGTGGTCGTGGATTGATCGAACAGCATCGCCACCCCGCCCTTGCCATCCGGGACCGCAAAGGAAATCGGGTTCGTGCCGATCACGCGGGATTTCCCGTCCGGCGGCGCCACCACCGGCGTCGCGTTGGTCATGCCCAGCACGATGAACCCGGCCCGAGCGATCTGCGCCGTGAAATAGCCCAGACTGGTACAGGTATGCGCGTGACAGACCGCAAGGCTGATCGTGCCCATTTCCTTCGCGGCGCGCGCAGCCTCCGGCAGCGCCTTCGAGAACGCCGCCTGCGCAAACCCGAACTTCGCATCCACCTCGACCACCCCGGGTCGCGGCTTGCGCACCTCCGGCACCGAGTCGCCCTTGACGCGCCCAGTCCGCAACTGCTGGCAATAGCTTTCAAGATAGTAAAGCCCGCAAATCCGGTTGCCCAAACCTTCCGCCTCGCGCACCGCCGCCGCGACTTCTGCCGCGATCCAGTCCTCGGCCCCGTGATTCACCAGCGCCGCCTTGGCCGTCGCCTCGATCTCATCCAGTGATACCTGCATGGCACCCCCCGTTGTCGCTTGCGTAGGGTGGGGTTTCACCCCACCACGATCCGCCCGTTCTCCAGCTTCACCACCCGGTCCATCCGCGCGGCCAACTCGAGGTTATGCGTCGCGATCAGCGCCGCCAGCCCGGTCCCCCGCACCAACTCCATCAGCGCCGCGAACACCTGATCCGACGTGCCGGGGTCCAGGTTCCCCGTCGGCTCGTCCGCCAGCAGCAAGCGTGGGCTGTTGGCCAGCGCCCGGCAGAACGCCACCCGCTGCTGCTCACCGCCCGACATGGCACTCGGTCGGTGCCCTGCCCGATCGGCAATGCCGACCTGCGTCAGCAACTCGGTCGCCCGCGCCTCGGCCATCTTGCGGCTGATCCCATCGGCCAGCTGCGGCAGTACGATGTTCTCCTGGGCCGTGAACTCCGGCAGAAGATGGTGAAATTGATAGACGAAACCAACCTCCTGCCGACGCATGATCGTGCGCCGCCGGTCCGACCGGCCCACCATGTCCTCGCCGCCGATCTCGACCGTGCCGCTATCGGCGGTGTCCAGCAGCCCCGCGATATGCAACAGCGTCGACTTGCCCGCCCCCGAGGGCGCCACCAGCGCCACCATCTCGCCCGCGCCGATCGTCAGGTCGATGCCCGACAGCACACGCACCTCGTTGGCCTTGCCCTTGTTATAGGCTTTCTCGACCCCGGCCAGCTTCAGCATCGCCTCACTCATAACGCAGCGCCTCCACCGGGTTCATCCGCGCCGCCCGCCGGGCGGGGAAAATCGTCACCACGAAGCTCAGGAACAGCGACAGGCCCACGGCACTCATCACGTCCCAGAACTCCAGCTTGGCGGGCAGGAAATAGATCCCCCGCGTGTCGGGCGTCCAGATCGGCTGGTTGCTGAAGCTGTCGATCACCGCGAAAATCTGGTCGATGTAGATCGCGAAAAGACAGCCCAGAACCGTGCCCATCACCGTGCCGATGATCCCGATAAAGGCCCCGCACATGAAGAAAACGCGCAGCACCGACCCCTCGGTCAGCCCCATGGTGCGCAGGATGCCGATATCGCGCCCCTTGTTCTTGACCAGCATGATCAACCCGCTGGTGATGTTCATTGCCGCGATCAGCACGAGGATCGACAGGATGATGAACATCACGTTGTCCTCCACCTCCAGCGCCCGCAGAAACCCGCTGCTGGAATCCCGCCATGTCCAGATCTGGGTGTTGTCCCCAGCGGCGCGCAAGAGGGCCAGCGACATCTCGTTCACCCGCTCCGGCTCCTCGATCATCACCTCGATCTCGTCGGCCTTGCCCTCGCTGTTGAAAAAGCTCTGCGCCTCTTCAAAAGGCAGGTAAACGCGGACCCGGTCGATATCGTACCGTCCCGCGCTGAACACATAGACCACGTCATAGGCATTCACGCGCGGGCTGGTGCCCAGCGCCGTGCGGTTACCTGTGGGGTTGATCACCCTGATCTTGTCGCCCACGCCAATGCCCAGCGTGCTGGCCACGCCAGACCCGATAGCAATGGGGAAGACGCCATCCTCGGCCGGGTCCAGCGCGAAATCCTCGATATCGCCCTGCGCCGTTTCCGGGTCCGCAATCCGCGGCAGCCCCTTCAGGTCCTCCAGAGTGATCCCCCGCACCTCGACCCCCGCGTTGCGGTCGCGCACGGTAGCCAGCACTTGGTTCTTGATCAGCGGCGCGGCCCGCGTGACGCCCTCGACCTGCCGCAACCGCTCCGCCATCGCCTCGTAATCGGTGATCTGCCGGTCGATGCGCCCCGTCTGCTGGTCCACCGTGCCGGCATTGTAGACCGTCACATGCGCGTTGGACCCAAGGATCGTATCCACAAACTCCGCGCGAAAGCCCGCCCGCACCGCCAGCGTCGCAATCAGCGCGAACACCGCCAGCGTGATGCCGATAAGGCTGATCCACGTCATAACGCTGACGCCCCCTTCGGCCCGCTTGGCCCGCAGATAGCGCCACGCGATCATCGTCTCGAAGGCGGAAAACGGCTTGGGCTGAACTGCCACGATGGGGACCTCGGGTTCGTTTTTGCGTCTCTGCGGTGTATCGTGACCCCGGTCAACGTCAACCCCGGTTTCGCCAAGCACCGCACCTGAAGTACTGAGCCCCGCGCGGAATCAAGGGCCTATAGGCCCGCCGCGCGATTGCCCGCTGCACGAAAGGCGATTGCCTGCAATCGCCGAAATGGGGACCGCCCAACCTACTCCGCCGGTGTCGCAACCGGCTTGCGCCGCACCACCCGGCCCAATCCACCCAGCAGCATCCCGACCAGCGTGTACCCCGCCAGGAACCCACCAAGGCCAAAGCCCGCCCCCGCCACCGTCGCCGGCACGGCAGGCTCGAAATCCCCCCAAGTCTTTTGCGCCAGTTCCGGGTCCAGGTACTGCCACCCGATCAGCGCCGCGCTGACCGAGTTGGTCGTCTGCAAATGCTCCAGATGCGCAGACAACCGCTCATGCCGGATCAGGACCTGCCCCATGCTCTCGCTCCGCGCCCGCGCCATGGCGGTGCCGCGCGCCAGGTCGGTGAGGGCCGCGTCCCGGCTCATGCCAAGCGCTGCGGCATCGGCGTCGAACCGCTCCACCACCCATGCCAATTCATCCACAGCGCCCGACAAACGCTGCTTATACTGTTGGGAAAACTCGGGAAATTGCGACGCGGCCAGTGCACAGCACAGCCCGCCCGCCAGGGCCAGTCCCTTGGAAATCATTGCTCTGCCTCGTTTTGTCGTCTTTTGTTTTGAGGCAAGTATAGCGCGTTTCGCGCGAATCCAGAAACAAAGATTACCGTGAACGACCGCGTCCGTTCACGCCCACGCTTGCAGACCCGTTACATCCAAGTGTGGAACGACCGATCCGCCATCGGCTCCACCGCGCCGGCCTCACCGCGATGCGGCGCATAGATCTCCGCGATCTTCTCGACCGCGGCTTCCGGCGCCATCTCCTCGCTCTCGCCCGTGCGACGGCTGGTCAATTCCACCACGCCGTTCTTCAGCCCACGCGGCCCCACGGTAATCCGCCACGGCAGGCCAATGAGGTCCATCGTGGCGAACTTGCCGCCCGCCCGTTCGTCGCGGTCGTCATAGAGCGGATCCAGCCCCTTGGCCTTCAGCGCCGCATAGAGCTTTTCGCACGCCGCATCCGCCTCGCCGTCGCCCTGTTTCAGGTTCACGATCCCGGCATGGAACGGCGTGACGCCCTCGGGCCAAATAATGCCCTTGTCGTCGTGGCTGGCCTCGATGATCGCGCCCACAAGGCGGCTGACGCCGATCCCGTGGCTGCCCATATGCACCGGCACCGGCTTGCCGTCCGGGCCCTGCACCGTGGCGCCCATCGGCTCGGAATACTTGGTGCCGAAGTAAAAGATCTGGCCCACCTCGATGCCCCGGGCCACGCGGCGGCGCTCCTCGGGGATCTTGTTGAACACCTCTTCATCGTGCGTCTCATCCGTCCGCGCATAGCGCGACGTGAACTCTTCCAGCACCGCCTGGCACTGGGCCTTGTCGCTGTAATCGATCTCGCGCTCACCGAATTTCAGGTCGGTGATCTCGCTGTCATAGAACACCTCGGACTCGCCCGTCTCGGCCAGCACCAGGAATTCATGCGTATCGTCCCCCCCGATCGGGCCGGAATCCGCCCGCATCGGGATCGCCTGCAGCCCCATCCGCTCATAGGTGCGCAAATAGCTGACCAGGTGGCGGTTATAGGCGTGCAGCGCGTCCTCCTTGGTCAGGTCGAAGTTATAGCCGTCCTTCATGAAGAACTCGCGCCCCCGCATCACACCGAAACGGGGCCGGATCTCGTCGCGGAATTTCCACTGGATATGATACAGCGTCAGCGGCAGGTCCCGGTAGCTGCCCACATGGGCGCGGAAGATATCCGTGATCAGTTCTTCGTTGGTCGGACCATAGAGCATATCCCGGTCCTGCCGGTCCCGGATGCGCAGCATCTCGGGGCCATAGGCATCGTACCGCCCGCTTTCGCGCCACAGGTCCGCCGATTGAAGGGTCGGCATCAGCATCGGGATATGCCCGGCCCGCACCTGCTCCTCGTGGACGATATTCTCCAGCTTTCGCAACACCTTGAAGCCCAGCGGCAGCCACGAATAGATCCCGGCGCTGGCCTGCTTGATCATCCCCGCCCGCAGCATCAGGCGGTGGCTCGCGATCTGCGCCTCCGAGGGCGTCTCCTTCAGGACCGGCAGGAAATACTTGGACAGGCGCATGGGGAACCTCTGGTCATTGCGTGCTTTGCCCCGTTTATGGCCTCAAGCCCCGCCAGACAAGCCGGAAGGCGCTTGCAACGCTGCCCCCCTTGCGCGAAAAACAGGTCGACGCATTTTGTTCTCCCGAGGTGGCATGGCCCTTCCCGTCCGGACACAGTTTCAATTCTGGGGCATCGCCATCGCGCTGTTCCTCGTTGTCATGTGGTTTCTGGGCGACGTGATCCTGCCCTTCGTGCTGGGCGGCGCCGTGGCCTACTTCCTCGACCCCATCGCCGACAAGATCGAACGCCTGGGGGCCTCCCGGGCCATCGCTGTCACGATCATCACGCTGGTGGGGCTGTGCATCTTCGTCATCATGGTGCTTCTGGTCATTCCCACGCTGGTCAACCAGACCGCCAACCTGATCGACATCGCGCCGCAGCTGTTCAACGACCTGCAGAACTTCCTCACTACCCGCTTTCCCGATCTGGTCGACCAGGACTCCACCCTGCGGCAGTCGCTCGCCAGCCTCGGCTCCACCATCCAGGAACGCGGCGGACAGGTGGTGGAAACGGTGCTGGCCTCGGTGGGATCGCTGGTCAACGTGATGGTCCTGCTGGTGATCGTGCCCGTGGTGGCCTTCTACCTGCTCTACGACTGGGACCGCATGGTCGCCGAGATCGACCGCCTGCTGCCGCGCGAACATGCGCCGGTCATCCGCCGCCTCGCGCGCGAAATCGATCAGACGCTCGCCAGCTTCATCCGCGGCATGGGCACGGTCTGTCTGATCCTCGGCACGTACTATGCCGTCGCGCTGATGTTGGTGGGTCTGCAATTCGGCCTCGTCGTCGGCGCCTTTGCCGGCTTCGTCACCTTCATCCCATACGTGGGCGCCATCCTTGGCGGCGCGCTCGCCATCGGCCTCGCGCTTTTCCAGTTCTGGGGCGACTGGCTGTCGATCGGGCTGGTGGCCGGCATTTTCGTGCTGGGCCAAGTGGTCGAGGGCAACATTCTGACGCCCAAGCTGGTCGGCAACTCCGTCGGCCTGCATCCGGTCTGGCTGATTTTCGCGCTCTCGGTCTTCGGCGCGCTTTTCGGCTTTGTCGGGATGCTCGTAGCCGTTCCGGTTGCGGCGGCCATCGGCGTGCTTGCGCGCTTCGCCGTGCAGCAATATCTCGACAGTGCCCTCTACCGAGGGCAGGAGACACGGGACACCGAATAATGGCACAGCAGCTCAGCTTCGACCTGCCCGCCAAACCGGCACACGGGCGGGAGGATTTTTTCGTTTCCGCCGCCAACGCGCAGGCCGTGGCCCTGATTGACGCTTGGGACAGTTGGCCCGCCCGCAAGCTGGTGCTGCACGGCCCGCCCGGCGCCGGCAAGACGCACCTCACCCATGTCTGGTCCGCCCAGAGCAGCGCCACGATCCTGCCCGCGCAGGACTTGGCCCGCGCGGACATCCCCGCCCTCGCCCGCAGCCACGTGGCGGTCGAGGATTGCGAGACCATCGCCGGACAGGACGCGGCCGAGACCGCGCTCTTTCATCTGCACAACCTGACGCTGGCCGAAGGCCATTCCCTGCTGCTGACGGCCAGCACCGCGCCCAAGTACTGGAACCTCGCGCTGCCTGACCTGGCCAGCCGGATGCAGGGCACGCCGGCGGTCGAACTCGACCTGCCCGACGACAAGCTGCTGACGGCGATCCTCGCCAAGCTCTTCGACGACCGCCAGCTGACCCCCACGCCGGATGTCGTCCCCTACTTGCTGCGCCGCATCGACCGCTCGTTCGACACCGCCCGCCAGGTCGTCGCCCTGCTCGATTCCGCCGCACTTTCGCGCAAACGGGCCCTCACCCGCCCGTTTGCCCGCGACGTGCTGGACAACGCAGGGCTGTAACGGCACAGTCGTCACCTTATCGTTACGTCGCAATCCCATAAGGGCCACATGACAAACGCCGATTTCCTCAAGTCCACCGCCCCCGCCTCCGTCACGATCGACGGCCTCGACGTCACCGGCCCAGGGCGTTTTTTCAACCGAGAGCTCAGCTGGCTGGGCTTCAACTGGCGCGTTCTCGAAGAGGCGCAGAACCCGCGCGTCCCCCTTCTGGAACGCCTGCGCTTCCTGTCGATCTCGGCCAACAACCTCGACGAGTTCTACAACGTCCGCGTCGCGGGCCTGCGCGAGCTGGCCCATGCCGGCAACACCACCCCCGCCGCCGATGGCCTCACTCCCGCCGAACAGCTTGTCCTGATCGACGAGGACGCCCGCAAGCTTCTGGCGCAACAGCAGGGTACGCTCGAGGACCTGCGGCAGGAGATGGAGGCCGAGGGCATCATCATCCTCGACATCGACAGCCTGACCAAGGACGACCGTGCCCATCTCAGCGAGATATTCCTCGAACAGGTCTTCCCGGTCCTGTCGCCGCTGGCCGTCGATCCCGCGCACCCGTTCCCCTTCATCCCGAATCTGGGCTATTCGCTCGCCCTGCAGATGCAGCGCAAGTCCGACAAGCGCCCGCTTCAGGCGCTCCTGCCCATACCCAACCAGATCGACCGCTTCATCACCGTCCCGTCCGAGCCGGGCCAATTCCGCGCCCTCCCACTCGAAGACCTGCTGCTGCTGAACCTCGATCACCTCTTCCCGGGCTACACCTACAAGGCGCACTGCAACTTCCGCGTCCTGCGCGACAGCGATCTGGAAGTCGAGGAAGAGGCCGAAGACCTCGTGCGCGAATTCGAAGTGGCCCTGAAACGCCGCCGCCGCGGCGAGGTGGTGCGCCTGAAAATCTCCTCCGGCGCGCCCGAGGAATTGCGCCGCACCATCATGCAAAAGCTCGAAGTCCGCCCCGAGGAGGTGGTCGAGGTCGACGGCATGATCGGGCTCGCGGACCTCAAGGAAATGGTGCTCGACACCCGCCCCGACCTTCTGTGGCCCAGCTTCACGCCACGCGTGCCGGAACGGGTGCAGGACCATGATGGCGACATGTTCGCCGCCATCCGCCAAAAGGACATGCTGCTGCATCACCCGTACGAGACGTTCGACATGGTGATCCGCTTCCTGACGCAGGCCGCGCGCGACCCCGACGTGGTGGCGATCAAGCAGACGCTCTACCGTACCTCCAAGGACAGCCCCATCGTCTCCGCGCTCTGCGAGGCCGCCGAGGACGGCAAGTCCGTCACCGCGCTGGTCGAACTCAAGGCCCGCTTCGACGAAGCCGCCAATATCCGCCAGTCCCGCCGTCTGGAACGCGCCGGCGCCCACGTGGTCTACGGCTTTCTCGACCTCAAGACCCACGCCAAGATTTCCACCGTCGTCCGGCGCGAAGGCGACAAGCTGGTGACCTACACCCATTACGGCACCGGCAATTACCACCCCATCACGGCCAAGATCTACACCGACCTCAGCCTCTTCACCTGCGATTCCTCGCTTGGGCGCGACGCCACCAAGGTCTTCAACTACCTCTCCGGCTACGCCCAGCCCGAAAAGCTGGAAAACCTCGCGATCTCGCCCACCACGCTCAAGCCCCGCCTGCTGGAAATGATCGCGGCAGAGATCGAGCACGCCAAGTCCGGCAAACCAGCCGAGATCTGGGCCAAGATGAACTCGATCATCGAACCCGACGTGATCGACGCGCTTTACGCGGCGTCCCAGGCCGGCGTGAAGATCTGCCTCGTCATCCGCGGCATCTGCGGCATCCGCCCGGGGATAAAGGGGCTATCGGAAAACATCCGCGTCAAGTCCATCGTCGGGCGCTTTCTGGAACATTCCCGCATCGTCTGCTTCGGCAACGGCGCCGGCCTGCCGTCGAAAAAGGCCCGCGTCTACATGTCCTCCGCCGACTGGATGGGCCGCAACCTCAACCGCCGCGTCGAAACGCTGGTCGAGATCACCAACCCCACCGTGAAGGCCCAGATCGTGGGGCAGGTCATGGCCGCCAACCTTGCCGACGTGGCGCAAACCTGGGTAATGTCCCCCGACGGCAGCTTCCACCGCGACCCGATCGAAGAAGGCACCTTCGCCTTCAACTGCCACCGGTTCTTCATGGAAAATCCCTCGCTGTCGGGCCGCGGCTCCGCCGGGGCGGCGGACGTGCCCAAACTCACCCATACCGACGATTGACCCTTTCGGCCCCCTGTCGCATACAGAAGATCAATACCAAGCCGGGGATGTCATGGACGGCACGACCGATCCCGAACACAGCGAATGGGGGCCCTTCGGGCGCCCGCTTTTCGACAAGGACGCGGCCAAGGCGCTCAGCCGTGTGGGCGTGGTCGACGTGGGCTCGAACTCCGTGCGCATGGTGGTGTTCGACGGCGCCGCCCGCAGCCCGGCCTATTTCTACAACGAGAAAATCATGTGCGGTCTGGGTCAGGGCCTGTCGGAAACCGGCCGCCTGAACCCCGAGGGCCGCGAGCGCGCGCTCGCCGCCATGAAACGCTTTGCCCGGCTGGCCGAGAACATGGGCACCGGCCCATTGACCGCCGTGGCCACCGCCGCCGTGCGCGAGGCCAGCGACGGCGACGATTTCCGCGACGAAATCAAGCGCGAAACAGGCGTCCACCTCTGGGTCGTCGACGGCCCCGAAGAGGCCCGCCTGTCGGCCCAGGGCGTCCTACTTGGCTGGCCCGGCTCCTACGGCCTTGTCTGTGACATCGGCGGCTCGTCCATGGAACTGGCCGAGATCGACGGCGGACAGGTCGGAAAACGCCTGACCTCCCGCCTCGGCCCTTTCAGCCTGCAGGAGGTCAAGGGCGGCAAGAAGGCGCGCAAGGCCTTCATCAAGGACACGCTGGAAAAGATGCACGCCGAGCTGGGCGAGCAGAAGAACCGCCTCTTCCTCGTCGGCGGCTCGTGGCGCGCCATCGCCAAGATCGACATGGAACGCCGCGGCTATCCGCTGCACGTCCTGCATGAATACCGCATGACCCCCAAGGACGTGCGCAAGACCGCCGATTACATCGCCAAGAACGACGCCGAAGAGCTGCGCAACCGCGCCGGCATCTCCTCCCAGCGGATGGCCCTCGTTCCCGACGCCGCCGAGGTGCTGCGCCGTCTGGTCAAGACATTCGGCCCCCGCGACATCGCCGTGTCCAGCTACGGCATCCGCGAGGGGCTTTTGTACGAACAGATGCCCCAGCAACTGCGCGACCGTGACCCCCTGATCGAGGCCTGCCGCTTTGCCGAGGCCAAGGATGCCCGCCTGCCCGGCTATGGCCGCGCCATCTATCACTTCGTGGAACCGCTTTTTCGCAGTGCCAAGCCCGACAAGCTGCGCATCATCCGTGCCGCCTGCCTCTTGCACGACGTCAGTTGGCGCTCGCATCCCGACTACCGCGCGCAGGACTGTTTCGACAACGCCACTCGCGCCAATCTGGGCGGGCTCAAGCATTCCGAGCGGGTCTTTCTCGGCCTTGCCCTGATGCACCGCTATTCCAACAAGCGTGATGGCACCCAGTTCGAGAAACTGGCCGAACTTCTGGACGAGCGCGACCAGCACCAGGCGGAAGTTCTGGGCAAGGCCATGCGCTTTGCCGCGATGTTCTGGCTGCGCAAGGACACGCAACTGGGCGAGCTGACATGGCACCCCAAAAAGAAACAGCTTGTCCTGCGCCTCACCGAGGAGGCCGTGCCGCTTTACGGCGAGGTGGCGCAAACGCGATTGGCGTCGCTAGCCGACACGCTAGAAGCCGAGTTCGACGTCAAACTGCTGCGCCCGCGCCGCGCGAAGGCCGTACCGGGCAAGTCCTAGAACCAATCAAGAGACCAGAGGCCAACCGCCTCAGATCTCGATTTCCTCGTCGGGGTCGATCTCTTTCTCGAGCGGCGTCTTGCGGCGGATGATGATATCGCCGTTCGGCATCATCTCGGGCGCGTGATAGTTGCTCAAATCGTCGATCTGGCCCATCAGGTCGGCAAAGGCCGGCCCCATCTCCTCGACGAAATTCCGCAGCGCCGGCTGCATCTCCTTGGCCATCCCCTCAAGATCGCGCATCGCCGGCTCCATCTCGCGCATGATGCCCTCCATGAACATCTGCGCCCCGCGCTCCATCAGGGAAAACCCTTCGTCCTCTTCCTCCTGCGCCAGCGCAGGCGCGGCGGCAAGGGAAAGCGACAGGGCAGCGATGGGGATGATCTGTTTCATGCCCCCAATATAGCGCGTCCCGGTGACAATTTTAAGATGGCAGGTCAATATCCAGCGTGACCGGGAAGTGATCCGACGCCGTCAGCAGCGCATCGCGCAGCTCCGGCACCTTCCAGCAATCGGGGTCCTCGAACGGATGCCAGATGCGCCATTTCGGCGCTTTCGCCCGCAACCCCTTGGAAATCATGATGTAATCCAAAAGCGCCTGAAGGTATCGCCCCTCGTCCTTCAGGTAGAACCGCGCCGAACTATGCTGCGCACCAATCCGCTGGTTCAGCGCCCGCCGCGCGTGCGGATCATAGAGCCGCATCTCGCCCGCCTCGGCGCCGCCCATGATCACCTCGATCGACGAGCGTCCAAACAGGTTCTCGTACTCGTCCAGCCCCGGACCGTCGTTCAGATCCCCCAGCAGCATCAGGTGCTCGCCCTCTTCAAGATGCGCCCGGATGCGCTTGCGCAGCCACACCGCCTGCGCCTGCTGCTTGCGCCGGTTGGCGATGGCCAGCCGCATCACCTCGTCCCGCGTGGTGGCCCCGTGCGGCGCCTTTGATTTCAGATGCGCGCCGATCATCCGAAACCCGAACCCGCCCTGCACCTCCACCGCCACTTCCAGCGGCGGCTTGGAGAACGTCACCAGATCTTCCGTCGCGTCGATATCTAGGTCGATCCGGAACACCCCGTCGAACCGCGGCGCCCCGCTCGATCCTTTCTTGCCCGTCTCCTCACCCTTCGGGTCATGCCGACAGGTCATCACGTCCGGATCATACAGCAGCGCGATCTCCTGCTGGGTGTCGTTCACGAACCCCATCAGCGCCTTGCGCGCCCGCAGGTTCATCATGTCCGCAAACGCTTCCAACGCCGTCACCGTATCGCGCTTGCCGTTGCTGTCCGGCGCCTCGACCACCATCACCGCGTCGGCATCCATCGCGGTGAACACCATCCCAAGCGCGGCCAGTTGATCGCCGCGCGTCACGCCATAGCGCGCCGATGGCCCGTCATCGTCCACCACCCGGTCATGGTCATCAAACAGCGCGTTGAACCACTCGACGTTATAGGTGGCGAACCGCATCGCTCAGGCCGCCTCGCGCTGGATCTGCTCCCACGCGTCGTTGACGTCGGTCAGCCGCTTTTCGGCCAGCTTGATCGCCTCCTGCGGCACGCCCCGCGCCACCATCCGGTCGGGGTGCATCTCGCGCACCTTGTCGCGCCAGACCTTGCGGATCTCGGCCAGCGGCGTTTCGGGCGTCACGCCCAGCACGGCATAGGGATCGGGCCGCGCATCGGGCACGAAACGGCTCTTCAGCGTATTGAACTCCCGCTCCGGCAGGCCAAAGATCGTGGCCACCTCCGACAAAAACACATCCTCGTTGGGGTGATACACCCCGTCCGCCACCGCGATGTGAAAAAGCCCCTCCAGCAGGTCGTTCAGCGTCGCTTCATCTTCGCCGAACATCGCCTTGATCCGCTTGGCATATTCCTCGAACCCGGCCACGTCCTGCCGCGCGAGGTTGAACACCTTCGCCGCGCCCGCCTCGTCGTCGCGGGCGATCTGGAACACCTCGCGGAACGCCGTCACCTCGTCGCGCGTCACCTGCCCGTCCGCCTTGGCCATTTTGGCCCCCAGCGCGATCACGGCGATGGCAAAGGCCACAGTCCGCTCGGGCGGCGTGCGCAGCCGGTCGAACACGCGGGTCAGCGGCTCGCCACTGGCCAGCGCCGACAGCGCCTCGGATATGCGACTCCAGATCGACATGACGGCCAACCTAAAGGGCGTGGCCCCCGGGGGACAGGAGTTTCTGCATCAAAACCAAGTCGATCCGCCGCCCGAATTTCAGCCCGGCTTGCGCCACGCGCCCCACCTCGTCGAACCCGATCCTGCGGTGAAAGGCGATGCCGCCCGCGTTCTCGGCACTGATCCCGCCGATCAGGGAATGCACGCCGCCCGCCCGCGCATGCTCCTCCAGCGCGCGCATCAGCGCCCGGCCCACCCCGTTGCCCTCGGCCCCCGGGCGCAACAGCACCGTATGCTCCAACGTCTCGCGAAAGCCTGATCCGTTACGGTACGGCCCGTAGGTGGCATAGCCCAGCAACCCGCCCGCATCCTCGGCCACCAGAAATCCGTGGCCCGCCTCGTTCCGCGTTTCTATGGCCAGCGCCATGTCCAGCATGGTCTTTTCGTCTTCGCTGAAACTGACCGTCGTCTCGCGGATATAGTGGTTGACGATCCCCGCCAGCGCCTCTGCGTCGCCGGCCTCCGCCGCCCGGATCTTCATGCCAGCACGCACGCCCCACGCGGCGTGGTCAACTCGGCTCGCAGCGCCGTCGGGCCGGTCTCATAGACGACCCGCCCGTCGTTCAGCACCGGCCCAAGCGCCGCTTCCAGCGCCTTCGCCTCGGGATGGCACACCACCAGACGGTCGAGCCGGCACCCCGAAGCCGGCAACATGTCCGCCGGGTGCTTGTCACATTGCCATTCGATCACCGCCGGAAACAGGTTGTCCCACGGCAGCCGCCCGTCCTCCGGCACCGCCATATGCCACCGCAGGTCGCCGCGCGCCAACGGCACCGGCACACCCGCCTGTGGAAACCGCCCCACCACCGCGCCAAGATCGGGCGTGTTGCAGATCCAGTTCGTCGGCCTCGGCCGCCCCTCGAACCGGTCGAGATCGAACCACCTTGCATAACCCGGCTCGGGCGCCTCGGGATCAATCGCGATGACCTCCAGGTACAGCCCTTCCTCCAGCACCAACAGCATGTTGTGCGTGCCGAAATGCGCGTGCTGCCCCCCGGGCCGCAGCGCCACTCCAAGCGCCTCCTCGGCATAGGCGCGACCCTCATCCAGCGTCTCGGCGGCAACCGCGAAATGGTCCAGTTTCAGCATCGCCTACCCCAGTGTCAGCCGCCACAGCACCCAAAGGGCCGCCAGCACCGTGGGATAGAACGTCGCCGCAAAGCCAAAGGCCCGCAAGGGCGGCGCCATGTGATACCCGACCCAGAACGCCACCCGCGCCACGGCAAAGCCGATCCCCAGCGCCAGCACCGTGCCCGCGCCCAGGAAGAACCCCACCAGCGGCCAGATGCACAAGGCCAACACGACCTGCTCGACCGTGTTCTGCAAGACCTTGGCGTCCACCGCCGCGCCACCGGTCAGCGGCTGGCAATCAATCTCGGAATCATCAAAGAACCGCCGCTGCGCCAGCCGCCCGATCATCAGCGCCAGCACCACGCCGGGGCCAAACGCAGCCCCCATCAACGTCGGCTGCATCATCGCCATCGGCACCGGGATCTGGCGCCCGATCCACAGCACGGCCACGGCCCACACGAGGCCCGCCGCCATACCGATCAGGATCTTTGGGCGCGTGCGCATCAGGCCGCCCGCGCCTCGCGGATCAGCCGCAGGATATCCTGCGCCGCATCGGGAATGTTCGTGCCGGGGCCAAAAATTGCCTTCACGCCCGCCTTGGTCAGGAACTCGTAATCCTGCTGCGGAATCACCCCGCCGCAGATCACGATGATGTCGCCCGCGTCCTTGTCCTTCAGCGCGTCGATCAGTTGCGGCGCCAGTGTCTTGTGCCCCGCCGCCTGGCTGGAAATGCCGATCACGTGCACGTCGTTGTCGATGGCGTCCTGCGCCGCCTCGTCCGGCGTCTGGAAAAGCGGGCCCACATCCACGTCAAAGCCAATGTCGGCGAATGCCGTGGCGATCACCTTGGCGCCCCGGTCATGTCCATCCTGCCCCATCTTGACGACCAGCATGCGGGGCCGCCGCCCCTCGTCCTCGGCAAAGGCCTCGACCGATTTCTGGATCGCGGCAAAGCCCTCGTCGCCCTCGTAGGCCTTGCCGTAAACCCCGGCCAGCGTCTTCACCTCGGCGCGGTGCCGTCCGAATTCCTTTTCCATGGCCATGCTGATTTCCCCCACAGTAGCCCGTGCCCGTGCCGCCTCGACCGCGGCCTCCAAGAGGTTGCCGCCGTCCTTGGCGCGGCGCGTCAGTTCATCCAGTGCTTTCGTGCAAGCATCCTCGTCACGCTCCGCGCGGATGCGCTCCAGCGCCTCGACCTGCCCCTTGCGCACCTTGACGTTGTCCACGTCCAGGATGTCGATCGGGTCCTCCTTGTCCTTGCGGTACTTGTTGACGCCGACGATCACCTCGTCGCCCCGGTCGATCATCGCCTGACGGGTCGCGGCACTTTCCTCGATCCGCAGCTTGGGCATGCCGCTGGCCACGGCCTTGGTCATGCCGCCCATCTCCTCGACCTCTTCCATCAGCTCCCACGCCTTTTCGGCCAGCTCGTTGGTCAGGCTCTCGACGTAATAGGACCCCGCCAGCGGATCGACCACCGCCGTCACGCCGGTCTCTTCCTGCAGAATCAGCTGCGTGTTCCGCGCGATCCGGGCGCTGAAATCCGTGGGCAGCGCAATCGCCTCGTCGAGCGCGTTGGTGTGCAGGCTCTGCGTGCCCCCGAGAACCGCGCTCATCGCCTCGTAAGCGGTGCGCACAACGTTGTTATAGGGATCCTGCTCCTGCAAGCTGACACCGGAGGTCTGACAATGCGTCCGCAGCATTTTCGAGCGGTCGTTCTTCGCCCCGAACTCCGTCATGATCCGGTGCCAGAGCAGACGCGCGGCCCGCAGCTTGGCGGCCTCCATGAAGAAATTCATGCCGATGGCGAAAAAGAACGACAGCCGCCCGGCAAAGCGGTCCACGTCCATTCCCGCCTCGATCGCGGCCTTCACGTATTCCCGGCCATCGGCCAGCGTATAGGCCAGCTCCTGCACCAGGTTCGCGCCCGCCTCCTGCATGTGATAGCCGGAAATGCTGATCGAGTTGAAGCGCGGCATCTCGTTGGCCGTGAACTCGATGATGTCGCTGACGATCCGCATGCTGGGTTCGGGCGGATAGATATAGGTGTTGCGCACCATGAACTCTTTCAGGATATCGTTCTGGATGGTGCCCGACAGGGCGCTGCGGTCGTGCCCCTGCTCCTCTCCCGCGACGATAAAGCTGGCCAGCACGGGGATCACCGCGCCGTTCATCGTCATGCTGACACTCACCTGGTCCAGCGGGATGCCGTCGAACAGCACCTTCATGTCCTCGACGCTGTCGATGGCGACGCCGGCCTTGCCCACATCGCCCACCACGCGCGGGTGGTCGCTGTCGTAACCGCGATGCGTCGCCAGGTCGAAGGCAACGCTCACGCCCTGCTGCCCGGCGGCCAGGTTGCGGCGGTAGAACGCGTTCGACTCTTCTGCCGTCGAAAAGCCCGCGTACTGCCGGATCGTCCAGGGCCGCCCGGCATACATCGTGGCCTTCACACCGCGCGTGAACGGCGCCTGCCCGGGAATGGTGCCCAGGTGCTCCATCCCCTCGACATCTTCCTCGGTGTAAAGCGGTTTGACGTCGATCCCCTCAAGGGTCTTCCACGTCAGGTCCTCCAGCGGGCGGCCCTTCAGCTCGCCTTCCGCGATCTTACGCCAATCGTCGGTTTTCGATCCCATCGTCTTGTCCTCTTCGCTTCTGGTCCGTCCGCGGGGTTGTCCCCGTCTTGGCCGGTCCGGTTTCCTCTGTCAGTTGCGCCAACCCTTCCGCCCCGGCACGCAGCCAGAACAGGTCGTCGGCATAGGCCTCGCGCATGTCGCGCAAGGCGGTGTCGTCGAACGGTTGCCACTTGCCCGGCCCATCCGGCAAGCGCTTGGGGTCGCCACCGCGATCCTTCACGATCTGGCGCAACTGGCCCAGGCCGGGGCCCTGGTTCATCCATTCCCGCGCGTGGGCGCGCGGCATCGGGCCAAGCCCGCTCATGTGTTCCAGCACCCGCTCCGGCAGGCCGCCGAAAATCTCGTAGGGCATCACGTTCAGCTCGACCTTGGGCAGCGCGCAGGCCACGTCCAGCACCACGTCGCGCCACAGCCGCGGCGAGGCCGCCAGCGCCTCCAGCGCCGCGCGGTCGGGCACGCGGTGCCCCCGCGCCACGCCATAGGACACGACCGACGCCCAGAAACTCTCGTGGCTGCGGATCGACAGAAAGGCCCGCGTCACCTGGCCGTCGAAGGCATGGGCGAACCGCGCCAGCCGCTGACCGATATCGGGATAAAGCCGCCCCTGCCGCAGGCAGCGACGCGGCGCACCGATCATGTTCTCGTCGCTGATCACCAGCACCCGCGTCCCCGCGCGACGCTCATTGGCTATGTTGATCGCGATGCGGGCGCGCGCGCGGTCCAGCTGTTCCTGCGGCGGGCGCGGGCTGTCCACCGGCATCACCCCGGTCAAAAGCCCGTCGCGCGTCTGTTTCGGGCCCCAAACGGTAATCGCCTTGCGCCCCAGCGCAGCCCGGTTCTCGGCCAGGTAGGACTGAAACGTGGTGGTGGCCGTCCTGTGGGCCCCGATATGCAGAACAACATCCATGATCACGCGCCTTTCCCGTATGGCCCGCGACATACGGGCGGTCGACCTTGCGTCGCGCCACCCTGCACCGCGGGACCTGACCACGGGATTAACGGTAAAATTTTCGCGGCCCTGCGGCCAAACGGCCTTCGCAATCAGCGCGCCCGGCCTTATATCTGGTCGAGCAGGAGGCCAAATGCGCAAGCTGATCGTTCTTTCTTTTCTGGCTCTTACGTCTATTTCGCTCGTCGCGGGCAGCGTCCGCGCGACCGATGCATCGCTGGAAGAGGGGATCATACTTCCTGGCGAAAGCGCGGATTTGAACGAATTTCTCTGGATAAAGCGACCCATCGTCGTCTTTGCCGATAACGCCTCGGACCCGCGTTTCATCGAACAGATGAACTTTATCACCGACCGGCTGGATGATCTGGACCGGCGCGACGTGGTCGTGCTGACAGACACCGACCCGTCCGCCGACAGTGACCTGCGTCGACAATTGCGCCCGCGCGGCTTCATGCTGGCGCTCATCGGCAAGGACGGCAAGGTCGAGCTGCGCAAACCCGCACCGTGGAGCGTGCGCGAGCTTTCGCGCGCGATCGACAAGATGCCCATCCGGCAACAGGAAATCCGCGACCGGCTGAGCGGCAACTGATCCGCGCCTCCGCTCATGCCCGCTCCCCCGCCGCGACCACCAGAACCCGGTTGGCCCGGTCCATCAGCATCAGCGTGCCCTCGGTCGTCTCATAGCCCAGCACGGTCTCTGGCCGCATCAGCAGGCGGCGGAATTCCACCCCCACCTTGCCCTCCATGCAGGGCCGCGCCTCCAGCCCCGCGCGGCGCATCTGCATCCCGAACGTGCGCTGCATGTTGACCGCATCGACCATCGCCGCATCCGGCGTCATCTCGGGGTCGTCCAGCGCCACCACGCCCCGGCGCGGCAACGCGCGCAGCATGTCGGGCACGTTGCGCTCCACTGGCACCGCCGCCCCGATATCCGCACTTACCAGCCGGAACGCCGCCGCCGCGCACCGCGCCTTGGACGAAAACGCCAGCGTCTCGCCCAAGGAAAACCACGGCGCCAGCCGCGCCCGCATCGACGCCTCGTCGTCGCGCGTGCAGGCCCCCAGCAGGACCGCGCCCATCATGGCCGCCGGCAGGATATGAGATCCGCGCAGGTTCACCGCGTCATTCGAACTCCATGATCACGTCATCCACCGCCAGGCTGTCACCCGGACCGGCGTTGATCTTGCTCACCACGGCCTTCTTCTCGGCCCGTAGGATGTTTTCCATCTTCATCGCCTCCACGGTGCACAGCGCCTGGCCTTCCTGCACCTCATCGCCCTCCTGAACATTCACGCTGACGATCAGGCCGGGCATCGGGCACAGCAGCATCTTGGATGTATCAGCGGCAAGTTTCTCGGGCATTAACAGCGCCAGTTCCGCCTGCCGGGGCGTACGCACATGCACCTTCAGGTCCGCGCCCCGGTTGCGGATGCGAAACCCGCCCGAGACCTTGCCGACCTTCAGCACCAGCGTCTCGTCATCCACGTCCAGCACCGCCAGCGCGTCGCCCGGCGTCCAGCCGCTGGACACGCGATGGCTGCCACCATCCTCGAACGTCACAGTCGCGCCATCACGATCCGCGTCGATGCGCAGCTCGAAACTCATGCCTTGCAGGCTGACGACCCAATCCTCGCCCACGCGGCGCTCGTGGTTGTCCATCCGGCCCGACACCCGCGTGCGCCGGATTTCCGCCACTCGGTGCATCGCCGCGCAACTGGCCGCGATCCGCCGCAGCGCCGCCTCTTCCAACTCCACACCCTCGAACCCGTCCGGGTACTCCTCGGCGATGAACGCCGTTGTCATGTCGCCGGACACGAACTTGGGGTGATCCATCACTGCGCTCAGAAACGGCAGGTTGTGCCCGATCCCTTCCAACTCGAAACTGTCCAGCGCCACGCGCATCGCCTCGATGGCCGCGCCCCGGTCGGGCGCCCAGGTGCACAGCTTGGCAATCATCGGGTCGTAATACATGCTGATCTCGCCGCCTTCATAAACGCCGGTATCATTGCGCACCGCCGTCTCGCCGGCCTCAGCCTCGTCCTGCCACTTGCCCTTGTCCAAGAGCGGCCCAGCCGCCACCTCCACCGGCGGGCGATATCGCACCAGCCGACCAATTGAGGGCAGGAAGTTGCGATACGGGTCCTCGGCATAAAGCCGGCTTTCCATCGCCCAGCCCGTCAGCTTGATGTCGTCCTGGCTCAGCGACAGCTTTTCGCCCGCCGCCACGCGGATCATCTGCTCCACAAGGTCCACACCGGTGATCAGCTCCGTCACCGGATGCTCCACCTGCAGGCGCGTGTTCATCTCCAGGAAATAGAAGTTCTTGTCGCCGTCCACGATGAACTCCACCGTGCCCGCGCTGGAATAGCCCACCGCATGGGCCAGTGCGACAGCCTGCTCGCCCATCGCCTTGCGCGTTTGCTCGTCCAGGAACGGGCTCGGCGCTTCCTCGATCACCTTCTGGTTCCGCCGCTGGATCGAGCATTCCCGCTCGCCCAGGTAAATCCCGTTGCCGTGGCTGTCGCACAGCACCTGGATCTCGATATGGCGCGGCTGAGTCACGAATTTCTCGATGAACATCCGGTCGTC
This sequence comes from Roseovarius sp. THAF9, assembly GCF_009363715.1. NCBI lineage: Bacteria > Pseudomonadati > Pseudomonadota > Alphaproteobacteria > Rhodobacterales > Roseobacteraceae > Roseovarius > Roseovarius sp. THAF9. Next base: position 2,267,368 of record NZ_CP045404.1, read on the forward strand.
GCCGAAACTCGACGCCGCCTCGTTCTTCGACGCCTGAAAGCCCTCACGCACTTCCTCGGCATTCCACGCGATCCGCATGCCCTTGCCGCCGCCGCCCGCGCTGGCCTTCAACATCACCGGAAAGCCGATCTCTTCCGAGATCTTCAGCGCCTCCTCGGCATCCTCGATCAGGCCCATATGCCCCGGCACAGTGTTCACATCCGCCTCGGCGGCGATCTTCTTTGACGTGATCTTGTCGCCCATCGCCTCGATCGCGCCCTTGGGCGGCCCGACAAAGGCCACGCCCGCGGCCTCCAGCGCCTCGGCGAACTTGGGGTTCTCCGACAGGAAACCGTACCCGGGGTGCACCGCCTCGGCGCCGGTCTGCTTGATCGCCTCCATCACCTTGTCGATGACGATATAAGACTCCGACGCGGGCGGCGGGCCGATATGCACCGCCTCGTCGGCCATCTCCACATGCAGCGCATGACGGTCGGCATCCGAATAGATCGCCACCGTCTGAATACCCATCTTGCGCGCCGTCTTGATGACCCGGCAGGCGATCTCGCCCCGGTTGGCGATCAGGATTTTCTTGAACATCTCACGTCCCCTTCAGTCTTGCCCGCCCCGGCGCAGTTGCCGGACGGGGATGATACGAAAAAACCACCGCCCCGCTGGCGCGAGGGGTGGTTTCATGCAGGTTAAGGCGCCCGGTGCCAGGCGCGGAATTCAGATTACAGGCATTTTTCCGGGTAGACCTGGCAGAAGGCCACGTTGCCCGCAGCGCCCACCGCCGCACCGGTAAGCAGCGATCCGCCCACGACGGCCGCCGCGCCGGTGCCCGCGGCCCCGCCGAAAAGCGCCTGTTCCGGCACTGTGTTGCCGCAGGCCGCAAGCGGGCCCAGAAGCCCCAGAACAAGGAAAGGTCTGAAGAACTGCATCGTATATCGCCTCGCGCGCTGTGGTTATGACTGCGCGCACTCAATGCGATGGCGGGCGCCGCGTCAAAGCCGTCCCTGCCCAGCCGCCGGATTTGGGCACAACCCCGCTTATCCGCGCAAGACTCTGTCCTTGCAGCAAAAAAGGGCGGCCCCTGCAATAATGCAAAAGGCCGCCCATCAGGGGAAGGGTAACGGTTTAGACGGTATGTCTCGGCCCATTGGGGAAAGGCCGCCACTACGAGGCTCAAGCTGCACGCAATCGTTCGTTGCGCCAAGCTGGAAGTCTCACCTTTCGGCTGATCGGCTGTAATTTGCGTGAATCCGCAGGCCGTCGGCAAAAACGTGCCTAAATAAGGGACCAGAGTTGGGCCAATCATATCCGCCCCCCGTCCTCGAACGCGTCGGGAAAGGCGCGCTGCGCCGCCTCCACGTCCAGAATCAGCAATGCCTCGTAACTTTCAGAATCGAACGGATCTTCCGCCGGCAGCACCTCGCGCCCGAATAGCCAGCTCAGCCGCCCGGCATCCAGGTTGCCCCGCTCGAAGGGCTGATCCCCGAAATTCTCCCACAATGCGCGGACAAAGGCCGTGTCGGCCCGCTTGTCCGCAGGTCGGCGGTCGCGATAGCGCTCGCGTCGCACGATGGCGGTGGCGCCTTTCGGATTGGCGCGGCGAATGGTGAACTGAAAATCGCTGCCAGGCAGACGGCCGGGAAACCCGCGGTGCTTGATCATGACCCGCCTCCGCAACCGCGAAAGGACCGCCGGGTCTCATCTTGGGTCAGGACAGGCCCGAGGGCCTGCCCTTGTCGTGTGTCCGCGTGCTTACTTGAGCTTGCCGGTGTAGGTCGGCTCGGTCGAGATCGGCTCGGGATCGACCACGACAAATTCTTCTTCTTGCTGCTGCTGACCACAGGCCGCCACGAGGGCAACCAGACCAACCGCGAGGACGCTCTTGATGCTGTTCGACATTTTTGTCTCCTGTCTCTGTACTCCAACAGGTGACGCGCATAACGCCCCACCTGCCCCTCGTTCAAGGGATGGGTCACGGGTTTGTAACCAAGGGTGAACATAGCGGAATCCGCCCGATTTTCATACGTGGCCGGCGCGATCCCGCCTGCCTGTGTCTGGAAAGCCTCAAACCGGCCACTGCCTGAGCTTTGATCCGCAAGATATTGTGCGTCCATCAGAACAGCTCCAAGATACAGGCGGCGTCTTCGACCGAGAAACTCTCGAAAATCTGCGCCACATCCGGGTCGAACTGTCCGAATTTCGAGGGCCTGTCGGCCAGCGAGATCACGATGCGATCGGGGGGTCTTTCGGCCATGTCGATCCGCTCCAGCGCGAAATCGTTGCACAGGTATTCCAGGTCGGCGGTCTGGGCCTCGAAATCCTCCGCGCCGGTAAAACCCTCGGCTGTGAAGCGAAAGCGCACCGTCAGCCCCATCGCCGCCTCGCCGCTGATGACCTCCTGCAATTCCGCCTCCAGCCCCGACGGCAGGACAAGGCGCTCCTCCTCTTGCGCCTCGCCCTGCTCTGGGGCGGCCAGCGCCATCAGCGCGGCCAGCGTCCCTGCACATATCGCTTTCATCGCGCCCACCTCGTCCAGCGCGCCACATGGCGCGGATCGCCCAGAAGCGTCGCGATGGTATCTTCCAGCCGGGCGCGGTCATGCCGCCCCTCGACCTGCCCGCCGGCGGTGACAGTGACGCCATCGCCGGCCTCGGCAACCCGCACCACCGGCGCAAACCCCCGGACCTGACGCAAGGCGCGCCACAAATCCTGCCGCACCTGTTGCGCCAGCGCCAGCTTGCGTACAGGGCCAAAACGTGCCTCGGCGCTCACGTCGAAGCGCACCGGCACCCGCCGCGCCACGGTCACCGCGCCCTCTTCGCGCAGGATATGAAAGCCCTTGCTCATCCGATCTTCCCCCGGCTCGGCGCGCTGTCACAGCGTCCCTCGTCCCAGAAGAAGAACACCACCCGCCGCGACGGGCTCAGCTCGGACGTATCGCCCGTCCCATCGGCAAACTCGACCCCGTAGCCATCGAACCGGGCCTGCCGCCGCTGCCGCGCCACCCGGTGCATCCGCTCACAGATCCGCCGCAGTTCCGCCGTTTCGCCGGGCTTCAGGTCGCGGGTCTTGAGGAGGCTGCCCAACCGGGACCGGTAGACCCACAGCATCGCCGCCTTGGGCCGCGCCTGCGCCCCCTGCGCCCCCAGCACCAATGCCGTCGCCTCCTCGAAGCTGGCGTCGGAAAAGGCCGTGTCGGTGATGTCGGCGGCCTGGGCGGCTCCGACAAGCAACCCGATCACCACGGCAGCACCGCACGCGCCTCGACGGCAGATGCCCGAAAGACAGGTCATGTGTCTGCTCCGTCTCTTTCAAGGCAAATCCCTTTCGCGGTGTCGTACACAAACGACAAGCTTGCGCTTGCCGTCACAATTTTCGTCCACAGACCCTTGCGAATGACCACAGCCAATGGGCCACCCTCGGTCGGGAGATCGGGATACTCTTCCCGGTCGTTGTTCAGGTTCGCCAACGGATCGGCCAGGGCGAACTCGCACGCGGTCTTGGCGGGAAACTCGTTCAGCGCCGCCGAAACATCTTCGCGAGACCTGAAAATCAGGCTGGGAATAATCTCATCGTCGGATGTTCTATGTGCGCCACGCCGCGCGAGGTACCACTTGTCCAAAGGTTCCGGGTATGTCGGAGACATGACCTCACCCGGCAACACACATCGTCCGTCGCGCACTTCAATCGGCGCAAACCCGTCCACGAAATGCTCATTGGTTTCCCTGTCTTTCGTTAGATTCAAATCCACGCGGAACACGTCGCCTTTTGCTATCCCAGGGTCCGGCACAACGGGAAGGTCTTTCATCAAGGCAACGCAGAACGAATGGAACAGGTCCTTCGCCTGCATCCTTACGCCCCTAGCCGTCAAAGGCGTGACGACGGTTTGAATCCGCCAACTCTCACCGATTTTCTGCCATTGCACGCTCTCGGCGGACCACTTGCCAAGCTCCGTCCGAAACACAACGCTCTTTGACCTGTTCTGAAAAAACCAGCTTCCAAGCAGGGCAGACAGTAAAAGCGCTGCGACAGCAACGTTCAAGATGATCCTATTGCGGCTCATCACAACGGAATATTGTCGTGCTTCTTCCACGGCAGCTTGCGCTTCTTGTTGCGCAGCGCCGCAAACGCCCGGCTCACCCGTTTGCGCGTGCTGCGCGGCTGGATCACCTCGTCGATGAACCCGCGTTCGGCGGCCACAAAGGGGTTGGCGAAACGCGCCTCGTAATCCGCCGTGTGCTTGGCGATCTTCTGGTCATCGCCCAGATCCGCGCGGTGGATGATCTCCGTCGCGCCCTTGGCGCCCATCACCGCAATCTCGGACGTGGGCCAGGCATAGTTGATGTCCCCCCGCAGGTGCTTGGAACTCATAACCACATACGCCCCGCCATAGGCCTTGCGCGTGATCACCGTCACCTTCGGCACCGTCGCCTCGCCATAGGCAAAGAGCAGCTTCGCGCCATGCTTGATCACGCCGTTATGCTCCTGGCTGGTGCCGGGCAGGAATCCGGGCACGTCCACGAAGGTCAGGATCGGGATCTCGAAGCAATCGCAGAACCGCACGAACCGCGCCGCTTTGCGGCTGCTATCAATGTCCAGACACCCGGCCAATACCATCGGCTGGTTCGCCACCACGCCCACCGTGCGCCCTTCCAGCCGAATGAACCCCGTGACCATGTTCTTGGCGAAATCCTCCTGGATCTCGTAGAAATCGCCCTCGTCGGCGACCTTCACGATCAATTCCTTCATGTCGTAGGGCATGTTGGGGTTGTCGGGGATCAGCGTATCCAGGCTCGTCTCGGCGCGATTCACATCGTCGAAGAACGGGCGCACCGGCACCGACTCCTGGTTGTTCAGCGGCAGGAAATCCACCAGCCGCCGCACCTCGGCCATCGCCTCCACGTCGTTCTCGAACGCCGCATCGGCGACCGAGGACTTCTTCGTATGGGTCGAGGCCCCGCCCAGCTCTTCCGCCGTGACCTGTTCGTTCGTCACGGTCTTGACCACGTCGGGGCCGGTCACGAACATGTAGGAACTGTCGCGCACCATGAAGATGAAGTCGGTCATCGCGGGGCTATACACGGCCCCACCCGCACAAGGCCCGGTGATCACGCTGATCTGCGGCACAACGCCCGACGCCTCGATATTGCGCTGGAACACCTCGCCATACCCCGCAAGGCTATCCACGCCTTCCTGAATCCGCGCACCGCCCGAGTCGTTTATGCCGATCACAGGCGCGCCGTTCTGCATCGCCATGTCCATGATCTTGCAGATCTTCATCGCGTGCGTATGCGACACCGAGCCGCCCAGCACGGTAAAATCCTGGCTGAAGACATAGACCTGCCGCCCGTTGATGGTGCCCCAACCGGTCACCACACCGTCGCCATAGGGCCGGTTCTTCTCCATCCCGAAATCGGTGCAGCGATGGGCCACGAACATGTCGAACTCTTCGAAACTGTCCTCGTCCAGCAGAAGGTCGATCCGCTCCCGCGCCGTCAGCTTGCCCTTCTCGTGCTGGCCGTCGATGCGTTTCTGCCCGCCGCCCAGCCGCGCGTTGCCGCGGCGCGTGTCCAGTTCCTGCAGGATATCTTTCATGCTGTCCCCCTCGTTGACTGGCGCGACCCTACTGGTTGCGCGCAGGCCGTCCAAGAGAAATTCCGCAAATTTGCCAAATCTGGCGAAGCGAGGTTTGCTAACTTGCAAATCTGCAAATTAGTCTTCCTGGCGCCGCTCTCGGATGACGTGCGGCACTCCCGAATAAGCACCCGCCAACAGAAAACGAAACGCCATTCCCCAACTGCAGGGCGCACCAGCGCCGGACATGCCTCATCTCACGCAGGGACCGGCGCGCCGAACTGTGCTATACTTCAAAGCAGCGGAGGACGAACTGATGAGTTTCGTTTCAATCACGACATGGCGACTGGTCGGCGAGACCGAGACTCTCGAACACGTGAAGGATCTGATGGTCCGAAAATATTTTCCGGGGCTTCTGGCCTTGGGCGCCGAACATTCGATGCTCGTCGATACTGACCTCGACCGGTTCGCCATCGTGACGGTCTACCCCTCCCGCGAGGCGCGCGACCAGACCTTCGCACGCATATCGGCGCTTCGCAGCGAAGGCGCGGAAGAATTCGGCGCAGAACTGATGGAGGCCTACGCCGGAGATATGCTGGCCTCCTCCGGGTCCTGACGCAACCTCACTTTGACCGGAGCCCTCAGCAAGCGGCGAAACCCAACCGCGATTCCGCGCACCACCCCATCTGGACATCCCCCGCGCTCCGGGATAGCGCCTTGGCCATGCCCAACGTCCGTTTCCTCGACCGCACGACTCCGCCGCACATCTTCACCCTGATCGTGCTGGCCGGGATCTCGACGCTGGCGCTCAACATCTTCCTGCCGTCCCTGCCCGGCATGACCGCCTATTTCGAAACCGACTATGGCGTCATGCAGCTCGCAGTCGCCGGGTACCTGGGCATCAACGCCATCCTGCAACTGCTGATCGGCCCCATATCCGACCGCGTCGGGCGCCGCCCGGTGATCCTTGGCGGGCTGGTGATCTTCCTGCTGGCGACGCTGGGTTGCATCCTGTCGACCAACATCTGGGTCTTCCTCATTTTCCGCATGTTCCAGGGCGGCATCGTCGCCGCCATGGTCCTGTCGCGCGCCGTGGTGCGCGACATGGTCCCCGCTCGAGAGGCCGCCTCAATGATCGGCTACGTCACGATGGGCATGTCCGTCGTCCCCATGGTGGGCCCCGCCATCGGCGGGGCGCTCGACGCGGGCTTCGGCTGGCAGGGCAGCTTCTGGGCGCTCTTCGCCATGGGCGCGGCGGTGCTCTGGCTGGTCTGGCGCGACCTTGGCGAAACCGCCCCGCTGGAAGGCCGCACCTTCCGCGACCAGTTCGCCGAATACCCCGAGCTGTTCTCTTCGTATCGCTTCTGGGGCTACGCGCTGGCCGCCGCCCTCTCCTCGGGGGCCTTCTTCGCCTATCTCGGCGGCGCGCCCTTCGTGGGCACGGAGGTCTTCGGCATGACCCCCTCGGAACTCGGCCTCTTCTTCGGCGCCCCCGCCGTGGGCTATTTCACCGGCAACTTCCTTTCGGGCCGCTTCTCCACCCGGATCGGCATCAACCGCATGGTGTTCTTCGGCGCGCTCGCCAACGCCATCGGCCACGGCATCAACCTCGCCACGCTCTACGGCGGGATCAGCACGCCCTTTACGTTCTTCGGCCTGATGACGCTGATGGGCCTCGGCAACGGCATGACCATCCCTAACGCCACCGCCGGGGCGCTCTCGGTGCGCCCCAGCCTCGCCGGCACCGCCAGCGGCCTCGCCGGCTTCCTGATGATCGGCGGCGGCGCGGGACTTTCGGCTCTGGCAGGCGCCCTCCTCGGCCCCGGCACCGGGGCCTTCCCACTGGTCTGGCTGATGCTGCTGACGGCCCTGGGCGGCATCCTCGCCATCACCCTCGTCATCCTGCGCGAACGGCAAGTCGGCGTGCCCTCGACCTGAACGGCCCCCTTGCGCGCACCGCTTTGCAAATCTAAACCTGCGATCACGCAAACCTGCAAAGCGAGCCACCCATGGCCACCCAGAAACTCTATGCCGGCGCCAAGTTGCGCGAGACGCGCCAGCGCCTCGCCCTGACGCAAAAGGATTTCGCCGCCAAGCTCGGCGTCTCCCTGCCCTATCTGAACCAGATGGAGAACAATAACCGGCCCGTCTCCACCACGGTCATCCTCGCCCTGGCGCAGGAATTCGGCTTCGACGTGACCGAGCTTGCCACCGGCGATGCCGAGCGTCTGGTGACGGACATGCGCGAGGCGCTGGCCGACGCGGTTTTCGCAGACGACACACCCAGCCTCAGCGACCTGCGCCTGACGGCCTCCAACGCCCCCGCAATGGCCCGGGCCTTTCTCGAACTGCACCGCGCCTACCGCGACACCCATGAACGCCTCGCCTCCCTCGACGAGGCTCTGGGCCGCGAGGATGCCCGCCCCCAGACCTCCCCCTGGGACGAGGTGCGCGATTTCTTCCATTACTGCGACAACTACATCGACGCCGTCGACCGCGCGGCGGAACATTTCGCCGGCCCCGCCTCAGGCCCACGCCGCATCACCGAACTGGCCGAGGCCCGGCTGGATGCGCTCGGCATCAAGGTGGTGGACAGCGATGACCCAAGGATGCGCCACTACGACCGCGATGCGCGCATACTCTACCTGTCGAACCACGCAGAACCCGAGACGCGCCGCTTTCAACTCCTCCTGCAAGTCGCTCTTCTAACACAGGAAAAGCTGATCGAGGCCACGCTCGATTTCGCCCGTTTCCAGTCCGACGCCGCCCGCGACATCGCCAAGATCGGTCTGGCGAACTACTTCGCCGGCGCCGCCCTCATGCCGTACACGGCCTTCCTGCAAGCGGCGCAAGACCACCGGCACGACCTCGAGCGCCTCGCCACCCGCTTCGGCGCCTCCATCGAACAGGTCTGCCACCGCCTTTCGACTCTGCAACGCCCCGGCGCCAAGGGCGTGCCCTTCTTCTTCGTCCGCGTCGACCAGGCCGGCACCATCACCAAGCGCCACTCCGCCACGCGGCTCCAATTCGCCCGCTTCGGCGGGGCCTGCCCCCTCTGGAACGTGCACCGTGCGTTCGAAACACCGGGCCGCTTCCTGCGCCAGCTGGCCGAAACGCCCGACGGCGTGCGCTACATCAGTCTCGCCCGCGACGTCTCCAAGCGCGGCGGACACTACGGCGCTCCCGTCCGCCGTTTCGCCATCGCCCTGGGGTGCGAGGTGAAACACGCCGATGCCCTGGTCTACGCCGACGACCTCGACCTGACGCTCTCGCAAGCCTATGAGCCCATCGGCATCTCCTGTCGCATCTGCGAGCGCACCGAGTGCCATCAAAGGTCTGTCCCTCCGCTCGAACGCCGATTGCAAGTCACCCCCGACGAACGCGGTGTCTTGCCCTATAAGGTGGGATAGCCGCGCGATCGCCAGACCGCGGGATGGCGACCCGACAGGTGTTCAAGGCACTTTATGGCAACCAAATCCGAAAAACTTCTGATCGGCGCGCCAAAGTCACCCAATCGCCAGCCCGTCCGGGCGGTCTGGCGATCGCGCGGCGGCCTTCGGCCTTGTTTCCGCGCGTTCCCCGGCCCGGAAATTATCGGCAGATCTTAGGGTGGGTTTCCGCCCCACCACCACCCCACCGAAAGAAAAACCCCCGGCCAAAACCGGGGGTCCTCCCATTCTCACGGATAGGCCCGATTATCAGGCCATCCACCAGCGCTCCATCCAGCGCTCGCCGTCCATGTCCCAGTTCGACGCCATCTCGCCATGCGCAACCTTGTCGCCCACCGCGAAGACATAGTTGGCAAACATCGGGATCACGACGCCACCCTGGTTGGCCACCAGGTCCTGCATCTCGTAATACATCTCCCGGCGCTTGTCCTCGTCCAGCTCGGCACGGGCCTTGACCAGCAACTCCTCGAACCGGTCATTGCACCAGAAGCTGTCGTTCCATGCCGCACCGCACTTGTAGGCGGTGGCGAACATCTGGTCCTCGACCGGACGACCGCCCCAGTAAACGGCGGTGAAGGGCTTCTTCATCCACACGTCCGACCAGTAGCCGTCCTTGGGCTCGCGCACCACGTTGATGTTGATGCCCGCGTCCTTGGCCGACGCCTGGTACAGGATCGCGGCATCCACCGCGCCGCTGAACGCCGCGTCCGAGGCCGACAGGTCGATATCCAGGCTGTCGAGCCCGGCTTCCTTCAGGTGGAACTTCGCCTTGTCCGGGTCATAGGTCTTCTGCTCCAGCTCGGAGTTGAAGAAGCGTTGCCCCTGCCCGATCGGATGGTCGTTCCCGACCGAGCCATAGCCGAACAGGATCTTCTCGACCAACTCTTCCCGGTTGATGCCGTATTTCAGCGCCTGGCGGATGTTGTTGTCGGTGAAGGGATCGGTGTTGGTCGAGCTCGCGAAGGTGTAATGCTGCGTGCCCGCGACCGACTCGATGGTAACACCGGGATTGCGGCCCAGCAGATTTGCGGCCTTCAGGTCGACCCGGTCGATGGCATGCACGTCGCCCGACACCAGCGCGGTCGTCCGCGCGTTCTGGTCCACCACGGCCAGCATCTCGACCGTATCGAACCAACCGCGATCCTCGCGCCAGAAGTTCGGATTGCGCTCGAACTGGCTGCTCACACCGGGGCTGAAGTTCTTTAGAACGTAGGCACCGCAACCATCGCCCGACTGCCAGTCGATACCGTCCTCCGTCGCCTTACAGATCGCCAGGTGATAATCCGACAGGATGAACGGGAAGTCGGCGTTGCCGCCATCGAGCTTGAACACCACCGTGTCGTCCCCTTCGGTGGTGATGTCGGTGATCGGCGCCACGATCGGTCCCGCGGCCGAGGTGGAATCCTCGCCCCGGTGGTGGTTGATCGATGCGACCACGTCCTCCACCGTCAGGTCCTTGCCGGAATGGAACGTCACGCCCTTGCGGATCTTGAACCGCCATTCGCTGGCATCTTCCGACGCCTCCCAGCTTTCCGCCAGTTCCGGCTCCAGGCTGCCATCCGGTGCAACCTGCGTCAGGAAGCCATGAATGCCGAAGCCCAAGGCGAGCATATAGCCGTTCTCCCATTGGCCGGGGTCCAGCGTGTCCGTCGTCTGACCGTGCCCCTTGGCCACGCGCAGGTTGCCGCCGCGCTTGGGCGTGCTCTGGGCAAAGGACGCTCCCGGCAAGCTGGCCGCGACACCCGCCGCGACCGTGGTTTTCAGAAATCCGCGACGGTCCAGAAGTCCGCCTTTGATCAATGACATGTCATGTTCTCCCTTGTTGACACGGTACTGTTTTATGCTCTGCGCATGACGCGCATATGTCCCGAAGGCTCCGATGTCTCCCGGCGCGTGCATGTCTCCGGCACGGCACCTCGCGTCGGCCCGGGATGTCAAAAAACGACATTGCAGCAACCATAGACGCCACGTGCGACCACGTGCAACGCGAAAGCGCGGCCCATCCCGTTCTCGATCCCTATCCCCGCTGACGCAGACAATACGTTTATTGATTGACGAGTCAATCAAAACTCAATACCGCATGGGGCTGTCATTCAAGGAGGACGAGTTGCCCAAGATCGGAATGGAACCGATACGACGCTCCGCGCTGGTCGAAGCCACGATCCACGAGATCGGGGCGCGCGGCTCGCTCGACGTCACCGTCAGCCAGATCGCGCGGCGCGCCGGCATGTCCTCGGCGCTCGCGCATCACTATTTCGGCTCCAAGGAACAGATCTTCGCCGCCGCAATGCGCCACATCCTCACCCTCTACGGGGCCGAGGTGCGCGGCGCGCTCATCATGGCCAAGACGCCCCGCCAGCGGCTCGAGGCCATCGTCCGCGCCAGCTTCGCCCCGGGCCAGTTCCGCGACGAGATGATCGCCGCCTGGCTCAACTTCTACGTCCAGGCCCAGAAATCCGACGAGGCGCGGCGCCTCCTGCAAGTCTACCACCGCCGCCTGCGCTCGAACCTGCACCACGCCTTCCGCCAGCTTGCCCCGGCGGAAGAGGCCCGCACCCTCACGCGCGGTCTGGCCGCGATGATCGACGGTCTTTATATCCGGCAGGCGCTGCACAGCGCGCCGCTCTCGGGCGAAACCGCCATCGGTGTGCTGTTGCACTACATCGACACCTCTTTCCCGGAAGGCGCCCCAACATGACACGTCCCAACATCCTCATCTTCATGGTCGACCAGCTGAACGGAAAGCTCTTCCCGGACGGCCCCGCCGACTGGCTGCACGCGCCCAACCTCAAGGCGCTGGCCGAGCGGTCCACGCGCTTCAAGAACGCCTACACCGCCTCTCCGCTCTGCGCGCCGGGCCGCGCCAGCTACATGTCCGGCCTTCTGCCCTCGCGCTCCCGCGTCTACGATAACGCGGCCGAGTTCTCCGCCGACATTCCCACCTATGCCCACCACCTGCGCCGCGCCGGCTACCAGACCTGCCTCTCGGGCAAGATGCATTTCGTCGGCCCCGACCAGCTTCACGGGTTCGAGGAACGCCTGACCACCGACATCTACCCCGCCGATTTCGGCTGGACGCCCGACTATCGCAAACCGGGCGAACGGATCGACTGGTGGTATCACAACATGGGCTCTGTCACCGGCTCGGGCGTGGCCGAGATTTCCAACCAGATGGAATACGACGACGAGGTCGCCTACCACGCCACCCGCAAGGTCTATGACTACGGGCGCGGCAAGGATGACCGCCCGTGGTGCATGACGGTCAGCTTCACCCACCCGCACGATCCTTACGTCGCGCGCCGCAAATACTGGGACCTCTACGAGGGCTGCGAGCACCTCCTGCCCGAAGTCCCCGCGATGGATTACGACGACCACGACCCCCATTCGCAGCGCATCTTCGACGCCAATGACTGGCGCAGCTTTGATATCACCGAAGAGGACATCCGCCGCTCCCGCCGCGCCTGTTTCGCCAACATCTCCTATCTCGACGACAAGATCGGCGAGGTGATGGAGGCCCTGCGCGGCACAAGGCAAGAGGATAATACCATCATCCTTTTCGTCTCCGATCACGGCGACATGCTGGGCGAGCGGGGCCTGTGGTTCAAGATGTCCTTCTTCGAGGGCTCGTCGCGCGTGCCCCTGATGATCTCTGCCCCCAAGATGGAACCCGGCCTCGTCACCGAGCCCGTCAGCAATATCGACGTCTGCCCCACGCTCTGCGACCTCGCCGGTGTCGACATGTCCGAGGTCATGCCCTGGGTCGCCGGCGAAAGCCTCGTGCCATCCGGCCAGGGCGCTACCCGCAAAAGCCCCGTGGCGATGGAATACGCCGCCGAGGCTTCCTATTCGCCGCTCGTCGCCCTGCGGCACGATAACTGGAAATACACCAACTGCGCCCTCGACCCCGAGCAACTCTTCGACCTCGACACTGACCCACTGGAACTCACCAACCTGGCCGAGGACCCCGCGCACAAGGCCACCTTGGAGCGCTTCCGCGTCGAGGCCGCCGCCCGCTGGGACCTCGAGTCGTTCGACGCCCAGGTCCGCGAAAGCCAGGCCCGCCGCTGGGTCGTCTACGAGGCGCTGCGCCAGGGCGGCTACTACCCGTGGGATTACCAGCCGCTGCAAAAGGCCTCCGAGCGCTACATGCGCAACCACATGGACCTCAACGTGGTCGAGGAAAACGCCCGCTACCCGAGGGGCGAATGATGCTCACCGTCTATGGCCGCGCCACCTCCTCCAACGTGCAACTGGTCATGTGGACCCTCGCCGAGCTTGGCCTCGACTGCGAGCGGCTCGACTATGGCCACGACCACGGCGGCCTCGACACGCCCGAATTCGGCGCCATGAACCCGCACCGCAAGGTCCCCGTCTTGCGCGACGGCGACCTCAACGTCTGGGAAAGCACCGCCATCCTGCGCTACCTCGCGTCGCGCTACGGCGACGGCGGCGCCTTCTGGCCCGCCGACCCCGCCTTCCGCGCGCCCGTCGACATGTGGGCCGAATGGGCCAAGACCACGCTGGCGGCGGGCTTCACCCACCCGATTTTCTGGCCCCGCGTCCGCCCCCCCGCTGCCGACCGCGACGAAGCCCGCCTCGCTGCCGCCATCACCGCCTTCGACGGCCACCTTGCGCGCCTCGCCGACCAGCTCGACGCACAGCCCTACATCTGCGGCGACCACTTCACCGCCGCCGACATCGTCGCCGGCCACCTGCTCTACCGCTGGTTCACCATCGACGTCCCCCGCGCCGCAAACCCGACGGTCGAGGCCTATTACGACCGCCTCGCCCAGCGCCCCGCCTACCAGACCCACGTCATGGTCCCCTACGACGCCCTGCGGGTGGAGGGCGCCTGATGCCTCTTCCTCTGGCCATAAATATCCCGGGGGGAGCGTCGAAACACCGTTTCGACGTGGGGGGCAGCGCCCCCCTCCCCGGCTTCCCAAGCTTCGGAGGTTCCTGATGCAAGCCGATTACGTCATCGTCGGTGCTGGCAGCGCCGGTTGCGCCATGGCCTACCGCCTCTCCGAGGCCGGCCACTCCGTGCTCGTGATCGAACACGGCGGCACCGATGCCGGCCCCTTCATCCAGATGCCCGGCGCGCTCAGCTACCCGATGAACATGAAGATGTACGACTGGGGCTACCGCACCGAGCCGGAACCCCACTTGGGCAATCGCCGCCTCGCCGCCCCGCGTGGCAAGGTCATTGGCGGCTCGTCCTCGATCAACGGCATGGTCTATGTGCGCGGCCATGCCCGCGATTTCGACCACTGGCGCGACGAAGGCGCCGCCGGCTGGGGCTATGCCGACGTGCTGCCCTACTACAAACGACTGGAAAACTGGACCGACGCGGGCCATGGCGGCGACCCCGACTGGCGCGGCCATGACGGCCCCCTGCACGTCACCCGTGGCCAGATGGCCAACCCCCTCACCCGCGCTTTCATCGAGGCGGGCGGGCAAGCGGGCTATCCGATCACACCCGACTATAACGGCGAACAGCAGGAAGGTTTCGCCCCGTTCGAGATGACCGTCCACAAGGGCCAGCGCTGGTCCGCCGCCAACGCCTATCTCAAGCCCGCGCTCAAGACCGGCAAATGCGACGTCATCCGCGGCCTCGCCGCCCGCGTCGTGTTCGAGGAGGGCCGCGCCATCGGCGTCGAGGTCACCCGCAAGGGCCGGCAGGAGATCATCCGCGCGAATGCCGAGGTGGTCCTCTCCGCCTCCGCCTTCAACTCCCCCAAACTCCTGATGCTGTCGGGCATCGGCCCCGCCGCGCATCTCGCCGAACACGGCATCGACGTCATCGCCGACCGCCCCGGCGTCGGCGCGAACCTGCAGGACCACCTCGAAGTCTACGTCCAGATGGCCGCCTCCCAGCCGGTCAGCCTCTACAAATACTGGAACCTGCCCGGCAAGGCGCTCGTCGGCCTCACCTGGCTTCTGGGCAAGACCGGCCCCGGCGCCACCAACCAGTTCGAATCATGCGGCTTCATCCGCTCTGCGGCGGGCGTCGATTACCCCGACCTGCAATTTCACTTCCTGCCCATCGCCGTGCGCTATGACGGCCAGGCGGCGGCCGAAGGCCACGGCTACCAGGCCCATGTCGGCCCCATGCGCTCTGAGAGCCGCGGGCACGTCACGCTCAACTCTGGCGACCCCACCGCGCCGCCGAAGATCTTCTTTAATTACATGAGCTGCGACAGCGACTGGCAGGATTTCCGCCGCGCCATCCGCCTCACGCGCGAGGTCTTCGCCCAGGACGCGTTCAAACCCTTTGCCAAGCACGAAATCCAACCGGGCGACGCGGCGCAATCCGATGACCAGCTCGACGATTTCATCCGCGAACATGCCGAAAGCGCCTATCACCCCTGCGGCACCTGCCGCATGGGGCGCGCGGACGATCTTCGCAGCGTCGTGGACCCCGAGGGCCGCGTGATCGGCGTCGAGGGCCTGCGCGTCGCCGACAGCTCGGTCTTCCCGCGCATCCCCAACGGCAACCTCAACGCGCCCTCGATCATGGTGGGCGAGAAGATGGCCGATCACGTCCTCGACCGCTCGCTTCCGGCAGACAATGCCCAGGCCTGGATCCACCCCGACTGGCAGACCGCCCAACGCTGATAGCCGCGCCGGTTTGATCCGCATCAAGGTGCGCGCGTCTGCGTGCGCCTAACCTCTCCTTCGACACGCGAACACCAAGGAGGACCCCGGATGTCACACACCCCGCACGAGCTGCATGAAGAATTCCCCGACATGGCCGACCGCATCACGGCGCTGAAAACCTCGGACGCGCATTTCGCCCGGCTGATGGACGACTACCACGCGGTCAATCGGCAGGTCCACGCGGCGGAAACCAACGTGACCCCGGTCTCGCCCGCCGCCGAGACGGACATGCGCAAGGAGCGCGCCCGGCTGAAGGACGAGCTCTACGCGATGCTCACGGCCTGACACGCAAGCATGACCCGCACCTTACCGCGCCGCCCGGTGCGGTAAGGCCGCCACGCGCGAAAAATCGCACCGTCGCGATACCACCCGGATACCGACGCGATACCGACATGCCGTTTTCGGGGGTCCTGTCGACATTAACCAAGTGATTCAGAACTTTGTCTGATGCGCCGCCGGCGTGAGCGCGCGGCGCTTCAACACCGCCTCGCGCCAACTTATGAAGCTGACCGACCCCACGATCACCAGCCCGCCCAAAATCACCCACGGATCAAAGGGTTCCGCGAAAAAGGTCACGCCCAACAGCACCGCCCAGACAAGCTGCAAGAACGTCACCGGCTGCGTCACCGCCAGCGGGGCCGCGCGAAACGCCAGCGTCATGGTGTAATGCCCGCCCGTGGCAAAGGCCGCCACGCCCATCAAAATCGTCAGTTCCCAAGGCGTTGGCGTCACCCAGTTGCTCAGCGCCAAAGGCGCCAGCCCGATCGTCACGGTGATCGACAGCATCGCCACGACCAGCCCCGGACTGCACCGCTCGGACAGCATTTTGGCCAGCAGGTACGACCCGCCAAAAGCGACCGCCGTGAACAACATGGCGAAATGCCCCGTTTGCAATTCGCGAAAGCCCGGCCGCAGGATGATCAGCGCCCCGCACAGCGCCACGAGGATCGCCACGACCCGCCGCAAGGCCAGCTTTTCGCCCAAAAACAACGCCGCACCCAGCGTCACGTAGATCGGCGAAAGGTAGTTCATCGCCGTGACATCCGCGATGGGGATGCGCGCCATGGCAAAGAACCACAACCCCACCCCGGCCGAATGCGCGATGCCCCGCGCCGCGATCAGGCCCCATGTACCACGATCCAGCCGCAACCGGCTCAGCATGCCCAGCATCGGCAACAGGAAGATCAGGCCCAGCACATAGCGCAGGAACGCCGCCTCGGGTGCGGGGATGCGGGTGCCCAGAAGCTTGACCATGGCGGTCACGCCGACGAACAGCACACCGGTCACGACCATCCAGAAAACACCCCAGCCGGGCCGCGCATTCAACTCTGAACTCATGGCCGCATAAAGCCTCCGCCGCTCCGGGATGTCGAGCGCAAAAGCACGCGCGTTTCACAGGCCGTTAACCTCGGCCTGCCACGATTGCGCCAAGGCACGCGTTGTCGCGGTGGCAAAATTTTTTCGAAAAAATTTTGCGCCCGGCGGCGCGGCAGGCGCTCAGATCTTCTCTTGCGTATACTTGCGCAGTTCCGCCCGCGCCACCTGCCGCCGATGCACCGCGTCCGGCCCGTCCGCCAGCCGCAGGGTGCGCAGGTGCGTCCACATCGCCGCCAGCGGCGTGTCCTGACTGATCCCCTGCGCGCCGAACATCTGGACGGCCTCGTCCACGACCTTCAGCGCCACCTTCGGCGCCACGACCTTGATCTGGCTGATCCAAGGCGCCGCCGCACGCGCGTCGCCCTGGTCCATCATCCAGGCCGCTTTCAGGCACAAGAGCCGCGCCTGCTCGATCTCCATCCGGGCCTCGGCGATGTAATCGAAATTCGCCCCCAACTGCGCCAGCGGCTTGCCAAAGGCTTCACGTTGCAAGGCGCGGCGGCACATCAGTTCCAGCGCCGCCTCGGCCTGCCCGATGGCGCGCATGCAGTGGTGGATGCGCCCCGGCCCAAGCCGCCCCTGCGCAATCTCGAAGCCACGCCCTTCGCCCAGCAGCATGTTCTCGGCTGGAACCCGCACATCGGCGAAGCGGAAATGCATGTGCCCATGCGGCGCATCGTCCGCGCCGTAAACCGTCATTGGTCTAAGTTTTTCAATGCCTTGCGTATCGGCAGGCACCACGATCATCGAATGCCGCTGATGCTTTGGCATGTCGTCATCACCAGTCTTGGCCATCACGATATAGACCGCGCAGCGCGGGTCGCCCGCCCCCGTCGCCCACCATTTCTCGCCGTTCAGAACATAGTCGTTCCCGTCCCGCACACAGCTCAACGAGATGTTCGTCGCGTCCGAACTCGCCACGTCGGGTTCCGTCATCAGGTAGGCAGACCGGATGTCCCCCTCCAGCAAAGGCACCAGCCACCGCGACTTCATCTCGTCGGTGCCGTATTTCTGGAACACCTCCATGTTGCCGGTGTCGGGCGCGTTGCAGTTGAACACCTCCGCCGCCATCGGCGTCTTGCCGATTTCCTCGGCAAAATAAGCGTATTCGACCGTGCTCAGCCCCGCGCCACCCTCGCCATCGGTCAGCCAGAAATTCCACAGCCCCGCCGCCTTGGCCTGCTGTTTCAACCCTTCGAGAATCTCGGCCTGACGCTCGGTATATGTCCAGCGATCGCCCTTCCCGATCTCGTCGTGATACGGGGCCTCCATTGGTATAATGACATCCCGGACCATGGTGCGCACCTGGTCAAGCAGGTCGGCAATGTGTGGTCTGATCTCGAAATTCATGGCGGTCTCTCCCCGGTCGCGGCTGCATCGCCGTGATGCCACGCCACCCCGTCATGGTCCAGCCTCGTCCGCCAAATGCGCGTAAATCCAATGCAATCTTGGCATATCTAGAGGCTTGCCAAGCGACCAACTACTTTTGTCGTGGCGTGTGTCCGGCCAGTCCCGAGGCTAAAAGCGGCGCGCACCCTAACACCCGTCGCGACCCAACATCATCACCCAGATCCGCCCAGGCGCCTCGACCAGCGCGACATGGTCCGCTTCGCGTGCCAGCATATTATTGCGGTGCCCGGTCGAGGCCTCCCAACCGATCAGGACACCGTTTACGTCCCGCTGCCCCTTGGCGATGTTTTCCGCAATGAAACAAAAGCGATAGCCAGCGCGCCGCGCGCGGTCCGCGATGCTGCTGCCGTCCGATCCGCTATGGCTGAAATACCCTTTGCGGGCCATATCCGCCGCATGGGCTGCTGCGGCGCGGGTCAAACTGCGCGAAACTTTGAGCGGCGCCCGGCCTTCCTTGGCGCGGAAGGCGTTGATCCAGGCCAAGGCGGCCTGGCCACGGTTGGCCACGTCCTGTCCCTCAGCGGCCAATGGGGCCAGGGCGATCAGGCTTGCCAGAAGGATCGCGTGCAGTCGCATGACGCGACCCTAGCGCGACCTGCCGTACAGAGCTAGCGGCATCACAAAAACTGCCCGAGGATGTCCAGAGCTGCCTCGTGCTGCTGCCGACCCGCGGCGGCCACGACACGGCCCCCGCCATGCGCCGGACCACCGGACCAGTCGGTCACGATCCCGCCCGCGGCCTCGATCACGGCGATCGGGGCCTGGATGTCATAGGCATTGAGCCCCGCCTCGATCACCAGGTCGACGTAACCGCCGGCCACCAGCGCGTAGGCATAACAATCCAGACCATAGCGCGTCAGTCGCGTCTGGTCTGCTACCGCGCGAAACGCGTCCCCTTCGGCCTGCGTCCCCACCTCGGGGAAAGTCGTGAAAACCGTGGCTTCGGCCAATGGGCGATTGCCCCGTGTCCTCAGCCTCCGTTCACCCTGCGGGCCGGTCATGACGGCGCGGCCAAACCCGCCCTCAAACCGCTCCGCGATATAGGGCTGGTCAACCAGGCCATAGACTGGGCCGGTGTCGTCCGAGACCGCGATCAGCACGCCCCAGGTCGGCGCTCCGGCCACGAAAGCGCGTGTCCCGTCAATCGGATCCAGCACCCATGTCAGCCCGGTTGTGCCCTGTCGGGCGCCAAATTCCTCTCCCAGGATGCCATCGTCTGGCCGACGTTCCGCCAGCACGGTGCGCATCACCGTCTCCGCTGCCTTGTCGGCAGCGGTGACGGGGTCATAGCCCGCAAGCGGATCGGCCTTGTTCTCGACATCCATCCCGTCGGCACGGAACAATGGCAAGATCACGCCCCGCGCGGCATCAGCCATCGCGTGCGCGGTCTTAACGATTTCTAGTTTACTGCAAGCCATCCTGCTCTCGCCTCAGATCACGCGGCACAGATAGATGGCTTGTCAGATCTTCTCAAGCAACGTCGCTCAGAACCCTGGCGAGGTCAAAAAGGCGGCGGCGCTGATTTTCCGGAATGGCGTAATACGACCGGATCAGGTCAAGCGCTTCCTTGTCGCCCAAAAGATCCGCCGGTATCATATCGACGCTGTCCCTGTCTCCGTTCTCCTGGTCGAGCCCTTCGAAGAAAAAGCTGACCTCCACATCCAGAGCATCGGCAATGTCCCAAAGACGCGATGCGCTGACGCGGTTCGCGCCGGTTTCGTACTTCTGGATCTGCTGAAATTTGATTCCCACGCTTTCGGCAAGCTGCTGCTGCGTCATGCCGACAAGCCAGCGCCGGTGGCGAATTCGTTTTCCGACATGCACGTCTACGGGGTGCGGCATGGGTAGTCCTTTCCTCATGTTCCTGCACGAGCTCCAATGGAACCGCGGCCAGGTGTTCACAAAAATCCGGCCGCGCATCCCAGCGACACTGATGAGAAAGTAAGCGGCAGGATTCTGTATAGCAAGAAGTATTGCACCCCGAATAAGGGATCGGTCCCTTATACCTACAATCTAAACGAGTAGATACTGCTTTCGTATAGGGTCGATACAACCAGTGGAGGCAATTTGACATATATTCCGGTAATCGTTTATCCGATCGAAGTGCCGGGCCAGTCCCGGTTTTCATCTAAGGAGGCTGGCAATGCGCGCGTTCCGTATCGATTCGCATGATACAACCGCAACCCTGAAAGAAGTTGCGCGCCCGGCTCCCGGTGCGGGCGAAATCGGTATCCGCATCAGAGCTTGCGGGTTGAATTTCGCCGATCTGCTCATGTTGAAAGGCGAATATCAGGACACGCCCCCTCTCCCCTTTACCCTTGGCATGGAAGTGGCCGGCACGATCGAGGCGCTCGGCGACGGGGTCGACGGCCCTGCGGTAGGCAGCCGTGTCGCGGTCTTCGGCGGCCAGGGCGGGCTCGCCGAATACGGGTGTTTCCCGGCCGATCGCGCCGTTTCCCTACCTGACGCAATGAGCTTTACCGATGCTGCCGCGTTCCAGATCGCCTATGGCACCAGCCATGTGGCGCTGGACCACAAGGCGCGGCTGCAACCGGGTGAAACGCTTCTGGTGCTGGGCGCCGCCGGCGGCGTCGGCCTGACGGCGGTGGAGATCGGTAAGTTGATGGGCGCGACGGTGGTCGCCTGTGCCCGCGGCGCCGACAAGCTCAAGGTCGCGCAGCACGCGGGCGCCGATCACCTGATCGACGCGGAAACCGACGATATCCGCGAGGCGTGTCGCGCCTTGGGCGGTGTCGACGTGGTCTATGATCCGGTCGGCGGGGACCAGTTCAAGTCTGCCATGCGCGCCTGCCGCCCCGAGGCCCGCATCCTGACCATCGGGTTCGCCAGCGGCGACGTGCCCAAGATCCCTGCCAACCACCTGCTGGTCAAGAACATCTCGGTACAAGGGCTCTACTGGGGCGGGTATCTCGGCTTCCGACCTCAGGTGGTGACGGACAGTCTGAAGCGCCTGTTCGACTGGTACACCGAAGGTCGCCTGAAACCTCATATCAGCCACGTCCTTCCGCTCGAGAATGCTCAGGAGGGTCTGGACCTGATGCGCACGCGCAAGTCCACCGGCAAGGTCGTCGTCACGATGGACTAGGCCATCGAGGTCACGCCTGACGCAAAAGCGTCGGCGTGGCCGCGCGGAACCCTTGGCGCAAAAGATCCGCCAGTTGACGCGTGATGTCGTCGCGGTTCGCCGCCCCGTACATGTTGATCTGGTGATATCCCAGGTCCGGCAAAGCCCCTTGCGCGTTGATCGCCTCCTGGTGTGGCGGAATGCTGGTTTCCAGCAAGGCGCCCACTGCCAGGTCGGCGCTGATCAGCGCTTCGACCGAGCGGTCCTCGTCCGACTCGATAGCCAGTTCCCAATCGATGCCCGCCGCATCAAGACTGCGCAACACCGTGGCCCGGAAGATGCAGACATTGCAGAAGCCAAGGCGCAGTGGCCGTTTCCGCCACGCCTGCCCACCCAAGGCACCGACCCATTTGAGCGGCATTTCCGTCAGGGTCTCGCCGCCGGGCGTCAGCGCCTTCTCGGTCGTCAGAATCAGATCGACCTCGCCCTTTTTCAGCGCCTCGTGCAAGCGCATCGTGCTGGAGGATTTCAGCGCCACGTTCACGCGCGGAAAGATTCCGCTGAACGTCTTCAACACGCGGGGGACCACGGGATAGACGATGTCGTGCGGAACACCCAAGGTCAGCTGGCCCTCGTAGATCTCGTCCGACAGTCGCCCCACCGCCTCGTCATTAAGGTCAACGATCCGCCGCGCATAGGTCAAAAGCTGCTCGCCAGAGGCTGTCAATGCAATCCGCCTGTTGCTGCGGTCAAGCAGTTCGATTCCCAGCATCTCTTCCAACCGCTTGAGCTGCATGGACACCGCCGATTGCGTCAGGTTCAGCACCTGCGCGGCGCGCGTGACACCGCCCTGCTCGGCGACTTCCAGGAAGGACCGCAAGGTGGTTACGTCCAGATTCCGCATTCATCAAACTCCTTGATGTATATTCCGCCAAACATTCATTGTCAAAATGCTACCACACATGTCACTTACATCAACACCAATCATGAAGCGCCGCGCTTCATCACAGAATCTGAAAGGAGATTGCAATGCCCACCCTCTCGCGCCGCCGCCACGGTCAATTTCGCACCGCCCCCCGGCCAAGCCTGTTTGACGCGTTGGACCTTTATCGCCAACGTCGCGCGCTGGCCCGGCTCGACGATCATGCGCTGGACGACATAGGTGTCACCCGCGAAGAGGCGGACACCGAGGCGCGCCGGCCTTTCTGGGACATCTCGCGTCGCTAAGATATGAACCAACTGTTTCCGCGCGGTTTCCATCCGGATTCGCTTGAAAAAGTGCGTCTGGCACCCGATATTCAGTGCAAACCCCTCGCAGGGTTTGAAATGGGACACTTATCGGAGGCTTGAATGGCTGAATTCGAAACGATCCGGACTGGGACTGGTGCGCGTACCGCCGCGATCGACGAAGGCTTGCGCGCCCACATGAACAAGGTCTATGCGACCATGTCGATCGGCATGTTGCTGACCTTTGCGGCTGCATGGGCCGTGGGCAACAACGCGGCGATGATGGAGACTTTGTTCACCGGCTTTACGCGCTACGTCGTCATGTTTGCGCCGCTGATCATGGTCTTCGCCTTCGGCGCCGTGATCAACAAGCTCTCGGCCGCCGCGGCACAACTCTTCTTCTACGCGTTCTCGGCCGTCATGGGCGTGTCGATCTCGTACATTTTCGTTGTCTTCACGGACTTCTCCATCGCGCAGATCTTCCTTGTGACGTCGATTGCTTTCGCGGGCCTGTCGCTCTGGGGCTACACCACCAAGAAGGACATTTCCGGCTGGGGCAGCTTCCTAATCATGGGCGTGATCGGCCTTATCGTGGCATCGATCATCAACATCTTCATCGGGTCGCCCGCGATCATGTTCGCGATTTCGGCCATAGGTGTGCTGATCTTTGCGGGCCTGACGGCGTATGACACGCAGTCGATCAAGAACGAGTACCTGGCACATGCCCACCATGGCGATACCGAGTGGCTTGGAAAGGCTGCCATCATGGGTGCCCTGCGGCTCTACCTGGACTTCATCAACATGTTCATGATGCTGCTGAACCTGCTGGGTCAGCGCGAGTAAGCATCGATACCTAGTTAACAGACATAGGGCCGGTCCTTGCGACCGGCCCTTTTCTTTTGCCCAAACAACAGAATGCCGAAGTCTGCGGTTCCCGTCCCGGGCTCGACCCGGGACCTCACGGTCGGGATCAATTCGCTCAAGCTTGAAAACGCACCGCAGACACATCCTATCAAAGCAAAAGGCCGCGCCAGACGGCACGGCCCTTTTAGCATTACGGTCAGGCGGATCCTACTTGATCTTGCCTTCCTTGTACTCGACATGCTTGCGCGCGACGGGGTCATATTTGCGCACCGACATCTTCTCGGTCATGGTGCGGGCGTTCTTCTTCGTCACATAGAAGTGGCCCGTGCCGGCGGTCGAGTTCAGGCGGATCTTGATTGTGGTCGGCTTCGCCATGTTTGTCTCTCCTGCGGCGAGGTGTCAGCCACCCCGCGAAATTCGTCATGAAGCCCGCCTTTTATACGGGCGGGCCTGCATGTCAACCGGATTCTCCGCGCCTCAGTTCGAGCTTACGCGCGTCGGCATACGGTAGAAGTGATGAACCCCGATAGTGGTCGTTCGGGCGAAGGTACGCGACCATTTCGGGCTCACCGCCTTGGTATGGTAATGCGTCGCTCCGTCGGTCAATTGGCGCTTGGCGCCTTTGACCATCAGGTACGCCACCTTACCCGCCCGTTCGAAGGCGCGCTTCTCGTTGATCCGGTCGCTGTAGCCGTCGCAGGTGTAGGTGAACTGGCACTGGTACTTCCGCCCAGTCCCCTGGTGCACGACCCCGCAGATCGAGTCGGGGAAACGGGCGCTGTCGACACGGTTCAGAATGACCTCGGCCACTGCGAACTGGCCCTTCACGCTTTCGCCGCGCGCTTCGTGGTAAAGCGCCTCGGCAAGGCAACGCCACTGCTTGCCGCCGGTCTGGGCGGATTGCGCCGCCAACCAGTCGCGTGAATAGGTGACGTCGACGCCCGGGCGCTGCATGTATCGCGCCACCATATCTTCGGGGATAGAGCTCAACACGCGGTTCTCGTGCGCGTACAAACGGTTGATGTCCTGCTCGGCCGCAGCAGCCGTTCCAAGCAACATCGTCAAAGCTATCGCGAGGTTTCTCAAGGATCGCCTCCTTCAAAAAAAGACCCTACGGGCCCGTCAAGTCGCGGGAGGTACATAAAACGCCAACACGAGTCCAGCCCACCCCCATGCAACGCAGCTATGCAGGCGCCACCAGCGGGTCATGGATGAGCGGTTCTACGGCAGATATGGCGAAAACTTGCCGGGCCGCTACCCGATCTTGTCCTTAACGGCCAATTGTGCGGCAGCTAGTCGCGCCACCGGAACCCGGAACGGTGAACAGGACACATAGTCGAATCCCGCCGTCCGGCAGAAGGCTATCGATTCGGGATTGCCCCCGTGTTCGCCGCAGATCGACAAGGTCAGATCCGGGGCAACCTCACGGCCACGCCGTGCGCCAATCTCCAGCAACTCGCCCACGCCGTCCACGTCCAGCACGTGGAACGGATCTTCGGGGTATACGCCCTGCTGCACGTAATGCGACATGAACCGGCCCGCGTCATCACGGCTGAGGCCATAGGTCATCTGCGTCAGGTCGTTTGTCCCGAAGCTAAGGAACGACACATGCGGCGCAATCTCGGCGGCCCGCAGCGCGGCGCGCGGGGTCTCGACCATGACACCCAAACGATAGGTGAAATCGCGTCCGGTCTCGCGGCGCACAGCATCCGCGACATTGTCGACATTCTCGCGCACGAGTTCGACCTCGCGCATCGCCGACACCAGCGGAATCATGACTTCAGGCACGACCGGGTCACTCTCGTGGCTGGCGGCTACCGTCGCCTCGAAGATCGCGCGGGCCTGCATCTCGTAGATCTCGGGCACTGCGATGCCGAGCCGCACGCCCCGCATGCCCAGCATCGGGTTGTATTCACCCATCGACTCGACGCGCTCGGTCACATCAGCCACCGGCAGGTCCAGCGCGTCCGCAAGCTCGCGTATGCCCTCGCGGTCTGCCGGCAGGTATTCATGAAGCGGCGGGTCGAACAGGCGAATGCAGACCGGCATGCCGGACATGATACGGAACAGGTCTATGAAATCCGCCCTTTGCATCGGCAGCAAGACCTCCAGCGCCGAGGCGCGGTCCTCGCTGGTATCCGCAAAGATCATCTCCCGCATCGCCACAAGGCGGCTGGGTTCGACAAACATGTGCTCGGTCCGGCACAGCCCGATCCCCTGCGCCTTGAAGGTCAGCGCCAGTTCGGCATCGGCCTGTGTGTCGGCATTGGCGCGCACCTCGATATCGCGCAAATCGTCCGCCCAACTCATCAGCGTCTTGAACGACTCGTCCCGCGCGGCTTCCAGCAGGCGCGGCTCGCCGGCCAGTACCTCGCCGCTGGTTCCGTCGATTGTAATCTGATCCCCGGCCTGCAGGCTGCGCCCGTCGGGAAAGACCAACCGCTTGCGTTTGATCTGAAAGGTGATCTCGGATGCGCCCACAACGCAGGGTTTGCCGATACCCCGCCCGATCACGGCGGCATGGCTGGTGATCCCGCCCCGCTCGGTCAGAACGCCTGCGGCGGCGTGCATCCCGCGAATGTCCTCGGGGCTGGTCTCGCGCCGCACAAGGATCGCTGCCTCACCCCGAGAATCCGCCGCCTGCGCGTCCTCGGCGCTAAACACGATCTTGCCGGTGGCCGCGCCGGGGCTGGCGGCGATACCGCGCGCATAGACGTCCCGTTTCACCTCCGGATCGATCTGGCGGTGCAGAAGTTCATTCAAGGCCCGAGGCTCGATCCGCATCAACGCCTCCTCACGGCTGATAATGCCGTCCTCGGCCAGCGACACGGCGATGGCAACCGCAGCGCGGGCATTGCGGGCCACGCGTACCCCGTCCAGCAGGTAGACTTCGCCATTCTCGATGGTGAACTCGGCCTGCATTTCCTCGCACAGCTTCTCGCGCATAAGCTTTGTGCATTGCTTCAGACGCTCAAAGGCCTCAGGTGCCAGCTCTTCCAACGAAGGACCGCGCGGGTCCTTCTGCAGGAACAGCGCCTCCTTGCTGGCCTTCAGCGCCTCGCGCCCCTGGCTCTGACTCAGGTAGCGCCCGGTGCAGCGCCGATCGCCGGTGACGCTGTCCACCAGTTGCATGACGCCAGAGCCACATTCGCCCTCGCCCAGCCCCAGCGCCATTTCCTGCACCACGAGGCCCAGCCCCGCATCCGCAGGCGCCCCCTTGGCCTGCCGCAAAAGCCGCGCCGTGGTGCCCTGCCACGCCCGCGCCATCGAACGCAGCACGCCCAACAGTTGCACCTTAGCATCCTGTGGGAATTCTTCCTCGACTTCTTCCTCATAGGCAACCAATGCCTGGCCCACCGCCTTGACCGGATCGTCGTCCAGCGAGTCGAACATGTCCGGATCGGCGCGCGCCACATGGACCGCGTAGGCCTGTACGAAGCGCACGTACAGACGCGCCGCAGCCGGTTTACCGATCCGCTCGGACAAGTCGACGAACCGCGCGTCGTTCATCCCGATATTCAGAACCGCCCCTGGCCCTCCCCAGTCGGGGTCTTCGGACGAAGGCCGCACGCACAGCACCGGCAACTCGCCGAACGGGTCCAGCAAGGACGCCATGTCAGGCACTTCGCCATCCGCGACACACCTGACCGCTTCGAAAGACAAGGCAACGGTACGCGGCACCGGCAGGTCCAGCCGCACCAGCCGCTGAAGGCATTTCGCCCGCCCGCCATGCGTTGCTATGGCAATCGGCGCATCGGGTGTGATCGGCGTGATATGTTCAGGGCCCTGCTGCACTGCGGCAATCCTTTTCTGGCCCGCAGAATACGCAAGCCAAACTATTAGGCAAGACCTGTCGAGTGCCCCGCTACGGTTTGCCCTATTATCCTTCCAGCCGTCGTAAATCCGCCGCCTGAAGACAGATCTGGCGGATAGAGTGCAGCATGTTCAGACGGTTGCGCCGCAAGATCTCGTTGTCGGAGTTGATCTGCAGCGCCTCGAAGAATGCGTCGATAGGCTCGCGCAACGCGGCCATAGCGCCCATGGCGCGGGCGAAATCCTCATCCTGCTCCGCAGCGGCGATGCTTTTTTCCGCATCCTGCAAGGCCGCGAACAAGGCTTTTTCGGTGTCGTCCTCGGCAAACTTTGGATCGGCGCCAAAGGAATACTCGACGCCGTCCTTCTCCTCGGCCTGCGTCAGGATGTTGTTGGCCCGCTTGAACCCCTGCACGAGGTTCTCGCCGTCCTCGGTCTGCAGGACGTCCTGCAGCGCGCGCGCACGGGACACGATCAACGTGAAATCGTCCCCACCGGCCAGCGTCAGGCAGGCATCGATCACATCATGCCGCAGCCCCTGATCGCGCAGGTAGACCTTCAGCCGATCATGGAAAAACGCAAGAAGGTCGGTGCTCAGGTCCGGCACCAGCGCCCCGACTGTGCGCAGAACACCATCCTCCGGCAGGTCCTTGTCGTCTTTCGCCTTGACCCGGTCGATCACCGCGTGAAAGGCCGCGCCGAAGACGCCGTGATCGGCGATTTCGTCCAGCACCTCTTCCAGCGTGTCGATCTCGTCGGGGCTGGCGTTCCCGGCATTCAGCTTGATCTTATGCCGCAAAAGCTGCGCATCAATGAACCGGTCCAGCCTGATGCGCAGGTTGTTGTCCAACACCAGCCGGATCACCCCGAGTGCCGCGCGACGCAGCGCGTACGGATCCTTCGACCCCGTCGGCTTCTCATCAATCGCCCAGAACCCGGCCAGCGTGTCCAGTTTGTCCGCCAGCGCAACGGTCACCGAGACCGGGCGCGACGGCACCGCGTCAGACGGGCCAAGCGGCGCGTAATGCTCTTCGCAGGCCGCCGCAACATCCTCGGACAACCCGGCCTCGGCCGCGTAATACCGCCCCATGATCCCTTGCAATTCGGGGAACTCGTAGACCATCTCGGAACTCAGATCGGCCTTCGCCACCTTCGCCGCCTGTTCCGCCAGATCAGGATCGGCGCCCACCACCGGCGCGATCTCCCGCGCCAAGGCCGCAATGCGGGCGATCCGCTCAGCCTGGCTGCCCAGCTTGTTGTGGAAGGTCACGTTCTCCAGGCTTTCCAGCCACGGCCCCATGCCCTCTTTCGCAATGCGCAGATCATTTTCCCAAAAGAACTTGGCATCCGCCAAACGCGCGGCCAGCACCTTTTGGTTGCCCGCAAGGATCGTCGCGCCCTGATCGGCCGTTTCACGGTTGGCCACGGTCACGAATTGCTCGATCCGACCCGTCTTGGGATTGCGCACCGAAAAGAACTTCTGATGCTCCTTCATCGAGGATTGGAGCACCTCGGGCGGCAGGTCCAGAAACTCCGCCCCAATCTCGCCCATCAGTGGCACGGGCCATTCCACCAGCCCCGCGACCTCTTGCAACAACCCCTTGTCCGCGACCACGTCAAGGCCACGAGCAAAGGCCAGGTTCGTGGCCTCCTGCCAGATGTGGCCGGCGCGTTCCTCGGGATTTAGTACCACATGAGCACGCTTGAGCTTCGCCGCGTAATCCTCGAAAGACGTGACTGAAAAGCGCCCCTGCGCCATGAACCTGTGCCCCTCGGTGGTGTCACCCGTCTTGATGCCGTCAACGTCCAGCGGCACGACCTGCGCCTCGCCGGCGTCGTCGGTGAGGATGCACAGGATCGAATGCAAGGGCCGCACCCAGCGCAGGCTGCCCGCGCCCCAGCGCATCGACTTGGGCCAAGGGAAATTGCGGATCGTGTCGTCCAGCACTTCGGCCACGATCTCGGACGCCGGGCGGCCCGGCTTGGTGATGGTCGCGAAGTAGACCTGCCCCTTCTTCTCGTCGCGCACCTCAAGGTCCTCACGCGCCACGCCAGCACCGCGTAGGAAACCTTCAATGGCTTTCTCTGGCGCATCCACGCGCGGCCCCTTGCGCTCTTCGTGCAATGTCGGGCTCTCCGAGAGCAGTCCTTCCAGCGCCAATGTCAGCCGCCGCGGCGTGGCAAAGGCCGCGGCCCCTGCATAGGTCAGGCCCGCCTCGACCAGCCCGTCGGTCATCCGCTTTTTCAAGTCCTCGCAAGCCCGTGCCTGCATCCTGGCCGGGATTTCCTCGGAGAAAAGTTCGATCAGAAGGTCGGGCATGATGTCACCGGAACGTCTTGGGTCAACGTCCCGGTGCTTAACGGGCCTGCCGCGGCGCGGCAAGCCGATAGAGTGCGATTAGCTGGCGGTAACGCTGCGCGCCTCGGTCTTGGCTCTTGCCTTGGCGGCTTGCGCCATGCTCCGTATGTCGCTGCTGTGGCCGACACCCGGCACGATCCGGTACCGCGCCTCCACGAAATTCTCGATGCCGAAACCGATGATCCCCAGTGCGATCACACCCAGCAGAACCCGACCACCGGTCAACCCACGGATGTATTCGAGGGCACCGCCCACGCCCATCGCAGAGGACGGATCGGAATTCATCGCCGCAAAGCCGAGGAAAACGCCCACGATGGCCAGAACGATGCCGTAGCTGACGAAGCCCCAGCGCAACAGCGGTTCAAGCTTTTGCGTCTTCTCGTTGTTCTGAATGTACCGTTTGTACTTCTTTTTCCAGCCCTTGATCACGTAATGGACGCCCGCGCCCAGGATGCCCAGCGCGGCGACCCCTGCAATCCACTTGCCACCGGGCATCTGCAGGATCTTTGCGGTCCAGTCCGATGCGCCACCGCCGCCCGAGCTGCCGCCGACGCCCAGCGCCAGCGAGGCCATCGCCACACCGAGACCAACGTGGATCAACCCGGTCAAGACCAGCGCAAGCCGCTGGAACATGCCCTTTTCCTCGTCGCCACGATTTTCCAGATCGAAATAGGCCGCAATAAAGCGCCAGATGCCATAACAGACAAACCCGAAGGCTACGAGCCAAAGCAAGATCTGGCCGAACGGCGCATCGCGCAAGGTTTGTAGCGCACCCTTGGTGCCCTCGGTGTTGCCGCCCCAAAAGGCAGCCGACATCGTCAAGCCGCCAAGAATGAGATAGACCAGCCCGCGAGCGGAATAACCCGCCCGCATCATCGGAATGACCCAGTCGGGTGCTCTCTGATCGGCCATAACGCGTCCTCCGCTGCTGTTGGGCGTTGCTAGGACAGCGTGCGAGGCCGGTCTAAAGTTCCTTAATTATCTGGATTATCTTCACGCGGCGGGCATTCCTCGCCTACAACGGTGCCATCGTAAGCCTTGTCACCGCATTCGTTCAGCTCGTGCCAGACATAGCCGCGCCCGTCCTCGGTGACGACCACGATCCGGTCGATCCCGTAACCGATATTCTTCTCACCAAGAAAAGCCAGCGCGGTGCCCGTTTCAAGTTCATCGGCAATGACTTCCGCATTGAAACAGTCGAACCATCCCGGCGCGGTCAGCGGCTCGGCGCCCTCATACATCTCATAGGTCTCGGTCAGCATTGCCTGGCTCATCTCGGTGGTGAAACAGGCACGATAGCGGATCGGGCTGCTGCTGGCGTCGATCGCTTCGAAATTGTCATACAGAACCGGCTCGGGCTCCCCGGTGGCCAAGTTCACCATGCGCACGTCATCGGTGCCCGTCGCCTCGACCGGCTCGTAGAAGTGGTAGACCTGCAGGTAATACATGGCCGCCCCGGCCAAGAGTGCAATCATGACAATCCCGATCCCGATGACCTTACCCATCAGCCGCCCTCCGCGCCCGTACTCACGCGGCAAAGCCGCCATCGGCGGTCAGCACGTACGCATCGGCGCATTTCTTGGCCAACGCCCGGACACGCCCGATATAGGCCTGCCGCTCGGTCACGCTGATCGCGCCGCGCGCATCCAGCAGGTTGAAGATATGACTGGCCTTGATGCACTGATCATAGGCGGGCAGCGCCATGACGATCCGACGACCGGTCTTGGGGTCCAGCTCGGGCTCGTTCAGGATGCGGTCGCACTCGGCTTCTGCCTCGACGAAATGACGCAACAGCACGTCGGTGTCCGCCACGTCGAAGTTCCACCGCGCGAATTGCGCCTCGGCCTCCAAGAACACGTCACCATAGCTTAGCGCGATGGGCGCGTCGGGGTCGTTGAAGGGCATGTCCATCACATGGTCGACGCCCAGAACGTACATCGCCAGCCGCTCAAGCCCGTAGGTCAGCTCGCCCGAGACTGGGTGACAATCATGCCCGCCCACCTGCTGGAAATAGGTGAACTGGCTGACTTCCATCCCGTCGCACCAGACTTCCCAGCCAAGGCCCCACGCGCCCAGCGTCGGGCTTTCCCAGTCATCCTCGACAAAGCGGATATCGTGCATCTCCATGTCGATGCCGATGGCTTCAAGACTGCCGAGGTACAGCGCCTGCAGGTCCGGCGGGCTGGGTTTGATCAGCACCTGGTACTGGTAATAATGCTGCAACCTGTTGGGGCTTTCGCCGTAGCGCCCGTCGGTGGGCCGGCGTGACGGCTGAACATAGGCGGCGGCCCAGGCGCGCGATCCCAGCGAGCGCAGTGTCGTGGCCGGGTGGAAGGTCCCCGCCCCCACTTCCATGTCATAGGGCTGCATCACGGCACAGCCCTTCACGGCCCAATAGGCCTGCAAACGCAGGATGATTTCCTGGAATGACCGCGGTTTGCCAATGCTGTCGCTCATGGAATGTCCTCCGGGTCGCCCCTCGTGGTCTTCGGCTCTTCCCTACGGCGCTCTCACCCAAGGGTCAATTGCCCTGAAAAGCCATATTTTGGATGCATGCACCCAAAGATTTGCTTAAAAGCGGGGAAGAGCAGAAACAACACCGAATTCGGCAAGGGACGTACATGTCGCGCATCTTTCTTACCCTCGCATTTCTGGCCGTCACCCTTGTGGCGCCGATCGCCGCCAAGGCGCAGGTTTTCATCCAGATCGAGGCGCAACCCAGCCTCTCGCGCGCCGAGGACAGTGCGCGCCGGTACGCGGGTCAGATGCAGGATGTGAACGGCTTTGCCCTGGGCGGTGGATGGTACGGTATCGCGCTTGGGCCCTACTCCGAAGAAGATGCCAACACGATCCTGCGCAACCTTCGATCGTCCCGCCTGATCCCACGCGACAGCTACATTGCCGAAGCGGCCGAGTTCGGTCGCCAGTTCTGGCCAGTGGGGGCCAGCGTTCTGAACCGCCCGACACAGGATGTCACCGAAGGCACCGGCACAAACAGCGCGACAGAGGGGACCGAGCAGCAAACCACAATCGTCGAGCCCAAGCCAGAGCCGGAGCCGTCCGACGAAACGGTGCGCGAGGCCCGCGCCAGTGAGGCGCTTTTGACCCGCGAAGAACGCGCGGCCTTGCAGGAAGCCCTGAAATGGGCGGGCTTTTACGGCGGCGCGATCGACGCCGCGTTCGGTCGCGGCACGCGCGGCTCGATGGCCCGCTGGCAGGAGGCGAACAACTTTGAGGCCACCGGCGTTCTGACCACCCGCCAGCGCGCGGAACTCTTCCGGCAGTATAACGAAGTCCTCGAAGGCCTGGACCTGCGTGTCGTTCGCGACACCGGCGCAGGCATCTCGATGAAACTACCGACCGGGGTGGTGGAATTTTCGAGATACGAACCGCCCTTCGCCCATTATGACGCCACCGGCGACATCGACGCGAAAGTCCTGCTGATCAGTCAGGCCGGGGACCGCGCCACCCTCGCAGGGCTTTACGATATCATGCAGACGTTGGAAATCGTGCCGCAAGACGGGCCGCGCAATCTCGAAGGCGACTCCTTCACCCTGATCGGCGAGAGCGCCTATACCATTTCACACACTCAAGCCTGGCTGCGTGACGGGCATATCAAGGGCTTCACCGTAGTTTGGCCCGCGGGCGACGAAGAGCGCCGCACCCGGATGCTTGGCGAAATGCAGGAGAGCTTTTCGCGCCTCGATACCGTGCTCGATCCGACGGCCGGCAGCAACGACGTGCAAAGTATCGACCTTGTCGCGGGGCTGGAAATCCGCAAGCCCAAGATCTCGCGCTCGGGGTTTTACGTCGATCGTTCCGGAACGGTCGTCACCACGACCGAAGTGGTCGCATCCTGCGGGCGCATTACCCTTGACGAAACCATCGAAGCCGAAGTTCAGACAGCGAATGACGAAACCGGTATCGCGGTCCTGCGCCCAAGCACGCCATTGGCTCCATTGGGCGTCGCGGCCTTCCAGCAGAACGCTCCCCGCCTGCAATCGGACGTGGCCGTCGCTGGCTACTCCTACGGCGGCGTTCTCGGCGCGCCGTCTGTCACCTTCGGACAGCTGGCCGATGTGCGGGGCCTGAACGGCGAACAAGAAATGAAACGCCTTGCGCTGAACGCGCTGGATGGGGACGCCGGCGGGCCGGTCGTGGACGCGGGCGGCGCCGTTGTCGGGATGCTTCTGCCTGCCCGCGACAACAGCCGGCAATTGCCCGAGGGCGTCAGCTTTGCCGCCAATGCCGAGACGATCCGCCAAGTGCTGGAACAGGCCGGCATCACACCGTCCGCCACCAACGGTAACGGCCAGATGCCGCCCGAAAGCCTCACGGAGCGCGCGTCGGGCATGACCGTTCTCGTCAGCTGCTGGGAATAACCGAGCCAATACCGCTAAAATCGAACGGGAACTCCGCCGTCAGGCCACATTCCGGACAAAGCCATTCCATTTCATGCCTCGATACCGCCTCTCGGGTGTTGCGGGGCGCCGGCCTATTGGATCGGCCTTGTATCTGGAGTGGACCGACATGTTCAAATCAACCGTTCTCGGCGCAATCGCGCTCAGCTTTATTTCGGCGTCGACAGCGCAGGCCGATCTTTCGGCGGACGTGGCCGCATCATTGCACCTTGCAAGCGATGCAAGTGCTGCTCCTGCCCTGAACCACCAGGGCCAATGGTGGACACATCCCAAGGGCTGCGAATACTCCCGCGCGGGCCGTGGAGGAGAGACGGTCTGGTACCTCATCATCAATACCGCCCGGCCCGGCTGCCCCAAATACATCGTCAGCTACAGCCCCTACAATGACGTCTATTGAGTAACGCAGGCAGGGTGCGTCGAGCATTTGCAAATGATGCAAGTCAGCAGCGGCGCGTCGCTTTCATCGTTCCCGAAATACGCGTGCCCTGCCCTCAGCCACCAATACCGGCTTTGACGTGAATGAGCGTCGGTCGGTCCGCATCGAATGCCGCGCGCACCGCCGCGCCCATGTCGTCAAGGCTGCCGGGCTGAACAGCATGGGCGCCATAGGCTTTCGCCAGAGCACAGAAGTCCGGATTTCGCGCGACCACCGCATTGGGCGCGATCTGAGACCGGATCATCGCATCCTCGATCTCTTTGAGCTTGCCATTGTCCCACAGGATGATCGGCAACGGCAAGCCATGCTCGACGGCCGTTCCCAGCTCCTGCACGGTATACTGAAAGCCGCTGTCTCCGCAGATCGCGAGCGTCGGTTTTCCCTCCCGCGCGATGGCCCCGCCGATCGCGGCGGGCATCCCGTATCCCAGCGTGCCGTATCCGAACGGGTGATGCCAATGCCCGGGGCGATCCATCGGCCAGACTTCCTTGGCGGCATAGGCAAATTGCGTCATGTCCGAATAGATCATCGTCTCTGCCGGACAGGCAGCGCGCAGCGCGTCGACCACCGGCATGATGCCGGGGCGTTCGGCCTCCACCTCGACCCGCCAGCGCGACTTTGTGGCCGCAACGTCCGCCGC
The DNA here is from genome assembly GCF_009363715.1 of Roseovarius sp. THAF9. Lineage (NCBI taxonomy): Bacteria > Pseudomonadati > Pseudomonadota > Alphaproteobacteria > Rhodobacterales > Roseobacteraceae > Roseovarius > Roseovarius sp. THAF9. Next base: position 2,302,674 of record NZ_CP045404.1, read on the forward strand.
ATCCCACTTCGGCTTGGCTTGGTCAGGCAAGCTCTCTGCCAGCGCCCTCAGGAACGCGTCCGCGTCGGACAGAATGCACAACTCGGCCTGTGGATGCTCCAGCTCCACCGGGTCGATGTCCACCCGGATCATCCGCCCTTCATGGCCCAACTCTTCGCGCCAAAGGTCGATCTCGGACAACTCGGACCCCACGACAAGCACCAGGTCGGCCCGTGCCAATATCTCTGCGCTGTCCGGCCGCGCCAGATACGCCCCGAAATCAAGCGGCAGGTCGGCCCCGACGACACCACGTCCGGCATAGGTCGTCATCGTGGCCGCGCCACTGCGCTCGACCACCGCCCGTGCTGCCGCGCCTGCCCCAACGCAGCCCCCACCGAACAGGATCATCGGGCTTTTCGCCATTTGCAGGGCCTCGGCCACCGCCGCTACATCGTCGGCTCGCGCCACGGGTCTCTTGGCGCGCGTCTGGGCAGAGGCCGGCGCCGGATCGGCCAGGCTGCCGCCAAGAGCGATCGGCACTTGCAGGTGCTTGGTGCGGGGCCGCGCAGTGGCGAACTCGTTGAACGCCCGCTCGACCAGGGCGTATGTGGCCTCGGCCGACTTCGTCTCATGGCTCCAGTCGCAGATGCAGCGCGCCGCGCCTTCCTGGTCGATCATCTGGTGCAACTGCCCGCGCCGCGCCGCCGTCTCGTCAAGGCAGCTTGAGATCACCAACAGCGGCACGCTGTCCGAATAGGCCTGTCCCATCGGCGTCATCACATTGGTTAGGCCCGGGCCGGTAATGACGTAGGCAACCCCCGGCTTGCCCGACGCGCGGGCGTAACCGTCGGCCATGAACCCTGCGCCCTGTTCATGCCGGGCCAGCACGTGGCGGATGCCTGCTTCCTCAATGCCGCGATACATCTCGACATTATGCACCCCCGGGATACCGAAGATCACGTCGACCCCGCGGGCCTTCAGCATGTGCGAGATTTGTGCGCCAAGTGGTCGCTGAGTCATCAGGCCCTCCAGAAAGAAAGTGTGAAAATTGCAAAGACGGCCAGAAGCTCCAGCCGTCCAACGAGCATCGCCGCGATTAGGATCCACTTCGCGGTGTCGTTGAGCGGCTGGTAATTGCCCGCCGGTCCGATGATTTCCCCCAGCCCCGGACCGATATTGGCCAGCGCCGAGGCTGCGCCGGACACCGACGTGGTGAAATCCAGACCGGTCATGCCAAGCGCCACGGACACTAGGCCCATCGTCACCACGAAGAAAACGAAGAACGACATGACCGAGCTCAGGACATCTTCCGAAATTGCGCGCCCGTCATAGCGGGGCGTGAACACGCCGTGCGGCGAATAGATCCGCTGAAGTTGCGAGCGCACCGATGCGAACAGCAGCTGATAGCGGAAGATTTTGATCGAGCAACTGGTCGACCCGGCGCAGCCACCAATGAGGCCAACGAAGAAGAAAACCGAAACAAGAAACGGACCCCAACCCATGTAATCCACACTGGAATACCCGGTGCCGCTTATGATCGAGGTGATGTTGAACGCCGCCTCCCGTAAAGCCTGCTCGGGATTGTGCGGGAAGATCGTCATCAAGACAGCTGCCGTGCCGAAAACAAGGATACCGATAGTCACCAGGAATGCCCGGATCTGACTGTCCTTCAAAAGAACGTTGCTGCCCGCCAAGAGCTGCACGTAGCGCACGAAGGGCAGCGCCGCGAGGATCATGAACACCGTCGCGACCCATTCCGCCGACCCTTGGAACGTGCCGAAAGACGCGTCATACGAGGAAAAGCCGCCCGTCGACACCGTGGTCAGCGCGTGCATGGTGGCATCGAACGTGTTCATGCCGGTCATCATGTAGCATGTGATGCACGCCAGCGTCAGACCGAGATAGATCACCGAGATACGAGAGGCGATCTCGGTGGCGCGCGGAAGGATCTTGCCCATGGTGTCGAACGCTTCGGATCGGAAGATCTGCATACCGCCCACGCGCAATTCGGGCAAAAAAACCATCGCCACAACAATGATACCGATACCGCCAAGCCATTGCAGGATACCTCTCCACAAATTCAGGCCCTTTGGCAAAGTATCCAGACCCGACAACACGGTAGAGCCGGTCGTGGTCAGGCCGGACATCGCTTCAAAGAAGGCGTCGACAAGGGTCGAATTGGTCGCCCCCAGAATGAACGGCATCGCGCCAAAGATAGGCAGGATGACCCAAACGCCGGTGGTCAGAAGGAAGGTCTGTTGAATTGTCAGCCCTTCGCGGACCCCGTTGCGGCAGGACAAGGCGACCAGACCGCCGAAGAGAACCGTGAGGATCGCGCTTTCCGCGAAGACCTGCCAATGCTCGCGGCCTTCAGCGATATCCACCATCATGGGCAGAACCATCGCCAGGCCCAGCGCCATGACCGTCAGGCCAATCACATATCCAACCGGGCGAAAATCCACCATGGATCGAAGCCTTGGCCTCGGTTTTGGCCTATGTCAAGCCGCTCCGCGAGGGCCCTGTAAGCAAGGGCGCTCGCGGGGCTGGAAAGGTCGTCAGGCGTAGAACAGGTCTTGGAAGACGTGGCGCACGATATCTTCGCGCTTGATGCCCATCTCGGCCAGTTCTTCGTCGCTTTTCGCAGTCAGTTCCTCGATCAGACCGCGGCGCGACATGATGCGCGCGTGCTGGTCAAAACGCTCCACAATACCGTGGAACACGCGAGTGAAAAAGCCGCCGTGATCAAGATTGGTTGTGCTAGTCGCCATTTGGAAACCTCAAGAATGTTGCTTCGGTTTCCTCCCTGATACCAAGGTAGGCCAGACTATCGGTCAGCACCACTGCCATACTCGAAACCCCGGCTTGCACGCACTGCAACCCGGGGTTTTCAAATGGTTACTTACCGCTTTCGCCGCCAGCGGTGCTACGGTCCGGCATGGCGGGCGGAGCCGAAGGCTGACGCGGACGCTTGGCGTTGCTGTCCTTTTCCGTGGTCGCCTCGGGCGTCGGAAAGGTCGTGACGTTGCTTGCCTCGGGTTGTGCCTTTGTTTGGCTTGGTGACTGCGAGGCCGGTGCCGCCGCGGGCTTGGAAGCTATGGGGTTCGCCTTCGCCGTGGCCGGTTCGCCCGCTGATTTCGCAGCCGGCTTCGACACAGACTTGGTGGCGGGTTTGGAAGCCGCCTTGGTCGCGGGTGCGGATGCCGTCTTGGTCGCCGATTTCGCCGCGGGCGTGGGTGCGGCTTTCGTCGCGGATTTTGCCGGTTTTTCTGCGGCAGGTTTGGCAGTCGATTTCGCTTCCGATTTCAAAGTCGGCTTGGCTTCAGGCTTCGGTGCGGGCTTTGCCACCGGTTTCGATGCAGTCGTCGCGGCCGGTTTGGCTTTTGTTTTTGGCGCGGGCCTAGCCGCCGGTTTCGATGCGGTTTTCCGGACCGCTGATTTTGCCTTGGTTTTCGCAGTCGGCTTCACCGTGGCGGCAGGCTTGGCGCCCGCCGATGTCAGACCTGGCAGACCAAAGGCCGCACCCATGAACTGAAGCTGTGACTCGTAGGCGGCGCGACCGACCACCTGCATCAGTCTCAATTGCTTTTCCACCATCATCCCGCTCAGTTGCAGGCCCGTCACAGACGCTCTCAGCGGCGCTGAATAAATATCCATTGCTCCATCCCGTGTTGACTCGCCCTTCCGGGCAGAATTGCATCGCTATTATATCATCTTTGCAGCCGCAGAAAAGGACATGCCGCGCCGCAGCTAGCTCTGCGACCGCTTCCGGCGGGCTTTTGCCAAAGGTTTCAGCACGAATCGCGCAGGATCGGCGCCGCGCGGGTCATCCGACGTGAAACAGCGTCGTGAACAGCTTTGGATCGAGGCTTTCGGACGCGAACGTCTCGCCTTGGGTCGTGATGCTAACCGCGTCGTGGCTGTGCAGGCTTTCTTGGTGGCTGGCAATCACGCGGAAATCGCCGATCCGTGCATCGTTCAGCAACTGTTCAGAGAAAAGCCGCGCCGCATCCTCCACGAAAATCGGGTTGGCCGCGTTCAGCTCGGCAAAGGCCTGCTCGTCCTCGCGCTTAACCATCACCTGCGTCTCGGTCGCCACAGCGGTGCGGGCCAGTTCGATCAGGTCCTCGAACCACAGGCACTCCTCGCCCACCACCTCGACGGAGATCCGCGCCACTGACCGCTGGGAATGCGGCGTGGCCAATTGGCCTCGCGCCTGCCGCGCGTGCTCGCTCAGCTCCAGAGAGCAGGGACAGGTGGATGAGTAGACATAATCCAGGTGCATAAACTTGCGACGCACACCGTCATGCTCCACCAACTCCATCGCGATGTCGTAATATTGGTAACCTTCCAGCCCCGATCGCAGCGACGTGATCTTCATTGGGAAGGAAAACCGCATCTGGATGCGCGCATCGATGCTGTCCAAGTCCGAAATGTAATCGTCGAGCGCCGTCTCGATCACCTCGAAACTGAAAGTCCGCTCGGCATGCTTGTAAAAGCTGCGCATGATGCGGGACATGTTGATGCCCTTCTTCTCGGCCTCCAAGCTGACCGAGCCGGTCACCGAGGTTTCAAGCGTCAGGTCGCCGTTGTCTCGGGTATGGAACCGAATCGGCAGCCGGAAGTTCGAAATTCCGACATGCTGCAACTGTTGGCGCGCACCCTTGATCAACGAGGACGGGCCGTTCTGCAAATCGGGCATGCTTGCCTTGTAGGCGGCGTCGGGCTTGAAATCTTCCGGGTAGTCACGGCGCAAGGTCGGATAGTTCGACACCTCGCCCTGCGGCAGAAGCCGGGCAATCGCCGGGTCGAGGTCGGCAACCTCCTCCGGCGTGGCCGTTCCCGCCCACGCGCGCAGTACGTCCAGCGCGGCCTTCGCCTCGGTGCGGTCCTTGACCTTCTTCATGTCAGAAGGGTGCACATTCATCGTCAGATCCTCGCTCGCTTCGCGCCGCATCAAACTTATGCTGAAACACGGTAAATTACCACTCGGACATAAGATACGTCAGAAGCGCTGCCTTGGATCACTGTTGCGTCACCGCCTCCAGCGCTTGCATCACGTCGGCAATCAGGTCCTCGGCATCCTCGATGCCGACGCTCAGCCGGATCAGGCCCGGCGTTATGCCCAGCGCGTCCTTCTGCGCATCTGACAGCCGCTGGTGCGTCGTCGTCGCCGGATGGGTGGCGATAGATTTCGCGTCCCCAAGGTTGTTCGAGATCACGACGATCTCGAGTGCGTTCAGAAAACGGAAGGCCGCCGCCTGTCCGCCCTTGATGTCCAGCGCAATGACCGTGCCGCCCTTGCCCATCTGGCGCTTGACCAGCTCATGCTGCGCGTGGCTGGCGTGCCCGGGATAGAGTACGCGCTCAAGCCCCGCATGCCCCTGCAGCGCCTCGGCGATGGCCAGTGCGTTGTCGGCCTGCGCTCGAACGCGCAGGTCGATCGTCTCCAACCCTTTCAGCATCACCCACGCAGTAAACGGCGACATCGACCCGCCGGTATGCTTCATGTAAGGCTCGATCGTCTTGCGGATATACTCCTGCGTCCCGAGGATCACACCGCCCAGCGCACGGCCCTGCCCATCGATATGCTTGGTCGCGGAGTACACCACCACGTCGGCACCCTGTTCCAGTGCTCTCGAAAAAACTGGCGTGGCAAAGACGTTGTCGGCCACCACCTTGGCTCCGACGGCGTGGGCGATCTCGGCCACCGCCGCCACGTCCACCACTTCCAGCGTCGGGTTGGCGATGGTCTCGAAGAACACCACCTTGGTGTCCTCACGCACGGCAGCCCGCCACGCGTCAAGATCCGGACCATCGACGAACGTCACTTCGACACCATAGCGCGTCAGGATCTCTTCCAGCACATAGAGGCACGAGCCAAAGAGCGCCCGCGCCGACACCACGTGATTGCCCGCCTTCAGCATCGAAATCAGCGCGCCGCTAACCGCGGCCATGCCGCTCGCAGTGGCGAAGGCGGCCTCCGCGCCTTCCAGCGCCGCGATACGGTCCTCGAACATCGCCACAGTCGGGTTGCCGTAGCGGGCATAGATGAACTCGTCATCACCGGCCTGCAAGAACCGCGCCTCGGCGGCCTCCGCACTGTCATAGACGAAGCCCTGCGTCAGAAATATCGCCTCGCTCACCTCGCCATACTGGCTGCGCCGCGTACCGCCATGCACCAGCTTGGTGCGTCTGTTCCACTCGTTTTTCATCATCGACCTCCGGGCGACCCGCCCAAAAATAAAGTCCCCAAGCCGGTCAAGCGAAAGGGGACTTTCATCCTGACCTCTTTAGCGGAGATGTTTAACGTGGCCCGCAATCCGGTAACAAATCGCCACATTTGATGATGTACGCCCACCGACGACGCGCGTCAACAGCTAGCTCTGACGCTACGGTGTGACCTATGGGCACCGTCACGGTGCTGTAACCCGAACTTCAAGCAAGCGTCATATGGCTGGAGTACTGCCTGCCTACAAGATGTAGTTTAAAGGGTCGAAGATGCCGCTCTTGCAGATCGACGCCACGCCACTTGGTCCTCGCCTTCACGATGCGGCGCAGCCGCTTCTGTCGACCCTGCGCCGCGCGCTTGTCCGCCCCGGTCCAGTCATCATCATGACCCACGGGTTCAAATTCGAACCAGGCCATCCCAATGCCTGTCCGCACACCCATATCCTGTCGCTCGCCCCCAAAAGCGGCACTTGGAAAGCCAAAAGCTGGCCACGCGGTCTGGGATTCGGCGCAGGCAACCGTGACGAAGGACTCGCAATCGGGTTCGGCTGGTCCGCCCGCGGCTCCATCTGGGACGCCTACAAGCAGGCCGAACAGGCTGGCTTTTGCCTTGCCGACCTTGTGTCGATGATACGCCGGGTGGCCCCGGACCGCCCCGTGCATTTGATGGCGCATTCGATGGGCGCACGCGTGGCACTTGGCGCGCTGCCGCGTCTTCGGGCCGGCGCGATTGGCCGTGTACTGCTGCTAAACGGTGCCGAATTCGGCACCGCCGCCCGCGCGGCTATCGAGAGCGATGCAGGCCGCGCCGCCGAAATCATCAGCGTCACCACGCGCGAGAACGACCTGTTCGATTTCCTTATGGAACGCCTGATCTCGGCCCCTGAACACGGCGACCGCAGCCTCGCGCAGGCGCTGCCGCAACGGCAGAACACCCTGACGGTGCAGCTTGATCACCCCGATACCCTGCCCTCGTTGGAACGCACCGGGTTCCGCGTGGCGCCGGGGCGAGCGCGATTCTACTGTCATTGGTCGACCTATCTGCGCGAGGGTCTGTTCGATTTCTACCGCGCCCTGCTACGCGAACCTCAGCACGTCACGTTGTCGCGGCTTCGTGCACAGCTGCCGGACATGCCAGATCCGCGCTGGTCGCGCGTCTTGCCTTGGCCCAAACCCGGGATGGCAACTCTCCCGTTTTTCTCCCGCCAGCCTCAGGCAAGGCTGTCTTCGGGCGGCATCACAAGCAGCACGATGAACCAATAAGCCGCGTGCACGAGAAACGCCGCGATCATCATCGCCGACATCCACACCACCAGTGACCCAGTCGCGATCAAGGCTTCGTTCACACAGAGGAAGACCAATGCGAACCAGGCATTGATCCGCAAGAGCGACACCGGTCGCCCCTCCGTCACGCTGTGCGTAATCCGCGCCATGACCTCCCGCTCGCGTCGGACGCCCATCAGCATCACCAGAAGCACGAAAACGCAAGCACCGGATAACAGTCGCTGGCTGAACAGCGGATCATTGATGCCCAGTTGCAGCGCCGACAAACCGGTGACAATCACCACAGGCCAGACCATCCTGGCGCGGTTCCCGTCATTCAGGTGAATGGCGGCATTTGGCAGGCTGCGCCAAACCGCATGAGCTTGCGCCAGCACCAGAACCAGAACGAAAACCCGGTCCTCCGGCATCCCCGTCGCGTTAAGCCCGATCCAGAGGATCAGCATGATCACGAGGGGAAGAAGCGTCTCTGCCCGCATCGGCGGAATTGAGGCGAACGCGTCACGGACGCGGGAAATCATGGCACATGTCATGTTCCTTGCGTGACGCATCATTGGGGCGAAAGTTTGACCCGCGAAGCGGATCTCCTGCAGCACGGGCTCAAAGGCAACAAAAACGGTCAGGGCTTTCCGCTGTCGTCCGTCCCATGCTCGGCGATCAGCTTGCCCTGCATCATGAAAAACACGAACATCGCCGCCATCAGCCCGAAGGTTTTGAAATAGACCCAGGTTTCCTCGCTTTGCGTACGCCAGACCAGTTCATTGAGCACGGCCATGGAGAAGAAGAAGATCGTGATTCGCTTGGTCAGGATCATCCAGCCCTCATCCGTCAGCGGCATCAGGCCGTCCATAACGTATTGCAAGTAGGACCGCCCGCGCAGAAGCCCGACGCCGAGAACCGTGCCGAAGAACAGGTAGATGATCGTCGGCTTCATCTGGAAAAATTTCGGATCGTTCAGCCACACGGTCAGCCCGCCGAACACGACCACCAGCACTGCCGTCAGGATCTGCATTTTCGACAGGTGTCCCGTCAGCTTCCACATTAGCGCGGTACAGATTAGCAGCACGGGGATGAAGACCGCCGTGATGATGATGAACCCTTCGTATTCCGTACCGCCGATGCTGAACGTGCGGTCCTTCAGCAGCAGGTAAGCCACGAAGAAGCCAAGCACCGGGCCGAATTCCAGCACCGCCTTCAGTTTGCCATTCGCGTTCTTGTCGTCCATCGTCTCGCCTCTTCGCTTCAGCCGCCACTCTCAACTATGACCGCGCCGGCTGCAATCAATGCCATCAGCGCGATCCGCCGCGGCCCCACCGTTTCTTTCAGGATCAGCCACCCGATCAGGGCGGCAAACACCGTCGATGTTTCGCGCAGCACCGCCGCCTCGCCCACCTTGTCCAGCCGTGTGGCCATCATGACCGACCCGAATGAAAAGAAGGCGATGAACCCGCCTGCAAAGCCGCGCACCAGCAGCGGACCGGGCTCCGGCGCATCCTTCATACCGCGCCATCGGCGGTAGGCGATCACCGGAAAGATCAGCCCGTCGATCATGAAGAACCACGCAAGAAATGTGAACGGATCCGCGGTGGCGCGGATACCGTAGGCGTCGTATGTCGTGTACAGCGCCACGAAGAGCCCGGTCAGCACCGCCAACGCCAGCGCGGCGGGCATGGTCTCTCGATCCAGCTTGATCGTGCGCAGGTTATAGATTGCAAGGCCATATATCCCGGCCAGCAAAACGGCGACCCCCGTCCACTGCACGAGGTTGAATGTCTCACCGAACAGCAGATAGGCCCCGATCACGGTGAAGAGCGGCCCCGTGCCGCGCACCACCGGATAGACCACCGTGTAGGCCCCGCGCATATAGGCCATCGCCTGCAATATCTTGTAAAGCGTGTGGATCAGCCACGCGGTGGCGAAGATCACCCACATATGCGGCTCGGGCCACGGCACCACGAACAGCGCAAAGGGCGCCGCCATCAGCGCATAGGCCCCGTCAATCGCGCCCCGCGTCAGCCACGGATCGTGCCGCCCTTTTTGCAACGCCCCGAACAGGGCGTGCAAAAGCGCGGCCAGCAAGGCCAGCCCCAAGGCAAGCTGGTGACCGGCCTCGGTCCCCTCCAAGGAAACGATCCATTCGCTCATGTGCCGGTGTCACACCCCCGGCACGATCCGGTCAGTATGTCAGCCCGCATGTGTGCCGCGTATAGGATAATCGTTCTCAAGAACGTACTTGATCCGCGACGGCAGCTTCTCCAACTCCGGGCGCAGAAACGGCGCGTTCGAGATATCCACCATGTGCAAGTTGCCCTCCGGGTTGACCAGGAACAGGCCGGGTTCCGCGAAGGGCCGGTCGGTTTCCTCGGGCGAGCGTGGGTCTGAAACGTACAGCCCCAGCGCCTGCATCTGCGCCACGTCCATCCCGTACCCCAGCGGCACTGAAAGGGAAAGGTCCGCCCGCAATTTCCGCGCCTTGGCTTCGGTATCGGCGGACACGGCCACCACTTCGATTCCCATATCCGCGAATTCTTCGAGCTTCGGCTCAAGATCCTGTAGATACTGGCGGCAGATCGGGCAGTGGATGCCGCGATAGACGAAGATCAACTGCCACGGGTTTTCCTCGGGCTTGCCAAGACGGATCGATCCGCCGTCGAGGCGGTCGATCTCGGTCACGGGAAACGCGGCAGCGGATTGCAGGGCGTTGGGCATGGGAAAGCTCCTTTCTCGGGGGTGGATGCCGCCGTCAGCGGTACAGGCATCCGGAATACCTAATGACGAAAACCGGAAACCCAACCCCAGGTTCTCGCGACAGACAGCCAAACTCGCCAAACAATCCGCAACGCGACGGAACCCATACAGCATGACGCCGTTGATCCCTCATGCAACCCATGCTCGCCGCCTTCATGGATCAGATCGTGAACGAGGTGCAGGGCACGTTTTCAGTAGTGCCTGCCTCGGTCGCCTTCGCGCGTCTTAGCGTTGCCGTGGTTCTGGGCGCGTTCATCGGCTTCGAACGTGAAATGCAGGACAAGCCCGCCGGACTGCGCACGCACATTCTCGTGGCCGTTGCCGCGTGCCTTTTCGTCATCATCGGCCGCGAACTGGCCGCGCTCGATTTCGGCGGCGGCAACAACGAGCAGCGCAACGATCCCATCCGCATGATCGAGGCAGTGACCGCCGGGGTCGCATTCCTCGCCGCCGGACTGATTTTTACCGCGGGCGACAAGGTGCGCAACGTCACCACAGGTGCTTCGCTCTGGCTGGCGGGCGCCGTGGGCCTCGGCTGCGGTGCCGGGCAGATCCCGCTCGCGGCAATGGCCGCCGCAATTGTCGTTATCGTGCTATTCGTACTGCGCCAGATCGAAAAACTGATTGGCACGCATTGAAGCCGCGCGGCATGGGGTTGCCTCAAACGGGATAGATGAAATTGTTCACGTGCCCGTCGACGGTCTTTTCTTTGTCCAGTCGATCCAGCAGGAAAAAGATGCGATGCCGCTGCGGGTCCTGCGGCGCCAGCTTGGGCCGCTCTTTCGATGTCACGCCGGTGATCGTCTCATGCCCGTTCAGATAGTCTATGACCGGCGCGGGGTCGCCGGTGACTTCGACAAACAGCTTGAACTGCGTTCCCAGCCGTTTGTGCAACCGCAGCTTTACGCTGATCGGTGCCGACTTTGACGGCAGCGCCTCGGCAAGTTGAATCACTGTGTTACGCAGACGTCCGTGATGCCGTTCCTGGTCGCTCGCAAGCGAACTCAGATAGGTGTCGTTCCCATAGCGGATCAGCAAAAGGTTCAGGCTGGTGATGTTCTGCGGCACACCGCTGTGCGGTTCCAGAATGAACTCGAATTCCCGCGTGCGAAGGGACAGCTGAAAATAGGCCGCCTGGACCAAGCGGTTGACCACGGTCCAGACCGCACTCGCCACCGCGATGAAAAGTGTCGTGTCGAAGGCCAGCTCCAGCGTGCTGAACCGCGCCAGGATCTCTTCGATCATGGCTGTGCGCCCTGCTCCAGCCCTGTCAGCGCCGCGGCGAAATCCTCGGGGTCGAACGGCGCAAGATCGTCGATCTGCTCGCCCACGCCGATGGCGTGAATGGGCAGCCCGAACATGTCCGCTAGCGCCACCAGCACGCCGCCCTTCGCGGTGCCGTCCAGCTTTGTCATCACAAGACCCGAGACATCGGCCAACTGCTGGAACGTCTTGACCTGGCTCAACGCGTTCTGCCCCGTCGTGGCGTCCAGCACCAGCAGCGTGTTGTGCGGCGCATCCGGATCCTTCTTTCGAATGACGCGCACGATCTTGGCCAGCTCCTCCATCAGGTCGGCGCGGTTCTGCAATCGCCCCGCCGTGTCGATCATCAACAGGTCCGCGCCGTCCTTTTCGGCGCGGTCCATGGCGTCGAAGGCAAGGCTCGCGGGGTCACTGCCCTCGGGCGCGGTCAGTACCGGCACGCCCGCACGGTCGCCCCAGACCTGCAACTGCTCCACCGCCGCGGCGCGAAACGTGTCGCCTGCTGCGATCACCACCGACTTGCCGCCTGCCTTGAACTGGCTCGCCAGCTTGCCGATGGTCGTGGTCTTGCCCGACCCGTTGACGCCAACCACCAGCACCACCTGCGGGCGTTTGGGGTAAAGCGGCATAGGCTTGGCCACAGCCTCCATGATCCGGGTGATCTCTCGCGCCAGTAGCTCCTTGATCTCCTGGCTCGACAATTTCCGACCCATGCGCCCCTCGGCCATGTTGGCCGTGACGCGCAGGGCGGTATCCACGCCCATGTCGGCGGTGATCAGCAGTTCCTCCAGCTGTTCCAACATGTCGTCATCGAGCACGCGGCGCACGATCGTTTTCGCCTCGCCACGCCCCAAAAGTCGGCCCAGAAGGCCCGACCGCGCTTGCGGGGCGGCCTCGCTCTTCGGTGTATCGCGCGGGATCTCGATCGGCGTCGGCATGGGTTGCGGATCAGGGGATCGCACCGGGTCTTCCAACGGCGGAGTCTGCGGCACTTCCTGCGGTGCAGCGGGCGGTTGCTCGGACGGAGGCGCCGGAATTTCCTGCGGCGACGGCTCCGGTCGCGGCTCCGGCGGCGGTGTCGGACGCGGCTGGGGCTCCGGCTCTGGTTCAGGTTCCGGCTCTGGTTCGGGTTCAGGTTCCGGTTCGGGCTCCGGTGTCGGCTCGGGCTGAGGCTCCGGCCTGGGGCTCGGCTCAGGCTCCTCTACGGGTTCCGGCTCGGGCTCTGGTTTCGGTTCTGGCCTTGGGTCGGGTGCCGGTGTGGGTTCAGGCTCTGCTGTCGACTCCGGAGACGCCTCTTGCGCCGGATCGGGCTCAGCCGCCTCGGTCACCTCCTCGGCTTCGCCCCCGTCCTCGACAATCGCGTCCAATCCCTCCTCCAGCTTCGAGGAAGACTTGAACAACCGATCTTTCAGCTTGCGGAAAAACGCCATGATCCACCCTTGCTTTCTGATCTCTCCAGTTAAACCCCCGCGTTCGGGATGAAAACCCACCATTGACAAGCGCGGACGACCGGCAACCATGCCCACATGCTTCTCCGCCTCGCCCTTCTCTTGGTGATGCTCATGCCCGGCCCTGCGCTGGCGACGCCACCCGATACGATCTGCTCCACCGACAAATGGGGGCCACAGGTCTGCATCCGCAAGGCCCATTTCGTCTACGACACCTGCACCGCACTTCAGACCTTCGCCAAGCGCCACGGGCTAGACCCGCATTTCTTCGCTCGTCTCATCTGGCAGGAAAGCCGCTTCGACCCCAATGCGCTCAGCCACGCCAATGCCCGCGGCATTGCCCAGTTCATACCCTCCACGGCCAAGTTGCGCGGCCTTTCCGACCCTTACAACCCGGCGGAGGCGCTCGATCATTCCGCACAGTACCTGGCTAAAATGGCCCGTCGTTACGGCAATCTCGGACTAGCCGCCATCGGCTATAACGGCGGCGAACGCCGCGCTGAAGGGCTGATCGCCGGAACTGGCGGGCTGGCACAGGAAACCATCGACTACGTCCGTATCATTACCGGCGTCCCCTACCCCAACTGGACCGAAAAGCCCGTCCCGGCACCAGACCTGCGCCTGTCAAAAGACCTCCCGTTCGACAAGGCTTGCTTCGATCTTGCCCGCAACCGCCGCATGACCGCGCTCAAATCCTATCTGCCCAAGGTCAAGCCATGGGGCATTCAGATGGCTTTTGGTGTCACCAAGAAAGCGTCACTTGCAAAATTCAAGGCGCAGACCCGCGCGTGCACCGGCCTAATCGGCAAAGAGGAACCCGACCTTCTGTTTCAAAAAAGCCGTGCCAGCCCCAAGGGCGGGTACTTCATGGCGCGGCTCGGGCGCGAAAGCCGCGACGCCGCCTGGCGCGACTGCGCGAAATTCAAGAAGGCCGGCTGCATCTGTGCGGTCTATCCAAATGACTGACTGCGCATGACAAGAACGCGGATCAAGTCCGGGACGGCCCGAAATAAACCAATGAAAGAACACGAGCCAACGCCCTCACCCTGATGCATGGCGCTCGCTCCCTCACCACGCTGGCGCGCGATTATCTCGCCCAAACCAAGTCGAAGATTGAGTGAATCGTAATCGTCCCCATGTTAAGAGTTCCCTTGAAGTTGCATCCGACAGGCCCATGAAAGATTTACGCCTTTTCACCATCGCGACATGCCTGTCTGTCCTGCTGATCGGGCTAAGTGCGGCGTGGGGCGGTGCCTGGGCGTGGATCGCCCTTGGCTATCTTACCGTGCTCACCTTCCTGCTGGACCGCCTTATCGCGGCAGAGGCGGCCAATACCGACCCCGACGCCGAGTTCCCCGCAGCAGACAACCTTCTGACGGTATTGGGCGTGTCGCATTTCGCGCTTTATGGCGCGGCGCTATGGGCCATCGCCGGTCCCTCCGGCCTTGGCGGCCTGGAGCGGTTTCTCACCGGCTTCGCGACCGGGCTTTTCTTCGGTCAGGTGTCGCATCCCGTCGCACATGAACTGATCCACCGCCCGAAACGCGCGAAACGCGTTCTGGGCCGCCTGATCTACACGTCCCTGCTGGTCGGCCATCACGCAAGCGCTCATCTACGCGTGCACCATGTCCACGTGGGCAGCGATGCGGACCCCAACAGTGCAAGACCCGGTGAAGGATTCTACCGCTACGCCCTGCGGGCCAGCGCCGGATCGTTTCGCGCCGGTCTCGCGGCCGAGAACCGCTTGCGCGCGGGCCGCAAACCGGTGTGGACCCACCCATACGCGCTCTATCTCGGCGGGGCGGCGGCGCTGAGCATCGCAGCGCTCGTTTTCGGCGGCCCCGATGCGCTTTTGGCGGTGCTGGCGCTGTCGCTCTACGCGCAGATGCAGATTCTGCTGTCGGACTATGTGCAGCATTACGGCCTGCGCCGCGCCGCCCTGCCCGACGGCCGATTGGAGCCGGTGGGACCGCAGCACTCCTGGAACGCGCCGCACTGGTTCTCTTCAGCGCTCATGCTCAATGCGCCGCGCCATTCCGACCATCATGTCACCCCGGCGCGCGGTTACCCGGCGCTGCAACTTGATCCCGAAACCATGCCGATGTTGCCGATGCCCTTGCCATTCATGGCTACGGTCGCGCTATTTCCAACGCTCTGGCGCCGGATGATGGACCGACGTTGTGCCATGTGGCGCGATCGTGCCGAGCGGCGCGCATCTGGGGCAATGGCCGGCGAATAACGCGGTGGCACCACCGGCACACATCTGTCAGGATCGAACCATGCGCCTGTTGCTTGTCCTTTCCTTGCTTTTCACCCCCTGCGCCGCCGCCGCGCAAGACCACATGACGGCGGCGGAGTTCGACGCTTACACGCGCGGGAAAACCTTCTATTACGGTGCACAAGGCGCCCCATACGGCGGCGAGGAATATCTCGAGAACCGTCGCGTGCGCTGGTCTTTCCTCGACGGCCGCTGTCAGGAAGGCGAGTGGTACGAGGACGATGGCCTGATCTGTTTCGTCTATGAAAACAACCCCGAGCCGCAATGCTGGAGTTTCCAGCGCTCGGGTGGCGGCCTTGTGGCGCAATTCCAGAACGACCCTGCCCAAACCCAGCTTTACGAGATGGAACAGACGGGCGAGCCACTGCATTGCCTCGGCCCCGAAGTCGGCGTCTGAGTCGGTGTCAAAACAGGCTGCCCTGTTCGGGCGGCGGTTTCTTAGGCTTCGGGTTCGGTCTCGCCTTCGATGTCTGCTCCACCGTTTGCGGTGCTTCGGCACTTGAACTTCCCCCGACGGCGAGCATGCCATCGCTGAACTCGATCTCCAGCGTTGCCGCTGCCTGTGCCGCGGCTTTCGTCGTCACCACCTCCGCATCGCCCCGAACCACGGCATAGCCGCGGCTCAGCGTCGCCTTGTAGCCCAGCGTCTCGCGCAGACGCTCCTGCGCGGCCAGCCGGTCGCGCCAATCCCGCACCTGCTGCCGGCTGACATCGGAGAGCCGCTTGGCGACGCGTTCGAAGTCCGCCCGTCTCTGGCTGATATCGCGCTGTAAGGTCCGCGTATTCATCCGCGCGGCAAGCGAAACGAACCCTTCACGGCGGTTTCGCACCCTTTCCCGCAGCATCCCGGGCCGCAACGCACCTGCCTTCTGCGACAGCGCGACCTGCCGCACCTGGATCGACGCCCGCAGAGCACCGGGCAGCTTGTCCCCCATCCCGTCCAGCCTCTGGCGCGGCCCGTCCAGCAAGGCCTCGCCCCGGGGCAAGGCCCGGCTCAGGTCGCGCAGTCTTTGCCGCCGCGCCGTCACTTGTCCCTGCAGGGCTTGCAACAACCTCCCTTCCTGACCATCAAGCCAGGCCAGCAGGTCCAGCCGCACCGGAACCGCCAGTTCCGCGGCCGCCGTGGGCGTCGGCGCCCGCTTGTCCGAGGCAAAGTCGATCAACGTGGTGTCCGTCTCATGCCCCACGGCCGAAATCAGAGGAATCTCCGATGCCGCGGCAGCCCGCACGACCGATTCCTCGTTGAACCCCCACAAATCCTCGATACTGCCGCCGCCACGCGCGACGATCAGAAGATCCGGACGCGGCAAGACCCCTCCGGGCGTCAGCGCGTTGAAACCCTGGATGGCATTCGTCACTTCCTGCGCACAATTTTCGCCCTGAACAGCCACGGGCCAGATCAGCACCTTGCGGGGGAATCTGTCGCGCAGACGATGCAGAATATCGCGGATAACGGCGCCGGAGGGTGAGGTCACAACCCCGATCACCTCCGGCAGGTAGGGCAATTGCTTCTTGCGCTCGGGCGCAAACAACCCCTCGCCCGCCAACGCCTTGCGCCGCGCCTCCAGCATCGCCATGAGCGCGCCAATGCCGGCGGGCTTGAGGTCCTCGATGACGATCTGGTACCGCGATTGCCCCGGGAACGTTGTCAGCCGACCGGTTGCGACAACCTCCATGCCCTCTTCGGGTTGCACAGCCAGACGTCCGGCCACGCCTTTCCAGATCACTCCGGCCAGAACCGAGCGATCGTCTTTCAGGTCCATGTAGACATGACCAGAGCGAGGCCGGCTCACGCGGCCAACCTCGCCCTTGACGCGCACGTGGGAGAACTCTCCCTCGATCATGCGCTTGATCACCCCCGACAGATCGGAGACCGAAAATTCGGGAGCATTTTCGCCCGGGGCGCGATAATCGATGAGGTCGGACATGACCCTATCTTTGACGCATCCCGCCCCGGTTGGAAAGGTCAGGCAGCACGGCTTTCGTGACGGCCTTCGCAAATTTCCTCGATTACCTTGCCGCAGAAATTCGGCAGATCATCCGGATTGCGGCTGGTGACCACGCCTTGGTCCACCACCACCGGGCTGTCTTCCCATCTTGCACCGGCATTTTCCATGTCAGTGCGAATCGAATGGTAAGACGTAAGGTGCAGCCCCTTGGCGATACCCGCCTCGGCCAGCAGCCACGGCGCGTGACAGATAGCGGCGATGGGTTTCTTGGCCTCGAAGATCGACTTGATGAATTTCACGGCTTTCTGGTCGGTGCGCAGGATGTCCGGGTTGATCTGGCCGCCGGGAAGAACCAACGCATCGTAATCGCCTGGGCTGACAACGTCGATGGTCTTGTCAACATCGACCGACCGGCCCCAGTCGTTCTCATCCCAGCCGCGGATCTGGCCAGCCTTCAGAGATACGATGTGGACCTCGGCACCTTCGCTCAGCAACGCATCGCGCGGCTTTTCAAGTTCCGATTGTTCGTAGCCGTCGGTGGCCAGTATCGCGACTTTTCGGTTCGACAGTTTGGTCATTTCATTACTCCTGCATTACTCGATTACGTTACATTTCTCCAACGCCACGCCCCCGGATCCGTTCCCGCGACAGGCGGTCACGCTTACCCGCTCAGGCCTCCGTCTCGTCGCTCTTGATAAAGCAATCGGGGCAGCACAATGCGCAGGCATTCAGCGGATCGTAGCTTTGTGCGGCCTTTTCCATCGCCTGTGCGCAGCCATCATACGTGCCCAGCGTCTCCATCTCTATGTCCGGCAGCACTTGGCACGTGTCCGCATGGACGAAATGCATCCCCTCGGACTCGGGCATCTTGGTCACCAGATACGTCTGATCAATCATGTTGGTTTCCCTTTCTGTCACCGTTTTCCGAATGCGGCGCGTATCCGTCGTGGTCCTTGCCACCCCGAAGCCGACCGATTAGAGAGCCGACAAAACCGGAGTTTTGTAACAAATGAATATCCTCATTCTCGGCGGCGGCGGGCGCGAACATGCTCTGGCCTGGGCGGTGATGCAGAACCCCAAATGCGACAAGCTGATCGTGGCGCCGGGCAATGCCGGGATTGCGCAGATCGCCGAATGCGCGTCGCTCGACATCGAGAACGGCGCCGCGGTGGTGAATTTCTGCGAGGCCAACGCCATTGACTTCATCATCATCGGCCCCGAAGCGCCGCTGGCCGCCGGCGTCGGCGACAGGCTGCGAGACGCGGGCTTTCTCGTCTTTGGCCCATCGAAAGCGGCGGCCCAGCTCGAGGCCTCCAAAAGCTTCACCAAGGACATCTGCGACGCCGCGAACGCACCCACCGCCGCCTACGGCCACTTCACCGATGCCGATGCTGCCAAGGATTACGTGACCCGCCAAGGCGCGCCCATCGTCGTCAAGGCCGATGGCCTGGCCGCCGGCAAGGGCGTGATCATCGCCCAGACCGTGGACGAGGCGCACGCCGCCATAGACGACATGTTCGGCGGCAGCTTCGGCAGCGCCGGCGCCGAGGTGGTGATCGAGGAGTTCATGGACGGCGAAGAGGCGTCGTTTTTCGTGCTCTGCGATGGCCAGACGGCCCTTCCCATGGGCACCGCCCAGGACCACAAGCGCGTGGGCGAAGGCGACACCGGCCCCAACACCGGCGGCATGGGCGCCTATTCCCCCGCCCCCGTCCTGACCGATGAGGTGGCGGAAAAGGCGCTGGACCAGATCATCCGCCCCACCCTACGCGTCATGGCCGAGCGCGAGATGCCCTACCAGGGCGTGCTCTATGCAGGGCTGATGATCAAGGATGGCCAGCCGCGACTGGTGGAATACAACGTGCGTTTCGGCGACCCCGAATGCCAGGTCCTGATGCTGCGCTTGGGCGCCCAGGCGCTGGACCTGATGCAGGCCGCCGCCGAGGAGCGACTGCACCAGATCGAGGCCAGTTGGGCCGACGATCATGCCCTGACGGTGGTGATGGCCGCAAAGGGCTACCCCGGCACCTACGAGAAAGGCAGCATTATTAACGGGTTGGACGACTGTCCTGAGGACAGCTTTCACATGGTGTTCCACGCGGGCACCGGCGAAAAGGACGGAAAGATCACCGCCACGGGCGGCCGGGTGCTGAACGTCACGGCTCGCGGCGATACTCTGCGCGAGGCGGCGGACCGCGCCTATGGCATGATTGATCGACTCGACTGGCCCGACGGGCTCTGTCGGCGCGATATCGGGTGGCGGGCGCTGGATTGAGTTTCGGACCGCGCTGCGCGCGATCCGACAGATGCGGGGGCCAGCCCCCGTACGCAGGTTCAAGCGGGGGCCAGCCCCCGCAGCCCCGGGATATTTATGGCCAGAGGAAAATGCGGGTCAGATCTGTTTCTCGGGCATTTGCACGACAAGGCCGTCCAGCGCATCGCTGACCTTCAACTGACATGTCAGGCGCGAGCGCTCGGGATCGGGCTCGAACGCGAAGTCCAGCATGTCCTCTTCCATGTCGTCTTTCGCCGGTAGCTTCTCGACCCAGGCCGGATCCACATAGACATGGCAGGTCGAACAGGCGCATGCGCCGCCGCAATCGGCCTCGATGCCGGGGATGTTGTTGTCGCGCGCGCCTTCCATCACGGTCAGGCCGTTGGCGACCTCAACCTCGTGCTTGGTGCCGTTATGTTCGATGTAGGTGATCTTCGCCATGTATTCGGGCTCCCGTCGCTTCGTCTTTCAAGGGTTCCTAGACGTGCCACGTAGCCGATGCCAGTCCCATTTGCGACATCACGCGGAAAAGAGTTGCGCAAAATTCGCGATGTTCTAGCTATGTTCTTATGAAGGTTTTCTCCGAGAGCACGGCCCATGACTGGCCACGCCCGCCTTCCGCGCTGGTGGCCGCGCGCATAGGCGACCCGCCGGACGGGGCGCGCGTCACCGTCGCGGGCCTCGTCATCCTGCGCCAGCGCCCCGGCACGGCCAAGGGCGTGATCTTCATCACGCTCGAGGACGAGACCGGCGTGGTCAACATCGTGGTCTGGCGCGCTCTTTACGAGAAATACCGCCGCGCTGTCATCGCCGGGCGGCTCCTGCGCGTCACCGGCCGTATCCAGCGGCAATCAGGCGTCGTGCACGTCATCGCCGAGGATGTCGAAGATATCTCGCACTTGCTGGATCGCCTGTTGGAGGACGCGGGCGACAGCACACTTCCCCAAGCGGATCAAACCGCGTAAGATGCTGCAAAACACGCCGAAAAAGGCACGAGCAGATGATCCGACCGACCGTGATAGCCCCCTGCGCCCTTCTGGCGCTAGCCGCCTGTGGAGACATGTCCGGCGCGGATACCAAGGCGGTGCAACGGCTGGACACCCCCCCACCCGGTGCGGCCCCCGGCACCTGCTGGGCACAAGATACCTCGCCCGCCGTGGTGGAAACCGTAACCGAGCAGATCCTCGTCAGCCCCGCCGAGGTGGCCGATGACGGCACCGTCACGCGTCCCGCCAGCTACCGGACCGAGACCGCGCAGAAGATCGTACAGGAACGGCGCGTCACACGATTCCAAGTCCCCTGCCGCGCTGAACTGACGCCGGAATTCAACACCTCGGTGCAGCGCGCGCTCAAGGCCCGCGGGCTCTATCGCGGGCCGATCAACGGTCAGCTGGATCGGGGCACCCGCGCCGCCATCCGTCGCTTTCAAAAGCCGCAGGGATTTGATTCCGATATCCTGTCCATTGCCGGGGCGCGTCAGCTTGGATTGATTGCGGTCGCCCGCGACACGCCGGACACCCCGGGATAATCGGCTTTCGTTAACCAACAGTTTACCAAATTTAACCAATCTGAACGCGTGAGGTGCAATGCGGCTCAAGCGCGTTATCATTCCCCTTTTTCTTATCGCCAGTGTCGCGCCGGCCCTGGCCGGTCCCTGGATGCGGGTCGAGGGGGAAACCTTCTTGAGCTATTCCATCGAGACCGACCTCGAGAACGGCATCTCAGATGGCAGCGGGTTCTACGGCTCGCTTTATGCCGAACACGGTCTGACGAAGCGCCTGACCGTCGGCCTGGATGCGGGCGGTCACGAAGACGACATATCCAAAGCCATTGCGTTCTTGCGCTGGCCCGTCGGTGCCGCGGACCGCAAACTGCGCGTCAGTGCCGAGTTCGGCCTCGGCATGACGCGCGAAGACTTCGCATTGCGCCCGGGCATCAGCGTCGGCCGCGGGCTGGAACTGGGGGATATACCCGGATGGGTCAGCGTCGACAGCCGGGCGGTAATCATTGGCAGTTTCGATGGCGTGCTGGAGACCGACATCACCTTCGGCCTAAGCCCCAGCCCCGAGGCCAAGATCATCCTGCAACTACAAACGGGCATCCCGACGCAAAGCGATCCCTACGCCAAGCTGGCGCCATCTTATGTGCGCCGCATTGCACCCGGCCGTCATATCGAGGTCGGCTTGGTTGCCGGCGTGGCAGAGGCAGATGATTTCAAACTGAAACTCGGCCTCTGGCACCAGTTCTAAGGCGTTGCGCGACACCTCCCGTGCATCAGATCAGATCGTCGATCCTGATGCGCATCGTGACCGTCCCGCGGACCGCCTTTTCCCAGCGCAAGTTGACCCTGTCCTTGTTCGGGCCTTCCTTTCCGTCATAGTAAGGCACCCCGAAATAGGCCGTCCCATCGGCTTCGCGGATCGCTCCCTCGGCCACGATCGACTCGACCGTCTGCGCCCAGGCCTCGAACGGCAGCTTGGGATGGGGCGACACGACCCAGGTCTTCTGAGCGCTGGCTTCGGTGTGTTGCACGACCAACGGATTTTCCACCTGGATATTGACGTTGAAATAGGCGTTGTCCTCGAAGCGGATGTTACGGAACCGCTCGAAGTTCATGGTCGCAAAGCTGGTGTCGATACCCTCGAAGCGGTCGATCGGCCCGTCGATCAGGCGCACCGTGTTGCCCGTCACCGTCAGCCCGGTGATGAAATGCCCCGGCCCATAGGGTTTTACGGACAGGAAGTTGAAAGAGGGCGCAGTGCTCTGGCTGAGGAAAACGTTGCTGGTTATGGACAAAGCGCTGAACGAAAATTCGCTCGAGAAATCAGGCGCCTCGTCGTACTCGTTCGTCCACTCGATCGACCCGTCACAGATGTAATTACCCGTGATAGAGCCGCGATTGTTGGTTCGCGTCAGCACGAAGATCGCGCTGCGCGGGCCCGGATCGGCGCTGTCGCCTTGGAAACAATGGTTGCCTATGATGATGCTGGACGACCCCGCCAAAATCGCGAAATGCTTGAAGAAATTGCACCGGCAATTGCGGATCTTGATGTCGTTGCCGTTGCAGTTGACCCCGATCGTCGTCCGGTTCGGCACCAGAAGCGGACTTTCCCGCGACAAGAACTGGCACCGATCGATCATCATGCCCTGGTCACCCTCGCCGTGGCTGGTGATGCCCCGGTCAAGCGGCTGAGTGAAGAAACAGTCGCGGAAATGAATGGCCGAGCCCGCGGGCGGCAGCAGCACGGCACTGCAATCGCCGCCGCACTGGAACTCGACATTCGACACCGCGAATTTCGAGATCTGCGAGAAGCCACTGAAATCCCACATGTACTTGAACCGTTTGAACGTGTAGTTCTGCGTGCCTTCCGCATCGTAGAGCGGCTGGCTCAAGGTCACGGTCTGGGCGCCGATGTTTTTGGAACGAACATAGACCTCCCGGCCCACCCCGTTGCCCGTGACCAGCGATCCGACCTGAATATTGGCCACGTTCGCCACGTTGGTCAGGCGTTTGTTGTCGTTGGCGTTGTAGGTTGCCTGAGAGGTGATGGTGTCGGTGTCCCAGTTCGGTCCCGGAAAGACCGAGAACTGCGCGTTCTTGATCACGTGCCGCGTCTTGTAGACCGTCCGGTTTGGCACCGCCGCCTGCATATCCACCGGCGCGCGCAGGGCCACCTTGCGGCCTTTTATGTCCAGCTCGACATGACCCGGGTTGTTCAGCAGCGCCTGGTAGGCCTTTTTGAACGCCATCTCTGTATCGCCACCGAAGGCGTCCACGTACTTGGAAAAGTCGAAATCGTTAACCAGCTCGAAAATCTTGTCGACGGGCATGGTGACCTCGCCCTCGAACTCGACCTTGCTTTGTACGGTCAGGCTGTCGCCGAGAAAATAGGTCCCGGCAGGCACCAGAACAGTCCGTCCGCTCGCCGCCGCATCAGCGGCCTCGAAGGCGGGCAGGTCATTGGTGCTGCCATCGCCTTTCGCGCCGTAATCCCGTACGTCCACCAGCCCGACCAAATCGCGCAGGAAGATACTGGTCACATCCTCGATCCGGATGTCGTCGATCCGCACCACGCCACCGTTGGGGCCCGTCAGGTCGATGCCGAAATGACCGTACAGGGGCTCTGTGCCCCAGACCATGTCAACTCCACCGCGGTCGCCGCTACCGACAATAGCCGTGACCTCGACCACCTCACCATAATTCGTCAGCGCCACGCTCGGGCCGGTCTCGACCAGACCGTTGACATGGGCGCCGCCCGCACCGCCGGCCCAGGCCGCAATGCGTACGTTGGGCAAGTTCCCGGCAATTGCCTTCACCCGCGCGGTGATCTGCAGGTAGCAGCCCGGCAGGATCGGCGTCTCGCCCATGTACCGCAGTTTCTGAACGCTTTGGGTTTTCTGTAACTCCAGCGCCCCGCCGAAATCCTGATCGGCGGGCACGAAGGCGGCGTTGGCCGCCCCATCATATGTGTCGGACCCGGGCGTGCCGTTCCCGCTCGACCAGACATCCAGCCCGTTCGCATAGGCCGGCGGCATAAAGGTGATGCCATCGGTAATTGCCTTGTTCATGAATTTCCCTTTCCGCGCCAGGGGCATCGGTCCCCTGCCGTCACGTGATTGCCAGCCATGGGCGCGAACCGGTGCGCACCCGGGATTCGGGAAATATCAACGGGGTGTTAAAGGTACCTCAGGACACCGTGACGGTGCCCGAGCTTTGCCGGCTATGCCAATAGCGATATGAACAGCGCGTAGGGTGGCTGAAAACCCACCGTCTTGGCTTCCTTTAGGGTCGAATAGCGCCTACGCCATCCCGCCCTGCACCAACCGGTCCGCCAACCGCGCATAGGCCTCCGACACCGCACCGTCCTCCAGCGCCACGGGCCGCCCGGCATCGCCGCCCAGCCGTGTGTCGAGGTCGATCGGCAACGCTCCCAACAGCGGCAGTTCCAACCTCTCGGCCTCCTGCGCCACGCCGCCATGGCCGAAAATCGCCGCCTCGTATCCGCATTGCGGGCAATGGAACATCGACATGTTCTCGATCAGCCCCAGCACCGGCGTCTTCAGCGTGTTGAACATGTCAATCGCCTTGCGCGCATCCAAAAGCGCCACATCCTGCGGCGTCGAGACAACCAGCGCGCCCGTGGGTGCCGCCCGCTGGCACAGGGTCAGTTGCACGTCCCCCGTCCCCGGCGGCAGGTCGACCAGCAGCACGTCCAACTCGCCCCAGTCCACCTGGCTTATCATCTGCTGCAAAGCCCCCATCAGCATCGGCCCCCGCCAGACAACGGCGCGGTCCTCTTCGATCATCAGGCCGATGGACATCATCTTGACGCCATGTGCCTCCAGCGGCGTCAGGATCTTGCCGTCCGGGCTGCTCGCCCGCCCGGTCACGCCCATCATCCGCGGCAGGCTCGGCCCGTGGATGTCACCGTCTAGCAAGCCCGCGCGCCGTCCCGCCTGGGCCAATGCCACCGCCAGGTTCGACGCCACGGTCGACTTGCCCACGCCGCCCTTCCCGGACGCCACCGCCAGGATCGACTTCACCCCGCCCGGCCGGATCGACGCGTTTCCGCCCTCCGGATGCCGCCCCACCTTCAACGACGGGGCCGGGGTCTCGGGTGCCTGCGCGGTCAGCGCCACCTGCGCCGAGGTCACTCCCTCGACCGACAGCGCCGCGCGCTCGGTGGCGGCTCTCAGGGGCTCCATGTGACGTGCCATCTCGGCACTGGGCGCCTCCAACACGAATCGCACTTCGCTGCCTTCGAGTCGCATCGCACGCACCATGTCGCGTGAAATCACGGTACCACCGTCCGGTAATTCCAGCCGTTCCAGTTCCTGGCGCACTTTGTCGAGTATTTCCGTCATGCCCTGTCTCCATGCATCTGTGGCGTCGAAAGTGGCATTTCTGAAAGCGGGTACAACCCCCGTTTCAACGCCGCACAAAAAACCGGCAAATCGATGATATCACACGCAAAATATAAACTATTCTTCTATGCGTTTCCTGCATAGCTGCGTTGCAGCAAAACCCATTGTGCACGCGCAGCATATCGCTATCTTTAACTCAACAGCGAACGAAACGGCCACCGCGCCAAACGCTCGCTAAAACAATCAGGTGCTTCTCCTCCCGTTTGGCACCTGTTCGGGATACCGCCTCTCCTCCCTTGTGCGGTCCCGGCAAGACCTGGGCTCAGAACGGGTCCAACTGTAACGAACGGTCCCTTCCTCCTCCCTGGGACCCGACGTAAAGAACGGCGGCGCCTCTCCTCCTCCCTGGCGTCGCCGTTTTTTCTTTTCCGTGACACCATTCATTCATCTTCCAGACACCCGAACCGGATGTGTCCCGCCGCATGTGACGAGGGGGCCAAGTTCCATGGGCTCAGTGCACAAGCCGGGACGCCCGCCCGCGCCGGCCGCGTGCCATCGGGACAGCGTACCGCGCCTCTTCCAGGAAATCGACGAAGGCACGCGCCGCTGCACTTCCCGGGTTCTGCATCACTGGCTCGGCCAGCGCCTCACGCACCGCGTGCGCGGTGACGGTCCCCGGATAGGCGAAGACCCATTCCAGAAACCCAAGCCGTGCCACGGCCTTAGCCTCTGCGCCGGTGGCGCCGCTGCGCTCCAGTCCATCCATGATCGGTGTCAGGTTCATATCTTCTGCTCTTCCTCTGGCCACACCCCGGGCCGGACTGGGGCGAAGGAAGGCCGCGCGAGAACCGCTTTTCGGTCCACCGCCCGCACCGCCCCCCGCGATTCGACGTTCACCCCAAGGGCTGGTTTCCGGGCTTGGCGGGGGTGCGGATACGCGCGCCTTCCCGGGGCATGACGCCCCAGTGGCCATCTGCGGTATCCCCCATCCTTACCGTTGCGGGGGCAGCGCCGGACTTGCACCGGCTTCCCAATTCTCCACGACTTTCGTGGCACCTTCGGGACCTTCATCTTGCCGCCAACCGGCCTCTGACGCAACCCGCGATTGCGACCATGAACCGCCTGCCGCCGACACCTGCATCCGGCCAGCACCTCGACCCGCTCGGGGTGCCTGTGAAACTGCGCCGCCGGTCTATGGGCGAGCTTTGACAAAAAAGTGAACCGATCCACGTCTGATGCGTAAAACAGAGTGTTTTCACGAGTTATTAGACACCCGGCCCTTGTACCAACTGCCCCGGGAATGAAACGACGGAGAATTTATAATGCAAAGACGCTTCCTTCTCACCGGCGCTCCGGCGCTGCTTCTGACCACCGGCCTGCTTGCAGGCTGTGCGCAGGACCAGGGCACGCCCGATATCGTCGACATCGCGTCGAACGATGGGCGCTTCACCACGCTGGTCGCCGCCCTGCAAGCCGCCGACCTCGTTGATACACTCAAGGGCCCCGGCCCCTTCACCGTTTTCGCGCCCTCCGACGCCGCCTTCGCGGCCCTGCCCGCCGGCACGGTCGACACGCTGCTCCTGCCCGAGAACAAGGACCAGCTGGCCTCGATCCTGACCTATCACGTCGTACCGGGGGCCATCACTTCGGATCAGGTGATCGGCGAGCGCCTCAGCGTCGGCACGGTGCAAGGCAGCAATGTGACCGTCGACGGCCGCACGCGCAAATACGGCGCCGCCGTGCGGGTCAACGATGCAAACGTGACGCAGGCCGATATCATTGCGTCCAACGGCGTGATCCACGTGATCGATAAGGTGCTGATGCCTTAAGGTACAGCGTTACCGCGGTATTAAGGTACAGCGTTACCGCGGTATCAAGGTAGAGTATGTCGCTAAATCGCGCATTGCTAAACCGCAGCAAAGCAAAAAACGGCGCCCCCTAGGGGACGCCGCATCAATCGGCCAAGCACGTGGCTTCACTCCGCCGCCAGCTGCTCCATCACTTCATCGCTGGCCTCGAAATTCGTCGTGACGTTCTGCACGTCATCGTCATCCTCCAGCGCGTCGATCAACCTCATCAGCTTCTGCATCGCTTCCAAATCCAACTCAGTCGTGGTCGTGGGTCGCCAGACCAGCTTGGTCTCGTCACTCTCGCCCAGCTCCGCCTCCAGCACGGTGCTGACGTCGTTCAGGTCGGTATCCGCACACCAGATCACGTGCCCGTCCTCGCCCGATTCCACATCCTCGGCGCCGGCCTCGATCGCGGCCATCATCACCGTGTCGGCGTCGCCCACATCCGCCGGGTAGGTGACCTGCCCCTTGCGTTCGAACATGAACCCGACAGACCCCGTCTCGCCCAGATTCCCGCCGTGCTTGGTAAAGGTCGAGCGGACCGTGCTGGCTGTACGGTTGCGGTTGTCGGTCATCGCCTCGACAATCACCGCCACGCCGTTGGGGCCATAGCCCTCATAGCGGATTTCCTCGTAATCCTCACCATCACCCGCGACCGATTTCTTGATCGCCCGATCGATATTGTCGTTCGGCATCGACTGCGACTTGGCCTGTTTGACGGCCAAACGCAGGCGCGGGTTCTTGTCTGGATCCGGGTCGCCCATCTTGGCGGCGATGGTGATCTCCTTGGACAGCTTCGAGAACAGCTTGGCCCGCTGGGCATCCTGACGGCCCTTGCGGTGCTGAATATTGGCCCATTTCGAGTGGCCGGCCATGACGTGCCTCCAATGACATGCGAGAAGTTCTCGCTTCTATAAATCACCCGTAGGCCCCTGTGCAATCCCGGCAATCGCATGTTGCGCGTGGGCACGTTGCGTTTACGCTGGCCCCAGCAAAAAGGAGAGGCCAATGCCCGGTATCGTCGACATCACGCCCTTCGTCTTCACGCGCGACCTCGCGGCCTCTTGCGAGTTCTTCGAAAGTCTCGGCTTTGCGCCCGGCCTCGTGCAGCCAGATCTGGGCTACGCCTACTGCACCGGGCACGGCCACGCTCTGCGCGTGCTGCAAGTAAGCCCCGAGGCCGAGATCGGCGAACAGATGATCTATCTGGACGTGGACGATATCGACGCATTCTACGACGAACTGCGGCCGGTCCTCGACGACATGCCCGAGGCCCGGGTCCGCCCGCCCTTCAATCAGGACTACGGCCAGCGCGAATTTCACGTCAAGGATCCCGACAATTGCCTGCTGCTCTTCGGCTCCCGCATCATGCGCGCGACGGACATTCCCGGGCAACGCCGAAACTGATGACCCAGGACCAGATCATCCTCTTCGCGCTCTTCGGGGGCGTTTTCGCCCTGCTGCTCTGGGGCCGCTACCGCTACGATATCGTCGCGTTCGGCGCGCTGATGCTGGGCGTGGTGCTGGGTGTCGTGCCCACCGATCAGGCCTTTGCCGGCTTCGGTCACCCGGCAACCATCATCGTGGCCCTCGTGCTCGTTGTCTCCGCCGGTCTGGTGCGCTCCGGTGCGGTTTTCCTCATCACCCGCACGCTGGTCGACAGCTCACGCAGCCTCGGGGCGCATATCACCATCATGGGCGGCATCGGCGGCGTTCTCTCGGCCTTCATGAACAACGTCGCGGCACTGGCCCTGCTTATGCCCGTCGATGTCCAAACCGCCCGCAAGGCCAAGCGCTCTCCGGGCCTCAGCCTCATGCCGCTTTCCTTCGCCACCATTCTCGGCGGCAT
The DNA here is from genome assembly GCF_009363715.1 of Roseovarius sp. THAF9. Lineage (NCBI taxonomy): Bacteria > Pseudomonadati > Pseudomonadota > Alphaproteobacteria > Rhodobacterales > Roseobacteraceae > Roseovarius > Roseovarius sp. THAF9. The sequence goes on from NZ_CP045404.1 coordinate 2,331,687, forward strand.
GGTCACACTGATCGGAACGCCCCCCAACATCATCATCGCTGGCATCCGCGAGGACGCCTTGGGGCAACCTTACTCCATGTTCGACTTTGCCCCCGTCGGCGCCGTCACAGCGCTTGCCGGTCTTGTCTTCGTCGCCCTCATCGGCTGGCGCCTCATCCCGGCCCGCGAAGACAGCGGCCTTCACGCTGCCGAACTGGCCGATTACCTGGCCGAGCTGACCATCCCCGAGGACAGCGCCCATATCGGCAAGCGCCTCGCAGAGTTGCAGGAGGATGCCGACAGCAACGACGTCGCCCTTCTCGGCGTGATGCGCGACGGCAAGCGCCGCTATGGCCGAGCCCGCAACACCATCCTGCAAGCCGGCGACGCGCTGGTGATCGAGGCCACGCCCGACGCGCTGGATGAGTTTCGATCCGCGCTGTCTCTCGCCTTCTCTGACTCCAAGCGCGAGGACAAGGTCCGCGCCGCCGGCGACGGGCTCGACATGATCGAGGTCGTGGTCCCCCGCGACGCTCGCATCGCCGGCCGCACGGCCCAGTCCGTGGGTCTCAACTGGCGCCAGCGCTCCGTGCTGATGGGTATCTCCCGCCGTGGCCGCCAGATCCGCGAACAGGTTCGCAAGACCACGATCCAGCCGGGTGATATCCTGCTCCTGCTGGTCCCGCACGAAACCGGCTCGGACGTGACCGAGTGGCTGGGCTGCCTGCCGCTGGCCGAACGCGGGCTGAAAGTGACCCAGGACCGCAAGACATGGGCCGCCATCGGCATCTTTGGCGCCGCCGTCGCCGCGGCCAGTTTCGGCCTGCTCTATCTTCCTATCGCGCTCGGGCTGGTGGTCATGGCCTACGTGCTGACCCGCATCGTCCCGCCGTCGGAGCTCTACACCCATATCGAATGGCCCGTGGTGGTCCTGCTTGGCTCGATGATCCCCCTCGGCGCCGCGTTCGAAGAGGCCGGCGGCACCGCGCTGCTCGCGGGCGGCCTCGTCGACCTGACGGCAGGCTTTCCCGCCTGGGCGATCCTGACTGTGCTGATGGTCGTCACGATGACGCTCTCGGACGTGCTCAACAACACCGCCACCACCATCGTCGCGGCCCCCGTTGGCATTCAGATGGCAAACACGCTCGACGTCTCGCCCGACCCGTTCCTGATGGCCGTCGCGGTGGCCGCGTCCTCCGCCTATCTCACGCCCATCGGCCACAAGAACAACACGCTGATCCTCGGCCCCGGCGGCTATGCCTTCGGGGATTACTGGCGCATGGGCCTGCCCTTGGAGATCATCGTGGTCGCCGTTTCCGTGCCGGCCATCCTGGTTTTCTGGCCGCTTTAGACGCCCGGCTTCAGCGGCAATGCCGCGCGATCTCGCGCTCGCGCAGGCCGGTCTCGACCAGCAGGCACTTGTCCCGCGCCGCATAGTAATAGCCCCGCGCGTACCACATCACCGCGTCAGGCTCGCTACCTTCCGACACCAGCCACGCGCCGCGCAGGTATTTCACCGCGTATTTCAGGTTGGTCTCCGGGTTTAGCAGGTCACTCGCCTGCCCCTGAAATCCCATGCCGCGCGCCGTGGCGGGCAGGATCTGCATCATCCCCCAGTAGGGGCCATTGCGCGCCTTGGGGCGGTAATCACTCTCGCGCTGCACCACCCGGTGCACCAGCGACCGCGGCACTTCGTAAGTGTCGGCATACTGGTTGATCAGCGCCCGGATCTGCGGCGTCTCGTTGGGATAAAGCGGCGGGTTGTGCGCCGCCGGCGGCTCCGGCGCCTCTTTCGCGCTGCATCCCGCAATCGCGCACACCAACGTAAAGGTCATCAAACGCCGCATCAGAAAATCCCCCGGTTTTTCGGTCTTTTTTCCCAAGCCCCGGTCTCTGGCAAGCTTCCAGATATCTGACGCGCGAGAATCCGCCATTTATATTTGCGCCGCCCACTTGCAAACCACGCGGCCCATCCCATTTCACCGCCATCCGGGTGCGAGGCTCCGCCCGGCGGCTGCAAGGCGCGGGGTCGCGCCAAGAGTGCTTTCCTCCCCCTGGATCAACCCCATGCGCATCATCACCGCTGCAATCGCTGCCGCCATCGCGGCCCTTCCCGCCTTCGCCGACGACACCGAGGGCCACGTGCTCGCCTTCGACCGCATCGACGGCATCATCGTTCTCACCGACAAGACAGTCTGGGAAGTGCCCACCGAGATCAGCCTGCCCGAGGACTTAGGTCGCGGCGACCGCGTTCTTTTCGAATATGACACCGCAGGCGAAGACGGCATGACAAAGCTTAACGCCGTCACGCGCCTGGCCACCGCGCTGCCCGAAGGCACCGACGGCGGCAGCTAGGCCCGGCATTCCGGGGGCCAGACACAAGGCCTGCCCCCGGACCGTATCCTGCGGCGATTGACACCACCGTCCGGAATGATATCTGCCACGAGACTTTCCCGGACAAGAGCCCGATATAATGAATAAAATGCCAGCCTCGGTGTTCCCTGCACCAGCCAGCACCGCCGTCGCCCTCTGCCTTGCCGCGCTCGTCTCGGCGTGCGGCAGTTCCGGCAGCATCCCGTTGAAGAACCCCAACTACTTCTCGGGCCGCGTCGACAAGGACACGGGCGTCATGACTGGCCAATACAACCCCGCAGGCTATTCGACGTCGCAGGTGAAAACCGTCATTGCGCGCATCTGCGAGGGCAAGCGCCTTGCCACGTACAGCGAGGCCGCGCAGGACACGCTCCGAGCCTTCACGCTCACCTGCCGGGGCGGCTTTGATCGCAAATGGGGCTTCGTCAGTTTCGAGCGCACTGCACGCGGCACGGTGATGATCGAATCCACCGGCGGCGGTCGTAAAGGCGAGGTCGTCTTTACTCAAGCCGAAGTCCCGCTGTCCGGTCGCGGCGCAGCCCCTGCCCCGGTCCCGGCTGCCACGCCTACGGCAGAGGCGCCCGCCAAGGGCCAAACGTCTGCGGCACGACCCTCAGACACGTCACCGGCGCCGAAATGCCGCGACTCGATCACCGTCTACTGCAAAGACCCCTCGTCAGGCCGCATCATTCCCGGCGCAACTCCCGGACCGACCTGACCCAAGCGGTCACCGGCCACGGCCTCCTCACGCCCACCCCACGGCGGCCCGATAGAGATGCCAGGTCGCATGGCCCAGCACCGGCAGCACGACGATCAGCCCGAGGAATAGCGGCACCGTCCCGATCAGCATCAGGACAGCCACGATGCCCCCCCACCGGGCCACCGTAACGGGATTCTTCTGCATCACCCGCAAAGAGGTCGCCACCGCCACGGCCAGCCCGACCCGGCGGTCGATCAGCATCGGAAAGGTCGTCAGGCTGACCGCGAGAACCATCACCGCAAAGACCGCGCCAACCGTCATGCCTACAACGATCATCGTCCAGCCCGGCCCGGTCGTCAGAACATCCATCGCGAAACGCGACACGCTCTGCGGCGGCTCCGGCCCCAGCGTCCAGTCATAGATCTTCATGGCGGCCAGCATCCAGACGATAAACACCGCCAGCAGATACAGCGCCATCACCAGCACCGGCCCGATATTCTCGGCCCGGATCACCGACAGCGCGGCACTCCAGCCCACGTCATCGCGCTTTTCCGCCTGTCGGCTCATCTCGTAAAGGCCGATCGCCACGATCGGCCCCAACAGCAGGAAGCCCGCCGCCAGCGGGAACAGCATCGGCAGCATCGCTTGGTGAAAGGCGAAGAACGACAGGCACAGCCCGATCGCCGGATAGATCATCACCAGGAACATCACATCACTGCGAAAGCGCGAGAAATCGGCATAGCCCTTGCGCAAAGCGTCGCTCAGATCCCGGCTGGAAAGCGACCTCGCCTCGGGCGTGGCTTCCGTCCCACCGCTCAGCGCGACGGTGGCATCGCCCACCGACCGGCTCGCGCCGGACACGCCCTGAAAGAACCAAGACAGCGGGTTTCCGATTGTTTTGACCATGAGACACTCCCTCCCTCCGTTCGGCCGGGCATTCCCGGTCGGATTGGGTTTGGGCGGGTCTTCGTCATTTGGCGGAGCACCCGCCTATCTAGTCACCCTACCACAACCAAGGCGTGCAGGTGATCACGATTTGGAGACAGCGCCCGTCAGGCGCGGCGCCCCCGTTGTTTCACTGTTCCCAAAATACTCGATATCCGACGCCCGCCTTAAAGCGGCCAGATGAACGGGATCAGCGCACTAGCCAACAACCCCACGCTCAGGTTCAGCGGCACGCCCACCTTCAGGAAGTCGGTAAACTTGTAGCCTCCGGGCCCATAGACCAGCGTGTTGGTCTGATATCCGATGGGCGTGGCGAAACTGGCCGAGGCCGCGACCATTACCGCCACCACAAGCGCCCGCGCGTCGATTCCCATCGCATCCGCCAGCCCGATGGCAATGGGCGTCACCACCACCGCCACCGCGTTGTTGCTCACCAGTTCCGTCAAAACCGACGTCAGAAGGTAGATCGCCCAGACGATCAGGAACGGCGGCAGCCCGGACAGCCCTGGCGCCACCGCATTTACGATCAGCTGCACCGCCCCCGACGCATCCAGCGCCGCGCCGATGGCCAGCATCGAAAAGATCAGTGCCAACAGCCGCCCTTCCACAAAAGAAAACGCCTCCTCCGCGTCGATGCAGCGCGACAACAGCACCACCGCCAGCGCGATCACCGTCAGCGCCAGGATCGGGGCCACGCCCAATGCGGCCAGGATCACGATTCCCGCCAGCGCCGCCAGCGCCACCGGCGCGTGCCCGCGCCGGAACGCCTTGGCCGATGGATGGCTGACGTCGACCAGATCCATTTCGCCCGCCAGCCGCTTGATGTCCTCCGGCGCACCTTCCAGCAGCAGCGTGTCGCCCACCCGCACGATCAGGTCATCCAGCTGCCGCCCGATATTCTGGTTACGCCGGTGCACCGCCAGCGGATAGACCCCGAACCGACGCCTTAGCCGCAGCGATCCCAGGCTGCGCGCCACCATCTTGCACCCCGGCGTGATCAACACCTCCACCGTTGTCGTCTCCACCTGTGACACCTGGTCGACGCGCTTCAGCTCCTTGTTGCGCTGCAGGCTCAAGAGCTCGGTCATCTGCGTGCGCAGAACCACCCTGTCGCCCACCTGCAACTCCACCCCCTGCAGATTGCGCCGCAAAGAGATATCGCCCCGCACCACGTCCACCAGCCGCACGCCTTCGCGCTTGAACAGCTGCACGCCGGTCACTTCCCGACCTATAAGGTTGCTGTCCGGCGGGATTACCGCCTCGGTAAAGAACTTCATCTTCGAGCGGTCCGACAGCATGTCCGCCATGCTCTCGCGCTCCGGCAACAGGCGCGGCGCGATGAAATAAAGGTACACCGCTCCCCACGCCACAAGGCACAGCGCCAGCGGCGTCACCTCGAAAATTCCGAACGGCTCCATCCCCTGAGACCGCGCCACCCCGTCGACCAGCAGGTTCGTCGAAGTCCCGATCAGCGTCAGCGTCCCGCCCAGAATGGCGGCATAGCTCAGTGGGATCAGCATTTTCGAGGCTGTCACCCCCAGCGTCCGCGCCAGTTGCACAAAGATCGGGATCATCACCACAACCACGGGCGTGTTGTTCATGAAAGCCGAACCGAACACGACAAAGGCCATCAACATCCCGATCGCCAGCTTGGGGTTCACCTTGGCCTGCCGGTCCGCCACCGTCGTAAACGCATCCAGAGCGCCCGTGCGCACCAGCGCCCCCATCACCACGAACATCCCGGCGATGGTCCAGGGCGCGGGGTTCGACAGCACCTCGAGACCCGCGTCATAAGGCAGTACCCCCAGCGCCAGCAGCACCGCGGCCCCGCTCAGCGCCACCACCTCTGTGGGATAGGTCTCGCGAATAAACAGCACGAACATCACCGCGACCACGCCCAAGGCGACCAGCGGCTGGGCACCCTGCGAAAGCTCAATGAATTGCATCAGTTCTGCCCGTCCCGGTCCGATGTCATGCCAGTTTCGGCATTCTCATCTATCACGCGCCCCGGCACAAGAACCCGTGCGGCCCGGGGTTGCACCAGGAACATCCCCAGCATCATCACCCCCAGCGCCAGCCAGACCCAGATCGAATAGCTCTCCCCCAACAGCGTCATCGACCACAGCACACCCGCCGCCGTCACCATGTACGACGTCTGCGCCGAAAAGACCGACCCGGCATGGCCCACCATCCACACGTAGGAGGCATAGACCAACGCGTGCAGCGCCGCCGCCGCCACCAGCGCCAGCTCCGGCACGCCCACACCCTCCAGCGGGTTGATCCACTGCCCGGTGCCCACCGCGACGGGCAGCGCCACGACCGCCCCGATCATTGATGCGCCGATTATCACCTGCATCGGGTCCAGGCCCTGCGTGCCCCATTTCGCCACCAAGTTGCCTTCGGTCGCGTACAGCGCCGGCGCGCACAGCGCCACCAGAACGAACAGCGCCGAGGTTCCCGTGGGCAGGCTCGCCTCCGGCCCCACCAACAGGACGATACCCCCCAGCCCCAGGATCACGCCCCAAAGCCGCTGCCACTCGAAGCGCTCGTTGCCCATAACCACCGCGATCGGCAGCGAGAACATGGCGACCGAGGCAATCACGATCGACATCACCCCGCCCGAAAGCTGGGCCGCCGCGGTGTAAAAGAAGATATCCGGCAACACCGCCCCGCACAGCGCCACCATCAGGAACAATCGCAGGTAGGGTCGCGCGAAGACGACCTTACGCCCCCGCAACAGCGTGACCGCGCCCAGGCATAAAACCACGATGATCAACTGCCAGAAGATCAAGCCGAACGGCTGGTGCCCCGTACTCACCGCGATCTTGCTCAGCGGAATCGACAGGCCCCACCCCAGCCCCATGGCAACCAGAGCGGTATAAAGCCCAAGGATTCGCCTCATGGACCGCTGGCCGCCAGCCGCCCGCCGTCGCGGACCATCTCCACCTTCGTTGCCTTGCCCGTAGCGTCATCGGTCTCGACATACAGCCCGCACAGCGTCACCTCGCCCATGGCCGGCGTGAACCGCTCCTTGCCCATCCCGGTCACGAAGCGCCGCATCGGCTCGGTCTTGTCCATGCCGATCACGCTCAGGTAATCGCCGCACATGCCCGCATCCGACTGGAACGCCGTGCCGCCCGGCAGGATCTGCGCATCGGCGGTGGGCACATGGGTGTGGCTGCCCACGACGATGCTCGCACGCCCGTCGCAGTAATGTCCCATGCCCATCTTCTCGCTGGTCGCCTCGCAGTGGATGTCGATCAGGCTCGCCTGCACCGCGCCCCCCGGCACATGCGCCCGCATCACCGTGTCCACGGCGCTGAACGGGTCGTCGAAGGCCCTCTTCATGAAGACTTGCCCCAGCACCTGCGCCACCAGCACCTTGCGCCCCCGCGCATCGGAAAAAACAGCCGCACCACGCCCCGGCGCGCCCTTGGCGAAATTCAGGGGCCGGACGATCCGCGGCTCGCCCTCGATATATTGCAGCATGTCCTTCTGGTCGAACGCGTGATCGCCCAGTGTCAGGCAATCCGCCCCTGCCTCCAAGAGCGCCTTGGCATGTGCGCCGCTCAGCCCCATGCCGCCCGTAGCGTTCTCGCCGTTGACCACGACGAAATCCAGTCTCCACGCCTCGCGCAGGCCCGGCAAACGCTCCGCGACGGCCTGCCGCCCGGCCCGGCCCATCACGTCTCCAAGGTACAAAATCCTCATGGCGAAACTGGTAGAGACACCGCTTGCAAAGGGCAAGGGCCAGCGATGCCCACCCGCCGTCTCGGGCTTGACCCGGGACCTCTTACCTCCTCGCGCAGCCCTGCCTCAGTCAGCAACCTCGTAGCGCGCCTCAAAGACAATCGGAAACGCCACCGACCGCGCCACGAAACAGACGTCGTGAATGCGTCCATGGATCTTATCCGCCGCCTCCATGTCCGTCCCCTCAGGCACCGTGATCACCGGACGCAGCACGGCTCGCGTGAACCGTCCCTTGCCCGAGGGCTCCACTTCCGCCTCTCCCAGCGGATCGTCAACGTATCCCTGCACCGCGATCCCCGCGTCGCTGGCGAAATGCAGGTACCACAGCATGTGGCACGCACTCACCGTCGCCAGCAGCAGGTCCTCGGGATTGTGCCGGGCCGGGTCGCCGCCCAGCATTGGATCGTTCGAGCAGGACACCACCGACTTGCCCGGCGTCTCGATGTTCCAGGTCCGGTCATAGCCCTTGTAAGTCCGCGTGCCATCGCCCCGGTTGCCGGTCCAGACCACCTTGGCGGTGTAGTCGTGGGTGTCCATGTTACCTTCTCCAAAGTTCTGGTCGAATTGATTCAATACCAACTACGCAGCACGCGCGGAATCAAGGCCGCAGGCCGCCGCGCGATCGCCCGATGACCGAAAGGCGATTGCCTGCAATCGCCGAAAGGGGGGCCGCCCCCCGGACTGGCGATTGGCTGACGCAAGCACTCCGATCAGAAGTCATGCGGACACGGCAACCATAAAGTGCCCTGAACACCCCTCGGATCGCCACCCCGCGGTCTGGCAATCCCGCGGCTCAACACTGCAGGCCGGCGGCCCCCCTCAAAACCCGATCACTTCTTTCTCCGTCACCACCATGTCCAGCGGCTGGTCTGTGGGCTCCAGCGGCAGCCCCTCGGCCTCCTGCGCCGCGAACGCAAACCCGATGGCCAGCGTCGCGCGCTTGCCCCTCAACAGCTCCAGCGTCCGGTCGTAAAAGCCTCCTCCATAGCCCAGCCGGCCGCCATTCCGGTCGAACGCCACCAAAGGCACGATCAGGATCTCCGGCTCGAAGAAGTCATCCACCTCCGGCACCCGCGCCCCGAATGGCCCGTCGCGCATCGCCCCATTCGGCTCCCAGCGCGAGAACTTCAAAGGCAAGCCTTCACCTTCAATTACCGGCACGCCAACCGTCCCATGCGCAGCCGCCTCGGCCATGGCCGGCAGCGGGTCGATCTCGGTGCGGATGGGCATATACCCCGCCAGAGGCACGCCGCGATATCCGGCCAGCACGCCGGACAAAAGGCCCGCCCCCGCGCCCTCTGCCGCGTCAAACGCCGCCTTGCGCCGCGCGAACGCCGCCTTGCGCGCCGTCGCCTTCACCTCCGCCAGATCGCTCACAGCAGCACCACCGCGGCCAGGCCCAGAAAGGCGAAAAAGCCCACCACGTCCGTCACCGTGGTCACGAACGCCCCCGAGGCCAGCGCCGGGTCCACGCCAACGCGGTCAAGCACCACAGGAATGACCGTGCCCGCCAGCCCGGCCATCACCAGGTTGATAACCATCGCCGCACCGATGACGTAGCCAAGTTCTGGCCCGCCGAACCACAACACGCCCACGATCCCCATTACCACGGCAAAGATCAGGCCATTGACCAGCCCCACCAGCACCTCGCGCCGGATGAACCGCCACACGTTCGAGCCTGTAAGGTCCTTCGTCGCAATCGCCCGCACCGCAACGGTCAGGCTCTGCGTTCCGGCATTGCCACCCATCGACGCCACGATCGGCATCAAGACCGCCAGCGCCACGATCTGCGCAATCGCCGCCTCGAACTGCGCGATCACAAGGGACGCCATGATCGCCGTCACAAGGTTCACCGCCAGCCACGGAAACCGCCGCTTGGTGGTGCTGATCACCCGGTCGCTCAACGAACCTTCCTCGCTCACACCGGCAAGGCGCAGGATGTCCTCCTCGTGTTCCTCGTCCAGCACCGCCATGGCGTCGTCGATGGTGATCACCCCCACCAGCCGCTCGTCCTCGTCCACCACCGGGGCGGAAATCAGGTGATACTGGTTGAACGCATAGGCCACGTCGCCCTCGTACTGCTCGGCGGGAATGACATGAAACGTGTCCTCAACCAATGAGCTCAGCATCACCTCCCGGCGCGACGCCATCAGCTTGCCCAAGGTCACGTTGCCCACAGGCTTCAGCCGCGGGTCCACCAGCACGATATGATAGAACTGGTCCGGCAGATCATCCTGGTCGCGCAGGTAATCGATCGCCTCGCCCACATTCCAGTGCTCGGGCGCCATCACCACCTCGCGCTGCATCAGGCGCCCGGCGGAATATTCAGGGTAACTCAGCGACTGCTGCACCAGCGTCCGGTCGCTGTCCTCCAGAACCCCCAGGATCTCGGCGGCCCGGCTTTCTTCCATGTCCTCGACCAGGTCGACCACATCGTCCGACTCAAGGTCGCGCACCGCGTTGGTCAGAACCTCCGGCGACAGGATCGAGATCACCTCCTCGCGGATCGTCTCGTCCAGTTCCGTCAGAACGTCGCCGTCAAACTCGTGCCCGTAAAGCTCGATCAGCCGGCGGCGATCGAAGGAATTGATCTGCTCCAGAAGGTCGGCGATGTCGGCAGGGTGGAACGGTTCCAGCTCCTGCCACAGCATGGACTGGTCCCCGATATCCACGGCATACATGATCCGGCCCACGGATTTCTGATCCAGCACATAGGCGCTGTCCTCGCGCTCAGGCTCCCGCTCGGGTTCGGGCACCTGCGCGGGTTCGCGCTCTTCGGTCACGTTGTCCTGCTGGTTTTCGGTCATCGCGCGCTCCCCGGGTCTGCGGCACCATGTAGGACAAAGCCGCAGGAAATCACAACGCAATATGCGGGATTTACGCTTGTCTTCTGCGCACCTATCCTGCGCCCGACCGGCACCACGGAGCCTACCCCGCATGACCACCCAGCGCATCCTGACCGGACAAGTCCTGTGCTTCACCCGTTCACCGTTCGAGGGCGACCCCGCCGGCGCCGCCCGCCTCGACGAGGCCGTCCTGATCGAGAACCGCCACATCGTCCGCACCGGCCCGCTGGCTGACCTGCGCGCCGCCGCCCCGGACGCGGAAATCGAGCGCTACGACGATCACCTCATTTCACCCGGCTTCATCGACGCTCACGCGCATTTTCCTCAGACTGCCATCATAGCCAGCTGGGGCAAACGCCTGCGCGACTGGCTGGAAACCTACACCTTCCCCGAGGAAATGCGCCTTTCCGATCCCGCCTATGCACGCCAGATCGCAATCCGTTATCTCGATCTCACGCTCGCCAACGGCACGACCACCGTCGCCAGCTTCTGCACCTCCCACCCCCACAGTGTCGATGCATTTTTCGAAGCCGCCCGAACCCGCAGCCTTCGCGCTGTGGCGGGCAAGACCTGCATGGACCGCAACGCGCCCGCCGCCCTGCTGGACACCGCGAAATCGGCTTATGACGACAGCGCCGCGCTTATCGCCCGATGGCACGGCACCGACCGGCTGACCTACGCTATCACCCCGCGCTTTTCGCCCACCTCCTCGCCCGATCAACTCTCCGCCCTCGGGACACTCTGGGCCCAACACCCCACCTGCCTCATGCAAACGCATCTTTCCGAGCAGGTCGAGGAAATCGACTGGGTCAAATCCCTCTTCCCCTCCGCCCGCGATTATCTCGACACTTACGAGATACACGGCCTCCTAGGCCCCCGCGGCCTCTACGGCCACGCCATCCACCTCACGCCCCGCGAACGCGCCCGTCTGGCCGAGGTCGGCGCGGCGCTCATTCACTGCCCCACATCAAACACCTTTATCGGCTCCGGCCTTTTCGACATGGCCGCGCGCCTCGATGACGGCCACCGCATCGGCCTTGCCACCGACACCGGCGGCGGCTCGTCCTTCTCGATGCTGCGCACTATGGCGGCGGCCTATGAGATCGGCCAGCTTTCCGGCACCGCCCTGCACCCTGCCCAGCTCTGGTGGCTGGCGACAGCAGGCAGCGCCGACGCCCTGCACATGTCCGACCGCATCGGCACCATCGCCCCGGGGATGGAGGCTGACCTCATCGCCATCGACCTCGCCTCGACGCCGGCAATTGCCCAGCGCGCGAACACGGCGAACGACATCTGGCAAGCTCTCTTCCCCACGATCATGATGGGCGACGACCGCGCCATCGCACAGGTCTGGATCATAGGAGAGCCGCAATCCTAGGGTGGGGTTCAACCCCACCATTCTGACGCCGGCCCGTAAATGAAAGTGCCTGGCGCTGAACTACCCCGGATTCGGCGCTCCGCGCTGTCGCATAAAGGGAAATGGTGCGGGTGAAGGGACTTGAACCCCCACGCCTTGCGGCGCCAGAACCTAAATCTGGTGCGTCTACCAATTCCGCCACACCCGCATCGACGGGCGTCTTAGCAAAGCGCGTGTCGGGATGCGAGGGAAATTTCTGTTGCAACATTCAAACTAAATCTACTCCGGCATTCAACAAAAAGCGCGACATTCGCGGAGTGTTAACGTATGCTCATTAGAAATACGAGGCAGAAAACAGAGCGAGATAGCCCATGGAACCGAAAACGGTCGGGGGCACAGGCGGGACCAACCCGCCACGGGCCAGAGTGCAGGCCAGCGGCTTTGCCGCCGGCGCAGTTATCATGACATTGGATGGCGAGAAAGCGGTGGAAGATCTCCGCCCCGGTGACCGCGTGATCACGCGCGACACCGGCATGGCCGTCCTGAAGGACATCTCGGTTCAAACCCTGCGCACCCGGACGATCCGCGTTCAGGCCGGATCGCTCGGTCACACCCGCCCCGTGCGCGACGTACTGCTTCCCGAAGGCCAATCCCTGCTGATCCGCGATTGGCGGGCCGAGGCGATGTTCGGCACCAAGCGCGCCGTGGTACAGGTCTCGCAACTGGTCGACGGCGAATTCATCACCGACGAGGGCAAGACGGACCTGACGCTCCACACGCTCGATTTCGACACGCCCCACATCGTCTATGTCGACGGGCTCGAAGCGGCCAGCACCGCCGATATCGAAGCACTGTCAAAAGCTGCGTGACCCTGTCCCGGGCTTGACCCGGGACCTCACATGCCCAAAGCGCGCAACACCTTCGGCACCTCTTCCGGCAGATCCTCGGCGATCAGGCCGGGGCCAAAACTGCGCGCGCATTCGACATGCAGCCATGCCGCGACCTCTGCCGCCTGCATAGGCTCATGCCCCCGCGCCAGCAGCCCCGTAATGAACCCGGCCAGCACGTCCCCTGCCCCAGCCGTCGCCAGCCACGGGGTGGCGCGTTCATATTGTGCGGAGTTAATGCTGCACCGACCATCCGGCGCCGCAATCACCGTATCCGCCCCCTTGAACAGCACGATACAGCCCGCCCGCTGCGCCGCCTCGCGAGTCGCGTCAACCTTGGAAAAGGCTGGGCCTTCGGAGGCCGGCGCGTTCAGCTTCTCGGCGATATCCGGGAACAGCCGCGCGAACTCCCCGCCATGCGGGGTCAACACGCAGCTTTCATGCAACATCCCGAACAGCGCCCCCGGATCGCCCTCATACGCCGTCAGCGCATCCGCATCCAGCACCAATGACCGCATGGGGTGGGTTTGCACCCCACCTTCCCCAAGCGCCACCGGCACCAGTGCCCTCGCCCGCTCGACACCCAGCCCCGGACCCAGGCAAACCGCATTAATCCGCTGGTCCTCCAGAACGCCGGCCAGCCCGTCGCACCCTTCGACCCGGCGCAGCATGATCGACGTCACCTGACACGCCACCTCCTGCTGCGCTGAGGGCGGAACACCCAGCGTCACCAGCCCCGCCCCGATCCTCAGCGCCCCCCGCGCCGCCAATCGCGCCGCGCCTGTTCGCCCCGCACCACCAGACAAAACAAGGGCATGCCCATGGTCATATTTGTGGTCCGCCGTCCATTTCGTTTGAAAAAACGCCGGGCGTTCCAGCAACCGCACGATGCCTTGGCTATTCTGACAATCCAGCCCGATGCCTTTGACCACCACCTTGCCGCAGCCGGCAGGACCGTCGGCCAGCAAATGCCCCAGCTTCAGTGCATGAAAACTGATCGTCAGATGTGCACGGATATCCTCGTGATACGGCCCCTGCCCATCCACGCGCAGATAGCGCCCGCTATCGGCGCAGAGCCCGCTGGGAATATCCACTGCCACAACCCGGGCATCGGGATAGTTGCCGCCCCCGAGCGGTCGACCGTCCACGCGCCATCCCGACATCTGCGTGGCCCATCCGAAGGCGTTAAACGCGTCCACCGGGCGCGTTAACCCCGTCCCGAACAAAGCGTCCACAATCAGCGTTTCGGGTCCCCACGATACCGGATCGAGCCAGAACGCGCCGTCGCCCTCGTCGACATAAGGCCGCACTGTGCCCATCGTGGACCACCGCTCGTAATTCACCTTCGCATCCGGCGGCAGCTTAGTGAGGTCGCCGTAGAGGAACACCTCCACCTCCCAGCCCCACTCTTTCAGCAACCGCGCCACGACAAACCCGTCGCCGCCATTGTTCCCCGGCCCGCATAGCACGACCGCCCGGCTCGGCGCTTTCGCCAGCTCCGGCCATTCCTCGAATACCGCCTCGACGACGCCCCGCCCTGCGCGCTCCATCAGCTCCAAGCCGGTCACGTCGCCCGAGTTGATCGCGGCTTCTTCGATGGCCCGCATCTGGGCGGCGGTCAGCAGTTCAGTCATCATGGACCTCTCAACGATTCAATTTCGCACATTATCGCGCCAGGTTGCCTAAATTTTACGCACATCAAAGCATCAACCGGACGCGTAGCGCTTACAGAACCCTATCCGATTGTGCCGCCTCAACAGAAGTGATCTGCAAATTCCGCAAGTCAGTCGGAGGAGTCGACCCATGAAAAAAATCGAGGCGATCATCAAGCCCTTCAAGCTCGATGAAGTCAAGGAAGCGCTTCAGGAGGTGGGTGTTCAGGGCCTCTCGGTGATCGAAGTCAAAGGCTTCGGCCGCCAGAAAGGCCACACCGAACTCTACCGCGGTGCCGAGTATGTCGTCGATTTCCTGCCAAAGGTGAAAATCGACGTCGTGCTGGACGACGATCAGGTCGACGCCGCCATCGAGGCCATCGTCGATGCCGCCAAGACCGACAAGATCGGCGACGGCAAGATCTTCGTCAGCCCCGTCGAACAAGCCATCCGCATCCGCACCGGCGAATCCGGTCCGGACGCGCTTTGAACCAAACCTAAGAACCAACGAAGGGATCAATGGACATGAGCGCAAAAGATCTGCTCAAGACGATCAAGGACGAGGAAGTCGAGTATGTCGACATCCGTTTCACCGACCCGCGCGGCAAGCTGCAGCACGTCACGGTCATCGCCGACGAGGTTGACGAGGATTTCCTCGATGAAGGCTTCATGTTCGACGGCTCGTCGATCGCCGGCTGGAAATCGATCGAAGCCTCGGACATGAAACTGATGCCCGACACCGCCAGCGGTTACATCGACCCCTTCTATGCCGAGAAAACCATCTGCGTGCATTGCTCGATCGTCGAACCCGACACCGGCGAAGCCTACGAGCGTGACCCGCGCGGCACCGCCGAAAAGGCCGAGGCCTATCTGAAGTCCAGCGGCATCGGCGACAGCGCCTTCATGGGCCCCGAAGCGGAATTCTTCCTCTTCGACGACGTGCGCTTCTCCAACTCGATCAACAAGGTCTCCTACGAGGTCGACGCGATCGACGCCTCGTGGAACACCGACACCGAGTACGAGATGGGCAACATGGGCCACCGTCCGGGCGTGAAGGGCGGCTATTTTCCGGTCAACCCCACCGACGAGTCGCAGGACATCCGTTCGGAAATGCTCTCGACCATGAAACGTCTGGGCATGAAGGTCGACAAGCACCACCACGAGGTGGCGTCATGCCAGCACGAGCTGGGCCT
The DNA here is from genome assembly GCF_009363715.1 of Roseovarius sp. THAF9. Classification (NCBI taxonomy): domain Bacteria; kingdom Pseudomonadati; phylum Pseudomonadota; class Alphaproteobacteria; order Rhodobacterales; family Roseobacteraceae; genus Roseovarius; species Roseovarius sp. THAF9. The sequence goes on from NZ_CP045404.1 coordinate 2,347,369, forward strand.
GATCTTCGACAGCCTGACCAAGCAGGCCGATGAGCTTCAAAAGTACAAGTACGTCATCCACAACGTCGCCGCCGCCTACGGCAAGTCGGCCACGTTCATGCCCAAGCCCATCGCGGGCGACAACGGCACGGGCATGCACGTCAACATGTCGATCTGGAAAGACGGCAAGCCGCTTTTCGCCGGTGACAAGTATGCCGACCTTTCGGACGAGGCTCTGTGGTACATCGGCGGCATCCTGAAGCACGCAAAGTCGCTGAATGCCTTCACCAACCCGTCGACCAACAGCTACAAGCGTCTGATCCCTGGCTTCGAAGCTCCCGTTCTGCGCGCCTACTCGGCCCGCAACCGCTCGGGCTGCGTTCGTATTCCGTGGACCGAGTCGCCGAAAGCCAAGCGCGTCGAGGCCCGCTTCCCCGATCCGTCGGCAAACCCCTACCTGTGCTTTGCCGCGCTCCTGATGGCCGGCCTCGACGGCATCAAGAACAAGATCGACCCGGGCGAGGCGATGGACAAGAACCTCTACGACCTGCCCGCCGAAGAGCTGGAAGGCATCCCGACCGTCTGCGGCAGCCTGCGCGAAGCCATGCAGGAGCTTCAGGCCGATCACGAGTACCTTCTGGCCGGTGACGTGTTCACCAAGGACCAGATCGAGGGCTATATCGAGCTCAAGATGGAAGAGATCGAAACCTACGAACACACGCCGCACCCGGTGGAGTTCGGCCTGTACTACAGCTGCTGATCCAGTAGTAGATCTGCAATTACGCGGGCGCCTTTTCCGGAAGGCGCCCGTTTTTTATGTCCTGCCCGCCGAAAACTGCGCGTGACGGCTGCCAAAGATAGGCGGATCGCCGCTCAGGCGCGGAAACCGCCGCATTGCGTCCATATTTGAAACATACAGATTCCAATAATTCTTGGGATGTTCCAACCACGAGCGGAAACAATCAGGACCTGAAAAATGTCTCATAACGACAAACGCGTCATGGCGGGGCTTGTTTTCGTCGAAGAGCAACACATCGACCTTTTGGATGCTCTGAAGCTCAGCGTCGAGGCCCTGAAGGGGCTCTGCGAGAACGTTCGGTCGCTCGGCGTTCTGTCCGACAGCGACGCCGGGGTCGAGACCGAGCACTACCGGGTTTGCCTGACACTCAGCGACAACGTCGTGTTGCCGGATCTTGAGCTGTCGATGAACACCCTGCTGCGGATCGACATCTCTCGCCGCGACCAGGCGGCACCCGAAACCGGCCAGGCGATCGATGCCGTTTTGGCCCGTGTGGCGATCGACCTCAGCGATCACCTGCGTCCGACCCACCTGCAATGGATCGAGCAAAACGCGCTCCTTTCAGCCGAAGACGTTCGTGAGGCCTGCGAGCCTGCAGCCGATGGAGCAGCCGGGTCCGACAGGCTTGCGGACCAGACCCAACGCGCCCGCGCCGCGCTGACCGGGATAGATGACCTGCACACCAAGCTGGACGAGCGACTGAAATGCACGCCCCCGCCGGTGATGCCGATCCTGCCCTCGAAGGCTTTCATCGGCGAATCCGAAGGCATTATCGACGACACGCCCGATATGGTCGTGCCCGCCATCGAAAACATTGCCGAGGACTCCGATCGCCTGCGCCTGTCGGCCTGGCTTTTGTCCTTCGCGGTGGCCTGCATCGCACTGCCGGTCGGTATCGCGCTGGTAATCATCAATCTGGTCAAGGGCGAAAACCTCCGCCTCGCCGGGCAGGCCGCGGCGCTGTCGGGACTTTTCGTGTCGCTTCAGGCGAACGGAGCCACCGCCGCCGCGGCGCAGGTTTTCCAGAGCGTTCTGAACTGAACGGGCCGCTTTCGACTCCGAAAGAACGGGCAGCGGGTCACACGTCCAAGGAACACACGCGACCGATAGACCGTTGTTTGCCCGGACGGGTCATCTCTTGACGCCCGTCCCGATGCACCGAATGTCATGGAGAATTGACTTTGTTCCCTTGTCCGGCTCGGCTAACATCGTGATTGTCTGACCTGGAGCTGCCCAATGCCTTTGAAATTCAAATCTCGTTTTCTTGCGCTTGCCGTCGCTGGCGTCACCACTTTGACTGCCGGAACAGCGGCCATGGCCCAATGTGGCAATAACGCCAACGGATTCGAACAATGGAAGGCAGTCTTCGCCCAGCAGGCCCAGGCTGCCGGTGTCGGTCAGCGTGGCCTTCAGGCGCTGGCCCAGACCCGCTACGCCTCCAGCACCATCGCCGCCGACCGCAACCAGAAAAGTTTTCGCTACTCGCTCGACAAGTTCATGCAGGTGCGCGGCGCCAACACGATCATCGCGCAAGGCCGCAAGCGCAAGGCGCAGAACGCCCGGTTCTACAACTGGATCGAACAGAATTACGGCGTGCCCGCCGGGGTCATCATCGCCATCCACGGCATGGAAACCGGCTTTGGCGGCTTCATGGGCAACAGCTCGGTCGTCTCGGCCATCGTGACCCTGACCTATGACTGCCGCCGTTCGGATTTCTTCCGTCCGCACGCCATCGGCGCGCTGAAACTGGTGGATCGCGGCTCGATCACAATCAACACGCGTGGCGCCAAGCATGGCGAGCTGGGCCATACCCAGTTCCTGCCGGGCAACGCACTGAGCTACGGCGTCGACGGCAACGGCGACGGCCGCGTGGATTTCTATAACCAGGCCGATGCGCTTGTGTCGACGGCGAATTTCCTGCGTCGCAAGGGCTGGCAGCCGGGCGCCGGTTACCAGCAGGGCCAGCCCAACTTCCGCGTCATCAAGCAATGGAACGCAGCCACCGTTTATCAACAGGCCATTGCCATCATGGCCGCCAAGATCGACGGCTGACGGCGCGGGGCTTGACGCAGGGTGTCCGGCTGCCTATCTGCCGGGCCTACGGGGCGTCAGGCCCCCGCCGCCCGCAAGCCGTTTGGCCATGGTGAAGCCCTGACAGTGACATTGCATCGACCCGGGGCACAGGCCGGGCAGCAACGCGGGCCCTGCCGTTCTATCTGCCCCCTTATAGGATCACTGCAATGACACAGACCACACTTCCCTCGCGCGACGTGCTGAAAGGCCACGCGCGCAATCTTCGCCAGACCCTCAGCCACGCCGGAACGCCCATCAGCCACTCCACCGCGCTTGAACATGTGGCCCATCAATGGGGCTATCGTGACTGGAACACCCTGTCCGACGCCATCGCGGCGCCGACACCCCGCGTCTGGTCGCTGGGTCAGCGGGTGTCGGGGCACTACCTGGGCCATGCGTTCACCGGCACCATCCGCTCGGCCCGCCGTCACGGACCGAACCACGTGGAACTGGGCATTGACTTCGACACGCCCGTTGACGTCGTTGCCTCGACCCGCTTCAGCGCACTGCGCAAGCGGGTGTCCTGCACGGTCGGCGCCACCGGGCGCACCGTCGAGAAAACCTCCGACGGACAGCCGCACGTTGCCCTCGACCTGACCTGACAACCCTGGCGTGCCGCGCGTGCAAAAAACGCGGCACGCCCCTTTAATTCAAGGCGCATGGTCCGCTATCCGGGATCGCCTTCTTGAACTTGCCACAATCTTTTCCAACGCCTGTCTCAGTTGCAGCTTAGGTCCGGAATCTCCTCGACCCCTCGAAGGCAGACCATGTACGACGACCGGCAGACCTCCATCGCGACTTTCGGCTATCGCCGCGCGCCAATGGCGCAGGCTGGCGATATCGTGCACGCGATCGACGAGATGCTGCAAAACTCGGACGCCCAGCCGCGCCGAATTCACTGGGTCAGCGACTCCATCGCGATGATAGACCGGATCGGCGTGCGCATCGCTGTCGCTCTTTTGCCTCCCAGCCGCGAGGATCGCTACACGCATCTCGTGCTTGCCATCGGGCGCAGTCCCGAGGATCCGCCCGGCGACGACCTACTGGATGTCTCTTTCGCACATCTCGCCGACCGGCTGATCTATCGCATCAAGGACGACATGCCCTACGACACGATCATGCGTGGCGAAACGCCCGAAATGGTTGACCAAGACCTGATCCTGTCGCTCTACGATCTTTTGCGCCAATCGCCCCCCGCAACCGACCCTTCGGCCCCGGCCAATCTCGACGCACAGCCCGCCGCACGCCAGCGCCGCGCCGCCCCGGCCTTACCGGCCGAAGAGCAGTTCGACGTGATCCTCGCCGACGAGGTACCCGATACTGTCACAGCCGTGCCAAGTTGGCTCGAAAAACGCGCCGTGCCCACGAAACCGCTGCGCCTGACAGTGCACACGATGGCGCTGTCGATCATGTTGTACACGGCGCCGCTCGGTGCGTTTCTCTTCACGTATTCAATGCTGCGCGACATCACGGGCGAAAATTGATCGCCGGTAGCCGATCGTTGCAAAAGTGAAACGGGCGACACCCTTCGGTGCCGCCCTGCCTGTATGAAGCCCGTTTTTTGCCCGGCTTTTCTGTCTCTGCGCCTGGGTCAGGGATCGCACCCGCCCGGCTTTTTGTTTTTGCTATTGTCTCTTATGGCGAAACAATTTGACCGAATTAAGGCATGCTGTTCACTTCTCCCCCACCGCGGGGACATAACGACTGATCATTTGGTAAGCCTTCCGCGGCCCCGACACCGCCCAGGTCGCGCGCCACTCCGGCCAGCCGCCAAAATCGTACTGCACGTGGTACGTGTCCGGATCGCACCAGTGCCGCGCCTCGGCGCTGCCGGTGATGCTGTGAAAGAACCGTCCATCCTCGAACATCACATCGATCCCACCGCTGTTCCCGGCCCGCCAGAGATATCCCCGTTCGGCCCGCATCGGCGCCTCGCCGGCCATGGTCAGCACACCCGCCTCGCGATAGATCAGTCCGTCCTGCCCGGGCACAAACCGGGCCTCGCCCTCAAACCGCGCGGGCGCCGCGTTCGCGTGCACCACGTCGCGCTCCAGCCGCCACACCCCTTCGAAGTCTGCCAGTTCCGGTACCAATCGCCACGCCCGTCTTGCCGCCACCCGTTCCTCCGTCTAAACCGCGCCCGACAGCCATTCAATCCAAAGGTCCGTTCGCATGATCCCTCGCTATTCCCGCCCCGACATGGTCGCCATCTGGGAACCCGCCACCAAGTTCCGCATCTGGTACGAGATCGAGGCCCATGCCTGTGACGCGATGGCCGACCTTGGCGTGATCCCGCGCGAGAATGCCGAGGCCGTCTGGAAGGCCAAGGATGTCGAATTCGACGTCGCCCGCATCGATGAGATCGAGGCCGTGACCAAGCATGACGTCATCGCCTTCCTCACCCACCTCGCCGAGCATGTGGGCTCCGAGGAAGCGCGTTTCGTCCACCAGGGCATGACTTCTTCGGACGTCCTGGATACCTGCCTGAACGTCCAGCTCGTCCGCGCCGCCGATCTGTTGATCGCCGATATGGAAGACCTGCTCGCCGCCCTCAAACGCCGCGCCTTCGAACACAAGATGACCCTGCGCGTCGGCCGCTCCCACGGCATCCACGCCGAACCCACTACCATGGGCCTCACCTTCGCACGCTTTTTCGCCGAGATGGACCGCAACCTCACGCGCCTGCGCACCGCCCGCGCCGAGGTCGCCACCGGCGCCATCTCCGGCGCGGTCGGCACCTTCGCCAATATCGACCCGCGGGTCGAAGAACATGTTTGCAAGCAAATGGGCCTCGAACCCGAGCCCATCAGCACGCAAGTCATCCCCCGCGACCGCCACGCCGCCTTCTTCGCCGCGCTTGGCGTCATTGCGTCGTCCATCGAAAATATCGCGATCGAAATCCGCCACATGCAGCGCACCGAGGTGCTGGAAGGCGCCGAATTCTTCTCGATGGGTCAGAAAGGCTCCTCGGCCATGCCGCACAAGAAGAACCCGGTCCTGACCGAGAACCTCACCGGCCTTGCCCGCCTTGTCCGTATGGCCGTGATCCCGGCCATGGAAAACGTGGCCCTCTGGCACGAGCGCGACATCTCGCACAGTTCCGTGGAACGCATGATCGGCCCCGACTCCACCGTGACGCTCGATTTCGCCATCGCCCGTCTGACCGGCGTGGTCGACAAGATGATCATCTTCCCGGAAAACATGCTGGAAAACATGAACAAGTTCCCTGGGTTGGTCATGTCCCAACGCGTCCTCCTGGCCTTGACGCAAGCGGGCGTCAGCCGCGAGGATGCCTACGCCATGGTCCAGCGAAACGCGCTCAAGGTCTGGGAACAGCGTACTGATTTCAAAGAGGAATTGCTGGCCGACGCCGATGTGGTCGCTGCCCTGGGCACAGACCAGATCGAAGAGAAATTCGACATGGACTACCACACCAAGCATGTCGACACGATCTTCACCCGCGTCTTCGGCGAAAGCTGAATTTCCGGGCAGATCGGACGCTAGGCCGCGCAAGTTCTGGCCGAAACACTGGTCTGAGGCCGATTCCGTGTTACCATCGGGGTCTTAGTGCAAAGGAGTTCAATCCATGAAGTCCAGGACCAAGACCATTCTGACATCCCTCGCCCTCGTTCTGGGCACCACCGTTTCGGCCGCCGCGATGTGCCCCGGCAAATCGCATCAGGCCGCGTCCTGCGCCGAAGGCATGGTGTGGGACAAAAATACCGGCACCTGCGTCGAACAGACCATGAGCTGACCGGCGGGCCATATCCCAAGTCGAGACGGCGCACCCGGAACCGGGCGGCGCCGTTTTCAAAGCGTTTCACCTTTAACCTGAGCTATCAGCGAAAGGTGAAACGCGTGCAACGATTGGCTGTTGTGCTGACCTTCGCGGGTAAGCTGTGAGTCAGGTTCATCGCGAAACGCTTTAATTTTACCTTTAGCGGTTTCTTCACCACTCCCGCCCTAGTTTGCCGGAACGTCATCCGGGGACTGGAATGAGCAGCAGCAATTTTGGGCAACTGGCGCTTTCGGGGCCGTCCGCCAACGCGGCGGCCCAGCTGACTCGCCGGCAGAAGGCAGCAATTATCGTGCGTTTTCTCATCAACGAAGGCGCCGATGTGCCGTTGCAGGACCTGCCCGACGAATTGCAGCGCCGCCTGACCCAGCAAATGGGCACGATGCGCTATGTCGACCGCGCGACCTTGGCCGATGTCGTCGCCGAATTCGCCTCCGAGGTCGAGGCGATGGGCCTGACCTTCCCGCGCGGCGTGGCCGGCGCGCTCACGGCGCTCGACGGGCGCATCAGCCCGCAAACCGCCTCGCGCCTGCGCAAGGAGGCCGGCGTGCGCCAGTTCGGCGAGCCGTGGGAACAGGTGCGCACCGCCCAAACCGATGACTTGCTCGAAATCCTGCAATCCGAAGGTACCGAGGTTGCCGCGGTGCTACTGTCCAAGCTCGACGTGGCCCGCGCCGCCGAACTCTTGGGCAAGATGCCAGGCGACGCCGCGCGCCGCATCGCCATCGCCATGTCCCAGACCGGCGCTGTCACCCCCGATGCGGTCGACAGAATCGGCCTGTCGCTGGCCGCACAACTGCACAGCGTACCCGAAACCGCCTTTCCCGAAGGGCCCGTCGAACGGGTGGGCGCCATTCTCAACTTCTCCCCGGCCGCCACCCGCGACGACGTGCTCATGGGCCTCGACGAAAGCGACCAAAGCTTTGCCGCCAAGGTCCGCAAGGCGATCTTCACTTTCGTCAACATCTCCGAGCGTCTCAACCCCATCGACGTGCCCAAGATTACCCGCGACGTCGAACAGGCCGCGCTGGTGCAGGCGCTGGCCCACGCCCAGACCAGCGAAGACGCCAAGGCATCCGCCGAATTCATCCTGGAAAACATGTCGAAACGCATGTCCGACGCCCTGCGAGAAGAAATCGAGGCCTTGGGCAAGGTCAAGCCCAAGGATGGCGAGGCTGCCATGACCGACGTGGTCAATGTCATCCGCACGCTGGAGGCCAGCGGCGAATTGCAACTGATCGTGCCCGACGACGATGAAGAGGAAACCGCCTGAGCCTCAATCCACCGGGAAGATAAAGCACTTGTCGCGCCGGATGGTCAGCCACATCGGCGTGCCGTTCTTGGGCAGGAACACCGCCGGAACCGTCACCTTGAAGCGCGGCCCGCCGAATTCCATCTGAAACTCGACAAGGCTTTCGCCCCCCATGAACCGTGCCCGCCGCACTTCACCGCGCACAGCCGTGCCGTCGCTGATCGTCGGCGCCGGGCCCTTGCCCGCGCGGTCGAAATCCAGCTTCACGTGCTGCGGGCGCACCACGATCTCCACCGCCTGCCCGTCCGGCACGCCCGGCGCCAGGAACTGGCCGAAAGGCGTCTGCGCCAGCGCGCCATGCACCTCGCCCCGCACCACATTCACGTCGCTGAAGAACGACACCGCCGCGCGGTCGGCGGGCGCGTTGTAGATGTTATACGGCGCGCCCTGCTGCACGATCCGCCCGTCGCGCATCAGCGCGATCGTATCGGCCATGCGCATCGCTTCCTCGGGCTCGTGCGTCACCAGCAACACGGCGGTGTCCTGCTCGCGCAGGATCTCCAGCGTCTCGTCTCGGATACCGTCGCGCAGCCGGTTGTCGAGCCCCGAAAACGGCTCGTCCATCAGCATAATCGAGGGCCGGGGCGCCAAGGCGCGGGCCAGCGCCACCCGCTGCTGTTCGCCCCCCGAAAGCTCGTGCGGGAAATTCCGCGCATAGCCTTCCAGTCCCACGCGCTCCAGCAATTCGGCCACGCGCGCCGCCTTCTCATCGGCCGTTCCACCCAGCCCGAAGGCCACGTTCTCGCCAACGCGCAGATGCGGGAACAGAGCGAAATCCTGGAACATCAATCCGATATGCCGCCGCTCGGGCGGCACGCGAAACACCGTATCGCAGACCAGCTTGCCATCGACCCAGATTTCGCCCGAATCCTGCATCTCGACGCCCGCGATCATCCGCAGCGTCGTCGACTTGCCACAGCCCGACGGCCCCAGAAGACACGTCACCTGCCCGGGCAGCACCGACAGCGACACGTCATCCACTACCGTGCGCCCGTCGTAACGGCGCACGAGATTGCGTGTCTCAAGGCGCGGAATGGTGTCCTGCAAATCTGCCTCTTCGCTTTTCCGATCAAATATGTCGGGCTTGCCGTCGCAGATAGCAATCCCGCCCGCCCCGCGCAAGATGCCGCCGCTCGCGTGGCAAACACGCAAATGTGCGCCGAGGTCAGGATTTTCCGACTATCGCGATGCGACGGTTGTGCCTATCTGAAGCGTACAAACGAGCAGCAAGACCAAAAATACGACGGAACCTACCGATGCGAAAATTCCTGATCTCCCTACAGGTCGGCCTGATCGCCCTTCTGGCCATCACCGGCGCCATCGCCAGCCCCGACTCGCGCACCGCCTGTCCCCTGGGGGACACCGTGAAAATCGAGGACTGCGAGAAGTAAAAGGCCTCAGCCGCCCCGCGCTTTCTCGATCGCGGGGCGGATCTGCCCCTCCATCACGCGCTCGGTGATCGGCCCCGGAAAGCGCAGCACGACCCGTCCATCGCCGTCGATGACATAAGTCTCCGGCACGCCATACAGTCCCCAATCCAGCGCCATGCGCCCGTTCGGATCGGCCCCGATGGCCGTATAAGGATCGCCCAGTTCCTCCAGGAACCCCAGCGCATTGCCCGGCTGGTCCTTGTAATTCACGCCGTAGATGGTGACGCCCTCCTCGGCCAGCGCCTCCAGATGCGGATGCTCCACCCGGCACGGCGCGCACCAGCTGGCCCAGTAATTCACCAGTTTCACGCCGCCACTACGCAACTCCGCGTCGGTGAACGGCGTCTTGCCCTCCAGCTCGGTCAGCGCGACGGCGGGCGCCGGCTTGCCTTCGATGGCCGAGGGCAGCGCATCGGGGTCCTCGCGCTGCATCCCGATATAGAACACAGCGGCCAGCGCCGCGAATATCACCGGCGGCAACACCATCAGGAACGAGGATTTAGACATCCGATTTCCGCTTTCTTTCAACATCTTTCAGTGCGTTCTTCACGCGCACCGATCGCCGCCAGCTGAGCACGACCAGCGCGATCAGCAGCACCAGCGACACCGCGTAGGACGACAGTACCGCCTCGGCATATTTTCCAAGCTCCGGCATCACGCCTCCATCCGGTCACGGGCCAAGAGCGCCCGCATGCGCCGCGCCCGGATCTCGGTTTGCGTGCGTAAGAAGACCAGCGCGATGAACAAAAACACGAACCCCGCAATCGACACCAACAGCGGGAAATAGAACACGTCCGCCACGTTCTCTTCCTTGTCGAGGCTCAGCGACGCCCCCTGGTGCAGCCCCTGGTTCCAGAACAGCACCGCGTATCGGCTCAGCAGGGCAAAGACCGACCCAACGATACACAGGATCGCGGTCAGGTCCGCCGCCGTGTCGTCGTTCTCGATGGCTTCCCACAGCGCGATATAGCCGAGGTAGAACAGGAAAAGGATCAGGAACGACGTCAGCCGCGGGTCCCACGCCCACCACGTCCCCCACATCGGCTGACCCCAGATCGCCCCGGTCGCCAGTGCGATCACCGTCATCACCACGCCCACCGGTGCCGCCGCACGGGCCGCCAGCGCGCTCACATGGTGCCGCCGGACGACCCAGATCAGCGAGGCCACCAGCATCATGATCCATGCGTTGATCGCCATCAGCGCGCTCGGCACGTGCAGATAGATGATCTTGACGGTCGAGCCCTGACGGAAGTCGTCCGGCGTGAAGAAAAAGCCCCAGATCAACCCGGTCGCAAGGCACAGCACGGCCAGCACCGACACCCACGGCAAAACCTTGTCCGTCGTGTCGATGAACTTCTTCGGGTTGGCGTATTCCCAGAGTGATGCCACGCGCGCAAATCCTTTCGTTAACGCAGGTTGACCCTCAATACCGCAGCCGATGCGAAAGGCAAAAGCGCGATGGTGCCGCAGGTGATCCCCGCCAGCATCAGCATCGGCGTCGTGTAGTCCTGCCCATCCACGCCCCGGCGCGCCATCTCGGCGCCAAAGATCAATGTGGGCACGTATAGCGGCAGAACAAGCAGGCTCAACAAGAGCCCGCCTCGCCGCAACCCCACGGTCAGCGCCGCGCCGAACGCACCGATCATGCTCAACGCCGGCGTACCCAGAAGCAGGGACAGCACCAATGGCCCGTAGCCCTGCGCCGGCAGGTTCAACAGCACCCCCAGCACGGGGGCGGCCAGCACCAGCGGCAGTCCCGTCGTGATCCAGTGCGCCAGCCCCTTGATGGCCGCCACCGCCTCCATCGGCAGCGGGGCCGTGGCCAGCAGATCAAGGCTGCCGTCTTCCCAGTCCAGCGCAAAGATCCGGTCGAGCGAGACAAGACAGGCCAGCAGCGCCCCGATCCACAGGATCCCCGCCGCGATCCGCGACAAGAGTTCCGATTGCGGCCCCACGCCGAACGGCACCAGCACCACGACGATCAGGAAGAAGGCGAGGCCCAGCCCGAACCCGCCCCCGGCCCGCACGGCCAGCCGTATGTCTCTCAGCAGCAACGCGGTCACAGGAATGCCTCGTCGAAATCGTCCAGCTCCTGCCGCACCGCGCGAAAGGGCGCCACGTCCAGCACCGTCGCCTCGTCAAGGCCAAGGTCGATATGCGTGGCCAGCACAGCGATGCCACCTTCGGCCAGATGCGCCCGCACCACGGCGGCGAACATGCCCACCGCACGCGCATCCAGCGACACCGTGGGCTCGTCCAGAATCCAGATCGCGCGGCCCGTCACCAACAGTCGCGCTAGCCCCAGCCGTCGCTTCTGCCCGGCAGACAGAAACCCTGCGGGCCGATGCGCCAAACCCTCGAGTTCATAAGCTGCCAAGGCGTGAGAAATCTCTTTTCGGCCAAAGACCTGCGCCCAAAAGCTCAGGTTCTCGACCACGCTCAGCGCGGGCTTGATCCCGTCCGCATGCCCGGCATAAACCACGCTGTCGGCGGGATACTCGACCGCGCCGTCTACCGGAGGCTGCAACCCCGCCAGCGTGCGCAAGAGGGTCGTCTTGCCCGCCCCGTTCGGCCCGCGCAGCACCAGCGCCTCGCCCGCCGCCACGGCGAAACTCACAGCGTCCAGCACCCGCACGCCGCCGCGTGCCACGCAAAGGTCCCGGACCGTCAGGCGCATCGTCGGCCCACCGCTCTCAGACCGGCAACAGGGCCGCAGCCACGCGCCGCCCCTCCGAGATCAACACGTTGTAGGTCCGCGCCGCCGCGGGCGAATTCATCGCCTCCACTCCGATGCCCGCCTCCTCCAGCGCGGTGCGGAAATCGCCCGGCACATGCGCCGTCTCGGCGCCGGTGCCGATGAACAGCACGTCAACCTTGTCCACCAGCTCCATCAGAGACGCGCTGTCCTCGTACCCGCCCCAGGCTTTCACCCCATCCGGACCCACGCAGACCGCGCCCTCGATCGCCTCTCCGCCCACACGGAAAAAGCCGGGGCCGTAGCCGTCGATCGGCTTCACATCGGAAAATGTTACCTCGTTCAGGCGCATCGCCTCCTCCTCAGTCCCACAACGGCAAGCCCGAGATGACCGCCAGCGCGATCACCCCGTAGGCGGCCCAGCGATACAGCCGCTCGCGCGTGGGGTCAAACAGGGCCTGCCCGATCAAGGTGGTCATCAGGTAGGGCACCGACATCACCACGGCCAGCATGGCTAGCTCCGCCGTCACCGCCCCCTGCCACAGCAGGTTGGCGATCAGCACCACGTCTAGGGCGGCCAGAAACAGGATCGTGTTGCCCCGCACCGACTGCACCGCCGCCTGCCCCGACAGGTAGAACAGGATCACCACCGGGCCCGTCAGGCCGGTCAGCCCGCCAACGATCCCCGCCGCCGCCCCGATGGCCAAAAGCCCCGGCCGGGTGATGGCCCGCGTGTAACGCCACCCGGCGATCAGCGCCGCCAGCATCCCCGCTGCAACGCCGGTGATGATCCAGCGCACCGTGTCGTTGTTCAGAAGGTCCAGCAGCATCAGGCCCAGCGGCACGGTGACCAAAGCCGCCAGCACCAGGACACCGACCTCTTTCGGGTCCCCCTGCCGCCACGCCCCGCGCAAAATCGCCACGTTGCTGGCGATGCCGGTCAGCATGATCACAACGATCACTTCCTTGGGCGACAGAAAAATATTGGCGACCGGCACCACGATCAGCGCCGTGCCGAACCCGGTGAACCCACGCACCAGCCCCGCGACCCCGATCGCGAAGCACAGCCAGACCAGCCCCGGGGTGGCCAGCACCCCGCTCAGGATATCAGGCATCTACATTCGCGAACTGCGTTCCGGCATTCGCGTCCGGCTTCGACCAGTCGCGCTTGACCCCCAGCCACAGCAGCACCGTGCTGGCCACGAAGACCGAGCTGTAAGTGCCCACGATCACGCCCCAAATCATCGCGAAGACGAACCCGCGAATGACGTCGCCACCCAGAACGAACAGCGCCAGCAGCGCGAGCAGGGTGGTGACAGAGGTCATGACCGTCCGGCTCAGCGTCTCGTTGATCGAGATGTTCAGCACTTCCTTCAGCGGCTTCTTCTTGTACTTCCGCAGGTTCTCGCGCACCCGGTCAAAGACCACCACCGTGTCGTTCAGCGAATAGCCGACGATGGTCAGAAGCGCCGCGATGATCGCAAGGTCGAACTGGATCTGCACTTCCGAGAATATGCCGATGGTCAGCACCACGTCATGCACCAATGCTATGACCGCGCCCAGCGCGAACTGCCACTCGAACCTCAGCCAGATATAGACAAGCACCGCGCCGATGGCCAAGAGCACCGCGATCACGGCGGTCTGGATCAACTCGCCCGACACTTTCGGCCCCACGCTTTCCACCGAGGTAAAGGTCAGGTCCGGCACCACCTCCTGCAACGCGGCCTCCACCTGTGCGATGGTGTCCGCCGACACGCTTTCCTGCCCCTCCTGCGCCTGGATCCGGATCATGGTCACGTTCTGCTCGGGGCCGAATGTCGGGTCAAAGACCTCGGTGATACTGACGTCGCCCAGTTCCAGCGGCGTGATGGCGTCGCGGTACTGCCCCACGTCCACCGTCTGCGCACTTTCCGTCCGGATCGTCGTGCCACCCCGGAAATCGATGCCGTAATTCAGCCCCTGCAACAGGAACGAGCCCAGCGCGATCACGATCAGAAAGCCAGACAAGCCCAGCGACAGCTTCCACCGTTTGAAGAAATCCCAGCTGGTCTCCTTGGGCACAAGCCGCAGCGTCCGGCCCTCCAGCACCCGCTTGGGCCGTTTGCGCTCGAACCACATCACCGCGATCAGGCGGGTGACGAAAATCGCCGTGAAGACCGAGGTGATGATCCCCAGCCCCAGCGTGATAGCAAAGCCGCGCACCGGGCCGGACCCCATGGCGTAAAGGATCAGCGCCGTGATGAAGGTGGTGATGTTGGCGTCGGTAATCGCGCTCAGCGCCTTTTCATACCCCAGCTCAATCGCCCGCGCAGCACCCTTGGCCGTCTTCATTTCTTCGCGGATCCGCTCGAAGACCAGTACGTTGGCGTCCACAGCCATCCCGATGGTCAGCACGATCCCCGCGATCCCCGGCAATGTCAGCGTCGCCCCGATCATGCTTAGCAGGCCAAAGATCAGCCCCACGTTGATGATCAGCGCAATATTGGCGAAGAGGCCGAAAATGCCATAGCTCGCCCACATGAAGGCCAGCACCAGTACGAAGGCCACGATACAGGCGATTTGCCCCGCCGCGATGCTGTCCGCACCCAGTTCCGGCCCGATGGTGCGTTCTTCGAGGAATTCAAGCTCGGCAGGCAAGGCACCCGCCCGCAGCAAGACGGCAAGGTTCGTGCTGTCCTCGACGCTGAACTGCCCGGTGATGATGCCGGTGCCGCCGGGAATATGCGCCTGGATCACCGGCGCGCTGATCACCTCGTTGTCGAGCACGATGGCAAAGGGGTTGCCCACGTTCTCGGCCGTGTAATCCCCGAACTGCCGCGCCCCCGTCGGGTTGAACCGGAACGACACGGCAGGCTGCCCGTTCTGGTCGAAATCGGGCTGCGCATCGACCAGCTGTTCACCGGTCACCACCGGCGCGCGTTCCAGGATGTAGAACACACCCTGTTCGTCCACAGATGGCAGGATCTCGTTGCCGCCACCGGGGTTTTCATTCCCGTCCGCGGTGCGGCTTACCACGGGCTGAAAGGTCAGCTGCGCCGTGGTGCCGATGATGTCCTTCAGCTCCGCGGCACTGCCCACACCCGGCACCTGGATCAGAATGCGGTCGGCCCCCTGCCGCTGAATCGTGGGCTCTCGCGTGCCCATTTCGTTGATCCGGCGTTCGATGATCTCCCGCGCGGTGCGCACGGTCTGCTCGTCACTGGCTTGCCGTTCGGCCTCGCTCAGCGTGACCACGACAGCCTCGCCCTCGACACTCACCGCGATATCGTTCTGTCCTGCGCCCGCGACACTGGACACAGGCCGCGCCAACCCGCGCACGAGGCTCGCGGCGTATTCGGCCTCCGAAGGGTTTTCGACAAGCCGCACGCGCAGTTCCGGCGCGTCGGTATCCTGCAAACGGATCGGGCCGACCCGGTCGCGCTCTTCCCGAAGCAAGTCGCGAATCTCCGGCCACATCGCCTCGATCCGCGCATCATAGACGTCCTCGACCTGCACTTCGGCCAGCAGGTGCGCCCCGCCCCGCAGATCGAGCCCAAGGTTCACCAGGCCGGAGGGCAGCCAATCGGGCCACATCTCGGCCTGCTCCTGCAACCCCTCGGCCTCTCCGCCCATTTCCAGCGCCATGGTGGCGTCGTTATGGGTCTCGACACGGGTGTAGAACCCGTTGGGCATCGCCAACAGCAGGCCCAAGGCCACACAGCCCCAAATCACCACGCGTTTCCAAAGGTCGATCTGAAGCATTCGAAGTGCCTTTTATGTCTGTATTGTAACTATCGGCCGGGTAGAATGCCCCGGATCAGGAGGCCGGCTCGGTCTTCGACAGAACCTGCGCCACGGTGTTGCGCACGACGCGCACTTTCACACCCTCGGCGATCTCCACCTCGATCTCTTCGCCTTCCTTGACGCGGGTCACCTTGCCCACGATGCCGCCCTGCGTGACGATCTGGTCGCCCTTGCGCAGCGCCGCCACCATCGCCTGGTGCTCTTTTAGCTTCTTCTGCTGCGGGCGAATGAGCAGGAACCACATGATCGCGAAGATCAGGATGAGCGGGATGAACTGGCCAATGGCTTCCATGCGAATCTATTTCCTTTTCGGGCTTTGCAGGCCCCCCGGCCCGCGTTTGCGCGAACCTAAGTCCGGCTTTGGCGTTTTGCAAGGCGCGAACCGGCCCGCCTGCGGCAATGTCGCAGGGGCGCCGCAACGGCTTGTTTCAGGGGGAAATCAAACATGTCATGAAATACTTGGGCTAAAGCAATTTCCTCTTTAGGTTGCCAAAGCAGGGGTATTGAAGGCCGAGAGACATGAACCAAGAAACCGTTACGGTCACGCTGCCTATTTCGGCACATGGGCTGGGCGTTATGCTATCGGTAATCGGCATATTGGTTTTGTCCGTACTCATCTTTTTAGCGATCCGGCACGATAAACCCTCCGATTGGCTTCCCAAATTGCAGGAGCGAATGGGGTTGGGTGCGCTACCGGAAGTTCTGGTTTTGCTCCTCAGCATTGTCTGGACGGCTCTGTTTTTGTCGCTCGTCTTTGGCATTTTCTGGGTAGTCTACGGCATATTCGACCGCGCCAGCGCCGTGACGGCGGAAGAAGGCCGTGAACTTCGCTGGTACTTGCTAACACTGACTGCCATTACGGCATCGCTGGGTGCCGTTATTTCTCTCCCTTTCACGCTGATCCGTGTCGGCCTCAACCGGCGACAGACGGAGACAGCAGAACAGGGGTTAATCACCGACAGAATTAACACTGCGGTCGAAGGCTTAGGCGCGGAAAAGCAAACTAGTGTGCATAGAAAGGATAGCAGAGGAAACCTACTATTCCATGAGAAAGAGGGTAGCGAATCTAAAGCTGAAGATAAACTAGACTACAAAAGGCCAGTCATAGTTCAACTGACAGAACCAAATCTGGAGGTTCGTGTCGGCGCGATCTATGCTCTCGAACGCATTTCTCGTGACAGCGAACTAGACCACATCCAAATAATGGAGATCTTGTGCGCGTATATTAAGCAAAACGCGGGTCACGGAGAAAAGGCACTGCCCGAAGACTTTTCAAATCCAAGAATCTGGAGGGATTGGGCTGAAGAGGAGAGAGATTTTCCACGGCTCGATATAGACGCGGCGCTTAACACAATTGAACGACGCAGCGAAAAACATAAGATGATAGAACTAGAAAAAGGCTTTCGACTTAATCTTGAGCGCGTACCTATGCGCAAAATGATCCTTCCTCTTCGAAACTTCGCTAGAATGGGTTTCAGACGTGCCGAATTTCAAGGGGCAAACCTTTTCGAGGCAAATTTGAGTGGAACTGATCTACGGCTCGCTAAGTTGCAGGGTGCGTTATTGTCGGGAGCGAATTTAGAAAGCGCACACTTGTTAAGAGCTGAGATGCAAGGAGCCTCATTATTCAGAGCTAAGTTTGAAGGGGCTTTCCTAGAAGGCGCGAGTATGCAAGGCGCCGACCTTGGAAGTGCACAGATGAAGGGCTTACATCTGAAAGATGTTAACCTTCAAAGTGCTGATTTATACCTCACCAATTTGGAGCAGACAAAGATCGAGAAAGCGATCTTCGACGAGTTTACAGAGCTTTTAGGAGCAAAATTAGAGGGTGCCGCGCTTAAATCTACAGACTTGTCCAAACCGCAATATGTGTACGACCATTTAGAAATGGTATTCGGTGATGCCAGTGTGAAACTTCCAGGAGGCATCAATCCAGAACACGAGAAGTGGCCAAAGCATTGGTCACAGGAAAAACTTGACGACCGTGAATTCGATCAGGAATGGCAAAAATGGCGTCACAAACGAATGCAAGTAATGGGGACTCCACCCTAGGACACGCGATCTAAGATCAAACTGTCCTCAGGTATTGTTCTATTGCATAAGCCTTGCATCAAGCGACTCAAAACTCAACCTGACCCAAGGACCAAGACGATGCACGACATCCGCGCCATCCGCGAAAACCCCGCCCAGTTCGACGCCGCCATGGCCCGTCGCGGGGTGTCGAACGCGTCGTCCGAGATCCTCGCGCTGGACGAGGACCGCCGCGCCAAGATCCAGGCCGCCGAGACCGCGCAGGCCGACCAGAACAAGGCCTCCAAGGAGGTCGGCGCCGCCAAGGCCAAGGGCGACGAGGCCGAGTTCGAGCGCCTCCGCGCACTCGTGTCCGAGAAAAAGGCCGAGGTCGCCGCCATGCAATCCGAGGCCAAGGCGCTCGACCAGAAGCTGACCGACCTTCTGATGACCCTGCCCAACCTCGCGCTCGACGATGTGCCCGAGGGCGAGGACGAGGATGACAATGTCGAGCTGAAACGCTGGGGCACCCCCCGCGATTTCGATTTCACCGCGGTCGAGCATTACGATCTCGCAGGGGTCAAGCCCGGCATGGATTTCGAACTGGCCGCGAAACTCTCCGGCTCCCGCTTTGTCGTGCTGTCGGGTGGCGTCGCCCGCATCCACCGCGCGCTGGCGCAGTTCATGATCGACACCCATGTCGAGGAAAACGGCCTGTCCGAGACCTGGACCCCCGTTCTCGTCCGCCCCGAGATGATGTACGGGACCGGGCAACTGCCCAAGTTCGGCGAGGACAGCTACGAGACCACCAATGGCTGGTGGCTGGTGCCCACCGCCGAGGTGACGCTGACCAACATCGTCAACGGCCTCGTGGTGGACGAGGATTACCTGCCCCGACGCTACGTCGCGCACACCCAATGCTTCCGCTCCGAGGCGGGCAGCGCGGGCAAGGACACCGCCGGCATGCTCCGCCAGCACCAGTTCGAAAAGGTCGAGATGGTCTCTGTCACCCATCCCGACAAATCTCTCGAAGAGCACGACCGCATGACCGGCTGCGCCGAAGGCATCCTCGAACGCCTCGGCCTGCCCTACCGCACCATCGTCCTTTGCACCGGCGACATGGGCTTCGGCGCGCGCAAGACGCACGATATCGAGGTCTGGCTGCCCGGTCAGAACACCTATCGCGAGATCAGCTCAGTCTCCGTCTGCGGCGATTTCCAGGCCCGGCGCATGAATGGCCGGTTCAAGCCCGCCGATGGCGGCAAGCCGCAATTCGTCCATACGCTCAACGGCTCCGGCCTCGCCGTGGGCCGCTGCCTCATCGCGGTGCTGGAAAACGGCCAGCAGGCGGACGGCTCGGTCGATCTGCCCGAGGCGCTGCACCCCTACCTACGCGGCAAGACCCGGCTTCTGGCAGACGGTACGCTGGGATAAGAAGCTTTCCGCCCTGGCCGGTGCCCCATGCCGCGCGATTGCCAGACCGCGGGATGGCGAACCGACCACAATTGAGGGCACTTTATCTCCGAGTTCCCGCGTAACCTACGATCGACGCGCCAACGTTCCCAAATCGCCAGACCGCCCCCCGGGCTGGCGATTGCGCGGCGGCGCGGCAAGCCGCGCCTCGATTCCGCGCGATACGATACAATAACGCCGTCCCGGGCCTGACCCGGGACCTCTTCGGTTGCACCGCTCCCTGCATTGACCAATCCTTAATCACCGCGCGGCATCCTTACCGCCATGAAACAATTTTTGTATATACGCCGTATTGACGCAAAATATACACGCGTCATAAATTCGTTACATGATAAGTGAAAAGCACACCCTGGCGGCGGCGGCTTTTCTGATAACGAGCACGCTGGCCGCCCCTTTGAGCGCCCTAAGCCTCGCTGAGCAGGCACAGGCCTTCGCCACCTGCGCCGGGCGCTATTCCGCCGTGGCCACCCGCCAAAGCGCGACCCACAACCCCGACAGCGACGCCACCCGCGCGCTGCAGACCAGCTTCGAATCCCTGTTGGAAGCCACCCTGCCCCATGCCGCCGAGGCCGGCATCGACCCGCGCCGCGCCCGCAGTTGGCAGGCCTCGGGCTGGTCCGAAATGGCCCACCTGATGCGCCTGCAACAGCGCAGCACCGACACCACCCATGCCGACCGCGCCACCCGCGACATGCACCGCCGCCTCTCCACCTGCCGCCAACTGATCCTCTGACGCCACAAATTCCACGCCGCGCCCACTGGTCATTCCACGCCGGTCAGCCTAGGTTGCATCCCTGAAACCGCAGCGTGACAGGGCCCCGCAGCATGGCGCAATCCGACAACCCCGCCGATCCGTTCAAAAAGGCGCTGGCCGAAGCCACCAAGGTGCTGGCCGACGACCCGGAGCTGAACGTCTCCTACTCGGTCGATCCCGCCGGGGTGTCGGGCGATTCCATGCGCCTGCCCCAGATCAGCCGCCGCATGACCAAGGACGAGGTGCTGCAGGCCCGCGGCACCGCCGATGCGCTGGCCCTGCGCCACAAGTATCACGACGCGGGCACGCACAATCGCTACTGCCCGCCCGGCGACATGGCCCGCGACCTTTACGAGGCAATGGAAACCGCCCGGTGCGAGGCGATGGGCGCGCGCCACATGCCCGGCACCGCCGGCAATATCGACGCCAAGATCGGCGCCGAGGCCCGCCGCCGCGGCTATGACCAGATCACCGACCCCGCCGAGGCGCCGCTGGCCAATGCCGCGGGCTACCTCATCCGCCATCTCGCAACCGGGCGCGAGCTACCCGACGGCGCGCGCAATGTCATGGACCTCTGGAAAGGCTTCATCGAGGAACAGGCCGGCGGCACGCTCGAAGACCTTCAGGCCAAGCTCTCCGACCAGTCCGAATTCGCCCGCTTCGCCCGCCAGATCATCGACGACCTGGGCTATGGCGACCAGCTGGGCGACGACCCCGACGCCCTCGACGACGACGAGCAGGAGCAGGAGGCCGAACAGGATCAGGAGGAAGAGGAACAGCCCGACAGCACCGGCGAGGATGACAGCGACGAGGCCGAGGCCGACGCCGATCCCGAGCAAAGCCAGGATCAGCAGCAGGACGAAGCCCAGGCCCAGGTCAGCATGGACGACATGGCCGACCAGGAACAGGGCGACGAGACCGAGATGCCCGAGGGCGAGGCCCCGCTCGATCCCCCCGCGCCGCAACCCATCTCGGACGCCGACCCGAACTACGCGGTCTACAATTCAAGCTTCGACGAGGAAATCCACGCCGAAGATCTGGCGGAACCTATCGAGCTCGAACGCCTCCGCGCCTTCCTCGACCAGCAGCTCGAACCGCTCAAGGGCGCTGTCAGCCGCCTCGCCAACAAGCTGCAACGCCGCCTGCAGGCGCAGCAGAACCGAAGCTGGGAATTCGACCGCGAGGAAGGCATCCTCGACGCCGGCCGCCTCGCCCGCGTCGTGGCCAACCCCACCACGCCGCTCAGCTTCAAGGTCGAAAAGGACACTGAGTTCCGCGACACCGTCGTCACACTGCTGCTGGACAACTCAGGCTCCATGCGCGGTCGTCCCATCTCTATCGCCGCGATCTGCGCCGACGTCCTTGCCCGCACGCTGGAACGCTGCAACGTCAAGGTCGAGATCCTCGGCTTCACCACCCGCGCATGGAAAGGCGGCCAAAGCCGTGAGACCTGGCTCAACGAAGGCCGCCCGCAACTGCCCGGGCGCCTGAACGACCTGCGCCACATCGTCTACAAGTCCGCCGACGCGCCCATGCGCCGCACCCGCGCCAACCTGGGTCTGATGATGAAAGAGGGCCTCCTGAAGGAAAACATCGATGGCGAGGCGCTGGAATGGGCGCATCGCCGCCTTGCGGGCCGGCGCGAGGCCCGCAAGATCCTGATGGTCATCTCCGACGGCGCGCCTGTGGACGATTCCACCCTTTCGGTGAACCCGGCCAACTATCTCGAAAAGCACCTGCGCGACGTGATCGCCATGGTCGAGCGCCGCAAACAAGTGGAACTTCTGGCCATCGGCATCGGCCACGACGTGACACGCTATTACAACCGCGCCGTCACCATCACCGACGCCGACCAACTGGCCGGGGTCATGACCGAACAGCTGGCCGCGCTTTTCGACAGCGACCCGCGCGCCCGCGCCCGCGTGATGGGAATGAAGCGCGCCAGCTAAGCCCCGGAATTTGCGAAAATTCCGGGACAGAAAATGCGCATTTTCTATCCCATTTTCCGCGCGGAAAATGGTCCGCTCTCACTGCCGCACTTGCACTTCGCCCCGCGCGGCCCTAGCACTTTGCCCATGACAGATTTGCCCGACACCGTCTTCCAGTCCTTTTCCGAATCCTCCTCTCCCGAACAAGGCCCGCCACGCCTGAAACTCCTGCGCGCGGAACTGGAGCGTGACGGCCTCGACGGCTTCATGGTCCCCCGCGCCGACGCGCACCAGGGCGAGTACGTCGCCCCCGGCGACGAGCGTCTGGCGTGGCTCACCGGCTTCACCGGCTCGGCGGGCTTCTGCATCGTGCTTCAGGACATCGCAGGTGTGTTCGTCGATGGCCGCTACCGCGGCCAGGTCCGCGCCCAGGTCGATACCGAACATTTCACCCCCGTCGACTGGCCCGCTACGCGCCCCGCCGCGTGGCTCAAGACACACCTGCCTTCGGGCGGCACCGTGGCTTATGACCCGTGGCTCTACACACCCGAGCAGATCACGGCAATCGAGGATGGTCTCAAGGGCACACAGATCACGCTGAAACCAACCGACAACCTCGTCGACCGCACCTGGCCGGACCGGTCAGCGCCGCCCACGGGCGCGGTGCGCGTCTACCCCGACGAGCTTGCCGGCAAATCCCACGCCGACAAGCGCCAAGAGCTCGCCGCCACCCTGCGCGAGGAGGGCCACCGCGCCGCGATCCTCACCCTGCCTGATTCCATCGCATGGCTGCTGAACATCCGGGGGCATGACATCCCCCGCAACCCGATCCCGCACGCCTTCGCCATCCTGCACGACGATGCGACGCTCGACCTCTACATCGACCCCGCCAAGCTGGATGACGCCGTGCGCACCCATCTGGGCGAGGACGTCACTCTCTCCCTACCGCAGGAATTCAACCCGGCCATCAGCGCCCTCTCCGGCCCGGTCCGGCTCGACCGCGGCTCTGTGCCCCTCCGCATCGTGTCCCTGCTCGAAGACGCCGGCACCGACATCGCTTATGCCGGCGATCCCTGCATCCTGCCCAAGGCCTGCAAAACCGACGCCGAGATCGCCGCCACCACCGAGGCCCACCTGCGCGACGCGGCCGCCATGTGCGCCTTCCTTGCGTGGTTCGACGCCCAAGCCCCCGACACGATCACCGAGATCGACGTGGTCAAGAAACTAGAGGCGTGCCGCCGCGACACCGGCGCCCTGCTCGATATTTCCTTCGACACCATCGCCGGGTCCGGCCCGCATGGCGCGCTGCCGCATTACCGCGTCTCGGACGCGACCAACCGCACGCTTCAGGACGGCGAATTGCTCGTCCTCGACAGCGGCGGACAGTATCAGGACGGCACCACCGACATCACACGCACACTGCTCGTGGGCACGCCAGGCGACACCGAGCGCGCCGCCTTCACCCGCGTCCTGCAAGGCATGATCGCGATGAGCCGCGCCCGCTGGCCCAAGGGTCTTGCGGGGCGCGACCTCGACGCCATCGCGCGCATGCCCCTCTGGCGCGCCGGGCAGGATTACGACCATGGCACCGGCCACGGGGTCGGCGTGCATCTGTGCGTCCACGAAGGCCCTCAGCGTCTGTCGCGCGCCTCGACCGAGCCTTTGCAACCCGGCATGATCCTGTCGAACGAGCCGGGATACTACCGCGAGGGCGCCTTCGGTATCCGTATCGAGAACCTCGTCGTGGTCACACCCGCCCCGGCCCTGCCGGACGGTGACGACCGAAAGATGCTGCACTTCACCACGCTAAACTACGTGCCCATCGACCGCCGCCTGATCGACGCGACCGCGCTCACCGGCGACGAACGCGACTGGCTGAACGACTACCACGCCACCTGCCGCGACCGGATCGGCCCGCGGCTCGACGATGCCACACGTGACTGGCTGGACACGGCGACCGCGCCGCTTTGACACGATCCTGTCACACGGATGGCTCACAGAAGGGCGTGTCAACGGGTTGACACCGGGCAGCGTCCCGGTGCCTATGACATTGCACGAGGGAAGGACAAGAAAAATGGCAAAGATCACGATCCACAAGGCGGACGGCACATGGACGGTCCGCGCAGGCGGCGCGGTACTGGTCGAAAGCAGGAACGCGCTGGTTCTGGCCGAGGAAGGCCTGAACGACGTGATCTATTTCCCGCGCGAAGACATCGCCATGGCGTTCCTCGACGAAAGCGACCACCGCACAACCTGCCCGCACAAAGGCGAGGCCGGCTATTTCTCGATCGTCACCAAGAGCAAGACGCTGGAAAATGCCGCCTGGAGCTATGAAGACCCCAAGTCCGACGTGGCACGTATCAAGGACCACCTTGCCTTCTATTCCTCTGACGACGTCACCGTTGAAAAGGTCTGACGCGCCAGATTATTCGTATGGATAATCTTTCCTGAATTTCTTCGTACGAAGAAATTCAGGCCCGCGCCGCCGCACGACGCAGATTGCGCCGGCGCGGAAACGGCACCAGCTTGCCGCTCTCTTCATCCCACAGCTTCAGCCGGAAACTGGCCAGCGCCTCGGGCCAGCGGATCTCGTCATGCACCCGCAAGTCGTCGGGCAGATTCTTCTGCGCCCGGCGCAGGTTATAGGACGGGATCTGCGGGTTGTAGTGATGCAGATCGTGATAGGCGATGTTACCCGTCCCGATATCCCACCAATGTCCCAAATCCAGGCTCGACGAGCCTTCCAGCGTCGCCTTTCGGAAATCCAGATCTGGCTTGCGGTCCCAGTAGGTGTCCTCGAAATTGTGCTGCAAATAGACCAGGAACACGCCGATAACCCCCGCCAGCACCGCGCTTGCGCCCAGCACCACCAGCCCCGGAACGCCCAAGAGCGCCCAGACCGTGGCGACATAGGCCACGACGGCGATGTTATGCGCCACCACGCCCCATGGCCCGACCTTCATCGTGTTCGCCGGCCAGCGATAGGCAATGAAATAGGCATAGATCCCGCCCAGGCTCAGCATCACGACCGGGTTGCGATAGATCCGGTACCACGTCCGCGTCGCCCATCCTGCGGCGTTCCACTCCTGCAAGGTCATGGTATACACCTCGGTGGTCTCGCGATGCTCCAGGTTGCCCAGATAAGCATGGTGCTGGTTGTGATTGAACTGCATAACCCGGTAGGGCGTCAGCGAAAACACCGACAGGATATGCCCCGCCACGTGGTTCCACCGCCGCGTGGCAAACAGCGAATAATGCCCGCAATCATGCTGCAAGACGTAAAGCCGCACCGATGCGAAGGCGAGCACGACCACAGATGGCAGCACCGCCCACCACGCGGGCCAGGCCCAGGCCCCCAGCCCAAGTGCCGCGAAGTAAACCGCGAACGTGGCGCCAAGGCTCAGGGCGCCCATCGTGTCGGACTTGCCTGTATAATCTTTCAAATACTCGCGAATGGTCATGGTCCAGCGCCCCCACAGGCCGAAAATATCTTGAACGAACGCACGCAATACTACCATTGACGCCTCTAATTTGGAACTATTTCAGTCGTTTGCAAGAACAACATGACAGCCGCCGCGTCGTGTTCCCGAAACCGCCGAAAGGGTAACCCCCATGCACAAGGTCAAGGCCGTCTTCGCGCTCGTCGCCGCCATCCTCTTCGCGCTGTCCCCGATCTACAGCAGCGGCTTCAACGGGTTCAGCGCCGGGCAATTCCCGATCCCGCAGGACAATCCCCCGGTGCAGCCGGCGGGCTATGCCTTCTCGATCTGGGGGCTGATCTATATCTGGCTTCTGGCCGGGGCGCTGTTCGGATTGCTCAACCGCTACGACGATCCCGCTTGGGACGCGATGCGCTGGCCTTATATCACCAGCCTCGTCATCGGGGCCGCGTGGATACCGGTGGCCAATCTCAATCCCGCCTGGGCGACCGTCCTCATCTGGATCATGTGGGCCAGCGCCGCTCTGGCTTTCCTGCGCATGGGGCAACGCGACCGGATCTGGCTGCGCACGCCCATCGCGCTTTATACCGGATGGCTGACGGCAGCCTCCTGCGTGGCGCTCGGCCTGCTGCTGGCGGGCTACGGATATGTCTCGGAACAGATCGCGGCCATCGCCATGATCTTGCTGGCACTCATTTTGTCCGCGGCAGTGCTCACCTTGCGGCCCAACACACCGGAATACGCCGCCGCGGTCGTCTGGGCACTGGTGGGCATCGCCTTCGCCAATGCCGATCCCGTCAACTGGCCGGTGCTGGCCCTTTGCGGCGCGGGGGTCGTGGCCCTCGCGATCCTCGCCCTCCGCGACCGGCCCGACCGCCTCAGCTAGAGCCGCGCCCCTTGATGTGCTTGCGCAGCTTCGACGGCCCGGCCTTCTTCTTGGCCTTGTACGGGTTCTTGTCCGATTGCGATCGCAATGTCAGGCGGATGGGCGTGCCGGGCATGTCAAAACCGTCCCGCAACCCGTTGACAAGATAGCGTGAATAACTCGCCGGCATCTTGTCGGGATGGCTGCACATCACCACGAAACCCGGCGGCCGCGTCTTGGCCTGTGTCATGTAGCGCAGCTTGATCCGTCGCCCGCCCGGCGCGGGGGGCGGATGCGCCTCCAGCACCCCTGTCAGCCAGCGATTGAGCCGCGCCGTGCTGACCCGCCGGTTCCAGACGTCATAGGCCTTTTCGACCGCGGCGTGCAGCCGGTCCAGCCCCTTGCCAGTCTTGGCCGAAACCGTCACCAGAGGCGCGCCGCGCAACTGCGGCAACAGCCGCTCGAACGCCTCGCGCAGGTCGCGCAGCTTGCCCTGCTTGTCGTCCTCGATGTCCCACTTGTTCACCGCGACCACCACCGCACGCCCCTCGCGCTCGGCCAGGTCCGCGATGCGCAGGTCCTGCTGCTCGAACGGAATCGCCGCATCCAGCAGCACCACCACGACCTCGGCGAACTTCACCGCGCGCAGCCCGTCGCTCACCGACAGTTTTTCCAGTTTTTCCTGCACCTTGGCCTTCTTGCGCATTCCCGCCGTGTCGAAAATCCGCACGGGCAGCCCGTCCCAGTCCATCTTGACCGAAATGGCATCCCGCGTGATCCCCGCCTCGGGCCCGGTCAACAGCCGGTCCTCGCCCAGGATCTTGTTGATCAGCGTGGACTTGCCCGCGTTCGGGCGCCCCACCACCGCCACTTGCAAGGGTCGCGCCTTGGTGGGCTTGCGCACGCCCTCGGGGTCGGCCTCGCCATCCTCGTCCACGGCCACGTCCACCTCGGGCGCCTCCGCCTCGGCCCGCTCGGCATAGCCGTCGGCCAGCGGCAACAGCGCCGTGTAAAGGTCATGCATCCCCTCACCATGTTCGGCCGACAGCCGGATGGGCTCGCCGAGCCCCAGCGAATAGGCCTCCAACACCCCGGCATCGGCAGCACTGCCCTCGGACTTGTTGGCGGCGACAAAGACGTGATCCGCCCGCTTGCGCAGGATCTCGGCGAACATCTCGTCCAGCGCCGTCACCCCAGCCCGCGCGTCGATCAGAAAGAGGCACACATCGGCCATGTCCACCGCCCGCTCGGTCAGCTTGCGCATCCGACCTTCAAGGCTGTCGTCCGTGGCATCCTCCAGCCCGGCGGTGTCGATCACCGTGAACCGCAGGTCGGCCAGCCGCGCATCCCCTTCCCGCAGGTCGCGCGTCACACCGGGCTGGTCGTCGACCAGCGCCAGTCGCTTGCCCACAAGCCGGTTGAACAGCGTGGATTTGCCCACATTGGGGCGGCCGACGATGGCCAGTGTGAAACTCATCTTTTCAGGCTCCGGATCGGATGAACCGCGCGGACCCTGCGCATCAGGACCCCCGGGAAAGCGCCCTGTTACACCATGTCCGTCTTAACGGAAAGCCATCAACTGGCCCTTGGACGACACGACATAAAGCGTGCCACCGGCCACCACCGGGTTGGTCGTCGCCCCGCCCGGCATCTGCACCTGTCCCAGCGCCGCGCCATTCGTGGGGTCATAGAACCGCATCAACCCGTCGCTCGACGCTATGATCAGGCGGCCCCCGGCGATGATCGGTCCATGGTGGGCAAAGATCCGCGCCTGTTTCTTCGGCTTCGACTTGGTGAAGAACGGCAGCTTCACGTCCCACAGGCGGCGCCCGTCGGACTTGGCCAGCCGCAACAGCTCGTTGCGGTCCGACACCATGAAGATGGAATCACCCGCCGGCCACACGCGGGTCAGCGGCCCATCGGCGGCGGTCCACAGACGCTCGCCATTGCCAAGGTTCAGCGCCACGGTCCGCCCGGTATGGTTGCCGGCGAAAATCGTGTTGCCATCGATCACCGGCTCGCCGGTCGTGTCCGCGATCTGGCCGCTGGAATAGCCCTGCCGCTTGCCTGCGATCTGGGTGGTCCAGCGCCGCAAACCGCCTTTCAGGAACGCGCCCTGCACCTCGCCCGAGCCAAAGCCGAAGACCACGTACTTGTCCGAAATCCCGGGCGACGGCGCACCCAGCACGTTCTGGATGTCGGGCCGCGCCTCCAGTTGCCACGCGATGCGCCCGTCGCTGCGGTCCAGCGCCCAGGCCAACTCGTCGCCCGCCACCACATAGACCAGATCCCCTGCGACGGTGGGGCTGCCAGATCCGGTGGCGCGCAGGTTTTGCTGCCACTGCACCTGGCCCGTGGCCGCGTCCAGCGCTGTCAGCAGGCCGAAGCCTGACGACACGAACAGCTGTCCGTTGTCATAGGCCAGACCACCGCCACTGCCGTCGATCGCGCCGTCGTTCTCGGGCACCAGGTCGCGGGTCCAGATCACCTGTCCCGCCGTACTGACCGCCGTTACCTGGGCGCGGGAATCCAGCGTAAAGACACGGCCGCCCCCCACCACCGGGTCGGCGGTGATGCGCGACTTGCGCCCGTCGCCCTGCCCGATATTGGCGGTCCAGGCCAGTTGCGGCGTGCCGCGCAGCGCCGGATGCGCGACCCGCGTCCGCGCGTTGGCGATGCTTTGGGTCCAGCTGGCGTTGCTGCGCGCCGCCGGCAGAGCAAGCGGCGGCACACTGCCCGACACCGTCTGCGGTGCCAGATCCGGTGCGCCCGGCTCGGTCTGCAGGATCTCGCTGATCTCCTGCCGTTCGCCGGTCAGGATGTTTTCCTTCTTGGTACAGGCCGCAACAAGGCACAGCGCACTCAGGCCAATCACTCCCGCTAACGTCTTCACCGCTGTCGCCCCCGTACTGTCTTCAGGCGTCGCCCCTCAGGGCTGCCACAAAACTTAATTGCCGTCGGCCGCGCCGTCCGGCTCTTCTTCTTTGTCACCGTCAAGCGCAACAATCAACTGCTCGGCGCGCCGACGCAAGCCCGCTGTGGCTTCCGCGCTTTCGTAAATGCCGCGCAACCGCTCCAGCGCGGCATCCCGGTCGCCCGTTTCCAGATCGACCAGCGCCAGCTGCTCCTCGGCCAGCAGGCGCACGATTCCGCTGCTCGCGGCCATCCCCTCCAGCCGGCTGCGCTTGTCCTCGGCGCTCAGGCCGGACTCCGGTAGCGCCACCGCCTTTAGGGTCGCGATCTGGCGGTAAACCAGCGGGACCTCGGCAGAATCGGCCAGGCTCAACAGCTGTTCGGCCGTCTCGGGGGCCATTTCCGCACCGCCCTCACCGGCCGCCAACAGGCCGACAATCGCCCGCGCGCCGCCGGTCTCCGTCTGGATCGCGTCAAGCGCCGCAGTGCGGGCCGCACGCTCTTCTTCGCCCAGCGCGGCGATGATCGCATCGCCCAGCGCCTGCGCCTCGGCGCGCTCCTGCGCCTTGCGCCACTCGTTATAGGCCGCGCCCCCCACCAGCAGCAGCACCGCCAGGATGCCGATCCAGCCATAGCGCTTGAAATTGCGGTACAGACGGTCGCGGCGGACCTCCTCGGTCACCTCGTCGATGAAACTGTCAGACTGGCTCACTGCGCACTGCCCTTCCTTGAAAACGCGTCCCTCTTACCGCGTCGTCCCGGCCCTGCCAAGGGGCGCGCAGATACATCCCCGTCACATCCTTCGACCAAGTGGTACCCGACGCATCACGGCGGCTTGAACATTCCGAGCAGAAGAACTAATCTGAACTGGATAGTTCAGCGTATAACGCCACAAAGACGCATGGCCTCGCGGGTCACGTCCCTGTAAACTAAATTAGACGACTCCAGAAAGCTATTCCATGCGACTGTTCCCCATCCTTGCAGCCATCCTCGTCAGCGCGGCAATCTATGCGCTCGTGATGGAGCGTGACCGCATTTCTGCATTGCTCGCCCCGGTCGAGGACTCCGAGCTGGCTCCGGCGGTCGCGCAAGAGACCGAAGAGGCCGACCCACTGGCCGAAACCGAGGAAGAACGCGACGGCACCGTGGGCGTCGTCGCCCTGAAATCCACCGCCCGCACCATCGACAGCGCTGTTACTGTCAGGGGCCAGACCGAGGCCGACCGCCAGGTCGAGCTGCGCGCCGAAACCGCCGGCCAGATCGTCTCGGACCCCATTCGCAAGGGCGCCTTCGTCGAACAGGGCGAAACCCTCTGCCAGCTTGATCCCGGCACGCGCGAGGCCAACCTGGCCGAGGCGCTGGCCCGCCTGGCCGAGGCCAAGTCCCGCATCCCCGAGGCCGAGGCCGCCGTGCCAGAGGCCGAGGCCCGCATACAGGAAAGCCGCGCCCGCCTGGTCGAGGCCCGCGCCGTGCTGAACGAGGCCGAGATCAACGCCAACGCCGCCGACAAGCTTTCCACCGACGGCTTCGCCTCGCAAACCCGCGTCGCGCAAACCCGCGCCGCCGTCGAAGGCGCCAAGGCCCAGATCACCAGCGCCGAGGCCGCGCTCAAGGCCGCCCAATCGGGCGAGGAAACCGCCGCCGCGGGCATCGAGGCCGCGCGCTCCGGCGTGCAAAGCGCCGAAGCCGCCGTGGCGTCGGCCCGCAAGGAGATCGACCGGCTGACCATCAAGGCGCCCTTCTCGGGCCTCTTGGAGAGCGACACCGCCGAGCTTGGCAGCTTCCTTCAGGCCGGCTCGCTCTGCGCCACCGTGATCCAGCTCGATCCGATCATGCTGGTGGGCTACATCCCCGAAACCGAAATCGCCAAGGTCAGCCTCGGCGCGCCCGCCACCGCCCGGCTGGCCTCGGGCGGCACGGTCGAAGGCGAGGTCACTTTCATCTCCCGCGCCGCCGATCCCACCACCCGCACCTTCCGCGTCGACATCCGCGTCCCGAACGAGGATCTCTCCCTGCGCGACGGCCAGACCGCGGAGATCGAGATCGACTCCGAAGGGCTGCAGGCGCATCTGCTGCCACAATCCGCCCTCACGCTCGACGATGACGGCGCGCTCGGGGTCCGCATCGTGACCCCCGACAAGACGGCTCAATTCGTCCCCGTGACCCTGCTGCGCGACAGTCCCACCGGCGTCTTCGTCACCGGCCTCGACGACACCGCGAACGTCATCATCATCGGCCAGGAATTCGTGGCCGACGGCGTGCCTGTCAAACCCACCTACCGGGAGACGATCCAATGACGGGCATCGTCGACTGGGCCTCGCAACGCGCCCGGATGGTGATCGCCTTCATCATCCTGTCGATCGTCGCCGGCACCACCGCCTACATCTCCCTGCCCAAGGAAGGCGAGCCGGATATCGAGATCCCGGCGCTCTTCGTGTCGGTCAACTTCCCCGGCATCTCGGCCGAGGACTCCGAAAAACTGCTGGTCAAGGTCATGGAAACCGAGCTTTCGGACCTCGATGGCCTGAAGGAAATGACCGGCACTGCAGCGGAAAACTATGCCGGCGTGGCGCTGGAATTCGAATTCGGCTGGGACAAGACCCAGATCATGGCCGACGTCCGCGACGCCATGAACGCCGCCGAGGCCGACTTCCCCGAAGGCGCCGAGCAGTACACGATCAACGAGATCAACTTCTCCGAATTCCCCATCATCATCGTGTCGCTTTCCGGCCCCGTGCCCGAACGCACGCTGGCCCGCATCGCCAAGGACCTTCAGGACCGGCTCGAAGGGCTGGAACCGGTGCTCGAGGCCGGCATCGCCGGCAACCGCGACGAGATGGTCGAGGTCGTGATCGACCCGCTGCGGCTCGAGGCCTACAACGTCACCGCGAACGAGCTGCTGACCGTCGTCCAGAACAATAACCAATTGATCGCGGCGGGCGAGGTCGACAGCGCCCAGGGCGCCTTCTCGGTCAAGATCCCCTCCTCCTTCGACGATACCGGCGACATCTACGACCTGCCGGTCAAGACCAATGGCGACCGTGTCGTCACGCTGGGCGATCTGGCGCGCATCAACCTCACCTTCGAGGACCGCATCGGCACCGCCCGCTACAACGGCGAGACGGCGATCGCCCTGCAGGTGGTCAAGCGCAAGGGATTCAACATCATCGACACCACCGCGCTGGTCCGCGAGGTCGTGGCCGAAGCCGAGAACAACTGGCCGTCCGAACTTCAGGTCGCGGTGCAGGTCGACACCTCGAACGACCAGTCACGCATCATCGCCTCGATGGTCTCGCAACTCGAAGGCTCTGTGCTGACCGCCATCGCGCTGGTGATGATCGTCACGCTGGCCGCGCTTGGCATCCGCCCCGCCCTTCTGGTGGGCTTTGCCATCCCCACCTCGTTCCTGCTGTGCTTCGCCCTTCTGGCCGTGATGGGCGTGCCGGTCTCGAACATCGTCATGTTCGGCCTGATCCTCGCCGTGGGGATGCTGGTGGACGGCGCCATCGTGGTGGTCGAATACGCCGATAAGCAGATCGCCGAGGGCGAAGGCCCGATGCACGCCTACGTGGCTGCCGCCAAGCGCATGTTCTGGCCGGTGGTCAGCTCCACCGCCACCACGCTCTGCGCCTTCCTGCCGATGCTCTTCTGGCCCGGCGTGCCGGGGCAATTCATGATGATGCTGCCCGTCACACTCATCTTCGTGCTGTCGGCCTCGCTGCTGGTCGCGCTGGTCTACCTGCCCGTCATGGGAGGCGTCACGGGCCGCATCGAGCGCTGGTTCACCCAGCGAATCGAATCCATCGCCACCACCCGCTGGTACCTCCATATCGCGCTCGCCGTCCTCGCCGTTGGCGGGCTGATGCTGGCCGGTCAAGCCATCGGCCCGCTGGCCCAACAGGCCGGCGCGCAATTCGCCGGCATGGACGGCGGCGATATCCTCGGCTCGGTCATCCCGTCGCTGCTCACCGCCTTCGGGCTGGGTCTGGGCATGGTCATCGCGGGCGGCGTGGCGCTCGCCGGCGCGCTGACCGCGCTGCTCTGCGTGCTGGCGCTCTTCCGCCGCCTGTCGCTCCTGTGGGAAAGCCTCGACACCTGGCAGGCCCGCAAGCTGCCCTTCCCCGTCGCACGCGGCCTGATCTTCGCGGCTGCGGCCATCGGCGTCGCATGGGGCATGGGGCTGGACTGGGCCGCCGCCATCGTCCTCGCGCTCATCGTCTTCGCCGCCATCGCGATCCGGCAATACACCCGCCTCCACCGCGCCCAGCGGATCGACGCGGGCTACCGCCGCTCGCCCTTCGGCTGGATCATCAACTCCATCGCCGCCAACCCGATCATGCCGCTGGTGGCCTTCTGCGCCATCTTCGTCTTCGTCGGCTCGGTGCTGATGTATTACGTCAACAACAACAACGGCACCGAATTCTTCGTGGAATCCGAACCCGAGAATGCCGTTGTCTACGTCCGCGCCCGCGGCAACCTGTCGATTGACCAGAAGGACGCGCTGGTCCGCGAGGCCGAACAGGTCGTGCTGGAGCATCCCAACGTCCTGTCGGCCTTCTCCTTTGCCGGCGATGGCGGGCTCAACAACAATACCGGCGGTGCGCAGCCCCCGCTCGACACGATCGGGCAGGTCCAGTTCGAACTGGTCAAGTGGGAGGACCGCCCGACCACCTATGAGACGTGGTTCACCATCCCCTTCCTCGACTACGACGTGCAGCGCCGGGTGAACGACCCCACCGCCGATGGCGAACGCACCATCGACCAGCTGACCGCCGATCTGCAACAGATCCCCGGCATCAAGGTCGAGATCCTGTCGCTCGAACAGGGCCCCGCCTCGGCCAAGCCCGTGCACTTGCGCCTCAAGGGCGACAACTGGGAGGAACTTCAGGCCTTCACCGCCCGCGCCCGCGAAAAGTTCGAGGAAACCCGCGGCCTGGAACTCATCGAGGACACGCTCCCCCTGCCCGGCATCGACTGGCAGATCGACGTCGACGTGGAAAAGGCCGGCCGCTTCGGCGCGGACGTGGCCACCGTGGGCGCGATGGTCCAGCTGGTGACGCGCGGCATCCTGCTCGACACCATGCGCGTGCCCTCCTCGGACGAGGAAATCGACATCCGCGTCCGCCTGCCCGCCGAGGACCGCGTACTCTCCACCCTCGACACGCTCAAGGTCCGCACCAATGACGGCCTCGTGCCGCTGTCGAACTTCATCACCCGCCAGCCGGTGCCCAAGCTGGCCCAGATCGACCGCGTCGACCAGACCCGCTATTTCGACGTGAAAGCGGGCGTCGTGGACGGCCTGACCGTGACCAAGACCGGCGAAAACGGCGAGCAAACGCAAGTCCCCCTCACCGCCAACGAGCGCATCGAGACCCTCACCGAATGGCTCGAGTCGACCGAGGTGCCCCGCAGCATCTCCTACGAATGGACCGGCGACGCCGAGGACCAGGAGGAATCCGGCGCCTTCCTGCAACAGGCCTTCATGGGTGCTCTGGGGCTGATGTTCATCATCCTGCTGGCGCAATTCAACTCGGTCTACAACGCCGTTCTTGTGCTGCTGGCGGTGATCCTGTCCACCACCGGCGTCCTGATCGGCATGCTGGTGATGAACCAGCCGTTCTCCATCATCATGACCGGCACCGGCATCGTCGCGCTGGCCGGAATCGTCGTGAACAACAATATCGTGCTGATCGACACCTACCAGGAATATTCCCGCTACATGCCCCGGATCGAGGCGATCACCCGCACCGCCGAGGCGCGCATCCGCCCCGTCCTGCTGACTACGATTACCACCATGGCAGGCCTTGCGCCCATGATGTTCGGCCTCAGCCTCGATTTCTTCGGCGGCGGCTACACGTTCAACAGCCCCACCGCGCTGTGGTGGAAACAGCTGGCCACCGCGGTCGTCTTCGGTCTCGGCATCGCCACCGTGCTCACGCTCGTCTTCACGCCCTCCATGCTGGCGCTGCGCATCTGGGCCACGACCTATGTCCTCTGGGCGGCGCAGCTTCTGGCCAAGCTGTCCTTCGGCCGCACCAGCCGCGCTGCCCGCGACTGGGCCCTGTCGCGCCAGGCCGGCCGCGTCCGCGCGCCCGAGATCATCTGGACCGAAACCATCCCCGACGACGCCTACGAGGACGACACGGCCCAGCCCGAACTGGCCCTCGACGAGGTCAAAGGCGTGCTGGCCACCCGCAAGGCGTCGCAGGACGGCTCGGAAGACGACGACACCCCGCCCAAGAACAAATCCCTCCGCGCCGCCGAGTAAGCCCGCCTAGAGTGACCAAAAAAAAAACCACGCGGTTTGTGGCCTTGGTGCGTGGCGCTCACACCTCGCCGTCCGGTGCCAGGTTCAGCGACACGACCCATTGTCCGTTCCCGGTCTTGCCGTCAAAGACCACATTCGTTCCAACCAGCAAGGTCGGCCAAAGCTCGGGAAAATCGGCCTCCCGCGCCCGGAACAGGGGGTTTCCGGCCTTTGCGCACCAGATATGCGCAATACGTCCATCATCTGAAAAATACAGGATCGTCCCGCGGTACATGTCGCCTCTTGATTTGCGCGTCGTCAGCGTCGGCCGTTCGCACCAAAACCAGAAGAAACTTGTAAACGGGGCCAAGAAGCCTCGCCTTAACGCAGTCCCCCAACCGCTTGAAGAGCAAATTAGCCGCGTGCCGCAACGCATCAACAAGACAACGTGAAGACTTTGATAAAAATGGTAATTTTCTGCGGAAGCGCACGCACGTCCCAATGTTCTGCGACCACGGACCGGACATACCCTCTACGCGGGGTGCGTGAAGGGCATAGTTATGAAAAAGGCAGATCTTCGCCTTTAACCAGAAATCACCGGGAAAAAGCTGGGGACGAACGACGAGCTGCCGTCATTGCGGGCAAAGCGCCCCAAGAATACACCGCCCCGTCACCGCATCCCAAACCTCCGACTGTTGCGGGTTTCCCGCCGGCAACGGAACCCCCTCGCCCAACAGGAACGTTGTGCGAAACGAGCCGCTCATTCCGGCCGGGAACCGCGCGATGGGCTCGGCGATCAGAATGCGCCGATCCTTCGTGCCCCGCAACGCGCCTGCCTCGATCAGTTGCAGGATACCCGCGCCATGCGGCAGCACGTCATAGCTGCGCGCTTGCCCAAGCGTCACGACATCACCTTCCGCGAATGCCACGACACCGCCCGGATAAAGCCGGTTCAGCTCGCCACGCACCCTTGCCCGAAGCGCTGTCGTCGGATCATCCGGCCCGCCCCTGATCTCTTCCGGGCCCGTCTCGGTCATGCGGTAATAGATGCCGGACTGTGCATAGATCCCATCCTCGGGCGGGTCCGGGATCGGCGAAAGATGATGATCGCCCGACGGCACCGCCACCCGGCCCATGTCATAGAACGAAACGACCCTCTCCACGTCCCGGCCCAGCCGCCTTTCCAGCAGTTTCTGCGCCCCCAATTGCGCCGCGTTGTCCGCAGCCTTGAGGTAGTCCGGCAGGCACCCCTTCGTCGTCACCAGATGCACGCGCTGCTTGTTCAGGCCCACGACACCCGCACGGCTTTGATGGACATTGCCCACGAAGGCCTCCACCCGGTCCACAGCCCCCGTGACCTCCCAGATCACCGGGGTCCAGGCGGTGGCGACCACGTAGACCGGCCCCTCGCCTGCCTCGATCTCCAACTCCGCCGAGGTGGTGACACGGTCAAATCCCGAAAGCGCGATGTTCGAGACGGCGTCGCCCGCGTATCCAGAGACGAACACCACCTCCGCCGCCTCGGACGGCGTCGGCATGTTGCATGCCCCCATTGCTTTTCCGGCCCCGGCCTGCGGCAACCGCGCCGCCCGGGCCAGCGCCGGGCTCTGCGCCAACAGCCTTACCGCCACGCCGATCTCATCGGGGGTCACAGAGCCGTCACCATCCATGTCGAACAACAGGATGTCGCGCAGCGCCGTATCATGCGGGCGATAAGACTCCATCTTCTCGGACACCGCCGAGACGATCTCCGCGGTGCTCAACGTTCCATCCCCGTCGGCGTCCAGCGTGACGCGGGCGCTCACCACCGTCTGCCGTGCAGTCGCGTTGCCGTGCGCCTCGATCCGCGCGATCTCCGCCGCATCGATCTGCAGGTCGCCATCCAGGTCCAGCTCAAGAAAATCGCCCAGGATTCGCGCCCGCGCGCGGGCGCGGTTCAGCCCCTCGGTCGTGCCCAGCGCCGCCGCTGTCAACCGTCCATCGGCGGCAACCTGGAATACCTGTCGAATGGCGTGTTCGGCAAATTCCCTTGGGTCGTGCGCCAGCTGCCGCACCGTGCGACGCGACAGCTCGCCGATCACGTCGATCGGATCGACCCCATCCTGCGCAAGGACAGGCGTCGCGACCAGCGACGCGGCAAGGGTCAAAAAGACAGGAAAACGCATGAGGCACCCCACAGGTTTGGCATCCGCCAGATTCTCCGGCACAACTTTGGCATGAGTATGGCCACCGACCACCCTATGGCCACCGACCACCCTGTCCCGGGTTTGGCCAGCCCAGCGACGTGCCTCAGGCCGCCCGCTCCCGTTCGCTGGCCTGCCGCGCCCACAAGCCGGCATAGCGCCCTTCCCGCGCCAACAAATCGGCATGGGTGCCTTCCTCGACGATCCGGCCATCCTCCAGCACCACGATCCGGTCTGCATCGGCCACCGTCGACAAACGATGCGCGATGGTGATCACCGTGCGCCCCTCGCCCGCCCGGCGCAGCGCATCCTGGATCTCACGCTCGGTCTCGGTGTCCAGCGCGCTCGTCGCCTCGTCCAGCAGCAGGATCGGCGGGTCCTTCAACAGCGTACGCGCGATGCCCACTCGTTGCTTCTCGCCGCCCGACAGCTTCAGCCCGCGCTCGCCCACCTGCGTCTCGTAGCCCTTGGGCAAGCTCTCGATGAACTCGTGAATCTGCGCCGCCTTCGCCGCCGCCTCGATCTCGTCCTGCGTGGCCGCGTCACGCCCATAGCCGATGTTATAGCCAATCGTGTCGTTGAACAGCACCGTGTCCTGCGGCACCACGCCGATGGCCGCATGCAGGCTTTCCTGTGTCACGTCGCGCACGTCCTGCCCATCGATCTCCAGCGCCCCGCCACTGACGTCGTAGAACCGGAACAGCAGTCGCCCGATGGTGGACTTGCCCGACCCGGACGGACCGACCAGCGCCACGGTCTCACCGGCCGCCACCGTCAGCGAAATGCCGTGCAGGATCGGCCGCTCGGGGTCATAGCCGAAGGACACGTCCCGAAACCGCACCGAGCCACCTTCGACTTTCAGACTTTTCGCGCCCGGGTCGTCGGTCACATCCGGCGTTTGCTCCAACAAATCGAACATTTCTGCCATATCGACCAGGCTTTGCCGGATTTCGCGATACACCGTCCCCAGAAAGTTCAGCGGCATGGTGATCTGGATCATGTAGGCGTTGACCATCACGAAATCGCCCACCGTCAAGTCGCCGCTCTGAACGCCCAGCGCGGCCATCACCATCACCGCCACCAGCCCGCCCGTGATCAGGAAGCTTTGCCCGACATTCAGAAAGGCCAGTGAGTAGGACGTCTTCAACGCCGCGCTCTCGTAGCCTTCCATCGCCCGGTCATACCGTGCCGCCTCGCGCCCCTCGGCGCCGAAATACTTCACCGTCTCGAAATTCAGCAGGCTGTCGATCGCCTTCTGGTTGGCGTCGGTGTCCTGTTCGTTCATCCGCCGGCGCAGCTTCACCCGCCATTCCGTCACTTTGAACGTGAATACCGTGTAGGCCGCGATCACCCCCACCACCACGACGAGGTACGAAAAATCGAACAGTGTCCACAGCACTACGCCGATCATCAGAAGTTCCAGAATCAGCGGCCCGATCGAGAACAGCAGGAACCTCAGCAGGAATTCGACGCTTTTCACGCCCCGCTCGATGATCCGGCTCAGCCCCCCGGTTTTGCGCGTCATGTGAAAGCGCATGGACATCTGGTGGATATGCTGGAAGGTCTCAAGCGCCAGCCGCCGCAGACCCCGCTGCGCCACCGGCGCAAAGATCGCATCGCGCAGCTGTTGGAAGCCCACGTTCATCAGCCGCGCCATGCCATAAGCCACGGTCAGCCCGATTGCGCCTGCGCCCAGCATCCAGGCCGCCTCCTGGCCCTCTCCGGCCAGCGAATCCACAGCCGCCTTGTAGAAAAACGGCGTGCCCACCGCCACGACCTTGGCCAGCACCAGCGCAATCAGCGCCAGCACGACCTTGCGCTTGGCCCAGGTCTGCCCCGCCGGCCACAGGTACGGCACGACGCGCCGGATCACCTGCAGGCCGTTATCCGGCATTTCCGTCGCTGTCGTGGGTCTGCGCCGCATCCGGCCTCCTTCGCTTCTCCGCTCACATAGGCCAAGCCCGCCCCCAAGGCCAGACGCGCCACCGCACAGTTATGTCGCAGATGCTGCATTCGCGCCGGAACCAAACCCGCCCCGCGTGTGTTGACCTCACAAGAGCAGGCAACGCGCCTGAATAACAGGAGAAAGACCATGCGTTTCATCGCAGCACTCACCGCCCTATTCGCCCTCGCCGCATGCGAGACGACCGAAGGGTTCGGGCGCGACCTGTCCAACCTCGGAGATGATATCGAGGAAGAGGCCGAAGAAAACGATTGAGCCCTCTTTCAAGCGGCGTCGTGATCCCCCGATCCAACCTTGATCACGGCGGTTGCAAAGGAAAGCTACAAGGCCCCGGCGCATCCCGCGTCGGGGTTTTTCTTTGCCCGGGCTATTCC
This sequence comes from Roseovarius sp. THAF9, assembly GCF_009363715.1. NCBI lineage: Bacteria > Pseudomonadati > Pseudomonadota > Alphaproteobacteria > Rhodobacterales > Roseobacteraceae > Roseovarius > Roseovarius sp. THAF9. The sequence continues at coordinate 2,387,386 of NZ_CP045404.1, forward strand.
GCCGCCTCTTGGTCGGGAATGGAGAACACCTGGCCGGGGTAAATGAGGTCGGGGTCGCGGATCCGGTCGCGATTGGCCTCGAAGATCCGCACATACTCGATCCCCTCACCGTAATTGCGCCGCGAGATCCCCCATAACGTATAGCCCGGCTGCACCGTCACCGCCTGCACCAGCTTGCCCGCCTGCGTGGCGTCGGCAAGCAAAGCCTCGTCCTCGCGCTTGAAGGGCGTCTCGACCCGGCTGGTGACATTGCCCTCCGCATCCACCTCGTCGATCCGCAGGGTATAGACGCCGGTGTCCACCTCCGGCAGATCCGTGCCCCAGCTGCCATCCGCCGCGATCCGCGAGGTCGTGACCGGCGTGTTGTCCAGATAGACGCGCACGAACCCGTCGCTGGCGCCCCGGCCCGACAATTCCACCTTGCCGCTATCCGAATAGCTGATCGCGTCCAGCGCCACGATAGACATCACCTCTGGGCTGGCGTCTCCCGGCGCGGGCTGGATCACCCGCACGCCGTCCGCGTCGGACATCAGCACCGCCGCCCCCGGGGCGGGATCGCGACTGTCGGTGGCGTCGGTACCCGCGCCAACAGGGCTGTCGGCGGTCTGCACGCCGGCGGCGGTGTCGTCGCCCTGCCCGGTTTCGTCCCGCCCGGTCCCGGCCTCGCCCGCCGTCGCGGTGATTGCAGTGTCATCGCCTTCCGTCCCGGTGGCCTCCGCCAGCTCCGCTCCGGTCTGGCCCGTCGTTGCCTTTTCGTCGGCTTGGGTCCCGGTGGCGGACGCGTTCCCTGCCTCAGCCGCACTCTCCGCGGCCGTCTTGGACTTCACCTCATCGGTGCTATCCCCGCCCTCGCTCTGCGGCGCCGCCTGCGGCATCTCACCGTCACCCGCGGGTGCCGCCGGATCCGACAGCATCGCCGTCTCGAGTTCGGGCGCCGTCTCCTCCGCCACGGTTTCCGACACTGTCGCTGCCGGCTGCACGGTCTCATCCGGCTCCGTGACCTGCGTCGTCGCCGTATCGACCGGGTCGGTGGCCCGCACCTCTTCGTCAAGGCTCGCGTCTTCCGCACCATCCGGCTTCGGCGCTTCCAGCGCCGCGACCGCGTCGCCCGGCGTGGCCTCGGGCGTATCCGCGTCCGCCGCGTCCGGCTGCCTTGCCGCCCGCAGCGGCGCGATGATGATTTGCCCTTCGCTTTCAACGTCTTCGCCGGTCTCGGGCGACCGCATGCTCAGCGACAAAACGCGCGGCTCCTCACTCGGATCGACCGTCACGAATTCCACGAACTCGCCATTGCCCTCCGGCACGAAACTGCGCAGCACGTCGCGGTCCAGCCGGATCGCGGTCTCCCAGCCCGGCTCGGCCCGCCCGGCCACCAGCATCCGGCCATCCGGGTCCAGCCGGAAGGTGTTGACCGTCGGCGGCCCCGGCATGTCGGGCGTGGGCTGCGTCTCGGTCGTGTCGGCAGACCCTTCGCTTTGGGCCTCGTCAGACGTCTCGGCGTCCGCTGCCTCGATCTCGGCCTCGGTCACAGTGGTTTCGCCGCTCTGCGCGTCGGGCTGCGTCTCCGGTGCGCTCAGGCCCGCGGGCTGCGTCGCATCCTCCTCCGGGCCAAACACCCCGGCGGCGATAAGCCCCCCCACGACGACCGCCGCTCCGACCGCCCCGGCGATCCAGACCCCTTGCCCCCCTGCCATGCCAGACAGCTTGCTCATCTACATTTCCCCCAACCGCGCGACAGCTCTGCGGTTGCGAGAGTTTAGCAACACGGGCTAGAACGGTCAAAACAAGCCCCGTCAGCCTTTGGTGATTTCATGTCCAAGCGTTCCGTCTGTGTCTTTTGTGGCTCACGCAAGGGACGCAGCCCGGCCTACGAGGCCGCCGCCACGGACCTCGGCACCGCGCTTGCGGACCACGACATGCGGCTGGTCTACGGCGCGGGCGACGTGGGCCTGATGGGCGCCGTGGCGCGCGCGGCCCAGGCGGCGGGGGGCGAAACCTTCGGCGTCATCCCCGACCACCTGGTGAAATGGGAAGTCGGCAAGACCGACCTCACTCGCTACATCGTCACCGAGACCATGCACGAGCGCAAGAAAGTCATGTTCATGAACTGCGACGCGGTGGTGGTCCTGCCGGGCGGCGCAGGGTCATTGGACGAGTATTTCGAGGTGCTCACCTGGCGCCAGATCGGCCTGCATGAAAAGCATGTTTTCCTATTGAATACCGAAGGCTACTGGACAAAGCTCATCCAGCTGATCGACCATGTCATCACCGAGGGTTTCGCCAACGCCTCCCTGCGCGACTACACAACAGTCGTCGACACGGTTCAGGATCTGATGGAGGGCCTTGGTGCCACGGGCCGGTAACGCCAGCGCGCCACGCTGTAAAGCGCCAGCGCGGCCCAGATCATGGCAAAGGCGATCATGTGCCAGCCCGTGAAGGGCTCTGCGAAAATCACGACCGCCACGGCGAATTGCAGGCTGGGATTGAGGTAGGACAGCACGCCCACGCTCGCAAGGTCGATGCGCCGCGCGCCATAGCTGAACAGGATCAGAGGCGTCGCCGTCATCGGCCCCGCCAGCATCAGCGTCAAAGCCAGCTGCCAGGACCCGCCCATCACCGCGCCGCCCTGCGCCGCCGACCACGTCAGCCATGCCAGCGCAGGCACCACCAGCAACAGCGACTCTGCCGTGACCGACACGACCGGCCCCATGTCCAACCGCTTTTTCACCGCGCCATAGGCCCCGAAGCTCAGCGCGATGCCCAACGAGATCCACGGCGCCACGCCAAGGCCCACGGTCAGCACGATCACCGCCAGCGCCGCCAGCAGCACCGCCAGCGTCTCGCCCCGACCCAGCCGTTCGCCGAAGAACAAAAGCCCGAACAGCACCACGACCAGCGGGAAGATGTAATAGCCCAGTGACGCCTCCAGCGCCTGATCCGACTTGATGGCCCAGACGAACAGCATCCAGTTGAACCCGATCAAGAGCGACGCCGCCGCCAGAACCCGCAACGTGCGCCCCGCACCCAAGGCACGGAACGGCACCGCCACCCGGCCCTGCACTCCCAGGATCAGCAGGAAGAACACCGCGCCCCAGATCGTGCGATGCGCCAGTACGTCCAGCACCGGCAACCCGGCCAGCAGCTTGTAGAACAAGCCCGAAAGCCCCCAGATCATGCAGGCCAGGATGATGGCGGCGACGCCCTTGGCGGTTTCGGTCATGTAGGGTGGCTCCGACGAGAAAACCCCCGGCCAAACGGCCGGGGGCTGAAATCAGATTTCTTAATCCGTCGCCAGCAATCACATGCGGCTTGCGACGTTTTCCCAGTTCACCAGGTTGTCCAGGAAGTTCGCCAGGTAATCCGGACGCTTGTTGCGGAAGTCGATGTAATAGGAATGCTCCCACACGTCACAGCCCAGCAGCGCCGTCTGGTTGAAGCAGACCGGGTTCACGCCGTTCTCGGTCTTGGTGACCTTCAGGCTGCCATCGGTGTCCTTGACCAGCCATGCCCAGCCCGAGCCGAACTGCCCGCCACCGGCGGCCTTGAACTCGTCCTTGAACTTGTCGACCGAGCCGAAACTGTCGTTGATCGCCTTTTCCAGCTCACCCGGCATCTTGCTGTCATTCGGGGTCATCATTTCCCAGAACTGGTTGTGGTTCCACAGCTGGCTGATGTTGTTGAAGATGCCCGACTGTGCCACGGCGTTGGGATCATAGGTGCCCTTGATGATTTCTTCCATGGACTTGCCGTCCCACTCGGTCCCCTCGATCGCCTTGTTGCCGTTGTTGACATAGGCGTTGTGGTGGATGTCGTGGTGGTATTCCAGCGTCTCCTTCGACATGCCTTTGCTGGCCAGCGCGTCGTGTGCGTAGGGAAGATCGGGAAGTTCAAAAGCCATTTCGGGCCCCCTTTTCTTTGAGGTGATATTTCGCGACTACATGGTAGCGTTAAGGGATCAACGTCAAGGCTGTTGTTTTGTTCCTGCTACGCACGGTCCTGTGCGCCGGTGCAGAAGCAAGCCAAGGCGCGCGATCGCCAGACCGCGGGATGGCGACCCAACGGTGCTTGAGTGCACTTTATCCAACTAACTGCCGCAAAACATCAACTCGAGGTGCCAGCTTCGCCTGATCGCCAGCCCGTCCAGGCGGTCTGGCGATCGCGCGGCGGGCCTGAAGGCCCTTGATTCCGCGCGAACAAAGCATCGGTCCCGGGCCTGACCCGGGACCTTGTAGGGTGGATGACAACCCACCTTGGCTGGATGACAGCTACGCGAACCGTCGCCCGGTACGCGAACCCCTACGCGAAAAGCCCGGTCTCGCAGCCCGGTTCCGCCGCATCCTTCAACAGGTTGAACGCATATTCCGCCACCGAGCGGAAACAGACCACCCGGATCGTCTCGGCATCGACCATCCAGAATGCCGCCGCGATCTGCGCCATGCGCGTCCGCCGGATCATCTCCGGCTCGAACGAGCCGGGTGCCATGTCCACCGGGCACAGCTTGGCGATGATCTCGCGCGCCGCCGCGCCTTTCAGCTGGAACACCGCCCGCGCGTCCGACACGTTCACGGCAAGGAAGTGCTCACCTGACAACGCCTTTTCCACCGCCGCCAGCGCATCCCCGACGCCCTCATAGGGCACCATCAGCAGCAATTCGTCCGGCGACATCCACGCCGCGCCTTTGTCCCCGGCGACCGCGATCTCGCGCTGTCCGGGCAGGTCCACGCCGCAGGCGTCCTTCACGGCTTTCTTCATCTTGGCCGAGGACAGATCCCCGCGCAGCGTGATCATCCCCACCAGGCCCATCTCGCGAACCTCGACGTAGCCTTGATAAACTGCGCCTTGCAAAGCACTGACAGCATTAGACATTCTGCTTCTCCCCTTCAGGGTCGTAAAAGATCGCGCTGACGATCCGGGTGGGCACCGTGGTGCCGTCCACCTTGGCGAATTCGATCACCTCGTCCATCCGCTCGGTCCCGTGTTTCACCAGCCCCATGGCGATGCCGCGGTCCAGCGTCGGCGAATAATAGGTCGAGGTCACCCGCCCCTGCACGTTACGCTGCCCGTTGGCATTGTCGCCCTCGGCCACGCAATAGGCCCCATCGGGCAGGACCGATCCGTCCACCGTCTGCAAGCCCACCAGCTGCCACCGCTCGGGGTCGGCCATATGGCTGCGCTGTTGCGCGCGCTTGCCGATATAGTCGTCCTTCTTTTTCGAGATCGCCCACTGCATGCCAAGGTCCTGCGGAATGACCGTGCCATCCGTCTCGTCCCCGATCATGATGAACCCCTTCTCGGCCCGCATCACGTGCAGCGCCTCCGTGCCATATGGCATCACGCCGAACTCTTTCCCGGCCTCCAGCAACTGGTCCCAGAACGCCCGGCCCTGGCTGGCCGGCACGGCAATCTCGTAGCTGAGCTCGCCCGAGAACGAGATCCGGAAGACCCGTGCCTTCACATCGCCAAAGTCGATGTCCTGCCACGCCATGAACGGCAGCGCCTCGGCGCTCAGATCCGCGTCCGTCAGCTTTTCCAACGCCTTACGGGACTTGGGCCCGACCACACCGATCTGCGCATACTGCTCGGTCACGTTGGCGACATAGACTTTCCAGTCCCACCACTCGGTCTGCAACCACTCTTCCATATGTGCATGGATGCTGTCGGCACCGCCCGTGGTGGTGTGGCACAGGAACGTGTCCTCATCCAGCCGCGCCACCACGCCGTCATCCATCAAAAACCCGTTCTCGCTGCACATCAGTCCATAGCGGCAGCGCCCCGGCTTCAGCGTGCTCATCATGTTTGTATAGAGTATGTCGAGGAACTTCCCCGCATCCGGCCCCTTCACGATGAGCTTGCCCAGTGTCGATGCATCCAGCAGTCCAAGGCTCCCGCGCGTCTGGTTGATCTCCCGCTTCACCGCGGCACTGATTTCCTCACCCGGGTTCTGGCGGAAGGTATAGGGACGGCGCCAATGGCCCACCGGCTCCCAATAGGCGCCGTTCGCCTCGTGCCAGTCATGCATCGGCGTCTTGCGCAGCGGCTGGAAGATCTCGCCGCGCGCCTCGCCCGCGATCGACGCCATGGAAATCGGCGTGTAGGGCGGGCGGAACGTGGTCGTCCCGGTCTGCGGAATCGGCTGGTTCAGCGCGTCCGACAGGATAGCCAGACCGTTGATATTGCTCAGCTTACCTTGGTCCGTCGCCATGCCCAACGTGGTATAGCGCTTGGCGTGCTCGACGCTTTCATAGCCCTCGCGCGCCGCCAGCTGCACATCGCTCACCTTCACGTCGTTCTGGTAATCCAGCCACGACTTCATCCGCAGCTTGATGTTCGCACCCTGCGGCATCATCCAGATCGGCTGAATCAGGTTGGCCTTCAGCTCCGCCGCGGCGGGCTTCTCGGCTTTCTTCGGCGTCTTGCCCACGGCCTTGGCCGCCGCGCGACCGGCTTCCTCGGCATCTGCCAGAACCGCGCCCAACTCCAACTCACCATTGGCAGTGCCGGCGGTCGATACAAAGGCCTCGCCCGCCGCCCCCGTGGGGGCCTTCTCGGGGTCGGGCCGGAACATCGCCTGCTGTTCGTCCCAGATCAGCTTACCCCCGCAATGCGACCACAAATGCACCACCGGCGACCAGCCGCCGGACATGGCAACCGCGTCGCACGCGATCTCTTCCAAGACCGAGCCTTCGCCGGCTTGTGCACAGATACCCACACCGGTCACGCGCTTGCCGCCCTTGATCTTCGCGATGCCCTTGCCGGTCTCGACACGGATGCCAGCCGCCTTGGCTTTCTCGGCCAGCACACCCGCGCCCGCCGCCCGCGCGTCGATGATCGCGGGCACGTCAAGACCGGCGGCCTTCAGCGCTAGCGCGGTCAGGTAGGCGTCGTCGTTGTTGGTCACGACAACCGTACGGTCGCCGACGGAAACCCCATAATTCACGACGTAATCGCGCACGGCCGAGGCCAGCATCACGCCCGGAATATCGTTCCCGGCAAAGCTCAGCGGACGTTCGATCGCGCCTGTCGCGGTCACGATCTGGCCCGCGCGAATGCGCCACAACCGGTGCCGCGGCCCTTGCGCGCCGGGCTTGTGATCGTTCACCCGCTCGTATCCCAGCAGATAGCCGTGGTCGTAAACGCCCGCGCCCATCATGCGCAGCCGCATCTCGACATTGGGCATATCGCTCAGCTCGGCGACAAGTTCATCCACGAACTTATCCACAGGCCCGTCATTGACGGTCGCATCGTAAAGCGGACCATCCACAGGCGTCCGTCCGCCCCAGGCGGCGGTCTGCTCCATCAGCAACACCTTGGCACCCGCAGCCCCCGCCGCGCGTGCCGCCATCAGCCCCGCGACACCGCCGCCGATCACCACCACGTCATAGAACGCGTAAAGATGCTCGTACTTGTCGCCATCCTTGTCCTTGGGCGCCTTGCCCAGACCAGCCGACTGACGGATGAACGGCTCGTAGACGTGCTTCCACAGGGGGCGCGGATGGATGAACATCTTGTAGTAGAACCCTGCCGGCAGGAACCGCGAAAGCTTGGCGCTCACCGCGCCCACGTCGAATTCAAGGCTCGGCCAGTGGTTCTGGCTCGTCGCTTCCAGCCCGTCGAAAAGCTCGGTCGTCGTGACCCGTTGGTTCGGCTCGAACGTCTCGCCCCGGCCCATGTTGACCAGGCCGTTGGGCTCTTCGCCGCCCGACGCCACGATGCCGCGCGGACGGTGATACTTGAACGACCGGCCCACCAGCATCTGGTCATTGGCCAGCAGCGCCGACGCCAGCGTGTCGCCCTCAAAGCCCTTCAACCGCTTGCCGTTGAAGGTGAATTCCATCGCGTGCGCCTTGTTAACAAGACGCCCGCCGGTTGCCAGACGCGTGCTCATGAAAACTCTCTCCAGCTCCAGCCCGGCACCTTCGCCGAGATCTTGTCCTTGATGTCCTTCGGCGGCTCGGTGGTCTGCGCCGGGTAGGTCCCGTAAACCTCCAGCGTCACCGTGTTGCGTGCGGCGTGGAACCACTTGCCGCAGCCGTTGGTGTGGCGCCAGCGCTCAAGGTGCACGCCCTTGGGGTTCTCACGCTTGAAGAGGTAGGCGTGAAAATCGTCATCGCTCGAGTCCGGCCCGAACCGCTTCAGATGCGCTTCGCCGCCCCCCGCGAACTCGGTTTCCTCGCCCTTCACCCCGCAATAGGGACATTCCAGGATCAGCATGCCATCCACCTTTCCATGTTGCGTGCCTCACGCACGACTTTAACTGCGCGTGCCTTGCGCACGACAAAGGCGGGCGCCGATTGGCACCCGCCCATTGAATTGCGATCACCCCCGCCGAAGCGAAGCGTGTTATTCTGCGACAGCAGCCGTGCTTGCCACGCCGTCGGCCGGGTCATCCGGCACGACGAAACCTTGCGGCACGTCGGACAGGTCCGGCGCGGTGCCATTGCCGAGCGAGCCGGCAAAGACCAGGGCCCCCAGTGCAACGACGACGACGAGTACCCAGAAGAGACCCGCGCTGCCCGCGTCGTGAACGGGCATCCCGTAACCGCGCCGCTGCTGCCATCGTTCGTAATCAGACATCTCTCGAACTCCTCATGGTGGGAGTTCGACCTTGCGCCCGTCCGGCCCCGCGCGGAAGGACCGGCAAAACCCCGCGCAGGGTTTGGGCCGGTTCCCGCAACTTCTGCGCGAACGCGTGGGCCGGTTTCCGCTTGGCCTGACATATGTGCCGCACCGTTGCGCATCTTAGTGCGCCACACCCGCGGCAACGCTCTCGTCGATAAAGCGGCCTTCGTAGAATCGGTCCAGACCGAACTCGTCGGTCAGCGGCGAATACCCCTTCGCCATCAGCTCGGCAAAGCCCCAGCCCGAGCCGGGAATGGCCTTGAACCCGCCCGTGCCCCAGCCGCAGTTGATGAACACGTTATCCACCGGCGTCTTCGACAGGATGGGCGAGCGGTCCCCGGTCATGTCCACGATCCCGCCCCATTGCCGCAGCATCTTCAGCCGCGAAATCATCGGGAAGGTCTCGATCAGCGCCCGCACGGTTTCCTCGATATGATGGAAGCTGCCCCGCTGGGTATAGTTGTTGTACCCATCAGCGCCGCCGCCGATCACCATCTCGCCCTTGTCCGACTGGCTCATGTAGCCATGCACCGTGTTGGCCATCACCACCACGTCCATGCATGGCTTGATCGGCTCGCTCACCAGCGCCTGCAACGCCACGCTCTCGATCGGCAGGCGGAACCCGGCCATGTCGGCCAGATGCCCCGAATGCCCCGCCACCACGATGCCCAGCTTGTCACAGGCGATGTCACCCTTGTTGGTGCTCACCCCCGTGACCTTGCCGCCCTCGGTGCGGATGCCGGTCACTTCGCATTTCTGGATCACATCCATACCCATGGCCGAACACGCCCGCGCATAACCCCACGCCACCGCGTCGTGCCGCGCCGTGCCGCCGCGCGCCTGCCACAGCCCGCCCAGCACCGGGTAGCGCGGGCCCTCCAGGTTGATGATCGGGCACAGCTCTTTCACGCGGCTGGGGCTGATGAACTCGGTCTTCACGCCCTGCAGCGCGTTGGCATGCGCCGTCCGCTCATAGCCCCGCACCTCGTGCTGGGTCTGCGCCAGCATGATCACGCCGCGCGGACTGAACATGATGTTATAGTTCAGATCCTGGCTCAGCGTCTCATAGAGGCTGCGCGATTTCTCGTACATCGCGGCCGACGCATCCTGCAGATAGTTCGACCGGATGATCGTCGTGTTCCGCCCGGTGTTGCCGCCGCCCAGCCAGCCCTTTTCAAGGATCGCCACGTTCTTGATGCCGTGGTTCTTGCCCAGGTAATAGGCCGTCGCCAACCCATGCCCGCCCGCGCCGATGATGATCGCGTCGTATTTCTTCTTGGGTTCCGGCGAGGCCCAGGCCCGCTCCCATCCCATGTGATATTTCAGCGCTTCTTTCGCGACGGCAAAGGCGGAATAACGTTTCATCAGGCGGGTCTCGCTCATGGCATGGATAGGGTCCGGCCCAGGGGATTCGCCCCCGCGCCGTGTCATTGCCCCCCATATGTAACAATGTGGCGTTAACACCGACACCTCATGCGGCACGAATGGCCTGATTTGCGACATGCCGCCACCCATCCGCCCCTGCGACACCAAGGCCGACCACTTGCCTCTTTCGGTTTGCCCGCCCAATCGTTAAATCACCCCACGAAGACAGGGAGATCACATGACATTCTGGGTGCTCGCCATCGCCTTGGGCCTCGCCTGCGCCGCCATCCTCGGGCTGGTGCTGCTCCGTGGCCGCGTCGGCGACGCGCCGCCCGCCGCCTATGACCTGCAGGTCTATCGCGACCAGTTGAAAGAGGTCGACCGCGACCTCGCCCGCGGTGTCATCACCCCCGAGGATGCCGAGCGGACCCGCTCGGAAGTCTCCCGCCGCATCCTCGCCGCCGACGCCCAGCTTCAGGCCACCGGGCAGGCCGGCGCCCAGCCTGCACTTCCGGGCAAGGCCTTCGCCACCCTCGCCCTCGCCGCGCTCGTCGCCGGTGCCGTACTACTCTATGCGCAGATGGGCACACCCGGATACAACGACGTCCCCCGCACCGCGCGGCTGGCCGCCTCGGAAGAGGCCCGCGCCAACCGCCTCTCCCAGACCGAGGCCGAAGCACGCTTCAAAGCCTCCCAGCCCGTCACCCCCGACATGGGCGAGGTCGATCCGCAATATCTCGAACTGATGGACCGCCTGCGCGAGGCCGTCGAAAACCGGCCCGACGAAATCCAGGGCTACATCCTTCTGGCCCGGAACGAGGCGGCGCTCGGCAACCTCGCCGCCGCCGCCGAGGCCAAGGCGCGCGTGATCGAACTCAAAGGCGACGCCGCCACCGCCGCCGACTACGCGGAACTCTCGGACATGATGGTCTCCGCCGCCGGCGGCTACGTCTCGGCCGAGGCCGCCGAAGCCATCCGCGCCGCGCTCGCCCGCAACCCGAAAGAGCCGCGCGCGCGCTATTACATGGGCCTCTACATGATCCAGGTCGACCGCCCCGACATCGCCTTCCGCACCTGGGACGGCCTCCTGCGCGAAAGCACGCCGGATGCGCCCTGGACCGCCCTCATCCGCCCCCGGATCGAGGAACTGGCCTGGCGTGCCGGCATCAACCGCTACGAGCCGCCCGCCGAAGGCGCCGCCCCCGGCCCGTCGCAGGGCGACATCGACGCCGCCGGCGACATGAGCGCCGAGGACCGCGCCGCCATGATCCGCGGCATGGTCGACCGCCTCGCAACCCGCATCGACGAAACCGGCGGCACGCCGGACGAATGGGTGCGCCTCTCGAACGCCTACGCCGTGCTGGGCGACTTCGACGCGGTGCGCGACCTCATCGCCCGCGCGCAGGACCGGTTCGACGACCCCACGGTGATCGACACCATCACCAACGCCGCCAAGCAGGCCGGCTTCTCGGAATGATCGTCGAGGATTTCGCCGCCTTCGCTGCCGCCCTGCCCGGCTTTCGCGCGCTTTTGGGCCTCGATCTCGGCACCAAGACCATCGGCGTCGCCTCCTCCGACGCGCTTCTGTCGTCCGCCAACCCGGTCGAGACAATCAAGCGCACCAAGTTCACCGCCGATGCCGACCGCCTGCTGGCCATCGCCGCAGACCGCAATGCCGCCGGTCTGATCCTCGGCCTGCCCCGCAACATGGACGGCTCCGAGGGCCCGCGCTGCCAATCGACCCGCGCCTTCGCCCGCAACCTCGCCGCGCGCACCGATCTGCCCATCGGCTTCTGGGACGAGCGCCTCTCCACCGTTGCGGCAGAAAGAGCACTGATCGAGGCCGATTTGACCCGAAAGCGTCGCGCAGAGGTGATCGACGCCGTGGCCGCCGCGTATATCCTGCAAGGAGCGCTGGACCGAATCCGCCACCTGAAAGCCGAGACATGAACGACAACCCCGTCTGGACCCGCAACGAGATCGAAAGCCCCTGCGTGCGCATCTGCGTCGTCCACCCCGAGGCGCGGATCTGCACGGGCTGCTATCGCACCATCGACGAGATCGGCCGCTGGTCCAAGATGACGCCCGACGAACGCCGCGAGGTGATGTCCGACCTGCCCGACCGCGCCGCCACCCTGACCAAGCGCCGCGGGGGACGCGCGGCCCGGCTGAAGCGCGGCTGAAACCGCCCACACAGACGGTCTCCCTCAGCGCACCGAAGAATTGCAATTTTTCGGCCCGGAGTTTTGCAAAATTCCGCGCCGCGCTCCGGCGTCACACCCAAAGCAACCGGTAAGGATACCGCAGCAACGATTGCGCCCCGGCAAACGCACCGAACGCTCTGTTCATTTCACCCTTCGGCCCATGCCACCGCCGCGATACCACTGACATACCGACGCCATACCGACATGCTTTTCGCAGTTTTCCCTGTGTTAACCTTCGAGTCGCCCAGTTCTCAGGGCGCGGTCAGCCACTGATCCCCCAAGGTCGGCCACTCCGGCCGGAAATAGACGATCATCCGCCCCTCGTCCGGGGCCTCCGCGCCATCCTCCCACGGCGCCACGCCATGCACCGCCAGCCGGTGCACCGCATAGGCCTCTCCCGGTTTCGCCGGCAGCAGAACCCTCTCGCAGGTGTCGAAAACCTCGCGACGCGCCGCCTTGTAGATATCCGTCAGGTCGACCCTGTCCCACGCCTCCGGCGGGACGCCTTGCAATGCCTCGGCAAACGCCGTGCGCATAATTTTATGACTGCCTTCCCAGACACTTAGCGGACTGGCCCCGGGACCGCACTCCGTCAACGGAAGCCCCAGGATATAGGCGTGCCGCTCCTTCAGAAACCGCCGCCTGTCCGGCCCTTCCAACAGCAACCCATCCACATGCGCCGCATCCCGCCGCAGCCTGTAGCCAAAGGCCGCTTCCCCCTCGCCGTCCTTGGGTCTGGGGTATCCGGGATACATCACCGATACCTGTCCCCGGTGTAGCGGCAGGCGGCCATATAGCTCCGATACAGCCTCCCATGCTTGCCCTGTCAGCGGGCCGGCCTCGCCCACTGTCCCATCGGGCGCGTTCGGTAGCGTATCGACACCCACAAACCACGTCCCTTCACAGTACATCCAGCGCTGCTCTCCGGGTGCCTTAACCCTTTCTTTCGCAACGCAAAACGCCGCCTCAGCCCAGGCTGCCACGGACGGATCAAACGCGAACCGCGCCCATCCTTTCCCAAGGAAATCCTTCACGCCGCAATCCCCGTCACCTGCGACAGTGCCTCCTCCACCAACGCCGTTCCGGCCCCCGGTTTGGTGGCGTTTTCCGACAGCATCCGACGCCATGCCCGCGCCCCCGGCTGACCCGCGAAAAGCCCCAGCATATGCCGCGTCACCTGATGCAGCTTACCCCCTGAAATCAAATGGTTTTCGACGTAGGGAAGCATGGCCTTCACCGCGTCTTCTCCCGTCCGGTCTGGCCCGGGCTCGCCGAACACACGCCGGTCCGCCGCGCCCAGGATATCGACCGGCCGGTGATACGCCGCTCGTCCCAGCATCACGCCATCGAACCCGGCCTCCAAGTGGGCCACCGCCGCATCCAGCGTCTCGACCCCGCCGTTCAGCGAGATATGCAAGTCTGGAAATTGCTCTTTCATTCGCGCCACCAGCGCGTAGTCCAAGGGCGGAATATCCCTGTTTTCCTTAGGGCTAAGCCCTTGTAACCACGCCTTGCGCGCATGAATGGTGAACCGCCGCACACCCGCCGCTCTGACCCGTTCCAGAAAACCGGGAAGCACGGTTTCGCTCACCTGATCGTCCACGCCGATCCGGCATTTTACCGTGACCTCCGTGTCCACCGCGCCGATCATCGCGGCGCAGCACTCGGCCACCAGGTCAGGCTGCTTCATCAGCACCGCACCGAAAGTCCCCGACTGCACCCGGTCGCTGGGACAGCCCACGTTCAGATTAATCTCATCATATCCCGCCTCGGCCCCCAACCGCGCCGCCTCGGCCAATTCGCCAGGCGCCGATCCGCCCAATTGCAAAGCCACGGGATGTTCCTCGGGCGCATGGTCCAAAAGATGCAACGCCCCACCGCGCACCAATGCCGGCGCGGTCACCATCTCGGTATAGAGCAAGGCGTTCCGCGACAATTGCCGATGCAGGAACCGGCAATGACGGTCGGTCCAATCCATCATGGGTGCCACGCTTAGCCGCGAAGAGACGCAAGCATCTGATTTTGCTTCACTAATCATCTTTAACCCATCAGCCTCTCAGCTTCGAAATCACTCCATTCCGCCGGGTTATGCCCTATTCTGCCAGGTTTCGCGAGCCGTGTTGCTACGGCGTAGCAACTCACAATGCCATCCGTCCAAGCGGGCGAGAGGCCCTCCAGTGCCGTCAGGTGTCCCGATTTCCGAGGTTTTGACCTCGGATCAACCTTCTGTCTGCAATCGACCAAGGAAGTCCAACCATGACCGCAAACATCATCCAGTTTCCAGGCAAGCAAGTGGCCGCACCGCTCCCAGCTCCTCTTAATGAAAAAGTGCGTGATGACAGCGCACCGACAAAGGTCCCGGCGAGGAGAGGCTCGAAGGCGCGATCAGATGGTCGCCGCATCAACCACTCTAAATATCGCAGTGTCGAACCAAACATTCAAAAAATTCCTGGCGAGGATGGCGGATGCTCCTATCGCGTCCAGATTCGCAAGACCGTTCAGGGAGAAAGCGTCAGCTTCACCAAGACCTTCTCCAAGCTTGCCATGGCGAGGAAATGGAAGAAACGGAAGCTCGCCGAAATCGAGCTCAATGGCGTTCAAGCGGTTTCGAAAAAAGGCGATACGGTAGCCCACGCGATCACGGCTCGCCTCGCAAAGCACAAGCATTTGGGCTCTTCTGCGAGGCAGCAACTCAACTGGCTGAAGAAAAGCGACTTCGGAAAGAAGAAGTTGACCGAGCTGTCGTTGGAAAGCCTAACCGACCTCGCAGACGACATGCTGGCAGAAGATCGGCAACCTCAAACGGTAGCCGGGTACCTTTCAATTCTCGTGAACACGCTCTACTGGGCGTCCAGGCGCAATTTCATCGTTCCTGTTGCCGCCCTAAAAGAGGCGATGGAACATATGTGGGAAGACGAGATACTCGCTCGCTCAGAGGAGCGGAATCGTCGGCCCACCATGGACGAGTTAGATAAAATTCTTGGGGCTGCGTGCGGGAACAAGCGACAGAAAATCCCTCTCGCAAAAATTATCGTCTTCGCGATCTTCAGTTGCCGGCGTCTCGGAGAAATATGCCGCCTCCGGTGGGAAGACCTGCGTATCGAGCAGAAGAAAATCCTTGTCCGAGACATGAAGCATCCGAGGAAGAAGAAAGGCAATGATGTATGGTGCAATCTGACCGACGAAGCGCTTGCCGTCATCCTGTCGATGCCCCGCGAAGGAGACTTCATATTCCCGTTTAACGCGCGGTCCGTCGGAGCAGCATGGCGTCGTCATCGCGTCCGGCTCAATATCCGAGATCTCCGGTTCCACGACCTTCGGCATGAAGGCATCACCAGGCTCTTCGAAATGGGAATGCCCGCAGCCTTCGTCGCCAAGCATTCAGGACACAAGAACGGTGGATGCCTCTATCGCTACGAACATGTCGAAAAAGAAGGCGACAAATTCGCTGGATGGCAATGGAGCCATTGGGCAACCAGAGGGAGTGCAAACATAGTATTCCGATGATGCCGGAAACTTCTGCTTCCTCGGCTGGACAGAATGAACCCACTTCCTGAGCACCCTGAAAACGGAGGCTCAGATGGATACCTTGGAATTGCTCCTGAAACACTTCAATTTCCTGCCTTTCATTTCTCTTCAAGAGGCAGGAACCCTTTGGGGGCACACGGAGAAGACTATGAAGGAGAAAATCGACGCCGGAGATATACCCCTTCCCTACTTCACTCCCGACGGCAAACAAAAGTCGGTCAAACTTGTACGCTTAAAGACGGTTGCCAGAATACTGGACCAAAGAGCGACCGAAGCAGAGCGAGAGTTCGAGAAGCTTTGGACCTGAGTGTTGGAAGGGCGGACGGACGAAGCCGCTATCGCGGCAATGGCGCTTTTGGCTGGCGCTATGAGCCGCCCCTCACGGCGCGAATTTTGCGATCTCGCTGACCTGACTGACGATTGAGGTTTCTCAATCTGATGACAGGAGGATCTCATGAAGGAGGAGAAGACCACACCGCTGCGCGAGCGGATGATCGAGGACATGCGCATTCGTGGAATGTCACCGAAGACCCAGCAAGGCCATATCAGGGCGGTCCGGTACTTTGCAGAGTTCATCGGGCGCTCACCGGACACCGCGACGCCGGACGAGCTTCGCGCGTATCAGCTCCATATGACAGATACTGGCGTCTCGACTGGGGTGTTCAACGCGAGGATCGTATCGCTGCGGTTCTTCTTCGGCATGACCTGCGGGCGTGAAGAGATGAAGCGGTACATGCAGTTCCGGCGCAAGGCGAAGAAGCTGCCGGTTGTCTTGAGCGTCGAGGAGGTTGGCGACCTATTGGCGGCGGTTCCGGGGCCGGGGCTGAAGTATCGCGCGGCCTTGGGGATCAGCTATGGCGCTGGCTTGCGCGCATCCGAGGTCTGCAATCTCAAGGTCTCGGATATCGACAGCGACCGGATGCTGATCCATGTCGACGAGGGCAAGAATGACAAGGATCGCAAAGCGATGCTGTCTCCCGCCCTACTTGACTTGCTCCGCGATTACTGGCGGGAAGCTCGGCCAGAGGGATGGCTGTTTCCGGGCAAGCCAAAGATCATGGCTCTGTCGCCGCGCCAACTGAACCGTGCGTTCACGTCCGCCAAGCACATGGCTGGGATCAACAAGCCGGCGACGCTGCATACCTTACGGCATAGCTTTGCTACGCATCTGCTCGAGGCGGGAACGGATGTCCGGGTGATCCAGGTGCTTTTGGGACATTCCAAGCTCAGCACGACGGCGCGCTACACGCATGTCGCGACCAAGACCATTCGCGGCACGGTCAGCCCCTACGAGATGCTGGAAAAGCTCCAGGATCATACCGTCAGGCGGGGACTTGAGTAGCGGCCCCGGCGGTTGCCGCGCCCGCGGTTAGAGATCGCTGATATCTTCCGGAGCTATGGTCCCGCATATAGAAGGGCTAATGCAGGTCACATCAGTCTCGGCCAACTCAAGGTGATGTCGGCGATTGAAGCCTGCCGAACAGAAGCTCTCGGCGGGCATGTGGCAGGTTGCGCAAAATGCGGCCACCATCACATCGCGTATAACAGCTGCAAGAACCGGCATTGTCCCAAGTGCCAGGGCCCCGCCGCGCGGGACTGGATGGAAGCGCGCGCTGAAGATTTGCTGCCGGTCGAGTACTTCCACGTCGTCTTCACGTTGCCCGCAGAGATCGCCCGCATCGCGTACTGGAACCCAAAGGCGGTCTACAGCCTGTTGTTCCGCGCGTCGGCAGAAACGGTGATGACAATTGCCTCTGATCCCGAGCGCCTTGGGGCGAAGGTCGGCATGACCAGCGTTCTTCACACCTGGGGCTCTGCACTGACGCACCATCCGCACATCCACATGATTGTCCCAGGCGGTGGCTTGTCACCGGACGGTGCCAGATGGGTGGCCTGCACGCCAGGGTTCTTCCTGCATGTGCGCGTTTTGGCGCGCCTGTTCCTGGATGGCATTCTCGAGTTGCACCGCGCTGGCCAACTCACTTTCTTCTTTGGCGATCTCGCCTACCTGGCGCAAGCGGATGCCTTCGCGAAGTGGCTTGCCCCGCTCCGCAAAACCGACTGGGTGGTCTATGCCAAACCTCCGTTCGGCGGGCCTGAGGCTGTGCTGGCCTACCTGAGCCGTTACACCCACCGGGTCGCGATCTCGAACCATCGACTGGTCAGTGCGGATGCCGATACCGTCGCGTTCCGCTGGAAGGACTATCGTATCAAACGTGGTGACCGTCAAAAGGTCATGCGTTTGGCAACGCCCGAGTTCATCCGCCGCTTCCTGATGCATGTTCTCCCGGACGGGTTCCATCGCATCCGGCACTACGGCCTGTTGGCCAGTGCGGCGCGCAAAACAAACATCACCAAAATCCGAGCCATACTGGGCGTCCAACTCGCCGAACAAACCTCTGAACCTGAGCCAGATCCCGATATCATCCCTCTTACTTTGCGCGAGCCATGCCCCTGCTGCGGCGGCGACATGCGCATCATCGAGATCTTCCGGCACGGTCAGATACCACAGTCACGCGCGCCACCACGGGAGCAAGCCGCATGATCAACTGCGTTAACACTCACTTCGATACGCTCCGACCGTCTTCGGCTGATCGGTCCAAATCGCTTGCAGTCATCATCCAAATTGATGGTCTTAATTGCATCGTCAGCGCTCGATCTATGGAATGCTCACGATCCAGGTGCCGAAAAATGACTGCGGCAAGCGCTTCAAACACAGTCGACCGCCCACTCGTGGCTAAGTCAGCCTCATCCGCCAGCACTCTTTCCCCATAAACCACAACCAGCCCCCGCGGCTTCCTCCTTCCGAGGTTTGTCAACGCGGGCCGCACGCCTCGCGGAAAGGAAATGTTGCGCCCCGGCCCGCATCGAAAAACCTTCAGGGAATCGGAAGTTCGCTGTGGATACCAGATAGACAAGTTTAACCGCCGAAAGCTGACATTCACAAAGGAACTTCGCTCCAAATGATTTGTGAGCGTAAAACTTTGCGCCGTTTGTTGTCGCCCCAATAAGTTTGGGATGCGATTTTGACGTTTTTCGTTTCCTGTGGGCACACTTCACTGCACCGTCGTCGCGATAGCAATTGAAGGTGTCACGCTGTAAGCATGAACATATGCGCGATATCAACCTCAAAGCGACCGAATATTTCGAAGCTGTTGCCCGCCTTGGGACCGTCACCAAGGCGGCGCAGGAGCTCGGCGTGTCGCCCTCGGCTGTGAGCCAGCAGATCGGCGCGCTCGAAGCGCAGTTCGGCGTGAAGCTTTTCCGACGTGAGAAGCGGCGTCTGATCCTGACCCTTGATGGCGACCGTCTCTTCCAAACGACCACGCAGGCTTTCGGCGCGCTACGTAACGCACGCAGCGCCATCGGTCGGCAACGCGACATGCGCAGCCTCACGATCCGGGTCAGCCCCAGTTTCGGGGTGCGCTGGCTTGGGCCGCGCATCGCCGATTTCGCCAATCGAAACACGGATTGGAACATCCGGATCGACGCCACCCCCGATTTCACCGCCTTCGAGACCGAGGCGGTGGACCTTGACTTGCGCTATGGCATCGGAAGCTGGGCGGGATTGACCGTCGAGCCGGTGATGAACGATCTCGCGCTGCCGATGTGCAGCCCCGACTATCTCGATCGGCTGAGCGGGACCGGTCACGAATTGCCCACGCGCTTGCGCGAGGCGCGACTGATCGACAGCGTCAAAACGCTTTATCGCTGGGATTTCTGGCTGGCGGCTATGCGCACCGAAGTGCCGGACGTGGTCTATCCCTTCCGCTTCGATCGCTCGTCCATGTCGATCGAGATGGCCAAGCAGGGCGGCGGGGTGGCACTGGATAGCGCCGTCCTCTGCGCGGGCGAGCTGGAGCGTGGCGAGCTCGTGCCCTTCGCGGCGTCCTGCCCGGTGATCGACTTTCCGGCCTACTGGGTGGTCTGCCCGCCCCGACATCTCAATCGTCGGATCGTCAACCGCTTCGCCCATTGGCTGACCGACGAGGCCCGCGCCCATGAGGTGCGCACACGCCGGATCCTCGAAGGCCTCGGATGCACCTTCCAGGTGGCGGAGCTGTCGGAAATGGCCGAGGTTCACCCCACGGCGCTCTGAGTGCGCTTTAATATATGGTCAGTGCGGGAATAAAGGAGATCGCCATCAGCACCGCCAACGCCACGAGGTAGAAGGGCACCAGCGCCTTTACCACCTCGCCGATCCCGACCCGGGCAATGGCTGACGATATGAAAAGCGTCGTGCCCACGGGCGGCGTATAAAGCCCGATCGAGAGGTTGACGACCATCATCAGCCCCAGCTGCACTGGGTCGAGCCCGATTGCCTGCCCGATGGTGACAAAGAGTGGCCCGAGGAGCAGCACCGCCGCCGGAAGATCGAGAAAAGCTCCGACGACAAGCATCACGAGGTTGAGCGCCAGGATTACCATCCACGGCTCGCGGATTGTCTCTGCCACCCAAACAGCAAGGTCCTGCGGCACGCGCTCGGCGGTCAGCACCCACTGGATGGTTGACGAGGCCATGATTATGATCATCACAGCGCCGGTCATCATCGCTGTGTTGGTCAGCGCATCCCATATGCCCTTCCAGCTCAGGTCGCGATAGACCAGACCGCTGACGGCAAAGGCATAGCCCACAGCCATGACGCTCACCTCGGTCGGCGTGGCCACGCCGAAGCGCAGCGTGCCGATGACGAATACCGGCATTAAAAGCGCGGGTATCGCGGCGAAGATCTGGCTCTTGAACGCCTTGAACCCACCTTCGAGCGGCGAACGCGGCAGGTCCTTGCGTTTTGCCACCAGCCACACGGTCAGGAACATGCCGATGCCAAGCATAAGACCCGGCAGAATTCCCGCGATGAAGAGATCTACAATCGAGGTGTTCGAGACGAGCCCGTAAAGGATAAGCGGGATCGACGGCGGAATAAGGACCGAAACCGTCGAGGAAGCCGAGTTGACCGCCGCCGCGAAGCCGCCCGGAAAGCCCTGCTGCTTTTGCACCGGGATGAGCGCATTACCCAGCGCCGAGGCATCCGCCACGGCAGACCCCGACACGCCGCCGAACATGACAGAGCCGATGATCGAAACCTGGCCCAGTCCGCCTTTGAAATGCCCGACAAGAAGCCGCGCGATATTGACCAGGTAGACACCGAACCGGCCCGACATCATCAGGTTGCCCGCAAGGATGAAGAACGGAATCGCCAGCATCGGAAAGCTCTGCGTCGGCGTATAGAGCCGCTGTGCGATCACCGCCATCGGCTTGCCATCAAGCCAGAGAGCCGCGGCCACACCGCCCAGCATCGCATGCGCCACAGGCACCGAGATGGCGAGGCAGATCATGAAGACCCAGATCATCGTTGCGGACATGACATGCGCTCCTCAGCTCAGGCTCTTGTTGGCCGGGTCGTCCTGCCTTGGCGCGCCTTCGATCAACAGCTGAGCGGCGTGCAACACGCCGATTACGCTCATCGCGCCGAATGCATAGACCAGGCTGGAGTAGCCCCAGATCTGCTTGATGCCCAAGGTGGACAATCGCTGGAACTGCGAGGCTTTGAGAATGGGTTGGCTGGACCACAGGACACTGACCGAAATGACGACGACCAGCACGTTGACCAGCAAAAGCAGCGCCAGTCGACTCCGCTGGTTCAGCATGTTGGGCAGTAGCGCGATCGCGATATTGCGCCCTTGCGCGGCGGCGATCACGATGCCGCCCGCTACCAGCCACGGTAGCAGGACGGCGTGGATTTCATAGGCCCAGGGGATGCCCGATCCGAAAGCATAGCGCAGCACGACATTCGTGAAGAGCGCGAAGAACATCACGGCCAGCGTGGCAACCGCGATGATCTTGCCGCTCCATTCGAAGGCCGAGACCACACCCAGCACGGCGCGCGGGAAAGGGCGTGCACGCCCTTTCCCGACTTCGTGCGAAGGCTTCTTGGAGCCCCCCGTGCTCATTACTGACCCGCTGCTTCTTTCAGAGCCGCGACGAGTTCAGGGAAGTCGGCAGCGTACTTGTCGTAGACAGATGCCGTCGCTTCGATGTAGGCATCGCGGTTCGCGTCGGCGAATGTCGCGCCTTCCTCTTCCATTTTGGGCTTGAGGGTCTGGTCGCCCTCTTGCGACATTTCCCGCTGCAGTTCGCCCGCCTCGGCAGTGGCCTCGATCGCGCAGGTTTGGGTCTCTTCATCAAGGCCTGACCACCAGGCAAGGCCGGCGACGACCGGGGTCGACTCGTATTTGTGGCCGGTCATGGTCACGTAGGGGGTGATCTCGTGCAGCTTGGCCGAGTAGATGTTTGTCAGCGGGTTTTCCTGCCCGTCAAACACGCCCGACTGAAGTGCCGTCGGCAGTTCCGACCATGCCAGCGGCGCGGGTGCGGCGCCGAGCGCCTCGAAGATGTCGACGGTCATCTGGTCCGGAGGCGTGCGGATTTTCATGCCGGCAAGGTCCGAAGGCTCCGACACGTTCTTGGAAACATGGGTGATGTTGCGAATGCCATTGTCCCAGAAGCCAAGGATCTTGAGGCCCGAGTCCTGTGCGCGGGCGTCCAGCATTTCGCCCACTTCGCCATCAAGCACCTTCCAAGCTGCGGGCAGATCCTCGAAGAGGAACGGCAGGCCCAGAAGACCGATTTCCGGCACGATCTGGCTCATGGCACCTTGGCTGTTGGCCGAGATCTGTATGACGCCAGCCGTGGCCGAGGTCAGCATCTCAACGTCATTGCCCATCATCGCCGAGGGTGCCACGTTGACCGAATGGTTGCCGCCGGTGCATTCGGCGAACACTTCGGCCCATTTCTCGGCGGCGACGTAACGCGGATTACCCGGGTTCGCGCCGTGGGCGAAGATCACTTCTTCCGCCTGCGCGGTTGTGGCGATAGCTGTGGTTGCGGCCAGAATGGCCAGGAGCTTGGTCTTCATGGTGATTCCTCCCTTTTCGAAGACTGCAGAAAGTGCCCCCGCTCCTCAACGGGGAGTGGTGGATCAGTGAATGAGCGATCCCCCATTCACATCGACTTCGGTACCGGTGCAGTAGGCCGACAGCTCGGACGCCAGGAACAGCGCGCAGCCCGCCACGTCCGACGCCTCGCCGGCGCGGCCCATGGGGATGCCGTCGAGCACCATCTGGCGCATCTCGGGCGTCAGCTTGCCAGCGGTGATGTCGGTTGCGATGAAGCCCGGGCAGATCGCGTTCGCGCGCACGTTGTCGGGCGCCAGTTCGCGTGCCATCGCCTTGGTCAGACCCAGAACGCCCGCCTTGGCCGCCGAGTAGTGCGGGCCGCCAAAGATGCCGCCACCACGCTGAGCGGAGACGGAAGACATATTGACGATCGAGCCCGCTTTCTGTGCCCGCATGGTCGGGATGACGGCCTGGCTCATGTAGAGCGTGCCGCGCAGGTTCACGTCCGTCACGGCGTCGTAGTTGTCCGGGCCGATCTCCATCAGCTTGAGCGGCTGGGTGATCCCGGCGTTGTTCACAAGGATGTCGATCCGCCCGAAGGCTTCCAGCGTGGCCTGCGCCACGGCTTTGCAGGCCTCAGGATCGACCACGTTTCCGGCAACACCGATATGGCCCTTACCCGGCACGTCGCTCGCCGCGGCCTTGGCCTGCGCCTCGTCCAGGTCCATCACCACAACCGTTGCGCCATGCTCGGCAAAGAGCTGCGCCGTGGCCTTGCCCAGGCCGCGCGGGCTCGCCGCGCCGGTGATGATCGCAATTTTTCCGTCCAAAAGGCCCATAGCCCCTGTCTCCTCCGAAGTGTTGTCTTTTGCCCGCCGCGGCGGGGCGACCGGTTAAAGCCAGCCCTTGATCTGGTTGGCCACGGCCTCCACCGACAGCCCGTACATGTCGTGCAGCGTCGGCAGCGCACCGGCCTCCAGAAACTCATCCGGCAGGCCGATCATGCGGAAGCTCGGCGTCACGCCAGCGGTCAGCAGAGTGCGCGCCACGGCTTCGCCCAGACCGCCATTGACCGTGTGGTTCTCGGCACTGACCACCAGGCGCCCTCCACGCGCGGCCTCGGCCACGATGGTGTCGACATCGAGCGGCTTGATCGTCGGCACGTGCAGCACGCCCACATCGACATTGTCGGCGGCCAGCTTCTCGGCCGCATCCAGCGCGCGCATGGTCATGATGCCCGTGGATACAACCAGCACGTCGCGACCCTCGCGGATCATCTGCGCCTTTCCCAGTTCGAACTTGTAGTCCGGCTTGTGCCGGGTCAGCACCGACGGCACCTTGCCGCGCAAGAGGCGCGCATAGACCGGCCCGTCATGCGCTACCATCGCGGGCACCATCCCGGCCACGTCGTCGGCATCGCAGGGGTCGATCAGCACCATGTTGGGCAGGCCCCGGAAAATCGCCAGGTCCTCGGTCGCCTGATGGCTCGGGCCATAGCCCGTGGTCAGTCCCGGAAGCGCGCAGGCGATCTTGACCGGCAGGTTTTCCTCGGCAATCGCCATCGCGATAAAGTCATAGGCCCGGCGCGAGGCGAAGACGGCATAGGTGGTGGCGAAGGGAATGAACCCCTCGCGCGCCAGACCGGCAGCAGCGGAAAAGAGCACCTGCTCGGCCATGCCCATCTGGTAGAACCGCTCGGGCATCGCGTTGGCAAAGATGTGTAGGTCGGTGTATTTCGACAGATCCGCCGAAAGACCGACGATGCGCTCGTCGCGCTTGGCCAGATCGACCAGCGCATGACCGAAGGGCGCAGGCGTGGTGTCGTAGCCTTCGGCTGCCAACGACGCGATCATCGCGGTGGTCGCGACCTTTGTGTCCGGGACCTTGCGGGGCTCGTATTTGCGGGCCATGGAGGCGAGCGTCATTGCGGCTTTCCTTCTTCCAGAACGGTGAGCGCTTTGGACCATTCATCGGCCTCGACCCGAACGAAGTGGTTGCTTTCGCGGGCTTCCAGGAAATTGACGCCCTTGCACATGGTGGTGTTGCAGATGATGACGCGCGGCTTGGGCTGCTTGAGTTCGCGCGCGGTGTCGAACGCCGCGACCAGCGCATCGAGGTCGTTGCCGTCCACCTCCTGCGCGTGCCAGCCGAACGCCTCCCACTTGGGGGCCTCGTCGCCCACGGCCAGCGCGTCGCGGGTGTGCCCATCGGCCTGTTGGTTGTTGAAGTCGACGATGCAGATGAGGTTGTCGAGCCCCCATTGCGTAGCCGACATCACCGCTTCCCAGGTCGATCCCTCGCCCAGTTCGCCATCCGACATCAGGTTATAGACGAAGGCCGGGTTCTTCTTGCGCTTGAGACCCAGCGCCATGCCCACGGCGATGCCCAGCCCGTGGCCGAGCGAGCCGCCCGTAATCTCCATCCCCGGCGTGTAGGACGCCATGCCTGACATCGGCATGCGCGAATCGTCCATACCATAGGTCTCCAGCTCGTTCTCGGGCAGGACCCCGGCCTCCATCAACGCGGCATAGAGCGCAATGGCGTAGTGGCCAATCGACAGCAGGAAACGGTCGCGGCCTTCCCATTCGGGGTCTTCGGGACGGTATTCAAGCGCGTGAAAATACGAGGTCGCCAGCACGTCGGCGATGCCTAGAGCCTGGCCGATATAGCCCTGACCCTGCACTTCTCCCATCAGGAGCGACTTGCGGCGGATGTTCCAGGCCCGCAACTCCAACGACATGTTGGAAAGCGCAGTGGCGCGTGGTTGTGCAGTCATGATGTCCTCCCGGTCTGCTGACCCTCGGCAGGACCCTAACAGCGCGGAACCGCCATGGATTGTACGAAAATTGCAATACCTTGTTAGCAAAACTTAACAACATCCCGTCGCGACCTGCGTTAGGACAGCAAAGACTCCGCACGCGCGCCTTTTCGCGCCCTTGGCGGTATCGCAACGGGAGGACACCCAGTGTCGCAGATGATTTTCGCCGACCGCCAGTCGCGGCTGGGCACCGAATCGGCCTTTACCGTCTTGGCCCGCGCCGGAGCCTTGGCTGCCGAGGGCCGCGATATCATCAACCTCGGCATCGGCCAGCCGGATTTCCAGACGCCGCCCCACGTGGTCGAGGCCGGGATCAAGGCACTGCGCGACGGGCATCATGGCTACACCCCCGCCAACGGCATCCCGGTCCTGCGCGAGGCCGTCGCCGCCGACCTGCACCGCCGCCATGGGGTCGAGGTAAATCCGGACAACGTCGTCATCGTGCCCGGCGGCAAGCCCACCATGTTCTTCGCCGTGATGATGTTCGGGCAGCCGGGAACAGAGATTCTCTATCCCGATCCCGGCTTTCCGATCTACGAAAGCGTGATCCGCTACTCGGGTGCCACGGCGGTGCCGCTGCCCCTGTCCGAGGATACCGGCTTTGCCTTTTCCGCCGAGTCGTTGCTGGCCAAGATCACCCCGCGCACGCAGCTTATCATCATCAACAGCCCCGCGAATCCGACCGGCGGCGTGACGCCGCGCGCCGAGATCGACGCGCTGGTGGCCGGTCTCGCCGATCATCCACACGTTGCCGTTCTTTCGGACGAGATCTACAGCCAGATGCTCTATGAAGGGCGCGAGCATGTCTCGCTCCTTCAATATCCCGAAATCCGTGACCGCCTGATCGTGCTTGACGGCTGGTCCAAGACCTATGCGATGACTGGCTGGCGGCTGGGCTACGCGGTCTGGCCCGATAGGGCGGTCGAGGGCGCAACACGACTGGCGATCAACGATCATTCATGCGTCAACGCGTCGGCGCAATATGCCGGGCTCGCAGCGCTCACCGGCTCGCAGGACGCGGTGCAGGAGATGATGACGCGCTTCGACCAACGCCGCCGGGTGATCGTCAAGGCCTTGAATGACCTGCCGGGCGTGCGCTGCGCCGATCCCGCCGGGGCCTTTTATGCCTTTCCCAATATCACCGGCACCGGCCTTACATCCCGCGCCGCACAAGACCGTATCCTGACCGAGGCGGGCGTCGCCACAATCGCTGGCACCGCCTTCGGCCAGCATGGCGAGGGATTCCTGCGCCTCTCCTACGCCAATTCCACCGACAACATCCTCGACGCGATCCACCGGATCCGCGCGATCCTCTGACCGGGACCAGATCCATGACCGATATCCAATCCATGGCGAACGCCATACGTTTTCTCGCCCTCGACTCGATCCTGAACGCGGGCGAAGGCCATCAGGGCGTGCCCCTCGGCATGGCCGAAATCGCCGCCACGCTCTACGCTCGCCACCTAAAGGTCGACCCCGCCAACCCGCTCTGGCCAGACCGCGACCGCGTGGTGCTGTCGAACGGCCACGGATCAATGCTGCTCTATACGCTGCTGCACCTCGCGGGATACGCGCATGTCACCACTGACGCGCTCAAGACCTTCCGCCGCCTTGGCTCGGTCTGCGCCGGCCATCCCGAGATCGAGCAGGAGGCCGGGATCGAGATCACTACCGGTCTACTGGGCCAGGGCATCGCCAGCGCCGTGGGCATGGCCGTTGCTGAGGCACGGCTGGCCGCCCGCTTCGGGCCGGAGGTCGTGGATCACCGCACTTGGGCCTTTGTCGGCGATGGCTGCTTTCAGGAGGGCATGGGCCAGGAAGCGATCTCGCTCGCCGGGCATTTGCAACTGGGCAAGCTCACCTTCCTATGGGACGATAACCACATCACTGATGACGGCGACACCGAGCTGTCGATCAGCGAGGATGTTCCGGCTCGCTTCCGCGCCGCAAGCTGGCATGTCGAAGAGGTGAACGGGCATGATATCGAAGCGATCTCGAGCGCGATGGACGCGGCCAAGGCCGATCCGCGCCCGTCCATGATCGCTTGCCGCACGATCATCGCCCGGGGCATCCCGCGCCTTCAGGGTCAGCGCGGCGGGCATAGCGCGCCGCTTCTGCCGTCCGACGCCACCGAGGCTCGCGAAACGCTCGGCTGGGATCATCCGCCCTTCCACGTCCCCGAGACTGTCCGCGCGGATTGGGACGCCGCCATGGCGCGCGGCGCCGAGGCCCTCAGCGCGTGGCAGACCCGCCTGATGGCCCACCCAGAGCAGGCCGAGTTCGACCGCTGGATCACCGGGACGCTGCCCGCGGACTGGTCTGACGTGGTGCAAAAGATAACCTCGGCACAAGCGGCGGACAGCACCGCCCGCCCCACGATCACCTCCTCGGGCGACACCTGCGACGCGCTGGCCGCACCGGTGCCGGAAACCATGGTGCTTTGCGCCGACCTGGAGGCGCCGACCAACCATAAACGGCACCGCCACGCCTTCACCGCTCGAGACAGATCAGGCTCTTACGTCCATTGCGGCGTGCGCGAGCATCTGATGGGAGCGATGTGCAACGGGATCGCCGCACACGGCGGGTTGCGCGCCGTCAACGTCACCTACCTTGCCTTCGCCGATTACGAGCGTCCGGCGATGCGCATGGCCGCGGTCATGGGCTTGCCGGCGCTATTCGTTTTCAGCCACGACAGCATCGGCGTGGGCAGCAACGGGCCGACGCACCAGCCGGTGGAGATCCTCGCCAGCTTCCGCGCCATGCCCAACATGCGCGTCTTCCGCCCGGCCGATGCGGTGGAAACCGCCGAAGCGTGGGATATCGCCCTGCGCACGACCGATGGTCCCAGCCTCTTTGCACTCTCCAAGCAACCAGCCGAACAGGGCCACCGTATGCCCGGCGAAAACCTCAGCGCACGCGGCGCCTACGTGTTGCAGGAGGCTGACGGCCCTCGCGACGTCACGCTTCTGGCCACCGGCACCGAGGTGGGCCTCGCGCTGCAAGCCCGCGCCGCACTGGCCGAGCAGGGAGTCGCCGCCGCCGTGGTCTCCATGCCCTGCTGGGAACTCTTCGAGGCGCAGGCACGGGACTATCGCGATGCCGTACTGGGCGATGGGCCTCGGATTGGCGTCGAGGCCGCGATGCTCTTCGGCTGGCAACGATGGCTGCGGCCCACGGATTCCTTCGTCGGCATGACGGGGTTCGGTGCGTCTGATAAGGCCGACACGCTCTATGCGCATTTCGCCATCACGGCCGAGCGCATCTCTGCGGAGGCAATGTCCCTCGTTGGGAAATCATAATCTGGATCAAAAATGAAATGGCCGATCTGATCGATTCATACAAGTTCGGATCCGTAGTTGGCGGAGTCCGAGCCAATTTTGGCTACATAGACACACGTGTTCTCGGCGGGATATTGCGCTGTCGTGTCTGACGTCAGCATCGAGCCTAAAATGACCGCGGCGTGCTCAGCCGAGATCGCTCTTGCAGCGGGGCGCGCCTGGTCGGGGGCGCAATCGAAAATTCTGCTTCCATTGGCCATGTCACGGATTTGAGCCGCTCCCTTGACCATTTATCCCTCTGGCAAAGGAGAACGCAGACGCCTGCGGGCCGCCACGGTTCGAGCGCCGTTGATTGGCGACAGCGCAGCCGCATCATTTATGAAATCCGCTCATGTGTGACGTGCACCAGAAGCTTATTCCATTCCGCCCCGGGGAACACGATGTCCTGTCTCGTAACGGAGCGAATTTCCGTTCCCTTCTGTCGAGGAGATTCTGCATGAGACATGCACCGACCGCCGCGCCGCTTGACGGCCTCGCACTTCTTTCCGCAACCGCCACGACGCAGGGCGTTGCCGCCAACTCGACTGACTGAGAAACGGCGGCCCTTCCGTCCGACAACCTAACGGACGGTCCGGTCTGGATTGAGCGAGCGGGCCGACACTATGAAGAAAGGAAACCCAACATGATCCTACAAAGCACCTACACCCTGCCCAACGGCGTCGAGATCCCAAAGCTGGGCCTTGGCACCTGGTTCATCGACGACGACAAGGCTGCCGATGCGGTGAACGCCGCCGTCGAGATCGGCTACCGCCACATCGACACCGCCCAGGCCTATGGCAACGAACGCGGCGTGGGCGACGGCATCCGCAACGCCTCCGTGCCTCGCGAGGAACTCTTCGTGGTGACCAAGCTGGATGCCGGCATCAAGGACTTTGAGACTGCCAAGTCCTCGGTCGACAGCTCGCTGAAGACGATGGGGCTCGATTATATCGACATGATGATCATCCACAGCCCCCAGCCATGGGAAGATTTCGGCGGGTCCGACCGCTATTTCGAAGGCAACCTTGCGGCGTGGAAGGCGCTGGAAGAGGCGTATGAGGCGGGCAAGCTGTGCGCCATCGGCGTGTCGAACTTCCAGAAAGAGGACCTCGACAACCTGCTCGACAACGCCACGGTGAAACCGATGCTGAACCAGATCCTCGCGCATGTCAGCAACACGCCCTTCGACCTGATCGACCACACCCGTTCCAAAGGGCTCGTGGTAGAGGCCTACTCGCCTGTCGGCCACGGCCAGATTCTCGACAACGCCGAGATCGGCGAAATGGCCGGCAAGTACCGTGTCACCGTCCCGCAGCTCTGCATCCGTTACCTGCTGCAACTTGGCCTGCTGCCGCTGCCGAAAACGGCGAACCCCGATCACATGCGGAACAACGCCGATCTGGACTTCGCGATTTCGGACGCCGACATGGAAACCCTGAAGAACGCGAAGCCCATCGAGGATTACGGCGACGCGAGCATCTTCCCGGTCTACGGCCGCAAAATGTAAACGGAATACCCCCTGCTGCGACACGCGGCAGGGGGCGAGGATCAAGGCCGCAAGGGCCTGATGGATGCAAGGGGCGGACACCGGGTCCGCCCTTTGAATTTAGACCGTGGGCAACTGGTCGATGAACTTGTCCAGCGTGACCGGATAGTCGCGGACGCGGACGCCCGTGGCGTTGTAGACGGCATTGGCCACGGCGGCAGCGACGCCGCAGATACCAAGTTCGCCCACGCCCTTGGCCTTCAGCGGCGTCGAGATCGCGTCGAGCGTGTCGAGGAAGATGACCTCCTGATCGGGGATGTCCGCGTGGACCGCGACCTCGTACCCGGCGAGGTCGTGATTGGCGAAGAACCCGCGCCCGGTGTCCAGCGCCATCTCTTCGGA
Organism: Roseovarius sp. THAF9; assembly: GCF_009363715.1. Classification (NCBI taxonomy): domain Bacteria; kingdom Pseudomonadati; phylum Pseudomonadota; class Alphaproteobacteria; order Rhodobacterales; family Roseobacteraceae; genus Roseovarius; species Roseovarius sp. THAF9. Next base: position 2,418,021 of record NZ_CP045404.1, read on the forward strand.
CAGCGCCGCGCCGACACCCATGGTCATGCCGCCGATGACCTGGCTGCGGGCGGTGATGGGGTTCAGGATCCGCCCCGCATCCGCGACTGCCAGCATTCGGCGCATTCGGATCTCGCCGGTGCCGACATGCACGCCCACCTCGACGAAATGGGCACCGAACGTGGCAAGGACATAGTCCTGCTTGAACGCGCCCCATTCCATCGTGTCCGTCGCCTCAAGCTCGCCCTCGAGATCGGCCAGCGCCATGTCGGTGTCGCCGTCCGTCACGCGGCCCTCGCGGAACTCGGGGGTGTCCAGCCCCAGCCGCTCGGCGATCTGCTGGCGCAGCCCGATGCAAGCCGCATAGACACCGGCTGTCGAACTTGCCGCCCCGAACTGACCGCCGGAGCCGGAGGAAACCGGATAGGCGCTGTTGGCCAGCCGAACCTCGACCGCGTCGAGCGGCAGGCCAAGGCACTCTGCCGCGGTCTGCGCCAGGATGGTGTAGGAGCCGGTGCCGATGTCGGTCATGTCGGTCTCGATCACCAACTGTCCGCCGGACAACCGCACCGTCGCGCCCGAGGCCAGCGTGGGCGCGCCGCGATAAGCGCCGGCCATGCCGTACCCGATCAGCCACTGACCCTCGCGACGGCCGCCCGGCATCTCGTTGCGCTCCGACCAGCCAAAGGCCTCCGCCCCCCGCTCCAGGCACGCGACGAAATTACGATCCGAGAATGCCTGTTCCGACTTCGACGGGTTCACCTGCGTGTCGTTGACGATGCGCAGTTGCACCGGGTCCATGCCCAGCGACTCGGCCAGCTCGTCCATGGCGATTTCCAGCGCCATCAACCCCGAGGCTTCGCCGGGGGCCCGCATGTCCGAGGCTTCGGGCAGCGGCATCTCGACGATATGGTGCTGCACGCGCAGGGCCGGTGACGCATAGAAGAAAGGCGTCTGCGCCGTGGCATTCTCGCCCCGTCCCCCCGGCAGAGAATGCGAAGCCGCCTCGTGCCAGATCCCCTGAAGCCGCCCGTCGGCATTGGCGGCAAGCCGGATCCGCTGGACGGTCGCGGAGCGGTGCGTGGAATTGTTCATCATCATCGGTCGGGGCATCGCCAGCCGCACCGGCGCTCCTACCGCGCGCGACCCGAGGGCCGCGAGCACGGCGTCCGCCCGGAGCCAGAGTTTGCCGCCAAAGCCGCCGCCCACATAGGGGCTTTCCACCCGGATGCTGTCCGGCTCGATTCCGAAATTGGTCGCCAGCGCCTGCCGGTTCCACTCGATCATCTGGTTCGAGGTCCAGACGGTCATCTCCTCGCCATCCGACCAGTCGACGATGGAGGCGAAAGGCTCCATCATCTGGTGGCTCTCGGACGGGGTATGATACATCTGGTCGACAACTGCGGCAGCGTCGCGGAACGCGGCATCCACGTCGCCCACCATCGTGCCCGGCTCGCCCGTGCCTTCCAGCCGCTCGAAGGCCGCGTCCAGGTCGTAATCAGCCGGATCGCCCTCCTCGTAATCGACCTCGATCAGCGCGGCCGCGGCGCGCGCCTGCTCGAAACTCTCTGCCACGACCACGGCGATCGCCTGGTGGTAATGTTCGATGATATCGCCGCCGAAAAGACGCGCAACGTTGTAATTCCAGATACCCAGCGGCTCGATCTCGAGCGTCGTCACGACACCCCGGACACCGGGCGCGTTCCGCGCGGCTTCAGCGTCTATGGCGGTGATGCGCCCGTGCGAGATGCCGGCGACGACCGGATACCCATAGAGCTGGCCCGGCACCACGTCATGCCGTTCATGGGCGTAAGGGGCGGTGCCGGTCACCTTTAGCGGGCCGTCGATGCGGTGCGCGGGCCGGCCGACGATGCGGGCATTGTCGAACAGGTTCTGTCCTGCGGGTTCGGTGAACTGCATGGGGTTACTCCTCTGCCAGCATGGCGGCGAGCGTCCGCTCTGCCAGGGTGATCTTGAAGGCGTTCTCTTCGGTCGGGCGCGCACCTTCCAGCAGGCTGGCCATCACCGCGCGAGCACCGTTCGGCAGTTCAGCATCGGCCGCGTTTGACCGCCAGGGTTTCGGCGCGACCCCGCCCAGCGCGACGCGGCCCGTGCCGTCCGGCTGACGGATTAGCGCCACGGACACCAGCGCAAAGGCATAAGAGGCCCGGTCACGCGCCTTGTGATAGGCCTGCGTTCCGCCGATCGGCGCCGGAAGGGTGACATGGGTGATCAGCTCACCCGGCATAAGCGCCGTTTCGACCTCGGGCGTGTCGCCCGGCAGCAGGTGGAGATCCTCCAGCGCGATACGGCGCGTCATGCCCGTGGGGGTCACCGTTTCGACCGTGGCATCCAACACGCGCATCGCGACGGCCATGTCGGAAGGATGGGTTGCGATGCAAGCGTCCGATGTGCCGATGATTCCCAGCTGACGTGAAAACGCGCCCTCGGTCAGCGCACCGCACCCCGATCCGGGCGCGCGCTTGTTGCAGGGCGTCGCCGTGTCATAGAAATACGGGCAGCGCGTGCGTTGCAGCAGGTTCCCGCCGGTTGTCGCCTTGTTGCGCAACTGGCCCGACGCGCCAGCGGCCAGCGCCCGCGTCAGGACCGGATAGTCGCGCCGGATCCGCATGTCGGCCAGCAGATCGGTGTTCGACACCAGCGTGCCGATGCGCAACCCGCCGTCCTCGGTCTCCGTGATCTCGTCCAGTCCAAGACCGTTCACGTCGATCAGGTGGGCCGGCGTCTCGATCTCCAGCTTCATCAGGTCCAGCAGGTTCGTCCCGCCCGCGATGAACTTCGCGCCGTCTGCTTCGGCTGCGCGGGCGGCGGCTGCGACATCAGCCGGCTTTTCGTAGGAAAACGCTCTCATGTCTGCTCCTCCGCGGCTTGGGTGATGGCGGCGAGGATGTTGGCATAGGCCCCGCAGCGGCAGATATTGCCGGACATCCGCTCGCGGATCTCACTGTCGGTCATGGCGATCTCGGCCGTCAGGTCGGCGGTGACGTGGCTGGGAATGCCTGCGCGGATCTCCTCGATCACCTTGCGGGCGGACGAAATTTGGCCCGGTGTGCAATATCCACACTGAAAGCAGTCGTGTTCGACAAAGGCGGCTTGCATCGGCTCCATCTGATCGGGCGTGCCGAGCCCCTCGATCGTTTCCACCTCGTCACCGTCATGCATGACGGCAAGGCTCAGGCACGAATTTATCCGCGCGCCGTTGACGGTGCATGTGCACGCCCCGCACTGGCCGTGATCACACCCCTTCTTGGTGCCGGTCAGGTGCAGATGCTCACGCAGGGCATCAAGCAGCGTGACGCGGTTATCGACGGTCATCTCCTGCGGCGTGCCGTTGACCGTGACGGTGATGTCGGTCGTCTCGGGGCCTGCCGGCGCGGTTTCGTTGTCCGTCTGTGCGCCGACGCTCCCGCCGACACCGGCTCCAAGTGCGGCGGCAGCCGTGCCAACCAGCAGCGTTCTGCGCCGGAGTTCGAATTCGATGGGGGGCGGGCTCATATGAGTTTCCTTCCTGACCTGTCTTTCAATCGTATCGATGTTCACGTAGCACCACCGCCGAAGCTGCACAGGCTACGGCAGGCGATAGCACCGATGAACCGGGCTCATGAGTTGACCGACACGGAGCCGCGGGTTCGCCGCCCGGTTTCGTGGCAGGGCGGCGTCGGGCTTCATGCTCGGCGGAATATGACGCCGGATCAGCCGTTGTAATCGGCGTCCGCAACCTTCTCCAGCCACGTGACCGGCGTCCCGCCGATGCTTTCCTGGATGGCGATGTGGCTCATCGCCGTGTCTGCATCGGCTCCGTGCCAGTGCTTTTCGCCGGCGGGAAACCAGACCACGTCGCCCTGGCTGATTTCTTCGACCGGTCCGCCGTCGCGCTGAACGCGCCCGCGGCCGAACGTGACGATCAGCGTCTGGCCTGCGGGGTGTGTGTGCCAGGCGGTTCGGGCGCCGGGCTCGAAGGTGACATGCGCGCCGCTGGTGCGGCCGGGTTCCTCGGCCTGGAACAGCGGGTCGATGCGAACGGTGCCGGTGAAATAGTCTTCCGGTCCCGGATTGGACGGCGAGCTGCCGGAGCGGGTGATCTTCATGTCTTTTCCTTTCACTGCGCAGCGCGCAGTTTTTCGAAACGGTAGGTCAGGGCCGGACCGCCGGGCTGGCCATAGGCCAGTTCGGCGGTGACCATGGCAAAGGGCTCGACGAAGCGAGCGGTGCGCAAACCACCGGCCTCCAGCGGCTCGAAGCCCGCATCGCGGATCAGGCCGCGTGCGACCTCCTTTGCGCCCTCGTCGTCGCCATAGGTAAGAACCTGCGGCCGCAGCGGATTGTTCCTGCGGTCAAAGACCGGTCCGAAGGCCTCCGAGGGCACGGTGTTGAAGCACGACACCCACCGGGCGCGCGGCCGCAACGCCGCCAGTTCCTCGGCCCCCGAGGTGGTGGTTCCGACGACAAGGTCGGTATTGCTGTCATCGAGCGGCACGCAGCAATTCAGCACGACCGCGCCGTCCAGGTTTCCTGCCTTGTCCAGTGCATCACCGATGCGCGACCAGTGCACGGCAAGCAGAACCGCATCGGCCCCGGACACGGCCTCTGCCACGCTGCCATGCGCAGCGCCTGCGTCCCGCGCCAGCCGGTCAAGCTTTTGCGCGCTGCGCGAATACGAGAACGTGACCCCATGCCCGCTGGCGGCCCAGAGCCGCCCAAGCTGCGATCCCATCAGCCCGCTTCCGATGATGCCGATCTTCATTCCGTTCTCCTGTTGATGAACCGGCGGGGGCAGTCCCCGCCGGCAAAGGCTCAGTCAGAGCGGTTCGCGAACACGTCCTTGGCCACCGGCATCGCCGAGAAAACGCGCGGCCAGCCGGTGTAGAAAGCCAAATGCGACAGCATCGCGCCCGCTTCCTCCTGCGTCAGGCCGTTGTCCATGGCGCGGTTCAGGTGAAAGGTCATTTGCTCGGGCTGACCGGCGGCGATCAGCGCGGCAACTGTAACGAGGCTGCGGTCCCGCGGCTCCAGCGCCGGGCGCAGCCACAGGTCGAGGAAAAGCAGCTGCTCGGTGTTGTCCACGACGCCTTGGCTGACTTCGCCATACGTGCCCTGAACGTGCTCCTGACGGGACGCTTCGGCCTCTTCGTTCAGCGGCAGAAGCTCCGGATCGACGTCCGGCAGGTCCTCGGCGCTCACGCCGCGCTCCTCGTAGACCGGAGCGGCGGCCTCGGCGGCAGCGGTGGCGTTGCCCCAGCCGGAATAGAACGCAAGATGCGTGATCGTCTCGGAAATCTCGGCGGGCGTCACACCGGCATCAAGCGCGAGGGCGACGTAATCGCCCAGGTCTTCCGTTTCGTGCCGGGTCATCATGGCGGCGAGGGTGATCAGGGAACGGTCGCGCACGGACAGGTCTTCGGACTGCCACACGGAGCCGAAGAGGGAGTCCTGGGAATAGGCCTCCAGCGCGGGGGCCACGCTGCCGACCGCGTCTGGAAGTGTTTCAGCCGGTGTCTGCGCCGAGGCGGATGCGGCGAGAAGGGACATGGCGGAAGCGGCAAAATGCGTCTTCATGGGGAAAACCTTTCGGATCATGTTGTAACTGCCCCATGATCTGGTCGCTTCGGCACAAAGGTTAATGCCGCCCGTCCCCAAGCCACTCATGAGCTTGGCTCATGAGCTCTCACGCGCGCTCACGCAACGCGTCCAAAACGACCTGGAACGCCGAGGATGGGCGCTGTCGGCTGGGATAATACAGATGGAAACCAGGGAAATACGGCGAATACTCGCCTAGGCAGATGCGCAAATCGCCCGCATCGAGCTTCTTTTGCGCCAGGCGTTCCGGCACCAGCGCAAGACCATGACCGTCCGTGGCCGCACGCAGGACAGGGTTGATCATGTTGAAAACAGCCTGCCCCTGCACCTTCACCCGGATCTCGTTTCCGTCAGCATCCTCGAACTCCCACGCGTAGAGCGCGCCATGCGTCGACAGGCGCAGGTTGATGCAGCGGTGGCTTGTCAGGTCCTGCGGCGTCTCGGGCACACCCGCGGACTCGAAATAGTCAGGGGCGCCGACGCAGATCATCCGCTCGTCCGGCCCGATCCGCATCGCGATCATGCCTTCGCTCACCTGCTCGCCGTACCGCACACCGGCATCACATTGCGACTCCGCAAGATCCGAATAGCCGTAATCCACCACGAACTCGACCTTGACCGCCGGATGCGCCTTGAGCACCGGGGAAAGCTTCGGCCACAGTAGGGACTCGATCGCGTATTCCACCGCGACGATCCGCACCGTACCGGTCGGCTGGTCCTGCGCATCGTTCAGCGCCTGAAGCCGCGATTCGATCTTCTCGAAGCAGGGATTCAGCGTGGCCAGCAGATCCTCGCCCTCGATCGTCGGTGCAACCGAACGGGTCGTGCGCGTCAGCAGGCGCAGGCCAAGCCGCTTTTCCAGCCCCTTGATCGTGTGGCTGAGCGCGGATTGCGATACGTTCAGACGCGCCGCGGCCCTGGTAAAGCTGCGTTCCTCCGCAACGGCGGCCAGCGCGATGAGGTCGTTGATGTTTTCTCGTAGCATGGCGGAAGCGTTGATCTCTCTGTCGATGATCATGGCAGGTTCACCTCCGGATATATGTGCTTGGCTCATAAAGTCCATGCATTATGCGCTTGCGAGTTACGGAAGGAGCCGGATGAGCCGGTCGCGCGAGGCGCCGTCGCCGCGCGGGGAGCGGTTGGTGGTGATTGCAAGAATACCGTCTTGCGTTACAACGAGGTCGCGTATCCGTTCGCCGGTGTGGAAGGCTTCGCGCACCTCCCCGTCCTCGGTCACGGCAAGCACACCCTGCGCCCGAAGTCCTGCCAGCAACAGGTTCTCACCGTCCCAGGCCAGGCCCGACGGCGCCCAGGTTGTGCCCCCGGAATGCGCCAGCGGCGCATGCATCCCGTCGCGCGTCTCGTCGCCTTGGATCAGCGGCCAGCCATAGTTCCCGCCCGCCTCGACGCGGTTCACCTCGTCATGGCCGGACTGCCCGTGCTCGGCGACGAACAGCACGCCGTCGTCGTTCCAGGCAAGGCCCTGCGGATTGCGGTGCCCCAGCGAATAGACGGGCGAGCCCGGAAACGGGTTGTCGGCAGGCACGTCGCCTTCCGGCGTGACCCTCAGGACCTTGCCTGCCAAGCTCTGCATGTCCTGCGGCCGCTCCCGGTTCTCGGTCCATCCGGTGGTGACATAAAGCATGCCGTCCGGGCCAAAGGCCACGCGGCCGCCGTTGTACAGCGGGTGACCGGGGATGTCGTCGACAAGAACCCGCGTCTCGCGCCAAGCATTGCCGTCGCGAACGACCTCGATAACCCGGTTCCTGCGCTTCTCGGGCGTTCCATGGTGCTGGTACAGGATCACACGCCCGCTTTCAGTGAAATCCGGCCTCAGCGCGAGACCAAGCAGCCCACCGCCACGGTCGTCGAGGATCGGCACGCTGGTGATCACCGGCAGGCGCAGCAACTCGCCGTTTTCCAGCACCGACAGGGTGCCGGCCTTTTCCGTGATATAGAGACGCTCCTCACTGGCCTCGATGTCCCAGGGATAGTTCAGGTCGGGCAGAACCGTTTCGATCGTCTGGCCATGCGCGGGCAGCGCCAGAATCGCTGCGGTCAGAAGGTGCAGAACGCGTTTCATGTCGGCGAAAGCTCCATAGCGTCAGAAAAGGCGGCCCGCACAAGGCGGACCGCCGAAAGGTCACTGTGCATATTCCTCATCGGTGACATGCTCGCCCCAGGTCACGGCCGAGCCGTCCTCGTTTCCCTGGATGGCGTAGTGCGTCACCGAGGTGGTGTCGGTCGCACCGTGCCAGTGCTCGGTTTCCGGCGGACACCAGACGACATCACCGGCCTGGATGACCTCCTTGTCCTGCCCGCGTTCCTGCACCCAGCCGGTGCCGTGGGTGACCACCAGCATCTGCCCCACCGGATGCGTGTGCCAGGCCGAGCGGGCCCCGGGCAGGAACGTCACCTCGCCCGCGCTGACGCCGTTCATCTCGGGCGGAAAAACGGGCGCGACATAGGCGGTGCCGGTAAAGGTTTCTTCGCTCCCGATCTGCCCGCCGCGATCTTGCGTGTGGGTTATGGTCTGAGATTGCGCAAAAGCGGCCGGGGCGGCCAGCCCAAGCGCGAGGGTCGTTCCGATCAGGTGTTTCATGACGGGTTGTCTCCTTTCGTCGAATTGCGGCCTTGCGGCGGGGCTCGTCCCGCGCCGCTCACAATCAAGGTAGAGTGCATAGCAGGCGGGATAATGCGGCGCGGGCGGCATCCAACCATGAGGCGCATTCATGAACGGGGCCGTTTGTGTGGGGATCGTGGCCCGCCGGGCTCGCTACCGCACCCGTTTCGATGGGGCCGGTACCCGGGCCGTCGCGGACCTGAAGGGCCGAACGCCGTCATACTCATGGCCCTGGCTCATGAGTGTAAGCGACATCTTCCCCCTATTCTTTGCCACCGGAGCGGTTAGAGTGCTGGCAAGGCAAGGACGGAAACCCAGTATGGCCGGCAGACCCTATATCCAACTGGCACTGACCGCTGCGGCTCTTTTCTTTGCACCGGCCAAAGCTGGACATGCTGATGATTTCAATAGCAGGAATGCCATGACCCGGATAAACGTTATTGTCGGAGACGAGGTGATGCCCGCGACGCTGGACGACACCCCTGCCGCGCAGGACTTCGCATCGATGCTGCCGCTCGACCTGACGCTCAGAGATTACCACGGCATCGAAAAGGTCGCCGACCTCGACCGAAAGCTCGACGACACGGACGCGCCGCGCGCCTATGCACCTGAACCGGGTGACATCACGCAGTATCGGCCATGGGGCAACCTCGCGATCTTCTACAAGCCGTTCCAGTCTTCGGCCGGGCTGCTGCGGCTGGGTGAGTTTGACGGTTCGCTCGAGCCGTTGATGCGGGAGGGGAATTTTTCCGTACGCATCGAACTCGCCGACTGATACCTGTCCTCGCACTGATCCTGAGAGGGCTACCCATGTTCCGCGTGCGGAGCCGCTGGCTATCCGTTGTAAAAGAGAAAACCAGCACAATGGCCGATATGTAAGCTTTCCGGATGTCCCGCCGCGGGAACATGGACGTGAACAAGATCCTGTTCGCACCAAGGCGCAGCCGGGACCTGGCTTTTCGGAGTGATCTGGCACTACGCTCTGGGCGGTCACCGAACGGCGGTGGGTGGAGAACTGCTGATCGCACGCCGGCAGGCCGCGGTATGCGCCTCGGCCAGCCTACTCATACTGGCCGCAGGTTGCCTGTGGCACATCTCCTTCGTCTTCCGCATTACGGCGAGAGTATCCCTAAGATTTGTTGCCGGAATGGGCTTCGGCCTGATCTTCGTGGTCCTTGGATACTTGTTGTGCGCATGGCGCAGACCCGCACTGCCAACATTCGCCATTCGAAGATGCTGCAAGGTGGACGAATGGCCGGTCTGGTGAATCTGCGGCGCGGCGCTGACGACCACGGCTGATGGCAGCTCTGGGCCGTGAGTAAGGCTTGGAAAAACAGCGTACAGTGGCAGCTCCTATTGGTGCCTGTTGTCAGAAGAGAAAATCTGCCGCGCTTTCGCGCGGCAGGTCTTGCTCTCATATCCTTTTTCGGACTTCTCTCTCTGCGCATAACCGATCGAGTGCGGCGTATCGTGTCAGGCTGGGCCGTCATCAACTTCAACAAGAAGAAACGCAGCTGGTGCTGGAAGGCCCCGACGATTGCCGAGCTTCGAGAGACCGGCGTGGCCTATGGGCGGGAGCGGCTCCACAGGCCTATGCGCTGATGCGCGGTCAGCCAACTCTCGGTCTTCGATCGCACCCTTTTGTTTCGAAAAGGCCTCCACCAAGGCGGTCGACCCGCTGTGACTTGCGCCGACGCGAAGCAGCCCCCCGCCCCTCAGCGACCCATCGCCCGTCGCGCCTCGTCGGCCTTTTTGTCCAAAAAACCGGCGAGATCCGTAAGCATGATGATCCGCCGCGCCTTCTGAGAGGCGTCTTCAAGACGGATGACAGGCAGGTCAATCTCCTGGTTCTCCACCTTCTTGAGGAACTTGCCCTCAGTTAGGTTGAAGTGGTTGACGGCGACGGTTTTCACGTCAAGGTCTGGCTTACCGTTGTAGGCGACCATAAGCATCATGAAAGTGTTCATTTTGGACTTTTCCTCCATTAGCGGCGCTGATCGACCGCAAGAGGAAGAGGGGGTCGTTCTGATTTGCCCGGAAATTTCCGCTGAACAATCTCACGCAGTTGTGTGCCGGTTCAGCGTGAGATCCTCCGTTGAATGGCGCTGGCGCCTTGTGTCGGGGGTCGTAGCGCGCCCTATCGTTCTCGCGGCAAGGAGTGCCCGCAGGGGACCGAACTGCTGGACAGAGTTCACTTGCCTGCTACAATCTTCAGACTTGGATGATGAGGTCCGGCCGCAGTGCTACATTGGTGCTACAGAGCAAATACGCCGACAGAAATTCCTATATAAATAAGGGGCTTTTTTGAAATGGCGTCCAGTCCATCATGGGCGCACAAGATAAGCGCGCGGCCTGTGTGGCTGCGTTCAAGCGCATTTAAACATCTCCTCGGGGCCGCCGACATCTGGAACGTACCCGCAGCTTACACAATACGCATAAGAAGGATGATCTGCCACCCTGCCCCGCGCAAAGACAGGCGAACTGCGACGAATGAGCGGGGTCTGAAGGTAGCAACGGCAGGGGTTTAGGTGTTTGATGCCACGGTTTGATGGTGTGATACTTTCGTTGGCATGGACGGAAGCATTAATGGAATCCAGTTCGCAGAGCAGCCACGCAACCGTGGCAGCATTACGTTTCGCAAGATGCGGTTTGATCTGATCTGCGAAGCCACTGGCATCGAGCATCGCCTGACCAAACCCAACCATCCGTGGACAAACGGTCAAGTCGAACGGATGAACCGTACGATCAAGGACGCGACGGTCAAAAGGTATCACTACGATAGCCACAATCAGCTTCGCAGACACTTCGCCGACTTTCTCGATGCGTACAACTCTGCACGTCGCCTGAAGACCTTGAGCGGCCTCACACCCTATAGTTACATCTGCAAAATCTCGACATCAGAGCCAGAACGATTCATCCTAATTCCGATCCACCAGATGCCGGGACTGAACACCAAGGTGGCAGTTGAGTCCGATCCTTCACATGTCTGCTTTGCGGAACCCTCAATCTACACTGCACACTTTTGTACTCGGGTAGCGTCTCGGCATGGTGGCGTGCTCCCATCGGGTGGCCAATCTCGGCAATTACCGGATTGCCGCTCACCAGATCTTACTCGATGCATCGCGCCACCGTTGTCTCGAACAAGTGACGCAAAAGTTCACTCTCTGGGAAATGCCACCTGGCCTGCCGCCGCATGCAGCGCCTCGACATCCGGCGGCGGCGCGGGGTTCTTCCCGGTTAGAACGCCTGCGTCAAAGAAACCCTGAACGTTCTTCCTGGCGCCTTTCGCGTGGGCGAGGACAGATGCCCAACATAATTCTTGTCGAACGCGTTCTCGATCCCGAACCGCACCTCGGTGTCTTCCAGCCAGTTTGTCTCGGGTCTCCAGGTGGCGCGCAGATTATGCACCGTCGTGTCGCCCAGATCCGCGCCCAGCGCGTCGAACCGGTCGGCGGCATGCACTACCTCCCAGCTCAAGTCGAGGTCGTCACCCACCCGCTGGCCCACCGTCAGTTGCAGGCGATCCGCCGCACTGTTGCGCCAGGTATCCGAGGTGCCGTCGGGGTTGTATTCCCGCCCCTCGCCGACATGCCCTGCGAAATCGACATAGAAACCGCCCGCCGTGCCATAGGACGCCTCAAGCTCAAGCCCCTCGGTCGTCACGCCGTCAAGGTCGGTCCCCGTTGCCCCGGCCACGGTATAGGTGGTGATATCCCACAGTTTCGTCTGGTAAAGGTTGCCGCGCACGGTGAACGAATCGCCTTCCGCGAAGACATCGGTGCCGGTATAGTCGGCACCGATCTCTAACGTGTGCGACTTTTCCGTCATGGCCAGCCGGCGCTGCGACGTGCGCGTGGAATCAAGATCATCGATCAGCGGCAGGCTTTCGGTATAAGCCGCACTGCCGAACACCGAGACCCCGTTGCCGAAATCATAGGCCAGCGCCAGCCCCCCCATCAGCGCATCGTTGCTGTAGCTGTCGGGCACCCCGGCCAACGGCACCGAGCTTTCGATCCGCGAGCTTTCATAGCGCAGCGCCGGCGTTACCGTCACCTGGCCGATCGTCATCTCGTTCACCACGAAGGCGGCAAAGCGGTCATCCGTACCGCCCGGTGCCGCGGCCGCATCAAGGCGCTTCTTGTGAATGCCTTCGATCCCGGCCAGCATGTCATGCTCGACCTGTCCGGTCGTAAACAGCGCCCGGTTCGAAAGGGTCAGCTTCGTCGTCTCGTAACGGTTGTCGGCACAGATAACGCCGAAGAACGGATTGGCGCAGAAGACCGCTACCGGCTGTCCGCCCTGAAAGGGCGAGCTTCCGTCGATATAGGTCGTGTCGATCTTCTGGTCGGCATAGGACAGGTTCGCCCGCAGGTCGATCAGGTCGTTGACAGGGTTGAAGCGATATTCGACGGTCGTCTGTTTCGTGTCGGTGACGCGGTCAACCCGGCCAAAGCTGCCCGCCGTCGTCTGGAACTGGTCATAGGGCACGTCCTTGTCGTCGGCCTCGGTCCTTGAATGGCTGAACATCAGCGAATGCGCATCGTCGTCGCCAAAGGTGAATCGGGCCTTGGCCAGGAAGGACGGCGTCTCGAAAGAACTGTTGCCGATCTTCGTGCCGTCCCCGGCCTCCAGCGTGCCCTGGTCGCGCCAGGTATAGTTCAACAGGAACTCGGCCCCCTCGACCGGCATCCACGCAAGGTTCGTCGAACTGGTGAAGCCATGTCCATTCGAGCTGAACTCCAGCGTCTGCGACCCGCCAAAGCCGGGCACCCCGCCGGTAAAGTCCGACGCGTCCTTGGTCTCCAGCTTCACCACGCCCCCCACGATGCCCGAGCCATAGGCAAAACTGCCGATCGTTCCCCGGATCACCTCGACTTCCTTGTAAAGCAGCGGATCGGTGAAAAGCTGCGTGCCCAGCCGATAGATCTCTTCCGACCCGACCGAGGCGCCGTCGATCTGCACCGCGATCTTCTGGTCAGAGCCATAGGTGGTGTTGGCACCGAACCCGCGGATATTGATCCCCGACCCCTGCGGCGTAGTGCCGTTCACCAGCGTCACGCCGGGCACCGAATCGATCAGCTGCGCGACCGTGCTGGCCTGCCGATCCTTGATCTCCTCTTCGTCGACAACGGTCCGGGGCAGCGCCGTGCCGAATGTCAGGTCCCTTTTGCCGGGGGTCAGGACGAGGGTCCCCAGAAAGCCGGGCTCTTCCTGCGCTATGGCCGTTCCGGCCAGGGACAGGCAGACGAGCGCGGTCGTCCCACGCATGAATGTGGTAAGCATAAACGCCATCCTTGTTGCACGTTTGTCACCGATGCTTGCGAAGGGCTGGCGCGGTAGATTTGTTGATTTGCGATGCATTTCATCGCGATGGGTTGCACCGTTACTCGTAACCGACTAAAATAGTCAAGTAATTTATCGACAGCCACGCTCCAGAGCATCGCGAGCCAAGCCATCGGACCCAGCTTCAATCCGAGGATGCCCAATGAGCGAGCGATCTGCCCCCACCCCCGAATCCATACGTGCCTTCCAGGCCGATAACCCCAAAATGCGCACCCGCGATCAGGCCGACGCGCTCGGGATTCCAGAGGCGCAGCTTGTCGCCGCCCATGTCGGCCGCGGCACGGTGCGAATTGCCGCGCATCCCGACCGGGTGATCCCCGCCGCCGAGAAGCTGGGCGAGGTCATGGCCCTGACCCGGGTCGAGGCCTGCGTGCACGAGAAGGTGGGCGAATACGGCAACTACCATCCCGGCGACCATGCCGCGATGACCCTGACCGAGGATATCGACCTGCGGATTTTCCAGTCGCACTGGGTGCACGCCTACGCCGTGGAAAGCCTGACCGAGGATGGCCCGCGCCGGTCACTCCAGGTGTTCGACGCCGCCGGCGACGCCGTGCACAAGATCCACCTGCGCGAAGCCTCGTATCATGACGCTTGGGCGGGTGTCCTCAAAGACCTCGCGCACGAGAACCAGGCCGACGGTCAGACCGTCACCGCGCGCCAACCCGTCGAAGCGCCGAAATCACGGCCCGACAAGCTCGACATCCTGCGCGAGGAATGGGCGCGCCTGACCGACACGCACCAGTTCCTGCGCCTGTGCTCGAAGCTGAAGATGAATCGCTTGGGCGCCTACCGCATCGCGGGCGCGCCCTTCGTGCGCCAGCTTGACCCCACTGCGGTCGACGCCATGCTGCACGCCGTGCGCGGTGCCGGGATCGAGATCATGCTTTTCGTCGGCAACCGCGGTTGCATCCAGATCCATTCCGGCCCGATCCGCAACCTGCGCCCGATGGGGCCGTGGCAGAACGTGATGGACCCCGGCTTCAACCTGCACCTGCGGCGCGACAAGGTGGCCGAGGTCTGGGCCGTCGAGAAACCCACCCAACGCGGCCCCGCCATCTCGGTCGAGGCGTTCGATGCCGAGGGCGGCCTGATTTTCCAGACCTTCGGGCTGGGCAAGGAAGGACGCGATTCGCGGCTTGAATGGGGCCGGATCGTCGCGGATCTGCCTTCGCTTGAAGAGGTGCTGGCATGATGTGCAGCAAATCGACGGGCGCCGCGATTGCCGCGATCTGCACCTCGATGGTCGGGGCCTTCGTCGCCTTGGCCGTCAGCGCGCAGCAGGCCGAGACCCCTGCCAATCCACATGCCGAGATTCTGTCAATCGGCAGCGCGGTGACCGAGATCGTCGCTGCCTTGGGACAGGAGCACCGGCTGAAGGCGCGCGACACGACTTCAACTTATCCGCCTTCCGTCCAAGACCTGCCCGACGTGGGCTATATGCGCGCGCTCTCGCCCGAGGGCGTTCTGTCGGTTGGCCCATCCCTCATCATATCCGGCGAAGGCGCCGGCCCGCCCGAGGCGCTGGACGTGATCCGGGCCGCAGATGTCGAGTTCGTCGAGGTGCCCAACGCCCTGACCACCGACGGCATCCTGCGCAAGATCGACATCGTGGGCGACGCGCTTGACGTGCCCGAGCGGGCCGATGCCCTCGCCGCCGAGGTCGAGACCGAGATGCAGGCGGCCATCGAGGACGCCCGCCGACCCGAGGCCGATAAGAAGCGCGTGCTGTTCGTGCTCTCGACCCAAGGCGGCCGGATCAACGCTTCGGGCACCGGCACCGCCGCCGACGCGATCATGCGCATGGCCGGCGGCGTGAATGCGATCTCTGAATTCGAAGGCTACAAGCAGATCACCGACGAGGCGATAGGCACCGCCGCGCCCGACGTGATCCTGATGATGGACCGCACCGGCGATCATGCCGCCGACGATGACACGCTCTTTGCCATGCCCGCGATCCGCATGACCCCCGCGGCACAGGACCGTGCAGTGGTGCGCATGGACGGCCTTCTGCTGCTCGGCTTCGGCCCCCGCACCGCGACCGGTATCCGCCAGCTCAACGCTGCGCTTTACGGCACGGACAGCTAGACCATGGCCGCCGTCACCGATATCGACGCCGCCCCACGTGACCGCGCATCCCGCGCACGCGCCATGCATTGGGCGCTGGCGGCGGCGCTGGTCCTCGTGTCCCTCGCCAGCCTTCAGGTCGGCGCGACCGATGTGACTCTTTCGAACCTCGCGGCCAAGCTGGCCCGGGGCGAGGCGCTGACCCAGATGGACCGCGTCGTGCTGTGGGATATCCGCCTTCCGCGCCTCGCCATGGGCGGCCTTGTCGGCGCGGCCCTCGCGGTGTCGGGAGCCGCGATGCAGGGGCTGTTCCGCAACCCGTTGGCCGATCCCGGTATCGTCGGCGTGGGTGCCGGCGCCGGGCTGGGGGCCATCCTCGCTATCGTGCTGGGCGGTCTTCTTCCGCCGTGGGTCAGCACCGTCACCGGCAACCAGTTGACGCCCTTCGCCGCGTTTCTCGGGGGATGGGGTTCGACTCTCCTGCTCTACCGCGTCGCCACGCGCCAGGGGCACACGTCTGTGGCCACGATGCTGTTGGCGGGCATCGCGCTCGGGGCGCTGGCCGGGGCGGTGTCAGGCATCCTGGTCTATATCGCCAACGACACGCAATTACGCGACCTGACCTTCTGGGGCCTCGGCTCTCTGGCCGGGGCCAGCTGGGCAAAGGTGCTGACGGCGGGGCCGATGATCCTGCTGGCCATCGCCGCCGCGCTGACGCTGGGGCGCGGCCTGAACGGGCTGGCCCTCGGCGAGGCGACGGCGGCCCATATCGGCGTCAGCGTCCAGCGCCTGAAATCCATCGCGATCCTCGCCGTCGCGGCGGCCACCGGCGCCGCCGTCGCCGTCTCCGGCGGCATTGGCTTTGTCGGCATCGTGGTACCGCATCTCCTCCGGCTCGCCTCGGGCCCCGACCACCGCACGCTGCTTCTGAACTCCGCGCTGCTTGGCGCCATCCTGCTGATCCTCGCGGACGTCATAGCACGGGTCGTGATCGCCCCGGCCGAACTGCCCATCGGGATCGTCACGGCAGTGCTCGGGGCGCCGGTCTTTCTGTGGATCCTGCTGACACGCCGGGGGCTTGCCGACCTATGAGCTTCACCGCCGAGAACATCCGAGTCTCCTATGGCAGCCGCGAGGCCCTGCGCGGGGTTTCCCTCACTGCCGAAGCCGGCGCGGTCACGGCCATCGTCGGCCCAAACGGCTCGGGCAAGTCCACCCTGTTGGGGGCGATGACGGCCTCCCTGCCCCATACCGGCGCGGTCCGCCTGAACGGCCGCGACATAGCGGCAATGAAACCATGGGAACTGGCCGCCGAACGCGCAGTCCTGCCACAGGCGGCGCGCCTCGCCTTCCCCTTCACGGTGATCGAGGTGGTGCGCCTCGGCCTGCAATCGGGCTCCGCCGGCGACCGCCCCGAGGTTCCGATGCAGGCTTTGTCCCGCGTCGGCCTTGCCCACCATGCCAACCGCACCTTTCAGGAGCTGTCCGGCGGCGAGGCGCAGCGCGTCATGCTGGCCCGCGTGCTCGCCCAGGTCTGGAGCCCGGTCGAGCATGATCGCCCCCGCTGGCTGTTGCTGGACGAGCCTGTCAGCAGCCTCGATATCGCGCACCAATTGCAAGTGATGGAACTCGCTCGCAGCTTCGCCCGTGCAGGCGGCGGCGTGATCGCCGTCATGCACGACCTGAACCTGACAGCACTTTTCGCCGACCGCGTCGCTGTCCTGTCCGAAGGGCAGCGCCTGGCCTTCGGCACGCCCGCCGAGGTGCTGACCGATGACACACTCTCGCGGGCCTATGGCTGCGAACTGCGTGTTTCCTCTCCACCGCCCGCCGGTGTGCCCTATATACTGCCGCACGCGGCCTCTGCCTGAAAGGATACCCTGTGCGCCTTGCCATTGTCTTTCTCTGCCTCGCGGCGCCCGCGCTGGCGCAAGCCCCTGCGGATATCGTCATTCTGGGCGAGGTGCATGACAATCCCGACGCCCATCTGGGCCAGGCCGCTGCGATTTCCGAATTGCAACCCAGCGCGGTCGTCTTCGAGATGCTGACCGCCGAAGAGGCCGCCCGCGTCGATGCCGACCGCGCGCTGGCCGAAGAGGCATGGACGGCCAGCGGCTGGAGCGACTTCGACCTCTACGCACCCATCTTCGACGCCTTGGGCGACGCCCGGATCATCGGCGCCGCCGCTCCGCGCGACAGCGTGCGTACGGTCTATACCGAGGGTGCCGCCAAAATCTTCGGCCCCGACGCCGCGCGTTTTGGCCTGGACACGCCCCTGCCCGAAGATCAGCAGACCATTCGCGAAGACATGCAGTTCGCCGCCCATTGCGAGGCGATGCCGCGCGACATGATGGCCGGGATGGTCGCCGTGCAACGCTACCGTGACGCGGTGTTCGCGCGCGCAGCCCTCGACGCGCTCGAAACCCACGGCGCGCCCGTCGTCGTGATCGCCGGAAACGGCCACGCCCGCACCGACTGGGGCATTCCCGCGATGATCGCCCGGGCGGAGCCGGACGTCACCACGCACTCCATCGGTTTTGTCGAGGCCGGGACCGACACGCCGTTCGACGAGACCCGCACGGTGCCCCCGGCCGAGCGGGACGACCCCTGTGCTTCGCTCACCAACCAGTAAGGACCCACCACATGTATCTTGCCATGAACCGTTTCACCGTCCCCTTGGAAAACGCCGCTGAGTTCGAGGACCTGTGGCTGAGCCGCGAAAGCCGCCTCAAGGACATGGCGGGCTTCGTGTCGTTCCACATGCTGAAGGGCCCCGAGGAAGACGGTCGCGTGCTCTACGCTTCACATACCGTCTGGGAAAGCGAAGAGCATTTCCGCGCCTGGACGACCAGCGAGGAGTTCCGCGCCTCCCACGCCCGTGCCGGCCAAAGCCGCAAGCTGCACGAAGGCACGCCGCGTTTCGAAGGGTTTCGCGCGATCCAGAAAATCGACGCCAACGCCCCGGCATGACCCCGCAGATCACACGCACCGCGCCCGTGTTTCGCAGCTTCGACGAAGCCCGGGCGCGGGCGTTCTACGTCGACTGGCTGGGCTTCGACTGGACCGGCGAGGTCCGCGTGTTCCCCGGCGCCGCGGTCTACGCCTTCCTGCGGCTAGGGGATTTCCACCTGCACCTGACCGAGCACCACGGCGATGCCACGCCCGGGTCTACCGCCATGGTCCATGTCGACAACCTGCGCGACTGGCACGCCACCCTGCCGCACAATCCGAACATGCGCCCCGGCCTGGAGCCGTTACCTTGGGGCCTTCAGATGGAGGTAACCGACCCGTTCGGAAACCGCCTTCGTTTTCTCGATCAAGGCGACGATGCATGATGCCCTCGTGACTGTGCAGACCCGGCCGCGAACATTTCTTGACCAAAACAATCGGAATAAGGTATCAATATCCTTATCCCGACTCGAAAGGTCGGGTTTCTTCTGGCCCCGCTCCGCGCAGTCGCACACCGCCCGCGGTTCTGCCAAGGCCACCGGAAAGGTTGCTGAATGACGACATCTGAACCCGCCTCATCCCCCGCGCCTGACACGGACGGCATTGCCATTCACGATGCCCGCGATCTGGTTCCGAACGGTGTCACGGCCAACATCGCGCTCGATGGCCAGTTGTATACCCTGCGCATCACCCAAGCCGGCAACCTGATCCTGACCAAGTGACCCCCGATCCAATCCCAAGCCAGTCCCAGCCACACCGCCGCGAGGCCCCATGCCGAAAGTTCCAAGTCCCTGCATCGACGTCTGCAAGTTCAAGCGCGAGGGCCACTGCATCGGCTGCTCGATGACAAAGGCTCAGAAAAGCCTGTTCAAGCAGCTGAAAAAGGACAAGCAGCGCGAAGCCTTCGTCGAACTTCTGGTGGCGCAACAGGCCACGATGGGCCGCTACAAGCACTGGGAGGCGGCCTATGCCAAGAAATGCCGCAAGAAGAAAGTGACGCTCACCGCGATCGAGGGCGGCAAGGCCGCCTGAGGCGGAATCCCCCCCCCACGCCGTACACCGCGAAAGACACAGGACCAGACCTTAGGATAATCGACCCTTCATGACCTCAGCACTGCGCCTCCCACACTATGACGGTTTGCGTGACAACCGGATCGAGACAGGCCACACGCCTCTGCTCGACCACCTGCGCCAAGTCGCGCGGGACGCGCGATGCAAAAGCTATGTCGACCTTTTCGGCGCCTGCGCTTCGCTGTCGGTCAACCGAGATATCGCCACGCAAGCGGCGTCGGACGTGCTGATGCGCTGCCTGTCGCAGGCGCTCGGCCGCCGGCCGATCCTGTTCCGCGCCGGTGAAATCGAAACCTCGTTCGACGAGGACTGGCTGCTCGCTCTCGCCCGCAGCCTTCAGACGGGTGACACGGCCAGTTGCACCTTCCTGCTGCATTCCCGTGTTCCCAAACACGCACACCGCAATCTCGTCTTTCTTTTGGGTAACGTGGCTGACAATTTTCCTCAGTTTTAGAAAGATTCTAAATCAGCTTGCCGAGCGGCTGCACCGGCACTATCTTGGCGATTGCAAGCCAGCCAATAGCCAGCCAGCGAATTCCCCGAAACAACTCAGGAGGCGAGAATGACCGAAACGGCACAATCTCTTTCGACCGACGCCAACGCGCAGATTTCCGAGGCGCTCAACCAATGCGTCGCTGAAACCACCGTCACGACGATGCTGGCGCAAAACTTTCACTGGAACGTCACCGGCATGGCCTTCGGCCCGCTGCACGATCTGTTCCAGACGATCTACGAAGATCACTTCGTGGCCCAAGATGACCTGGCCGAGCGGATCAAGGCGCTCGACGGGCACGCCGAAGGTGTGCTTGCCGGCATGATCAAACGCTCCAAGGTCCCCGAGGCCGAAGGCACACCCGCCGCCGAAGAAATGATCCGCCTGCTGAAAGAGGCCCAGGAAACCCTCGCCGAAACCATCGCCGGCGCAGGCGAACTGGCCGCGAAGCATGGCGACACGCTGACCGAAGACTTGTGCATCGCCCGCGGTCAGACGCACGAGAAATTCGCCTGGATGCTGCGCGCCCACCTGCGCTGAGACCGGTCGCGCCGCGACGCTTCGGCGTCTCGGGCGGTCCTTCGTATCATTTCGTGACCTGCCTGGATCGTGGCGTTCCGCCATCCGGGCGGAATCCTACAAGCGGAATGATATATCTGACCATTTACATCGGGAATTGTTATTCCCGACAGTTTCAGTCAGACTACTGTCGAAAAGCCGATTCCCGGCGCCTGCCGCCGGGATCGCCTCAACGACAATCGAAGGACACGTCCCATGCCACGACTTCTGTCGACCACGACCACCCTTGCGCTCTGCCTTGGCGGCGGTGCCCACGCCCAAAGCGCCACAGAGGTTCTCGACACCTACGCCGATATTGCACAGGCCAACTACACCGACAGCCTCAACGCCGCCCAATCCCTGCAAGAGACCGTGATCGCCCTGATCGACAGCCCCTCTGCCGAAACCATGCAGGCGGCCCGTGACGCATGGCTGAAGGCCCGAGTGCCCTATCAGCAAAGCGAAGTCTTCCGTTTCGGCAATGCCATCGTCGACGACTGGGAAGGTAAGGTGAATGCCTGGCCGCTGGACGAAGGGCTGATCGACTATGTCGATGGCGCATATGGCGGGCCCACAGGTGCCAACCAGCTGGCCGCGCTCAACGTCATCGCCAACCCCACCTTCTCCCTGTCGGGCACTGAAATCGACGCCTCCGAGATCACGCCGGCGCTTCTTGAAAACAACCTGCACGAAGCGGACGGGATTGAGGCCAATGTCGCCACCGGTTACCACGCCATCGAATTCCTGCTCTGGGGCCAGGACCTCAACGGGCACGAGCCCGGCGCGGGCAACCGCCCCTGGACCGACTACGCGACAGGTGAGGACTGCACCCACGGCAATTGCGACCGCCGCGCCAAGTATCTATCGGCGGCCACCGATCTTCTGGTCTCTGACCTGGAATGGATGGCCGCGCAATGGGCCGACGGCGGCGCTGCCCGCTCCGCTCTGATGCAGGACGAAACCGCGGGGCTGTCCAGCACCCTCACCGGCATGGGCAGCCTCAGTTATGGCGAGACGGCGGGCGAACGGATGCGCCTGGGCCTGATGCTCAACGACCCGGAGGAAGAGCATTCCTGCTTTGCCGACAACACGCATAACGACCACTTCTATAACGGCGTCGGCATCCGCAACGTCTATCTGGGCGAATACGTGCGCACCGACGGCGCCACTGTCAGCGGTCCGTCGGTCTCCGATCTGGTGGCCGCCGAAAATCCCGAGCTTGACCAGGAAATGCGCACCCGTCTTTCGCATGCAGTGCTGGCGCTTGGTCGCATCAAGACGGCGGCAGAGGCAGGGTTTGCCTATGACCAGATGCTTGCTCGCGGCGATGAGGGCGGCGAGGCGCTTATCATGGGCGGCGTCGACGGCCTGATCGCGCAGACCCGGTCGATCGAACGCGTCGTCTCGGCGCTTGAACTTGGCGGTATCTCGATCGAAGGCTCCGACAGTCTCGACAATCCGTCCGCTGTCTTTCAGTAGCTTTCAACCAAATGCCGGGCGGCGCGCACGGCGCCGCCCGATTTGCACCAGCTGACCGCCATGCTCTTGAACCCCATCACCCGGCTGTCCCTCGCGGCAGCGTTTGTCCTGACCGCTTTGCACCTCGCACATGCCGGGGAGGTGGCGGCACCGCCCTGGGCAGGTTTGCGCGACGTGCATCTTGATATCGTGCCGCGCACCGATGCCGAACGCGCCCGTATCGCCGACGTCACCGCCCTGCCGCAGAATTTCTCTGCGCCCTGGGCCTTCGAGGAAAACGCCGCCGGGGCACAGACTGTCCGCGCCCGCACCACGCCCGACGCATTCTCACAACCGGCCGAAAACCTGACCTTTGCGCAGGAGCTGGACTTTCGCGTCGGCAACGGTCTCTTTCGCCGTTTCTGGGTGTCGCCGCCCGCCTCGACCATCGCGTCGGACGGCCTCGGGCCACTCTACAACGCACGCTCATGCCAGCGCTGCCACCTCAAGGACGGGCGCGGCCATCCTCCCGAAGGCCCGGACGACAGTGCGGTGTCGATGTTCCTGCGCATCTCCGTCTCTGCCGCCTCCCCGCAAGAGCTCGAGGCGTTCATCTCAGGCACGCATCCAACCGCGCCCGACCCCACCTACGGCACGCAGTTGCAGGATTTCAGCCTGCCGGGCCACGCCCCTGAATACCGCCTCGAGGTCACCTATGACAAGGTGACGGTTCCACTCTCCGGCGGCCAGACCGCATCGTTGCGCCAGCCGACCTACCGCGCCGCCGACCTGGGCTATGGCCCGTTGGCCGAGGACGCGATGCTCAGTCCCCGCGTAGCGCCGCAGATGATCGGCATGGGCCTGCTGGAGGCGATCCCGGCGCAGGATATCCTGCGCAGGGCCGATCCTGACGACACCAACCTGGACGGCATTTCCGGTCGCGCACAGGTCGTATGGTCCGACGTGCACGACCAGCCGATGCTGGGTCGGTTCGGACTGAAGGCGGGCAATCCCACTGTGATGGACCAGGTCGCCAGCGCCTTTGCCGGGGATATCGGTATTTCCAACCCCATCCACCGCGCCGGGTCCGGCGACTGCACCGACGCGCAGACGGACTGCACCGCCGCGCTGCATGGCGGCGACCCAGAACAGGGCGGGCTCGAGATCGATCAGACCGGCCTTGACCTCGTGGCGTTCTACAGCCGCACGCTTGGCGTGCCGGCACGGCGCAACGTGGACGACCCCCAGGTGCTGCACGGGCGTCGCGTGTTCTTCGACAGCGGCTGCGCTTCGTGTCACCGCCCCAACCACGTCACCCACCGCCTGAAAGGCGAAAACCCCGCCAGCTTTCAGCTAATCTGGCCCTATACCGACCTCTTGTTGCACGACATGGGCCCGGGCCTTGCCGACAATCGCCCCGAAGGCCGTGCAAACGGCACCGAATGGCGCACCGCGCCGCTCTGGGGCATAGGCCTGACCGAAACGGTTTCGGGCCAAAGCAACTTCCTGCATGATGGCCGCGCGCGCTCGCTGCTCGAAGCCGTCCTTTGGCATGGCGGCGAAGCCCGGCCTGCCCGCGACCGCGTCGTACAAATGCCGCCCGAAGACCGCGCGGCCCTGATCCGATTTCTGGAGAGCCTGTGAAACGCCTGTCCCTTCTTGTCCTCGGCTTGGGCCTGTTGGCCGCGCCCGCCCTCGCCGATATGGATGCGGCGCTCGATCACCACATCCTGCCGGCGCTGGGGCGCTTCGCCGCCGCTTCGGAAACACTCGCCGACGCAGCCAAAGACGATTGCCGCCCCGAGGCGCTACGGCCCACTTACCAACATGCGTTCGACACGTGGATGCCCGTGGCGGACCTGCGGATCGGCCCGTCCGAGACCGGCGCGCTCTCCATCGGCTTCTGGCCCGATCCGCGCGGCTTCACCCAGCGCACTCTCAGCCGGCTCATCGCCGAGGCCGATCCCGTCGCGGGCGATCCCGACGCCTATGCAGATGTCTCGATCGCCGCGCGTGGTCTCTTCACGCTCGACATGCTGCTCAACGATCCCGAATTCTCGGACTATGACGCCGACAGCTACACCTGCAGCCTTGTCGTCACCATCGCCGCCGATCTTTCAACGCAAGCCGACGCCCTGCACGCGTACTGGTCCGACGACTTCGCCGAGACGCTCCGCAGCGCGGGCGCGGAGGGTAACACTGCCTATCTGACCCCGGCCGAGGCGCAGCGAGTCATCTTCACCCAGATCTTGTCGTCGCTTGAATTTACCGCCGGCAAACGGCTGGGCCTTCCAATGGGAAGTTTCGACCGCCCCCGCCCCGCGCTGGCCGAAGCACGCCGATCGGGCCGTTCCCTGCGCAACGTACTTTTATCCGTCGAAGGCGTGCACGACCTCGCCCATGCGCTCGCCGATCACGGCCTGCCGAAGACCGACGCGGCCTATGCCCATGTTCAAGGCGTCGCCGAGGGTATCCAGGACCCGACCTTCAAGGACGTGGAAACACCGCAAGGCCGCCTACGGGTCGAAGTGCTGCAACAGGCCATCGACGATCTGCACCGAGCCATCGTCGCGGAAATAGGCGTGCCCTTGGGCATCGCGCCGGGCTTCAACGCGCAGGACGGAGACTGACCGATGACCACCCGCCGCGCCTTTATGGCCAGCCTGCTGGCCGCCGGAACCGCACCGCATATGGGCTGGGCCGCGGCGGGCAATTCCGCCTTCCTCGCGGCCGCGAAGGAACGCGATGACAGCTTTGCGCTTTATGGTCTCGACACCGAGGGCCGCGCCACCTTTCGCATCCCCCTGCCCGCTCGCGGACATGCTGGCGCGGGCCATCCCGACCGGGCCGAGGCAGTCGCATTTGCCCGCCGTCCCGGCACCTTTGCGCTGGTGATCGACTGCGCCCGAGGTGCGGTGATGCACCGTCTGACTCCGCCCGATGGGGCGCAGTTCAATGGTCACGGCGTTTTTGCTGATGGCGGCGCGACACTCTTCACCAGCGAGCAAACCGGCACGACCAGCGAAGGCAACGTCGGCGTCTGGGACGTGCATGCTGGCTACACGCGGATCGGCAGCTTTCCCACTGGCGGCATCGGCCCGCATGACCTGCGACTCATGCCCGACAGCGCCACGCTGGCGGTGGCCAATGGCGGCATTGCCACCGATCCCGCCGACCGCGCCAAGCTGAACCTCGACACTATGCAACCCAACCTGACCTATCTCAGCTTCGCAGGCGAGGTGCTCCAGCAGGTCACGCTGCCCTCCGACCTGCACCAGAACTCGATCCGGCACCTTGCCGTCCGTTCAGACGGTCTCGTGGGTTTCGCCATGCAATGGGAAGGCGCCCCGGGCAGCGCCACGCCCCTGCTCGGCCTGCACCGCATCGGGCAAAAGGCCACGCTAGCCACCGCCCCGCTGGCCGACGAAATGGCGATGCAGGGCTATGCCGGCAGCATCGCGTTCGGCGGCGATGGGCGCGAGCTTGCCATCACCTCGCCCCGCGGCGGCCGGCTGCACCGATTTTCCGATACGGGCGGCTTTCTCGGCGCCGTCTCGCGGGCCGATATCTGTGGGCTGGCGCCGCGCCGTTCGGGATACCTCGCCAGTGACGGGCTTGGCGGGCTGTTCGGCATCCACGCCGGTGAACGGCGCGCGCTCGACCGGCACACCTGCGCCTGGGACAATCACATCGTAGCCCTCTAGGGCGCGTCCGCCTCAGAACATCACGCGCGGCAGCCATGTCGCCAGCGACGGCCAGAACCATACCACGGCCACGCCGACGGCCTGCAATCCGATAAAAGGCAGGACACCGCGATAGATATGCCCGGTCGTGATCTCGGGCGGTGCAGCCCCCCGCAGGTAGAACAGCGAAAACCCGAAGGGCGGCGTCAGGAACGAGGTTTGCAGGTTGATCGCCAGGATGATTCCCAGCCAGATCGGATCATGCCCCAGCAGGATCAGCGAGGGTGTCACGAGCGGCAGCACGATCACCGAGATTTCCACGAAATCCAGGAAGAAGCCCATGAAGAAGACGATGATCATCGTCACGATCAGCGCCCCGGTCGCCCCGCCCGGCAGGTTCGCCAGCCAATAGGCCACACGCTCCTCCCCGCCCAATCCGATGAACACGAGCGAGAACATTCCGGCAGCCAGGATCGTGGCAAAGATCATCGCCGTCATGGTCATGGTGGACGTGAGCGCATCATGCGCCACGCGCTCGGCCAGCACATTACGCAGCGCGGCCAGAACGCCGATTAACCCGAGCACCGCCAGCGCGATGTAGACCCCGCCGGCAATGTAAGACACGACGCCAAGATCCCCCCGCTGAAGCCGCACCGGGAAAACCCCCGCCGCGATGGCCAGCACGATCAGCGCGGCGGCGGCGATCAGGATCAGGCCCCGGGCCCGGCCCAGCCGCGCCCCTGACATCAAAAGCGCGCCCACCGCCCCCACGGCGGCGGCTTCGGTCGGCGTCGCCAGCCCGCCCAGGATCGAGCCCAGCACCGCAAAGATCAAAAGCACGGGCGGCACGATGGCCCCGAGCACTTCGCGCCCGCTCGGTTTGGACATGGTCGCGTCCGCCGGCGGCATGTCTTGCGGGCGCAACGCGCCGCGCACCAGCACGTAGATCAGATAGAGCGACACCAGCACCAAACCGGGGATCAATGCGGCGGCAAAGAACTGGCCTACGGATAGCGCCTCGACCGAGAACTTGCCCTGCTCGTACTGCGCCTGCTGATAGGCGTTCGACATCACGTCGGCGAGGATGATCAGCAGGGTCGACGGCGGAATGATCTGCCCCAGCGTGCCCGCAGTACAGACGATCCCGGCCGACACGCTCGGATTGTACCCCGAGCGCAGCATCGTCGGCAGCGCAATCATCCCCATCGCCACCACCGTCGCGCCCACGATCCCGGTCGACGCCGCCAACAGCGCCCCCACCAGGATTACGGAAATGCCCAGCCCGCCGCGCAACGATCCGCAGGCGCGGCCCATCGTGTCCAGCAACTCCTCGGCGATGCGGCTTTTCTCCAGCAATGCGCCCATCAGCACGAACAGCGGTATCGCGATCAGCACCTGGTTCGAAATCAGCCCGAACACCCGTTGCCCGAACGCCCCCAAAAGAGAGATGTCCATCGCCCCCACGGCCCAGCCCAGATAGGCGAACAGCACCGCGATCCCGGCGATGCTGAACGCCACCGGAAAGCCCGACAGTATCGCCACCACGAGGGCCGCGAACATCAGAAGATCAAGATATTCCGTCACGCCGGCTCCTCACCGGCCAGAAGCCGCAGCAGGATCGCGATGGATTGCAACGCCACCAGAACGCAGAAGACCGGGATCAGCGATTTCAGCAGGAACACCGCCTCGATCCCTCCCACGGAAATGGGCCCTTCAAGAATTTTCCACGAATTGCGCACCGATGGCCAGGACCACCAGATCAGCGCCACCATGGCGGGCAACAGCAGGAACAGGTGCCCGGCCATGTCGATCCACCGCCGCGTGGCAGGGCCGGCCTTGGCATAAAAAATGTCGACCCGCACATGCTTGTCCACCAGCAGCGTATAGCCGGCGGCCAGCATGAACAAAGTGGCATGTAGGTACAGCACGCTTTCCTGCACCCAGATCGAATTGACGCCAAAGACATAGCGCCCGATCACGATGCCGAACTGCACCAGCACCATAATCAGCGCGAACCAGCGCACCACGTGCGCGACACCGCGATTGATCACGTCGATGATCCCTGCAAGTGCCAGCATGACGCGGCCTTCCCTGCCCCTGTTTTCATGGCGCGCGAGGCCGCCCCCGCGCGCCTGCTTTCTCAGTAGCCCATCACCTCGGCGCGGGCATTCATCTGGCCGTTGTCGGCATAGGTCATGTACGCGCCGATGCTGTCACGATAGGCGACAAAGCTTTCGGTGATCCGCTTGACCAACTCGTCGCTGTCCTGACGCAGTTCGTCGATCACTTCCTTGGCCGCCTCGCCCATGGCGTCGATCACCTCCTGCGGGAATTTCTTGACCTGCACGCCGTCTTCCTCGACCAGCTTTTTCAGCGAAGCCGCGTGCTTGGTGGTGTATTCCGTCCAGACCGGGTTGTAGAGGCTTTCGCACGCCACCGACACGACCTCTTTCAGGTCGTCGGGCAACGCACCGAAGACCTCGGCATTCACACCGCATTCCTCGGCCGAGGACGGCTCGCCCACGCCGGGCCAGTAATAGTTCTTGGCCACCTGCTGATAGCCCAGCGCGCTGTCGGTCCAGGGCCCGATGAACTCGCCCGCGTCCAATGCGCCGGTCTGCAACGCCTGGAACATGTCCGGCCCGCCCATGGCCTCGGCCGCCATGCCCAGCTTGGCGCACATCTCGGAGGCAAGGCCCGTGGTGCGGAACTTCAGCCCCTTCAGGTCCTCGACAGAGTTGATCTCGTTGCGGAACCAGCCACCCCATTGCGGGCCGGAGTTGCCGCACAGAAACGGCTTGATGCCGAACTGGCCGTACATCTCATCGTAAAGCTCTTGCCCGCCGCCGTGATAGAGCCAGCCCACCTGCTCATCCGCACGTAATCCGAAAGGCTGCGAGCCGAACAGAAGGATCCCCTTGGATTTCGAGCCCCAATAGGCCGGCACCGCGTGGTAAAGTTCAGCCGTGCCTTCGCTGACGGCATCGAACACGCCGCGCCCGGGCACCAGTTCACCCGCGGCGAACAGCTTCACCTCGATCCGCCCGCCCGACAGCGTGGTGATCCGGTCGGCCAGCATCTGCGCGGCCACACCGGGGCCAGGCAGGTTCTTGGGCCATGCCGTGACCATCTTCCATTGTTGGATATCCTGCGCGATTGCCGGGGTAGCCAGCGGCGCGGCGGCGGTGCCGATAGCGGCACTCGTCAGAAACTTACGTCTGTCCATGTCTCTCTCCTTGTTGGTTGGTGGTGTTTGATTTTGTGTCACCGCGGCGCCGCGCACGATGCCTTAGCAGTCGCGCCGCAGCTGCGGTTTTTCAAGGCTGCAAAGCGGTTTGCAGCAAGCGGCCTCGCTTCGCGGTCGGATCCAGGACGCATCTGATTAAATTCCGTGCCACGGCACGCTTGTCGCCACACTTGGCAAGCTGCCTTCCTGACGCTGTCGGCCCTTTCCATGGCTCAGTTCCCCAGGATACCGGGCAAGCGCAGACCGTGGTCCTTGGCGCAGTCGATCGCGGTCTCATACCCCGCATCCGCATGGCGCCACACACCCGAGGCCGGGTCGTTCCACAGCACCCGCTCCAGCCTTTGCGCGGCCTCATCAGTGCCATCAGCCACGATTACGACACCCGCATGCTGGCTGAACCCCATGCCAACGCCACCACCGTGATGCAGGCTGACCCAGGTCGCGCCGCTCGCGGTATTCACCAGCGCGTTCAGCAAGGGCCAGTCGCTCACCGCGTCGGATCCGTCTTTCATCGCTTCCGTCTCGCGGTTCGGGCTGGCAACCGAGCCACTATCGAGATGGTCGCGCCCGATCACCACGGGCGCCTTCAACTCGCCACTGGCCACCATCTCGTTGAACTTCAGACCCGCGCGGTGCCGATCCCCCAGCCCGATCCAGCAGATCCGCGCCGGCAACCCCTGAAACGAGATCCGCTCACGCGCCATGTCGAGCCACGTGTGCAGCTTCTCGTTCTCGGGGAACAATTCCTTCATCGCCTGATCGGTCTTGTAGATATCCTCGGGATCGCCCGACAGCGCGCACCAGCGGAACGGTCCGATGCCTTTGCAGAACAAGGGCCGGATATAGGCCGGCACGAAACCGGGAAAGGCAAAGGCATTCTCCAGCCCCTCTTCCTGCGCCACCTGCCGGATGTTGTTTCCGTAATCCAGCGTCGGAACACCATCATTCCAGAAATCGACCATCGCCTTCACATGCACCTTCATCGACGCTCGCGATGCCTTTTCGACGGCCTTTGGATCGCTCTCGCGCTTGTCACGCCACTCGGCCATGCTCCAGCCCTGCGGCAGGTAGCCGTTCACCGGGTCATGCGCGCTGGTCTGATCGGTCACGATATCAGGCCGCACGCCCCGCTTGTGGATCTCGGGGAAAATATCCGCCGCATTGCCCAAAAGCGCCACCGACTTGGCCTCGCCGGCCTTGGTCCAGCGCGCGATCATCTCCAGCGCCTCGTCCAAGCTGTCGGTCTTTTCATCGACGTAACGCGTGCGCAGGCGGAAATCTATGCTGTCCGGGTTGCACTCCACCGCCAGACAGCACGCGCCTGCCATCACCGCGGCCAGGGGCTGTGCCCCACCCATGCCGCCCAGCCCCCCGGTCAGGATCCACTTGCCGGTCAGGTCGCCGTCATAATGCTGACGCCCGGCCTCGGCAAAGGTCTCATAGGTGCCCTGCACGATCCCTTGCGACCCGATATAAATCCACGACCCGGCCGTCATCTGGCCGTACATCATCAGGCCCTTTTTATCGAGCGCGTTGAAATGGTCCCAGTTGGCCCAATGCGGCACGATGTTGGAATTGGCGATCAGAACGCGCGGCGCATCCGCGTGGGTCTTGACGATGGCGATGGGCTTGCCGGACTGCACCACCAAGGTCTCGTCAGCTTCCAGATCCTTCAGCCCGGCAACGATCCGGTCGAAATCATCCCATGTCCGCGCGGCACGTCCGATGCCCCCATAGACCACCAACTCATGCGGGTTCTCGGCCACGTCGGGGTGCAGGTTGTTCATCAGCATCCGCATCGCCGCCTCGGTCTGCCAGCTTTTCGCGCTGATCTTGGCGCCGGTCGGCGGATAAATGTCGCGCAGATTATGGCGGGGATTGGTCATTCGGACCTCCAACGGATCAAGTCGTCTAGAATGGTTTTCAGGTGCGGACGCAAGCGGTCCGCACGGTCAGGCGCATAGTCCCATGGCGGGCATTCGAGCATGTAGGTGGACTGCGCCAGCTCCATCTGGATCGCGTGCAGGCCGTCGCTGGGCCGCCCGTAATGCCGCGTTGTCCAGCCGCCTTTGAAACGGCCATTGAGGATGGCGCTGTACCCCTCGGCTGCCTCGCAGGTGCCGTAAACGCTGTCCTGGATCGACGCCGCACAGGTCCGGCCCTCATCCGTGCCCACGTTGAAGTCCGGCAAAACACCCTCGAACAGGAACGGAATTTCCGAGCGGATCGAGTGGCAGTCGTAAAGCACCGCAAACCCGTGAATCCCGCGCACCCGCTCCAGCTCCGCCGCCAGCGCGGCGTGATAGGGCGCGTGATACGCCTCCCGCCGCCGCGCGATCTCGGCCTCGTCGGGTTCCGCCCCCTCGCGCCAGATGGGCTGTCCATCAAAGTCGGTCACCGGACACAGCGACGTGGTGTTCTGCCCGGGATAGAGACTCGCGCCCTCCGGGTCGCGGTTCACGTCGATGACATAGCGGTGGATGGTCGTGCGCACCGTGGTCACGTCGCCCACCAGCCCAGCATAAAGCCGATGAATATGCCAGTCCGTATCGGCCAGCCCGCGCCCGGTTTCATTCAGCCCTTCGGCGATATCATCTGGAACATCCGTTCCCGTATGGGGCAAGCCCAGAACCAGCGGGCTCTGCCCGCGCGTCACCTCGGCAAAACTCACAGCCCGACCTCCACGCCCGTCTCGCGTGCCAGCGCGTCGTCGCGTACCAGCGCCGCCGACCGCTCCATGTCGGGCGCCATCATCCGGTCTTCTTCTAGCCGCGGCACCTCCGCCCGGACCGTCGCAATCGCGCGCCGCAAGGCGTGCGACGTCACCAACGGCGTCCGCGCCTCGATCCCCTGTGCCGCACAGAGCGCCTCGACCCCAAGGATCATCGACAGGTTCGCGTTCATCCGGCGCAGCCGCCGCGCGCCATGGGCGGCCATGCTCACATGGTCCTCCTGATTGGCAGAGGTCGGCGTGCTGTCGGTCGAACACGGGTTCGCCAAATGCTTGTTCTCGCTCATCAGCGCCGCCGTCGTCACCTCTGCGATCATGAAGCCCGAATTCAGACCCGGCGCCGGCGTAAGGAAGGGCGGCAGATCATGGCTCAAGGCCGGGTCCACCATCAGCGCCACGCGCCGCTGCGCGATGGCCCCGATCTCCGACAATGCCAACGCGATCTGGTCGGCGGCAAAGGCTACGGGCTCGGCATGGAAATTCCCGCCCGAGACAATCCCGGCCTCGATCACCAGCGGATTGTCCGTGACGGCGTTGGCCTCGATCTCCAGCGTCTGCGCGGCAAAGCGCAACAGGTCCAGCGCCGCCCCCGCCACCTGCGGCTGACAGCGGATGCAATACGGATCCTGCACGCGGCTGTCGCCTTCCCGGTGGCTTTCGCGAATCTCGCTCCCCGCCATCAGGGCCGACATCGCCGTCGCCACGTCGATCTGCCCGGCATGGCCGCGCAGGGTGTGGATCTCGGGCTGCAATGGCTGGGTCGAGCCCATGATGGCATCCGTCGACAGCCCCGATGTCACGATTGAAGCGCGAAGCGCGCGCACACCGTCGAACAACGCCGCCAATGCACAGGCGGTCGAAAACTGCGTGCCGTTGATCAACGCCAGCCCTTCCTTGGCCCCCAGCACGACGGGCGTCAGCCCGGCCGTCTTCAGCGCCTCCCCCGCGGGCATCCGCACACCGTCCAGTAGTGCCTCGCCTTCGCCGATCATTGCAGCTGCCATATGCGCCAGCGGCGCAAGGTCGCCCGACGCGCCCACCGACCCCTGCGACGGGATCACCGGCACCACGCCTTTCGCCAGCATCCCCTCGATCAGCGCACAGATCTCCCACCGCACGCCCGAGGCGCCCCGCCCCAGTGACAGCAGCTTCAGCGCCATCATCAGGCGCGTGGTCTCGGACTCCAAGAGTTCGCCTACGCCGCAGCAATGGCTGAGGATCAGGTTGCGCTGCAACGTTTCCACATCCTCGGGCGGGATGCGCACCGAAGCCAGCTTGCCGAAACCGGTGTTCACCCCGTAAACCGGCACGTCGCCCCGCGCCGCCTCGGCGACCTTTTCCGCTGCCGTCTCGATCGCATCCCGCGCATCCGGTGCCAGCGTCGCCGCCACACCCTCGCGCCACACCCGCTCCAGCGTGTCTAGCCGGGTCTCCCCCGGCACCAGCGTCAGGGTCATGCGCGACCTCCGAATATCCGCTTGTGCAGCGAGTTCACCCCGATGCGATAGCTCAGCTCCGCGGGTTCCTCGACATCCCAGATGGCCAGATCCGCCCGCATCCCCGGCGCGATCTCGCCCCGGTCGTACAGTCCCAGCGCCTGCGCGGCATGGTGCGTCGTGCCCGCCAGCGCCTCGGCCGGGGTCAGACCGAACAGCGTGCACGCCATGTTCATCGCCAGCAGGACCGAGCCCATCGGCGACGATCCGGGGTTCCAGTCCGTCGCCACCGCCATCGGCACGCCATGCGTCCGGAACGCCGCGACCGGCGGCTTCTGCGTCTCGTGCAGCGTGTAAAACGCGCCCGGCAGCAGCACCGCCACGCTGCCCGCTTCGGCCAGCGCCTTGGCGTCGGCCTCGCCTGCATATTCCACGTGATCCGCCGACAGCGCGCCGCGCTCCGCCGCCAGCTTCGTCCCGCCGATATTGCTCAGCTGCTCGGCATGCAGCTTGACCGGCAGGCCCAGCGCCGCGGCCTTGTCGAACACCCGCGCGATCTGCGCGGTGTCAAAGGCGATTCCCTCGCAAAACCCGTCCACGGCATCGACCAGACCCTCGGCATGGGCCGCCTCCAGCGCGGGCAGGCAGACCTCGTCGATATAGCGGTCTGCATCCGCGCCCTTGGGCACCGCGTGCGCACCCAGGAACGAGGTCACCACCCGCACCGGACGAGCCTCGCCCACCGCGCGCGCCACGCGCAGCATTTTCAGTTCCGTTTCGATATCAAGACCATAACCCGATTTGATCTCGATCGTCGTGACCCCTTCCGAAATCAGCGCATCCGCGCGGCGCAGGGCCTGCGCCAGCAGCAGGCTTTCGTCCGCCTCCCGCGTCGCCTTCACGGTTGAAACGATCCCGCCACCGGCGCGCGCCACTTCTTCATAGCTCGCCCCTTCAAGGCGCATCTCGAACTCCCGAGCGCGGTTGCCGCCATGAACGATATGCGTGTGACAGTCGATCAGACCGGGCGTCAAAAGCCGTCCTCCGGCGTCGATCACCTGCGCGTCTTGCGGCACCTCGCCAACCTCGGCCATCGGCCCGACCCAGTCGATCCGCTCGCCCTGCACCCGCAGCGCCGCTTCACGACGCAGGCCATATCCGTCCTCCAAGGCATCCATGCAGGCGATGGTCGCGTTGGTGATCGTCAGATGATCGGGCATTCGTACCTTCCTTGCAATATGGCCGACATAACGTTAATATGTAGCTACATATTTTGTCAATGGAGATCGCCCGTGCAGGAAATCCAGTCTCGCCAGACCCTTACTCCGGATGGCTGGGTCAGCGACCTTTGTCTTACCATTGACCAAGGGCGCATCACGCGAATCTCCCGCACCCCTTCGCCCGACGCACGGTCCGTCGATCTGCTGCTGCCTGCCCCGGTCAACCTGCACAGCCACGCCTTTCAACGCGCCATGGCCGGACTGACCGAATCCCGCGGCCCCGACCCGCGCGACAGTTTCTGGACGTGGCGCAAGCTGATGTACCGCTTCCTCGACCGCCTTACCCCGGACCACGTGCAGGCCATAGCAGAGCTTGTCTTCATGGAAATGCTCGAGGCCGGCTACGGCGCGGTGGCCGAATTCCACTACCTGCACCACGACATCGGCGGCAAACCCTATGCCGACCTGTCCGAAATGGCGGGGCGTATCACGCAGGCGGCGCAGTATACCGGCATCGGCCTCACGCTTCTGCCCGTGCACTACATGCAAGGCGGTTGCGACGGGCGCGCGCTGCAAGGCGGACAGCGCCGCTTCGGCAACGATCCCGACCTTTTTGCCCGTCTGCACGCTGACAGCGCCACGCTGGTGGCCAACGGACCGGACGATTTCGCCATCGGCGTCGCGCCCCATTCGATACGCGCCGTCCCGCCCGAGGCGTTGGCCCAGGCGCAGTCCATCTGCCCCGACGGACCGATCCACATGCACCTTGCCGAACAGGTCGCCGAGGTCGAGGAGGTCGAAGCCCATCACGGTGCGCGCCCGGTCGAGTGGCTGCTCGACACAGCCCCGGTCGACAACAAATGGTGCCTGATCCACTGCACCCAGATGACCGACGCCGAAACCCGCGCGCTTGCGCAAACCGGCGCGGTGGCCGGGCTCTGCCCCATCACCGAATCCAGCCTTGGCGACGGTATCTTCAACGGCACCGCATTTCGCGACGCTGGCGGCAGGTTCGGCGTGGGGTCGGATTCCAACATCCATATCGCCCTGTGGGAGGAACTGGCCACGCTCGACTATTCCCAACGCTTGCGCGACCGCAGCCGCGCGGCGATGGCCACGGCGGACCACTCCACCGGCCGCGTGCTTTTCGACGCAGCCACCCGCGCCGGGGCACAGGCAGCCGGTCGCGCGTCGGGCCAGGTCGCCGAGGGCCAGTTGGCCGATCTCATCGCAGTCTCCACCGACAACGAATTCCTCTGCAACCGCACCGGCGACGCGGTCCTCGACAGCCTGATCTTTTCCGGTCGCGGGCGCGCCTGCGTCACCGATGTCTGGAGCGCGGGGCGTCACATGGTCAAGGACGGCCGCCACGTCGACCGCGACCGCATCACGCGGGCCTTCATCGACGTCGTCACCACGCTGGGACAGGACATATGACCTCCGACTCGCGCCTGTCGTGGAGGGATGTCCGCGACCGGATCCACGAACAGATCCTCACCGGCCGCTACGGCCCCGGAGACCGCCTGCCCCGCGACGCCGACATCGCCGCAGACCTCAGTTGCGCCCGCTCCACGGTCCAGCGGGCCATGCAGGATCTTTCAGACAGCGGCCTCGTGGAGCGCCGCCGCAAGGGCGGTACGCGGGTCAGGGCCGAACCCGTCACCCGCGCCACGCTCGACATTCCCATCACACGGCGCGAGGTGGAACAAAGCGGCGCGCGCTACGGCTATCAACTGATCCGCCGCCGCACAGCGCCGGCCCCACGCGGCGTTCTCGCCGCCTTCGGGCTCAGCACGTCCCGCCCGATGCTCCGCGTCGAGGCGCTGCACCTTTCAGACGGACGCCCCTATATTTTCGAAGATCGCTGGATCTGCCCCGAAACCTCGCCCGAGGTGCGCGAGCTCGATTTCACCGGGCAAAGCGCCAATGAATGGCTGGTTCTGAACAAACCCTACACCCGGCTGGACCTGCGTTTCTACGCCATCTCGGCCAATCCCCGTTTGGCTGACCTGCTGGACACCGAGCCGGGTGCCGCCCTTCTGGTGATCGAACGCACCACCTGGATCGACGAGGCCCCGATCACCACGGTCAAGGCGATCACTACCCCCGGCTACCAGCTTCTGACAGGCACCTAACCCGGTCTACAGGCACTCCGCCAGGGCCGTCGCAAGGTTGCGCAAGAGTTTAGGATAAAGCCCGGCGCCGGTCTCCAGATCCGACCCCATCGGGTCCATCACGCCGGTATTGACTTCGGCCCCGTCCGTGACGGCGGCCACGATGCCCGGGTCGAACTGCGGCTCCGACATCACGCAAGTTACGCCGGCGTCGCTGACCCGCTCCTGGATTTCCGCAACCCGTGCCGGGCTGGGATCGGACGCGTCGGACACCGAGATTGCCCCCGACGCCGGAAAGTCGAACGCCGACTCGAAATACTGGTAGGCATCGTGGAAGACGATAAAGTTGCCGTCCCGCGCCGGCTCCAGAATACCGTCGATCTCGGTCCTGAGGCTGGCGATCTCCTCACGTCCCGCCGCAGCATTGGCAAAGTAGGCGCCGGCATTGTCCGGATCGGCCGCCGACAGCGCCGCAGCGATCGCGTTCAGCCACGTTGCCGCGTTGTCGGGCGACAGCCATGCGTGCGGATCGTGATGCCCATGATCGTGGCCGTGCCCGGCGTGATCCTCTTCGTGCGCGTCGTGATCTTCATGATCCTCATGGTCATGCTCATCGTGGTCGTGGTCCGCATGGTCCTCGTGATCATGATTGGCGTCGTCGTCATGTTTGTGTTCCGCGTGATCGTGGTCGTCATGGTCGTCATCATGAGCTTGATAATCATGACGGTCGCCCCCGTGCCCGCCGTGATCATGCGTCTCGAACAGCGCATTTTCCCGGATCGGCAATTCGATCGTGCCATCAACCTCCATCAGGCTCACAGTCTCTGCATCGCCCGCCAGCGTGTCCAAAGACTCCGCCAACCACGGCGTCAAGTCCGGACCGATCCAGAACACCACGTCCGCGTCCTGCATCGCCGCCGCTTCCGAGGGGCGCAGGCTGTACTCATGCGGGCTGGCGCCCGGCGCCATGATCAGCGCGGGCGCGCCCACCCCGTCCATCACCCGCGCCACCAGCGAATGCACCGGCGCGATGTCCACCGCCACCTGCGGCGTGTCGGCAAAGGCCGGTCCGGCCAGAATGGTTGACGCGAAAAAACACGAAAGAAGGTTTCTGGACATGGATGACCTCTTGTGATTATATAACATTCCACAGCGGATACACGAACTGTTATAATATGACAAGCACCTCCCGGCCAGAAGATGACCACCCGACCGATCCGGTCGGCTTCGAGTCGCATGACCACGCCAGCTGCATCGCCGCCGCCATTGCCGAGGCCGAGGCGCATTGCGCCCGCGAAGGCCTGCGTTTTACGCCCGTCCGGCGCAAGGCATTGGAAATCCTGCTGCGCGAGCATCGCGCCCTGGGCGCCTACGAGATGCTCGACGCCCTGCGCGAGGCCGGATTCGGCTCGCAGCCGCCCGTTGCCTACCGCGCGCTGGAGTTCCTCGTCGGCAACGGCTTTGCCCACAAGATCGAGCGTCTGAACGCCTTCATCGCCTGCGCCCATCCCGGCGCACACCACTCGCCGGCCTTCATGATCTGCCGCGCCTGCGACTCGGTCGCCGAGGCTCAGGCCACCCCCGCCCGCGGCGCCCTTGGCGCGGCCGCCCGTGCCGCCGGTTTCCGGATCGAACGTACCGTCGTCGAGGCCGAAGGCCTTTGCCCCACCTGCTCGGAGAAGGCCGAGACATGAGCCTCGTCTCGGTCCAGAATATCAGCGTCGGCTATGGCGCCACCCGGGTTTTGCGCGACGTGACCCTGGCGATCGAGCCGGGCGAGATCGTCACCATCGTCGGCCCCAACGGATCGGGCAAGACGACCCTGTTGCGCGCACTTATCGGCGCGGTCACGCCAAGCGTGGGCCGGATTGATCGTGACACCGAGCTGCGCATCGGCTACGTGCCGCAAAAGCTGCATATCGACCCGACCCTGCCGATGACCGTGTCGCGCTTTCTGCGCCTGCCGGGCGGCGCGACCCCGGCCCAGATCGCCGCCGCCCTCGACCGCGCCGGCGTACCCGACCTGTCGGACCGACAGATGTCGGGCCTCTCGGGCGGGCAGATGCAGCGCATCCTGCTGGCCCGTGCCCTGATCGGCCAACCCAACCTGCTCCTGCTCGATGAGGCGACGCAAGGCCTCGACCAGCCCGGCTCGGCCGCCTTCTACCGCCAGATCGAAGAGGTCCGCGCCGCGACCGGCTGCGCCGTCGTCATGATCAGTCACGAATTGCATGTGGTGATGAGCGCGTCCGACCGGGTGATCTGCCTCAACGGCCATGTCTGCTGCGAAGGCACGCCCGAGATCGTCTCGGCGGCCCCCGAATACCAGGCGCTGTTCGGCACCGGCACAGGCGGGGCGCTGGCGCTCTACCGGCACGACCACGACCACAGCCACGACGCGACCTGCGGGCACGACCATTCCCACGACGACACCACGACGAAGGCCGCCGAATGATGCTGGACGATTTCATGACCCGCGCCACGCTGGCTGGCATCGGCGTGGCCTGCGCCGCCGCCCCTTTGGGCAGCTACGTCGTCTGGCGGCGCATGGCCTATTTCGGTGACGCCACCGCCCATGCCGCGATCCTTGGCGTGGCGCTGTCGCTGGCCTTGCAGATCTCGATCTTCGCCGGCGCGGTGGCCGTGGCGCTGGCCATGGCCCTGACAGTGACCCTGCTGACCGGGCGCGGCTATGCGATGGACACGCTTCTGGGCGTGCTGGCACATTCCGCGCTGGCCTTCGGGTTGGTGGCGGTGTCGTTCCTCTCGGGCATCCGGATCGACCTGATGGCCTATCTCTTCGGGGATATCCTCGCGGTCTCACGCGGCGATCTGGCGGTGATCTGGGGCGGCGCGGCGCTGGTCATTGGCCTGATCTGCTGGCGCTGGTCCGCGCTCTTGACCTCGACCCTCAGCCAGGACCTGGCCCATGCCAGCGGCATCGACCCGCGCCGCGAACAGCTGATCCTCACGCTGGCCCTCGCCATCACAGTGGCGGTCGCCATCAAGGTGGTTGGCGTCCTGCTCATCGCGGCGATGCTGATCATTCCGGCCGCCGCCGCCCGCCCCTTGTCGCGCACGCCTGAGCAGATGGCCCTCTTCGCCGCGGCCCTCGGTGCGGTTTCGGCCGTGGCGGGGCTGCAATCGGCCTACGTGCTGGATACGCCCGCCGGCCCGTCCATCGTCTGCGTTGCGGCAATCCTTTTCGCGGTCACCAGCCCCTTTCGCGGCCTGCGCGCCTGATCCGCGCGTCTCACGCCCGCACCGGCCCGTACCGAACCCGGTGACACAGGGTCTCCGCATCCTCCAGGATCGCGCCATACTCCGCCGCAAGCCCTTCGAACGGTGTCTCGCCCGAAATCAGCACGTCCAGCGCGGGATCGGCCAGCAAATCCAGCGCCTTCTCCAGTCGCCGACGATAACTCCACCGCGCCCGCCGCGCGGGCGGCACCTGTCCCACCTGGCTGCCGACGATCCGCAGGCGGCGCTGGTGAAATGCCCCGCCCAACGGCACCTCCGGACGATGCGTCCCGAACCAGCTGGCCTCGACGATCGTCGCCTCCATCCCCGCCAGCCCGATCGCGGTCGCCAGACCGTCCGAACTGGCCGAGGCGTGGATCGCCACGTCACACTCGCCCGCCGCTTGCCCCGGCGCCGCAAACGCACAGCCTAGACCCTCGGCCAGCGCCGCCTTTTGCTCATCGACATCCACAAGGCACACCTCCGTGCCCGGCATCCGCGCGCACAGGTATCCGGCCAACGCCCCGACGACACCAGCGCCAACCACCGTTACCCTGTCCCCGGCGGAAACTTCGGCATCCCAGACGATATTCAGGGCGGTTTCCATGTTGGCGGCAAGGATCGCGCGCTCGGGCGGCACTGCCGTGGGCACTGGCACGGCGGCCTCTTCCCGCACGGCAAAACGGTCCTGGTGCGGATGCAAGGCAAAGACGACCTGCCCTTTGCCTGCACCTTCCGATACATGGCCAACAGCCGCGTATCCGTACTTCACCGGAAAGCTGAACTCCCCCTCCTGAAACGGCGCCTTCATCGTCTGGTGCTCGCTCTCCGGCACGCCGCCACTCCAGACCAGCCGTTCCGTACCCCGACTGATCCCCGAATAGAGCGTCTCGACCTCGACCATGCCCGGCCCGGCGTCAATCGCCGTCTCGCGCATCTCGACCGCACCCGGGCCGGTGATCCACAGGGCCTGTGCCACGTCTTCCTTCACAACGCGTGCCCGGATTTCAGCGCCTTCACCGCCAGGTAGCCGCTGTTGTGAATGTTCTTGCCCACCCGCAGAGGCAATTGCTCGACCACCTCGATGCCCTGCGCCCGGAACGTGTGCACCTTGGCGGGGTTGTTTGTCAGCAGCCGCACCGCCCCGAAGCCCAAACTGCGCAGCATCACCGCCGCCACGCGGAAGTCCCGCTCGTCATCCTCGAACCCCAGCGCATGGTTGGCATCCACCGTATCCAGCCCCCGCGCCTGCAGGTCATAGACCCGCATCTTGTTGGCCAGCCCGATCCCGCGCCCTTCCTGGTTGAGATACAGCAACAGGCCCGCGCCCTCCTCGCCCATACGCAGCATCGCCGCGCGAAGCTGCGGACCGCAATCGCATTTCAGACTGCCCAGCACGTCCCCGGTGAAGCACGCTGAATGCAGCCGCGCCAGCACCGGGCGCGCGGGATCCGGCGTGCCGATCTCGAAGGCATAATGCTCGGTCCGGCCATCCGGGTCGCGAAATACGTGCAGCTTTCCCGCATCATGCGCCTCCACCGGCAGGCCCGCCACCGCCACCGACGACAGCGCGGGCGTCTGCGCGAAGTGCTCCAGCGCGTCGGAGTGCTCCACCGCCGCCATGCTCAGCCCGTCGGGCAACGTCGCGTTCCCGGCCAGGCTGAAGATCAGCGCGGCAGGCAGCAATTCGGACGACTTCACCAGGCTCAGCGCCAGCCCGTGCAGCCGCACCTCC
The DNA here is from genome assembly GCF_009363715.1 of Roseovarius sp. THAF9. Classification (NCBI taxonomy): domain Bacteria; kingdom Pseudomonadati; phylum Pseudomonadota; class Alphaproteobacteria; order Rhodobacterales; family Roseobacteraceae; genus Roseovarius; species Roseovarius sp. THAF9. Next base: position 2,459,566 of record NZ_CP045404.1, read on the forward strand.
CGGTCCCGGATCCGGTGAAGCGGCGCCACCGGTCCCGGGGCGTCCTGCCCGGCATCGGCCAGCCGCAGGAACCAGTCCATGTCGGCATGTTTCGGCGGACAGATCCGCACCGGCAGATCAGAAATGTCCGCGCTTTGCACCGGCGCCATCGCGGCACGCGCCCGGTTGCTGGTCAGAACCAGCTCCGGCACGCCGAAAAGCTCCCGCAACCCGTCCAGCCGCGCCTGGCTCAACGTCTCGACCGCCACCACCACGGCGCGGTCCGGTCCATCCGTCAGAAGGCATGGCAGACCCAGCCGCAGGTCGGACTGCACCCGGCTAAGACGTTCGGCGGTGCTGGGAAGAAGGCTTTCGGCAACTCGGGACATTGGGGCTCTTTCGCATGAACGGACGGGATATCTGGCATTGGGTGGGCTTCTCTCAGTGCCGCAGTGCGGGGCGTTCCCGCACACGATGCGGCCACAGCATCTGCGCCGGCGGATCCGGCACCAGCGCACAATCGAACAGCACGTCCGACCCCAGGCCGTAGACCTCGGTCTTGGGGCGCAACGCTTCGGCCAGGCACGGCACGGGCGAAGTTTTCAGCCCCGTCGGCCCGGCGCCTATGAGCAGCGGCGCGACGGCCACATGCAATCGCGTCAGCAACCCCGCCTCCAGGAACTGCGCGATGGTGATCCCGCCGCCTTCGATCAGCACATGGTTCAGGCCCACCCCCCGCAGCGCGGCCAGTATCTGCGTCGGCGAAATCCATTCGCCGCGCGGCAGGCGGATAACCTCCACGTCGTCGGGCCGCACCTTGTCCACCGCCTGAATCACGATCCGCCGGGCGCTTGCGTCGCGAAGCAGGCCGGCGTCGTTGGGCAGGCGGCCATTGGGGTCGATCACCACCCGCGCCGGGTTGCGCCCCTTGGCCAGCCGCACCGTCAGACGCGGATTGTCATGCAGCGCCGTCTTCACGCCGATCACCACCGCGTCCGCCAGCGCCCGCAGCCGGTGCAGGTGCGCCAGCCCGTCCTTGCCAGAGATATCCTGCGCATCGCCCGACTCGGTGGCGACGCGCCCGTCGAGCGACTGCCCGATCTGGGCGATCACGCTTTGCCCCGACACCGTGCGCGTCATGCCGCCATAGAGCGTCAGCGCCGCGCGTTCGCCGGAACTCCAGTCGCCGCAGCACAGGCACGCCTCGTCGTTGCGCGCGGCCAGGATACGGGCCCAGACCCTGGGGGTGACATCAATCGCTTCCATGCTCATCTCCGATCATCCTGCTGTGGCCTCGTGTCCCGCGGGTACCGCCAGAAGGTCCGTGTGCCCGACCCGCAGCGCGGAATGCCCTGCTGCCTTGCGCCGGACGCCGGCCCAGCTTGCTGCCTGCACCTCTCCGGCCTCTTCGGCCGCCCGGGCGACGCCGGCCACGAATTCGTCCTGCAAGGCGGCATCGTCCGGCCCCAGCACCCAGTCGCTGCCGGCCAGTGTCACCGCGAACCCGTGCGCCTCGAACCCGTTCGCTGTCAGCTGCGCCGCATCCGGACCCATCGCGGCCTGACCGCCCTTGTCGCCCCGCTGGTGGCGGTTGAACGCATCCGACACATCCGCATCCGCCGCGACCGGCGGCTCCCACCGCATCCGTCCATCAAAGCTCAGCGCGGCGTAGAACGGGACACCCGCCTGCCCCAGCCGGGCCGCCAGCGCATCGACCCAGGCCGTACTCATCAGGTCCAGAAGGGCCGACGCCGTCACCAGCCCCACATGCTCCAGTGGCAAGGCCTCCACGTCGGTCACGCTGCCCATCACGCACTCGGCCATCGGATGGCGCGCCTTGGCCAGCTGCAAATGCGCCTCGTCCGTATCGAGGAAACACCATTGCACCCTGTCATGCCCTGCCCGGGCGAAGGCCCGCGCGGTCGATCCGGTGCCGCTGCCAAGGTCCAGAACCCGCATCCCCGGCGGCACGCATTGCGCCGCCCGCACCAATAGAGCGGCATCCCGCGCGGCGTGATCCGCCGCCTCGCGCAGGCTCAGCCAGTCGGCCTGGAACTGGGTGTCAGATATCTGATTCATACCACCCACGTGCCACATGGCTTTCATGAAGCTGGACGCGGATGCGCTTCACGCGCCCGCCATCACCCAGTCCTTCGGTTTTTGTCCGGTCCCGCAGCTGCGTCCAGATGTGGTGGCACAGGAACTCGGTCGTGGTGATCTTGCCCTTGAATTGGGGATTGTCATCCAGATTGCCGTATTTCAGCGGCTCCAAAGTGGCGCTCAAGGCCTCGGTCGCCAGCCCGATATCCACGACCAGACCGTTTTCGTCCAGATCGTCGGTGTAAAAGGCGGCATCGACGACAAAGGTCGCACCGTGCAGGCCCTGCGCCGGTCCGAAGATAGGCGATGGCAGGGAATGTGCGATCATGATGTGATCACGAACTTCAACAGCGAACATAACACTTCCATTTCTTGGGGTGATGCGGGGCAAACCCCGCGTTTATCCGATGGGTCAACCGGCTCATGAGGTGATCCGTTCCAGAACGTCGGCGAAAATGCGGGCGGTGTGATCCCAGCCGGTCAGCGACTGCACCCGCTCCCGAGCGGCGGCGGCATACCGCTCCGCCGTGCCCGGCTCCGTCAGCATGCTCTCGATTGCCCCGGCCAGCGCGTCGGGATCATCCGGCGCTACCAGCAGCGCGGCTTCTCCGACCGTCTCGGGCACCGCACCCACCCGGCACGACACCACGGGCAACCCGTTCAGCATCGCCTCGCTCAGGACCATGCCATAGCCTTCGTACCGCGTGGCCAGCGCAAACAGGCTGGCGCGGGCATAGGCGTCCTGCAAGGCCGCCGCGCCGATCTCTCCGGCAAAACGCACGCGGTCCTGCAACCCCAGCTTGGCGGCCTGCGCCTTCAGCGCCTGCGCGGTGGGCGCGTCATGCGCCTTGCCCACGATCTCGGCCTGCCAGTCCAGCGCGGTCAACCGTCCCAGCGCCTCCAGCAGCACGTCATGCCCCTTGCGCCGCGCTAACAGGCCCACCGAAAGGATCAACGGCGGCTGCGCCTTCTTTGTGGCGGGCCGCGTCACGCTCCCGGCCCGTTCGAAGCCCGGATGCGCGACCGTGACCTTGTCACGCGCAACGCCAAGATCCCGCACAACGGTCGACGCGATATGCTCACTCGGCACGATGACATGCGCCACCCGGCGCAAAACTTCGGCCTCGTTGCGCAAAAGCGTCCGCGCCTGCCCGGTCTCCAGCCCGCTTTCCAAACCCAGCGGATGGTGCACCATGCCCACCACGGGTGCTTCGATCCGGTCCATCCGTGCGGGGTCCATCGCCCCCAGCGCCAGCCCATCCACGATGATCGGCCGCCCGCGCGGCACATCCGCCAGCGCATCGAACGTGGCCTGCATGTCCGCGTCCGACGGCACGGGGAAACTGCCCGGCAGTTTCAAATGCGCCGTCTCGTGCCCCAGCGCATTCAGCCGCTCCAGCACCGTCGCGTCATAGACATACCCGCCTGTGCGCTGGTCCTTGTCTCCGGGAATGGCAAACACCGCGCGGCTCATGATGGGCCCGCTCCTTCCGGCGTCGCGCGCACGGCCCCCGGCACCCACAGGAACGCAAGGCCCGGCAATGCGGACACCAGCATTATCGCGCCATAGCAGATCCCCATCGCCACGCCCGCATTAGCGTCCAGCCCGATTACCGGAAACAGCGCCGCCGCGGCCCCCTCGCGCCAGCCCCAGCCCGCGACCGACAGCGGCACCAACATCGCGCAGAACACCAGCGGCAGCACCGTCAGCAGGCCTGCCGGCGGAATGACCGACCCGGTCGCCCGCGCCGCCGCATAAAGCCCGCCGATCAGCAACAACGCCCCCAAAAGCGCGTGAATCAAGATTGGCCCGTGCCCGATCAGCCGCCACACCAGCCCCGGAAAGGACCGCGTCGCCTCGAACCGGCGCGTCACCCACACGACCACCGCACCCAGAACCGGCAGGGCCGCCAGCAGCGCCCACACCCCGCCGGGCCAGGCGATCCCGCCGGGCACCAGCACCGCCCCGATCAACCCCAGCGCCAGCAGCGCGAACATCGCCACCTGCCCCATCAGCCGCTCTGCCGCCACCGATTGCCCGGCCCGTGCAAGATCGGCCTGCCGCCGCACGCGCACCGCGCGGCCCACATCGCCCAGAACGCCACCCGGCAGGACCGAATTGATCAGCTGCGCCAGGTAATATTCCCGCACCGCCACGCCGAACCCGATCCTTATGTCCAGCGCCTGCGCCGTCAATTGCCACCGCCGCGCCATCGACAGCGTGGCCACCGTCAGCGCCACAAGGCTCACCGCCAGCCACACCCAGTCGGCCCGCGCCAGCCGGGCGCCCACCTCCGCGGTGTCGGTCCACCACAGCATCGCCGCCAGCAGCGCCGCCGAGGCCAGAAGCTTGATCGCCCACACCTTCATGGCGCGACCTCCGCCACCTGCTCGACCGACGAAAACGCGCGGACGAAAGCGTTGCGGAACCCGTCCATGCGCTGCGGCTCCAAGTCGCCTGCAGGGATCATGCCCTCGCTCCAACCCCAGCCGTCGATCAACGACAGCACGCCGGGCGGCGCGATCATGTGCACCGGCACATCGCGATTGTCGCTGCCCGCTATGAGACCCGCCGCCTGGTGGTCTCCCGCCACGATTACCAGCGGCGCGTCCTCGCCCAACCGTGCCACGTGGGAAAACACCGCGTTCAGGGAATAGTCCACCGATCGGCGATAGGCGTCGCGCACCGCATCCCGGTCCTTCCACAGATCGCGCGGCGTCGGGCCACGTGCTGCCATTTCGTTGAATTCCGTCCCGTCCCCGATCTCATCCCAGGGCAGCATCTCCGGCACCGGCGTCCACGGCGCGTGCGACGAGATCAACGCGACCTGGATGAAATCCGGGCGTGGACCGTCGGGCAAAAGGGCAGCATAGGTGGCCAACGTGAACTGATCCGGCATCGTGACCCAGTTGAACGCCTCGCCCTCGTAGGGAATGTCCTTGGCCTCGAACACATGCTCGAACCCCATCGCCGCGCTTTCCGGCCAGGCCATCGTGATCGCCGGCATCACGGCCGCCGTGCGATAGCCCGCCTCGGCGGCCAGGTGAAACAGCCATTTCTGCCCGCTTGCGATCATCGCCCTGTAGCGCGCATTGTCCGCGGTCCAAAGCCCGCTGCCCAGCGCCCCATGCGCCAGCCAGCTTTGCCCGCCCGCCGTGGGCGATGTCAGCCAACCGCTTTTCATCTCAAGCCCCGCCCGGGCAATCTGCCGTTCGGCGCGGCGCAGAGTTTCCAGATGCGTTGGCGCATATTCCGGGTTGTCGATGCTGGCGCGGCCATAGCTTTCGATCCAGATGAGCAGGATGTCGCGCCCCTTCAGCCGGTCGAACGCGCCGGCGATATCGCGCATCGGATCGACCTGCGCCGCATGCCGGAACCTTTCTAGGTCCGCAACCGTCTCGCGGGCGTCGCTTATCCGGGCCACGGCCACGCGGGTGGTCCGGGCCGATCCCGGCGGGTTTTTCTCGAACGTCCAATAGCCCAGGTGGTGCCCGGTGTCCGCCACCGCCCAGCCGCCCGTGGCCAATGCCGCCACCAGCGCCACGACCCGCGCCGGTCCGGGCAGCGCCGCGCGCTCCCACGCCTTCAGCCCGCCGCGCAACAGCATGTAGAGCAACCCCGTCGCCACGATACAGCCCGCCACCACGAAGAACGCACTCGTCGCGCCCACACTGTCACTCAGCAACCCGATCCCGGCCTCAATCAAGAACAGGTCCGACACAGGGTTGAAAGCGCGATTGTAGGCCGCGAAACTCGCCAAATCCGCCAGCTTCAGCAGTGTGACCGCCACCAGAATCAACGCCAGAACCGACGCCACGCCGCGGGTCCGCCCCAGCGCCAGCATCGCGAACAGCAGCACCGACAGCTCGATCGGCCAATAGACCAACCCGTTGTAATTCATCTGCCCCGGATGGTTAGGTAGCGCCAGCACGACAAGCATCACGCCAGCTGAGGCGAACAGGATCACGGTACGGATCATCTGACGTGCCGCGCCAACCATGCCGTGTCGATGCCAAAAGACAGCACCAGCAGCGCCGACGCCAATCCCGCAACCCACGGCACAAGGACCGTCGGAAAGAGCGGGCAGGCCAGTGCGATCAGCGTGCCGATCTGCACGACGCAAATGGTCTTGCGGCGCATCGAGTCGGGCAGCTCCCGGCGCAGCGCGGGCCAGACCAACCCGGCAAGCACGAACGCATAGCGCATGAAGCCCAGCACAAGGATCTCTGCACCTGTCTTGCCCGACAGCAGCAGCCACATCGCCAGCACCGCGCCCAACGCGGCGTCCACTTCCATGTCGAACCGCGCCCCGAACTCGGATTTCAGCTGCGACCGCCGGGCCAGCCAGCCGTCGACCCCGTCCAGCGACAGGATCGTCAACCCGACCCAGAACACCAGCCACGGCGACACGGCGCCGGCATCGAACAACGCCCCGACCAGCAACGACAGCAGCGCGGCACGCCCCAGCGTGACAGTGTTGCACAGGCCGAATTCCGCGTGCGGATAGCTCCGCCAAACCCCCAGCGCCACCAGCGCCACGCACGGCCCAAAGACCACAACCGCCCAACCCGGCGACGGCAGCACCGCTGCGCCGAACCCAGCCAGCGCAAGCGCCAGCGCCGTCGCGATCACGGTGACCTCCACCATCGGCGGCCGCGCCGTCAGCGTCGCGTTTTGCTTGTATGGGGATATGTCGACCATGTATTTTCCTTGTACGTCTTAAGGCTAAATAGAACGCACGGAACCGGCGACCAGATCACAAATCGTTCAACCCCGCAGGCTTAGCCCTGCCGAAGCAGACGCACGTCGCCGCGCACCGGCAGGTGATCCGACGCCGCGCGTACCGGGCCCGTGCCAACCACCTCGACATTCGACAGCGCCCCCGCCCTGTCCGTCAGTATCCGGTCCAGCGGCAGCAACGGCCGGGTCGAGGGAAAGCTGCGCCGCGCCGGACCATGAAACCGACGCCCCAGCAGCCGCGCATTGAACATCAGCCCGCCCCAGGGCCGCCATTCGTTAAAATCCCCCAGCAAAATCGTCTGCATCTCGGGCCTGCGGCGCAGATATTGCCCGATGATGCGCATCTGCACCACCCGCAAAGGCTGCGACAGCGACAGGTGCATCGACATGATCCGCACCGGTACGCCGTCCACCCGCGCCTCCACCACCACCGCGCCGCGATGACAATGCCCCGGCAGGTCGATGACGTCGCGAAACCCCACCTCCATACAGGGATTCAGGAACAGGATCGTGCCCAGAAACCCGTCGCTCTGCGCGCCCCAGCGCAGTTCGGCCCGCTCATGCTGCCAGATCAGACCGGTATCGGCTGAAATCCCCGACACGTCCAGGATACGCCCGTGCGGGCGGCACTCCTCGTCCGCCTCCTGCAACGCAAGCACATCAAGCCCCCCGGGCGCCAGCGCCGACGCGATCGCCGCTCGCACCCGGCCCGGATCGACACGCCCATCGGTGCCCTTCGCGCGGTGCACATTCCAGCTGGCACACCGCAGGCGCGGGCCGGTCATCGGTATTTCCATCTTGCTGGGCTCACCTGTTGCGTTACCTTTTCCCGACAGCCTTTCATATTCTTTCAATGACAGGAGACCTCATGCGACTTCAATTCCCGACTTCCGCTTTGGCCGCGATGACGCTCGCCACCGTTCCGGTCACCGCCCATGCGGAAATGGCCCGGTACGAGCTTGATGCCAGCCATACCGCCATCTTTTTCACCGTCGAGCATATCGGTTACGCAAAGACGCTGGGCATCTTTCCCGGCGTCGAGGGCAGCTTCGACTACGATGCCGAAACCAACGAACTGGGCGAGGTCAGCGTCACCATCGCCGCCACCAGCGTGGACACCTTTCACGAAGGCCGCAACGAGCATGTCCGCGAGGCCGACTTCCTCGATGTGTCGAACCATCCCGAGATCACCTTCACCGCCAACGGCGGCAGCGCCAGCTCGGACACCGAAGGCACCGTCGAAGGCGAGTTGACGATACTTGGCGAAACCCGGCCCGTGACGCTGGACGTGACGCTGAACAAGGCCGCCGAATACCCCTTTGGCCACAAGCGGTTCACGCTCGGCCTGTCGATGCAAACCAGTATCCAGCGCAGCGAATTCGGCATGACCTACGGTGTCGAGAACGGGTTGGTGGGCGATACGGTCGACATCATGATCGAAACCGAAGCGATGCGGATGGACTGACGCTACCCGCTTGCCACGTCCGTCCGGTTTGGGGTAACGCGGTCCAGAGGGCCGCGGACCGGATCGGGTTTGCGGCCAATACCCTGACCCTGAACAGAAAGACCGCCGATGCCCGACGTCTCCGGCAAACCCTGCATCCTGTGTTGCGCTATCACCGGCTCGCTGCCGCGCACCTCCGACAACCCAGCGGTGCCGATCACCGTCAATCAGCAGATCGAAAGCAGCCACGCCGCGGTCGAGGCCGGGGCGAGCATCATCCACGCCCATGTCCGCAACGACGACGAATCGCCCTCCTCCGAGCCCGACAAGTTCGCGGCGCTCAAGGAAGGGCTGGAAAAGCATTGCCCGGGCGTGGTGATCCAGTTTTCCACCGGCGGACGCTCCGGTGCGGGCAAGGCGCGGGGCGGGATGCTGCCCCTGCGCCCCGACATGGCGTCGCTCTCGGTGGGCTCGAACAACTTTCCGAACCGCGTTTACGAGAATCCGCCCGACCTCGTCGACTGGCTCGCGTCTGAGATGGCGGTCCACGAGATCACCCCCGAAGTCGAGGCGTTCGATCTGTCGCACATTCTGCAAGCGATCGCCCGGCACGAGGCGGGCACCCTGCCGGGTAAACTCTATGTTCAGTTCGTCATGGGCGTGAAGAACGCCATGCCCGCCGACAAGGCAGTGTTCGATTTCTACGTCAAGACCATGCAGGACCGCGCGCCGCAGGCCAACTGGTGCGCGGCGGGGGTCGGTGCCAACCAGGTGGTGGTCAACGAATGGGCCATCGCCGCCGGCGGTCACACCCGCGCGGGGTTGGAAGACAACGTGCGGCTGGACCGCGACACGCTCGCGCCGTCAAACGCGGCGCTGATCGCACGCGCCGCCGACCTCTGTGCGAAATACGACCGCCCCGTGGCGAGCTTTGCCCAGACACGCGAAATCCTGGGCCTGCGCCCCGCATGAAATAAGTTTGAATTCAAATTGTTACGACGCCACGTTAATGCTCCGCGTTAGGCGGATTTGGCGAACTCGGCGGTCTCGTCCAGCATCTCGGGATACCACCGCTCCAACACCGGCGCGAATTCTTCGCGGATGCGCCCCACTTGCGCCGGCGTCAGGTCGTCCTTCCACCCGCCGGCCTTGCCCTTGGCGAAGAAACTTTTCATCCCTTCGGGCCGTTCGGTGAAACCGTGCTTTTCTTCCTGTTTCTTCATCGCTTCGAAACTGGTGGCTTTGATCGCCTTGGCCAGCTTTGGCCGGTCCGGCTTGACGCTCAGGAAGTCCAGCAACCGCTCCATGCTCTTGGCCGGTTTGTCCAGCAGGTCCTCGTAGCGCACCAAGTGCCGCGGCATCCCCGGCACAGTGGCCCAGCGGGTGACATGGTCATCCCACCGCCCCAGCGCATCCAGGATGCCCGACTCGGTTCCCATCACATTCTCGGGGTCGCACATCTTGGCAATCGCCTCATCCAGCGAAACGGATGTATGCCGGGCAAAGGACGGCGCCACGTCGAACGGATTGCGCATGATGTAAAGCGCCCCCGCCGTGACGCTCGGCGGAATAAGATCCACGTTGCCCAGACGAATCGGGGTGCAGTGCGTCTTGACGAAATGCTTGCCCGGCTTGGCCCCCGCGATCATGTGCAGCGCCTTGGTGCGCACGCGCAACCAGTCGTCCACGCTCATTCCTCGGAACGGCCCGCCATTGGCCGCATCAAAGAAATCCTGCCGGATGTCGGCGGTGGTGAACTGGCGCAAGTTATTGATATCAGGCGCCATTCCCGGCGGCATGAAGTAATGCGCCAAAAGACTGCGCAGCCATGTGTTGCCCGATTTCGGGAACGAAGCCAGCCAGATAATCCGCCGCAGATCAGACACTGTAATACCCGTATTTCTTCATCATACGTTTATGATCCCGCCGCACCTTCGTGACCAGCGCGGGGTCAAGGTCGTCCTTCCACTGGCCTGCCTTCCCTTTGCTGAAGAACCGATCGGCATTGGGAGACTTCTCGGTAAACCCACCTTCATCTTCCTGTTTCTTCAGTTCATCAAAACTGGCAAAGCGGATCGCCCGGTCCAGCCGCTCCGGCACCACCGGCACCCCCATGAACTCCAGCGTCTTGGCGAAATGCGTCTGCGGGTCTTCCAGCAGGTCCTCGTAGCGCAGCGCCAGCACCGGAAAGGCCCCGCCCTGGGTCCAGTCCTTCACATGATCGCTCCAGCTCCCCAGAAACTGCCAGGTCGTTGTCGCGTCCGGCGCGTTGGCATTGTCCGCCCGCCCGATCGCCTCGGCAGTCTCGGCATGGCTCATCCCGTAATGCCGCGCGTAGGACAACAGCATGTCCAGCGGATTGCGCAGGATATAGATCGCCTGCCGGGTGAACCGCGGCGGAATCAGCTCGGTGCCGAAGGCGACGTTCCGGCAGTTATGCGTCTTGACGAAGTTCACGTCCGCATTGTTGGCAACGATCCCCTGCAACACGCGGTCACGCAGCTGCAATGTCGCCTCCGGGCTACTGAAATCAACGGGACGACCCGCCGCCGCAGTATACCGGTCCGGCTTGGAATCCCCGAACCCGAACCGCTGGATCTGGTTGATGTGAAGCGGCTTTTGCGCGTCGGACAGATAGTTGGCAAGGAATATCCGCATCCATGTATTTCCGGATTTCGGATAGGAGGCCAGCCAGACGATGCTTCTTTTCATGTCCATCCTTCGGGGCGCATCAAAAAGGGAACGGTTTCCCGTTCCCTAGAGCATTTCGAGACAAAGCTGAACCTCGGCAGTCGCGTTTTTTCACACTGCGCGTCATCGGTGCCCTTACTTCAATAGAAAACGGCGGGGAAGCACGCTTCCCCGCCGTTCAAACTCGGTCAAGCTAAGCTTAGAAGCTCAGGTTGATCGCGGTGCCGATTGCGGTACCATCGACGTCGGTGCCAGCAGATGCGTCCGTGGTTTCGCCCACCAGAAGGTAGGAAGTCCAGCTGACGCCCGGTCCCAAGTCGCGGTTGGCCGCGAGCTTGTAGTACTCGTAATCGTCGGTCAGAGCAGGTGCGCCGGGAGTGTCAGCTTCGCCGAAGTAGGCTTCGAGGCCGAAGGTCCAGGGACCGGGCGCATCGTAAGCCACACCAACGCTGTAACCTTCTTCGTCACCGATGGTAACATCGTTGTTGTTTTCAGCGTAGGATGCGCCGAAGGTGAAGCCGCTGAAGCCGACTTGGAAGCCAACGCCCCAGGTTTCCGGATCGGAAACACCAACTGCCTGTGCATCACCGGTGCCCCAACGTGCGGCCAAGGTGATGTCAGTGGTGCCGAAGGACTGGCTGTAGTTCACACCGAGGTCGAAGATATCGGTCACGCCAATATTGCGATTCACCGGTGCGTTGTTGGCAGCGTTACCGAGCGGGCCGAAATTCGCTTGCGGCGCATACGAGATACCGGCGGTGAAGCCCGAAAAGCTCGGCGTGTAGTAGGTGATACGCGCGACGTCGTTGTTGCCCGCAACCTCGGTGTAGGAGGAAACGCCAGCCTGACGGAAACCTGCCGAGTGACCGGGGTCAAACGGGATGAAGGCCGAAGCGGAGGGCGAGTTGATCGCCATGGAGCCGACTTGCGGTGCGCCAACCATCATCTTGTAACCGGCCGAGTTTTCGAAACCGGCGTCGATGCGGCCGAACGTGTCGCTCGAGATCGACATGTAGGCTTCGTCGATACCGTCCGTACCACCACCGCTGTTCAGAGCTTCCATCTGAACGTTGATGCCGAATGTCATGCCGTTGTCCAGCGTGATGTTCGGGGTGAAGATGATTTCAGCGTTGGTGAACATCTGGATACCGTCGAAGTCCGTGCCGGCTGCGAATGCGGTGCCGGTGGACACGTCGGTGTATGCGATGTGCTGTTGGAAGAAACCACCCCAATCCAGGTTCCAGTCCTGGGCCGAGGCAGGGGCAGCAGCGACGCCGAGGGCGATTGCGCTGGTGCAGAGAAGTTGCTTTTTCAAGGTTATCCCTCCTTAAAGCAGGAAAGTTACAAGTTCCACCGCCCCCGATCCAGGACACGGCTTGGGAGGATGAATGCTGTAAATGCCCCCTCACTGTCAACGAACCGCCCCCATCGCATCGTGTTGTTAGACGCTCTGTGACGTATTTCACACACACATCCCCCACGGGCCGGGGCAATCGGTCTGAAAAACGCGAAATCCCCCGCTTTTTAAGGGGTTTCGGACACCTGCAGGCTGCGCTTTGCAGCGGGCGCGGCGGCCCTACCGGCATCTTTAAGCGACTCGCTTCGCGACGAGAGGTGCGACTCGGGGCGAGCGCGCGACATTTCCGTCACACTGTTTCCCGCCAACAGGCCATACCAACCCTTGGTTTGCCCTGAGGGCGCGCGCGACGAAGACCAACGCCGCGCAACGCCCCGGCTGCTGAGCAGACATGACGCACGTTTCCCCCGTTTGAACCCGCGGATGATTCTTCAGACACCGCGTTCCTCCAGCACCTTGCGCGCGTGCCGGAAGCATTCCAGCCCCTGCGGCACCCCGCAGTAAATCGCCACGACGTGCACGATGGCGCGGATCTCTTCCTTGGTAACCCCGTTGTTCAGCGCGCCGCGGCAATGGATCTCGAACTCGTTCATCTTGCCCAAGGCCCCGATCATGCTCAGGTTCATCATGCTGCGGGTCTTGGCGTCGATCACCTCGTCGCCCCAGCCGAATCCCCAGCACCAGGCCGTCATCGCCTCCTGGAAGGGCCGCGTGAACTCGTCCGCCGCAGCCAAGTTCTTTTCCACGTACTCGGCCCCCAGCGTGGCCTTGCGCTGCTCCAGCCCCTTCAGGAACAGGTCTTCGTCGAACAGGCTCATGAGTTTTCCTCTCTGCTATATGTCTATCGGACGCAGCGCATAGAGATCCTCCGCCGCGGTCCTTATCTTGTCATGGTCGTATAGCCGCGCGCGCCACTCTTCGGGAATACCGCCATATCCATAGATGCGCCCGGCCAGTTGCCCCACCACGGCGCCCACCGTGTCGGCATCCCCGCCCAGGTTCACGCCCGCCAGAATCACGTCGCGAAATGTGTCGCCCTGCGTCAACGCCCAGAAGGCCGCGTGCAGCGTGTGCACCACGTAACCGCTGGCCTCCTCGGGCGGCGCCTCGGGACGCGGCAAAAGCCCCATGTCGCCAGTCGCAAGGAACTCCGCCATATTCGCCGCCGCCCTCTGGCACAGCGGGCTGGCATGGGTCAGCCGGCTTTGCAGCTGCGCCACCGCCATGGCGCTTTCTTTCGAGGCGCCATAGGCGATCACCACCGGCGCCAGCCGCATGATCCCGCCGTTGCCGCTATAGTCATCCTCCACCGGCCCGGCATAGGGGTTGCCGGTCTGCTGAAACCGGGTCAGCGCGGCGTCGGTCTGGTTGCCAATGTCGAAACACACCCGCGTCGACGACAGGTACCCGTTGTCGCGCCAGTTCACGAATCGTCGCATCGCATCCTCGGCGTCCCAGCCATTGGCCGAACGCAGCATCTGCGCCAGGCACATCGCCATCGAGGTGTCGTCCGTCCACTTGCCGGGCGCCAGGTTGAACGGCCCCCCACCCACCATATCCGTGATCGGCTCGAAACTGCCGCGCGTGCGAAACTCCAGCGCGGTGCCCACCGCGTCGCCCACGGCCAGCCCCACGAGCATTCCGATGGCCTCATCTTCGCTAAAGGGTTTCTGCATCATATTTCGGGAGCCTCGTCATCGAAACGCACGTGACCTGCGCAATTAAAGGTCTCAAACACCCCGCGTGCGTTATCTGCCTGTGGAACCCCTTTCATGCCGCTTCCCTGTCACCACGGATCTACCGTATTGGTGAACGGCCCGGGCGCGACGCGCAAGTCTCTGATTTAACTATCGCGCGTATGGGGGCGCCTTCGTTGTCCCTGTCGCCCGTCCCCGCCGACCTTCCGCACGAACCTGCGCTGAGAACGGGCTCGATCAGCGGCCCCGATTCTCCGGACCGGGCGCGAGTGCACTGAGAATATCGTCGAATCTCGGAAAACGCGGCACGCGGCAGGGCACCGGATCGAACGGAACCAGAGGCTGCCAGCCAAGGATTAATAGTTAATTTTCTTTCTTCGTGGGAAATTTTTATTCATTTTGTGATTTTTTTTATAGCAAAGTGCTCAACTTTTGCGCATCCTGCCTTCATCCGGAGGGTTGCCAATTCAGGGCCCGCCAGACATCGGCCCCGTTCAAGAGCGGCCGACAAACGAAAATAGGTGCACCCGGTCGGCGCCATCCTCCTGTCGCCTTACGGGTCGCACTACATTGGGAGGACAGTAAATTGGATACCGATATCGGTGCACTGACGGTGATATTCACCGAGTTCTATTATTGGGTGACCGTACCACTCATGTTCCTGATTCACGTGGGCTTCTGCATGTACGAGGTCGGCGCCAGCCGCCACAAGAACCACATGCATACCGTGATGAAGAACACGATGCTCATGCCGCTGGTGACCATCACCTTCTTCTTCTTCGGATGGTGGATCTACTTCGCCTTCCCCAACGGCCCCGGCATCACCGGCGGCATCACGCAATCCGACAACGCCGTGCCGTGGTCCGAACTGATGGGCACCCACCTTGGCGGCCCCGGACCGGCGCTCGAAAGCGCGCAAGGCTACGGCGCCGAACTGGGCAACAGCTTCTGGAACCGCCTGAACGGAGTCTTCTGGGCGGCCTTTCTTTTGTTCAGCTGGACTGCAGCATCAATCGTGTCGGGCGCCACCATCGAACGCATCCGGCCCACCGCCTTCTGGATCCTGGCCGTGGTCATCGGCTCCGGCACCTGGATCATCGACGCGGCCTGGGGCTGGCACCCGGATGGCTGGATGGTGACGCAACTGGGCTATCACGATGCCTATGCCTCGGGCGTGATCCACGCCATCGCCGGAGGATTCGCCCTCGGCGTGATTGTCGTGCTGGGGCCGCGGATCGGCAAGTTCGCCCCCGACGGAACACCGCGCAACATCAACCCGCACAACAAGTGGCTTGTGACGATCGGGCTCTTCTTGATCTATTGCGGCTTCTGGGGATTCTACGTGGCCTGCAACGTGCCGATCATCGACCATGGTACGCTGGGTGGGGCCGAAGGCGTGGTGAACTTCACCGCCACGACGATCTACCTCACACCCACAACACTGTCGGCCATCGTCTTCAACTTCCTGATGTCGCTGTCGGGCGGCCTGCTGGCAGGCTACGTGGTGTCCAAGGGCGAGGCGTTCTGGACATATTCGGCAGGCCTTGCCGGCGTCATCACCGCCTCTGCGGGCAATGACCTCTACCATCCGATACAGGCGATGCTGATCGGCGCCGTGGGCGCGGCCTGCGCGTACAAGCTTCACTTCTGGGTCGAGCGCCGCTTCAAGATCGACGATCCGGTGGGCGCGGTGGCCGTGCACGGCTATGCGGGCTTCATCGGCCTGGTGATCTGCGGCTTCATGCTCTGGGGCCATCCGGCAACGGCGGCCTATCATGAAACCGTCGCTGTCATCACGCCCTGGGGCCAGTTCGCGGGTGCGGTCATCATGTTCGGCGTGCTGGGCTTCCTGCCCGCCTTCATCGTGTCCAAGATCCTGATGGGCATGGGCATGTTGCGCGTACCGCCCGCGGTCGAACTCGTCGGGCTCGACATGTCCGAGGAGATCGCCGAGGAAATGGACGCCATAGAGGTATCCGAAGCCGACATCGCCGAGGCCAAGCGCCTTGGCCTGCTGACTTGAGGAGGATCACAAAATGTCAACGACAGCTGTAGAAACCTGGGCAGGTGCGGACCTGTCCCAGATCGGGCCGATCTATCCGATGGTCGGCACTGAAATGATCCTCTTTATCGTCGGCGTGATATTCTGGCTGGCGTTCCACGTCCTGCAAGCCAGGATCGAACGCCGTGAACTTGACGCGGACGAGGCGGCGGCCCGCAGTCCCGAACGCATAAAGCGGGTCTTCGAAGAGGAGGCGCGGGAATAAGACCTCCCCCGCGCCGCCGGAACGCCGGCCTTCGGGCCGGCGTTCTTCGTTTCGGGACCAGGGCATACCGGCCTTGCGCCAGCCGCTATGGACACCCCTCCGGCCCTCTGCCACTGATCGCGCCATGACTGTCCAGACCCCCATGCCTGAGGATATCCAGAACCGCACGCTCGGTCTTGCGGCGGCATTGGGCGTGCTGGTGATCTGGTCGGGCTTCATCGTGTTTTCCCGCGCGGGCGTGCAGACGGCGCTGACCCCCGGCGACATCACCGCGTTGCGCTTCATGGTGACAGGTATCCTGCTGACGCCCTTCGCCTGGGCGTGGTGGCCCCGGCACCTTGGCCCGGTGCCGATCGTGCTGATCGTGCTTTGCGGGTCCGGGGCGCTTTATGCGATGCTGGTCTACATGGGTCTGCGCTACACCTCCGCGGCTTATGCGGGGGTCTTCACCAACGGGGCGCTGCCCTTCTTCACCGTGCTGCTGGTAACCGGCTTCACCGGCGCCCTGCCCAACCGCCTGCAACTGCTCAGCCTCGTCATTGTCACGGTCGGCGCGGTGCTCGTCGCCGTCACCGGTATCCGCAGCAGCGGCGAAGGCGCTGCTTTGGGCATCGTGTTCTTCCTGACCGCCGCGGCGATCCAGTCGATCTATATCTTCGGCGTGCGCCGCTGGCGGCTGACCCCGCGACAGGCACTGGTGACAATCAACATTCCGAACGCCCTGGTTTTCCTGCCGCTATGGTACTTCTTCCTGCCCTCAGGTCTGGCCCAGGCCGACACCGGCATGATCCTCTTTCAGGCCGCCTACCAGGGGCTTGGCCCCGGCATCCTGGCCATGGTCTGCTTTGCGCTGGCCGCCAATCACCTTGGCCCCACGCACACCGCCGGCTTTTCCGCCGCAGTCCCGGCCTCGGCGGCCCTGCTCGCCATTCCCGTCCTGTCGGAAATCCCCGGCCCGCTGGAATGGACCGGCATCGCGCTTGTGACCATCGGCCTCCTGATGCTGGTCCGCGCCCGCGACACCTGAGCGCGCAGCGCAGCCCCACCGTGTCAGGGACAGCCGAACGGCACGAAAGTGCTCGCCATCCCTTCGTTCATCGTCATCTTCAGCAGCGTCTCGGCCAACCGCCATTCCTCGTCGGTCATCGGACAGATTTCGGCCTTTGCGGCACAGCCTTCGTCGATGAACACCTGGTTCTCGGTCAGAAACTCCATCCGCAGCCCCTCGGCCCCCTGCAAGGTGATCGCATCGCGCACCGACGCTTCGTAAAGACTGCACTTTTGCGCCGTCCAGCCGCCGTCCAGCCTGTCCGTGGCCGCCGCGACATCCGCACCGGCCATCCCTATCGTGGCCGCCATCGCAAGGACCCGCGCCGCGTCTGCACGACCCAAGGGCATCTCGTTGCTTTTCATCGGAATTTTGCCTCGCCCGCTTTTTAAGGAAGGCTACGCCGCCGAATCGCATGTGGCTACTACCGCATAACGTGTGCGGCGGAAAACCGCCGACACCCGCGCGCCCTGCCACGACCCTACCCGCGCCGTGCCTGCCATGCCTCCGCCCGGTCGACCCAATGGCGATAAACGACATCCGCCGCCTTCAGGAAATGCGGCTTTTCGAACAGGTGCAGCACATGCCGCGGCAGGTGCGTTTTCGCATAAGCCGTCTCGGATCGCGCATCGCCCACGGCCAACCATCCCGCCTTGGCCCCAAGGTAGGGCGCCATCACCGTACCCGACCCGCTGAAGCCCATGGCGAAACTGATGCCGTCACGCTCTCCCACATGTGGCATCTGTGCGAAACTGAACCCGGTATAGCCGCTCCAGACATGGCTCAGCTTCGTCTCGGCCAGTTCCGGCCAGACCTCGGCCATCGTCTGCCTTTGCCGCTCCGCCGCAACCGCCAGCGGCACATCGCGCATCGCGGCTCGTCCGCCGAACAGAATACGCTTTCCGTCCGGCGAAACCCGGAAGTAACTGTGCCGCGCCCGCGTCTCGACCATCATCCGCCGCCCCGGCGCCAGATGCCCGATCAGGTTCTCCGGCAATTCCTCGGTGGCAATGATGAAACTTGGCAGCGGGAATACTCGCTTTACATGCCAGTCAAAGGGCCGCGTGGTATAGCCGTTGGTCGCCAGCACCACCTTGTCGGCCCGGATGCGCCCCTTCGGCGTGCGCGCCACGTGCCGGGAGCCGTCGCGCTCCATCGCCTCGACGCGGGCATGGCTGACCACCGGCACCCCGCGCCGCCGCACCGCCTCCAGCATCCCGCGATGATACTTCGCCGGATGCAGCGCGCCATGCTCGGGAAACAGGATGCCGCCGTGGTAAATCCCGGTGTCGATCTCGCGCCCCAGCGCCTCGCGGTCCAGCAACTCGACCTTCACCCGGCTTTTCCCACGCACCTTTTCCGCCAGCCGCTTCTGCCCCTCGAAATGCGATGCCGTATAGGCCAGCTGTACGCGCCCGGTCTGCTGAATGTCACAGTCGATCTTCTCGGTCTCGATGAACTCTCGCGCCCAGTCCAATGCCGGGGCCGCCTCGGCCAAGAGCGCGTCCGCCACCTCCGCGCCAAAGGCGGCGGCCATCTTGCCCCAGCTCAGCCGCGGATGCGCGCCCACCATCCCGCCATTGCGGCTCGATGCGCCGTCTCCCGGCACGCGCGCCTCGACCACGACCACCTTCGCGCCGCTGTCATGGGCGGCAATCGCCGCCGACAACCCGGTATAGCCCGCGCCGATCACCAGCACGTCGCATTGCTCCGGCAAACCGTCCTCGGTGACCTCGGGCGCCACCGCCTCCCACCACCACGGGCGGCCCGGTTCCGCCTCTCCTGTCCACTGGGTCATGATCACGCTCCTGTTGCCACGCCCAGATTGGCAGCACGCGGCCCGCGGTCAAGCCTCGTTGCCGACAGCACGCACCCCTGTGCCGAACGCGCCCGAAACCTCAGCGCACGACCTTCAGCAGCAACAGCGCCGCATCCGGCCCCTCGACCGGCACCAGACCCTCTGCCGCCTGCCCCGCAGCCAGCCGGGTGGCAAAGGACGTCCCGTCGCCATACCCGGCCTTGCGGCACAACAGCAGGTAATCCGCGCCCGTCCGGTCCAGCGCCGCCCGCATCGCGTCTTCGCCGCCGTCGAACGGCACCGCCCCGTCGGCAATTGCGTCCGCGCTTCGGTGATACGGCCCGGCCAGCGCATCGTGATGCGTCAGCAGCAAAAGCGGTGGGCCGTAACTGCTCGAACTCAGGATTACACCTTTCGGCACCGTGTTCAGGCTCCGCAAAAGATCGGGCTCACGGCAGGTATCCGCATCCACCATCCGCGCGTCCGACGTCGACATCGCGGCCCCCGCGCCACCGCCGCCCGTCAATAACCCGTGCACCGTCGGCAGCATCAGCGTCAGACACGCGGCCACCAGCGCCGGCACCGCGCCAAACTGGGCGAAGCGGCCTTGCCGTCCCGCCGCCAGCAGGCTGGCGACCACCACGCCCATCAACATCGGCACCGCCGCCGCCCCCATCAGGACCAGCCGGATCTGAAACAGCGCCCCGATCGCACCCAGCCAGCCGAACAGCAACAGCACGCCCAGCCTGTCTCGCGCCGCGCCCCCGTGACCGTCACCGTCGTCGCGCCACATCTGCCACGCCCAAAGCACGCTTCCCAAGATCACTGCCATCAGCGCCGGCACGACAAAGCGAAAGCCAAGCCCATTGGCCGCCCACAAGTAAGGCAAGGTCGGCCGCGCCTCGATGATCCGCCCGGTGATAAGCTCCTGCACGTCCCGTGGCAGGCTGTCATAAGGCCCGCTTGCGCACGGCCCGATCAGCGGGCCCAACGCCACGAGTCCCCCGACCGACAGCGCCGCCAGCACGCCAGCCCTCAGCGCCACACCGGGCAGCCTCGGCGACAGCACGACCATTGCCAGGCAGATCCCCGCCCCCACCCAGGCCAGTGCCAGGTACGGCAGCGACAGCTCGTCACAGCGCGCCAGCAGCCAGTCGGCAGGCGCCGTCTGGCCCATGAAAAGCAGCGTCGCCCCCCCAGCCAGCGCCAGGCTGAACCCCGCCAGCTGCCGCCCCACGCCCGGGCGCAACAGCACCACGCGCCCCGCCAGCACCAGCCCGGCCAGCGCGATCGTCACCATGGTCTCCAGCCCCACGGCCAGCGACAGCGCCGCCGCAGCCCCCCCGGCCACGCCCAGCCACGCGCGCGGCCCCGGCCACAGCACGGTGATCATCATCAGCGTGGTCAGCAGGATCTGCACATTGTGATGGTCGATACGTGCCGGCGCGAAATAGGTCAGGCCCGTCGGCGGCCACAGCAGCACCGCCATCACCGCGACCAGCCCCGCAATCCCGCCGAACAGCCGCCGCGCCGACAGCCCCGTCACCGCGATCAGCGCAACGAAAAGCAGGGTCGGCCACACCACCAGCGCCACCGCCGCGGCCTGCGCGTCCCCCATCACCAGCGACAGTGGCCAGATCACCGCCGCGATACCCAGATCCACATAACGCGACCAGTGCATCTCCAGCCCCTCGGGCGGCCGCATCCGGTACTGCACCGTGTCGTACCATTCTTGACCGGCCAGCCAGTCGCGCACCATCAGAAACCGCATGATGTCGTCATTGTCCGACACCGTTAGCGTGTCCACGGGCGCCATCCCCGTCACCACGGCGCGAAACACCACCATGCCGATCGCCAACAGCAGCACGATCGTGAACAGCCTGCTCTCTCTTGCCGCGTTCTGCATCGCCCGGCCCTCTTTTCTTGTTTGTTGCGGTCACTAATCCGACATTCCCGCGACCGCGCAAGCCTTAATGCCCCATGGGCCGCAACACCGCCCGCCGGTGTTTCCTCCGCGCCAGCCGATTGTTTCGAATAACCTCGTAAATCCGCAGATTTGCCGCATTTTGGCCAGCTTCCCCGGCTTTTCTGGCCCGAACCCAGACTGCAAGAGCGCCGCCCCATGTCCGTCCTGTTTCCCAGCGAATTCAATACGCCTCCCCAAGCCAGCGACGACGCGGCCCTGCGCGTGGCGGTGCTGATCCCCTGCTATAACGAGGCCGCGGCGATCGGCACCGTGGTGCGCGACTTCCGCGCGGCCCTGCCCCAGGCCCAGATCTACGTCTATGACAACAATTCCACCGACGGCACTGCCGAGGTTGCCGCCCGCGCAGGAGCCATCGTCCGGCGCGAGCCGCGCCAGGGCAAGGGGCACGTGGTGCGCCGCATGTTCGCCGATGTCGAGGCGGACGTCTTCGTCATGGTCGACGGCGACGACACCTACGACGCCGCCGCCGCTCCGGCCATGGTCGCACGGCTTGCCGACGAGGGTCTCGATCTGGTCAACGGCGTGCGCGTCGCCGGCACCGACACCGCCTATCGCCCCGGTCACAAGCTGGGCAACCATTTGCTGTCCGGCCTCGTGCGCACCATCTTCGGGCGCGGCAGCAGCGACATGCTCTCGGGCTTCCGCATCTTCTCGCGCCGCTTCGTGAAGACCTTCCCCATGATGTCTCGCGGCTTCGAGATCGAGACCGAGCTGACCGTACACGCCCTGGAACTCGACATGCCCACCGCCGAGGTGCCGGGCCGGTTCAAGGATCGCCCCGAAGGTTCGGAAAGCAAGCTCAACAGCATCCGCGACGGTATGCGCATCCTGCGCACCATCACGCGGCTTCTGAAACAGGAACGCCCCCTGCTGGTCTTCTCCGCGCTCGCCGCCGTCTTCGCCATCACCGCGCTGGCCCTTGCCGCGCCGGTCTTTGCCGAATACTTCGCCACCGGCCTCGTACCGCGCCTGCCCACCGCCGTTCTGTCGGCCAGCCTGATGATCCTCGCATTCCTTTCGGGGGCCGTGGGCCTGATCCTCGACACCGTCACGCGTGGCCGTCAGGAAGCCAAGCGCATGCAATACCTGTCGGTGCCCGGCGTCCTGGCCGCGCGCGGCGACGCTCCGGTGGTTGCCACGCCCCACCCCCGATGACCCGCACCCCATGACTTGTCTGGCCAACTCCTTCCCAAGGTTCCTCGCCGTTGGCAGCATTGGCTTTGTCGTCGACGCCGGCGTGCTCTGGGTGCTGGTGACCTTGGGCGGCGACGCCTACCTGTCCCGTGGCCTCAGCTTCGCGATGGCCATGTCCGTGACCTGGGCGCTCAACCGCCGCTGGACCTTTCGCGGCGCCCGCCGCACTGCGCTGCACCGCGAATACGCCGCATACGCCCTGGTCCAGGGGATCGGAACCGCCATCAATTTCGCCGTCTACGCCCTGATGCTCGCACTTCTCGGCACCGGCCCGACAGCCGCTGTCGTGGCGCTGGCCTGCGGCTCGAGCGTGGCGCTGGCCGTCAATTACATTGGCCTGAAACACGCCGTCTTCCGCCCCGCCGCGCCGCAGGACGCGTGATTCACCCCTCTGGCGACCTCGCGCCGTCGCAGACCTGACAACATGTCACAGGCCCCCTTTGCGCCCATCCTGGCCCCTTTCTGCACACACCGGCATACATTCGCCGAGAGTCGCGGAATACTAGAGTACGGAAATCACTGAAAAATTTTTGCATGTGTAAATAAATTTACTTTCTTCCGGAGGTCGCTGGGAAAGTCTTTACAATTAAAAGTCAATGATCCCAACGGCTAAGTGTAAATTTTTACTAAAAGCCTTATAACGCCGCCAATGCGCGAATTGATCTATACCTCGAAGTCGAGGAGCATCCCGTGCGGAGGAGGAGACACATGACAAATCAACCGGAAACAGGTGCGTCCACGTACCCCCCCAGTGCCGATTTCACGGCGAATGCCCATGTTGACGCGGCGAAGTATGACGAGATGTACGCGGCCTCGATCAAGGACCCCGAGGCGTTCTGGGGCGCGCATGGCAAGCGTGTCGACTGGATCAAGCCCTACTCCAAGGTGAAGGACGTCGATTACACCTACGGGAACGTCTCCATCAAGTGGTTCGAGGACGGCACGCTCAACGTCGCCGCCAACTGCATCGACCGCCACCTGGCCGAGCGCGCCGACCAGACCGCCATCATCTGGGAGCCCGACGACCCCAATGACGACGCCCAGCACATCACCTACCGGCAGCTGCATGCCGAGACCTGCAAGATGGCCAATGTGCTCAAGAACCTCGGCGTCGGCAAGGGCGACCGCGTCGTCCTTTACCTGCCGATGATCCCCGAGGCCGCCTATGCCATGCTCGCCTGTGCGCGCATCGGCGCCATCCATTCCATCGTCTTCGCCGGCTTCTCGCCCGACGCGCTCGGCGCCCGGGTCGACGGCTGCGACGCCAAGCTCGTCATCACCGCCGACACCGCCCCGCGCGGTGGCCGCGTGACCAAGCTCAAGGACAACGTCAACCAGGCGCTCCGCCGCGACTTCGACGAGGTCAAATGCCTTGTGGTCAAGCGCACCGGCGACCAGATCGCCTGGCGCGACGGGCTCGACTTCTGGCTGCATGAAGAGGCCGAAAAGGTCGACGACACCTGCGAGCCTGCCGAGATGAACGCCGAGGATCCGCTCTTCATCCTCTACACCTCGGGCTCCACCGGCCAGCCCAAGGGCGTCGTGCACACCACCGGCGGCTATCTGGTTTACGCCGCCATGACGCACGAGATCACCTTCGATTATCACGACGGCGACGTCTACTGGTGCACCGCCGATGTGGGCTGGGTCACCGGCCACAGCTACATCGTCTACGGGCCCCTGGCCAACGGCGCCACGACCCTGATGTTCGAGGGCGTGCCGACCTACCCCGACGCCTCCCGCTTCTGGCAGGTCTGCGAAAAGCACAAGGTCAACCAGTTCTACACCGCGCCCACCGCCATCCGCGCGCTCATGGGCCAGGGCGACGAGTACGTCACCAAGTGCGATCTGAGCGACCTCAAGGTGCTGGGCACCGTGGGCGAGCCGATCAACCCCGAGGCCTGGAACTGGTACCACAATGTGGTCGGCAAGGGCACCTGCCCCATCGTCGACACCTGGTGGCAGACCGAGACCGGCGGGCACCTGATGACCCCCCTGCCCGGCGCCCACGCCACCAAGCCGGGAGCCGCGATGAAGCCTTTCTTCGGGCTGAAGTTCGAGGTGCTGGACCCTGAGAGCGGCAAGACAATCGACACCAACCCCGCCGAGGGCGTCCTTTGCATCGCCGACAGCTGGCCGGGCCAGATGCGCACCGTCTGGGGCGATCACGAGCGCTTCATGAACACCTACTTCCAGCAGTACAAGGGCTATTACTTCACCGGCGACGGCTGCCGCCGGGACGCGGATGGCGACTACTGGATCACGGGCCGCGTCGACGACGTGATCAACGTCTCGGGCCACCGCATGGGCACCGCCGAGGTCGAGAGCGCCCTCGTCGCTCACTCCAAGGTCTCCGAGGCCGCCGTGGTGGGCTACCCCCACGACATCAAGGGGCAAGGCATCTACTGCTACGTCACGCTGATGTCCGGCGAGGAGCCCACCGACGAGTTGCGCAAGGAGCTGCAGGACTGGGTCCGCCAGGAAATCGGCCCCATCGCCAAGCCCGACCTCATCCAATGGGCCCCCGGCCTGCCCAAAACCCGCTCCGGCAAGATCATGCGCCGCATCCTGCGCAAGATCGCCGAAGACGACTACGGCTCATTGGGCGACACCTCAACCCTCGCAGACCCCTCCGTCGTCGACGACCTCATCGACAACAGAATGAACAAGGGGGAATGATCATGGACGGCGCAAAGACACCGCAAACCGCCCCGGTCCTGATCCTGCTCGGCCCCCCGGGCGCCGGCAAGGGCACGCAGGCCCGCCTGCTGGAAGAGAAGAACGGCTTCGTCCAACTCTCCACCGGCGACCTGCTCCGGGCCGCCGTCGCCGCGGGCACTCCGGCGGGACGCGAGGCCAAGGCCGTCATGGACGCGGGCAATCTGGTCAGCGACGATATCGTCATCGCTATCCTGCGAGACCGCCTGGCCGAGCCCGATTGCGCGCAGGGCGTGATCCTCGACGGCTTCCCGCGCACCACCGTACAGGCCGAGGCGCTCGACACCCTGCTTGCTGAACGTGGCCAAAAGATCGACGCCGCCATAAGCCTCGAAGTGGACGACGCCGCCATGGTCGAGCGCATCTCGGGCCGCTTTACCTGCGGCGGCTGCGGCGAGGGCTATCACGACAGTTTCAAGCCCACGGCCAAGCCCGGCATCTGCGACAATTGCGGCGGCACCGACATGAAACGCCGCGCCGACGACAACGCCGAAACGGTGGCGCAACGGCTGGAGGCGTATCACGCCCAGACCGCGCCGCTGATCGACTATTACCAATCCAAGGGCGCGCTTTCGCGCGTGCCCGCAATGGGCCCGATTGGCGAGATCGCCGCCCAGCTGGACACCGTCCTGTCGCAACGGGCGGCATGACAAAACGCCGGTCGGGCCGCATGACGCAGCCCGGCCATTTCACTAGGAGGAGGGACCCCTAAATGTCTCTGGACAAAACAAGCGCGCAATATTGGAAAGCCAATGTGCGTCTCATCCTGATCAGCCTCGTCATCTGGGCGCTGGTCTCTTTCGGGTTCGGGATCGTCCTGCGCCCGCTCATTTCGGGCATCGAGGTCGGCGGCACCGACCTTGGCTTCTGGTTCGCCCAGCAAGGCTCGATCCTCGTTTTCCTGGCGCTGATCTTTTTCTACGCCTGGCGGATGAACAAGCTCGACCGTGAATACGGCGTGGACGAGGTGTAAATCATGGATCAGTTTACTCTCAACCTGCTGTTCGTGGGCGCGTCCTTCGCGCTCTATATCGGCATCGCGATCTGGGCCCGCGCGGGCTCGACCAGCGAATTCTACGCCGCCGGACGCGGCGTGCACCCGGTCACCAACGGGATGGCCACCGCGGCTGACTGGATGTCGGCAGCGTCCTTCATCTCGATGGCGGGCCTCATCGCCTTTACCGGCTACGACAACTCGTCTTTCCTGATGGGCTGGACGGGCGGCTACGTGCTCCTGGCCCTGCTGCTTGCACCCTACCTGCGCAAGTTCGGCAAGTTCACCGTGTCCGAGTTCATCGGCGACCGGTTCTATTCGCCCACCGCGCGCCTCGTGGCCGTGATCTGCCTGCTGGTGGCCTCCATCACCTACGTGATCGGCCAGATGCAGGGCGTGGGCATCGCCTTTGGCCGCTTCCTCGAAATCGACGCCTTCTGGGGTCTGATGATCGGGGCCTGCGTGGTCTTCGCCTACGCCGTGTTCGGCGGCATGAAGGGCGTGACCTACACCCAGGTGGCGCAATACTGCGTGCTGATCCTGGCCTACACGATCCCGGCCGTGTTCATCTCGCTGCAACTGACGGGCAACCCGATCCCGGCGCTCGGCCTCTTTGGTGACACCGCCGAGGGCGAACCGCTGCTGGCCAAGCTGAACCAGATCGTCACCGACCTGGGCTTTGCCGAATACACGGCGGCGCACGGTTCGACCATCAACATGGTGCTCTTCACCCTGTCCCTGATGATCGGCACCGCCGGCCTGCCCCACGTCATCATGCGCTTCTTCACCGTACCGCGCGTGTCCGACGCCCGCTGGTCCGCCGGCTGGACGCTGGTCTTCATCGCGCTGCTTTACCTGACGGCCCCGGCCGTGGGCGCGATGGCGCGGCTGAACATCTCGGAACTGATGTGGCCCAACGGCACCGACGGCGCCGCCGTCAGCGTCGAAGCGATCGAGAATGACCCGGAATACGCCTGGATGGCGACCTGGGAACAGACCGGCCTTCTGGGTTGGGAAGACAAGAACGGCGACGGGCGCATCCAGTACTACAACGATGCCAATGCCGACCTTCAGGAAAAGGCCGAAGCGAACGGATGGGAAGGCAACGAGTTCACGAACTTCAACCGTGACATCCTCGTGCTGGCCAACCCGGAAATCGCCAACCTGCCCGGCTGGGTGATCGGCCTCGTGGCCGCCGGTGGTCTTGCCGCCGCGCTCTCCACGGCGGCGGGTCTTCTGCTGGCCATTTCCTCGGCCGTCTCGCA
The DNA here is from genome assembly GCF_009363715.1 of Roseovarius sp. THAF9. Classification (NCBI taxonomy): domain Bacteria; kingdom Pseudomonadati; phylum Pseudomonadota; class Alphaproteobacteria; order Rhodobacterales; family Roseobacteraceae; genus Roseovarius; species Roseovarius sp. THAF9. Next base: position 2,486,846 of record NZ_CP045404.1, read on the forward strand.
CGACTTGCTGAAGGGTCAGCTGACCCCGAACATGTCCGAACGATCCGAGCTTCTGGCGGCACGTGTCTCCATGGCCGCGGCGATCGTGGTGGCGGTCCTTCTGGGGCTCAACCCGCCGGGCTTTGCCGCCCAGACGGTGGCGCTCGCCTTCGGGCTTGCGGCGGCCTCGATCTTCCCGGCGCTGATGATGGGGATTTTCTCGACCCGCATCAACAACACCGGCGCCGTCGCGGGCATGCTGGCAGGTCTCACGGTGACGCTGCTCTACATCTTCCTGCACAAGGGTTGGTTCTTCATTCCAGACACCAACATCTTCACCGATGCCGACCCGCTTCTGGGTCCGGTCAAATCGACCTCCTTCGGGGCGATCGGTGCTACGGTCAACTTCGCGGTGGCGTTCTTCGTCGCCAGCATCACGAAGGAGACCCCGCAGGAGATCAAGGACCTCGTCGAAAGCGTCCGAGTCCCCCGTGGCGCCGGTGCCGCGGTCGAAGGCCACTAAGATCAACGAGTGCCCCGCCGCAATACATGCGGCGGGGCTTTCGCTTCAAATCCGGTCCGGCCCGCGCCAAGGTGGGCCCGACCACCCCCTCAAGAGGCTCCGACCATGCCCCTTTCGAGCGACCTTGCACAGTTCCTGCGCTCCGTTCACCCTTATGACAGCCTGGATGACAGCGATCTCGAGGACCTGTCCACGCGCTGCGACGCCGCCGATTTTGCCGCCGGCGCCGACATCTTCAAACTGCGCGACACTGTCGACAGCCTCTACATCGTCGTCACCGGCGAGATCGAAATAAAGGACGAGGCCGACGTCCAGCTGTCCCTGCTCGGCCCCCGCAATTCCTTTGGCGAACGCGCGCTCCTGCGCGAGGGCGTCGCCAGCCGCACCGCCACCGCCCGCTCCGACGCCACCCTGATCGTGATGCCGGCGGACGCGCTTTTTGCCCTCATCAAGTCCTCCGCCAAGGTCGCGCGTTTCTTCGACCGTCGCCGCCCGGCGCGCAGCGACCGCAAGGACCTGACCACCCTGCGCGTAGCCGAATTGATGACCCGCGACCCGCTCACCTGCACGCCCGACACCCCGATCCGCGACGCGGCGGCGCGAATGAATGACAAGCATATCTCGTCGATCTGCATCACCGAGGACGGCGACCTGCGCGGCATCCTCACCGTGCGTGACATGAACGGCAAGGTCGTGGCCAAAGGCACCGATCCCGCCGCCCCCATCTCCGGCATCATGACCACAAGCCCCATGACGCTGGAACCCGACGCGCTCGGCACGGACGTGCTCCACCTGATGATGGAACGCGGCATCGGCCATGTGCCTATCACCGAGGGCACGCAGCTGGTGGGCATCGTCACGCAAACCGATCTCACCCGCGTGCAGGCGCTGTCCTCCGGCGCGCTGGTGGGCCGCATCGCCCGCGCAGACGACGCCGCCACCATGGCGCGCGTCACCGCCGAGATCCCGCAGCTGCTGGCCCAGCTTGTCGGCTCGGGCAACCGTCACGACGTGGTCACGCGGCTCATCACCGATATCGCAGACACCGTCACCCGCCGCCTGCTCACCCTGGCCGAGGCAAAGCTCGGCCACCCGCCCGTGCCCTATCTCTGGCTCGCCTGCGGCTCCCAAGGCCGGCAGGAACAGACCGGTGTCTCGGATCAGGACAACTGCCTGATCCTGTCCGATGATGTAACCGAAGCGCAGTTGCCTTACTTCGCCAGCCTCGCCAAATTCGTCAGCGACGGTCTGGATACCTGCGGCTACTTCCATTGTCCCGGCGACATGATGGCGACCAACCTGCGCTGGTGCCAACCCCTGCGCGTCTGGCGCGGCTATTTCGACGACTGGATCGCCCGCCCCAACCCCGAGGCGCAAATGCTGGCCTCTGTCATGTTCGACCTGCGCCCCATCGGCGGCGACACCACGCTTTTCGAATCGCTGCAAACCAACACGCTCGCGAAGGCCGCGAAGAACTCGATCTTCTCCGCGCACATGATCTCCAACTCGATCAAGCACCAGCCCCCGCTGGGCCTGCTGCGCGGGCTGGCCACCATCCGCTCGGGCGAGCATCGCCGCCGGCTCGACCTCAAGCATAACGGCGTTGTGCCCATCACGGATCTGGGACGCATTTACGCACTGCAAGGCCAGCTGCGACAGGTGAACACCCGCGCCCGGCTCGAGGCCGCGCAGGCTGCCGGTCACCTCTCCACCTCGGGCGGCGCCGACCTGCTGGATGCCTACGATCTCATCGCTACCATGCGGCTCGACCACCAGGCGGCACAGGTCAGGGCGGGCGACCTGCCCGACAACTTCCTCGACCCCTCCACCCTCTCGGATTTCGAGCGCAGCCACCTGCGCGACGCCTTTGTCGTGGTCAAGACGATGCAATCCTCGGTATCGTCGGGCAAAGGCATGTTAGGGTAGACGTATGTTCATAGAACTCATCGCCACCATCTTCGCGGGCGTCGCCGCCGCCGGCCTCATGTTGATCATCAACATCGCCACTGGCCGCCGCCTGCCCCGCTGGCTCACGCCCGTGGCGGCGGGTCTCGGCATGATCGCCGCGACCATTTCCAACGAATACACCTGGTACGACCGCACCGCCGAAGCGCTGCCCGACGGCATGCAGATCGCCGTCACGATCGACGAGCAAAGCTGGATTCGCCCCTGGACGCAGATCTGGCCCTATACAGAACGCTTCGCCGCCGTCGACACCGGCAACGCCCGGCGCAACGCAAACCAGCCCGGCCAGACCATCGCCGATATCTACTTCTTCGGGCGTTGGGCGCCGGTCAACAAGGCGCCTGTCCTCTTCGACTGCACCGCGAACCGCTCGGCCCTGCTGATCGACGGTGCGGACTTCGCCGAGGATGGCAGCGTCAGCGACGCCGACTGGCAAAACCTGCCCGAGGACGATCCGCTGCTCGGCATCGTGTGCGAGACCTGACATGTTCACCCGGCTCAGCCTCCGCCTGCGCATCTTCCTCTTCTTCTGCCTTCTGGCGGCGGGCGCGGTGGCACTGGCGGGCGCGGCGCTCTGGTTCGGCTGGTCGCGGGCCGAAGGCACATTGCCAACCGCACCATTCCTCACTGCCTTCATCGCCTTCGCGCTGCTGAACTCCGCACTTCTGGTGGGCGTCTGGCTGCTCTTCGACGAAAACCTCGCCAAGCCGATCGAGATGCTGTCCGCCAACCTCCGCCTGCGCGCCCATTCCGGCGTCGACACGGAACTCTGCCCCGAAAACACGAAATACCTTGGTGATCTCGCCCCCGCCGCCGATGCCGTCACCCGTACGCTCGGCGCGGGCGTCATGGACACCGCCGAGCAGGTCGCCCGCGAAACCGAACGTTTGCGGACCGAGGCCAAGCGTCTCACCTCTCTGCTGACCGAAATCCCCGTCGCCACCATCCTCGTGAACCCGGCGCAGGAAATCGTGCTTTATGACGGGCAGGCCGCCGACATCCTGTCCCAGATCGCCCCACCCCGCCTCAAAGCCCCGCTCGAGGACTATTTCGACCCGGCCAGCCTTGCCGCCGCGCAGGATCAACTGACCCGGACCGGGTCCGAAATCTCGGCCGATTTGCACGACCATTCCGGCGCCCGGCGCTACAAGGTCCGCCTGAAACCCCTTGGCGAAGGCGGCTACATGCTGCTGCTCGACACGCAGGAAACCGAGGTCGACCCCACCCGGGCCCGCCCGCTGGTCTATGATTTCAACCTGATGGAGACCGCCCAGGCCTGCGATATCGTGGACGCCCCGCTGGACACCCTGTGTTGCGTCGCGTTCGACACCGAAACCACCGGCCTGTCGCCCACCGAGGACCGCGTGATCCAGCTTGGCGCGGTGCGCATCCTCAACTGCCGCATCGTCGAGGGCGAGGTCATCGACACCTATGTCGACCCGAAACGCCCGATCCCGCCCGCCTCGACGAAAATACACCGCATCACCGACGACCACGTGCAGGGCGCGCCCGAGTTCGAGTCCGTGGGCCGCGATTTTCACCATTTCTCCCGCGACGCCGTGCTGGTGGCCCATAATGCGCCCTTCGACATCGCCTTCTTCCGCCGCTCCGCCGACCGCATGGGTGTCACGTGGGATCACCCCGTCCTCGACACCGTGCTGTTGTCGGCTGTGGTCTTCGGCACAACCGCCGAACATTCCCTCGACGCCCTCTGCGAGCGCCTCGGCGTAACCATCCCCCCCGAGCTGCGCCACACCGCCCTTGGCGACGCACAGGCCACGGCACAGGCGCTGGTGAAACTCATCCCCCTGCTTCAGGGCAAGGGCCTGACCACCTTTGGGCACGTCATCACCGAAACCCGCCGCCATGGTCGCCTGATCCAGGACCTCAACACCTCGCACGGGTGATCCGCGATCCGGATGGACACCCCGGCCATCTGTGATAGCACCGTGCCCGAACCCACCCGCGCGGATCACAGCCCATGAAGACCTTCCCTCCCGAACGCATCGTCTGCCTGACCGAGGAAACCGTCGAAACCCTTTACCTCCTGGGCGAACAGGACCGCATCGTCGGCGTTTCGGGCTATGCCGTGCGTCCCAAGGGCGTGCGGCAGGAAAAACCCCGTGTCTCGGCTTTCACCTCCGCCGACATCCCCAAGATCCTCGCACTCCAGCCCGATCTCGTCCTGACCTTCTCCGACCTTCAGGCCGACATCGCCGCAGCACTTCTGCGCGAAGGCATCGCCGTCATGGGCTACAACCAGCGTGACCTGCACGGCATCCTCGCCATGATCCGCCACTTGGGCGCCACTGTCGGGCAAGAGGCCAAGGCCGCCCAACTGGTCGATCACTACCGCGACCGGCTGGCACAGGTGGCCGCCAACGCCGCCGGCAAACCCCGCCCCCGCGTCTATTTCGAGGAATGGGACGACCCGATGATTTCCGGCATCGGCTGGGTCTCGGACCTGATCGAGATCGCCGGCGGGCAAGACGTCTTCCCCGAGCTGGCGACCAAGGACAAGGCCCGCGACCGTTTCGTCACCTCCGATCAGGTCATCGCCGCCGCGCCCGACATCATCATCGGCTCGTGGTGCGGCAAGAAGGTCCGGCCTGAGAAAATCGCCGCCCGCCCCGGTTGGGACGCCATTTCGGCCGTCCGCGACAACCGCATCTTCGAGATCAAGTCGCCCCTCATCCTGCAACCCGGCCCCGCGGCGCTGACCGACGGGCTCAACGCGATCGTGGCGGCGCTGGCCTGACCCGCAAAGGCGCGTGCGTCGCGCGGCACGTCACTTGGGGGGCGGCGGCGCGGCGCTTTGGATGATTTGCAGCTTGCCAAAGGCCAAGTTAAGCTAAGTACCGAAACGATGCGCGAAACTCAGCTCCCCCTGGACGACATGATCGTCTGCCCGCAATGCGATGCGGCCTACAGCCTGCGCCGGCCCGATGTCGGCGAGCGGGCCCGCTGCGCGCGCTGCGGCACGGCCCTGATCACGCCCCGGCGCAAGGCCGGGCTCCAGATCATCGCGCTGTCGCTAACCGTGGCGATCCTGATTGTCGCGGCCACCGTATTTCCCTTCCTGACGATCACGGCGGCGGGCACGTCGAACTCCGTCTCGATCCTCGACGCCGCACTGGCCTTCAGCGACGGCCCCCTCATCGCGCTGTCGCTGGCCACGGCGGCGCTGATCGTCTTCGTCCCGCTGGCACGCGTGCTTTTGTCGATGTACGTGCTTGTGCCCATCGTGCTGGACCGCCCCCCGGCGCGCGGCGCCACGCAGGCGTTCCGCCTGTCCGAGGCGATGCGGCCCTGGTCCATGGCCGAGATTTTCGCCATCGGATGCGCGGTGGCTCTGGTCAAGATCACGGACCTTGCCGATGTCGGCTTCGGGCCCGCCTTCTGGATGTTTTGCGCCTTGGTCTTTCTTGTTGTGGTTCAGGACAATTTCCTGTGCAGGTGGTCAGTATGGAACTCGCTGGAAAAACCGAAAACGTAAAAAGCGCCCGCGAGCTGGGCCTCGTCGCCTGCACCCGCTGCACCAAGGTCTGGCCCGCCGGAACCGAAACCTGCGGCCGCTGCGGCAAGCACCTGGAATCGCGGGACTCCACCAGCCTGCAACGAGTCTGGGCCTACTGGATCGTGGGTTTCCTCTGCTACATCCCCGCCAACATGTACCCGATGCTGCAAACCCGCACGCTTCTGACCGTGCAGGAAGACACCATCGTCGGCGGCGCGATCGAGCTTTTTCACTACGGCTCCCCCGGCGTGGCGCTCATCATCCTCATCGCCAGCGTCGCCATCCCGGTGGCAAAGTTCCTGGCCATCGCCTTTCTCGCCGTCTCGGTCGTGCGTGTCTCCAGCATTTCCATGCACCAACGCCAGCTTCTCTACGAAGTGGTTGAATACATTGGCCGCTGGTCCATGATCGATATTTTCGTGGTTGCCATAATGTCGTCGCTGGTGCAGTTGAATACATTGGCCGCGATCACACCCGGCCGCGCCAGCCTGTTCTTTGCCCTATCGGTTATCTTCACCATGCTTTCTGCCCAAGCCTTCGACAGCCGGATGATCTGGGACGTCCAATCCGGCAACCCCGACACGTCCGACAACAGCGCCACGTCGGACCGGACCGCCACATGAGCGACACACCTCCTCCCTTGCAGGTCGAACGCCAGCGCAAGTCGCGCCTCAGCCGTGTCTCAATCGTCTGGATCATCCCGGTACTCGCCATCGTGATTGCCCTTGCCGTTGCCTGGCAGACCTACAGCGAGCGGGGCCCCGTGATCGAAATCAGGTTCGAGAACGGTGCCGGTATCGCCGAACGCGAAACCGAGCTGCGCTATCGTGACGTGGCGGTCGGCATCGTCGAGGAAGTGCGCTTTTCCGAAGATCTCGAGGCCGTGGTCGCCGCCGTGCGCGTCGACAAGGACGTGGCCTCCTATATCGACGTCTCCGCCAGCTTCTGGATCGTCCGCCCCGAGGTCACGGCCCGCGGCATCACCGGCCTCGATACCGTCCTGTCGGGCGTCTATATCGAGGGCACCTGGGACAGCAAGCCGGGCACGCCGCAGACCAGCTTCGACGGGCTGCCCGATGCGCCGCTTTTTCGCCCCGGCGGCAACGGTCTGGAAATCGTCATGCGCACCACCCCCGACGGCACCATGACCGACGACAGCCCGATCACCTTTCGCGGCATCGAAGTGGGCCGCGTCGGCAAGGCCAGCATCTCGCCCGAGGGCAACTACGCCGTGGCCGAGGCGCTGATCTACGAGCAACACACCGGCCTCATCTCCTCCAGCACCCGGTTCTGGGAAACCTCCGGCTTCACCTTCTCCGTCGGACCGCAGGGCGCCGAAATCGACTTTTCCTCGGTCGCCACGCTGGTCAGCGGCGGGTTGACCTTCAACACCTTCGTCTCGGGCGGCGAGCCGGTGGACAACGGCACCGTGTTCGAGGTCTACGGCACCGAGGAAGCGGCCCGCAACAGCCTCTTCCAGGCTTCCGACGTCGAGGCGCTGGAAACCCGCGTCGTTTTCGACGAGAACGTCTCGGGCCTTGCCGTCGACGCTCCGGTGGAAATCAACGGCCTCAAGATCGGCGAGGTCCAAAGCGTCCGCGGCGTGATCGACGAGGAAGAGTTCGGCGATAGCCGCGTGCGCCTCAGCGTCGTGCTGGCGATCCAGCCGGCCCGCCTCGGCCTGCAGGATGAGGTCACGCCGCAGACCGCCCGCGAATTCCTCGCGGACCGTGTCGCAGGCGGGCTGCGCGCCCGGCTGACCAATGCCAGCATCCTGACCGGCGGGCTCAAAATCGACTTGGTGCAGGTCGACGACGCCGAACCACAGACGCTGGAAACCCCCGAGGATGCCCTGCCCATCATCCCCACCACCGAAAGCGATATCGTCGATGCCGCCGCCACGGTCGAGGGCGTGGTCACCCGCATCAACAACCTGCCGATCGAGGAATTGCTGGGCAGCGCCATCGACTTCCTCGACAGCGCCCAGGCGCTGGTAGCCAACGAAGATCTTCAGGAAACCCCCGGCGAGGTCCGCGCCATCCTGTCCGAGATCCGCACGATCGTCGCGTCGGAGGATGTCCAGAACATTCCGGTGGCGCTCAACGCGTCCGTCACCCGCCTCGAGTCCCTTCTCGCCGAGATCGAGGAAACCGAGCTCACCTCGCGCCTCGTGAGTGCCGTCGACGCCGCCGCCGACGCCGCGGCGGGCGTCAGCACCTCGGTCGAGGGCATCCCGGCCCTCGTCGAACAGATCGAGGCCGTCGCCGCCAAGGCCGAGGCCCTGCCGGTCGAGGAACTGGCCAACCAGCTGACCGAGCTGGCCGCCGCCGCCGAGGACATCCTCGACACCGAGGCCGCCCGCCAACTGCCCGCCGACCTGAGCGCGGCCCTCAACGAGATCAACGCCACCCTGACCGAGCTTCGCGAAGGCGGCGCGGTCACCAATCTCAACGCCACGCTCGGCTCCGCCCGCCGGGCCGCCGACGCCGTCGCCACCTCGACCGAGGACCTGCCGGCGCTGGTCGAACGGCTCGGCAACGTGCTCAACCAGGCCAGCACCACCATCGCCGGCTACAACAAGGGCGACACGCTCAGCCGCGAGGCGCAAAGCGCGCTGCGCGACATATCTCAGGCTGCGGACGCTCTGACGTCGCTGGCCCGCATGCTGGAACGCAATCCCAGCGCGCTAATCCGAGGAAGATGACAATGAAGCTCCGCACACCCGCCATCGTCGCCGCGACTCTGCTGACCGCCGCCTGTGGCGGCCCCTCGGCCGATCTCTACCCGGTCGCGCCGCCGCAGGTGTCGGACTCCATCCGCATCTCCTTCCGCACCGTCGAGGTGCGCGAGGTGTCGCTGCCCGCCTATGCCGCTGCCGACGAGATCGCGGTCGAGGACGAGGACGGCAAGCTTGTGACCGACGCCAATATCCGCTGGGCCGATTCGCCCGAGCGCTCCGTCGCGCTCGAAATCGCCCGCAACCTCGCCCGCCTCTCCGGCGCGCGCGTCGCGTCCGAGCCATGGCCGTTCGAGGAATTGCCCGACGCCCGCCTGGAAGTCCGCTTTGAAAGCCTCGTCGCCGGGGCCGACGGCAATTTCCGTGGTTCGGGACAATATTTCGTCGGCGTTCCGGACGGGCGCCGCGAACGCTCCGGCCTCTTCCAGCTTGCCGTGCCCTACGACCCCGAAGGCGGCATGCCCGCCCTCGCCCGCGCCCGCGGCCAGCTAGTGCTCGACCTGTCGCGCATCATTGCCCGCGAGGGGTTGCGCTGAGGCACGACCCGGTGAGCCCGTTGGACAATCTGAGTTTGTTCTGTAGGCACGCCCAAGCCCTACGCCGTGGGCAGGTCTATCGAACGTAATGCGGGGGAGTGCGGTGACCTCGCACAGATCCGGCCCCAAGTCGCCGACGGCGGTAGGCTAAATAAGAATGGTGCGGTCGGGGGGACTCGAACCCCCACGAGTGTTAGCTCACAGCGACCTCAACGCTGCGCGTCTACCAATTCCGCCACGACCGCCCGTGACCGAAAGGCGCCCCGTGGGACCGCCTTGGTGAGCCGCCGTATAGGCAATCGCGCCCGGCTTGTGAAGGCCAAAAACCACGGCTTTGACAAAATCCGCGCCACCTGCCAAAGCACGCCGATGGTAGACTGGATCACCTCCCCCGGCCTCGTCGACTACGAGACCGCCTGCACCGAGATGGAGGCGCGCGCCGAAGCCATCGCGCGCGGCGCGGCCGACGAGGCGATCTGGCTCTTGGAGCATCCGCCGATGTACACCGCCGGCACCTCCGCCAAGCCTGCCGACCTTACCGACCCCGACCGCTTTCCGGTCTACGCCACGAAACGGGGCGGGCAGTACACCTATCACGGTCCCGGCCAGCGCGTCGTCTACGTCATGCTGAATGTGGGCCAGCGCGGCCGCGACGTGCGCGCCTTCGTCCAGCAGCTGGAAACATGGGTCATCGCCACGCTCGACCAGTTTAACGTCACGGGCGAAATCCGCGAGGGCCGGGTCGGCGTCTGGGTGGCGCGCGACGACAAGCCCCTCACGCCGTCCGGGCAAAAGCCCGAAGACAAGATCGCCGCCATCGGCATCCGCCTGCGCAAATGGGTCAGCTTTCACGGCATCTCGATCAACGTCGAGCCCGACCTCAGCCATTTCACAGGCATCGTCCCCTGTGGCATCACGGACCACGGCGTCACCTCGCTCGTCGATCTCGGACTGCCCGTCACCATGGGCGACGTAGACGTGGCCCTGCAAAAGACGTTCCCACAAGTGTTCGTCTGATCCGCATACGAAAAGGCCCGGACAAAACGCGATTCACGGTCTTGCTTCGCCCGGGCCCTACGCGGACAGTATCGCCGGCCGTCAGGCCAGTTCGGTTTTCACCTCGATATTGCCCTGCGTCGCGTTGGAATACGGGCAAATGAAATGCCCGCGCTCCATGATCTTCTTGGCGGTGTCCTCATCGACACCCGGCATCTTTACCGTCAGTTCCACCTTCAGACCAAATCCGCCGTCATCACGCGGCCCGATCCCCACCTTGGCATCGACCGACGCGTCATGCGGCACCTCGCCCAGCTTTTCGCTCTGCGCGGCAAAGCGCATCGCGCCCAGGTAACAGGCGGCATAACCCGTCGCGAACAGCTCTTCGGGGTTGTGCCCCTTGCCGGCCCCGCCCAGCGCCTCGGGCGTGTCCATTGTGAAGGTCAGCATGCCGTCTTTCAGACGCGCCACCCCTTCGCGGCCACCGCCGGTGGCATGGGCTTCGGTCCAGTACTTGATATCGGTCGACATGAAGGCTCCTTTTCATCGCTCAAGATTAAATCGTACACGACACATATGCCTGCCAAATCGACTGTCAACGCTTGCGATCAAATCGCGCACGACATATCTTTGCTCAATGAGCACCCTTCCCCCACCCGACATGCTGTGCTTCGCGCTCTATTCCGCCGCGCACCGGATGCAACAGAGCTACAAGCCGCTCCTTGCTCCGCTCGGCCTGACCTACCCGCAATACCTTCTGCTCAGCGCGCTCTGGTCCGAGGATGCCCGCACCGTAGGCGCCCTGGGCCGCGAGTTGCAGCTTGAATCCAACACGCTCACCCCCCTGATCAAGCGCCTGGAAACCCGCGGCCTTCTGCGCCGCGAACGCGATACGGCCGACGAACGCCAGGTCCGCGTGCATCTCACCGAAGCAGGCCGCGCGCTTCAGGCCAACGCCACTCATATCCCCGAATGCATCGCCCGCGAAACCGGCATGGACATGGATGACCTCACCCGCCTGCGCAACGAGATCCTCACTCTGCGCGACCGGCTCGACCGCGTCTGACGCCCCGCACACATCCCGGCGCGCTCTGCTTCCTCTGGCCGCAAATATCCCCGCCGGAGGCCCCGGCCTGCCACGCAAGCCACGCCTAGCAAGAGGCGTCACATCCTCAACGGCCCCGAGACACCGCATTTGGCGGTGTCGAGACGTCCTGCGCGCGTGAAACGCGCTCCTTTAAGTCATCCGAACCCCTACAATCCGACCCCGTCAGAACGGAATATCATCCGTGCCGGTCACGAACCGCGCCACCACCTTCTTGACCCCGGCCTTCTCGAAATCGATCTCCAGCTTGTCGCCCTCGATCCCGATGATCGCGCCATAACCGAATTTCTGGTGAAACACCCGCTCGCCCATCTCGTGTGCGCTCACCGCCTGCGCATCGATCACCATGTCCCGCGCCTCCTGCGGCTGGCTCATGGGCCGCTGCTGGCTGCGCGCCTGCATTCGCTTCCAGCCGGGCGAGTTATAGACATTGGCCTCCGCGACACGGGCTTCGATCGACCCCAGTCCACCGCCCGCAGCCCCATAGCCCCCACCATACAACCCCGGCGGCGTCAGCACCTCGACATGGTCTTCCGGCAGCTCGTCGATGAACCGGCTGGGCATCTGGCTCTGCCATTGCCCGTAAACCCGCCGGTTCCCGGCAAAGGAAATCGTGCACACCTCCTCGGCCCGCGTGATCCCCACATAGGCCAGCCGCCGCTCCTCCTCCAGGCCCTTCAGCCCGCTTTCGTCCATGCTGCGCTGGCTGGGGAAGAGGCCATCCTCCCAGCCCGGCAAAAACACCGCCGGAAACTCCAGACCCTTGGCGGCGTGCAAGGTCATGATGCTGACCTTCTCACCCGCATCCTCGCTCTCGTTGTCCATGATCAGGCTGACATGCTCCAGGAACCCCTGCAGGTTTTCGAAGCCTTCCAGGGCTTTCACCAGTTCCTTGAGGTTCTCCAGCCGCCCCGGCGCCTCTGGCGTCTTGTCCATCTGCCACATCTCGGTGTAGCCGGACTCATCGAGCACCATCTCGGCCAGCTCGACATGTGACACGTCCTTGTCCCCCACCAGCCGCCCCCAGCGCCGCAGGCCATCCAGCAGCTTGCCCAGTTCCGAGGCTCCTTTCCCGGTCAGCCCCTTTTCTTCCAAGAGGATCGCCGCGCCTTCCACCAGCGACACGCCGTTCGCCCGCGCCGTCACCTGGATCTTCTGCTGCGCCTTGTCACCCAAGCCGCGCTTCGGCGTGTTCACCACCCGCTCGAAGGCCAGATCATCGGCGGGGCTGACCACCAGCCGGAAATAGGCCATCGCATCGCGGATCTCCATCCGCTCGTAGAAACGAGGCCCGCCAATGACCCGATACGGCATCCCGATCGTCAAAAACCGATCCTCGAAGGCCCGCATTTGATGCGACGCCCGCACGAGGATCGCCATGTGATCAAGGCTCATCGGTGCCATGCCCCGCGTGCCCCGCTGCATCGCCTCGATCTCTTCCCCGACCCAGCGTGCTTCCTCGTCGCCGTCCCAATGACCGATCAGGCGCACCTTCTCGCCCTCCTCGGCTTGCGTCCACAACTCCTTGCCCAGCCGGTCCTTGTTGCCGGAAATCACGCCGCCCGCAGCAGCCAGGATATGCGGCGTCGAGCGGTAATTCTGCTCCAGCCGGACAACAGTGGCCCCCGGAAAATCCGTCTCGAACCGCAGGATGTTGCCCACCTCGGCGCCCCGCCAGCCATAGATCGACTGGTCGTCATCGCCCACGCAACAAATGTTCTTGTGCCCGCCCGCCAACAGCCGCAGCCAAAGGTACTGCGCCACGTTGGTATCCTGGTACTCGTCCACCAGAATATAGCGAAACCAGCGCCGGTACTGCTCCAGCACGTCGTCATGGGTCTGGAAAATCGTGACCATGTGCAGCAGCAGGTCGCCAAAATCTACCGCGTTCAGCTCGCGCAGCCGGGTCTGGTACTGCTGATAGAGCGCCACGCCCTTACCGTCATAGGCGCTCGCCTCGGCAGCAGGCACCTGATCGGGCGTCCACGCGCGGTTCTTCCACTGGTCGATGATCCCCGCCAGCATCCGCGCAGGCCAACGCTTGTCGTCGATATTCGCCGCCGCGACCAACTGCTTCAACAGCCGCAACTGGTCATCGGTGTCCAGAATGGTGAAGTTCGACTTCAGCTCCACCAGCTCCGCGTGACGGCGCAGCAGCTTGGCTGACAGTGAGTGGAAAGTGCCCATCCACCTAACCGGCGCTTTAATCTCAAATGGAGTTCGAGCGAGGCGCTGGCTCATTTCACGAGCTGCTTTATTCGTGAAAGTCACAGCCAGAATCTGATGTGGCTCCGCTCTTCCGAGCGTTAACAGATGAGCTATTCGCGCCATGAGCGCCTTGGTCTTGCCTGTGCCCGCGCCCGCCAGCATCAGGACAGGCCCTTCCAGCGCCTCCACCGCTTGCAGCTGCGCGGGATTTAGATCGTCTAGATAGGCCGTTCTAGGCCGCGCCATCGCCCTTTGCGAGAGCGACAGGCTCTCGAAGGCATCGGATTCGTCAAAACTGCTCATGGCGAAACAATAGCGAAGCCGCTCCCCGAGGGAAAGCCAATGTTCACACTGTGTTCCAACCCGTTAACACTTATTTCCGCCGCGTAGGGTGGGTGAAAGCCCACCTTTGGTGGATCGAAAGCCAAACGATCCGCGTCTCACGACCCTGCGCCTCTCTCCCGCCGCAACGCCTGCAAATCGCACCTGCCCGCAACGGCCCCCGGCCCCGGCAGGTCATCCGCCCCCGCCACGCCCTGCCGCAGTCCCGCCGTCGCCGCCCAACGCTGGATCGCCCCTTCCGAACACCGCAGGTACAGCACGCCCGCCGCCTTGCTCACATGGCGCATCTCGTGCTCGAACCGGCCTTCATACCCGTCTCGGTCGATCAGAACCACCACCGGCTGCTTGCCCGTCAAATGCTGCGCGAACAGCGCTTGGTGCACGGAATCCCTCGCGCTGGGTTTGCCGTCGAGGCCCAGCTCGATCACATGATCCTCGGTCTCGCAATCGACGCGCACGTATCGCTTGATCCCCGCCACATCGAAATAATGCCGCTGCTCCTCGGCGCTTCCCGCCAGGAACGCGCACAGCAACGCTGCCAACTCGACCTCACCCATCTTGGAAACCTCACCACGCACAATCGTTAACAAAAGGTTAACACAAACAGCCGAGATAGCCACATGCGCGTAGGTTTTCCGTCACCCCTCGGCGTCCTGGCAACAGCATTTCTCAACAAAGGTTAATGCCCCAGTTTTCTTCGTACGAAGAAAATTCCAAACGAAAATTCGTACAAATTTTCGCACGGCTCCGTCCGCGCGGACCCGATACTTCCGTCGCAACCGTGGAACGATCACCGCACATTCGGGTTTCTCCGGCATCTTTGACTCGGAGAGGAGGACTCCCATGAAACGCAAATTGACAAGCGTCGTCGCACTCTGCGCCATCGCCGGCCTGTCCGGCCCCGCCTTCGCGGACTGCCAGGACGAACTGGCGAAACTGACCGGTGATGCCAATGCCGAAGGAAACGGCGGCATCATCCAAGACGGCAGCCTCGCCCCGCTCGAAGATCCGGATGAGGACGCGGGCGCCACCGACACGTCCGAGGCGTCGTCCAGCGATTCCGAGGACACCGAAGGCGACGGCGAGATCGTTCAGGACGGCGACACCGAACCGCTCGAAGCCGACACGTCGCAAGTCGCGACCTCCGGCCAGGATGCCGCAGCGCAGCAGAATGAGGGCAGCGCCGAGAGTTCGGCCGACGGATCCGAAGAGATGTCTCAAGAAGCCAAAGACGCTATTGAGACTGCGAAAGCCGCGCTCGAAGCCGGCGACGAAAAAGCCTGCATGGAAGCCGTCGAAGAAGCGCGCAACTCGTAACGCGACCTCGACACCGGAACAGCTTCAAAACGCCGTCGGCCCACCGTGGACCGGCGGCGTTGTTCGTGTTGGCACCGGGCCGACCACCGCCTGGTCCATACGCGGACCTCTCTTTCGGGGGATCGGCAACCTGGGGCAACGCACGGCCGTTAACGTCGGCAAAACATCCAAACGCCACCGTCGCCTTACCACCCAAATACCGACGCGATACCGACGTGGATTTTACGGGTCGAGCCGCACCGTTAACCAACCTGTGCGCGGATTTCCCTTCCCGGTCGCATCGCGGCTTGCTATCGCTTTGCCATGTCGCTCGATGCCCGCTTCCCAGCCATCTCCGACCTGCGTGCCCGCGCTCGGCGCCGACTGCCGCATTTTGTCTGGGAATATCTCGACAGCGGCACCGGCGCCGAGGCCACGACGCGACGCAACAAAACACAGTTGGACGCGGTCCGTCTGATGCCGTCCATACTGCACGGCGAGATTACGCCTGACCTCAAAACTTCCTTTCTGAGTCAAATGTTTAACCTGCCTTTCGGCATCGCGCCGGTCGGCATGTCCGGCATGATCTGGCCCGGCGCGGAACAGCTCCTTGCCCGTACCGCCGCCCGTGCGAACATCCCCTACACGCTTTCCACCGTGGCCAGTCAGAAGCCCGAGGATCTAAGCTCTTCGATCGGAGAAAACGCGTGGTTCCAGCTTTATCCTCCCCGCGATCCGGACATTCGCAGCGACATGCTGCAACGCATTAAAAAGGCTGGATTTTCCACTCTGGTCCTGACTGTCGACGTGCCCGTTGGCTCGCGCCGCGAGCGGCAGGTCCGCTCCGGTCTGACCCAGCCGCCCCGGATCACACCGCGCATCCTCGCACAGATCGCCACCTGCCCCGCCTGGGCCATGGCTATGGCCGGGCGCGGCATGCCGCGGATGCGCTTCATCGACGATTACGCGCCCAAAACCAAGGGCTTGCCGTCGAACAAGCACGCCGGCTACCTGCTGCGCACCTCGCCCGACTGGTCCTATCTGACATGGCTGCGTGAGCATTGGAACGGCTCCCTGATCGTCAAGGGGGTACAGGACCACCGCGATGTGCCACGCCTGCAATCCGAAGGCGTTGACGCCATCTGGATCTCCAACCACGCCGGCCGACAGTTCGACGCCGCTCCGGCCACGATCGAGGCCCTGCCCCGCATCCGCGCGGCCACCGACCTGCCGATCATCCTCGACGGCGGTGTCGAGGGCGGTCTGGATATCCTGCGCGCTCTGGCGCTGGGCGCGAACTTTGTGATGATGGGACGGGCCTGGCACTACGCCCTCGCGGCTCTAGGGTGCGACGGCCCGGACCATCTGGTGCACATCCTCAAGTCGGACCTGGAGGCCAACATGGGCCAACTGGGCCTTGTCAACCCTCAAGATGCCCCAACCCGCCTGTTGCCGGACATGGACTGAAGAGTTTCGTCCCCTGCGTTTACCGAACGTTAATCGATCTGAGGGAATGTCCCGTCAATAACGCCCCAAACAGCGTCCCGTCGCACAGTTTCCGAACGGGTAGCAATCCTACCCGCCTGGCCAAAAAAATCGCCCGCCGGTAGATGTACCCACTTTGGCGGATTGCGCTATCCTCTTGCAAAACCTAGAAACAGGCGCGACGCTGCACTGCGGCGCAAATAATGCTGAGCAACCGCAGCGAACGACATGACGGAGGGACAAGCCATGGCCGAGTTCAAGAAAATTCTGATCGCCAACCGGGGCGAGATCGCCATCCGCATCATGCGCGCCGCCAACGAGATGGGCAAACGCACCGTCGCTGTCTATGCCGAGGAAGACAAGCTGGGCCTGCACCGGTTCAAGGCCGACGAGGCATACCGTATCGGCGAGGGCTTGGGTCCCGTGCAAGCGTATCTCAGCATCGACGAGATCATCCGCGTTGCCAAGAAATCCGGCGCCGATGCGATCCATCCGGGCTATGGCCTGCTGTCCGAGAATCCCGCCCTCGTGGACGCCTGCGAGGCCAATGGCATCACCTTCATCGGCCCCAAGGCCGAAACCATGCGCGCCCTTGGCGACAAGGCCAGCGCGCGCCGCGTCGCCATTGAGGCTGGCGTGCCCGTCATCCCCGCCACCGAGGTGCTGGGCGAGGACATGGACAAGATCCGCAAGGAGGCGTCCGAGATTGGCTACCCGATGATGCTCAAGGCCTCCTGGGGCGGCGGCGGGCGCGGCATGCGCCCCATCGAGTCTGAGAAAGAGCTTGAGGAAAAGGTCCGTGAAGGCCGGCGCGAGGCCGAAGCCGCCTTCGGCAACGGCGAGGGCTACCTTGAGAAAATGATCATCCGCGCCCGGCACGTCGAGGTCCAGATCCTCGGCGACAAGCACGGCAACATGTACCACCTCTATGAGCGCGACTGCTCGGTCCAGCGCCGCAACCAGAAGGTCGTCGAACGGGCCCCTGCGCCGTACCTCACAGACGAACAGCGCGAAGAAATCTGCGAGCTCGGCTACAAGATCTGCAAGCACGTGAATTACGAGTGCGCCGGAACGGTCGAGTTCCTGATGGATATGGACACCGGCAATTTCTACTTCATCGAGGTGAACCCCCGCGTGCAGGTCGAACACACCGTGACCGAGGAAGTCACCGGCATCGACATCGTGCAGGCCCAGATCAAGATCGCCGAGGGCAAGACGCTCGAAGAAGCCACCCGCAAGAAATCGCAGGACCAGATCACCCTCAACGGTCACGCGATCCAGACGCGGATCACCACCGAGGATCCGCAGAACAACTTCATCCCCGACTATGGCCGGATCACCGCCTTCCGTGAAGCGACCGGCATGGGCATCCGTCTCGACGGCGGCACGGCCTATTCCGGCGGCGTCATCACGCGGTATTACGACTCGCTACTGGTCAAGATCACCGCCAACGCGCAAACGCCCGAAGGCGCCATCGCCCGGATGGACCGCGCCCTGCGCGAGTTCCGCATCCGGGGTGTCAGCACCAACATCGCCTTCGTCGAAAACCTGCTGAAACACCCCATTTTCCTCAGCAACGAATACACCACCAAGTTCATCGACACGACGCCGGAGCTGTTCGATTTCGCTGCCCGCCGCGACCGGGGCACCAAGGTGCTGACTTACATCGCCGACATCACCGTCAACGGCCATCCCGAGGTGCAGGGCCGCGTGAAACCGCGCAAGGATCTGGCCCTGCCCCGCGCGCCGCAGCCCAAGAACGATACGATCCAGGATGGCGCCAAGCAGATTCTTGACCGCGACGGGCCTCAGGCGGTGGCCGACTGGATGGCGGCACAGAAACAGGTGCTGATGACCGACACCACCATGCGCGACAGCCACCAGTCCCTGCTGGCGACGCGCATGCGGTCGATCGACATGATCCAGATCGCCGAGAACTATGCCCATGACCTGCCACAACTTTTCTCGGTCGAGTGCTGGGGCGGCGCGACTTTCGACGTGGCCTACCGCTTCCTCGACGAATGTCCGTGGCAGCGCCTGCGCGACCTACGCAAACGCATGCCCAACCTGCTGACGCAGATGCTGCTGCGCGGCTCCAACGGGGTCGGCTACACCAACTATCCCGACAACGTTGTGCAGGCTTTCGTGAAACAGGCCGCCGAAAGCGGCGTCGACATCTTCCGTGTCTTCGATCCGCTGAACTGGACCGAGAACATGCGCGTCTCGATGGACGCCGTGCGTGATGCCGACAAGGTACTGGAAGCCGCAATCTGTTACACCGGCGACATCCTCGACCCGAACCGCGCCAAGTACGACCTGAACTACTACCTCAAGATGGCCAAGGAACTGAAAGAGGCCGGCACCCACATCCTGTGCATCAAGGACATGGGCGGCCTTCTTAAACCGGCCTCCGCCACGGTGCTCTTCAAGGCCCTGAAGGAAGAAATCGGCCTGCCCATCCACTTCCACACCCACGACACCGCCGGCGTGGCCTCCGCCACGATCCTTGCCGCCGCAGATGCGGGCGTCGATGCCGTCGACTGCGCCATGGATGCGCTTTCGGGCAACACGTCACAGGCGACGATGGGCTCGGTCGTCGAGGCGCTGCGCCACACCGACCGCGACACCGGGCTCGATATCGACGCGATCCGAAAGATCTCGATCTACTGGGAAAACGTCCGCGAGCATTACGCCGCCTTCGAAAGCGCCATGCAGTCGCCCACCTCCGAGGTCTACCTGCACGAGATGCCCGGCGGCCAGTTCACCAACCTGCGCGCTCAGGCCCGCTCTCTGGGGCTCGAGGCCAAGTGGCCCGAGATTGCCCGCACCTATGCCGACGTGAATCAGATGTTCGGCGACGTGATCAAGGTAACCCCCATCGCCAAGACCGTCGGCGATCTGGCCCTGATGATGGTCAGCCAGGGTCTCACCTGCGAGGACGTGCTCGACCCCAAAACCGAAGTCAGCTTCCCCGAAAGCGTCGTCACCCTGATGAAAGGCTATGTGGGCCAGGCCCCCGGCGGCTTTCCCGACGACATCGTGCGCAAGGTGCTGAAAGACGAGAAGCCCATCACCGTCCGCCCCGGCACCTTGCTGGAGCCCGAGGACCTCGAGGCGCGGCACAAGGAAATGCAGGACAAGTTCGAGGACGAGGAGATCGACAACGAGGACCTGATGGGCGCGATGATGTATCCCAAGGTCTTTGATGCCTACATGGAGCGCCACCAAGTCTACGGCCCCGTGCGCACCCTGCCTACCAAGACCTTTTTCTACGGTATGGAACCGGCCGAGGAAATCTCGGCCGAGATCGACCCCGGCAAGACGCTTGAGATCCGCCTGGTGGCGGTCGGCGAAACCCATGAGGACGGCGAGGCGCGGGTGTTCTTCGAACTGAACGGCCAGCCCCGGACCATTCGTGTCCCCGACCGCCGCGTCAAGGAAACCGTGCAGGCCCGGCCCAAGGCCGAGGCCGGCAATGCCGACCATATCGGTGCGCCCATGCCCGGCGCCGTGGCCACCGTCGCGGTCAGCGCGGGCCAGCAGGTCAAGACGGGCGACCTGCTCTTGACCATCGAGGCGATGAAGATGGAAACCGGCCTGCACGCCGAGCGCGACGCGACCGTGAAGGCCGTCCACGTTCAGCCCGGCGCCCAGATCGACGCCAAGGACCTGCTGGTCGAACTGGAATAATAGATCCACAGCGGGGCGCGCATACCGACGCGCCCCGCCTATCATCCGCCTTTCCTAATTCCGCGAATCCGATAAAGCTGCGCCGATCCGAACCGGGGCCGTCATGCAGAAAATACTCGTCTTCACCGATATCCACTTTGTTCCCGAGGGCGAGACGATCATCGGCCTCGACCCCGCCGAGCGATTTGCTCAAGGGCTTGCCCACGCGCAGCAAAATCACCCCGACGCCGATTGCATTCTCATCACCGGCGACCTCACGCATCACGGCAGCGCGCCCGAATACGAACGTCTTCACGCCGAACTGTCCAAGGCCCGCATCCCCGTCTCGCTGATGCTGGGCAACCATGACCGACGCGGCCCCTTTCGTTCGGTCTTTCCCGACACGCCGCAAACGCCCGATGGCTTCGTGCAGGACGTGATCGACCTCCACGACGCCCGCCTCATCCTGCTGGACACCCTCAACGAAGACGCAGACGACACCCATAGCGGGCTACTGTGCGACGCGCGGCTCGACTGGATGGAGGCCGCCATCGCCGGGGCCGGACGCCGCCGGGTCATCCTCTTCATGCACCACCCGCCCATCCTGACCGGGTTCGGCGGGATGGACTGGATCGGGCTGAAATCACGCCGCCAATTGGCCGCGCGACTGGAAGGCCACGACAATGTCCATCAGATCGTCGCCGGTCATATCCACCGCACGATTCAAGGCGGTTTCGCCACCGGAGCGGGCAACCGCATCCCCACCGCGATCTTCAAAAGCCCCTGCCACCAGATGCCCATGGCGCTCGGCTTTCAGGATCCCAGCCTTTCGATTGACGAACCCGGCGCCTATGGCCTTCTGCTGCTTACACCGGAGGGAATCGTCGTTCACACCGAGGACTTCACCTTGCCGCCCGGCGCAGGTGTCCGCTACGATCACTAGCGCGCCGGTCATGCCATCCCAATGCGCCTGCTTTGCGTGCGGGACCAAAGTGCCCCTTCCCGTGACCAGAGTAATCGGCAATCATGGAATTCCTGAATTGGCATGATGACATAAGGGAGAACGTGACATGTGCCGCATGTTTGCCGGGCAGGACCCGGAACGATACGAACTCGAAACCCGTCGTATGCGCCTCAACGGGCAAAGCACCAGCATCCGGCTGGAAAAATCCTTTTGGCGCATTCTCGACGACATCGCCGCGAACGAGGACATTTCTACCCCGGCCTTCGTGTCGAAACTGCATGGCGAAGTGCTGGAACTGCATGGCGAGCCCAAGAATTTCACCTCGCTTTTGCGCTGCACCTGCCTTGTCTGGCAGGACAATCAGGCGACCCAGCCTGAAACCCGCATCGCCGCAGAGTAAGCTAAAACGCCTGTAGTAACGGTTTACTACCCCCATCCACCGGGCGCTTGGTACGCTTCTTCGACCATTCACAAAGTCGGAGAAGCCCATGGCAAAAGCCATTCACAGCATGATCCGCGTCCTCGACGAGGCGCGGTCGGTTGATTTCTACAAGACAGCCTTCGGGCTGGAGATCGCGGACCGCCTGGATTTCGAGAAATTCACGCTGGTCTATCTCAGCAATTCCGAGTCCGAATTCGAGCTTGAACTGACGGTCAACAAGGGGCGGGAGGAGCCCTACGACCTTGGCGATGGCTATGGCCATTTCGCCGTGTCCGTTGACGATCTGGAAGCCGAGCACGCCCGCTTTACCCAAGCCGGGCTGGAGCCGCGCAAGATCGTGGAATTCGCCCCCGACGGCGAACTTGTCGGCAAGTTCTTCTTCGTTGCAGACCCCGACGGCTACGAGATCGAGGTACTGCAACGCGCCGGGCGCTTCAAGTAACGCCCGCGACAACCGGCTTCGGGCATGGCGTGTCCCGGGGCCGGGTCAAACACCAATCACCAAAACTCACGCCGCATCTAGGGAGGACAAGATGTTGAGTACCCAGACAAGACAACTCCGCCGGCTGACCCGGCGCGACCTGCTGAAAGGCACGACCGCCTTCGGCGCGTTCGTGCTCGGGTCCGGCTACGTGGCGGGCGCGGGCGGCGCCTGGGCCACCGAAATGGACGCGCTGAAGCCCGATACGTTTGCGACGCTCGTGCAGATGGCGCGCGATATCTACCCACATGACCGCATCGCCGACGAATACTACGTGGCCGCCGTGAAAGGCTACGACAAGCCCGAGGAGGTCGACGCCGTCACCGCCGGAATCGACGCGGTGAATGACGCGGCCCGCAACATGCATGGTCTCGAATACGCCGATATCGGCTGGGAACGCGACCGCGTCGACGTGCTGCGTTCGATGGAGGACGACCCGTTCTTCCAACGCATCCGCGGCGGTCTGGTGACCGGGCTTTATAACCAGAAAGCGGTCTGGCCGGTCTTCGGCTACGAGGGCGAAAGCTTCTCCAAGGGCGGTTACATCAACCGCGGCTTCGATGACATCGTCTGGATCGGCTGAGGGAGGATTCAATCAATGACTGCACCATTTGAACTTACCGACGACAGCGTCGTCGTCGTCATCGGCACCGGCGCGGGCGGCGGGGTCCTGGCCAACGAACTCGCGCAGAAAGGCGTCAGTGTCGTCGCTCTCGAAGCAGGCGGCCGCTATCTGCCAGAGGACTACGTCAACGACGAGTGGGAAAGCTTCGGCCAACTGGCCTGGCTCGACCCGCGCACCACGTCGGGCGACTGGCGCGTGGCCAAGGATTTCTCGGGGCTGCCGGCGTGGATCGTCAAGGCCGTGGGCGGCACGACCACCCACTGGGCCGGCGCGTCCCTGCGCTTTCAAGATCACGAGTGGAAGGCGCTCACGAACTACGGCGAGGTCGAGGGCGCTTCGCTGCTCGACTGGCCCATCGATCCGCGCGAGATGGACGCCTATTACGACAAGGCCGAGAAGAAGCTGAACGTCACGCGCACCAACGGCAATCCCGGCTTGCCCGGCAACAACAACTACAAGGTGTTCGAGGCCGGCGCGAAAAAGCTGGGCTACAAGGAAGTCCACACCGGCCGCATGGCGATCAACAGCAGCGACGATCAGGATCGCCCGATGTGCCAGCAGACCGGCTTCTGCTTTCAAGGGTGCAAGTGGGGCGCCAAGTGGTCCTCGGCCTACACCGACATCCCCCAGGGCGAGGCCACCGGCAACCTCGAAGTGCGCGAAAAGGCCCACGTGGCCCGCATCCTGCACAACGAGGCGGGCAAGGTCACCGGCGTCGAGTATTTCGACGAGAACGGCGAACTGCAGATGCAGAAGGCGCGGGTTGTCTGCGTCGCGGGTAACTCGTTCGAATCGCCCCGGATGCTGCTCAATTCG
Organism: Roseovarius sp. THAF9; assembly: GCF_009363715.1. NCBI lineage: Bacteria > Pseudomonadati > Pseudomonadota > Alphaproteobacteria > Rhodobacterales > Roseobacteraceae > Roseovarius > Roseovarius sp. THAF9. Next base: position 2,510,532 of record NZ_CP045404.1, read on the forward strand.
GCCTCCAACATGTTCCCGAACGGTCTTGCCAACAGCTCCGATCAGGTGGGGCGAAACTACATGCGCCACATGACGGGTTCGGTTTACGCCGTATTCGACAAGCCGGTGAAGATGTGGCGCGGCACGACCATGGCGGGCATCATTCAGGACGAGTCGAAACACGACCCGAGCCGCGGCTTCGTTGGCGGCTACGAGCTGGAAACCTTGTCGCTCGGCCTGCCCTTCATCGCCGCTTTCCTCGACCCCGGCGCTTGGGGGCGTGAGTTCACCACGGCACTAGACGAGTATGAGAACATGGCCGGCATGTGGATCGTGGGCGAAGACATGCCCCAGTCGACCAACCGCGTCACGCTGAACGAAGACGTTAAGGACCAGTTCGGCCTGCCCGTGGCGAACGTGCATTTCGATGATCACCCGAACGACATCGCCATGCGCAACCACGCCTACGAGCGCGGGGCGGCGATCTATGACGCGGTAGGCGCCACGCGCACCTTTCCGACGCCGCCCTACCCCAGCACTCACAATCTTGGGACCAACCGGATGTCGGAAAATCCCGAGGACGGCGTCTGCAACAAGTGGGGCCAGACCCACGACATTGCGAACCTGTTCATCTCCGACGGCTCGCAATTCACCACCGGGGCGGCGGAAAACCCCACCCTGACCATCGTCGCCCTGGCCATCCGCCAGGCCGACCATATCGCCGGCGAGTTGTCCGCCGGCAATATCTGACCCGCATCTCCCCGGGTCGGGTTCCCGGGCGGGCCTTGCGCTCGTCCGGGGCGCGTGTTTCCGCCCAAAAGCGTGCCCGAGGCAGTTTTTCTTGCCGCAGTGTTTCAAACGCACTACTTTCGGTTGCACTTTGCTGCCTTTGGCGCCCTCTCTTGAAGGAGATGTGACGTGACCGGACTGCACGATCAGGACCACGATGTCCCCACGCCGCCCACCAAGCGGCGCCGCGCCCTGTTCCTTGCCTTTCTGCTGCTGGCCTCGACGCTGGTCTATGTCGAGTTGATCCTGCGCTACTCGACCTGACTCCGAGCATCGTGATCCCGCCGCAAAAGCTTTATCAAAGCCTTTGCCAAATCCTCTCACAAAGGATTTGGCTTGCGTCGGCCCCGATGGGAAAAAAATCTCCTTAGCTTGCGATTTTCCCTTGCAGGGCCGCGCCAGACTTTATATCTCCGCCTCACCCAAGGACGCGGGCGTAGCTCAGGGGTAGAGCATTACCTTGCCAAGGTAAGGGTCGTGAGTTCGAATCTCATCGCCCGCTCCAATTTCTCTCCAAGTTGATCGACTGGACCGGTAGAACACCGGTCCAAGTGCCGATTGGCACCACGTTTCCCCCGCCCTCTTTCGCCCCCTTGGCGCGCTGGCCAACCCCGCCTATAACGGCGCGGCAAACACTCAGGGACGCACCCATGCGCAGCGCCAGCATCACCCGCAAGACCGCGGAAACCGACATTTCCGTCAAGATTGACCTCGACGGCACCGGAACTTATGACAATCAGACCGGCGTGGGCTTCTTTGACCACATGCTGGACCAGTTGGCCCGCCACGCGCTGATCGACATGGAAATCCGCTGCATGGGCGACCTGCATATCGACGACCACCACACGGTCGAGGATGTGGGAATCGCGCTCGGCCAAGCCCTGACGCAAGCCGTGGGCGACAAGAAAGGCATCTGCCGCTACGGTGCCTGCCTGCTGCCGATGGATGACGCACTGGTGCGCGCCGCGCTGGACATTTCCGGCCGGCCCTACCTTGTGTGGAACGTCGACATGCCCACCGCCCAGATCAAGACATTCGACACCGAGTTGGTCCGCGAGTTCTTTCAGGCCTTCAGCACCCATGGCGGGTTGACGCTGCACGTGGACGCGCTGCACGGGATCAACAGCCACCACATTGCCGAAGCCGCGTTCAAGTCCGTCGCCCGCGCCCTGCGCGACGCGTTGGAAATCGACCCGCGCAAGGCCGATGCCATCCCCTCGACCAAGGGCACGCTCTGATCCCATGACAACTGTTATCGTCGACTACGAGTCCGGCAACCTGCACTCGGCCGAAAAGGCGTTTCAGCGCATGGCGGCCGAGGTGGGTGCGGACAAGGTCGTCGTGACCTCGGACCCGGAGGCCGTACGCACGGCCACCCGCATCGTGTTACCCGGCGACGGCGCCTTCCCGGCGTGCCGGAAAGAACTTTACGACCATCGCGGCCTGTTCGAGGCGATGCAGGAGGCCGTCGTAACCAAAGGCCGCCCCTTTATGGGCATATGTATCGGAATGCAGATGCTGGCCACGCGCGGGCTAGAATATACCGAGACAGACGGCTTTGACTGGATTGCCGGCACGGTCGGTCCGATCGCGCCCGCGGACCCGTTGATGAAAGTGCCGCATATGGGCTGGAACGACCTTGTGATCGACTTTCCCCATCCCGTGCTGGACGGCGTCAGCACCGGCGACCACGCCTATTTCGTGCATTCCTACCATTTCGAGGTTGTGGATCTCGGCCAGCGCATCGCCCATGTGGATTATGGCGGGCCGGTGACGGCTGTGGTAGGCCGCGACAATCTCGTCGGCACCCAGTTCCACCCGGAGAAAAGCCAGGCCACCGGCTTGCGCATCATCCGGAATTTCCTGACCTGGGCACCCTAACCCTTATTGAATCCGGGTCCAGTTCTGCGACATGCAGATCGGTCCCATGCAGCCCCGCACCGTCATACGGTCGCCCTGAAGGGTCATGCCGGCAGGGTATTCGCGCTTATGTGCCGGGATCCAGGCGCGGCCCTCATACTTGCCGTTGCCGGTGGGCGCGGCATTGCGGATCACCTTATGACCCAGACTCGCGGCCTTGATCTCTTGCCCTTGCGAATTGAAAGTGCGAGTGATCTCGCCACAAACGGCGTCGCCGCAGTCATAGACGTTCACATGGGCAATGATGCCCTTCTTGTCGGGCTCCGTCTGCCAGGTTCCCGTCACCGGATCGGCCATCGCCGCCCCGGTCAGTCCCAGAACTAGTGCACAGGATGTCGCCAAACGCATCGGCCGGGCCTCCCTCTTACCTGTTTTCAACATATTACAGGTAAGACGTAGGACCCGGCCAAATCGTTCAATCACGTTTCAGTATCAGCGGAAAAAGGCTTATTTTACCTTCGTCCACGTTCCGCCGTCGCGGCAAATGCCCAAGACACAGCCCGACACTTTCAAAGCGTTGCCGTTCATCTGAAGCCGGGAATTATAGGTCTTGCCACGGTCCGGGCTGTAGACCTTGCCGGTGTAGCTGCCATTGCCCTTGGGAACGGTCTGCGAAATGATGTTTCGACCCACGTTTTCGCTTTGGATTTCCTGGCCCTGGCCGTTGTACGCTTTCACCAGCGTGCCGCACAGTTGCGCGCCGCAGGGCTTGACGTGAATCAGCCCGGAATGGCCGTTGTCGTCCTTGGCCGTGCGCCAGTAACCTTCCAGCGGATCCGCGGCAAAGGCCGCGCCGGCACTCATCAGGGTGGCCACGACGGCCAGTGTCATCGTTCTCATGCGTTTCTCCTCCCGCAGTGATGGCGCGTACTCTGCGACCCCGACCCGACCGCGATCAAGCCTGACGCCACGTCGCGTTGCAAATGCCGTTCCGTCATGGCACATCGCGGCAAAGCCCTTTGCCCGGATGACCACCCATGATCCTCTACCCCGCCATCGACCTCAAGGACGGCCAGGCCGTACGACTCTTCAAGGGCGAAATGGAGAAGGCCACCGTGTTCAACGACGACCCCGCTGCACAGGCGATGGAGTTCGTCAATGCGGGCTGCGAATGGCTGCATCTCGTCGACCTCAACGGCGCCTTCGCAGGCGAGCCGGTGAACGCCGCCCCGGTCGAGGCGATACTGGAACGCACGCAGGTCCCCGCCCAGCTTGGCGGCGGTATCCGCGACATGGCGACGATAGAACGCTGGCTTAGCAAGGGGCTTGCCCGCGTCATCCTGGGCACCGTGGCGGTCGAAAACCCCACACTGGTACGCGAGGCGGCACAGGCGTTTCCCGGCCAGGTGGCCGTGGGCATCGACGCCCGCAACGGCCGCGTGGCGACCAAGGGCTGGGCCGAGGAAACCGATGTCATGGTCACCGACCTCGCCCGGTCCTTCGAGGACGCAGGCGTCGCTGCGATCATCTATACCGACATCAACCGCGACGGTGCCATGCAGGGCCCGAACATCGAGGCGACGGCGGCGCTTGCCAACGCCGTCTCGATTCCTGTCATCGCCTCGGGCGGCGTGTCCTCTCTCGACGACCTCGTCGCGCTAAGGGATTGCGGCGCCCCCCTCAATGGCGCAATCTCGGGCCGCGCGCTCTACGACGGGGCGCTAGACCTGAAAGAAGCCCTGCACATCCTCTCCGCCTGACACGAGGCGCGCGCGAGAGAGCGGGACGGCGGATCAGCCCCCGGCCGCCTTTTGGGTCAACTTGCCGAGCGCACCGGTCATCTTCTGGATATACTCCGCGTCGTCGTCGATCCCGTCGAGTTCATCGAACATCTCTTCGGGGTCCTCGTAGGCCAGCCAGACCTGCCCGTTCGCATCCTCGTAGACAAGAACCTTCATCGGCAGGTACAGCCCCGCCAGCGGATCGTCCTGCATCGCAGGCGTGCCCAGCTTCGGATTGCCGAAGATCAGAACCTGCGACGGGGCCAGCTCCATACCCGCATCTTGGGCGCCTTGGGCGTGATCCACTCGGGCAAAGACCGTGGCCCCCGCACCGTCCACCGCCGCTTCCAGCGCGTCCATCGTGCTGGCCACGTCATCGCTGGCCTGCACCTTCATCAGGTCGTCGTCGGCCAAGGCGGGGCTGGCCAGAAAGGTCAACGCGGCAAATGTTAGAAATCGTTTCATCTCGAATGTCTCCTGCAAGGGGTCCGTCACCCTATAAGCTAAGCCGACCGCGCCACGTGGAAATAGACATTCGCGTGATCGGCCCGATCTTGCCGTAAGCCCACGCTCACGCACGCAAACACCCGGCAAACCGCCGGGTGCAGGCTCTCTTTGAAAGACAGGCTTACTGCCAGGTCGTGTAGCCCAGCTTCAGCGTCTTGGGCGAACCGCCCGACACCGCGTTCACGCGAAACTGGCTGATCCGTCCCTCATTGGTTTTGGCGCAGATGTAGGACCCCACGGGGATATCCCGCAGCGACACCCGGTTCGCGCTGAACCGCGCGCCCCGGCAGCCGTCAAAGCCCCGGTTGCGCCGGTTGCCCACGCCAAGCTTCGCACCATTGCGCGGCGCCAGGTACAGCAGTTCCGCCGTCTCGGCCTGAAACCAGATGTCCACGCCACTGCCGCGCCCCACCGCCCCACGGTCAAGGTCCGCGGTCCAGGTTTGCGGGATATCCAGCGGCCCGGTCGAGAAGGTCCGCGCGCCGGAGCCCGAAGCCGAGCCGCTGTTGCACTCGAATTGCCGCCCGCTCACCCGGCAGGTCGCACCGTCCGGGGCATAGCGCTGGATCGATCCCGCCGGGCCATAGATGCACTGCAACGCGGCACGTCCGCCGATATTGGTGACCCGCGCCTCGGTCAGCGAGTTGACGATCGGCGTGTTCCACCAGCCTCCGGGAAGGGCGGTGGTCACCTCGCGCCGGATCTGGCTGTGCGGGCAGGTGATGGTCTCGGCCTGCGCCGGCGCGGCTGGAGCAGCGACGGCGGCTGTCATGGCCAGCGACAGCATGGCAAGGGTGGATTTGAAAGACATCATGGCTTGGTCCTTTCGGAAGGATTGGATTGAGGCGCAGAGCCGCGCCGACACCTATCCGTCGCCCATCTCCCCGGCGGGGTTCAAAAATGACAGCCCGACCGCGTAGGCGCCCAAAGCCCCATTGGCACCGCCCGCCGCCCGCGCTAGAAGGCAGGCGCGAAAGGACGGCCCATGCTCAAGATCCGCATCATTCCCTGCCTCGACGTGGCCGATGGCCGCGTGGTCAAGGGCGTGAACTTCGTCAACCTGCGTGACGCGGGCGACCCGGTGGATGCGGCCCGCGCCTATGACGCCGCAGGTGCCGACGAGCTGTGTTTTCTCGACATCCATGCCACCCACGAAAACCGCGGCGTTATGCTCGATGTGGTCACACGCACCGCCGAGCAGTGCTACATCCCGCTCACCGTGGGTGGTGGCGTCCGTACCGTGGCGGATGTGCGCGCGCTCTTGCTGGCTGGCGCCGACAAGGTCTCGTTCAACTCCGCCGCCGTGGCCGACCCCGACGTGGTGCGACTTGCCGCCGACCAGTTCGGCAGCCAGTGCATCGTCGTGGCCATCGACGCCAAGACGGTGAGCCCCGGCAAGTGGGAAATCTTCACCCATGGCGGGCGCAAACCCACCGGCATCGACGCGGTCGAGTTTGCCAAGCTGGTCGAGGACAAGGGCGCGGGGGAAATCCTGCTGACCTCGATGGACCGCGACGGCACCCGCTCGGGCTTCAACCTGCCCCTCACCCGCGCCATCGCGGATGCGGTGTCGATCCCCGTCATCGCCTCGGGCGGCGTCGGCACTCTCGATCACCTCGTCGACGGCGTGACCGAGGGCGGCGCCTCCGCCGTTCTGGCCGCCTCCATCTTCCATTTCGGCGATCACACCATCGCCGAGGCCAAGGCCCACATGGCCGCGGCCGGCATCCCGATGAGGATCGGCGCATGACCCTCGAAGAGCTGGAAAAAATCGTCGCCACCCGCGCCAGCGCCGCGCCCGAGGACAGCTGGACCGCCAAGCTGCTGGCCAAGGGCCCCGAAAAAGTGGCCGAGAAGTTCGGCGAAGAGGCCATCGAGGCGCTGATCGAAGCCGTCAAGGGCGATACACAAGGCCTCACCTCCGAGGCCGCCGATGTGCTCTTTCACCTGCTCGTCATGCTGCACAGCCGCGGCGTGTCAGTCGCCGATGTCATGGCCGAACTGTCCACGCGCCAGTCGCGCTCCGGTCTTGCAGAAAAGGCTTCCCGCTCCGAATGATCCGCCATATCGTCTTTTTCACCGCCCGCGATCCCAAGGACCTCGGCGAAATCCGCGCCGGTCTCGAAACGCTGGGCACCATCCCCTACTCGACCCATTTCGAGGTCGGCGAGAATCTCCATGCCGACACCCTGACCGGGGCCGAGGTCGATTTCGTCGTGTATGTCGAGTTCGAAAACGAAGCGGATCTAGCCGCCTACAAGGCGCATCCCGTCTACGAGGAAGCCATCCGCCGGGTCCGCCCTTTGCGCGAGATGCGCATCGCGGCAGACGTCATCGCGGGCTGACCGGCAGGCCCGACGCAGGTGCCTACAGCTTCGATGAAATCACGCCGGTATTGAAGCCGCCCATGCGCAACTCACCGAACAGGCGCTGATATTCGATCTTGGGACAACGGTTCATCACCACGTCCACGCCACGCGCCCGCGCCTTCTCGGCGGCTTCCTCGTGCCACACGCCGATCTGCATCCAGATCGTCTGAAGATCAGGAAACCGCTCCAGAGCCTCATCCACGATGGGCGGCACATGCTCGGACCGGCGAAAGATGTCCACCATGTCCACGCCGCCCTCGATCTCACCCAGCGACCCCAGAACGGTCGCCCCGAACGCCGTCTGGCCCGCGTGGCCGGGGTTGACCGGCACCACGTCGAACCCTTTCAACTTCAGGTAGCGCGCGACATAGAAACTCGGACGTACCTCTTTCATCGACACGCCCACCACCGCGATGCGCTTGGTCCGCTTCAAAATGTCCCGAAGGTCAGAATCTTTGTATGGCTCGTTCATGGTCCCACACTAGACCGTCGCTTCAAAAGAAAAAAGCGCCCGGGCAAACCCGGGCGCCAGTCGCGGAACGAGGGACAGTGAAAAGAAGCACCGGAGTTCCAGTTCGGCGCTTCGTAACTTCCAGATAGGTACTGAATTCCAGATATAAAGAGGTTGTAAATTAGGTGTGAACATTCGGTAAAAATTCGCCGTTCTCAGTCGATGATATCTTCCAGAACGTCCCAGACCTCATCCAGCACACGGCCGAAGATCGGCTTGCGCTTCCGCTTCCCGCGCCGTTTCGGGCGGTCCGGTCCCGCATCGCCCTTCCAGTCCGGTCGCAGCGCCACGGGACGGCCATCCCGACGCCTATCCACTTTCTTGCCGGGTTGCGCGCCGCGTGGCGCCCCCTTGCGCTCTTGGGCATTGTCGCGCGACACCGGCATCATCTTCATGTCGTGCAGCGGTGCACCGCAGGCGCCACAGGCCAACTCATGCCGCCCCTCGTCCAGCACCAGCACCGCCCGCGTTCCGCAGTAACAACATGTCGCGATCTTCCGGCCCATTCCGCCTCCGTCGGTTACCCCAGTCGGTTATCCTCTGGATGCATATAGGGCCACCGCCGCGGCATTTGAGACATTGAGCGATCCGAACGCCCCCGCATAGGCGATCCGCACCAATTTGTCGCAGGTCTCTCGCGTCTTCTGGCGCAGCCCCGGCCCCTCGGCCCCCAGCACCAGCGCCACGGGACGGTCCTGCATCCCGACCAGCGCCTCCTTGACGGTCTCACTGGCCTCGCCGTCAAGACCCAGCACCAGGTATCCCATGCCTTGCAACGCGCTCATCGCATCGGCGAGGTTGCGCACCCGCAAATAGGGCTGGCGCTCCAACGCGCCGCTCGCGGTCTTGGCCAGCGCCCCGGTCTCCGGCGCCGAATGGTGCCGCGGCGCGATCACCGCCGACGCGCCGAATACCTCGGCCGAGCGCAGGATCGCGCCGACGTTATGCGGGTCCGTCACCCGGTCCAGCAGCATCACCCGCGGCGGCCGAACCCCGTCGCCAAGACACACCTCTTCCAGCGCCCCCCAGTCCAGCGGCTTCACTTCCAGCGCCGCACCCTGGTGCACCGATTGCGGATCCAGCGGCGCGCTGAACTTGCGCGGGTCGGCCATCTCCGGCTGCATGCCCGAGGCCGCAATGGCATCGGCCAGCTTGTCGGCGGCGTTCTTCGTCAGCACCAGCCGCAGCTTCTCGCGGCGCGGGTTTTCCAGCGCATCGCGCACCGCGTGCAGCCCAAACAACCACACGGTTTCCGCCGCCGACGCCTTCTTGGCCTGTTCCTTTTCCACGACCCACTTGGGTTTCTTCGTTGCCATCCGGGGGCCTCCTTCACAGGCGGCGGACAATGGCCCCGCACAGTCACAATCGCAAGCGATTTTCCGGTTGACGGGGCACCGGCCCGCTTCTAAACACGCGCCTCAGTGGGCGACAGGCCGCAAGGTGTGGCAGGGGACTGTAACTCCCTCGCGGAGACGCACGCTAGGTTCGATTCCTAGGTCGCCCACCACTTCCCGATCCAAATCCCGCCGACAGAAACACAGCCGCGCAGCGGGGGCGCTACGGCTGTCCGACGCGCCAGATTATTCGCAGAATAATCTATGCCCTTGGCCCACGCTGCAGACCCGTCGATTATTCGCAGAATAATCGGCACTGGATTGCATCGGCGGAATATTGCGCGATTCCACCACATGCGCTACACTACGGGCATAAAAACACAAAACAGGCACCGGGCAGGTCCATGAAATACGTTATCCACTTGGGCGTCCACAGGACGGCGTCCATGCTGTTGCAGCAGAACCTTTCGGCCAATCTCGATCAATTGCGCGCCCAGGGCGTGTTCTACGTGAACGCCGAAACCCCCAACCTTCTGCGCCGCCAGGTGCGCATGATCCGCCGCCGGCACAGGCCCGGTTCGACCCCGAACGAGATCGGCCATTTCGAAGCCACAAACACCGCCATCACTCGGACCGCCAACGAGGCCGGCGCCGAAACGGTTCTCATTTCCGACGAGCACCGCCTTGGTCCCTCGATGACCCAAAGCCTGAAGTGGAACGAGGCGCACCCCGGCTTCTATCCGCAGGCCGCGACCAACCTGCAACACGCCCAGGCTGGCCTGCCGCTCGCGGACACGCGCCTGCTGCTCTACACCCGCAACGCCGAAAGCTACCTGCTCAGCCTCTATTCCGACGCGATCCGTCAGAACCAAGTCGCCATGACGCTGGAACAGTTCTGCCGCAGCGTGAACTTCAACTCGATCAACTTTTTTGCGCTGGAACAAGAGCTCGCGGGGCTGCACCCGAACCTTCAGGTGAAGTCGCGCCAGTTCGAGCGGATCAAGCTCGGGCCAGAGACCTACCTGCGCAGTTTCCTGCGCGATATCGGGCTCGATCCCGCGCCCTTCACCCTGCATCCCGCGCCACCGCAGCCACAGCTCGATGCGATGCAGGTCGAGGCGCTCTTGCACATCATGTCAGGCAGCCAGTCGAAACGCGCCGACATGGTCGCCCGGCTGCGCGAGAACGTGCTGCGCGGCGCGCCGAACCCGCTGGCGCCGCTGGTGCTGCCTCAATGGGTCACAGACTCGATGCGCGTCACCGACGAGGGCCGCGCCTCCGACGCGGGACGCACCCACGCCGCCTGAGGCCGCGAGCACCGGCTCTCAGCCCTTGCGCTTGTCCTTGGGCCGCCAGGTATCCAGCCAGCGCCGGACCCGTCCGCGCCGGTCCTCGATGGCATCGCCCGCCGCGTCGAACCGCGCCTCGACCCCGTCCCAGACCGGGTCGATCCGCCGCGCCCGGAACCGCCGCCACAGCCGCCAGACGCCGTAGGCGACCAGCCCGAAGACCGCGAGTATCAGGGTATTCAGCCACGGAAACGGCTTGCCCACCTCCGGACCGGCCACTGGCCATATGCTGACGCCGTTGGGAAAGATCGACAGGAACTCGTTGCGCCACCCGTAATGCTTCAGCGCGGCCCAGCGCGGCGCTTCAGAGGTCGATTTCAGGTCTGCCGCCTCGGCCTGCAGGTTCGACGTGTCGAACTTGAAATAGGGCGGCCAGCCCCAGCTTGTGTCCTCGTTGCGATAGACCATGGTGCTGCCATCCGCCCGCACCGTCTGGATGAAGAACACGTCGCGGTTGATTGCCGTGGCGTCATTGCCGGCATCGGGGCTGGCCCAGAACAGGCTGTTCTCGCCGAAATCGATCCGCTTTTCGTAGGTGTCGGTGACCCGCACGATATCGGTCTGCGGCAGGGTATAGTGAAAGAACGCCGCCACCAGCACCCAGAACGCCGCCCAGAAAAGCCATTTGAGATACACCATCGCCCGCCCCTTCAGTGAAAGTTCGTGAAATAGATGATCGCGGCCACGATGCTGAAGGGCACCACGTAGACACCAAGGATCAGCTTGCGCCGCAGCGAGCCGTCATACTCTTCCAGCCCCTTCTCGATATAGGCGTCACGGTCGCCGGGCCGGCCTTCCTCCTCCCACCATTCGCGCAGCTTGGCCTTCCGCACGCTGCGCGAATAAAGCGACAGAACCACGTAAAGGATCGTGCAGACGATGAACCCGATGATCAAAAGCCGTGCCAGTGCCGCCATGTGCTATCCCTTTCCCTTCGTGCCCGCCCGGCGAGTCACCGGCCCCCAAGGGCCGACCCGCGCCAAAACCGCCTCGAGATCCGCCGCCGGTTCCGGCGCTTTCGGCGGCGCGGGCTCTTCCATCGGCGCGTCGTGGCCAAAGAGTGCCGCGCGCGTGCCCAGCTTGTCCACCTGGTATTCGTTCAGCAGAAAATCGACGACATAGGCGCGCTTGGTGTCCGCCCACGACTCGTAGCGGCGGTAAAACAGGCTCTTGTGGCAGATGAAAAGCTGCCGCACATCCTTCGGCGCCAGTTCCGCCAGCAGCATGTTCACCAGTTCCGCGTCCTTGTGCGCCGCCGCCCGCAGCGTGTAGAAATACGCCGGGTTGTCCGAGGCGATCACCGGCCACGGCCCGCCATTCTCGGCCCAGTTCAGCAGCGCGTTCAGCGTGTGGAATTCCTCGGGCAGAAGGTCCGAATGCCGCCGCGCCAACCGGCGCATCTCGGCCCTCGTGCGGCCTGCAAGTTCGACGTCCTCACCGGCCAACGCATCGACCAGCATGAAATCCATCTTCTGCCGCAGGATCGCCGCCGCGTCGATGCCGCGTGCCTTGACGATCGGCTCCACCAGACCGTTGAGATCAAGAAAACTGGCCACCCGGTTGCGGTCAGTCAGGTCGAACACATAGTCGATCCGCCCGCCCTCGAACGGGGTCTTGTCCTGCGCACAGATTACGCCGGGCAGTTCAAGGTTTTGAAACAGGTACACCCCGCCAAAGTGACTGGTCCAGTAATTGCGCTGCTCGAAGCTCATTTCCTTCAGATCGATGGGGTTGCGCAGCACGTCGCCGGTCTGCCCCGCAAGCTCGATCATCTCCGCAATCAGCACGTCGTCGAACCACGCGTCCTCTTCCGACATGAACCGCTCGACCTTTTCATCCAGCTTTTCCGCCTGCCGCAACGCCCCGTTGGTGGTGTCCGCTTCGATGGTGATCCGTCGGATATCGAACAGTCGTTCCGGGCTGGACATGTCATAAACGCTGTTGACCAATTCACCCGCCACCGCATCCCGCGCCGTCAGCGCAAAAAGCGCCGGCTCGTTTTCCTCGATGAACTGCTTCAGGATACCGCGCGAGGTCGAAAACTGCGCATTCAGAAGCGGCGCGCGCTTCTGCTCCGTGGTCAGCAGGATGAACTGCCGGTTCACGCCTGCATGGTTGAGGTAAAGATCATCGCCCAGCTCATGCCCCACCTCCGGCGAATAGCCCGAGATATCGACATAGAAATCTGTCAGATTGGTGGTCTCGCCCGTAAGATGCTCCAGCGCGCGATTATACCGCTCCACCAGCGCCGGGCTCGTCACATGCACCAGGTTGCCGAACATCAGGCCGGATCTGATCAGACGTTCCATGCGCCACCTCCGTAGGGTGGGTTTCCATCCCACCATCCCCGGGCCGCCCCAAGCGCGCTCGCGCCCGGGACCCAATCAGAGGCCTCTTCACGGCTGCGAGTGTGAGGTCCCGGGTCAAGCCCGGGACAGGTGCGCCCCTTCACTGACCGCTTACCCATCAAGCCTCCCCTCGCACGATATCGCGGTTGCGCAATCGCTCCACACGCTGCGCCAAGCCCAGCCACATGAAGACAAGCACCGGACCCCACACCACCACCGCCGAAACCGAGGTTCGCATGTACATCCACGCCACCGCACCCTGTTCGGCAAGCCCGGGTCCGCCCATCAGGCTGCGCTTGTCGAACAGCGCGAACACACCTGCGCTCAGCCCCACCAGCAAACCGGCCGACACGATGACCGATACCAGAACCCGGCCGTGCGACCGGGTCTCCCGCGGCGCCAATAGCCACGGCAACAAGGCCGCAAACCCGCCGATGATCAGCAGCGGCAGGCCCGTGTTCAGCAATGTCACGCTCGTGTCGTTCATCGCCATTCAGCGCGCCTGATCTCACGCGCCATCCTCCTTCGCCGCCATGTACCGCCGCTTCGCCTCCTCCGTCCGGCCAAAGTCGCGCACCATGGTCTCGATTGCCACCTCGTCCGACTTGTCCGCATAGCGGAACTCGGAATCCGCGTAGCGGTTGATCTCTTGAACAACCATCTCGACCGTAATCGGCTGGCGCAGTTCCTCGATCATCCCCTTTTTCTCGTCATAGGACTTGAACAGGAACAGGTCCGGCTTCTCCATCCACTCGTCCGGCAATTCGAAATCCATCGCCCGCACCTTTACTGCGTCGGTGATGTTCTTGATCGCACGGCCCGTGAACCGCTCATCCGCCTCCTGAATGCCCTTCAGGTACGTCCCCAGCTTGGCAATCGTGTCCAGCTTACCGATATCCTTTTCCACACGCTCATAGACCCGGATCAGTCCTTCCTCATGTGGCCGCGCGTGGCTCTCGAACGATGCCGCAACGGCCTTCTTGATCTCCTGCGCGGCATAGACCTCGTGCTGGCCCAGCGGGATGTCGTGGTTCTTCCCCATCAGCAGGTAAAGGATATCAATGTAATCCTCCCGCGTCTGCGGCCCGTCCACCAGGAACCGCGCGCCCGCCCTCTGGCGCAGCGCGTCATCCACGTTCTCGGGGTAGTTCGAGAACATCCCGAAGGTGCAATTCCCCCGCACCACCGTATTGGCCCCGGCAAAGCTCTCCATCAGCACAGCGGTGATCTCCAGCTGCCCCGCGCTCGATTGCCGGTCGCCCCGCTTGCCTGCCAGTTGGTCGATATCGTCAATCGTCCCGAACCCGATCACGCCCGGATCGATCACGGTGTTGATGAACGCCTTGGCGTTCTGCGCCGACTTGCCCTGGTAGCTGTCGATGCTCTCGGTGCTCAGGTTCTGATACCGAAACGGATAGCCCACGTTGTCGCAATAGCCCTTGATCAGCCCCGCCATCATCTGGATCAGCGTCGTCTTGCCGGTCCCCGGCTTGCCATCCCCCATGAAGGTAAAGATGAACCCGCCCAGTTCGGCGAAGGGATTCAGCCGCCGGTCGAAATCATAGGCCATCAGCATTTTCGACAGCTTCAGCGCCTGGTACTTGGCGATATGGTTGCCCACCACCTCGTGCGGCTGCTTGAAGGTCATGGTCAGCGTGCTGGACTTGCCCTTTGATGCCGCGTCAAAGCCGCGAATGGTGAAATCATCCGCCTCCACACGCCAGCTTGCGCCGGTAAAGGCGGCCAGCCGCCCGGCATTCTGGGCGCGCAGCGCGATCTTCTCCATCAACTGCTCCGCAAAGGCGCTGACCGTCGCCACCAGCCGCGCATCGTCTCCGGCATGGGCCGCGATATCCTGATCCAGCTCCCACAACGCGCCGTGCAGGGCCAATTGCGAATTGTCGGTCAGAACCTCCTCTACCTCGCCCACCTCGACGCTTACCTCCGAGCCATGCGGTGCCAGCAGGAACGCCGTCGCGTTGGCAAAGACATGCCCCACCGCCAACGCCTCGGCAGCCAGAAGCTCGGTGAACTCGGTCTTGCGGTCCGCGCCCAGCGACCCGGCCAGGTTCGCCCGCCGCAAATCAGCCAGCCCGGTGACCTCGGAAAACTGCTCGCCCACGGCCAGCGCTATCGCAATCGCGCGGCGCAACCCGTGCAGCACCGTCGCCTGCATCGGGCTCACCAGCGGGTCGTCGCCATCTGCCGCCTCGATCCGCTCCACCAGGTGCACGCCCTCGGGTCGCGCGGTCGAGCGTGTCACCAGCCCCGGCGTCGTGGTACGAAACCGCCGCCGCGTGCCCAATCCGGCCGACTTTTCCTGCTGCGGCGCCTCCCCCGGCTTGGCAATGCGCGGCGTGTGGTCGAACCCCGCCAGCATCGCCGCTGCCGCCTCGTAGTGCTTGGCGATATCCTCTTCGCGCAATTCCATCGTATCGGCCGTCAGGCTCATTTCAATATTCCCAATTTTTCATTGTTCCATAAATACTCCCGCCGGAGGCGTGGCCCGGAACGGGCCAATCAATATCTTAAAACCCGCCCCCCGGCGCTGACCACGTACTTGGTGACGGACGAAAAACCCGGCGGGTTCCTTTCAGCCAGCACCTGGTAGGGCCGCTCGGGCAGGATGATGCTGCGCTCCATCCGCGTCGCCCCGGTCTCGGCCCCCTGCCCTGAAAACGGATCCAGCGCAAAGACCTGCCGCTCCACCGTTCCAAACCAGCCCGCGCGTTCCTCGATCACGCGCTCGCTTTCCAGCACCTCGTCGGTCCAGGCCAGCGCCCAGTCCTGCCCGACCGGCGCATCCGCCTGCGCCAACACCTCACGCAGCGGCCCGCTCTGGCGGGTGAAGGCGTGGCTGTACATCGGGCCCACGTGAAACCGCCGCATCCGCTTGGGGTGTAAATCGTCGAAACTCTCGTCGAACCCCTTGGCGATGGTCAGCAGCTTCAGACCGCCCAAGCTCTGCGCCATCAGATGTGCCTGCACTTCGGGCCAGCGCCGCTCGTCCTTGCCCAGGGGCGCGCGCCCCGTATCCTCGACCTCCATCAGGTAGATCGTCGGCAGGTTCACCTGGCTGTCATAGACCGCCCAGTGCAACAGGTAGCGCCGCCGCTCGTCCAGCCCGCTCACCCACTGGATCTGCGGATCGTTCTGCGCCCAGAAAAGATGCCCGCGCAGCATTTCCTCGTAATACAGCCGCTGTGACAACGCGAATTGCAGGCGCGTCGGAATCGTTCGCTCGGAAATGATCTGCTCGACCATCTCGCGCTTCAGCGTTTCGGTATCCGGCATTCCGTCCAGGTGCCGCCGCGCCTGCGCGGCATCATTGGCCATCACCATCAGTTCCGAGAACATCGGAAAGCCACTTTCCCGCACATCCATCGCCAAAGAGCCGAAAAACTGCCCGGTGTCGCGCCCGACCAGCAGGTACTTCATGCTCAGCGCCTTGAACGTATAGGCGATGCCCTGAACATAGGTCGTCAGAATTTCGACCTCCTGCTTGCTCAGGCTGCCTTCGGCCTGCATCACGGCGGCAACCCGGTTCAGATGCGCCGTAATCCGTTCGAACTTGGCGAAATAACGGCGCGACGCGAAAAGATCCGTCAGCGCCACGCGGTCCGATTTTTGGGCGCCGGTATCACTCATGTTTTCGCGTTCTGTTGTTGGCAAAGAACTTTGCAAACCATGGAAAAACAACCCAAATCAAAGCTGCCAATGTGGCTGCGTACACCATGAAATCCCTCCAGTCCGAATAGGACTGCCCACCTCCAATCGACTGATAGAAGAATTTGGTCCCGCAAAGGACCACCAGAACCAAGAACAGAACGAAGCGATAGCGCAAATCGGAAATGCCCTTGCTGGTCTTGTAAGGCATCAAGAGCGGCCACCACCGCCGCCCTTGCGGCCCCTGCTGATCAGGATCAGCCCCGCAACTCCGAAACCCACACCGACAAGGTTCACCCAGGCCGGCACCGTGAAGACAAAAGACACCACGAGGCAGACGACCGACAGAGCAATGGCAAGCGTTCCCAGCCCCATGCCCTAGCCGCCATACGCGTTGGCGTCGTGCTTCTCGATGATCTTCGAGAACCGACGCGCGAACCGCTCGTCGGCCTTGGCCTTGGCCTCCAGCACCTCGCGCGCAAAGACCATGTGATCCTCGTGCGCCTCCAGCATGTCGGCCATCTTCTGGTTGGTGGCAGCACCAATCCCCGCCATGGCGCTCTGCGCCTCCTGGTCGGTCTTCACCCCGATCTCGTTGATCCGGTGCGCCACATCCTGCTGCTGCGCGGTCTTCAGCGACTTGGTCAGCGCATCATACAGCACAACCCGCTGCTTCGTGTCGGTCTGCAACTTGTTGATCAGCACCATCTGCGTCGCCGCCTGGTTCTGAAGGCTGTCGACCCAGGTCTTGCCCTTCTCGATATACCGCTCCAGCGTCTGGCTTTTCGCCAGCTTGACCTGCTCCTGCTGCACCATCTCGTTATACTTGGCGTTCATCTCCGCCAATTCGCTTTCCAGCTTGGTGCGGGCGGCCGCGTCGGTTTCGTTGGCGATCTTGTTCTCCAACTCGATGATCTTGGGATCCATCCCCTGGATATCCGCGCGCAGCGTCTCCAGTTCGCCCACCGTCGCCTCGCGCTCGTCCAGCGTCTCGGTCAGGTTCGTCTCGACCTTCACCTTGTGCTCCTCCAGCGTGCGCAGCTGGCCTTCCAGCAATTGCACGATGATATCGGATTTCGAGATAAGGTCCTGCAACTTGTCGTCGATGCTGGCAGTGCGGATGCGCTCCTGCCGCATGCTGTCGGCCTTATGACGATTGAAGATACCCACGAAGCTTTCCCAGCCCGTCTTGTTGCGCATCTCGTCGAAGTCGCGCGAAAAGCCCGCGGTTACGTCGTCCAGCCCCATGATCAGCTCGGCAATGTTGGCGTTCATCGTCTCGGTATGCGCGTGCACCTCGTCCAGCGTGGCGTTCTCGATATCTAGGCTGGCATCCTCGCCGCCCTTGATCTTGGACCGCGCGGTTTCGATCTTGCTGGTCAGTTCGGCGATCTTCGCCTGCGCCGATGCGACCTGTTCCTGACTTTCGCGCACCTGCGCATCCAAATTCGCCATCCCTGTTCCCTTTCGAGCAAGTTAATGCCTTTAACATCAATATGGGGTCTGCGTCCCGGATTTGAAGATGCCCCCGTCGAATATCGTTTTCGCAAAAGCCGCGCCGCGGGGCAAGAAAGACATGCACGCATCAAGGAATCAGCACCTGTTTGCGTTCGAACGTCCCCGCCGCTGTGTCCAGATCATCGTAAAGGATTTCGATCTCGACGCTTTCGACAGACCCGGGCGGAAACGTCCGGTAGATGACCGTATCGCTGGTGATGGCGTTGGGTGTCGCGGTTTCCAACTGGCAGGGCGGCATCTCCCAGACCTCCATCGCGCCGCCGTTCACGCCGACGCGAAACTCGTGCATCCCACAACGCCAGCTCAGCAAATGCGTCAGGTAAAGCCAGTCCTGCCCCTCGTATTCACGCACCGCGACCCAATTGCCGCGCGTCGCCTCGACGATGGGCTTGATCTCGGCGGCGGTGGTGAATTTGCCTGTGGGTGTCTGATCCTCGGCTTCGAAAGCGCTCGAAGCCTGTGCCTCCGCCGATCCCGTCGGAGCCACCTCTTGCCCGCCGGGCTGCCCTCCCAGCGCCACGGCAAGCCCAATGAAAACCCAGTCAATCATCCGAAAATACCTTTCCTTTCAAAAATCTGCGCAACTGCCTCTCGCGCAATCGCACCGCACCGCCTATACTGCGCCGAAAGGGCAGTTCAGGCAGGCGTGACCGGAGTATGGCCGCGAAAAAGGCGAAAAACCAAGCGTTCAATATCGCGGTGGTCGGCCACGCCGGGCGGCTTCAGTTCGAGGCCGTGCTTTTCGCCGCCTCCCTGCGCGCCCGCAGTCCCAGGTTTTCCGGCCGCCTTTTCGTGGCCGAACCCCGGCCCGGCCCGCTGTGGAAGAACGACCCGACCATGCGCGGCGACATCCGTGCCCTGCTGGAAAGCTACGGCGCCGAGATTGTTCCCTTCGAGACGAAGCATTTCGGCCATGCCTATCCCTACGGCAACAAGATCGAATGCCTGACCGCCCTGCCCAAGGGCGAGCCGTTCGTGTTCTTCGACACCGACACGCTGATCACCGGCGATCTCACCCGCGTGCCATTCGATTTCGATCGCCCCACCGCCTCGCTGAAACGCGAAGGCACCTGGCCCGAGATCCAGCTCTACGGCCCCGGCTACACCCAAACTTGGAAATCGCTCTATGACAAGTTCGGCCTCGACTTCGAGTCCTCGCTCGACACGTCCCTGCCCGACGAGTATTGGCGCCGCTACCTTTATTTCAACGCCGGCTTCTTCTTCTACAAATGTCCGCATGTCTTTGGACAGCGTTTCCTCGACTACGCGCTGGCGATCCGCGACGACCCGCCCCCCGAACTGGTCTGCCAGTCGCTCGATCCCTGGCTCGACCAGGTGGCGCTGCCGCTCGTCATTCATTCCCTCGGCGGCGGTCGCGACACGCTGCCAGACGGCTTGCTCGACGGCGCGGTATCGTGCCATTACCGCCTGCTGCCGCTGCTCTACGCCCGTGAAAACGATGATGTCGTCGCCCTTTTGGAAGAGATCAGCGCCCCCAACCCGGTCAAGAAACTGCTCAAGAACTACGACGCCATTAAGTTCATGATCTACCACGGCCGCGGCCGCAAGGTGCGCGACCTCTTCGATCGCGAGAACCTGCCACGCAAGGAACAGGCAATCCGAAACACCATTCGCCGCAACGGCTTCTGGATGCGCTGATGCCACTCGGCCACGCCCCCGGTCTTACCCGCATCGCACAAGTCTTCGGCCCGTCCGATGCGATGCTGGTGGTCGCCGCACTCGAGGGCGCAGGCTTCCGCGTCTTCGTCCCGGGCTTCCACACGCTGTCGAACGCGCAATATCTGTCGGTGGCCCTCGGCGGCGTGCCGGTCATGGTCGAGGCTTCGTGCGCCATCGAGGCCGCGGCCTTTCTCGATGCGCTCGAGACCGAGCAGGTCGAACTGCTCGACCCCGACACGTTCGACCTCACCCCCGAGGACGACCTGCCGCCCCCCCGCCCGCGCGGCCTCCTGCGGCGCATCGTCGAAAGCGCTTTCTACCTGCTCACCGGCACCGCGCCCGCGCTCCGGGGGCGTTACGGGCGCAAACCACGGGGCTAGCCGCGCCCCGGCTTTTTCTTGCCGTAAATACTCAATCCGTCATAGGCCCCGATGTGCGACACCGGCCTGTTTCGCCCCGTCAGCGGCTGTGCCCGCATGGGGAGGCCACCCTAGGCCCCGACGCAATACGCTTGTCCTGCGTCCCGCCATCGCTTACCCAAATGACAAACGCCATAAGGGAGGCTTTCCATGTCCGACGACGACCGCATCCACCAGTTCGGTTTCGACACGCTGCAAATCCACGCCGGCGCCCGGCCCGACCCCGCCACCGGCGCGCGCCAGACGCCGATCTACCAGTCCACGGCCTATGTGTTCCGCGACGCCGAACATGCCGCTGCCCTCTTCAACCTTCAGGAAGTGGGCTTCATCTATTCCCGACTGACGAACCCCACCGTGGCGGTACTTCAGGAACGCGTCGCCACGCTCGAAGGCGGCGCCGGCGCCGTCTGCTGCTCCTCGGGCCACGCCGCCCAGATCATGGCGCTTTTCCCGCTGATGGGTCCGGGCAAGAACGTGGTTGTCTCCACCCGCCTCTACGGCGGTTCGGTCACGCAATTCAGCCAGACCATCAAGCGCTTCGGCTGGTCGGCCAAGTTCGTCGACATCGACGACATGGACGCCATCAAGGCCGCCATCGACGATGACACGCGCGCCGTCTTCTGCGAATCGATCGCCAACCCGGGCGGCCACATCGCCGACCTGCGCGCGGTGGCAGACGTCGCCGATGCCGCCGGCCTGCCGCTCATCGTCGACAACACGTCCGCCACGCCCTATCTCTGCCGCCCGATCGAACATGGCGCAACGCTGGTCGTGCATTCCATGACCAAGTTCCTCACCGGCAATGGCACCGTCACCGGCGGCGTCGTGGTGGATTCCGGCACCTTCGACTGGTCCGCCTCGGACAAGTTCCCGTCGCTCAGCGAACCCGAACCCGCCTATCACGGGCTGAAATTCCACGAGACCTTCGGCCCGCTCGCCTTTACCTTCCACGGCATCGCCATCGGCCTGCGCGACCTTGGCATGACGCTGAACCCGCAAGCTGCGCATTATACCCTGATGGGGATCGAGACGCTGTCTCTGCGGATGCAGAAACATGTCGAGAACGCCGAGACCGTCGCCGCCTGGCTGGAAAAGCACGACGCGGTCGAGGCCGTCACCTATGCCGGGCTCAAATCCTCCCCTTACCACAAGCGCGTCAAGACCGTCTGTCCCAAGGGCGCCGGCGGGCTTTTCACCGTTGCGTTGAAATCGGGCTACGAGGGCTGCGTCAAATTGGTGGATAATCTGGAGCTCTTCAGCCACGTCGCCAACCTCGGTGACACCCGCTCGCTGATAATCCACTCGGCCTCCACCACCCACCGCCAGCTGACCCCGGAACAGCAGACGGCGGCCGGCGCGGCGCCCAACGTGGTGCGTATCTCCATCGGCTGCGAGGATGCCGACGACATCATTGCCGATCTGGAACAGGCTCTGGCCAAGGCCAGCGCCTGACCGCCGGGGGTCTCCGCCGATCGCGGCATTCGTGATCGGTGTTTGCCTTTCCCTCGGCGGGAAGCTGCTGTAGAATTCATCTAAGGCAGGGGGCCTTTCCTGCCGGGTCCGTGGTGCCAGAGCGTTGTGAATGAAACCGAATTTTGCCCTGACCCTGTCCTTTGAAGGCATCAGCCTTCTGCATCGTGCCTTCCCCGGCTGGCACATGGTGGGTGAGGTCAGCCTCGACAACGCGGACCTGACCGGCGCGCTCTCGGACCTCCGCCAGAGGGCGGAAAACCTCGACAGCAATCCGATCCGCTCCAAGCTGGTCATTCCCAATAACCAGATTCGCTTTCTTCAATTCGACTCGGAAGGGCTGGAAGCAGACGAGATCGCCTCTGCCGTGCACCGCGCGCTCAACGGGGCCACGCCCTATGCCGTCGACGATCTGGCCTATGACTGGTCGATCTCCGCCGGGCAGGTGCATGTCGCCGCCGTCGCCCGCGAAACCCTCGCCGAGGCCGAGGCCTTCGCCACCGAACATGGGTTCAACCCGCTCTGTTTCGTCGCCGTCCCCGAGGGCCGCGATTTTGTCGGCGAGCCGTGGTTCGGCGAGACAAAAGCCGCGCCCTCACTCCTGCCCGAAGGCGGGCGCATCGACCGCGACACCGCCGCGATCCGCGTCATCGGCACCGCCCCCATGCCCGCCGCAGCGGCGGACGCAGCCCCCGAGGCTGACCTCGAAGGCGCGCCCGAAGCCGGCGCATCGCCCGACCCGGAGGTGCCGCCAACGCCGGAACCCGACCTTCCGCCCCCGCCACGGCCCGAGGTGCCGCCCGCACCACAGCCCGACCTTCCGCCGCAGCCCGAACCCGAGGTTCCGCCCGTCCCCGGCACGCCCCCCGCGCCGGACCCCGAGATCGAGCCCGACACCGATCCGGTGCCTGACATCCCGCCCGAACCGACACCGACCCCTGACCCGGACATTCCCCCAAGCCCCACACCCGGGCTTGGCGCCGAGGATTCTGTCACCCAGGACACCCCCAAGGACACCGACACTGGAACGCAGAGCGAAGATGTCGAGGCTGTCGCGGAAAAGCCCGCGGACCCGCCCGCGCCCGATGCCGCGCCTGCCGTCGCCTTCAGCTCGATCCGTGCCAGGCGCGACGAGCTGCCCACGGTACCGCGCCGCCTGACGGGTGCGACGCGCGATGCCGCGACCCCGTCCGCCGAAACACCGCCCCGCGAAGCGCCCCGCGCCGAACCCACGCTTTCGGCAGCACCGCCCCCGAGCGCTGACTCCGCCGCCAAGGTAACCGGCACGCCTCAGGACGCGCTGCCGGCGGACGCCGCCGCGCGAATCGGCGCAACGCTGCGTCCCTCCGACGAAAACCGCCTCGCCCCGCTGGATGACGACCTGCCGCAGGACGATGGAGTGGCGGTCGCGCCTGTCCCCGATGACCCTGATGATGGCGCCGACATTCCCTCGCCGCCGGCCTTCATGGCCGACCGCGACGATCCGGCACCTCTCGATCTTCCCGATGACACGCCCAATGCGCCGCTCGCGGCACCCGCAGCCGCGAGGTCGAGCCCCTCCGCCGCGCCCTCCGGCCCGCTCTCCTTCTTCTCCCGTAGAAAGCCCGCCAAGACCGAAAAACGTCAAGCCGCACGCACCGCCCCGCGGCCTACCCCCGAGGCCCAGCGCGAGCATGAACGCCAGCGCATGACCATTTTCGGCGCGCGCAAATCCGCCTCCGTCGGGGGTAAGCCGCGCTTTCTGGGCCTGATCCTGACGGCGGTACTGCTGATCTTCCTCGTGGGCGTGGCTGCTTGGGCCTCGATCTTCCTTGATGACGGCATTTCACGCGTGCTGCGCGGCACCCCCGACGCCGATGAACAGATAGCCGCAACACCCGACGCCGACGTGCCGCCCGGCGACACCGCCAGCGCGCCCGAGACCGAGGCCGACGAGGACGGTGAAAGCGTTCTCGCCGCCTTGCCCGGCGTCACCTCCGACGGCGCCGAGCCGCCCAGCGCCGACCAGCAGCCAGAGCCGAACCCGGCCGAACTGAGCGATCAACAGGCCCGCACCCGCTACGCGGTCACCGGCATCTGGCAACGCGCCCCGGACGCGCCCTCCGATCCCGGCGCTCAAACACTTGACGATTTCTACCTCACCTCGATCGACCCCAAGGTCGTCGAACAGGACGCCGTCGCACTACTCGCCCCCGAAAGCCTGCGCGGCGACACACGCCCCGACACACCCGCCGATCCGGCCGCCGCCGACACCATGTTCACCATGGACACACGCGGCCTCGTTCAGCCGACACCCGAAGGCGCGATGAGCCCCGACGGCGTTCTGGTCTATGCCGGTCAGCCCGCGCTCGTCCCGCCCGACCGCCCCGCAGAAACCCTGGCCCAGCCAGGCGAGGACCCGGCCGAGGCCGCCGCGCGCATCGAAGCGCTTGAACGCATTGCCGCGCTGCGCCCCCGTGTCCGCCCCGGCGACCTTGCCGAAACCAATCAGCGCGAAACCCTGGGTGGCCGCACCCGGGACGAGCTTGCCTCGCTCCGCCCCCGCCTGCGCCCGCAAAGCGCCCAGGAACTGGCCGAACAGGCCGCGGCAGCCTCCACTGCCGCCGAAGCAGCTGCGGCGGCCACCTCGGAAGCCGTCTCGCCCGACCCCGATGCGGTAAACGCCGCGGTTCAGGCCGCAGCCGCGGTTCCGGCCCCCGATCCTTTCGCCGGCGCGACCGCTCAGGCCGTCAAGGTTTCGGTCAAACCCAACGCGCGACCCAGAAACTTCAACCGCATCGTCCAGCGCAGCCAGCGCCTCACCAAACAGCAAGAAGCCCGAACCGCCTCCGTTGCCGTGCCCCGCAACCAGCGCATTGCTCCCAGCGGTCCGACTCCCACGACCGTCGCCCGCGCAGCGACCGAAAAGAACGCGCTGCGCATGCGCCAGGTCAATCTCATCGGCGTCTACGGCAGCAATTCGAACCGCCGCGCACTGGTGCGCTTGGCCAATGGCAGCTACAAGAAGGTCAAGGTCGGCGATCGGCTGAATGGCGGGCGCGTCGCGGCCATCGGCACCAGCGAGCTGCGCTATGTGAAATCCGGGCGCTCGGTGACACTTACCATGCCACGCGGCTGATCCGACCCCGGCACTGGAAACATCTCTCTCCTGCCAAAAGACGTCGATCGAATGCCTGACGGGCTAACTCGCTGGGAAAAAGTTGTGCCTCTAAACGAGGTTGATCCGCCAAGCCGTTTGCACAAGCGTTACCCGCACCGCATACTCTGATCGTGGCGGCACGTCGCCCCACTTCCGAAAACGTCGCAGGAGTCCCATGGAAGGTTTTTTCTTTCAGGCCACGGTTTTCCTCGCCGCCGCCGTGATCGCGGTGCCGCTCGCTGCCCGGCTGGGGCTCGGCTCCGTGCTGGGCTATCTTGCCGCCGGTATCGCCATCGGTCATATCCCCGGTCTTCTGGGGGGCCACGACACAGAGGAGTTGCAGCATTTCGCCGAGTTCGGCGTGGTCATGATGCTCTTCATCATCGGGCTGGAGCTTGAGCCGAAGGCGCTTTGGGACATGCGGCACAAGCTGATCGGGCTGGGTGGGTTGCAGATCACCCTGACCACGGCGGCGGTGATGCTTGGCTGCATGGCGCTCGGCGTGGTGTGGTCCGTAGCGCTGGCGATCGGCATGGTCTTCGCACTGTCCTCCACCGCCATCGTCCTGCAAACCCTGTCGGAAAAGGGTCTTATGCAAACAGGCGGCGGGCGATCGACCTTCTCTGTTCTGCTGACACAGGACATCGCCGTCATCCCGATGCTGGCCTTTCTACCGCTTCTGGCCCTGCCCAAGACCCCGGACATGATCTTGGGCGAAACCCTGCAACGGCTGGCTGACGAAGGTCACGCCGCCGAAGGCGATCATGGCGGTGCGCCGGTTCAGGTTGCGCAGTCCATGATTGACAGCCTGCCTGCCTGGGGCGTGACCCTTCTGACACTGGGCGCGGTTGCAGGCATCATCATCTTCGGCGTCTACGCCACCCGCCCGGTGTTCCGCTTCATTCACCACGCCCGCCTGCGCGAAATGTATACCGCGCTTGCGCTGTTGATCGTTGTTGGCATCGCTTTCGTGATGAACCTCGTAGGCCTCTCGCCCGCCCTCGGCGCTTTCCTCGCGGGCGTCGTCCTTGCCTCGTCCGAGTTCCGGCACGAGTTGGAGAGCGATATCGAACCCTTCAAGGGCCTGCTCCTGGGACTATTCTTCATCACGGTCGGCGCGGGCATCAACTTCTCGCTTCTCTTCGCCTCGTTCTTCACGATCATGGGGTTGGCCGTCGCCATCATCCTGATCAAGGGCAGCATACTCTATGGTTTGGGCCGCATCTTCGGCCTTACCGGGCGCAACCTCTGGCTCTTCACGCTGGGCCTCGCCCAAGCGGGCGAATTCGGCTTCGTGCTGATCAGTTTCTCGGGTCAGAACAACGTGATCCCGCCCGAGCTGCGCGAGACGCTGCTACTGGTCATCGCCATTTCCATGCTGATCACGCCGCTGCTCTTCATTCTCTACGACTACCTGTCGCCCCGCATGATCGACCCGGCCGAGTCCCAGGAACCCGACGAGATCGACGCAAAGGGCCCGGTGATCATCGCCGGCATCGGCCGCTTCGGGCAGGTGGTCAACCGCATGATCCGCTCCTCGGGGTTCGACACGGTGGTGCTCGACCACGACCTTGCCGCGATCCAGCGGATGCGCCGCTTCGGCATCAAGGGCTTTCTTGGCGATCCCGGCCGGCCTGACCTGCTGCACGCGGCTGGCCTGGCCGACGCCAAGGTGCTTGTGGCTGCGCTCGACGACGCGGACGCCACCACGCGCCTCGTGGCCTTTGCGCGACGCGAACGGCCCGACCTGCACATCGTGGCCCGCGCCCGCGACCGCACCCACGTTTTCCGCCTTTACAAGGCCGGCGCAGACGACATCGTGCGGGAACTCTTCGACAGCTCCCTGCGGGCCGGGCGATATGTGCTGGAAAACATGGGGCTCACGGAGTTCGAGGCGGCAGAGCTGCAAAAGACCTTCTACCACCACGACCGCGACTCTGTCCGTGACCTCGCCGCCTTGTGGGACCCCAACATTCCCACCATCCAGAACGGCGCCTATATCAAGCGCGCCAAGGAGTTGGAGGCGGAATTGCAGACAATGTTGCTGTCGCAGCTCGAGGAGAAGGCCGCAGACGACATCTCCGACGACCGCAAGGAAGCGTAGGCTCTAGTTTCAACTGCGCGTCTCGGGTAATCAAGTACGATCCCGGGCTTGATCCGGGATCTCTTCGAACAACGCAAAAAAGAAAAGGCCGCGCACGTTGGCACGGCCTTTCTAATCAATTTCCGGTCCGTATCAGGCGGCGCGCGAGATCAAGACCTCGTCGACTTCCTTGGCCGCCTGCACTTCGTCACCACCGCTGACAGCAGCCACTTCGCGGGTCAGACGCTCCAGCGCCGCCTCGTACAGCTGGCGCTCGGAATAGCTCTGCTCGCGCTGGTCGTCCGTGCGATGCAGGTCGCGCACCACCTCTGCGATCGCGATCAGGTCGCCCGAGTTGATCTTCTGTTCGTATTCCTGCGCCCGGCGCGACCACATCGCCTTCTTCACCTTAGCTTTGCCTTTCAGCGTGGTCATCGCCTTCGACACCACATCGGGGCTCGACAGGCTGCGCATGCCGATCTCGGTCGCCTTGTGGGTCGGAACCCGCAGCGTCATCTTGTCCTTCTCGAACGATATCACGAACAGTTCCAGTTCGATCCCTGCGATGTCCTGCTTCTCGATCGACATGATCTGACCAACGCCGTGCGCAGGGTACACAACGTAATCGTCAGGACGAAACTCGGACTTCTTCGATTTGCTCATTCAGGTCTTCCTCACAAGCTTCCCAGTTCAAACTTGGCGGAACATCTCCCGGGGCGGCGGGCCATCAGGGTCTGGCGTCAAGCACAAAGAAATCCACCTCCCATGCGTCAGCGCGGGCAGATGGATAATATATGGGCGGTGTCTACATTTGTAACAACAGTGTATCACAAAAAACGGGCCACAGAAAGCGCGCTCGACGCACCAACCTTATTATACCTGAAACGTCAGGGCGTTACAGCAATCTCTTCAGGCAAAACATAAAGCCCTGATCGTTTGATCAAACGAATCGGTCCACACGTAACCGGAGGACTTCAGCCGCCTTCGCCCGGCGCTTCCGAGAAGTACTTCTCCAGCTTGCCCTCTTCCCCGTCACGCTCGTCCGCCTCCGGCAGCGGATCCTTCTTCGTCACGATCACGGGCCACATTTCAGAGTATTTGCGGTTGAACTCAACCCACTTCTCCATGTCCGGCTCGGTGTCGGGACGGATCGCGTCGGCCGGGCATTCAGGCTCGCACACGCCACAATCGATGCATTCGTCGGGGTGAATCACCAACATGTTCTCACCCTCGTAGAAACAATCCACAGGGCACACCTCAACGCAGTCGGTGTACTTGCACGCGATGCAACTGTCATTGACGATATAGGTCATCTTTCGCCCCGGTCCTGATCTGTTCAGCGTGACGTAATCCAGTCCGGCGGATCATTCAAGCGCCAGACGTGCAATCGCGGCTTACGAACGCGTTTCACGATCCATCTTGCGTCGGTCCTTCTTCGTCGGACGCCCCTTGCCCTCGTATCGCGGGGTATACGGCTCGTCCAGCCTGTCCCGCGGCTTCGGCGGGTCAAGGTCGTCATAGAGCGCCTGCGCCTCGGGCGCAGGGCCTCTGCGTTCGCCCACTGCAAGGATGCGGATCACGCGGATGTCGCGCTCTTTCGGAAAGGTCAGAACATCCCCGGGCCGCACCGACGCAGACGCCTTGGACACCCTTTGCGCGTTTACCCGCATATGACCGCCCGTCACCAATTTCGTGGCCAGGCTGCGGGTCTTGAAAAACCGCGCATGCCAAAGCCACTTGTCCAGCCGGATCTTTGGCTGACCCGGATCGCTCATGCGCCACTCACGTCAGGATTTGTCCTTCAGCCCCATCAGGGCCGCTGCGAACGGGTTGTCGGGGTCGATCTTGTCCTTCTTCGCAGGCTTGGAAGAAAAGCTCTTGGCCCCCTCCTCGCGGCGCGGCTTACCCTTGGGTTTGCCGCCTTTGGGACGGGGCTTGCCGCCCTGTGGCTTGCCGCGGACCGCGCCTCGGGGTTTCGCCGCGCGCCCGGCCCAGGTGAAGGTGTAGAAGACCTCCATCTCGGTCTCGTCCTTGGCGGCGTCAGGCACCTCGCCCAACGGAACTTCGGTTTCGGACATCTCGGGGATATCCGCCTCGACCTCCGGGTCTTCGGGCGGCACTTCCGTCACCGGCGCCAGCCCGTCCTCGGGAATCTGCTCGACCGCGTCCTCCGCGGTGCCCGCCTCCGCCGCGGTACCGGCCTCAGACGGCTCCGGCGCGTCCTCTAGCGCCGCATCCACCGGCTTGACCTTCTCGCGCTCGCCCTGCTCCGCCTTGTAACCAAGGCCTTGCATCAGGTCGGCGAATTGCTCCAGCGTCATGCCGGTGATCGACAGCATATCTGCGTTGGCTTCAAAGCCACCCCGACTGTCCTCGGACCTCAGCATGTCCGCCAACCGTTCCAGCATGTCGATCCGGATCGCCCGTTCACCGGCAGCGCGGTATCCCGACATCGAATGGTATCCGCCCGGCGCGCTGGTGCCCGCGGGAACCGTCACCAACCCCGGCGGCGGCGCCTCGGGGAATTCCTCCAGACCCATCTTAAGCGACCACAGCACCAGCCGCAAACGCGTCGGCGCCGGTTTCAGCAGAAGCGGCATGAAAATCGTGAATTGGCCAAAGCGCACACCGTGCTTGCGCAGTTGTCCGCGCGCCTCCTGATCCAGCGCCTTGACCTCGTCGGCCACCTCGCCGCGCGGGATGATCCCGAAATTCTCGACCAACTGAAAGCCAAAGCCCCTCGCCAGCCCGGTCAATTCCTCGTCCCGCTGGATATTCATCAAGGGCTCGAACAATGTCGCCACTTTGCGATCGATGAAATGCTGCAACCGGCGCTGTATCTTTTGCATCACCTCGGGCCCCGCCGTGTCGTCCACGAACGCCTCGACCTGAGGCTTGAGCGGGTCAGCGCCCGCCACAAGCTTGCCCACGGCGCTTTCGCCCCACATCAGGCCGCCTTGTTCGGTAAAGTCGATCTCGGTGTCGGGGGCGTTGTAAAACTTGTCCGCCCGCAGGTGGAAATGCGGCGCCAGCGCCTGCAGGCTCGCCTGCGCAACCGCCTTGGCCTCCTGTCCGCCCGCCGTCTTGTCCTGGCGGAACCGGAAACCTTCCAACCGACCGACGAATTCGCCCTCGACGGTCACTTCACCCTTGTCATTCACTTCGGCCACGATGGCGTCCTTCTGCTTGAGCCGGCGCATCAGCACGCTGGTGCGCCGGTCCACAAATCTTTGCGTCAGCGCGTCATGCAACGCATCCGACAGGCGGTCTTCTACAGCGCGGGTCGTTCCGCGCCAATGGTTTTCGTCCCCGACCCAGCCCTTTCGCTGGGCAACATAGGTCCATGTGCGGATATATGCCAAACGCTTGGAGAGCGTGTCGATATCCCCGTCCGTCCGGTCGATCCGCGCCACGTGCCCGGCCAGCCACTCCTCGCTGACGCGGCCATGTTCGTGCAGGTCACTGAATATACGCTCAAGCAGCCCCGCATGTTCCGCGTGGCTAATCCCGCGAAAGTCCGGCACGCGGCATACATCCCACAACAGGCGCACCGATGCGCCATCACTGGCCCTCGCGGCAATCTCGGCATCTTCGGCCAGCGTGCGCAGCACGACAAGGTCATCCGCCTCACGGGCACGAGCCAGCCAGTCATCTTCGGGCTTTTGCTCCAGCGACGCGATCAGCGCGTCGACCGAGCCGAATTGCAGCGCCGCGTTGCGCCATTCCAGCTTGCGGATAGGGGTAAAGCGATGATCCATGATCGCCTGCGCCATGTCGTCCGGCAGCTCTGGCGCCTCGCCCGTCACCCCGAACGTGCCGCTGCTCATGCCCCTCCCCGCGCGCCCGGCGATCTGGCCCAGTTCATTGGGGGCAAGGTTGCGCATCCGCCGCCCGTCGAACTTCGTCAGGGACGAGAACGCGACGTGGTTGATGTCCAGATTCAGACCCATGCCGATGGCGTCGGTGGCCACGAGGTAATCCACGTCGCCATTCTGATAAAGATCCACCTGCGCGTTGCGTGTCCGGGGGCTCAGCGCGCCCATCACGACCGCCGCACCGCCCTTTTGACGGCGCAGCAGCTCGGCAAAGGCATATACATTTTCAACCGAAAACCCCACGATAGCCGAGCGCGCGGGCATCTTGCTTATCTTTTTCGAACCTGTGTAGGTCAGTTGGGACATCCGCTCGCGGCCGACGAATTCCGCCCCTGACACCAGCGCCGCAATCGCCCCGCGCATCGTATGCGCGCCCAGAAACTGCGTCTCTTTCTGCCCCCGCATCCGCAAAAGACGGTCGGTGAACACATGCCCCCGCTCAGGATCGGCGCACAGCTGAATCTCGTCCACCGCGACGAAATCCGCGCCCATCCCCTCGGGCATCGCCTCGACCGTGCAGACCCAGTACTGCGTCCGCGGCGGCACGATCCGTTCCTCGCCGGTGATCAGCGCCACCACTGACGGGCCGCGCACGGCAACGATCTTGTCATAGACCTCCCGCGCCAACAGGCGCAGCGGCAACCCGATCACGCCGGTGCGATAGCCCAGCATCCGTTCGATCGCGAAATGGGTTTTCCCGGTATTCGTCGGGCCCAGGACCGCCAGGATCCTCGACTGCTCGCCCATGGGCTTTGCCCCTTGTCGTCTCGTGCTTACAGGTCCCGGCCGCCGATTTCACGTTCCACCATCGGCAAGACCTGTTCCACGTCTTGATGATGCGGATGCAGCGCCAGCACAAGGTCGAATGCCTGCTTGGCCTTCTCGTAATTCTCAACGTGGTAAAGGATACCGCCAAGGCTCGCGATGGCATTGTAATGTCGCGGGTTCAGCGTCAGCGCACGTTCGATATCGGCCAGCGCGGGCCCGAACTTCTCGGCGTCGGCATAGGCCATCGCCCGCATGTGGAACCCTTCGGCAAAATCCGGCGCATGATCGGTCAGCGCCGTGAAATGCTCGATTGCCGCCTTGGTGTCACCCGCCTCCAACGCATCGCGCCCGCGCTTCAACAGCAGGTCCGCCGTGGCAGAGCCCGACCGCGTCCAGGCCAGTTCGATTTCCTTGGCCAAGCGGTTCGCCTCGCGTGGCTCGGCCTCTTTCAACTGCTCGAAAAGCGGGTCGAGCGCCGAATCCTGCGCCAAGCTGGGTAAGGAAAACATGACTAACGGCAAAATTGCCGCGACGATATATTTGGAAAGTCGGTTCATAACGCCCATAACAGACCCAGTTTAGCGCGCATGGCCGGGAATCAAAGCCCCCGGTCTATCAAATCTGGAGGAACTGACATGAGCGACGTAACGAAATCCGCGGTCGAGGCCCTGTCCGCCAAGATGAACGGCAGCTTCGACGGCAGCGCAAAGTTCGTGATCGAGAACGAGGGCTCCATCGTGATCGACGAATCGGGCGTGCGCGAAGGCAACGACGAAACCGACGTCACCATGACCGCCGACGCCGACACGTTCCAATCCATCCTCGAAGGCGATCTCGACCCGACCGCCGCTTTCATGTCCGGCAAGCTGGCAGTCGATGGCGACATGGGCACCGCGATGAAACTCGGCTCGGTCCTGTCGTAACCCATGCTGACGGACGCGCCCTTCTTCGACGATATTGCCGACGGCCCCGACGGTGGCCGCGCCTTTTGGTGCGACACTGCCGACGGGGTGCGCATCCGGCTCGGGCTTTGGCGTCCACAGGACGATACGTGCGAAAGCGCAGGCACGCTCCTGCTCTTTCCCGGTCGCACCGAGTATATCGAGAAATACGGCCGCACCGTCCGGCAGTTCGCCGCCGCGGGCCTGACCACGCTGGTCGTCGACTGGCGCGGCCAGGGCCTTGCCGACCGTCTGATCGAAGACAAGATGTCGGGCCATGTCCTGCATTTTGACGACTACCAGCACGACGTCGCCGCCATGGTCGACGCCGCGCGGGAACTCGATCTGCCCAAACCGTGGTTCGTTCTGGGTCATTCCATGGGCGGCGGCATCGCGCTCAAGTCGGTGATGGACGGTTTGCCCGTGGCGGGCGCGTCCTTTTCCGCGCCGATGTGGGGCATCCGAATCTCCGCCGCCCTGCGCCCTATTGCCTGGTCGCTGGGATGGAGCAGCCGCAGCGCGGGGTTCGATCACGTCTACGCCCCCGGAACCTCGCCCCAAAGCTACGTGCTGGTCGAACCGTTCGAAAAGAACCGCCTGACCACCGACGTCGAGAGCTACCAGCACATGATCGCCCAGGTCACCGCGCACCCGGAGCTGACGATCGGTGGCCCGTCCCTGCGCTGGCTCTACGAATCGCTTCTGGGCACGCGCCAGATGTGGCGCCGCCCGTCGCCCGACCTGCCCTGCCTGTGCCTGCTGGGCTCGGACGAGGATATCGTCGACGTCTCCCGCGTCCATGACCGCATGTCACGCTGGCCTGGCGGCGGACTGGAAATCGCCGAAGGTGCCCGTCACGAGGTGCTTCAGGAAGCGCCGCAGATCCGCGACGCGCTGATCGGCAAACTGATCGACTTTTACGCCCGCGTCAGGGCTCGGCACGCACCGTCTGGCGCTGACGCCCAAGCCCCCGGATCTCCAACTCCATCACGTCGCCAGGCTTGAGATAACGCTTGGGGTTGCGCCCCATTCCCACACCCGGCGGCGTGCCGGTGGCAATGACATCTCCGGGCTCCAGCCGCATCACCTCGCTCAGATGCGCGATGATCTGCGCGACGGTAAAGATCATGGTCGAGGTATTCCCGGTCTGCATCCGCTCACCGCTCACATCCGCCGACATATCAAGGCTCTGCACGTCGCCCACCGCGTCCGGAGTCACCAGCCACGGCCCGATCGGCCCGAACGTGTCGCAACTCTTGCCCTTGGTCCATTGCCCGCTGCGCTCGGTCTGAAAATGCCGCTCGGACACATCGTTCACGATCGTATAGCCCGCGACGTAATCCAGCGCCTCGGCCTCGCTTACGTATTTCGCCTCGCGCCCGATCACCACACCAAGTTCCACTTCCCAATCCGCATGGGTCGATTCGCGCGGCAGCACCACATCGTCATCCGGCCCCACGATGCTGGAGGTGGCTTTCATGAACACAACCGGCTCGGCGGGCGGCTCGATCCCGATCTCGGCGGCATGGTCACTGTAATTCAATCCGATCCCGATCAGCTTGCCAATCCCCGCAACCGGCGGCCCCAGCCGGGGCGTCCCCTCCACCAGCGGCAGCTTTTCCGGGTCCAGCTTGGGCAACGTCGCCAGTGCAGTACCGGAAATCTCGGCCATCACGCCGCTCAGGTCCCGCACCCGCCCTTCGGCGTCCAGCATACCGGGCTGTTCCCGTCCCGGTGCCCCGTATCTCACGAACCGCATCTTTGTGCCCCCTGTCTCGTTTCACCCGACGATAGCGAGCCTGTCTGTCACGGCAAGCATTCATCCACTGGCCTGCGCGCGCCGGCACGCTAAATCCCCCGCATGGTTCTGGAATTCAAACCTCAGGGCATCTACTGCCCCGCCGGCGATTTCTTCATCGACCCGTGGCGTCCGGTCGACCGGGCGCTCATCACCCATGGCCACGCCGACCACGCCCGGCCCGGCCACGCCCGCTATCTGTCGACCGCCGCCGCCGCGCCCGTGATGCGCCACCGTTTGGGCGAGATCACCCTCGACACGGTCGACTACGGCGAAACGCGCCAAATCGGCGGCGCGCAGGTGTCCTTTCATCCCGCCGGCCACGTCCCCGGTTCGGCCCAGATCCGGGTCGAGGTGGATGGCGAGGTCTGGGTCGTCTCCGGCGACTACAAGACCGAGGCCGACCGCCTGTCCGAGCCGTTCGAGCCGGTGCCATGTCACAGCTTCATCACCGAATGCACCTTCGGCCTGCCGGTCTTCACCTGGACGCCGGAAGAGGACGCCGCGCGCGAGATCAACGACTGGTGGACCGCCAATGCCGCCGCCGGCACGTTTTCCCTGCTCGGCGCCTATTCGCTCGGCAAAGCGCAACGCGTCCTGTCGCTGCTCGATCCTTCCATCGGCCCTATCCTGACCCATGGTGCAGTGGAAAACACCAACGCCGTCCTGCGCGATCAGGGTCTCGCTCTGCCGGACACCCTGCACGTCACGCCCGACCTCAAGGCCAAGGATCACCCCGCAGCCCTCGTGCTCGCGCCGCCCTCGGCCTTGGGCAGCACATGGGCCCGCCGCTTTCGCCCGGCCTCCACCGGCTTCGCGTCTGGATGGATGCGCCTGCGCGGGGTGCGCCGCCGCCGTGCCGTGGATCGAGGCTTCGTCATGTCCGATCATGCCGACTGGCCCGGCCTACTCGATGCAATCAAGTCAACAGGCGCGGAAAATATATATGCGACACATGGTTACACCGATATCTTCGCGCGATACCTGAACGAGGAAGGCTGGAACGCTCAAGTTGTCCCCACAGAATTTACCGGCGAGTCCCTGGACGACGCCGATGACGCCCAGGCCGGAGACTCCGCCGCATGATCCGACTTGCGACACTGCTCATTCTGCTATCCGTCCCCGCCGCGGCCCAGCCCGTCTGCGTCTGCCTGAAATGCCTCACAGGCGCCTATGACAGCTACTGGGCGCCCGCCGGTTCCATGAAGCCTGCGATTCTGCCTGGCCAGTGCTTCATCACCCGGACCAATTTCACACCCGCGAACCTGCCTACCAGTGTCATTATCACGTTCAGTCACCCGATCACCGGCACGCCTTTTTTCAAGCGCATCGCCGCCACCGGCGGCCAGACCGTTCAGATGCGCTCGGGCCATCTCTTCATCGATGACATACCCGTCCCCACCGAGGAGTCCGGCCACTTTACCGAACCGAATACGCCACAAGGCTCGGGCGGCGCGGGTCCCCGCTGTTCCAACGCCCCGGTGTCGGACGGCGCGGAGTGTCTCAAGGACATGCGCACCGAGACGCTGGGCGGTGTGACATACCACATCCTCGACATCGGCCCGGGCCGCCTTGACGACACCCGGATCTTCACGGTGCCCGCCGGTCACCTCTTCGTGCTCGGTGACAATCGCGACAATTCCATCGACACCCGCGTATCGCAAGCCACAGGCGGCCTCGGCTTCATTCCTATCGAAAACGTCACTGGCATTCTCGACGAGGTGCGCCCGTGAAACACTTCACAGCCCTTTTCACCACCCTCGACCAGACCACCAAGACCAACACCAAGGTCGCCGCGCTGGCCGACTATTTCCGCACCGCACCCGACGACGACAAGCTCTGGACCGTCGCGCTCTTCTCCGGTCGCCGCCCCCGCCGCGCGATCACCACCACAAAACTGCGCGAGTGGGCCGCCGAACGCGCCGGCATCCCGCTCTGGCTCTTCGAGGAAAGCTATCCCATCGTCGGCGACCTGTCCGAAACCATCGCCCTCGTCCTGCCGCCCCCGGCGGGCGAGCACGACGACGGCCTTTCCACGTGGATCGGCCGCCTCCGCGCCCTCGACCATGAAACCGAGGACGCCCGCAAAGCCGCCATCCTGGCTGCGTGGGACCAGATGCAGCCCCATGAACGTCTCGTATTCAACAAGCTTCTGACCGGCGGCTTCCGCATCGGCATCTCGCGCAAGCTGATGACCCGTGCCCTGGCCCAGGCCACCGACCGGGACGAGGCCGAGCTTGCCCACCGCCTGATGGGCGACTGGACCCCCGACAGCACGTCCTGGAACGCGCTGATCGAAGCGCATGACGTCAGCGCCGACCTCTCGCGCCCTTATCCGTTCTGTCTTGCCTATGGTCTCGACGACGAAGAACCCGAGACGCTGGGCGATCCCGCCGACTGGCTGGCCGAATGGAAATGGGACGGCATCCGCGGCCAGCTGATCCTGCGCGGTGGCGAGCACTTCACATGGTCCCGCGGCGAGGAACTGATGACCGACCGCTTCCCCGAACTCGCCCGCGCGCGCGACTACCTGCCGCCCGGCACCGTGCTCGACGGCGAAATCCTGGCCTGGCAGGACGATGGCCCGATGTCCTTCAATGCCCTGCAAAAACGCATCGGCCGCAAGACCGTGCCGAAAAAACTGCTGAAGGACGCCCCCGTCATCCTCTACGCCTACGACCTGCTGGAGGAAAACGGAACCGACCTGCGCGACATAACCTTCGCCAAGCGTCGCGCCCGGCTTGAGGCCATGTTGCACGACCTTGCACCCGACGCGCCCATTCGCCAGTCGCCGCTTATCTCCTTCCAATCGTGGGACGATCTGCGCGAGATCCGCGCGAAAGCCCGGGACGCGCGCGCCGAGGGCCTGATGCTCAAGCGCAAGGACTCCCCCTACCATTCCGGCCGCAAGAAAGGCGACTGGTGGAAATGGAAACTCGATCCCCTGACCATCGACGCCGTGATGATCTATGCCCAACAGGGCCACGGTAGGCGCGCCAACCTTTTTACCGATTTTACCTTCGCCGTGCGCGACGGCAACGACCTCGTGCCGTTCACCAAGGCCTATTCCGGCCTCACCGACACCGAGTTCCGCAAGATCACCGCCTGGGTCCGCAAGAACACCCTGCAACGCTTCGGGCCGGTGCGGCAGGTGAAGGCCGAGCATGTCTTCGAAATCGCCTTCGAGGGGATCATGGAATCGACCCGCCACAAATCCGGGGTGTCGCTTCGTTTCCCCCGCATGAAACGCTGGCGCCACGACAAGCCGGTGCAGGAGGCCAACTCTCTCGAAGACCTTCACGACGTGCTGGCCCAATACGGATAAAGAAAATTCGCACGAATTTTCTCCGCCAAGATTCTTCGTACGAAGAACCTTGGCGGCTTACCGCAACAGATCGCCCTCGAATGGAAACCGCGACAGAAGCTCCACGCCAGTTTCAGTGATCAGCACCTGCTGCTCCAGCTTCACGCCCTCCGTGCCGCCTTCCGCGCCGATATAGCTTTCGACACACAGCGTCATGCCGGGTTCGATCACCCCGTCATATCCCGCATTCGGAAAATCCCCGTGGTGATACAGGTACGGATACTCCCCCGTCATCCCACAGCCATGCGCCGACAGGTAGTACCGGTTCGCATAATACTGCTCCGGAATGTCCCAGGCCGCATCGGCATAGTCGCGGAACGTCATGCCCGGTCGCAAGATGCCCATGTTGTGATGCACCTGCTCATGGGCCACCTTGTAAAGCTTCCGCTGGGTGGCGCTCGGCTTACCCGGCCCGGAATGGAAGGTGCGCGAGAAATCCGAGTAATACCCGTGGCACCCCACCACGTCCGTATCGAGCGCGATCAACTCATTCGGACCGATCACATTGTCGGTCGTCTCCTGAAACCACGGATTTGTCCGCTCCCCGGCATTCAACAGACGGGTCTCCACGTAGTCCCCGTTCTGCGCGATGACCGACTGGTGCAGCACAGACCACAGCTCCGCCTCGGTCATCCCCGGCCGGATCGCCTCGCGCAGCTTGCCGACACCGATCTCGGTCGCCCGCAGCGAGGCATTGACGCATTTCATCTCTTCCGCCGACTTGATCGCCCGCGCCATCTCCACCGGTTCCTGCGCATCCACGATCCGCAGCCCCGCATCGCGCAACGCAATGGCACTCCCGGCGTTCAATCGCTCGATCCCCAGCGTCGCCCCCTTGCCCACCAGCGCCGTCACCAAGTCCACCATTTCGGCGGCCCAGGCTGTCTCCCGCTTGGCGATATCCGGCCCCGCCGCCACGAAACTCGCCGTGCGCGCCGCACGCACTTCGTCAATCGTTTCCAGCCCATCGGCCAGATGGGCACAGCCCGTAAACTCGAACAGGATCGAGCGGTTTTCGGTCAACAGCAAGTA
This sequence comes from Roseovarius sp. THAF9, assembly GCF_009363715.1. NCBI lineage: Bacteria > Pseudomonadati > Pseudomonadota > Alphaproteobacteria > Rhodobacterales > Roseobacteraceae > Roseovarius > Roseovarius sp. THAF9. The sequence goes on from NZ_CP045404.1 coordinate 2,549,112, forward strand.
CCGCGACGGCGCGTTCCGCTGGCTGAACACCTGCATGTTCCGCGCGCCGCTGGCGTAGCGGATATTCACCGGATCGGACAAAAGAACCGCCGCGATATCCCGCTTGCGCATCTCGGCCCGCACCCGGCCCAGCCGGTAGCCCCGCACCGCCACACGGTCGATCCCCTCATCCTCCGGCGCTCGGTCCAGCAGAGCCAGCTCCGCAAGGTCCGCGCGTTCCGCGTGCCAGTCCAGTTCCGCCATGTCATCCTCCTCGGGGTCACGTTTTGTCATTCCATATCCGACCCAGCGCACCTCGAAAACGCTGGAAATTCTCACGCTCTTGGATAACCTAAAGGAATGAATCAGGACCGCCGAGATCTCCCGCCTCTGGAATCCCTCGTCTTCTTCAACACGGTGATGAAACGCGGCGGCTTTTCCGCCGCCGCCCCTGAACTCATGGTATCCCAGGCCGCCGTCAGCAAACGCATCCGACAGCTCGAGGACTGGCTCGGCACGCCGCTTTTTGACCGCGGCGCGCGCCACGCGGTGCCCACCGACACCGCCCGCCGGCTGGAAGAACCCGTGCGCCTCGCGCTCGACTACCTGACATCCTCGCTCGACACCGCGCGCGTCACCGACACCGGCACACTCCGGATCGCGGCCAATGGCGCGGTCTCGATGTTCTGGCTCTATCCGCGCCTCCAAGCCTTCGCTACCAGCTCCGATGCCTGCAATGTCAGCGTGCTGACCGCCGACGATCCCTCGACCCTTACCGCAGACACGCTCGATCTCGCCATCCACTACGGCGAGGCCCCGCCACCCGGCTGGACCGGCACGCCGCTATTTGACGAGACGATCATTCCAGCCGCCGCACCCGCCATCGCCGCCACCGTCTCCGACCTGCCCGACCTGCCCCTGCTGGACTATCCCCGCCTCGCGCCTGACTGGATCAACTGGCGCATCTGGCACGACCGCAAGCCCGGCTCTCCCCTCTCCGCGCGCCCGGTCGAGACCTGCCGCAGCTACGGCCACAGCATCGGCCGCGCCCTGGCCGGCGATGGCATCGCCCTGGCCAGCCTGCCGATGCTCGACACCCTCGTAAGCAGCGGCCAGTTGGTCCCGGTTGGCGACGACACCCTGACCACCACCCGCCGCTACTGGCTGAACCGCCGCGTGACCGCGCCGCTCTCGCCCAATGCCCTTCTGCTGCACCGTGCCCTTGCGGGTCCCGACACCGTCTGAGGCGCGCCGTGATCCTCGCCAATCGGCCCCGCGTCCAATCCATCGCTTGAGCCTGCCCGCCCGGCCCCCTATGTCTTGCCCAACGCGACAACAGGAGACCCGCATGTTCCAGCTTCCCAAACCCGCCTTCGACGTAAACGCCGGCTCCGGCTCCGACAATCTGGGCGACCTGCCGGAGTGGAACCTCGACGACCTCTACACCGGACAGGACGCTCCCGAACTCAAGCGCGATCTCGACTGGCTGGAACAGGCCTGCGCCGACTTCGCCGCCGACTACGAAGGCAAGCTGGCCGATCTCCACGCCGCGGGCCTCCTCGAATGCATCCAGCGGAACGAAAAGATCTCGTCCATTGCGGGCCGCATCATGTCCTTCGCCGGCCTGCGCTATTACCAACTGACCACCGATGGCGAGCGGGCCAAGTTCCTGTCCGACTGCCAGGAGAAGATCACCAACTACACCACCCCGCTGGTCTTCTTCACCCTCGAACTCAATCGGCTCGACGCGGACACGCTCAAAGCGATGTATGCGGAAAACGCCGATCTCGCCCGCTACGCCCCCGTCATCCGCCGCATCCAGGCGATGAAGCCCTACCAGCTTTCCGACGAGCTGGAAAAATTCCTGCACGACCTCGGTGTCGTGGGCGACGCGTGGGAACGCCTTTTTGATGAGACCATCGCGGGCCTCACCTTCGACGTGGATGGCGAGGAGCTCGGGATCGAGAGCACCCTCAACCTGCTCACCGAACAGGACCGCGACAAACGCGAATCCGCCGCCCGCGAACTTGCCCGCACCTTCCAGGCCAACATCCGCACCTTCGCCCGCGTCCACAACACGACGGCCAAGGAGAAAGAAGTCATCGACCGCTGGCGCGGCATGCCCACCGCCCAGACCTCGCGTCACCTCAGTAACGATGTCGAGCCCGAGGTGGTCGAGGCCCTGCGCGACGCCGTAGTCGACGCCTACCCCAAGCTCAGCCACCGCTACTACGAATTGAAACGCAAATGGCTCGGCCTCGACCGGATGCAGGTCTGGGACCGCAACGCCCCCCTGCCGATGGAGGCGCCGCGCAAGATCGACTGGCCGACCGCCCGCGGCATGGTGATGGACGCCTATTCCGATTTCGACCCGCGCATGGGCGACTTGGCGGAACCCTTCTTCGACAAGGGCTGGATCGACGCCGCCGTCAAACCCGGCAAGGCCCCCGGCGCCTTCGCCCACCCTACCGTCACAGACGTGCACCCCTACGTCATGCTGAACTACCTCGGCAAACCGCGCGACGTGATGACCCTCGCGCACGAGCTGGGCCACGGCGTGCACCAGGTCCTGGCCGCCGAACAGGGCGAGCTTCTGTCATCCACCCCTCTCACGCTTGCAGAAACGGCCTCGGTCTTCGGCGAGATGCTGACCTTCCGCAAACTGCTGGATGCCGCCAAGGACAACGCCGAACGCAAAGTCCTGCTCGCCGGCAAGGTCGAGGACATGATCAACACCGTAGTCCGCCAGATCGCCTTCTACGATTTCGAGTGCAAGCTGCACGACGCCCGCCGCGGCGGCGAGCTGACCTCGGAAGACATCGGCGCCCTCTGGATGTCCGTGCAGGGCGAAAGCCTTGGCCCCGCCTTCGATTTCATGGAGGGCTACGAGACCTTCTGGGCCTATATCCCCCACTTCGTCCACTCGCCGTTCTACGTCTACGCCTACGCGTTCGGTGACGGGCTGGTGAACGCGCTCTATGCCGTCTACGAGGAAAACCCCGACGGCTTCCAGGACAAGTATTTCGACATGCTCAAGGCGGGCGGCTCGATGCACCACAAGGAACTTCTGGCGCCCTTCGGCCTCGACGCTTCGGACCCGGCCTTCTGGGACAAGGGCCTGTCGATGATCTCCGGCTTCATCGACCAGCTGGAGGCGATGGAGGACTAGACCCTGCCCCGCACACGCGGCCCCCACAGCCTGCGCAACCGGCTCAGACGCGCCCTCGTGCGCATCCGGTCGCGCGTGCCCCCGGGGCTGCGGCTGGTACTGGGCATCCTGCTCATCATCGGCGGGATCTTCGGCTTCCTCCCGGTGCTGGGCTTCTGGATGATCCCCCTCGGCGTCGCCGTGGCCGCGCTTGACGTCACCCCCCTCTGGCGCCGCCTCACCGGCCGCCCGCCAAGGCGCTGAGACCGCCACTTCTTCTGGCCAAAAATATCCCGGGGGGAGCGGCGAAACCATGTTTCGCCGTGGGGGGCAGAGCCCCCCGCAAAACCCGCCTACTTGAGCTGACTGTCTTTCGAGCCGCGACGGTTGATCCCGCCCCGCGCCTGCTGCGCACCGTCGCGTTCCTGCTGGCAATCAATGCACAGTTTCACGCCCGGCAACGCCTCGCGCCGCGCCTGCGGAATCTCCTCCTCGCATTCGGCACAATGCGTCAGGCTCTCGCCCACGGGGCGTTTCGCGGCCTTCATCCGCGCCAACTCGTCCTCGATCGAGGCTTCGATCTGTTCACTCACCGCGCCGTCGCGCGCCCATCCGCCGGCCATGGCAGTCATCCTCCTGAATGGCAAATATAGGATGCCGCAGGCTCCGTGTCACGGCTGTGCCTCCAGCACCATGTAATCTTCGAACGCATCCCTCCCCAGCGAGGCCTGCTCCAGCATCCCGTTCAGCACCGAAATCGCCGAAGGCGAGGTGATCGCCACCGCGTGGTCCAGGCCCTCGCCATCCGCCAGCGCGGTAAAGTCGATCACCTTCACCGGCAGGCCCGCCACCGCCTCCGGCCCGTCGATCACGCCCAGCCGCTTCTTGCGCCCTGTGATCAGGCTGGCAAGGCTCAGCGCCCGGTCCTGCTGCGTCACAAAAATCAGGAACGGCTGAGGCAACTCCCCGATCGCCTCGGCCTGCCTGCGAAAGATATCCGGGTCGATATCCGGCGACATCAGCACCACGCCGCTGATCCGGTCCAGCAGACGCCGATCCCCCTTCAGCGCCGCCTGCCGCATCACCTCCATCACAAGATGCGCGCCCATGGAATGCGCCAGCAATGTCACCCGGTCCCCCGGCCGGCCGGTCAGCCGGGCCAGCAGGTCTTCCAAATCGTCCCGGGCGTAAAGCACGCTGTCGCGGTCATAGACATACCCCCGCGGGTCCCCCGCCGAGGCCCAGGCGAACAGAACCGACGGCTCGGCCACCTCGAAATCCTCGCGCATCTGCGCCAGCCGGTACAAACCATCGGAAAGCGTCACGTTGTAGCCATGCACGAAAACCTGGGTTTCCCGCCCCGGGCGCGCTGCCTTCACATCCCCGATAAAGGCCGCGCCGGACGGGTAGACATCCGTCGCCGCCACCACGAAATCCTTCGCCGCATCCGGCGGGCCCTCGGGCCATTCCACGTGACCCGGCCGGTGCGTCGGCGGGATCGAGATATCGGCCCGGAAATAGCGCATCTGGCCCGTGCGTTTCGCGCCAAAGGTCCAACCGGTATGGTCCAGCGCCTTCTGCGTCGCCACATAAAGCGTCTGCAGATGCGCCTCGGGCACCGTCGGTGCGTATTCCGCGGCAGGGCGCGGCGCACAGGCGGCCAGCACGGTCACACAAAGTATCGACAGGCTGCGCAACGGACGTCCCTTTCCGATTCCGACTCACCGGAAACAATAAGGCCCCCTCCGCCATGCGGAAGGGGCCAATTTTCGTGACCGCACCGATGTGTCGCGATATCAGGCCGTCGCCATCATCCCCTTCTCGGCGGCCAGGCTGCGCATGCGCTTCTGCAGCTTCTCGAACGCCCGCACCTCGATCTGCCGGATCCGTTCGCGGCTGACATCGTACTGCCCGCTCAGATCCTCCAGCGTCACGGCCTTTTCGTTCAGCCGCCGTTGCGTCAGGATATCCTTCTCGCGATCGTTCAGCACGTCCATCGCCTCGGCCAGCAGTTCGCGCCGCGCTTCCAGCTCGTCGCGCTTCTCATAGTCACCGGCCTGGTCGGCATCCTCGTCCTCCAGCCAGTCCTGCCACTGCATCGTGCCTTCGCCCTCGGTGCCGACCGTGGCGTTCAGCGACGCGTCGCCCCCGGACATCCGGCGGTTCATGCTGATCACCTCGTCCTCGGTCACGCCCAGGTCGGTCGCGATCTGCTTCACCTTGTCGGGATGCAGGTCTCCGTCCTCCAGCGCCCCGATGCGAGCCTTGGCCTTGCGCAGATTGAAGAACAACTTCTTCTGCCCGCTGGTCGTACCCAGCTTGACCATCGACCAGCTGCGCAGGATGTACTCCTGAATACTGGCCCGGATCCACCACATCGCATAGGTGGCCAGGCGAAAACCCTTCTCGGGATCAAAACGTTTGACCGCCTGCATCAGGCCCACGTTGGCTTCCGAGATGACCTCGGCCTGCGGCAACCCATAGCCGCGATAGCCCATGGCGATCTTCGCCGCCAGACGCAGGTGGCTGGTGACCATCTGGTGCGCGGCGTCGGTGTCCTGTTCCTCGACCCAGCGCTTGGCCAGCATGTATTCCTGTTCCGGCTCCAACAGCGGAAATTTCCGGATTTCCTGCAAATACCGGTTCAGCCCGGCTTCGGGCGATGGCGCAGGAAGATTTGCGTAATTGCTCAACCCTGTGACCCTCCAATGTTTATTGTCTTAACATCCATATGGGCAGCCATCAGCCTGGATTCAAGACAGGTGAACCGAATGGTTTAATTATTTATGAATCAAACCGGGCCGGTTTTCCAGTGATGTGACGTTTGCTCACGCACACGTGCTGTGCTGTCATATTAACGTTAAGCCGGCGCGCCCAGTTCCTGCAGCAGGTTGGCCATGTCCTCCGGCAGCGCCGCCTCGAAGCGCAGCATCTCCCCCGTACCCGGATGCTCGAACCCCAGCAGCGCCGCATGCAACGCCTGCCGTGGGAAATGTTGCGCGGCGTCCAGCGCGCCCGGCGACAGCGCCCGCGCGTTCAACTTGCGCCGCCCGCCATAAACCGGATCACCGATCAGGCCATGCCCCGCATGGGCCATGTGCACCCGGATCTGGTGCGTCCGCCCCGTCTCCAGCCAGCATTCGATCAGCGCCACCTGCGGCGGAGCACCGAACGGTGTCACAACGCGCGCCCGCGTCACCGCGTGCCGCCCGCCCTCGAACAACACCGCCTGCCGCTGCCGGTCCGTCTTGTGCCGCGCCAACTGCGTCGTCAGTTTCAGGATGTTTCCCGCCTCGAAACTGGCGCCACGTATGCCCCGCAACCGCGGATCGGCGGCATCCGGCATCCCGTTCACCACCGCCAGATACTTGCGCTCGACGCTATGCGCCTCGAACTGCGCGGCCAGACCGTGATGCGCACTGTCCGACTTCGCGACCACCAGCAGGCCGCTCGTCTCCTTGTCGATCCGGTGCACGATGCCGGGCCGTTTCTCGCCACCCACCCCCGACAACGTACCGCCGAAATGGTGCAACAGCGCGTTCACCAGCGTTCCGTCCGGGCTGCCCGGCGCGGGATGCACCACCATCCCAGCAGGCTTGTTGATCACGATCAGGTCGTCATCCTCGAACACCACGTCCAGCGCGATCTCCTGCGCCACCACATCCACCTCAACCGCCGTAGGCACGCTGATCTCGACGATGTCACCTTCGACCACCTTCGCCTTGGGGTCGTTGACCACCGCGCCGCCCAAGCACACCGCGCCCTCGGCGATCAGCCTTGCCAGCCGCGTACGCGACAGCGACGCGGCCTCTGGCACATCGCGCGCCAACGCCTTATCAAGGCGCGGCGGCGGATCGGCCCCGATCCGCACGGTGACACTGGTTCGCAAGGGGGCTGCGCCCATGAACGACACTCCTCAGCCGCCGTCGCTGGACCCCGGGATGGTGCGCTACCTGCGCACCCTCGTGACCGTCCTGACGGGCGTAATGATTCTCGGGTTTCTAGTGATCGTCGCGCTCTTTGTCACCAAGTTCTCCGGCGCGACTCAGGTGGCCCTGCCAGAAGTGATCACCCTGCCCGACGGCACGACACCCACTGCCTTCACACGCGCCAATGGCTGGTACGCCGTTGTGACCGAAGCCGACACGATCCTGATCTTCGACGAAGCGACCGGCGAGTTGCGCCAGACCATCGAGGTCAAGACAGACGAACCGTCCGAATAAGACATCTGAATAAAATGGAGAATGGTACCACCTCCCCGGCTCGAACGGGGGACCTCCTGATCCACAATCAGGCGCTCTAACCAACTGAGCTAAGGCGGCACGCGGCATGGATTTAACTTTCCCGGTCCGCGATTGCAAGCCTCTTCGACACGATCTCGCCCATTCCAACCGGCTTGCCTTCGCGCGGCCAAGGCGCTAGGCCATTCCAATTATCCAGGAGGCGGCCGTGGGCATCAACGACGAACGCGACATCGAGGCGAATCTGCAAATCGGTCCCACCGACCAGGGTATGGTCCGCCTGTTCATCATGGCAGGCCCCACGGAAATCCCTATGGATTTCGACCCCGATGAGGCCCGCGAAATCGCCGAGGAAATCCTCGCCGCTGCCAAGGCCGCCGAAGCGAAACGCTAGCCCCGCGCACCCAAAATTTACGCAAATTTTGGAATAGAAAATACACATTTTCTATTCCGTTTTCTTTGCAAGAAAACGGCCCCCTCAAAGCCCCGGATCGCGCGCGCCCTGCAAACGCAACGCCGCCTGCCGCGCAAAGCGTCGCGTCAGCGCCGTGCGCCGCGCGCCGGGCAGCTTGTGCTCCGGCGCCATCCGAATGATCTGCGCGTCATACGCATCCGCGATGATCAGTCCCGTGCCCTCGGGCAACAGGTCGGTCGGAAACGCCTCGTCGACGGCCCAGAAATACCGGTCGCACCATTCAAGATAGCCATCCCACTTGAGATCCGAAGTGAAATCCGCCCGGCTCGACTTGCACTCCACCACCCAGATCTCGCCCTTGGGTCCCAGCGCCATGACGTCCACGCGCTTGCCCTTCTCCGGCGAGAATTCCTCGACCGTTGCGAAATCATAGCCCAGCAAATGCCGGCACACGCCCCGCGCCAAAAGCTGGCCGGGCTGCATCGCAATTATGTCGCTGAAATGGTCCTGCATGACGCCAATTTATGAACAATACGTGAACATTGGCAAGCCCCTGCATGGGAATTGCTGATCACACAGCCTTGTCTTGCGTGATTAATTAACCATTTCATAGTGATGTTCCCGGGGTCTGGCACGGTCGCGCCCCTCTTTCGCTGTAAAAAGGTCCGCCATGCCCGATCCGAAAACAGACTCCTCCCGCACACGCGGCGCCCGCTATGCCCGCGATCTCGAAGGCCATATCGACTGGCTGGAAACCTTCTCGGGCACGGCCTTGGGCGTTCTGGCCGTGGCTTCGGGCATCTACACCTATCTCGGCGTCTCGTCCCTGCTGGACGACACCGGCGCCATGTCCACCTTCGCGGCGCTGGCCTATTCCGTCGCCGTCTCGGTCGGCATCTTCGTCTTCTGGTCCTACCTCCTGCGGCTCTTTCCCGCCGTCACCTCCGCCCGCGCCCGCGTCGGCCTCTTGGGCGCGATGGGCCTCGGCTCGGTCGCTATCATCGCCATGTCCAGCTGGCTCAACGCCGCCGCCCTGGCCGGCTCGGCGGCGGTCGAACAACATCTGGCCGAGACCGTGCAGGACTATCAGCAAAGCCTGGAGCGTGCCCATGAAATCGCCCTCACCGGCCAGGCCCTGGGCCGCGACGTCGCCCGCGTGCGCCAATCCTTCGAGGATCTCAGCGAACAGGAAGCCACCGGCAATCTCTCGGGCCTTGCGGGCCGCGGCGCCGTCTTCCGCGTGCTGCGCCAGAAATCCGCCGAACTCGCCGCGCTCGAACAACAGATCGCCGACCAGACACCACTCGTCGACACCGCCTTCGCCGAGGGCAACACCATCCTCAGCCGGATGCGCTCCCTTACCGTCGAACCGGGGCCGGTCGAGGCCCGCTCTGTCGAATTCTCCGAATCCGCCGTGCGCCTCCAAGGTCTTATCACCCAGATGCGCCAGCTGACCGTCGCGCCCCTTGTGGAACGTGCCGCACAGGATCTCTCGGCCTCCGTCGTCCTGCCCGAGCTCGACAGCCGCACCGAGGCCGGGCGCGGCGACCAGGCCGCCACCATCACCTCCGTTCTCGAAGTCCTCGGCCAGCGCGCCGCCACGCTGGAAAACGCCGCACAGGAGGTGGCCGCGCTCGAGCCCGCGGCAGAAGTCACCTACACGCCCATATCGTCGGCTGACGCGGTCATCCTCTATGCCCGCAACTTCGTGCCCTCCTGGGCCGGGGCCATCGCCATCGACCTGCTTCCCGCCGTGCTGGTCCTGATCCTGTCGATCACCCACGGCATGATCCGTTCGATGCGCGACGGCACCGATATCGAGGACTCCATGACCGTGGCCGAACTGCGCGCCGCCATCGCCGTGGCGCACGAGATCGAGGATACCCCCGCCCCGCGCAAACCCTCCGCGGACGACACGCCCGAGGACCGCAACAAGGTCAAGCGCATCACCGGAACCACGCCATGAGCGACGACGACACCGGGAAAGGCGCGACCGAAAAGCCGAAATCCAAACACGGCCCCCCCGTGGCCCGCATCCTCACCGGCGCGCTGATCTTCCAGATTGGCATCGGCGCCATGCTGGTGCTGGGCGATGTAAGCGCCTCTGGGTTCCGCCTGCCGGGCATGGCCCCCGACGCCCCCCGGCTGACCGAACCCGTGCGCCCCGGCGACCAGCGCCGCCTCTTCCGCCCCGACCGTGACCGCCCCGCCACGCGGCCCGCCCGCGACCCGGGCGAGCTGCCCGAACGGCTGGTGCTCACACAGGAAGACGGCACCACCTACCGCCTCGAGGGCGGCATCGCCGAGGGCGACGCCGATCGCATCATCAAGCGGCTCGAAGAAAGCACGCCCCCCCCCGAGACGCTCATTCTGCAATCTCCCGGCGGCACCGTGACCGAGGCGCTGGCCCTGGGCCGCCACTTCCGCGACACCGGCTTGACGACACGGATGCTTGCGGGCGAATACTGCTTCTCCGCCTGCCCCTACATGCTGGCCGGCGGGGCCGCCCGCGACATAGACGACGCGGCGCAAGTCGGCGTCCACCAGCACTATTTCGGCGAAAGCACGATCCTGCCCGCCTCCTTCGCGGTCGAGGATATCCAGGCCGGCCAGGGCGAGGTCATGCTCTACCTCGACCAGATGGGCATCGACCCGATGGTCATGACCCATGCGCTCGCCACCCCGCCCGACGAAATCTACGTCCTGCTGCCCGAGCAGCTGCGCGCGTACGGATTTATTTCGGATGCTTCGGAATAGCCCCTTGCCGCACCGCCCCCGACGTCTTACCTCAGAAGAGTGACGGGTGCTGCCCTTCTCGTGAACGGTTGCATTCCGGTGGCCTTAAGCAATTCCGAGGGAGCTGGCTCTGTCCGGGCCCTGGTCCGGTTAACCGGCGCCCACCTGTATATACAGGTCCTCGGGAATGAGAGAACCAAACGGTTGCGTGCGGGCCCGTCACACCTTTCGCCGCTACATCATGACGCGATTGCGTAGGGTGGGTGACAACCCACGCACCGCACCGTCTGCGCGGCTCCCGACGCAAACCGCCACGCATATCTCACCGTTCCAAAGCGGAAACTCTTTTCAGCGCTTGCTCCAGAACGGACGCGCGCCCTGATCCGCGCGCACCGGGATCGTCGCGTGATCCTGCCGCATCACGTGCTGGCGCAGCCCGCCCCCGGGGCCGTCATCGTCATCATCGTCCTTCATCCGCATCACCGCGATGCCGAACTGGACGCCCGCAAAGACGATCCCGTTGGACACCCACAGCAGCAGAACCGCCAACCAGCCCTTGTCCGAATGGCTGACCAGATGCCACAGGTTCGCGATATCGAACCACAGCAACATCCCCACGAACACCGCCGCAAGGCCAAAGCCGATGGCGACGTTCACGATATACATGCGGATGAGCTTGGGCATTGGAAGACTCCTTTGCGCTTCACGCTTAATACTAGCACATTGGCCCCCATCCTCAAGGAAAAGCCCCGGCATTACCGGCTGATCGTTGCCATTCCGCCGCGACATCTCGTCCGTCACATTCGCCCGAACGCGTCAGCGGCGCACCTTAACCCGACATCCCCTCTGGCCTTCCGCACACCCCTGCGCTATCTGGCGGGCCTGTAAACCCAGAGGCGCCAGATGTCCGAAACCCAAGCCTTCGAAAAACCCGGCCCCGTCGAGGCCGAGCTGCGCTCCGCGATCTCGTCCACTGAGGAAATCATCGCCGAGGCGCGTGCCGGCCGCATGTTCATCCTTGTCGACCACGAGGACCGCGAGAACGAGGGCGACCTGGTGATACCCGCCGAATTCGCCACGGCCGAAGTCATCAACTTCATGGCCACCCACGGCAAGGGCCTCATCTGCCTGCCCATGACGGCCCAAAGGATTGACCGCCTTGGCCTGCCCATGATGGCCGTGAACAACTCGTCGCGGCACGAAACCGCCTTCACCGTCAGCATCGAGGCCCGCGAGGGCGTCAGCACCGGCATCTCGGCGGCCGACCGCGCGCTGACCATATCGACCGCGATCAACGAACAGAACACCCAGGCCCATATCGCCACGCCGGGCCATGTCTTTCCGCTGCGCGCCCGCAACGGTGGCGTCCTCGTACGCGCCGGCCATACCGAGGCCGCCGTGGACATCTCTCGCCTCGCCGGCCTCAACCCCTCCGGCGTGATCTGCGAGATCATGAAGGACGACGGCACCATGGCCCGCCTGCCCGACCTTGTGGAGTTCGCCAAGACCCACGGCATGAAGATCGGCACCATCTCCGACCTCATCGCCTATCGCCACAAGCACGACAACCTCGTGCGCGAGGTCCGGCGCGAAACCATCACGTCCTCGCACGGCGGAGAATGGGACATGCGCATCTTCGCCGACCAGATCACCGATACCGAGCATGTCGTACTGTCCAAGGGCGACATCACCGATGGCAAACCGGTGCTTGCCCGCACCCACGCGCTCAACGCGCTCGAGGACGTGCTGGGCATCGGGCTCGAGGCCAGCCCCGCCGGCCCGACCGGCAAGCTGCCCCGTGCCATGAACATCATCGCCCGCGAAGGCCGCGGCGCCGTCTTCCTCTTCCGCCAGCCCCGGCCCAGCCTCGCCTCGGAAATGGAAGAGGACGACACGCCGCGCACCATCAAACAGACGGGCCTTGGCGCTCAGATCATGTCCACGATGGGCCTGCACGAACTGATCCTCGTCACCGACAGCCCGAATACCCGTTACCTCGGGCTCGACGCCTACGGCATCAGCATCGTCGGCACGCACCGCCTCAGCGAAGGATAACGCCATGGCCGGAACCGAATACACCCTGCCCCGCGCCACGTTCGACAAGCCCGTGAAACTGCTGATCGTCGTGGCCCCCTTCTACCGCGACATCGCCGACATGATGATCGACGGGGCAAAGGCCGAGATCGAAGCCTCCGGCGCTACTTACGACCTCATCGAAGTGCCCGGCGCGCTTGAAATCCCCACCTCCATCGGCATCGCCGAGCGCCTGTCGAACTTCGACGGCTACGTGGCGCTAGGCTGCGTCATCCGCGGCGCCACCACCCATTACGAGACTGTGTGCAACGATTCCAGCCGCGGCATCACCCTGCTGGGCCTTCAGGGCCTGTGCATCGGCAATGGCATCCTCACGGTCGAAAACCGCGATCAGGCCGTGGAACGCGCCGACCCCGACCAGATGAACAAGGGCGCAGGCGCCGCCGCCGCCGCCCTGCACCTCATTGCGCTCACCCGCAAATGGGGCACCCGCAAGGGCGTCGGCTTCATGCCCGACGCCGAGGAATACAAGCTCGCAGGCGAGCTCAAGGACAACCCCACCGCATGACCGAACTATCCGGCAACCAGAAACGCAAGATGCGCTCCGCCGCGCGGCTCTACGCAGTGCAGGCGCTCTTTCAGATGGAACATTCCAGCCAGTCCTATGAGACGATCATCCGCGAATTCCTCGATTTCCGCTTTGGACAGGAATACGAGGAAGGCATCGAGATGGCCGACGGCGATATCGACCTCTTTCGCCAACTGGTCGAGCAGGCCGTGAACTGGCAATCCAAGATCGACCAGATGACCGACCGCGCACTGGTGGCGAAATGGCCCATCGCGCGCATCGACCCCACCCTGCGCGCGGTGTTCCGCGCCGCCGGGGCGGAGTTCCTCGAAGGTGAGGCACCGGTCAAGGTCGTCATCAACGAATTCGTCGACGTCGCCCGCAGCTTCTATCCCGAGGGCAAGGAAGGCAGCTTCGTCAACGCCGTGCTCGATCACATGGCCCGCGAGGCCAAACCCGAAGCGTTCTGACCGGGCCCACGCCAATCCACCCGCCGTCCCGGACTTGATCCGGGACCTCGAACGCCGACGTAGGGTGGGGTTTCACCCCACCTCGGCGCGCACCTCAATTGTCCTTGTCGTCGTCCTCACCCTGCTCGGCCGACCACGCGCCCGCCGCTTCGACCACGAAGGCCGTTGAGGCCGGCAGCACGCCAAGGTAACTCTCGGTCTCCTCCACCGGCGTCGCCGCCCGTTTCGTCATTCGGTAAGCGGCATAGACCGCAATCGCCGCAAACGACGACGCCAGCACCAGCCAGAAAGCCGAGGGTCCCATAAGGCCCATCACCCAACCCGCTGCCAGCGGGCCCACGATCGCCCCGATCCCGAAGGTCAGCACCAGCCCGCCTGACGCCGAGGCCATGTCCTCCACCGGCAAATGGTCGTTGGTATAGGCCAGCAGCAATGCGTAAAGCGGCGTCGTCACCCCCCCGGTCAGGAACGCCGCCGCCATCAACGGCCAGTACGTGCCCCCCATGACCCAGCCCAGCAAGCAGAACCCAGCCCCCAGCGCCGCGGCGCCGAAGATCACCTTGCGCCGGTCGATCCTGTCCGACAGCCAGCCAATGGGATATTGCAGCACCAGCGCGCCGCCGAACAGCATCGCGATGAACAGCGCGATCTCGCCCTTGCCCATCCCGATTTGCGCGCCATAGACCGCACCCATCCCCGACTGCGTGGCGTAGAGGCTCCCCAGCAGGAAAATCCCCACCGTGCCCAGTGGCGAGCCCGTGAACAACTCACGCAACGGCATCGCGCGGGTGACTTCCGCCGCCGGCACCGGCGTGACGGACAAGAGGATCGGCGCAAAGGACACCGACACCAGGATCGACGCCCCGATGAACAGCGACGCACCCGCCGTCTCGCCCAGGTTCAGCAGGCCCTGCGCCCCGATGATACCCAACGTCTGCGCAATCATGTAGGCCGACAGGATCTTGCCGCGCGTTTCGTTCGTGGCCGCGTTGTTCAGCCAGCTTTCCGCGGTGACATAAATCCCCGACATGGCAAACCCGATCAGGATGCGCAGCAGCGTCCACGCCCACGGCTCCGCTAGCAGCGGAAAGGCGATCAGCCCCGCCGACATGAAGCTGCCCAGTGCCGCGAACACCCGCACATGCCCGACCCGGCGGATCAGGCGCGGCGCATACCGCGCGCCCAGCAGGTACCCCACGAAATAGCCCGAGGTCACAACCGCCAACTCGGCCGAGGAAAACCCCTCGATATCGCCGCGCAAGCCGATCAGCGTGAAATGCATGCCGTTGCCCAGCATGATCAGCACGATACCGATCAGCAGCGCCCAGATCCCCGCAAAAGCCTGAAACATCGCGTATCCTTTCGATACGGCAGCCCCTGTGCCCTGCCGCCACTCCTGTCAGCTTCACCGATCGCCGTCGTCCCACCGACGCAGCGTTGGCTTCGGCCCGCGACACCGCGTAGGGTGAGTGAAAACCCACGCGGCTCCTAATCCAACTTCTCGCGCACCCGCTTGATCATCCACCACACCGCCGCCACCACCGGCAGCGCCACGATCGCCGTCAGCATTTCCTTAGACAGCTCCGTCGGCTCGGTCAGCGGGTACAGCAGATACCCCGCCAGCGACACCGCGTAGTAACTGATCGCCACCACCGACAGCCCCTCGACCGTGCGCTGCAGGCGCAACTGCAAGTCCGCCCGCCTGTTCATGCTCTCCAGCAAATCCTGGTTCTGCGCGCTGCGCTCCACGTCCACCCGCGTCCGCAAGAGCTCGCCCGCGCGCATCGCCCGATCCGACATCGCGTCCAGCCTGTCCTTGGTGGACCGGACCGTGCGCATCGCCGGATCATAGCGCCGCATCATGAACTCGCCAAAGGTCTGCCGCCCGTTGAACCGCTCCTCGCGCAGCACGGTGATGCGCTGCTTCACGATCTGCTCATAGGCCGACGTCGCGCCAAAGCGATAGGACGACCGCGCCACCATCCCCTCCAGCTTGGCCGAGATCTCCAGCAGATCGTCCAGCGTGTCCTCCGCGGCCACCGACCCGCCCGGCATGTTGCTGATCAGATGGGTCAGCCGCTCTTCCAGCGCGCCCATGTCGGGCCGCATCTCGCCCACCCGGGCAAAGCCCAGCATCGACATGGTCTTGTAGGTCTCGATCTCGAACAGGCGCTGCACCACGCGCCCCATGCGCCGCGTGCCAATATCCGCCGACGCATTGACCATGAACCGCAGATGCCCCGCCGGATCGATCCGGAAATCCCCCGCGATGATCGCACTGTCATCCAGCACCCGCGCCACGGCCACACTATCGGCCACGAACCAGTCGTGGATGTTCTGGCGCACCGTATCGTCATCCTTCTGCGTTTCGATCCGTACCATGGCCGAGGTCATCCGGTGCCCCGGGGCCTCGCTCAGCCAATCCGACGGTAAGACCTCGAAATCCGCCGGATCGAAGGGGCGGTCGCTGACCCCGTCACGGAACGCGGTATATGTGACGAACTCGGTATGCCGCTCCCATTTCAAATGGTGCTTGCCGATATCACCCGAATAATGCGAGGCACCCGGCTTGGGATGCGCCGCGCCATAGCGGTCCAGCAGCGCCGTCAGATGCGCCAGGTCATCACCCCTGTCCCGCGCGGCCGCCCCCTCGACCCGCTTGATCGCCAGAAACACGCCGGTCGCCGGCGCGCTCAGATTGGGAAAGGGCCGCGCGTGCAGCTCGTTGGACAGCTCGAATCGCAGCGGATGATCTTCAATGGGCGGCATGGCTCTCGCGTCCTGAGGTTTCCCGGCACCCTAGCGATACGATCCAGGGATGAAAATAGATTGAAACGCACTTTCAATGACTTACTGGAATGCAACCGTATACTGGCGCAAATTTAGCCGGTTTCGGTCCTGAACGCACGATCCTGCATCCAAGCGCATTGTAGGGTGGGTGAAAACCCACGCGCCTCAAACCCACCGCGACAATACTACCATTCGTTCCGGACCTCTGCCTCAGCTCCAACGAAAAAGGCCCACCAACCGGCGGGCCCTCTCCAATTGCGTCCGAGCAAAAACTACCCAATCTTCGACAACAACGCGCTCACGCTGTCCTTGGCGTCGCCATAGAACATCCGCGTGTTGTCCTTGAAGAACAGCGGGTTCTCAATGCCGGAATACCCCGTGCCCTGCCCGCGCTTGGACACGAAGACGTTCTTGGCCTTCCAGACCTCCAGCACCGGCATGCCCGCAATGGGGCTGTTGGGATCGTCCTGCGCGGCGGGGTTCACGATGTCGTTCGAGCCGATCACGATCACCACGTCGGTATCGGGGAAATCGTCGTTGATCTCCTCCATCTCCAGCACGATGTCATACGGCACCTTGGCCTCGGCCAGCAGCACGTTCATGTGCCCCGGCAGACGCCCCGCCACGGGGTGAATGGCGAACCGCACTTCCTTGCCTTGCGCCCGCAGCTTGTTGGTCAGCTCGCTGACCGCCTGCTGCGCCTGCGCCACTGCCATGCCATAGCCCGGCACGATGATCACGCTGTCGGCTTCGTTCAGGGCATTGGCCACGCCGTCGGCGTCGATCGGCACCTGTTCGCCCTCGACTTCCGCCGCCGGACCACCCGCGCCGCCAAAGCCGCCCAGGATCACGCTGACAAAGGACCGGTTCATGGCTTTGCACATGATGTAGCTCAGGATCGCACCCGAGGACCCAACAAGCGCACCCACAACGATCAAGAGGTCATTGCCCAGGCTGAAGCCGATGGCCGCCGCCGCCCAGCCGGAATAGCTGTTCAGCATCGAGACCACCACGGGCATGTCAGCGCCGCCGATCCCCATGATCAGGTGATAGCCGATGAAGAGCGCGAGCAGCGTCAGAACGACCAGCGTCCAGCTGCCCGACCCGCTCAGGTACATGATCGCCAGCACCAGCGACAAGGCTGCCGCCGCCGCGTTCAGGATATGCCCGCCCGGCAGCTTGGTGGCGGCCGAGTCGACCTTGCCCGCCAGCTTGCCATAGGCAATCACCGACCCGGTGAAGGTCACCGCCCCGATCCAGATGCCCAGCACCAGCTCGACCTTCAGGATCGACACTTCCACTGCCGTCTTCTTGGCGACGATCGCGGCGAACCCGGTGAACTGCTTGGCGAAGGCCACGCCTTCCGCCGTCACTTCCTCGGGCCGCGGGAAGGGCAGGCCCGCATCGGCGAACTGCGCCGCGACACGGCCCAGCTCGATATCCGCGTTGAAGCCCACGAAGACTGCGGCCAGACCGACGAGCGAGTGCATGATCGCCACCAGCTCGGGCATCTGCGTCATCTGCACCTTGGTGGCCAGCTGATAGCCCACCACGGCGCCGCCCGCGATCATGATCAGCGACACCAGCCACAAGCCCGCACCCGGACCGATCAGCGTCGCCAGAACGGCAATCGCCATACCGGCGATGCCGTACCAAACCGCACGTTTCGCACTTTCCTGCCCCGACAGACCGCCCAGGCTGAGGATGAAGAGAACTGCCGCGACCGCATAGGCCGCAATGGTAAATCCGAAATCCATCGTCTCTTACCCCCTTACGATTTCTGGAACATGGCGAGCATGCGCCGTGTCACCAGGAAGCCGCCGAAAATGTTGATCGCCGCCATGAAAATGCCAAGACCTGCCAGCAGCGTGATGAGGTAGGAGGTCGAGCCGATCTGCATCAGCGCGCCCAGGATGATGATCGACGAAATCGCGTTCGTCACGGCCATAAGCGGCGTGTGCAGGCTGTGCGCCACGCCCCAGATCACCTGGAACCCGATAAAGACCGACAGCACGAAGACGATGAAGTGCTGCATGAAGCTCGCCGGCGCCACGGTGCCGACCAGCAGCACCAGGAACGCCCCGACACCCAGCAAGCCCACCTGGTTCATCGTCTGCTTCTTGAAGGCCGCCACTTCCTGCGCCTTCTTCTCTTCGGGCGTCAGTTCCTTGGGCTTTTCCTTTTTCGGGGCCGCCGCAATGGCTGAAACCTTGGGCGGTGGCGGCGGATAGGTGATCTCGCCACCGTGGGTGACCGTCGCGCCCCGGATCACGTCGTCTTCCATGTTGTGATCGACCTTGCCGTCCTTCTCGGGCGTCAGGTCGGTCATCATGTGACGGATGTTGGTGGCGTAAAGCGTCGAGGACTGCGTCGCCATCCGGCTGGGGAAGTCCGTGTAACCGACGATGGTCACGCCGTTGTCGGTAACGATCTTCTCGTCCTTCTGGGTCAGTTCGCAGTTGCCACCGCGCTCGGCGGCCAGGTCCACGATGACCGAGCCGTTCTTCATCATCTCGACCATGTCCTTGGTCCACAGAACCGGCGCGGGCCGGTTCGGGATCAGGGCCGTGGTGATGACGATGTCGATATCCGGCGCCATCTCGCGGAACTTTTCCAGCTGCTTTTCCTGGAACTCGGGGCTGGACGGCGCGGCATACCCGCCGGTCGACGAGCCATCCTGCTGTTCTTCCTCGAAATCGAGGAACACGAACTCGGCACCCATCGATTCGATCTGCTCGGCCACTTCGGGCCGAACGTCGAACGCATAGGTGATCGCGCCCAGGCTGGTCGAAGTGCCGATCGCGGCAAGCCCCGCCACACCGGCGCCGACCACCAGCACCTTGGCCGGGTTCACCTTGCCCGCCGCGGTCACCTGGCCGGTGAAGAAGCGGCCAAAGTTGTTGCCCGCCTCGATCACCGCGCGATAGCCGGCGATATTGGCCATGGACGACAGCGCATCCATCTTCTGCGCCCGGGAAATCCGCGGCACCGATTCCATCGCGATGACGGTCGCGCCCTTCTCGGCGGCGATCTTCATCTGCTCTTCGTTCCCGCCGGGATTGAAGAAGGAAATAAGGGTCTGGCCCTTGGTCAGGCGCTTGACCTCGGTATCCGTTGGGACGCGCACCTTGGCGATGATGTCACAGGCTTTCCACAAGGCTGCGGGCGACTTGATGATCTCGACACCGGCCTCCTTGTAATCCGCATCCGTGAACCCCGCGCGCTCTCCCGCGCCGGTCTCGATGGCGCATTCATGGCCCAGTTTCTGAAGTTGCAGGGCCGAGTCGGGCGTCATCGCGACGCGCGCCTCACCCTCCATCACCTCTTTTGGTGTTCCGATCTTCAACTTTCACTCCCCCCGTTTTCTGACGGTCACATGTGGCGGCCCATCGGCCCTGTCGCTTTTCGCACCCTAAAGGTCGGGCACGCCTTATCACACAAAATTTATCACCTTGGAATGTAGCGATTGTCGCAGGGTGTCAAACCCAACGTCGGGTCTTATGACAGTATTGCGCGAAATTCATTCGAAACTTTCGTCGCAACCGGTCCTCCTCGGGCAGGATGAAGCGCCGCTCAATCACCCAGACGAAAATCGGCACCAGCGGCAGGCTCAGCACCGCGTCCCAGCGTAGGATCAGCCCGGCCAGGATCAGCGCGTCGCCCAGGTAAATCGGGTTGCGGCTGCGCTTGTAGATGCCCGACGTGACCAACCGCTCCGCCTCAAGATGCGGGATCGGCGTGGTCCTGTGGCGCCTGAGCTCCATCAGCGCCAGCGCCATCAGCACCAGCCCCGCGCCCACCAGCAACCCGCCCGCGAAATCCGCCCAGACCCCGCCAAAGTTCAGCCCCGCCGGGTAGTGCGCCGCCTGCCCCCAGGCCAGCGCCGCCGCCCCGGCCAGCCACATTGGCGGTATGTCGATCCACTTCAGCACACCGGTCTCCTTCGGGGCGGGCCCAAAATTTGCGCAAATTTTGGTATGGAAAATGCGCATTTTCCATTCCGTTTTCTGCGCAGAAAACGCCCCCTTGGCAAGCCTTGTGCCCTGCGGCACTGTGGATCGCATGACACTGACAGGAAAACACGCCCTAGTCACCGGCGGCGGCACCGGTATCGGTCTCGCCATCGCCCGCGCCCTGCAAGACAATGGCGCAGAGGTCACCATCACCGGCCGCCGCGCCGATGTTCTGGACGAGGCCGCCGGCGCCCACGGCCTTCACGCCCAGGTCATGGACGTGCGCGACGAGGCCAGCGTCGTCGAAGGCATCGCCGCCTCAGTCACCGCACGCGGGCCGATCCAGATCTGCGTGCCCAATGCCGGCATCGCCGAGGGCCGCAACCTGTCCAAGACCGACACCGATTTCTGGCACCGCACCATGGCCACCAACCTCGATGGCGCGTTCTGGACCATCCGCAGCGCGCTGGCGTCGATGAAGACCACCGATTGGGGCCGCGTGGTGGCGATCTCTTCCATCGCGGGTATCAGGGGCCTCAAGGGCGCCGCCGCCTACTCCGCCTCCAAGCACGGGCTCATTGGCCTCATTCGCGCGCTCAGCGAGGATTACATGGGCAGCGCCTTCACCTTCAACGCGGTCTGCCCCGGCTATGTCGATACCGATATCGTCACCCGCAACGTCGACGCCATCAGCGCCCGCGCCGGGGTGGATGCGGACACCGCCCGGTCCATGATGGTCGACGCCAACCGCCACAAGCGCCTGATTGATCCCTTCGAGGTCGCCGCCGCCGTCACCTGGCTCTGCGACCCGGGATCACAAAGCGTCAACGGCCAGACCATCGAGATCGCCGGCGGCCAGGTCTGATGCTGTCCCGCGACGCGTTCATGGAATTTTGCGCGTCGCTCCCCGCCACCACCCATGTTGTTCAATGGGGCAACGCCGATGTCTGGAAAGTCGGCGGCAAGGTCTTCGCCATCGCCGGATGGAACGACGGGCGCGACGCCTACACGTTCAAGGCCTCGGACATCGCCTATGAGGTCCTTCAGGATCAGCCCGGCATCCGCCCTGCCCCCTACTTGGCCTCGCGCGGGATGAAGTGGTTGCAAGTCCACGATGATCCGGGCCTCTCCGACGACAGCCTGAGGGATCATTTCAAAGCGTCTTACGACATGGTTGTGGCAGGCCTCACCAAGAAGAAACGCACCGAACTCGGCCTCTGAGGCCCTCGGCACACGCCCGCAAATCGCCTCAATTTACCTCGAATTCGCCTAAAACCCCCCGCTTTCCAGCCACGGGCGCAATGTATCCGATTTGGAAACAACCGGGGCGATCCAGCAGTCATCGCTTCGTTCGGCCAGCCGGCAAAGACCGGCGGTCCCTGAGGAAGGAGCAGAGCGATGCCGACTTACACGGTGCGCGTATACGATACGGATCCACTCGGCATTCTGTCGGGCACGATCGGCGGTTTCGGAACCTGGTCGGGTGAAGAACCCCCGACCGGCACGGCCACGATCACCGACAACGAGGCAGGGATCGAAGGCCAGACGCTCGACAGCGACGCCGCGGGTGGCGAATCCGCGACCGCGAACATCACGGTCGGCGGCAACACCTCCGCCGGCGCCCCGGTCTACGCCGAGGAAAGCTGGACCGTCCGCGACACCGTCACGGGCGAGGTCTTCAACGTCATCACACTGCGCGTCGATGCCGGAGGGGCGACAGGCTACTACACAGTCTCCGAAGTCCCTCTTGTCGCCGGTCGCAGTTACGAAACGCTGGACTACAGCACTGATCCGGACGTAAACGCCGGTGATCCCGCCTTCAATATCGACGACTACCAGGAACCCGGCCTCGAGGTCGACGGCACCGCCGGAAACGACACGATCGACGCGGGCTACACCGACGCCGATGGCGACAGCGTCGGTGACGGCGCCGACACGGTTCAGGCCGGTTCAGGCAATGACAGCATCGAAAGCGGGGCGGGCGACGACGTCGTCTTTGGCGATGTGGGCTCCGACACGATCATCGGCGGCGACGGCAACGACTATCTCAAGGGCAGCGAGCAGGATACTGGCGGCACCGGGATCGGCGGTACCAACACCGCCGGAAACACCTTTACCGTCATCAATCTCGGCACCTTCGCCGACGTGGACCCGACCGAAACCAACGGCGTCTCGGAAAACGGGGCCGACCTCGAAGGCACCTATGGCGGCCTCGGCTCGGAGCTCTACAACAACTTCCAGACGGCGGTGACATCCGACACCAACGGCGACAACACGCTGGCCGACAATGACAACGGCGCCACGCCGGAAAACATCACCATCGACGGCGTCACCTACCAGCTCGACAGCACGCATGTCTTCGACGCGACCGTGACCTTCGCCGATGGCTCCTCCGGCACCTTCACCGCCGTGGTCTCGCAGACCACGACGGGCGAAACCTTCCTGATGCCGGAATTCACCAACAACGCCGACAACGCGTTGCTGACTTCCCAACCCATCGTTTCGATCTCTCTGGACCTTCTGACCAACGACGATACCGGGCTGGTCGCCAACCGGATCGACGCCGACTACCAGGTTCCCGCAGCCAGTTCCGACACCTCCGCCGACAGCATCGAGGGCGGCGCGGGCGACGACACGCTGGTGGGCGATCTGGGCAACGACACGCTGATCGGCGGCACCGGCGCGGATGTCTTCTATGGCGGTCTCGGCGATGACGAGATGTATCTGGCCGAGGGCGACAGCGCCTTTGGCGGCGACGGCGACGACCTCTTCGTGCTGGGCGACCTGGGCGAGGCCGGCTCCAGCACCATCACCATCACCGGCGGCGAAGGCAACGAGACGAACGGCGACACGCTGCAACTGACGCCCGATGTCACCTTCGACGACATCACCTTCACCAACACCGATGACGGCGCGGGCGGGCTTTCGGGCAATTTCACGCTGGCCGACGGCACCTCGGTCAGCTTCTCGGAAATCGAGAACATCATCTGTTTCACCCCCGGCACCCGCATTTTGACGCCCCAAGGCGAACGCGCCATCGAGACACTGCGCCCCGGCGACCTCGTCATCACCCGCGACAACGGCCCCCAGCCCATTCGCTGGCTGGGCCACCGCACGGTCGAAGGGCGCGGCAAGTTCGCCCCCATCGCCGTCAACTCCACCGTGATGGAGGGCGCGCGCCGCCCTCTGCTGGTCTCGCCGCAGCACCGGCTGCTCTTCAGCGGCTACCGCACCCAGCTTCTTTTTGGTGAAAGCGAAGTCCTGGTAGCGGCCAAGCACCTTGTCGACGGTCATGATGTGCGCATCACCGAACGGCATCTCGTCACCTACTTCCACATGATGCTCGACCAGCACGAAATCGTCTATGCCGAGGGCGCCGCCACCGAAAGCTTCCTTGCCGCAGATGTGGGCGTCGGTGCGCTCTCGGATGCCTCGCGCGAGGACATGTTCCGCGCCTTCCCGCACCTGCGCGGCGATCTCTCGGCCTATGGCGACACCGCCCGGCTTTGCCTGCGCGCACACGAGGCGCGCCTTGTGGTTGAGCCACGTGCCGCACTTGCAATGGTCGCGTGATAACACATTAAATTTTAGGGAAAATTCTTAGTCTCGCCACATTCCCCCCGAATTCCGACCAAGCCCGATTCCTAATGTCGATCCCAACGTCGGCCAACAAACGAACCGACATAGACAAAACGGATCGAGCAGTATTCATGGTGACCAGGGTCAATAAGTGCCCCGGCCTGGGGCCATCGCGCGACACATTGCGTGCGCGGCCGTGGTGCGCGCCATGAGCACCTACACCGTCACCATCGCCAACTGGAACGACGCGGCCTTCTGGGCTGCGATCTCTGAAACCGCGGGCGGCCACACGCTCGATTTCTCCGCCCTGCCCGCAAACTACGCCGTCGACATCGACAAGGCGACAGGCCGGATCATCCTCACCGACGGCACTACGACCTTCACCGTGGGCGAGGCGGGCTTTGGCGGAGTCTCCGACGCCAGCCTGGGCGGCACCACGCTGCTGGACTATTTCGAAACGCTGACCTTCGGCGACGGCGACCATACCGTCACCGGCGACGCCAGTTTCGAGACCATCACCTCGGGCAGCGGCACGGACAGCATCGACGGCGGCGGCGGGGACGACAGCATCGACGCAGGCGGCGGCGACGATACCGTCGATGGCGGACAGGGCAATGATCTGATCCAGGGTGGTGACGGCAACGATCTCCTGTTCGACAGCGGCACCGGCGGCGCGAATACCGAGACCATCCATGGCGGAAGCGGCAACGACACCATCGACGGCGGAGAGCGCAGCGACACCGTCTATGGCGGCGACGGCGACGACCTGATCCTCGATTCTGGCGGCGCCGCCTCGGACGACACGCTCTATGGCGAGGCCGGTAACGACACGATCTACGGCGGCACCCGCGAGGACCTGATCGACGGTGGCGCGGACGACGACCACATCTTCGGCGGCGACGGCAGCGACACCATCCTGGGCGGCACGGGCAATGACCGCATTTCGGCCGATGACTTCACGCCCACCGGCCCCAACCTGATCGTCAACGGCTCGTTCGAAGACACCACCGGCATGACCCCCGTGAGCTACGGCTTTCGGGGGCCCGGCGGCACCGTCCCCGGCTGGACCGACGCCAATGGCAGTTCCGTCGATTATCACAATGACGGGCGCGGCGGTCTCACCGCCACCGACGGCGCCAACTGGCTCGACATGGAAGGGGGCGCGGGCGAGCAACTCGTGATCTCGCAGACCGTCGCGGGCCTTCAGCCGGACGGGATCTACCAGCTCAGCTTTGACGCGGGCGATCTGTCCAACGCCGATGACGGGACCGCGCAGGACAACACGATCGACGTCTACTGGAACGGCCAGCTGATCGACAGCATCGATCCCCCCGATGGCGGATGGCAGACTTACACCTACAACCTCGTCGGCGGCGCAGGCGACGGCACCGGCACGCTGGAATTCCGCGGCGCCGGGGCCAGCGATTCCGAAGGCGCGTCACTCGACTCGGTCGAACTTTACGCCACGACCGAAACCACCGGCGGGAACGATTCCGTGACCGCCGGGGACGGCAACGACACGATTTTGGCGGGGGCGGGCGACGATACCGTCTTTGGCGGCACCGGTGCCGACCTCCTTACCGGCGGCTCGGGGGCCGACACGATCGAAGGCGGCGCGGATGCCGATACCTTCGTGCTCGAGGACGGCTTCGGCAGCGATGTGATCACCGGCGGCGAGGGCGTGACCACGGGCGCCGACAGCGACACGATCGACGGCGGCGCGCTGACAGGCGATGCAACCGTGACCTTTGACGGCGACGAACAGGGCAGCCTGACCGATGGCACCGACACGCTCGACTTTTCCCAAGTCGAGAACGTCTTCACCGGCACGGGCGACGACAGCATCGACGCCACTTCGGACAGCGCTGGCGTCGGCCTCTTCGGCGGGGCCGGCACCGACACCATCACCGGCGGCTCCGGCGCGGACTATATCGAAGGGGGTGACGACGCCGACCTCTTCCTCGTGGAAGAGGATTTCACCACCACTTTCGGCGACGACACCATCATCGGCGGCGAAGGCACGACCACCGGGGCGGACGAGGACACGGTCGACTTCTCCGCCAAGACCTCCGGTATCGACGTCACCTATACCGGCAACGAGGCCGGTACCGCAGACGAGGGCGCGATCATCGCGCAGTTCTCGGAAATCGAGAACCTGACCCTGACCAATCAGGACGACACGGTCGATGCGGGCGCCGACAGCGTTGGTGTGGATATCGACGCGCTGGACGGCGACGATTCCTTGATCGGCGGCCAGGGCGACGACGTGCTGAACGCGGGTACTGGCGCCGACACTGTTGCGGGCGGCGCGGGCAACGATCAGATCGACCTTGGCGCGGGCGACGGCGCCCCCGACACGGTCGTGGTCTCGGATGGCGACGGCGCCGACACCGTGACCGGCTTCGAAGGTCCCATCGACAACGGCGACGGGACTTTCACGGGACAGGACCAACTGGATTTCTCCGGCGCGACCGATGCCGATGGCAACCCGCTCAATACCCGCGACGTCACCGTGGGCGACGACGGCTTCGGCAACGCGCTGCTCAGCCTGCCCAACGGCGACAGCATTACCCTTGTCGGGATCGCTCCTGCCGATGTCACCGACGAAGACGCGCTCGCCGCGATGGGCGTGCCCGCCCCCGACGACATCGTCGAAGGCACTGCAGGCGCAGACAATATCGACGCCAGCTATACCGGCGACCCCGAAGGCGACGCCGTCGACGGCGCAGACAACGCCACCGGCACCGATGCCGACTCCATCGTGGCGGGCGCGGGCAATGACACCGTCCATGCGGGTGCCGATAACGACACCGTGCAGGGCGAGGCGGGCAACGACAGCCTCTTCGGCAGCACCGGCAATGACAGCCTCGATGGCGGCCTCGACAACGACACCCTCTTCGGCCAGGACGGCGACGACACACTGGTCGGCGGCACGGGCAATGACAGTCTTGACGGCGACGACGCCATCGGCGGCGATGACAGCATCGATGGCGGGTCAGGCGACGATACCCTGATCGGCGATGACGGCAACGACACGCTTCTGGGCGGCGACGGTGCCGATGACATCTACGCCTCGGGCGGCGACAACCTGATTGACGGCGGCGACGGCGCCGACGAGGTCTTCGCCGGCTCCGGCAACGACACCATCACCGTCGATCAGGGCGACACGGTCCTGGGCGCGGGCGGCGACGATACCTTCACGCTTCGGGATCTCGACACCACCGGCACCGGCAACGCCGCCATTTCCATCACGGGTGGCGAAAGCGGCGAGACCAATGGCGACACGCTGATTTTGACATCGGATGTCAGCCAAAACGACATCACCTTCTCCGACAGCGATCCCGGCACCGGCATGTCGGGCAGCTTCACCATGGCCGACGGCACGCCCGTCACCTTCTCCGAGATCGAGAACATCATCTGCTTCACCCCGGGCACGATGATCCTCACCAGCCACGGCGACCGCGCGATCGAAACCCTGCAACCCGGCGACATGGTCGTGACCCGCGACCAGGGCCTTCGCCCGATCCGCTGGATCGGCAAGCGCACGGTTCAGGGCCACGGCCGCTTCGCCCCCATCCGCGTCGGCGCCAACGCGCTCGACCCAACGCGCAAGGGCCTTTTGGTCTCGCCGCAGCACCGCATCCTCTACACCGGTTACCGCGCCGAGCTTCTCTTTGGCGAATCCGAGGTGCTGGTGCCCGCCCAGCACCTCGTCGACGGGCGCGACGTGCTGCGCCAACCCCGCGACGAGGTCACGTATATCCACCTGATGTTCGACCACCACGAGGTCATCTACGCCGAGGGCTTCGCCACGGAAAGCTTCCACGCCGGCGACGTTGGCTTGGGCGCCATCGAAGAGGCCGCCCGCGAAGAACTCTTCGCCCTCTTCCCAGAACTGCGCACGACCCCCGGCCACCATCTGGAAACCGCCCGCACCTGCCTGAAGAAACACGAGGCCGCGCTGCTGATCGAAGACACCGACGGTCCGCATTACTGAGACGTTTCGCAGTATTCTTCAGGGCGTCGCAGCCCCGGCCCATGCCGTCACGACCCGGCGCAAGCCATCCCAATCGGTGTATTCCTTGTCGCCATGCGGATCGACCGTTTCGCCTTTTACAGCCGCGATGTAACGCATCGCCCAGGCGCGGAAAAAATCATACTCCGTGAATCGAAACGCCCCGGCCACCTGTTCCACCTGCCCGGGCCGATATCCCGTATCGTCGCAAAACGTCGCCACGATCCTTTCCAGATCGGCCCAATCCTGCGCGTCGTCCCCTGCGGCGGCCAACGACACCGACAAGAACAGCGACGGATGCGCGCTCAACGCCGCGCCGTGCTGCGTCGCGAATTTCATCATGTCCTTCTGAAACCGTCCCAGGTGAACCGACGCCGCCAAAAGGCTCGCGTCATAGCGCGCCGGGTCAAGGTCACGGGCCCGCCCGCTGACCTGCAACAGCTCCACGCTGTGTCCCGCCTCGATCAGCAGGTCGGCGCAAAAGCGGCATATCTTCCGGGTCTGCCCCTCGGTCGTGGCATAGGCAATCAGGATATTCATCGCACGATCCTCCCATTTGGAACGGAAAGGATCGTCTCACGGCATGACAGCGCGCGCCTTGTCCTGCATCAATCTACCGGACCTGATGCAACGGGCCTCAGGCCGAGCGCAGCGCCAGCCCCCGCTCACCTGCCTGCCACGCACGCGCCGCATCGCCCAGCGCCTCGAACAGGCATCGGCTGACCGGGTCGTTCGCGGCGTTCCACTCCGGGTGCCACTGCACCGCCAGCGCAAAGCCCGGCGCGCCTTCGATGTAGACGGCCTCGGGCGTCCCATCCGGGGCATAACCGTCAATCACGACGCCCTTGCCTTCCCGGATAACCCCCTGACCATGCAGCGTGTTGGTCATCACCTTCTCTGACCCCATCAGCCGATGGAAAACGCCACCCTCCGCAAAGCGCACCTCGTGACGCAGCGCGAATTTTTCCTCCAGCGTGCCATCGGGTGGCATCCGGTGGTTGTCCCGCCCCGGCAATTCGCGGATCTCGGGATGCAGCGTACCGCCCATCGCCACGTTGACCTCCTGGAATCCCCGGCAGATGCCCAGAATTGGCTGCCCCCGCGCGACGCAGGCCCGCACCAGCGGCAGGGTCAGCGCATCGCGCTCGCGGTCGAAAGCGCCATGCGCCTCCGTCGGCTCTTCACCATATTCTTCGGGATGAATATTGGGCCGCCCGCCAGTCAGAACGAACCCGTCGCAAATTTCCATCAACTCCTCGACGCTCACCAGCGCGGGGTCGCTTGCCACCAGCATCGGGATGCAATCCGACACCTCTGACACCGCCTCGGAATTCATGCGCCCGACCGCGTGCACGGGATAGCGGTCGTCAATCGCGTGGCTGTTGCCGATAATGCCGATCACGGGGCGCGTCATGTGTGTCCTTCGTCTGCTGCGGTTACGACCTAAGGATAATATCCCGCACAGATAAGAAAACCTCAACATGCGCACAAGCGGGACTGCAAATTTGCCGTCCCGTTAACCATTTCCAAAGCCCGGCCGCCTAGTTTCAAGGCGCAGGCGAAGGCCGGCAAGCCCCTGAAGCGCCAAATTGCATCCCGGCGCCAAGGGGCCCGTGCCTTCGCCTGTACACGCAATTCCCTTTCCGCGTTGCCTCCCCTGCCGCATCGCCCTACCCTCCGCGCAAACGCTGCACAGCCGGAGAGACACGCGATGAAAGACGCCGCCCCGCAAGCCATCTACCTTGCCGATTACACGCCCCCCGCGCATCTGGTGGATCACGTCTCGATCACCTTCCGGCTCGACCCGGAAAAAACCCGCGTTCTCAGCAAGATCGCCTTCCGTCCCAACCCCGACGGCCCGGGCGGCCCCCTGCGCCTCGACGGCGAGGACCTGACGCTCATTTCCGCCCGCATAGACGGGGCCGAGGTCACGCCCGACATCACGCCTCGCGGCCTGACGATGCAGGCCCCCGACGCCCCCTTCACGTGGGAGGCCGAGGTCGAAATCGCCCCCATCAACAACACCGCCCTCGAAGGTCTCTACATGTCGAACGGCATGTACTGCACCCAGTGCGAGGCCGAAGGGTTCCGCAAGATCACCTATTACCCCGACCGCCCCGACGTGATGGCCACCTTTGACGTCCGCATCGAGGGCGACGCGCCCATCAAGCTTTCCAACGGCAACCCCGGCGCATCCGGCGACGGCTTTGCCGAATGGCACGACCCGTGGCCCAAACCCGCCTATCTCTTCGCGTTGGTGGCCGGTGACCTCATAAACCACCCCGACACCTTCACCACTAAATCCGGCAAGCACGTGGAGCTCAACATCTGGGTCCGCCCCGGCGATGAACACAAATGCGCCTTCGGCATGGAGGCGCTCAAGAAGTCCATGAAATGGGACGAAGACGTCTATGGCCGCGAATACGACCTCGACATCTTCAACATCGTCGCGGTCGACGATTTCAACATGGGCGCGATGGAAAACAAGGGGCTGAACATCTTCAACTCCTCCGCCGTTCTGGCCAGCCCGGAAACCTCGACCGACATGAATTTCCAGCGGATTGAGGCGATCATCGCGCATGAGTATTTCCACAACTGGACCGGCAACCGCATCACCTGCCGCGACTGGTTCCAGCTTTGCCTCAAGGAAGGTCTCACCGTCTTCCGCGACGCCCAGTTCACCGCCGACATGCGCTCGGAACCCGTCAAGCGCATCGACGACGTCATCACCCTGCGCGCGCGGCAATTCCGCGAGGATAACGGCCCGCTCGCGCACCCTGTCCGCCCCGCCAGCTTTGTCGAGATCAACAATTTCTACACCGCCACCGTATACGAAAAAGGCGCCGAACTCATCGGGATGCTGAAAACCCTCGTGGGGGATGACGCCTACTACAAGGCCCTCGACCTCTACTTCACCCGTCACGACGGCGACGCCGCCACGATCGAGGATTGGCTCAAGGTGTTCGAGGACACCACCGGCCGCGACCTTACCCAGTTCAAACGCTGGTACGAAGACGCCGGCACCCCGCGCGTCGCCGTGTCCGAAGACTACGCAGACGGCACCTATACCCTGACGTTCGAGCAGCACACGCCGCCCACCCCCGGACAGGACGACAAGCCGCCCCGCGTCATCCCCATCGCGGTCGGCCTTTTGTCGCCCAACGGCGACGAGGTGCAGCCCACCAAGGTGCTCGAAATGACGCAAGCCAAGCAAAGCTTCACCTTCGACGGCCTGTCGTCGAAACCCATCCCCTCCATACTCCGCGGCTTCTCCGCGCCCGTCATCATCGACCGCGAGACCACCAAAGACGAACGCGCCTTCCTGCTCGCCCACGACACCGACCCGTTCAACAAGTGGGAAGCGGGCCGCGACCTTGCCCGCGACGCCCTTGTGGCGATGATCCGCGACGGCGCCGCGCCCGACGAGGCCTATATCGACGCCGTACACACCGTTGCCCGCGACGACACCCTCGACCCGGCCTTCCGCGCCCTCGCTCTCGGCCTGCCCAGCCAGGACGACCTTGCCCAGACGCTCCATGACACCGGCACCACGCCCGACCCGCAGGCCATCTGGGACGCCATCGAGACCCTGCGCCACGCCCGCGCCGAGCGGA
Source organism: Roseovarius sp. THAF9 (assembly GCF_009363715.1). Taxonomy (NCBI): domain Bacteria; kingdom Pseudomonadati; phylum Pseudomonadota; class Alphaproteobacteria; order Rhodobacterales; family Roseobacteraceae; genus Roseovarius; species Roseovarius sp. THAF9. Next base: position 2,580,654 of record NZ_CP045404.1, read on the forward strand.
TGCAGGACACCGCCACGCGCCTATATGCCCAATTCCAGGTGTCCGAACCCTACCGGCCCAACGCCGAGCAATCCGGCGCGCGATCGCTCGCCAACGCGGCCCTCAGCCTCATCAACCGGCTCGACGGTGGCGCTCAGGCGCAAAAGCAATTCGATGCCGCCGACAACATGACGCAACAGCTTGCCGCCTTCTCCTGCCTGCTTCAGGCCGGCAAGGGCGACGCGGCCACCCGCGCCTTCTACGACCAGTGGCAGCAGGACCGCCTCGTGATCGACAAGTGGTTCATGATGCAGGTCGTCCACGCCGCCCCCGAAGACGCCGCCGCCACGGCGACCCGCCTCACCGAACACCCCGATTTCACGATGAAAAACCCCAACCGCTTCCGCGCCACCTTGGGCGCACTCACGATGAACGCGGCGGGATTTCACCACGTGTCGGGCGCCGGCTACGAACTACTGGCCAACTGGCTGATCCGGCTCGACCCCCTCAACCCTCAAACCACCGCGCGGATGTGCTCGGCCTTCGAGACATGGCGGCGCTACGACGCCACGCGGCAGGATCTCATAAAGTCCCAGCTCGACCGTATCCTCGCGACGCCCGACCTCAGCCCCGACACGACCGAAATGGTGACCCGCATCCGCGGCAGCTGAAAGGGCATTGAAACCTTTTCGGCCACACTGCGACTGACAGATCAAACGCCTCCGCAAAACGCCGTTGCGCCGCCGTTCGGGGGCGGCTTATCTGACTGCAGTTCGTCGCAAGGAATTTCAGCTATGCACATCATTCTCGGCCTCATCGGCATCGCTACGGCGGCCTATTTCCTCGTCATCCGCGCCCGCAACGCCGCCCATGTCGCCAGTGACGTGACCGACATGGCCCGCGACGTGCGCGCGGCGGCCCGGCGCTTCGGCTTCCGGCAGAAAACCAACATTCATCCGGTCGAGACGATCGAGGAGCCGAACCTCGCCATCGCCGCCCTCGGCACCGCCTTTCTGGAAATGGACGACCTGCCCACACGCGAACAGCGCGACGCGCTCAATGCCGCCCTGCGCGACCAGCTGCGCATGTCCGTCACCGACGCCGACGAGGCGCTGATCCTCGGCCACTGGTTCGTGTCCGAATGTCACGGCCCGGAAACCGCCGTGCCGCGCCTGTCGCGCAAGCTCTACAAGCTCGACGGTCAGGCCGGCTTCGAGCCGCTCCTGTCGGTCGTCACCGCCACGGCGCAAGCGGGCAACGGCGACATCAACCAGAAACAACGCGAGGCGCTCGACGAGATCCGCCGCGCCTTTCGCATCAAATGATCCGCCTTACTCGCTGACCGGAATCGGCTGCGGCTCGGGCGCCGCATCGGCGGCTGCCGGCACTTCCCTCACGGCGGCGTCGCCCTCGGCCACCTCCGGCAGGTCCTGCACCACGGGCTCGGTCCCGATCGCCTCCGGTTCGGGCGCGGGCAAGGTGCGCACCACCACAAGGTCATCGGGCCGCGCCTGCGGGCGCACGCTGCTCATCGGCTTGCAATAGGTCTGGCGCCGCGTCCACGCCATCATGTCGGTCCGTTTGCTGCGGCTGTGCAACGGCCCCCAATCGGCGGCCACGCCGCGCATGCCCCGCGACACCACGCCATCGCGCGTCACCGTTTTGGCCATGATCCGGATCGCGCAGCTCAGGTTCGTCGGCCCGTGCTTCAAAGCGCCTCCGCTCCGCCCGCGACACCCGTAAAGCCTTGCGGTCGAAGGCAGAATCTGCGTCAACCCGTACCACCGGCCACCGCCGCCCACGGCATACGAGCGATAGGTGCTCTCATGCTTCACCAGCGCCGACAGAAAGCCGACCCAAAAGGCCCGCCGCTGGGCCGGACTGGCATTGGGAAAGGCCGGGCACCAGTCGGCGATGTCGCGCGGCACGATGTCGGTCAGGGGCTTGCCGTGATCCTTCAGCGCGGCCAGCGCGGCGCGCGTCCACAACTTGGACCCACCCACATGCTCCCATCGCGTGCGCGGCAGATTGCCATCGCGCGCAGGGGGTGAAACCCGCGTCACAACGCCGTCCTTCAGAAACACCGCGTCCTCCCCGGCCGCGGCAAGTGACTGAAAGCACAGGCATAAAAAGAAGGCAGCAATCCTGAGCATCGGCGCAGTCTGCCCCGAACCCCCCTGCGAATCAAGAACATAAGGGGGATTGGCAAATTCCCACTTGTCTCCGCAGCAGTGCCGCTTTTTGGCCGGATTGGCCGGTCAGAAAGACCCCGAGATAACGAGCAGGCCGCAGTATGGCACGACAGCCCCGAGATGACAGCGCGCAAAACGGCGCGCCCCGCCCCCATTCCACCAAAGCGCCGCGCGGCCTGCGCAAGTGGTTTGGCCCGCGCAACACACCCGCCCGCGCCGAGACGGCGCCGCGTCGCGCGGTCGAGGATATCGATTCCCTGGCGAAGCGCATCATCGTGCCGTCCCTGCCCGTCTCGGACGAGGAAATGGCCCGCGCCACCCACCAGGACCGCGGTCTGCAACTGGCCCGGCAAGAGTCCTGGGATACCCTGTCGGACAAGATTCAGTATGCCGATCACACGCGGCTTGCCACACCGGGGGGCGAAACCGCCTCACTCCTGCTGGCCGCCGGCGCGCGCAGCGATATCGTCGCCGCCGCCGAAGACGCCCTGCATGACGGCCAGCACCCGCCCGACGACGCCATCGAGGCGCTCGAAGAAGTGCTGGACGAGATGCCGGGCGACTACCCTGCGGCCCTCGTCGTCGCGCTCGCGCATATCGACATCGCCTGGGCCTGGCGCAACATCGCCGCGCGCGACGATCCTGCCGCCGCCGCCCGCGCCATCGCCCGGCATATCGCCAGCGCCGACGCCATCCTGGAGCCCTATGACGGCCCGGCCATCGACGCGCCCTCGATCGCCGCGGCCCGTTGCGCCCTGATCGCGGCGTGTGACAAACGCGGCCACCGCGTAGCCGAAGAATATGAGGCCCTGATCGCGCTCGACCCCGACGGTCACCGCCATATCCGCGCCATGGGGCGTCACATCTTGCCGCCCCATGCCGGTGGGGTGCAGGCGCTCGAGGTCGCCGCCCGCCGCGTCGCCGCCCAAACCGAAGACACCTGGGGCGCCGGCGCCTATGCCTGGGCTTATCTCGATGCCCTTGCGCTCGAGCCACGCGCGCTCGACCTGCTGGAACCCGGTTTCTTCATCGAAGGGCTGCGCGACATTCTCGCCCGCAAGGACGACCAGCACATCATCAATCTCCTCGCCGCCTTCTGCGCCATCGCAATGGCGCCCGGCGCGGGCGACCGGGTGCTCGCGCCCCATGCCGACCGCACAAGGGCCGAGATCCACGCTTGCGTCGACTGGATCCTCGAACACCACCTTCAGGAACTGCATCCGCTGATCTGGTCCCAGACCCTGCTTATGCCGGGCCACGCGCCGCTTCTGCCGTCGCGCCGCGCGCTCATCGCCAAGGGCCGCCAGACCGCCCTGCGCATCATCGCCGCCCGCTTCGCAGGGCATATCGCCGACGGCTCCTCGCTCGCCTTCTCGCGCCAGGGCATGTACCGCCTGCCCGCACTCTGAAAGCGTATGGGCGGGATCGCCGCTGCATCTCCGACATGTCGGCAATGAGCCCTTGTGGGACAAGTGTGCTCTTTAGCCTCGAGCGCCATTGACGGGCCGCGGCGCGGCGATCCGACGGTCGTTTGGCAGCATTTTATCCAAGCCAAATCCGAAACAGAATTGAGCGATGCACTGAACGTCACCCAATCGCCGGGCCGTGGGGGCGGCCCGGCGATGGCGCGGGACCTGCGGCCTGATTCCGCGCTGGGACCGCAGATCAAACGTCTTTTATGCCCGCACACCCGGCACTCGTGAGCACAACGCCTTTGTGGCGAAGCTGCAGCATTTTTAGACAACCAAGGACCCGGACCATTATTCCATGCCGTCAGGCGTCCCCCTCCGCCTCTCCCACCACCACATGATCCTCGGGGATATTCGGCTGCGGGTAGTCCGCCTTCGTCCCACGCCGGACAAAGACCGAGGCATGCACCCGCGCTCCGTCCGGTATTGTCCGCCGCTCGCACAGCGGCAGGTAAAATCCAAAGAAGGTCGACCGCCGGCTCAGGCTGTAATTCGTGCGATAGAACGGCAGGAATTCCAGTAACTTCCAACCCAGGCTCATCGAGCTGTGTTTCGCGGCTAGCGGATACGGCCCGACATAGCGCCCCTCCTCGCCTTTCCCCAGAACCAAGCGCTCAACCGTTTCGTGCCGGAAGCGCACGCCTAGTGGGCGCAATTCCTCAATCATCCAGAACAGCGGGTATTTCGCCAATTGACTGTTCTTTTCCGGATACCCGCCACCCACGTCGCCATGCACGCCCGAAAACCAGACTTCCTCCACATCCTGCGCCTCGATCTCTGCGGGATCCTCCGGCTCCTCGGGCCCGCCCCAATACGCGCCGTCCGCGGGCCAGAGCGTCGGCAGATACATCGTCCGCCGCTCGTCGATCGCCACCGCGTGACGCACCGACCGGACCGAGGGATTCTTTGATGTATGCGCGTGGTTGCGCACCCGTGGCAGGTGGTCGGTCCACTCGATCACCGACCCCACCGTGTCGAACAGGCCCAGCGCCTGGATGGCGGGGCGCCGGGGCTGCAACATCCGCTCGAACAGGCGTATCTCGGCAAAGGGGTTGCGCTCGGGCTCGCGCGCATCGGTCACGTCCCGCCCGGTCACCTTGCCGATCCGCTTATAGGCCCGGTAGGCATAGCTCAGCAGGTTCAGGTTACGCACCTCTATCAATCCCAGTGCATGAATGAAGCCCGCCAGCACCCGCGCGGTATAGGCGCCGCGGCTGAACCCGATGATATAGATCCGATCCGGTGTCTCATCGGTGACATTCTCGCGCACGCCGTCGTCGTAGTTCTCTACCAAAAAGCGATAGGCCTCCTTCACATTCGCGTCGATACCCCAGCCGGTGATCAGCCCCAGAACCTCCACCAACCTGCGGTACGGCACCAGCCAGGAATTCTCGGCCCCGAACGTGCCCACCCCCGGGTCGTAGTAAACAAGCTGGTCCACATCCTTTTCCAAACAGCCGTAAAGCCGCAGGATATTGGTACGGTTTCGGGCAATCTCGTTCGACGTCCCGTCGCAGAGCAGGATGATGTTCTTGGGCATGGGCGGGCCTCTTTGAAATGGAGTCTCGGAAAAACGGATACGGACAAAGCTATTCGCCCAGCTTAACCGCAACCCGTTCCCGCGCCAAGATCGCCCTAGGGTTGCGGTCCGTGCGCCGTGCCCCACGCGTGCAACGCCCCCATCACCGGGCCCAGCGCTTGCCCCGCCTCGGTCAGGTGATATTCCGAGCGCGGCGGATTGCTGGAATAGGCACGCCGCGCCACGATCCCCGCCGCCTCCAACTTTTTCAGCCGCGCCGACAACGTGTTGGGCGACACCTCCAGCACGTCCTGCAAGTCCTGGAACCGCCGCGGCCCTTCCAGAAAGAACTCCCGCAGGATCAGGATCGACCACACATCGCCGATGGCCTGCGCGGTGAAGGCCACAGGACAGTTCGGACGGCCTGATTTCGGTGTGCGCTCGGTCACAGTCATGTGTGCAGCATACGAAACCCGGTTCTAAACTTGAAGTAACTACTATTTATATAGTCACTACTGATTCTATACCGAAAGGGATTCCCATGCTCGACCTGGTCTTTCACATATATGTCTCCGCGTTTCTCGTCATCCTGCCGGTCTTCGCTCTGCTCATTCTGTCCAGCGGCGCCGCGCGCACCGGTCTGCCCTTCGCGCAGAAGGCCACGTTCCTCGGCGGCCTCACCGTCCTTTTGGGCGTTTGCGCCGGCATTGCTCTGCACCTGTCACAGCGCGACGTCTACAACGTGCCGGCGACGCTCACCGATCCGCCCTTCGTGCTGATGGCGCTCTTCGGCGGCGCGGCGTCGCTCTGGGCGCTGACACGCCACACCCGGACGGGCCGCGCCATCACCGACGCAACGACAGACGCAGAGGTCATCGCCTTCCAGATCCCCCGCATCATGGGTGCCGTCTTTCTTTTGGGTTGGGCGCTCGGCACGATCCCGTGGCAATTCGCCCTGCCCGCAGGACTTGGCGATATCTGGGCCGGTATCGCCGGCTGGCAGGCGTGGAAAGCGGCCCGCGCGGGCGCGCCCGACGCGCGCCGCCTGATCGTGCGCGCCAACGTGATCGGCATGCTCGATTTTGTCGTCGCGGTCCTGACCGGCATCCTCACCTCGCCCGGCTTTGCGCACCTGATGGCCTTTGACACGCCCAACATCATCAACAAGCACCCGCTGGCCATGTTCCCGGGCTACTTCGTGCCGCTCTTCCTCGGGTTCCACCTGATCTCGCTGGCCAAGTTGCGGCAGTCCTCCAGACCCCGTACTGCCGCCGCCTGACACCCGGCGAGAGCCGGGCAAGGGCGCAGACGCCCTTGCCCGCGCCTCCGCTCTGGCCTAGAACCGCGCTGATACCTGAACGGAGCGCGCAGACATGCTAGACCTGACCTATGAGACCCCGAAACCCAAGGTGATCGCCGGGGCGAAACAGGACTGGGAACTTGTCATCGGGATGGAGGTCCACGCGCAGGTGGCCTCGAACGCCAAGCTCTTCTCGGGCGCCTCGACGCAATTCGGCGCCGAGCCCAATTCCAACGTCGCCTTCGTCGACGCCGCCATGCCCGGCATGCTGCCCGTCATCAACGAATTCTGCGTCGAACAGGCCGTGCGCACCGGCCTTGGCCTCAAAGCGCAGATCAACCTGAAATCCGCCTTCGACCGCAAGAACTACTTCTACCCCGACCTGCCGCAGGGCTACCAGATCTCCCAGCTTTACGAGCCGCTGGTGGGCGAAGGCGAAATCCTCGTGGACATGGAGCCCGGCATCGCCCGCCTGGTGCGGATCGAACGTATCCACATGGAACAGGACGCGGGCAAGTCGATCCACGACATGGACCCCGCCATGTCCTTCGTCGATCTCAACCGCACCGGCGTCTGCCTGATGGAAATCGTCAGCCGTCCGGATATCCGCGGCCCCGAAGAGGCCGCCGCATACGTGGGCAAGCTGCGCCAGATCCTGCGCTATCTCGGCACCTGTGACGGCAACATGCAAAACGGCAACCTGCGCGCGGACGTTAACGTCTCCATCTGCCAGCCCGGTGCGTATGAGAAATACCGCGAGACCGGCGACTTCTCGCACTTGGGTACTCGCTGCGAAATCAAGAACATGAACTCCATGCGTTTCATCCAGATGGCCATCGACGTCGAGGCCCGCCGCCAGATCGCCATCGTCGAGGGGGGCGGCAGCGTCGATCAGGAAACCCGGCTTTACGACCCGGACAAGAACGAAACCCGCTCGATGCGCTCCAAGGAAGAGGCGCATGACTACCGCTACTTCCCCGACCCCGACCTCCTGCCGCTGGAAATCGAACAGGGCTGGATCGACGATATCGCCGCGTCCCTGCCCGAACTGCCGGACGAGAAAAAGGCCCGCTTCGTCAAGGATTTCGGCCTGTCGGAATATGACGCCAACGTCCTGACCGCCGAGCACGAGAATGCCGCCTTCTTCGAGGAAGCCGCCGCGGGCCGCGACGGCAAGCTGACCGCGAACTGGGTCATCAACGAGCTTTTCGGCCGCCTCAAGAAGGACGATCACGCCATCACCGAAAGCCCGGTCTCTCCCGCGCAACTGGGCGGCATCGTAGATCTCATCGCGTCCGATGCCATCTCTGGCAAGATCGCCAAGGACCTCTTCGAGATCGTCTATACCGAGGGCGGCGACCCCGAGAAAATCGTCGAAGAGCGCGGCATGAAACAGGTCACCGACACCGGCGCCATCGAGGCGGCGGTCGACCAGATCATCGCCGACAACCCCGCGCAGGTCGAAAAGGCCAAGCAAAACCCCAAGCTCGCCGGCTGGTTCGTGGGTCAGGTGATGAAGGCCACGGGCGGCAAGGCCAACCCCAAGGCCGTCAACCAGATCGTCGCGCAAAAACTCGGTCTCTGACGCCCAAGAATTTTCGTACGAAAATTCCAAAGCCCAGAAAATTCGTACGAATTTTCTGGGCCCGCCACCACATACCGCAAGCTCGCGCCCGCGGCATTCCGATACAGCCGTCGGTCACCATGTCCAATTCTGCGACTGAATTCGACGAAGCTTTTCTGACACAGGTCCTCGGCGCCGGGAGCCGACGCTAGCCGCGACGCCGCAACCCGATGCCACGTCCCGCCGCCTCGGGGCGCGGCAATGCCGCATGCGCCTTTGCCACCTCGCGCAACCGCGCCAGGATCGTCTCCGGCATCGGCGCCACCTTCGGCCCCGACTGATCGACGTGCAGGGCGATCCCCTCGCCTGTGGCCACCACGGTGCCATCTTCGCGGATCAGTTCCTGGAAGCTGTGAAAGCGTTTTTCGTCATGGTCGAGAATGCGAAACGCGCCCTGCACCCGGTCGCCCAGCTTCAGCTCGCGCAGATAGCGCACATGGAACTCCGCCGTGTATGTGGTGCACCCGCTGGCGGCACGATACTCCGGCCCGAACCCGATCTCGGCATAGGCCTCGTCGGCCGCGCGGTCGAACAGGACGGTGTAATAGCCCATGTTCATGTGCTCGTTATAGTCGATCCAATCCGCCTCGACGGTCTGGAAGCTGGACAGGAAAGGTGCAGGCTCGGTCATGCGCCCCACATATCACGCGGGCGGCGGGCATGACCACGCTTTACGCGCCAACCAGACCAATTTATACCAGTCATACCGAAATTGGTCTGGTCCGATGAGCACACACGCCGAAGACACCGCCCCAGAATTGCGCCTCGCCCACCCGGTCGGCGCCACCGTGCAGATCGTCGTCGACACGCTTTTCGCGCGCATCAAGTCCGAGGAATACCCCCGCGACACCCGCCTGCCCTCGGAACGCACGCTGGCCGCCGAACTGGGCGTCGCCCGCAACACCGTGCGCGAGGCGCTCGACGTGCTCGAAAGCCAGGACGTGATCCGCCGCCGCCCCGGTGCCGGCAGTTTCGTCACCTACCGCTCCACGCCCCAGACCGCCCCCTCGCCCGATTCCGTCGCAGGCGAGACCAGCCCCCTCGACCACCTCGTCGTGCGCGGCATCCTGGAGCCGGAAATTGTCCGTCTGGCGGTGGTGAACATGACCCCGCGTATGCTCACCGCGCTGTCCGAAACCCTGTCGCGGATCGAAACCGTGACCACCGATATCGACGCCTTCATCGCGCTCGAGGAACAGCTTTACATCCAGATCGCCGAAGGCACCGGCAACGCGCTTCTGGCCTCGTGCTACCGTTTGGCCATCGACACCTACCACGAAAGCTATCGCACCCGCCTGCGTCGCCGCGCGCTCACGCCGCGCCGGATGCAGGAGTATCAGAAACGCTACAACACGCTCTACAATGCCATTGCCTCGCGCGATGTCGGTCAGGCGGTGGAGTTCATCAAGCTGCACCTCGTCGAGGAACAGAAACTGCTTCTGCAAGACGATTGATGCGTCTTAACCTCGGTTAACGCAGGGCCAAGACTTTTCAAAAAGTCTTGGCAAAAGTTTTCAAAAAACTTTTGCGCCGCGCGCCCTGTTCACCCCCGGCAGACGCAATAACGCACCGACGCAATACAGTCGGACATACCGACGCGATACCGACGCAGGTTTCAGGGCTTGGATCGCGTTTACCTTTGAGTCGCCTCTTCGTCCTGCACCACCCGCGCCCCCAGCGCCAGCACCCGCTCATAAGACAACCGCTGCTGCCACATCTGACCCAGGTCCCGCATCTCGGCACGCAGCAGATCCTCGTTGCGCCGCAGCCATCCCGGCACCGATCCAAACCCCACGACCCGGGCCCGCCCTTCCTCGATCCGCACCACCGGCCAGTCGCCCACCAGTGCGTTGTCGATCCCGAACACCTCCGCGCCCCACCACTCGGCAGGGCCAAAAGCGTGGGTCACCTCGCCCAGCTGTTTCATCGCCGCCAGCACACTTGCCGGCGCGACGCTGTCGGCCTTTTCCACGGCAGCGTGCCAGATATCCAGGATCGCCGCATACTCCCAGCTGACCGCCGTCCAGCTGTCGGGGTAAAGCGCGTTGTATTCCTCGTAAAACGCATTCGGCTGGTTGAAGAAGAACGCCTTTTCGCTCAACGCCGGATCGTCGAAGTCGGGAAACTGGAACACCAGCCCCTCCATGAATTCCGCCCCCAGCCGATCGACCAGCCGGTCGTAGTGATCGCAGGTGCAGGACAGGATTTGCCCTTTGAAACCATGGGCATGGGCGTATTCCGTCATCGCGTGCACCATCGGCGTATAGCTCGTGCACCAGCATAGGATGTCCGGGTTCGCGGCCAGCATCGGCCCCACGACGTTCTCCGCCGGCGCGCCCTCTGCGGGGTATTGCACCTCGTGCACGATCTCGATCCCCGCCGCCTTGAACGCCGCGCGATATGTGGCCAGCGACGGCAGGCCCATCCCGTCCTGCTGGGCGCACAGCGCCACGGTCTTCAACTCCGGGCGTTGCTTGGTCAGCCACTCCACCCCGGTCACCACGTAGACCGGGTGCACCTCCGACGGCGCAATCAGGTAGGGCGCGTCCGGCGAGAGGTCCGACGGCAACAGGGTCGAGGTCAGGATGCGCTTGTCCATCAGGCTCTGGCCCACCGCGCGATAGGCGTCACCGCCCAGCATCATCATCAGCTTGATGTCATGCTCGCGCAGCAGCGCCTGCGCCCCCTCGCGCGCCGCGTCAACGCTTTCTCCACAATCGTAAGCGTGAATGCGGATCGGGTAGCGCCGCCCCCCGATCAGCACACCGCCCGCGTTGTTCAACCATCGCTCCCAGATGCGGCAGCCCTGCAATCCGGGCAGGCCCCAGCTTTCGGCCTGACCCGACAGTGGCGCCAGAAAACCAATATCCACCGTCCGCGCCATACCCACCGACAGGCGTGGCATCACCCCCGAAAGGGCCAATCTCTGAGCAAAACTGGATGTTTCCGACGCCACCGCACGCTCCATTAAGGAATCCTTGACAGACTGGTCCAGTCTTTGGCTTAGTAAAAGGAACCAAAAGAACCAAAGTCAATAATTGGTCTACACCAATCTAGGGAGATAAAATAGAATGGCCAAGAAAAGAGTTGCCGTCATCGGCGCAGGACCCTCCGGACTGGCGCAATTGCGCGCGTTCCAATCCGCCGCAGACAAGGGCGCCGAGATCCCCGATATCGTCTGCTACGAGAAACAAAGCGACTGGGGGGGTCTGTGGAACTACACCTGGCGCACCGGCGTCGCCGAGGATGGCGAACCCTGCCACGGCTCGATGTACCGCTACCTGTGGTCCAACGGCCCCAAGGAAGGTCTGGAATTCGCGGACTACACGTTCGACGAACATTTCGGCAAGGAGATCGCCAGCTACCCGCCCCGCGCCGTACTCTTCGACTATATCGAGGGACGCGTGAAAAAGGCTGGCGTGCGAGACTGGATCCGCTTCAACCACGTGGTCCGCGACGTGCGCTACGACGACAAGACCGAAAAGTTCACCATCACGGCCCGCGATTCCAAGGCCGACACCGAATCCGAGGAAGAGTTCGACAATGTCATTGTCGCCACCGGCCACTTCTCCACGCCCAACGTGCCCCACTACCCGGGCTTCGACACGTTCAACGGCCGCATCCTGCACGCCCACGACTTCCGCGATGCTCGCGAATTCGAAGGCAAGGACATTCTGCTGATGGGCTCGTCCTACTCGGCCGAGGATATCGGCTCGCAATGCTGGAAATACGGCGCCAATTCGATCACCACCTGCTATCGGTCCGGCCCCATGGGCTATGACTGGCCCGACAACTGGGACGAGGTTCCGGCGTTGGAAAAGGTCGATGGCAAGACCGCCTATTTCTCCGACGGTCACACGCGTGAGGTGGACGCGATCATCCTGTGCACTGGCTACAAGCACCACTTCCCGTTCCTGCCCGACGACCTGCGCCTGAAGACCGCCAATCGGCTGGCGTCCGACGATCTCTACAAGGGCGTCGTCTGGATCGAGAATCCCAAGATGTTCTACCTCGGCATGCAGGACCAGTGGTTCACCTTCAACATGTTCGACGCCCAGGCCTGGTGGGTGCGCGACTGCATCATGGGCAAGATCGCCCTGCCCGACAAAGCCACGATGGAGGCCGACTGGAAAAAGCGCCAGGCCGACGAGGATGCGCTCGAGGACGATTACGCCTGCATCCGCTACCAGGGCGACTATATCGAGGAGCTGATCGCCGAAACCGACTATCCCAGCTTTGACCTCGAGATGGCCTGCCAGCAGTTCTATGCGTGGAAAAAGCACAAGAAGAAGGACATCATGGCCTTCCGCGACCACGGCTATGTCTCGCCCATGACCAACAAGCAGGCGCCCGCGCACCACACCCCGTGGAAGGATGCGCTCGACGACAGCCTTGAAAGCTACCTGCAAACCAGCTGAACCGATTATGCCCCGGCCCGCCACACCGCGGGCCGGCGCAATCGCTGCCACAGCTTTTCCTCTGGCCAGAAATATCCCGGAGAGCGCGAGAGGCAGCGCCTCTCGCTCCGGTCGTCGCGGGCGCAGCCCGCGGCGAAACCGCTTTACCCCGCTTTGACTGCGGCCCCCAGCCGCGCGGCCCGGCGCCCGGGCTCCTCGCGTCCGATCGACCGGCACAGCACGATCACCGGCAACAGCCCGAACGCCACCAGTACCAGCGACGGCACCGCCGCCTCGTGCAGCCGCTCATCCGCCGCCAACCGGTGCGCCTGCACCGCCAGCGTCTGAAAGTTGAACGGATGCAGGATCAGCGTCGCGGGCAATTCCTTCATCACGTCCACGAACACGATCAAGAGCGCCGTCAGCACAGACGACCGCGCCACCGGCAGATGCACCCGCATCAACAGCTTTGGCCCCGACTGCCCCAGAGACCGGCCAATGGCATCGAAATGCCCCGGCACCGTCGCCATGCCGCTGTCATAGGCATTCAGGGCCGCAGCCATGAACCGTGTCATGTAGGCCAGCACCATCAACCAGATCGACCCGGTGATCAGCAGCCCCGTGTCGATCCCGAAGTTGCTTTCCATGAACCTGTCGATCAGGTTGTCGAGCGCGGCCATCGGCACCATCAGCCCCACCGCGATAACCCCGCCCGGCACCGCGTATCCCAGCCCGGCGCCAACCACCAGCGCCTTGCTGCCCTTTGTGGGGCGGGTCCGGGCGCGAAAACCGATCAGGATCGCGCCCAGCACCGTCAACACCGACGCCACCGTGGCCAGCACCACGGAATTCTGCATGAACCCGATATAGCGCGCCGCGAACAGGTTCTGGCCCGAGCCCACGGCCATCGTCCCCAGCATGATCACCGGCACGATAAAGCCCAAGAGAACCGGAACGACACAGACCAGCGTCGCGATCCACCCCGCGCCACCGGTCAGGCGCGGCTTCTCCAGCGCCTCGAACCTTGCGCCCCGGCCTGCCGTCTGCGCGCGGCCCCGTTGCGCCCGCTCCAACCCCGCCACCAGCAAGGCGAACATCAGCAGGCACAACGACAGTTGCGCCGCCGCGGGCCGATCCCCCAGCGAAAACCACGCCTGGTAAATGCCGGTCGCAAAGGTCTGCACGTTGAAAAAGGCCACGGTGCCGTAATCCGCGATGGTCTCCATCACCGCCAAAAGCGCGCCCCCCGCGATGGCGGGCCGCGCCATGGGCAGCGCCACGCGCCAGAACGCCTTCATCGGCGATTGCCCCAGCGTCCGCGCCACAAGAAAGGCGTTCGACGATTGCTGCCGGAACGACGCCCGCGCCAGCAAGTAGACATACGGATATAGCACGATGATCAGCATCAGCGCCGCACCGCCCAGGCTGCGGATCTCGGGAAACCAATAGTCGCGCGGCCCCCATCCCGTCACATCCCGCAAAAGGGTCTGCACCGGGCCGGGATGATCCAGCAGATAGGTATAGGCATAGGCCAGCACATAGGCCGGAAAGGCCAGCGGCAACGCCAGCGCGATTTCCAGCCATCGATGCCCGGGAAAACGATAGACCGTCACCAACCACGCGGTGACCGACCCGATCACGGCCGTGGACACGCCCACCACCACCACCAGAATCAGGGTCGTCGCGGTGTAGCGCGGCAGGACGCTGGACAGCACATTGCGCCATGTATCCAGGTCACCGGTGAACGCCGCCAGCGCCGACGCAAGGATCGGCGCCACGCAGAGCGCGACGATGATCCAGGCTAGGCGATGCAGCAGGCTTTCCGACATCCGGCGGGTCCCTCGTGGAAATAACCGCCTTTCGCTGCCACATCCGGGCCGAACTTGCCAGCAGAAACCTGACAAAAATAGTTTACCCGGCCCGACGCCAGAGCGTCACTTCGTCAGGATCAACTTGCCCGCGCGCGTGATCCGCAAAGTATAAACCTTGCCATCCAGCGTGATCTGCGCGGTCGTTTGCCCGCGCGTCAGCTCGCGCGCATCATGCGCGGTGTCATGCGCCTCGCCCGCCTCGCTGGCCGCCACAAGTTGCGGCATCTCCTTTGTCTGCGCGCGGATCATGCCCCCGGCTCCCCGGCGGTCTGCAACAGCCGCTCCAACATCAGGTCAAGACACAGCCCACTTGTCATCGCGGCATCGAGAAGGGTGAAGGATCGGGGTTCCGGAATCAGTTTTTGCCGCGGCTCTTGGCCAGCACTTTCGGGGTGAGGCATCACACGCATGATCGCGCTCCATTGCTTGCGATTTCGGGGGATGGCTGACCTTGAAGGCTGGCTTCAAATATTTCTGATCGATTTAGTCAGAAATGTCAACGGTCGGATTTCACCCCGGCGATACACCCGCCGCGCCGCCGATGCTGCCACGCGGAATCGCGGTTGCGTTCAGGATCGCAAAGCAGGTCATGCCGGGCTCAAGCCCCATCTCGGTCGCCGCCATTTGCGTGATCCGCGCCAGAAGCACATCTTCGCCCGCGCGGAGCTGTACCGCAACGCCCGGCCCCACCCCGCGATGCAACGCCATAACAGCGACAGGCAGCACATTATGCGACGACAGACCCTCGGGCGCCGCCTTCGACAGCAGAACATCCTGCGCCAGCACCCTCAGCCGGATCGTGCTGCCCTCCGGCGCTACCACACCGGGCAACAACAACTCGCCCCCCGACAAAGTCAAACGGCTCAACCCGTCGGCCCCGTGCTCGGCCACACGCGCAGGCAAGATCGCGCCCGCCTCCCTGATTCCCACCAGCGGCAGCGCCTTGGGGTCGCTCAGCACGGCCTCGGCCCTGCCCGACAGAACCACCTGCCCGCGCTGCATCACCACCAGTTCATCAGCCAACCGCGCTACCTCGGCAAGATTGTGCGACACGTAGACGATCGGCACCTGCGCCACGTCGCGCAGCCGTTCGAGGTAAGGAAAGATCTCATCCTTGCGCGGCTCGTCCAACGCCGCCAAAGGCTCGTCCATCAACAGCAAGCGTGGCCGCGACAACCACGCCCGCGCCAGCGCGACCCGCTGTTTTTCGCCCCCCGACAGCGTCCCGGGCCGGCGCTCCAGAAGCGCCTCCAGCCCCAACAGCGCCACGACCCGTTCCATCTCTGCCCGGTCCAGCCCCCCCGGCGCGAAGCGGGCCCCGTATTCGATATTGGCCCCGACGCTCATATGCGGAAACAGCCGCCCATCCTGAAAGACATAGCCAATGCGCCGTCGCGCCGCCGGCAGATGCACGCCTTGCGCGCCATCGAACAGCACCGTATCGGCCAGCGCGATCCGCCCGGCATCGGGCCGCAACAGCCCCGCGATGGCATTGACGACGCTGGATTTTCCGACGCCCGACGGACCGAAAAGCGCGGTCACCCCCGCGCCGGCCTCGAACGCCACATCCAGGTCCAGCCCCGGAAACCGATGCCCGATCTCGACGCTCAGGCTCATCGCGGTGTCTCCTGCCCGATGCGCCGCGCCACGCGCCGGGCCAGCCATTCCGACACCAGGACCGCGCCAAGCGCCACGATGATCGCCAGCACGACAAGACGGATCGCCGACGCCTCGCCGCCCGGCACCTGCAGGAAGGCGTAAACCGCCGAGGGCAGCGTCTGGGTCTCACCGGGGATGTTGGCGACAAATGTTATGGTCGCACCGAACTCTCCCATCGCCTTGGCAAAACCCAGCACGACCCCCGCCAGGATGCCCGGCGCGATCAGCGGCAGCGTCACTGTGCGAAACCGTGCCGCCCGCCCCGCGCCCAGCGTCTCGGCCGCCGCTTCCAACTTGGGATCTACCGCCTCGATCGCCAGCCGGATCGCCCGCACCATCAGCGGAAATCCCATGATCCCCGCCGCCAATGCCGCCCCGGTCCAGCGAAAGGCCAGCACGATGCCCCAGTCCGCCAGGATCCGGCCAACGGCGCCGTTCATTCCAAATGTCAGCAACAGCAAGTACCCGGTCACCACCGGCGGCAGAACCAGCGGCAGATGCACCAGCGCACTCAGCAAAGCCTTGCCCGGAAACCGCTTGCGGGCCAGCACCCAGGCCACCGCGATGGCCGGCGGCAGGCTGATCGCCACGGCCCACGCCGACACTTTCAGAGACAGCGTCAGCGCGGCCCATTCAGCCTCGCCAAGGCCGAGGGTCATGGCAAATCCCCGACACGCGTAAAGCCATGCGCGACAAAGGCGTCTTCGGCTCTTTCGGAAACCAGATGTTCAAGCACGGCTCGCGCGCCATCGCTGTCCCGCCCCGTGACCAATGCCATGGGATAGACAATCGGCGCGTGCGTGTCCGGGTCGATCCGCGCCAGGATCCGCACCCCCGGATCGGCCTGCGCATCGCTGGCATAAACCACGCCCAACGGCACCTCGCCGCGCGACACGAGGGCAAGCGCGGCGCGGACATTTTCCGTCTCGGCCAGCTGGGGGCGCAGTGCTTCCCAAAAGCCAGCCGCCTGCATCCATTCCTGCGCGTAGATGCCAGCCGGCACCGCCTCCGTATGACCCACGGCCAGCCGCCCCGCATCCAGCCGCTCCAGCAGGGTGTCGGCGTTCAGCTCACCCAGATCCGCCGCCCCGCGCGGCCCAACCAGAACCAGCCGGTTGCCCAACAGGTCCGTGCGCGTCGAAACCGCAATATGCCCGTTCTCTTCCAGCCAATCGACCCAAGCCACATTGGCCAGAATCACCACGTCCGCCGGGGCGCCCTGCGCCACCTGCCGCGCCATGGTCCCCGACCCGCCATAGGATACGCGAGCGTCGATCCCGGACCCGTCCAGCGCCGCCTCCAGCGCACCGCGCAACGACGCCGCCGCAAAGATCGTCACCGGCGCGTCGGACCGTGCCGCCCCGGCGCTGGCAAGAGTCGCGCAAATGATTGTGAAAACGCCGAAAATCCGTATCATGTCCGAAGTATCCTGCACTTGCGGATGCGACACAAGACCCGCCCGATGCCCCGTCTACTGTACGGGACATGCCCCCGCCGCCACGATCCGGAGTGTTTTTTTCGGACCATCATCGAAATTTCATGTGAATCGACGATAATCATGTTTATACTACGTATATACACTCCGGTCTGAGCAAGTGGGCACCAGAGAAACCCCAATGACCTTACAGGGCAAAGATCAGCTTCCACTCTCGCTGCGCATCGCGGACAAGCGCGATGTGCGCAGCCAGTTCGGCGCGCTGTGCTACCGCATGAAGGGGGGCAAGCCGCAGGTGCTGCTGATCACGTCGCGTCGCACGGGCCGCTGGATCATCCCCAAGGGCTGGCCGATGGAAGGCAAAACCCCGGGGGAAAGCGCCCTGTGCGAAGCCTGGGAAGAGGCCGGTGTGCGCGGCAAAGTCACCGGCACCTGTCTTGCGCTGTTTTCCTATACCAAGGGCGTCGGCGCGGCTGACAAGCTGCCGTGCGTCGTGCTAGTCTATCCCGTCAAAGTCCATGCACTGGTCAACGACTTTCCCGAAGCCGGTCAGCGCAAGCGGCGTTGGATGAGCCTGAAGAAAGCCGCCAAGCGCGTCGGCGAGCCGGAATTGGCGCATCTCCTGAAGTCATTCGACCCCCATCGCCTCTGACGGGCAAACCGCTCGCTCGGCTTGATTTTTACGGCATTCCACCTATTGTCACGGGGGGTTTCGCAGCGGAGCAACCAGGTGATCAAGTTCACCCTCAAATGCAATCAGGACCACCAGTTCGAAAGCTGGTTTCAGTCTGCCGAAGCGTTCGACAAACTCGACGCCGCCGGCATGGTTTCCTGCGCCGTTTGTGGCTCGGACTCGGTGACCAAGGCGCTGATGGCCCCCAGGGTCCGCGCCAGCCGCGACGCCGCCCCGGTGCCAGCCCCGACATCGGCTCCGGCACCGGGCGCCCCCGACACTGGACCATCGCGCCTTTCGGCGCCGACCGATCCCCGTGGCAAAGCCATTGCGGACCTCAGAACCCAGATCGAGAAAAACTCGGAATATGTCGGCCTCGAATTCGCGGCGCAGGCCCGCGACATGCATGATGGCCTGACCCCCAACCGCGCCATCCACGGCGAGGCGAAGCCCGAGGAGGCCCGCAAGCTGATTGACGATGGCGTACCCGTTTTGCCCTTGCCTTTCGTGCCGCGCCGCAAAGCGAATTGATCTTTTGCCTTGTCTCGCTCTCCCGCGAGGCAAGCGTTTTCACCGTCACTACAAGAGGACGTCCCATGCATGTCGTGATCACAGGCGCCAACCGCGGGATCGGCGCCGCCCTCGCGGAGCGGTTCAGTCAGCGTGGCGAAAACGTCACCGGCACCTCGCGCGACCCCAGGTCCGACCACACGCTCGACGTGACCGACCCCGCCAGCCATCGCGCTTTCGCCGCACGGCTCGACGGAACGCCGGTTGACCTGCTGGTGTGCAATGCCGGCGTTTACCTCGACAAGGGCGAGACCCTGCCCGACGGGTATCCGGCCAAAATGTGGGCTGACAGCTTCGCCGCGAACGTCACCGGCGTGTTCCTGACGGTGCAGACCCTTCTGCCCTGTCTTCAGGCCGCCCAAGCAGGCAAGATCGCGATTATCTCCAGCCAGATGGCCAGTCACGAACGCGCCCCCGGCGGCAGTTACATCTATCGCGCCTCCAAGGCCGCGGCACTGAACCTCGGGCGCAACCTCGCCACGGACCTCGCCCCGCTGGGGCTGGCCGTGGGCATCTATCATCCCGGCTGGGTGCGTACGGATATGGGCGGCAACAGCGCCGACATTTCCGTGGACGAGGCCGCATCCGGGCTGATTCAGCGGTTCGACGCGCTGGATATCGACACCACCGGATGTTTCCAGACCCGGGATGGTAAAGATCACCCGTACTGACCTATGCCCCATTTTCTTTCACAAAGAAAATGCCCAAGAAAATTCGTACGAATTTTCTTGGGCGCGCGGCGCGCACGCTCGGCTCTTGCCCTTCGCCGCGCACGCGCGTAAAGCACCTGCGATCTGATCCAAGGACGCAGCCATGCCCCTGCTCGTGATGAAATTCGGCGGCACCTCGGTGGCCAATATCGACCGCATCCGCCGCGCCGCGAAACGCGTCGGCGTCGAGGTGGCCAAGGGCTATGACGTGATCGTCATCGTCTCGGCCATGGCGGGGCGCACCAACGAACTGGTGGGCTGGGTCGACGAGATCTCGCCGCTCTACGACGCCCGCGAATACGACGCCGTGGTCAGCTCGGGCGAGGTGGTCACCGCCGGCCTTATGGCGCTCACCTTGCAGGAAATGGATATCCCCGCGCGCAGCTGGCAGGGCTGGCAGGTGCCGCTCAAGACAAACTCGTCCCACTCCGCCGCCCGGATCGAGGAAATTCCAACCGACAACATCAACGCCAAGTTCGGCGAAGGCATGCAGGTGGCCGTGGTCGCAGGCTTTCAGGGGATCAGCCCCGAAGGCCGCATCACCACGCTGGGCCGCGGCGGCTCGGACACCACCGCGGTGGCCTTCGCCGCCGCCTTCGGGGCAGAGCGCTGCGACATCTACACGGACGTCGACGGCGTCTACACCACCGACCCGCGCATTACCGACAAGGCGCGCAAGCTCGACCGCATCGCCTTCGAGGAGATGCTGGAACTGGCCAGCCTGGGGGCCAAGGTCCTTCAGACCCGCTCGGTCGAGCTAGCGATGCGCTACAACGTGCGCCTGCGCGTGCTATCAAGTTTCGAGGAACAATCGGACGACGCAGGAACGCTGGTCTGCGCCGAGGAGGAAATCATGGAATCAAACGTGGTCAACGGCATTGCCTATTCCCGCGACGAGGCGAAAATGACGCTTATCTCGGTCGCCGACCGCCCCGGCATCGCCGCCGCAATCTTCGGCCCCCTGTCGGATGCCGGCGTCAACGTCGACATGATCATCCAGAACATTTCCGAGGAAGGCCGCACCGACATGACCTTCTCCTGCCCCACCAACCAGGTGGCGCGCGCCGAGAAGGCCCTGCAGGGCGCCAAGGATCGGGGCGAGATCAACTTTCACGACCTCGTGGCAGACACCAACGTGGCCAAGATCTCGGCAGTGGGCATCGGCATGCGCAGCCAATCGGGCGTCGCCGCCAAGATGTTCCAGACGCTGCGGGACGAAGGGATCAACATCAAGGTCATCTCGACCTCCGAGATCAAGATCTCGGTACTGATCGACCGCAAGTACATGGAGTTGGCCGTGCAATCGCTGCACGACGCGTTCGAGCTGGACAAGACCGCCTGAGCCCGCGCGCGGCCTCAGGGCCGCCGCGCCAGTGCCAGGTGAAACAGGACACCCACCGACGCCACCCCGGCGAACACCAGCACGGTCGTCGCCGCGCCCAGCCGGTCCAGCATCACGCCGATCAACCGCTCAAGCTCGGCGCCACGTCCCGTCGGGCTCACCGACTGGTCATGCGACAGGGCCGCGCCTGCTACCAGAACGAACAGGACGACATAAACGACCGCTAAACGATAGTGCTGCGGCGATCCGCGGCGCGGCAATGGTATCGGCATAGTGACCTTTCCTGTCTGGCGAACGCAGGCTCACTTAATGCGCTTTACCAAGACGCGCTGGCGAAATAATGACGATATCCGGGCATTTGCCCGCGCTTTGCCGCATCGCGCGCCGCCGGGTGACATTGCCATTTCACAATGCCCGCAACCTGTGATTTAACCGTTCCGGCTCCCGGCCAGAACGGCCCCATGGAAAGGCTTCCGAACGCCATGACACCTTCCGGCGATCAGATCGAGACTGACAGCCGCCAGATGCTCTCGCGCCTGCGTGCGCTCATGGCCGAAGACGCCGCCGGACAGGCGCGCCTGGACGCGATCACCACGCTTATCGCCGAGGAAATGCGCACAGAGGTGTGCTCGATTTACCTCTTCCGAGACGAGCAGACGCTCGAGCTGTGCGCCACCGAGGGTCTCAACCGCGATGCCGTGCACCAGACCCGGATGAAGCTTGGCGAAGGCCTCGTGGGCCGCGTCGCCCGCACCGGCAAGGTGATCAACACCGATGACGCCCCCGCCGCACCCGGCTTTCGCTACATGCCGGAAACCGGCGAAGAGGCCTATTGCTCTTTCATGGGCGTGCCGGTTCAACGGCTGGGCGAAACCTTGGGCGTGCTGGTCGTTCAATCGAAACAGTCCCGCGAATATTCCGACGAAGAGCTGTACGCGGTCGAGGTCGTCGCCATGGTCATCGCCGAGATGGCCGAACTGGGCGCCTTCGTCGGCGAGGGCGCGGCCATGTCAGCCCGCCATCAACAGCCGGTGCTGTTCCGCGGCGGTATCGCCCAGGAAGGGGCGGCACAGGGCCATGTCTGGCTGCACGAACCCCGCGTCGTCGTGACCAACCCGATCGCCGAGGACCCCACCCGCGAGTTGGAGCGCCTCGCAGAAGCCGTGGACGCCCTGCGCGTCGGTGTCGACCGCATGCTCAGCACAGCGGCCACCGGCGACAAGGAACAGCTTCAGGTGCTCGAAGCCTACCGCATGTTCGCCAACTCCAAGGGCTGGATGAAGCGGATGGAAGAGGACATCGCACGTGGCCTGTCGGCCGAGGCGGCGGTTGAAAAGGAACAATCCACCACCCGCGCCCGCATGACCCAGGTCACCGATCCCTACCTGCGCGACCGGCTGCATGACCTCGATGACCTCAGCAACCGCCTCCTGCGGATCCTCACCGGACAGGGCTCGGAAACCGGCGCGGAAATGCCCGACGACCCTATCCTTATTGCGCGCAACATCGGGCCCGGCGAGTTGCTGGATTACGGGCGCCGCCTGCGCGGAATCGTCCTCGAAGAAGGTTCCGTCGGCTCCCACGCCGCCATCGTGGCCCGCGCGCTTGCCATCCCGCTTGTGATCCACGCCAGCCGCATCACCAACGAGGCGCTGAACGGTGACTTCGTGATGGTCGACGGCGACCAGGGCATCGTCCACCTGCGCCCCGACGAAAACGTGGTCACAGCCTTCCGCGACAAGATGGCGATGCAGGCGCAGGCCCAGGAACGCTACGCCTCGATCCGAGACAAGCCAGCGGAAACACTCTGCGGCACCCGGCTTGCCCTGCACATGAACGCCGGCCTCATGGCCGACCTGCCCAGCCTCGAAGGCTCCGGTGCCGAGGGGGTCGGCCTTTTCCGGACCGAGCTTCAGTTCCTCGTGCGCGCCCACATGCCGCGCCGGTCGGAACTGAGCGAGCTTTATGCCCACGTCATGGACGCCGCCAAGGGCAAGCGCGTCTGCTTCCGCACGCTCGACATCGGCTCGGACAAGGTGCTGCCCTACATGAAGGTGGTGGACGAACCCAACCCCGCACTTGGCTGGCGCGCGGTACGCGTCGCGCTCGACAAGCCCGGCGTGATGCGCATGCAGCTTCAGGCGCTCGTGCGCGCCGCCAAGGGGCGCCCGCTGTCGGTCATGTTCCCCTTCGTCGCCCAGCGGGAGGAGTTTTCCGCCGCGAACGCCGAGATGAACAAGGCTCTGGAACGCGAGCGCATTCTGGGCCACCCCCTGCCCTCCGAGATCGAGGTCGGCGCGATGCTGGAAACGCCGTCACTGGCCTTCGCGCCGGACTCTTTCTACAAGGAAGTCGATTTCCTCTCGATCGGCGGCAACGATCTCAAGCAGTTCTTCTTCGCCGCCGACCGCGAGAACGAGCTTGTCCGGCGACGCTACGACACGCTGAATGTCAGCTTCCTCAGCTTCATCGAATCCATCGTGAAGCGCTGCGAGGCGCATGACACGCCACTCAGCTTCTGCGGCGAGGATGCCGGCCGCCCGGTCGAGGCCGCCTGCCTGGCGGCCATCGGCCTGCGCAGCCTGTCGATGCGCCCCGCCTCTATCGGGCCGGTGAAATCCATCCTGCGCCGCATCGACCTGGGCGAGCTTTTCGCGGTGATCGACGGCGTGCGCAACGCGGGCGACCAATCCGTGCGCCCGGCGGTGATGGATTATCTCAAGGGCAAGCTCTGAGCCCCAGAAAATTCGTACGAATTTTCTCGGGCCCGGCCCCGCCCCTCAGGCGCGCTTGACGCTCGGAAGCTCCACCAGATCGCGAAAGTCTTCCAGCAGCTCGGCATGATCGCGGTCGGCCTCTATCGCCAGACGGCGCAGCCCGAAATGCACATGGGCCATCTGCTGGTAATAGCTGGTGAAGGCATAATTCGTCGCCGCCCCCGCCGCCGCGCCCAGCACGGGTACCGTTTGTGCAGCCAGCTTCTGGCCCAGAACCGTGGCCAGCCTTGGCGCGACCTTCGCCACCAGCGCCTGTACCGCCTTGCCCGTCACCGCAACCCGCGTGCTGAGAAACGCAAGATCGCTGCCATCGTCATGGTCCAGCGGCCCCGCCGCGGCAAAGACCTTGATACAGTCATATTGCACGCCCGGCTCGTCCGGATCGAAGCCGTATTCCGCAGCCACATCCTGGATTGCGCGCAAAAGCACCGTGGTCGTGACGGGCAGTTCCGCCAGCGCCGTGGGCAGCCCGCCCGCGCCGCCCGCCGCGCCCATCGCCGTCGTCATCGCACGGCTCATCCAGCCGGGACTGTCCGGAAAGTAACCACGCGAGCGATGCGCGGTCTCCATCGCCATCCGCAGCGCCCGCTCGGTGCTGTCGTCCAGCCGCGACCGTACCGGCACCGGCAGCCGCGACAACAGCCCCTCGGCCTGTCCGCCGACCATGTTCAGCACCTGGATGCCGACGTTTCCGGCCCGCCGATGCCGCTCGGCCAATGCCTTCAGGCGCGCCTCCACCGCGGTCGCATCTATCGCCGCCGGCAGGATCTCGGAATAGGTTTTCTTTCCCATGGTCAAAAGATCGGGCACCCCGCCCGCTTTTTCAAGCCGCACGCGTGACTTTGCCGGCAATCCCCTGCCATGCACCGGGGATCAATTCCATGCCAAGCACCCGCTCGGGGTTGGTTGGCGGCGGCATCTTCACCTTGTGCAGCCGACTGAAACCGAACCGCTCGTAATAGGGCGCGTCGCCCACCAGCATCGCCCGGTCCCACCCGGCCTCCTGCCCGATCTTCAGCGTCTCGCGGATCAAGTATCCGCCCAGCCCCTCGCCCTGCCGTGTCGGGTGCACGGCGATGGGCCCGACCAGCAACGCGCGGGCCGCGCCGATCCGCACCGGCCAGACCCGGATCGCCCCGGCCAGGATGTCCTCCGCGTCCCGCGCCACCAAACACAGCGCCGCCACCGGCGCCACGCCCTCGCGCAACCGGTAGGACGACAGCGCCTCGCGCCCGGGCGCAAAGCACAGGTCATAAAGCGCCTCGACCTCCCACCAATCCTCGCGTGTCTCTCGGCGCAGGTTGTACACAGGCGCTTTATCCTTCGAAAAACAGGTGGATCGTCGCCTAGCACGCGGGTAGGCCTATGTCCAAACGCAATCGCAAACAGCCCCGAAGGACGCTCATGTTCTACCGCCCCGAAGACGGCCACGGCCTGCCGCACAACCCGTTCAACGCCATCGTCGCGCCCCGCCCCATCGGCTGGATCTCGACCCGTGGCAGCGACGGCGCGGAAAACCTCGCCCCCTATTCCTTCTTCAACGCCGTGGCCTACGTGCCGCCGCAGGTGATGTTTTCCTCAACCTCGACCAAACCCGACCGGGGCGACACAAAGGACAGCGTCGCCAATATCCGCGACACCGGCGTGTTTTGCGTCAACATCGTGGAATACGCCCTGCGCGACGCGATGAACCAGACCTCGGGCCCTTGGCCGATGGAGACCGACGAGTTCACCGATGCCGCGATCGAGCGTGCGGCCTGCGAGACCATTGCCTGCTCGCGGGTGGCCGCCGCGCCAGCAGCACTGGAATGCAAGCTGACGCGGATCGTCGATCTGCCGGGCGAGGCCAACAAGGTGGTGTTCGGTGAGGTCACCGGCGTCTATATGCGCGACGATTGCCTGAAGGACGGCATCTTCGACGTGCTCAGCTTCAACCCGCTCGCGCGGATGGGCTACAAGGATTACACGGTGGTGCGCGAGAAATTCGCCATCGCGCGTCCGGGAGAAAGCTGAGCCGCGCCATCGCTGCCCCCCGGGGTGGCGATACTACAGCCGTTCAGCAGCACTTTATATTTGCCAAGTCCTTATGAGCCTAGATCGGCGAAATCCGGGCAAACCAATCGCCACCCCAAGGGAGGGGGCCGGCGATGGCGCGGCGGCCTTCGGCCTTGATTCCGCGCTCAGGCTACAGGCTCTACAGCGTTCCGGGACTTCGATAACAGAGATCCCGGATCAAGTCCGGGACTCAACATCGCTTAGGGTGGGTGAAAACCCAAGCACCCCGCCCCGGCAGACCCTCAATGCCCCCCGCCAAGAACCCCGGTCTTCACGTCGTAATCCACGGCCAGCCCGTAATCGGGGTCATCGTCGCTGTCGACCATCAGGTGCCCGGCCTTGTTCAGCATGCGGTGGCAATCCCGTGTCAGATGGCGTAGCTGCACCCGCTTGCCCGCGGCCAGGTATTTGCCCGCCACGGCCTCGATGGCCTGCAACGCCGACTGGTCCACGACCCGGCTCTCGGCAAAGTCCACGATCACCTTGTCGGGGTCGTTCTCAAGGTCGAACAATTCCACGAAACCGCTGGCCGAGCCGAAAAACAGCGGCCCCTGCACGCGATACACCTTGGTGCCGTCCATTTCCTTGCCGGTGATGGCGTGAATGCGCTTGGCGTTGTTCCACGCGTAAGTCAGCGCCGAGACGATCACCCCTACGACCACGGCGATGGCCAGGTCGTATTGCACCGTCACCACCGTCACCAGCACGATCACCAACGCGTCCGACAGGGGCACCTTGCGCAAGATCCGCAGCGAATTCCAGGCAAACGTCCCGATCACCACCATGAACATCACGCCCACCAGCGCGGCCAGCGGAATCTGCTCGATCAGCGGAGCGGCGAACAGGATGAAGATCAGCAGGAACACCGCCGCGCAGATCCCGGCGATGCGCGTCCGCCCGCCCGATTTCACGTTGATGATCGACTGCCCGATCATGGCACAGCCGCCCATGCCGCCGAAAAAGCCGGTCACGGTGTTGGCCACGCCCTGCGCGATGCATTCCTGGCTGGCGCCACCGCGCCGGTTGGTCATCTCGCCCACCAGGTTCAGCGTCAGCAGGCTTTCGATCAGGCCGATCGCGGCCAGGATCACCGCGTAGGGCAGGATGATCTCGAACGTCTCCAGCGTCAGCGGAACGGTCGGGATATGAAAGGCCGGCAACCCGCCCTCGATCGAGGCAAGGTCCCCCACCCGCGGCACGTCCAGCCCGAAGATCAGCACGATCGCAGCCACCAGCCCGATCCCGGCCAGCGGCGCCGGGATCGCCTTGGTCACCCGCGGCATCAACCAGACCACCGCCATGGTCAGCGCAACCAACGCGAGCATGGTGTAAAGCGGCGCACCCGATAGCCATTCGCCGCCACTCATCCCGTGGCCGGTATTCTCCATCGTACCGGGCACCTTGAACTGGCCCAGCTGTGCGAGGAAAATCACGATGGCCAGCCCGTTGACAAAGCCCAGCATCACCGGGTGCGGTACAAGGCGGATGAACTTGCCCCAACGCAGCACCCCCGCCGTGATCTGCAAGATCCCCATCAGGACCACCGTGGCAAACAGGTACTCGACCCCATGCTGCGCCACCAAAGACACCATTACCACGGCCAGCGCGCCGGTGGCCCCGCTGATCATACCGGGCCGTCCACCGATCAAGGCCGTGATCAGGCCGACGATGAAGGCCGCGTAAAGCCCCACCAGCGGATGCACCCCGGCGACGAAGGCAAAGGCCACTGCCTCGGGCACCAGCGCCAGCGCCACGGTCAACCCGGCCAGCAGCTCGATCCGCAACCGTGACACGCTCAGCTTTTCCTCCGGCAGAAGGCTGAGATCGGACAAATCGAAGCGTTTGGCCCAGTCGGCCAGCAAGGTGCGTTTCACGGGGGGCTATCCTGATTGGTATTTTTCGCGCGAGCGTCCCCCTAACGCGAACAGGCCCGATTGACCATTGCCAATTTCAGGACCCGGCCATGAACGTGACGGGATTATTTTCCGTAATAGTCCCGAAACCACGCCACGAACTGGCGGACACCGTCGCGCACGTCGGTATCCGGGCTGTACCCCGTCAGGCTTTGCAACAGGCTGGCATCGGCCCAGGTGGCCGGCACGTCGCCCTTTTGGATCTCCATCAGGTTGCGCTCGGCGGTCATGCCCAGCGCCGCCTCGATGGCATCGACGAAATCCGTCAGGCGCACCGTTTTGGAATTTCCGATATTGACCACGCGATAGGGTGCCACAGGCGACAGGCTGTCGCCCTCCGCAATTGCCTCGGGGTCGTCGGGCCGTACCGGGGCCGCGTCCATCAACAGGCGAATTCCGCGCACAAGGTCAGTGACATAGGTAAAGTCACGGTACATCTCTCCGTGGTTATAGACATCGATCGGCCGCCCCTCCAGAATCGCATCCACGAACTTGTAAAGCGCCATGTCCGGGCGCCCCCAAGGCCCGTAGACCGTGAAAAACCGGAACATCGTTGTCGGCAAGTTCCACAGATGGGCATAGGAATGCCCCATCGCCTCGGTCGCCTTCTTGGTGGCGGCGTAGATCGTCATCGGCGTGTCGGCCTTCTGCGTCTCGGCATAGGGCATGTCGGTCTCTGCCCCGTAGACCGAACTGGTCGAGGCCATCAGCAGATGCCGGACCGCGTGACGTTTTGCCGCCTCCATCACATTGAAGGTGCCGACCACGTTCGCCTCGATATAGGCGCGCGGGTTTTCCAGGCTGTAGCGCACGCCCGCCTGCGCCGCCAGGTGCACGATGATATCCGGCGCGCAGGCGTCCACGGCCCTGTCCAGCGCTGCGACATCTTCCAGCATCGCCTCGGTCGCCGTGAAATTGGGGGACTGCAACAGCATCTGGTGCCGCCGCGCCTTCAGCGACACGTCGTAGTAATCGGTCATGCCGTCAAAGCCATGCACGACGACCCCCTCGTCCAGCAGCAGCTGCGCCAGGTGGTATCCGATAAAACCGGCTGTCCCGGTGATGAAAACCCGTGCCATGCGTGTGTCGTCCCCGCTGCCCCGTTCCGCCGGTCATTCGTTAGCGGGCGCGGCCATGCCGCGCAAGGCCCCGGGGCGGTTCAGACTGGGGGCACCGCGCCGACAGAGCGCATCTCGACCGCGTCGCGCAGGGCGGACGTAAAGGCCACGTGGCGCCCACGTCCGGCCTGCTTGGCGGCGTAAAGCGCAAGGTCGGCATCATCCATCATCACCGCCAGCCGCGGCGTGGCATAGGAGCTGCTGCGCGTCGTGCCGATGCTGCCCGATATCCGCGCGACCTCGCCGTTGAAGGCAATCGGTGCCTCCAGCCGCCGGATCAGCCGCCCGGTCAGGCGCGACAGCTCCGCCTCCGAAGTGCGCTCGGCGAAAATCAGCACGAACTCGTCGCCGCCCGTGCGGATCACCGTATCCCCGTCTCGGGTTTCCTCGAGCAGGATCTGCGCCACGCGCCGCAGCACGTGGTCACCCGCCGCGTGGCCCAGCGTGTCGTTCACCGACTTGAAGTAATCGAGGTCCAGATGCATCAGGGCAAACTCTTGCCCGCCAGCGATCAGCCGCCGCATCACGGGGTCCAGCGCGCGGCGATTTAGCAGGCCGGTCAGAGTATCGGTATAGGCTTCCTGTTCCGCCACGGCCTTGGCGCCCTGCAATCGCTGGTTCAGTGTCTGCCAGGCGTCGGTCACCACCGCCTTGGCCTCGGCCAGGTACAGCATTTCCACCGCCAGGTCCGTCACCGCGAAATCCGCACTGCGCAGGTCGTGCCGGCCCACCGCGTCGATGACACCGATGCCGAAGCTCAGGTCGACAATCACACCGCCCGGCGGGCCCAGCGCCCGGTCCTCGGGCAACGGCACCGCAACGCCCTTCAGCTCGGTCTCGGCGGGACCGCGCAATACGAAATGCAGCCGCCGCCCCGCCACTGCACACAGCCCCGGCACACCGGGATCAAGCCGCGGACGCCTGACCTCGAAAAGATCGAAGAAATCGCGCCCGGTCAACGCCTTGCTGTCCAGCACCTTCGCAGCCGTCGGACCTGCGTGCGTGATGCGCCCCATGGCATCCAGGATCAGATGCATCGGGCACAGCACGTCCAGCAGCGCCACCAGGGTGTCGATCGCACCGGTCCTCATCCGGCGGCGCCCAAAATGAAACTGCGGCCGGTTGCAAACGCCGTTTCCAACAGTTGAACATCGATGGTTTCGACACCATCGCGGCACCCCTTGTGCTCCAGCAGAACCAGCGCGCCGTAATCATCTGCCATGGCCCGCAACAGCCCCAGCAAAAAGTGACCGAAGGCAAAGTCCGCCGTCCCCAGTTTTCCGACCGTGACCGAGAACATCTGTTGCCCATGATCCATCAGCGCGACGGGCGGCAATTCCAGCTGCGGCACTGCCAGCCGCGCCCGCGCCGGCAAGTCGTCCAGAGAATGCAGGAAATCGGTAAAATCCGCGCCGGAAAACCGCAACAGCCGCCGCAGCGCCTCGGCGGTGGGGTGCGAGACCAGGTAGGTTCCGATATCCTCCAGGATCTCGGCCTCGGCCTTGTCCAGAAGCTGCGCGGCCTGCGCAAGCACATCGGCAGTCACCGCGTCCGGGTAATCCAGCATCGCCTCGAATTCCGGCGGCGCGAGGTCCGCCCGGCGCGCGATCTCTTCCCACGCCTCCTGCCCGTAGGTATCCCGCAGAAACAATTCTATGGCCCGGTTGATCAGCCCATGCATCCTGTGCTCCCGAATTCAGTCAAGCATTTGCACAACCGAATTAAGAAGCCTTGAACGTTTCAATTTGTCTTTAATAAAATACTCATCCGGATCTGCACGGCGCTCAGAAATCAGTCGGCGCGCCGCCTTCTTCCTTGCGCTTGGCCACGAAGGCTGACAGCTCTTCGCGCACCGCCTCGTCCATGGGCGGCGCCTCGAACCCCGCGACGATGTCCCGGAACACCTGGTGCGCGCGCTGTGGCGTCCAAACGCCGCCCGCCGCCTCCCACGCCTCGAAATTCCGCCAATCGCTCAGGAAAGGCTGGTAGAACGCAGTCGTGTAACGGTCCTGCGTGTGCTGAATACCGAAGAAATGGCCCTGGTTGCCCACCTCGCGCACCGCGTCGACGGCAATCTCGTCCGGCCCTGTCGCCGTCAGCTGCGGGTCCATGTAGCGCTGGATATGCTGCAGGATCTCGCAGTCCATCACGAATTTCTCCGGGCTGGCGATCAGCCCGCCTTCCAGCCAGCCGGCGGCGTGGTAGACCATGTTCGCCCCCGACTGCACCGCCGACCACAGGCTGTTCGAGGTCTCCCATACCGCCTGTCCGTCCGGCACGTTCGCCGCACACACGCCCGATGCCCGCATCGGCAGGCCATAGAACCGCGCCAATTGCCCGGTCATCTGCGTCGCGCGCATGTATTCCGGCGTCCCGAACGCAGGCGCGCCCGATTTCATGTCGACATTGCTGGTGAACGTGCCGATGGCG
This sequence comes from Roseovarius sp. THAF9, assembly GCF_009363715.1. Lineage (NCBI taxonomy): Bacteria > Pseudomonadati > Pseudomonadota > Alphaproteobacteria > Rhodobacterales > Roseobacteraceae > Roseovarius > Roseovarius sp. THAF9. The sequence goes on from NZ_CP045404.1 coordinate 2,611,687, forward strand.
CAGCCTACGCCGGGCCGGATCGCCTGCGCCAGCACGATCGCGCACAGCCCCTCGGCCAGTGATTGCGCCACGGCGCCCGCCATCGTCACCGGCGCCATCGCCCCGGCCAGCGTGAAGGGCGTCACCACCAGCCCCTGGTTCCGCTTCGCCAGCCGGATCCAGCCGTCCAGCATCGGGAAGTCATGCTTCAACGGCGAGGTGGAGTTGATGTTGGAATACATGTGCGGGCTGGCTTCGAATTCCGCGTCTGTCAGCCCGCCCGCGATACGCACCATCTCCATCACGTCCTCGACCCGCTCCTTGCCCAGGCAATAGGCGTGCGCGACCTTGTCCGTCAGCGTCAGCTTGTCATAGAGCACATCCAGATGCCGTACGCTGGCATGCACGTCCTGCGGCTCCACCGGATAGCCACCGACAAAGTGGATACAGTTGAAGTACTGGCTGAGTTTCAGCAGGTTGGCGCACATCTCCCGCGTGCCTGTCACCTTGCGGCCTATGCCCATATCCCAATAGCTGGGCGGTGACGAGACATTGCCGAAATTGAGATGCCGCCCCCCAATGGTGATCGCATGATCCGGGTTGCGCGGGGTGATGGTGAACTCGCTCGGCGCCTTGGCGATCATCTCCATCACGAAATCGCGGCCCATCCGCACGTTCTCGCCGTTGATGTCGCAACCGCCCGTGCCGCGCAGGATCTCGACCGCCTCCGCGTTCAGAAACTCGATCCCGATCTCTTCCAGAATGCGCATCGCACCATCGTGGATTGCCTGGATGCCCTCGTCCGTCAGCGGTTCGACCGGTCGGTCAATGTTGATCGGCGGGTTCCAGGGCATCTGGTCGATGACGGCCGTACCTCGGCGTGTCGCGTTTCCGGCCCGTCCGCCGCTGCGTTTCCTGCGTGTGGCTGTCTCTGGCATGATGAGTCTCCTCGAAGGGCTCTTTCATGCAATCACCGCGCGCGTCGGCTGGTTTGCCGCTTTGCGACAGAACCTGTCGCTGGTGAACTACCGTGGAACGATTAGCGCCGCCCGCCGCCGCAGGATCGACAGGTAGATGGCAAGGCTGCCCACAACGATGGCACCACCGACCAGCATCGCCACGGTCGGCCGCTCGCCCACGCCGATCCAAACCCACAGCGGCCCCAGCACCGTTTCCAGCAGCATCAGCAGACTGACGTTGGCCGCCAGCGTGTGCCGTGCCGCCAGCGACAGCATGAAAAACGACACGGGCAGCACCACGCCCCCGGTGATCGCCATGGCCCAGACCCGGCCCTGAAACATCGCCTCGACGCCGGTCAGCGACCAGCCGAGCACACCCGCGATCCACGCACCGACCCCGATGGCCAGCAGGATCGGCAACTCGGGGCTGGCGCGCACCGTCACGAAGTTCAGCGCCAGCACAAACGCCACACCAAGACCAAAGACCGCCCCCGTCGCAGCCGCCCAGTTCAGCGCCACGTCGCCATGCCCGCCGCCCAGAACCGCAATGCCGATCCCCGTCATCACCGTCGCGATGGCCGCCCAGGTCAGCGCCGATGTCGCCTCGCCGGTCACCACCCGGCTCAGTAGGGCGGAAAAGACCGGCACCGCGGCCACACCCATCAGCACCATCGCCGCCGGGGCCGAAGCAATGCCAAGGCAGAACAGCATCGAGTTCAGAACCTGCGCCGCCACGATCAACATTCCCGGCCCGCTCATCAGCCGGGCGATGTCGCCGGCCCTGTCCCGGCTGAGTCCGGCCCAGGCCAGCACCATCATCGTGCCCATGAAAAGCCCGCGCCATCCGGTCATCTGGAAACCTTCCATGCCCGACAGCCGCATCAGCATCGCATCGGGCGTCAGCACCAGCGTGCCGAAAAGCGCCAGAAGAATGCCCCGGGACAAACCTGCGCTCACGCTGTCATCCAGGCCGGGATCTGCCCGATATCAGTGAGGACAACATCGGCATGGGGGCGCAATTCGTCCGAGCCTGCCGGGCCGGTCAGAACCGCGATCGTCTGCATCCCCGCCGCACGCCCCGCGATCAGGTCATGGGTGCTGTCACCCACCATCGCGACCCGCGCCGGGGACAGTCCGGTGGCCCGGGCGAACGCCAGGCACGGCCCCGGATCCGGCTTGGCCCCGTGGCCGGAATCGAACCCGGCGATGAAATCGAAGAACCCGGTGACATCGGCTTCGCCCAGATGGGCGCGGGCGCCATACTCGGTGTCGTTGGTGGCGACGCCAAGCGCGATGCCCTCTGCCTTCAGCGAAGACAGGAATGGCGCCAGCGGCACCGCTTCGGCCTGCGGCGCCGTGGCCGAGGTCTGCATCAGGTAAAGTTCCAGGTCGGCCACCTCGCGGTCTGGCAAGGCGCGCGCCACGCATTCCGCTGCCTCGCGGTTGGTGCCCGCGATGATCGGGCTCGTCTGCGCGAAACGCATGGCACCAAGATCGTAGTGCATTTCCGACGCCAGCCTGGCCCTGACAGCAACATCGCCGTCGGCCAGATCCTCGATCAGCCCTCCGGCCCATGTGCTCCAGGTGGTATGAAAATCAAACAGCGTGCCATCCTTGTCAAACAGCAGCCCATCAATCTTTCTTGCGGGTTTGTTCACCTTATGGTCCTCAAAATTAATTTATGTCCAATGGGTCTGAACTCCGCCAGGAAGCGCCGCGCGGGCCTCGACAACCGCCTCGGGCGGCACGTTCGCGGCCTCGCTGAACTCCATGATCCAAGCGTCGTCCATCAGGATAAAATCCAGCAAAGACGCAAGAAAGTCAGGGTCTTGCGCACCAGATCGCAGATCATCCTGCCCTGCCCCCGTGGCCCCCATGAACACGTCCAGCAGGTTCTCATGACCTGCGATCCAGCCTAGCGCCTTGAGCGCGACAGTCTCGGCGACTTCTCGCTGATCGGCCATTTTGATTAACTCCCGGCAAGGTTTTCTTAACCAATCACAGGGATAGTCTAGCCATCGGAAAGGACAAGTCGGAAAGGCCTCGGCACATGTCAGGCACCATTCTCATCGTCGATGGTCTTGCGACCAATCGCATCGTGTTGAAGGTCAAGCTGTCGGCGGCCTATTTCAGCGTTGCGCAGGTCGGGACCGCGAAAGAGGCGGTCGCGTCGATCCTTCGCGACAAGCCGCAGGCGGTCCTGATGTCCGACGATCTGCCCGACCGTAACGCGTGCGACCTGATCCGCGACATTCATGCCCTGACCGGCTGTGACCGGCTGCCGGTGCTGGTCCTGACCGCCGCCGGCACGCCGCAGCTTCGGATCGACTTGCTGCAGGCCGGCGCGGCTGACGTGATGCCCAAACCTTTCTGCGAAAAGACGCTGCTGGCGCGACTGCGCTCCATGTCGCGCCATGCCCCGGTCGAGGCTGATCTTGATCTGACCAACGACACCGCCGAGGCACTCGGTTTCGCCGAGGCGCAGGCGGGCTTCGCCGCGCGGGGCCTGATCGCGGCGCTGCATACCGGCGCCGCGCGGGACCAGACCCTGTGCCGCCGCCTCGCCCAAGCCACCCCGCACCGGTTCGAAATGCTCCGCACGGGCCCGTCCGGTCCGCTTACCAGAATGCATGCATCGCCCGACGTTCTGCTGGTCTTTCTGCCTGCGAGCGCGGGCGAGCCCGCCCTGGTCCACCTGGCCGAGCTTTGCAGCGCACCGCAGACCCGCCAATCAAGGGTGCTTGCCCTGATCGACCCCGCCGATGACACGCTGGCCGCAAAGGTGCTGGACCTCGGGGTGCACGACATCGCCACTCACGACGCCGACCCGCGCGAAATCACCCTGCGCCTGGACAAGCTGCTAAAGTCGAAACAGGCCGACGACATGCAGAAGGCCCGGCTGCGCACGGGCCTGCACGCGGCGGTCACCGACCCGCTGACCGGGCTTTACAACCGCCGCTACGCACTGTCGCAGATGACCCGGATGATCGACACGGCCCGCAGCAGCGGGCAGACCTTCGCGGTGATGGTCGCGGACCTCGATCACTTCAAGGCGGTCAACGACACCTACGGTCACGCCGCGGGCGACCGGGCCCTGACCCGCATCGCCCACGCTCTGCGCGACGCGTTGCGCCCCGGCGACAGCCTGTCGCGCATCGGCGGCGAGGAGTTCCTGGTGCTGATGCCCCAGTCGGGGATCGCGGCCGCCCGCGCGATGGCCATGCACCTGTGCCAGACCGTGCGCCAGACCGCTATTGCCCTGCCCGGGGTCGAGACGCCCGTCTCGCTGACCGTCAGCATCGGCGCCACGGTGGCCAATCCCGCCCGCCTCGCGGACCGGTTCGACCCCGAGGCGATGGTGGCCGAGGCCGACCACGCGCTGTACGCGGCAAAGTCCGGCGGGCGCGATACCGTCACGTTTTCCCAGTTATCTGCCGCCTGACGGAAGACGCCGCGGCACCGGCCTCAGCGACGCCGCCGCTGCAATTCCTGCTCCAGCCGATCGGCATAGGCGACACGGTCCGCCGGGCTCATCTCGCCCCAATAGGCGATCAGCAGCGTCTGCGCCGCGGCGACCCGGTCATCAAAAAGCGCCCGCACCCGTGCCATCCCGTCAGCCGCGGCGCCGGCATCGAACTCTTCGGCACGCAGCAACGTGACCAGTCCGGTCATTTCCTGCCGGAACGCCTCGCGCTCGTCCTTCCTGCCGCGAAAGTTCCGGATCATCTGCTTTTTGAGGTCACTGCGCTCCTCTTCGCTCAGCGCCCGGTGCATCGCGCCCATGCCCCCCGGGGGACCGCCGCGCATCTTCGGTCCGCCTTTGATCGCAAACCCGGCCGCGGCCCCCACGACAAGCAAATTGAGCGCGAGCGACACCACCAGCAGCACGCGCATCCAGCGCGGCGCCCCCGTGCGCGGCCCGGTTTCAGTCTCGTCGCTCATACTCATCCCTCCTCGTCCGGGAAAAGTTCTGTTCCGATGTCGGGCTGAAGGGCCAGGGTGATATCCTCGCCCCAGACCAGCTGCGCCGTGGCGCTTACCCCGTCCGGCGGCGCCACGCCCAACCACAGCCCGGTGATGGCGGCGGCGCTCAACCCGGTGACCGCGGGCCAGCCGCCCAATGCCCGGAACACACCGCGCCAACCGACAGAGGCGCGCGCCCCGCGTCGCCGTGTCGCCTCGCGTTCTGCCACCTCCGCCTCGTTCAACCTGTCCTGCACCGCCTCCGCATCGCCCAGCACCCGCGCCAGGAAATCGGCATCCGGTTCGGGCGCGGTGCGGCGCGCGGCGGCAAAGGCCGCGCTCAGCTCGTCGTCAGGTTTGCCCGTCGTGCTCATTCCGAATACCCCAGTTCATCCTTCCGACCCCGCAGCATGTCGCCAAGGGCCCGCTTTCCCCGCGCCGTCAGGCTTTCCACCGCCTCGACGCTGATCCCCATGATCTCGGCAATCTCCGGATTGCCAAGCTCGTCGATATGGCGCAGCACCACCGCCTGTCTCTGCCGCTCCGGCAGGTCGTTCAGCGCGACCTGCAGCGCATCGGCCCGCGCCCGCTCCTGCATGTCCTCGGCCGCGCTCGACCTGCTGTCCTGCGGATCGCCCGCCGCCTCCAAGGGTCGCGTGCGCCAGCCCTGGCGCAGACGATCGGTGCACAGGTTCGCCACGACCCGGTAAAGCCAAGTCGTCACCTTCGCTTCCCCCTGCCGCCAGTCCGGCGCCACCCGCCACAGCCTCAGCAGCGCCTCCTGCGCGACATCCTCGGCCTCGGTCCGGTTGCCCAGCAGGCGGTAGGCATGGGCCAGAACCCGCGGGCTCAACCGCAAGGTCAACGTCCGCGCCGCCGCCCGATCGCCATTGGCGAACAGCACCAGCAGAGCCTCGTCAGCCACCTCGTTCGGGTCGTCCAGCGGCATCGCCATGTCCCTGTCGTACATCCTGCCCCGTTACGCGCGTCCGGTTCTAGGCCGAAACACCCCGCCCCGGCCAGTCTTGCGAACGTGACCGGGGCGGGATCGCGCGGATCACTCCGCGTTCTGCTCTTTCTTCTTGCCATGATGCTTGGCGCGCATCTCGCGCATCTTCTCGCGTGCGGTGTCGAACTCGGCCTTGCTGATCGCGCCATCGCCATCCGCATCCGCCCGGTCGAACATCTTGCCGCCCCGCCGCGCCTGCGCTTCCTCGAAGCTCACGCCGCCGTCGCCGTCAGTGTCCAGCCGTTCGATCATCTTGCCGGCCCGCTTGGCCGCCCGTTCCTGCCCGCGGGCCTGCATTTCCTCAAGGCTCATCACACCGTCGCCATCGGTGTCGGCGGCATCGAACCGCGCTTTCATATGCGCCTGCATCTCTTCGCGCGTCAGCTGACCGTCGCCATTGGCATCCAGGTCCTCGAACGAATGCCGCGGGCCCTTGCCCTCGTCCGACGCGGCTTGGCCCTGCACGGCCCCGCCCAGTGCGATCGACATGCCAAGGGCGCTCATGATCATCAGGTTCTTCATCTTCATGCTCCATCTCGGACAGGTTCGTTGCGGCGCGATCGTCCGCCGCGCCTTTCTGTTGCGACCGCGCCTGCCATCGCGATCATACCCTCTAAACGCGCCCCCCCGCGCCTTCCGTCGCACGGCTTCGACATTTTTCCGGGCAGACCGACACCATCCTTTGCGACATCCCGACGCACGGACAGCCTGTCACCTTCCAATTTCGCCCCCGACAGCGCACCTCTATCGCCATTGACGCGCGAGGGCACATGACCAGCACCGATCACGAAACGCACACGTCCGCTTCCGTGGCGCACACCACGCCCGCAGACAAAGACACCAATGAACGCGACCTGTGGCCCGCAGTCTTTCGCGGGTTTCGGCGCACCTGCCCCAATTGCGGCTCAGGCCCGATCCTGAAAAGCTATCTCAAGCTGCGCAAAAGCTGCCCGGTCTGCCGCGAGGATCTCAGCCACGCCCGCGCCGATGACGGCCCGGCTTACCTCACGATCCTGCTTGTGGGGCACCTCATGGCGCCGCTGCTGCACATCACCTTCACGACGTGGCGGCCCGAACCGCTGGTGCTCTTCACCATTTTCGCTATTGGCTGCGTGACGCTCTCGCTTTACCTTCTGCCCCGACTGAAAGGGGCCATCGTCGGCTTCCAGTGGGCACGCCAGATGCACGGCTTCGGGGACGACACCTGATCCCTTCGGCCCCGTAAGACAGGACCGAAGATGACCGCAAGCCACCCGAAACATTCCGACAAATCGGGCATCCGCGACGCAGCCACCGTTATCGTGCTGCGCGACCGCATGACCGAGCCCAAGGTGCTGATGGGCCAGCGCGGCGCCAAGGCCGCCTTCATGCCGAACAAGTTCGTCTTTCCCGGCGGCGCTTTGGATTCGGGCGATGCCACGATCCCGCTGGCCCGCACCATGCCCGACGGCTGCGCCTCCCGCCTGCGTGACGACAGCGAAACCGACCTTGCGCACGCGCTCTCCGCCGCCGCGATCCGCGAGCTCTGGGAAGAAACCGGGCAGGTCTTGGGCCAGCCCGGCGACTGGTCCGGCCCGCCGCCCGCCGACTGGGAAACTTTCGCCGCAACCGGCCACGTTCCCGACGCCTCCGCTTTGCAGTTCGTCTTCCGCGCCATCACGCCCCCGGGCCGCCCCCGGCGCTTCGACGCTCGCTTTTTCTTGGTCGACGCCACGGCGCTCGCCTCGGACCCGGACGACTTCTCGCCCGCCTGCGACGAACTAAGCCATCTTCAATGGGTGCCTCTCGCCACTGCCCGGCACGACTATGACCTGCCCTTCATCACCGAGGTCGTCCTGGCCGAAATCGAGGCCCGCGCCCACGATCCCGCGCCCCCCGCCTCGGTACCGTTCTTCCGCAATGATGACGAAAACAACCTCTTCAAGCGGCTCTACGGTGCGCCGCTGCCTGATTGAACAGCCAGACTGACGCGCTTGCCTACCCCAGCAGCACCAGCAACAGGATGCTGGCGCTCACCAAAACGATCCCGATCAACTCCCGCCGCGTTACCGTCTCGCGAAAGAACAGGACAGAGGCCGCTAGCGAAAAGATCACCTCCACCTGCCCCACCGCGAAAACGTAGGCCGCGTTCTGCAAGGTGAAGGCCGTGAACCAGCCCACGCTGCCCAGAAGGCTCGTCGCCCCCATCCACACCGCGCGGCCCCGCGCCGCCCAGACACGGGCCAGTTGCCCCGGCTCGCCCCAGCTCAGATAGACCGCCATGCCAAGGCTCTGCGCCGCCGTGACCGCCGCCACCGCGATCATCGCCCGCAGAAACGCGTCGTCATTCGCGACCTCCAGCGTCGCGCCCCGGTACGTGACCGCCGACACGGCGAAAAACGCCCCCGAGGCCAGCCCCAGAAGCGGCGCCTTGCTGGTCACCCGACGCCACCAGCCGCCCGCGCCCCCCGGCATGTCCGACAACACCAGCACGCCGATCAGCCCAAGGAAAATAGCGACCAGCCCCGGCAAGCTGATGCGGTCGCCCAGCACGACCAGCCCCACCAGGGCGGTCTGCACCACCTCGGTCTTCTTGAACGTGATCCCGACCGCAAAGTTCCGCTCGGCAAATAGCAGCACGACGCACCACGTCGCCAGGATCTGCGCCAGCCCGCCGCTCAAAACGTAGATCCAGAACGGCCCGCCAACCTTCGGCAACCCAATCCCGGACCACACCGCATAGCCCCCCGCCAGCACCGCCGCCATCGGCGCGGCATAGGCGAACCGCGCGAAGGTCGCGCCCAAGGCGCTCAACGTCCCCATGCTCAGCGATTTCTGCAACATGAAGCGCAGCGTCTGGAAAAACGCCGCCATGATGGAAAGAAGGATCCACGGCTCGACCATGAACCCCTCTTGCCCGCGTTTTACTTCCTCCGCCAGAGCGGATGCGCCACCGGGTCCTTCGCCCGCAACAGGTGCCGCGCGAAAATATCGGCGTAAGAGCGGTAATAATACCCCCCATTGCGCCGCAGATACGTCTCCCGGTTCTGCCGCCACATCGCCGGCAGCCGGTACCACGCCACCTTCGGATGCATGTGATGCACCACGTGCAGGTTGTTGTTCAGAAAGAGAAACGCCAGCGGCCCGCCATCCTCGACCACCACGGTCCGCCCGCTGGCGCGCTCATGCGCCCGGTGTTCCAGAAAGGTGCGGATCTTCAAAATCGCATAAGCCACGTAGGCGCTGACCAGGTAGGCCCAGACCGGCATGGGCGAGACCGCGACAACCGCCAACACCCCGGCCACGCCCAGCCCGTGCAACACCCACGCCCGCGCGATGCCCAGGTCCCCGGCCCGGATCGCGGCCCAGTCTGCACGCATGAACACAACCTGTCCCAGCACCGGCCCCACGATCATCCGCCCCAGCAGTGTATTGTTGAACCGCAGCACCGCCCGGACCCAGCGCGGCAGCCGCGCCCAGACCTCCGGATCAAGATAGTTCGACTCCGGGTCGTCATAGGGATCTGTCAGCAGGTTGTCGCGGTGATGCGCAAGGTGCAGGTCCATGAACCGCCGGTACGGCACGCACAGCCCGAGGCTGAAAAACCCCAGCGCCTCGTTGAGCCTGTTGTTTCGGGTCGGGTGCCCGTGGATCATCTCGTGCACCAGCGACGAATGCAGCGTGATCCCGATCGCCGCCACCGCCACGCCTGCCGGCAACCACAGCCCCGCCAGCCAGAACAGCGCCACGCCCCAGGCCGCGTAACAGACCGCCAACAGTCCCAGTGTCGGCCATTCCACGTCCGCGAGCGCCCGCGCGCCTGGCCCCGGCACCGGTCCGGCGCCGCCTTCGAACTCCACTTTCATATTGTCCCCAATATTCGTCCTTCACAAATCTGTTACGACAGATCCTGTCAGGGGGGCAGTCAGAGAATGATTAACAAACCTCTCGTTTGTTGATAAAATCCAACACATGATCCAGAAATCCGACAAACGCGACCGCGCCACGCTCTTCCGGGCCCGCCTCAACGAGGCGCTGCGCCTGCGCGGCACCTCGCAAAGCGCCCTCGCCCGCAGCGTCGGCGTCGACCGGTCGACCATATCGCAACTGCTCAAGGGCACCGGCGCCCGCCTGCCCAACGCGCAGGTGGTGGGCGAATGCGCCCGCACCCTCGGTGTCTCCGCCGACTGGCTCCTGGGCCTCACCGACCGGCCCGAGACCGCCGCCGACATCCTCGCCAACACGCTCTCGCTGACCGAAGCACCCCGCGCGCTCGTCGACGAACAGATCTTCGCCTGGCACCGCGAGGCGGCAGGCTACAAGATCCGCCACGTCCCCGCCGGCCTGCCCGACATGCTGAAAACCCGCGATCTGCTGGAATGGGAATACGCTCCCCACCTCGGCCGCTCCACCGAACAGGCCATCGGCGCCTCCGAGGACCGCCTCGCTTGGATGCGCGGCACCCAGTCGGACTATGAAATCGCCCTGCCCCTCTTCGAGATGCACAGTTTCATCGCCGGAGAAGGCTATTACGCGGGCCTGCCCCGCGATATCCGCGAGGGCCAGGTCGACTACCTGGTCGAGATCACCGAACAGCTCTACCCCCGCCTGCGCCTCTACCTGTTCGATGCCCGCCGGCTCTACTCGGCGCCGATCACCGTCTTCGGTCCCTTGCTCGCCGTGCTCTATATCGGCCGCAACTACCTCGCCTTCCGCGACACCGAACGGGTCGAGGCGCTGACCCTGCATTTCGACGCCCTCATCCGCGAAGCCTCCGTCGGCGCCCGCGATCTGCCGGATCATATACGCCAATGCTGGGCACAGACATCGGACTAGCACCACCCCGCCCCTTCTTCTGGCCAGAAATATCCTGGGGGAGCGGCGAAACACCGTTTCGCCGTGGGGGCAAAGCCCCCCAACAACGCCCACCACAAATGCGACTTCGATGGAATGTCGCGTAGGGTGGGCGCAAACCCACCCACCGCCACCCCTCAATAGGGCATCGGATGCGCCTTGTGCGTGTCGTCCAATGCCTCCAACACCTCGTCCTGCAGCGTCACCTCCGCCGCTCCCAGCGCCACGTCCAATTGCTCCAGCGAGGTCGCCCCGAAAATGGCCGAGGTCATGAAGGGCCGCGTCAGGCACCACGCCAGCGCCATCTGCACCGGATCGAGGCCAAACTGCCGCGCCACCTCCAGATAGGCGTCCACGGCGGCAAAGGCTCTCTTCCCTTTGCGCCCGCCCAACGTCTCGTTCAACGTCAGCCGCGAGCCCTCGGGCACCGCTCCGCCCTGGTACTTGCCGGTCAACAGCCCCGCCGCCAGCGGCGAGAACGCCAGCAATCCGACATCCTCGTTCACGCTCAGCTCTGCTAGATCGGTGTCAAAGAGACGGCACATCAGCGAATACTCGTTCTGGATCGTCGCCACCCGAGGCCCGCCCAGCTCGTCGGCCACCCGCAGCCATTGACCCGTGCCCCAAGCACTTTCGTTGGACAGACCAAAGGCCCGGATCGTGCCCCGCTCGACCTCGCGTTCCAGCGCGCCCAGCGCATCCTCCATATGCGCCCGCGTCGCGGCAGGGTCCTGCCCCGAGGGGTCAAACCGCCAGTTCTGGCGGAACATGTAACTGCCCCGGTTGGGCCAGTGAAACTGGTACAGGTCGATCACGTCCGTCTGCAGCCTATTCAGCGAGCCTTCGATCGCCCCGGGAATGGTCTCAGACGAGATCGGCGCGCCCTCCCTCGCGTGCCGCATCCCTTCGCCCGAATGCTTGGTGGCCAGCACCACCTCTCCGCGCCGCCCCGTCCGGGCAAGCCAGGTTCCGATGATCTCCTCGGTGCGTCCGATGGTTTCTTTCGCGATCGGGTTCACCGGGTACATCTCGGCGGTGTCGATGAAATCCACACCCCGGTCCAGCGCCCGGTCGATTTGGGCATGCCCCTCTTCCTCGGTATTCTGACTGCCCCATGTCATCGACCCGAGGCAAAGCGCGCTCGCCTCTATGCCCGTCCGTCCCAATTGCCTGCGCTGCATGTCCCGCTCCGTCTTGCCTGTCGTCAAAGCCCCATATGTAGCGGCTCTGGCGCGGGCGTCACCCCGTATTTCGCGATTGAGAACAAAGGAAGAACAAACTACACTGAACGCCATGGACACCACCCTGCTCACCCGCCGCAGCAGCCACCGCACCCGGCCCTCGCTCACCGTGCTGGGCGAGATGGCCCTGACGCCTGCTCGCCTGCACGAGTTTTGCGGGCCGGCGCGGCACATGGCGGCGATGCTGGTGACCGCAGCCACCCAAGGGCCGGTGTTCTGGATCGCCCCCGACTGGGCCGCGGACCGGCTTAACCCCGACGGCATGGTGGCGCTGGTGGGTCCCGAACGCTTCACCTTCCTGTCGCCGCGACAACCCATCGATCTGCTGTGGTGCCTCGAAGAAGTGCTGCGCTCCGGCGCGGTGCCCCTCGCGGTGGCCGAACTCCCGGACCTGCCCAATCTCACCCAGGTCCGCCGCCTGCACTTGGCGGCGGAAACCGGCGCGGCCGAAGGCTCCGGCGCGCCCCTCGGCCTGATCCTCACCCCCGGCGAGGGCGGCGCCCCCGGCGTCGAAAGCCGCTGGCACATGGCCCCCGCCCATACGCCCGGGCGGCTGGGCTGGACCCTTTCGCGCCGTCGCGCCCGCACCCTGCCCCCGGCGACATGGGCCGTGACCCGCGCCAAGGGCGGCTTTGCGCTTGATCCCTGCAAGGAAACTGGCAATCCTGCCTAAAGCGCTTCGCAAAAAACCTGACTCACAGCTTTTGGCGAAGCGCAGTGAAAGGCTTGATTGATGCGCGCGCCCCGCCGTTATCTGATGTGTCAGGCCAAAGGCGGGACGCTTTAAGTGACAGACGAGAAACGCAAAACGCCCGGCCTCACCGCTGCGCTCTGGCGTGACATGCTGGGCCGCCGGGCCTGGTGGGGCGCGGTTATGCTCTTTCTAAGCGTCCTCGCCCTACTGGTCGTCTTCTTCGTCCGTATCCCGGCCAGCGTCGATTTCATGACCGGCCGCATCGACAGCATCACCCAGATCGAGACTGATTTCGGCACCCGCCCTGCCTATACCGCCACCACCGACGCGGGACGGCATTTCCCGCTGGTTATCCCGAACCGCCTGACCCCGCTGCTTGCCCCCGGCGACCGGATCTGCCTGCGGGTGCAGACCGACCGCTTCACCGGGCGCGTCACCGCACGCCACGCGGTCGAAGCGCCCGATTGCCGCGCGGGCCCATAACGCCGCCGCACCGGATTATTGCTCGCGGAACGCCCGCGACATGGAATCCGTGATCGGCTTGCTGAGATATTCAAAGAACGTCCGCTCCGCGGTCTGGATCATCACCTCCGCCGGCATCCCCGGCGTGGGGGCAAAGTTGCGCACCCGCGCCATCTCCTCTGGCGGGATCCGCACTCGCGCCAGGTACACTTCCTGCGGCATCAGCTCGGACTCGTCGGGCAGCGCATCGGCCGATACGTAATAGACCGTCCCGTTCAGCACCGGCGTCGTGCGCTGGTTCAGCGCCACCAGCCGCACGGTCGCATGCTGGCCTATCTTGACGCTGTCGATATCGGTGCGCGGCAGCTTGGTCTCGATGATCAGCGGCGCATCGGCAGGCAGGATCTCGGCAATGGTCTTGCCGCTCTCGATCACCCCGCCCGGCGTGTTGTAGGTCATCCGCACGACCGTCCCCGCCACCGGCGACACGATCGAGGACCGCGCATGCACTTCCAGCGCGCGATTGTAGTTCTCGCGCACCGTGTCCAACTCGTTTTCCGCCGATTGCAGCTCGTCCAGCGCGGCCTTGCGGTGCTCGACCACGACCTGCTCGATCTGCTGCTCATGCTTGGTCAGCAGGGCATCGACCTCGTGCAATTCCGCCTGTAACTGCCCGATCTGGCCCAGCCCGTCGGCCTGCGCCCGGTAAAGCGAGTTCAATTGCGATTTCTGCGTCAGCCCCTTTTCCAACAGGGCGGATTGCGCGGCGATATCTTCCTTCAGGAAAGCGATCTGCTGCTCCAGCGCGTCCTGCTGCGCAAGGAACCCCTCCTTGCGGCTGTTCAGCGCAAGCATGTTGCTTTCCAATAGGCCGATATCCTTGGCGATCTTGGCCTTGGAGGAGTCGAAGTTCAGACGCTGGTTGCTCAGGATCTGCTGCACCGCCGGGTCGTCTGCGCCCCCCATCAGGAAGGGTGGAACCTCGAAACTGTCGGCGCCGCTGTATTCCGCCAAGAGCCGCGCGGCCACCGTTTCCAGCCGCGCCCGCCGCAGGTACAGCTCGCGCAGCTTGGCCTGCGCCGCGGTCTTGTCCAGCTGGATGATCGCCTGACCCTGCGCGACACGTTCGCCCTCGGACACCAGGATATCCTGAATGATCCCGCCTTCCAGGTGTTGCACGAACTGATTGTTACCTACCGCCACGAACGATCCTTGGGTGATCACCGCCGCCGCCAGTGGCGCCATGAAGGCCCACGCCCCGAACCCGCCGAAAGATGTCAGCATTACGGTCAGGCCGACAAAAGTGAAACGCCGGATCGAGCGCGGCACCTCCGCGAACCAGCGTGTCTCGACGGGTAAGGTCTGCATTTTTATGCGGCTCACAGTGAAATCCTCCGTTCAAACTAGGGTCAGGCCGGTGCAGCCGCGGCTGGCGGCGCCGCCGGGCCGGTCCCGGGGTTCGGCGCGGGTTGCGGGTTGCCCGACAGCGCCTGCATCACGTGTTCGCGCGGGCCGATCATCGAAACCGCGCCACCCGCCAGCACCATGATCTTGTCCACATGCGCCAGCAGCGACGGTTTCTGCGTGACCACGACCACGGTGATCCCCTGCGCCTTGGCATGCTGCAGCGCCCGTGCCAGCGCCTGGTCGCCCGCCACGTCCAGGTTCGAGTTCGGCTCGTCCAGCACCAGCAGCCGCGGATTGCCGAAGAACGCCCGCGCCAGCGCGATCCGCTGTTTCTGCCCACCCGACAACGGCGCGCCATCGGCGGCCACCACCGTCTCGTACCCATGCGGCAGGTTGGCGATCATCTGGTGCACGTCCGCCAGTTGTGCCGCGTGATAGATCTGGTCGTCAGTGGCATCGTCCCGCATCCGCGCGATATTGTCCTTGATGGTGCCCGGAAACAGCTGCACGTCCTGCGGCAGATAGCCGATGCTCTCGCCGAATTGCCGCTGGTCCCAGTTGCGCAGGTCCATCAGGTCCAGCCGAACACAGCCCGAGGTCGGCAGCAGCGCCCCCACCAGCATCTTGCCCAGCGTGGTCTTGCCCGCGCCCGAATTGCCGATCACAGCCAGCGAAGATCCCGGCGCCAGGCTGAAGCTGATACCGTTCAACACCACGTTCTTGGTGCCTTGGGGCACGTAAAGCAGGCGCTCCACGTCCAACCGCCCTTCGGGCCGCGGCAGCACCAGCCGGTCATGGTTCAGCGGCGACGCTTTCAGCAGGTCCGAAATCCGGCCAAACGCCGCGCGCGACAGGATGAATTGGTTCCACCCCTCGATCGCGCCTTCGATCGGGGCCAGCGCCCGGCCCGCGATGATCGATGCGGCGATCACCATGCCGCCGGTCAGCTGCCCGTCGATGGCCAGATACGCGCCCCAGCCCAGCATCGCCACCTGCGTCAACAGCCGCACCCCGCGCGAGAACGCGGCCGAGGTGATGTTGCGGTCCTGCGCCCGCACCTGCGCGGTCAGTGATGCCGCCGTGTCGCGCCCCCAGATCGACACCGCCTCGGGGATCATCGCCAATGCGTTGATGATCTGGCTGTTCCGCGACATGGAGTCGAGATGCATGTTGGCCGCGCTCTGGTGCCGGTTGGCCACCGTGAACGGCCCCGACGTGGCCCGCTGATTGATCATCGCGATGACCAGCAACAGCAGCGCCGTGCCCACCACGATCAGCCCGAGGTGAAAATGTATGAGAAAGATCGCCAGCACGAAGAGCGGTGCGAACGGTGCATCGAGAAACGCCATCAGCGTGCCCGACACCAGAAAGCCGCGCAGTTGCTGCAGGTCGCCCAGCGTCTGGTACTCGCGCCCGTTGCTGGCCAGCGCCGCCCGGGCCGCCGCACTCAGGATCGAAGAGCCCAGCCGCGCGGCCAGTTCGACCGCCGTGCGCATCAGCACGAAGCGCCGCATCGCGTCGAAGAAAGCTTGCAGAACGACCGCGCCGATAATGACGCCGGTCAGCATGATCAGCGTGTCCACCGACCGGCTGGTCAGGACGCGGTCCGAAATCTGGAAGAGGTAGACCGGGATCGCCAGGATCAGAATGTTCGTGGCGAAGCTGAACACCAATACAACCGAGAGGTTCCGGCGCACGGCCGCAAGCCCCTGTTTCAGGTCGCGGCCGAAATCGACCGGACCGGACCGCTTGTGAAAGCCTTCCCCGCCCCCGCCGCCGTTGGCGCCGCCGCCCGCACCGCCACTGGGGAGAGGCGTTTTGGGGACGTTGCGCACGGACGAAACGTCGTTCGCCCTTTCGGCATCGATCACGGGTGCGGGCGATGCGTCAACGGTTTCGGGGGCGGGATCGGGCCCGCCGGTGGCGGGCGTCCCCTCATCGGGCACGCGCAGGTCGGGCGACAAGTTCAGAGCTTTTGTCTCCTCGGTGCGATCTTCTTCGTGAGTGGTGGCAGGATCGCCCTGCGCGGCCCGTGAATTATGACTGTCCATGTTTCAATATCTCGTTTGTAAAATGTTCCCGCTCATGCCAGCAGACCTCCCATCGGATCTCCGCCCATATCGTCTCCGCTGACATAGCCGCTGTATCCCGTGTCTCCGTCCTTGGGCTGCTGCTCCACGTCATCCATCAAAAAGGCGACCGCCTCGGTCACCAGCCCGCCCTCTTGCGTCAGCAGCGGGTTGTCCTCCTGCACGATCAGCCCGGCCTGGTGCATCAGCGCGTCGGAATAGACCTCGCCGCCGACCTGGATCTCCGAGTCGATGCCGAATTCCGAGATCGCCGCGATGTTGATCAGCGCGTTCGCCCCGGTGATCGCCGCAGCCGCGTCGCCCTGCGCATCCACGTCCAGCTGGTCGACATCCGACAGGATGTTGAACTGATCCACGACCTGAAGGCTGATCAAGTCGCCTGAGACGTAAAGCACGCTCAACACGTCGTCCTGCCCCTCGAATGCCTCGTGGGTCAGAAGGCTGCCCGGCACCGCGTCCGATCCCGCCTCGAGGCTGTCGCCCAGCGCAGCGAACCCGTCCGACATCTCGTGATAGCTGTCGGCACCGACCGAATTGATGCTGGCCTCGTTCCACAGCACGTTGCCGCTGCTGGTCACGTCCCAGGCATCGTCTTCGGGATAGGTGATGAAATCGTCGTCCAGCAGCACGTTCATCTGGTTGATGATGCTGACATTGATGATGTCGCCGCCCACCACGATCAGGTCATAGATATAGCTCAGTTCCAGCAGGCTGGTGGCATTCACCGCCAGGTTCCCGCCGCTTTGGATAAAGGTCTCCGAGGCGGTCAGCTCGGTGCTCACCACGTCATCATCTTGCATGACGTTCTGCTGGTGCAGGTAGTTGAAATTGACCACGTCGCCGTCAATCCGCACCACTGAAGCAATGGACGGAAAGGACGGCGCTTCATCCTCCTGCGCATCGTCCTCTTCGCCGCCGTCGTCCCCCGAATCCTCATCGCTCTCCGGTTCCGAGCTGATCGTCAGGAGTGACGCGACATTGTCGACGATGTTGTCCGCACCGCCTGCGCCCCACAGCATTCCGTTCACGGTATCGAGGTCGCTGATCACGCTGACCTGGCTGATACTGGCCAGTGACAGGCTGTCGCCCATCACGGCGATGAGCGGCGCCTCGGCCAGCGAGAAGGACACATATGCCTCGTTGACCAACGTATTGCCGCCCGCGATCACGTCATGAGCCGGCCCTTCGTCGTCATCCTCCTCGGGCAGAACCGGCAATACCTCGGTCAGATCCGGCGCCGCGTCGCTCTTTTCGCCGTTCACATGAATACCCGCAGCATCCGCGCCGGCATGCACCACCACCTGCGCCTCTTCGGGGGCTTCGGGGGCAAAGCCGGTGACAGCTGCGTGAACCTCATATGCCGTCACCGCGATATCCGCCCCGGTATCCGGAACCTCGGGAATGTCGGGCCCGCCGAGCACCGCGCCCTCTGCCGCAAGCCAGTTGAGCGCCTCCAGAGCCGCCTCCTGCGGCAGCACCTCCCCGGCATCCGGGCTCGTGATCCTGTCACTATCCATCAGCAAGTTGTGCTGATAGACCACCGTCGCATAAGAGGGCGGCGGCGGGGGCGGCGCCACTTGAAGCTGCGCCGAAAATCCGAAAGGCGCCACCCCCGGCACCGACTGCTGTCCGACCGGGTCACCGCCTATCGGGAACGGCATGCCGGTGCCGACGCCGGTCTGAATGAAAACCGAAACCGGTGTGAAGGCTTCTGGCAGCGGCAGCAACTGAATGCGATACGAAATGCCGGTATCGACTGCTTCGGGCTGCATCGGCGCCGACAGGTTGATCGTGATCGTGTTAAGGCCGTTTCCAGGACCATAGTCCGGTCCGACGTTGTCGAACGGATCGTGATCCGTGCGCAGCCGGGCCTCTTCGATAATCTGGTTGAACGCCCCTATGAAATGGGCAATTGCTTCGGTTGTAAAATCAAAGGCCATTTGTTCTTCCTACTCGTCAGAGATCGAAGACCAGACCTACTTTTCTGGTTTTAAATGTAACCTGCGCGATGCGCACCGCGCAGGTCGTTTTCAATGTTCGGCCGGGGCCTTAGACGGTGTCGTCTTCGCCCACCAGCGTCGAGGTCAGCGAACCGCCGACCACGGTCATGTCGACCGTGTTGCCCAGGATGTTTGCACCCTGAACGATGCTCTGGTTGAACGCCGAGGTATCGACAACCGCCGACGCCTGCGCCTCGCTCATGCCGGTGACGAAGCCATCATCGCCGTTGTTCGAGCCCCAGTGGCCGCCGTGGCCGGCCATGCCGCCATCGCCGTTCATGGCTCGGCCTGCCGCCGCTCCGGCGCCGCCAGTCGACTCGGCATATCCGCCCATGGCCTGTCCGCCATAGCCGTCACCGCCGCCACCTGCGCGCGCCGCAGCCATGCCGCCGTCTCCGCCAGCAGCCAGGCCAAGGCCGATGCCCTGACCCATGCCAGCACCAAGACCCAGGCCAGCACCGCCGATGGCATCTCCGGTGTCGCCGCTGTCTCCGCCGTCACCGCCGTCACCGGCACCGCCTTGGGCGCCATTGCCACCGATGCCACCGTCACCCGCTTCCGCGGCCGCGGCTGCTGCGGCTGCGTCGGCTGCGGCAGCAGCGTCGGCTGCGAAGCCACCAAGACCGCCGCCGCCAGCTGCGGCCGCATCTGCGGCTGCAGCACCTGCGGCCGCAGCGGCACCGTCGCCGCCATCGCCGCCTTCGGCACCATCACCGCCTTCGGCACCATCACCACCGTCACCGGCACCACCGGCCCCGGTCGTACTGGAATTCTCGCCTTCGCTACCGACACCCAGACCAACGCCCAGGCCGCCAAGGCCGGTGCCAGAGCCGCTGCCGTCACCGCCGTCACCGCCAAGGCTCGCGGAAAGCCCGCCATGGCCACCATGACCGCCGCCAGCGACCGCAAGGCCGCCAAGCGAAGCGGAATCACCGCCCCATCCGCCGGCCGAAAGCGCACCAGAACCGCCACTGCCACCGGTCGGCTGGGTTTCTATGCCTTCATCGGACGTGGCCGTCCCGCCGGTTGCGCTGCCATTCTGCTGCCAGTTGGCGTTGTTCTGGACCTGCGCGTTGTCGACCCTGTCATTGTCCGTCAGCGTCGCGGACTGAGCAATGATGGTTCCGGCGTCGTTGCCCTCACCGTTCAGCGCATCTTCCAGCACATCTTTCAGGCTGATGTCGTTGCCCTGGCCAGGGCTGTTGGTCAGCGTCCCACCATGCGCGGCCATCATGATGTCGCCGGTCGAGCTGCCACCTGCCAGGTCGAAATCGGCGAAATCATCGTCTGACGGCAGGCCGTCCAGCCCGACATCAACCGTGACGTCAACATCTGTCCGGCTGGTATTGGTCGCCGTATTCGTCGCCGTGTTGGTGGCGCTGTTGGTCGCGTCGTTATGGTTGTAATTGCCGTTGGCGTTCAAATTGCCGTTGGCGTTGCCGTTCGCGTTGCCATTGGCGTTGCCATTGCCATTGTGATTCCCGTTGGCATTGCCGTTGCCGTTCAGGTTGCCATTGCCATTGGCATTGCCGTTGCCATTGCCGTTCAGGTTGCCATTGCCATTACCACTGAGGTTCACATTCTCATTGTGGCTTGACTGGTGCTGATCCTGGCCCTGGCCTTGGCCTTGGGCTTGACCCTGCAGTTGGCCTTGACCTTGGCCCTGAAGCTGACCCTGGCCCTGAAGACCGAAAAGATATTGGTTTTTCTTACTCATTGGATTTTCTCCGAGTGGAGCATCCGATGGTCACCGCTCTCTAACAAGTGACATGCAGCCGGATGCGATTGATCTGTTCTGAATGTGAAATTTTGGGCTTCCGCGACGAAATCTCGATCTTGGACGTCCCGCTTGATGCAAAATGAAATGTCCTGGTTCTCACCCTGTCCTTTCTTCAGGGGGCAGTCTCCAGTCGCGAACAATGGCGCTCGGTGCAGATGCGGTGCCACACTTGCGGGCATCCCGTCCGGCCCTGTCCGTCAGCTTTAAATGAGCCCCCCGATCCTGACTGCACGGTGTCGTGCCAAGTGAAGATGAGGGGGAATCGGACGTCAAAAATACCCGTTAATCTTGATTAACCCAGATAGACGCACGACAATATTTATTTTTTTCAGATACTTAAGGTGAAGCCGATTCGTCCAATCCGGCTATTTCGACGACATCCCGCTCGCCATTCAGATTAGTCCTTCACCCTCCGGAGCTAGCCGAACGGTCTATACCTTCAGCCAAAAATAAACCGAATGATCTATACCAGAGCGCACTTTTGCATAAAAATTTGTCCCTTCAGGGTAATGGTGGTATCCTCACCCTCGTTTCTAAATTGTATTACTTTCAAGTTTTATAAGAAGTCGAAAATAGCATTACGCAAGCTGACAACGCTGGGGAGCACTGTCATGCAGCATTTTTCTGAGCCACGCGATGTGCGTGCGAAAGAGTTATTGAACTTGGAACGCAAGACACATTCGGTCATAGCCCTGGTTTCAACGAACCAGAGTTTCTCTGATCGGCTATGCCGGGTTACCGAGGCCGAGATAGACAGAACGGCCATCAAGCGTTTTGATTCCGTCGATCAACTGGTCGATACCTTGCCTTCGTGGCGCGAGCGTCTCCGTCTTGTCGTGCTCGATCAATGCGCGGTCAGGAAACTGGATACCAACCTCGCGGCCTGGGTCTGCAGCCAAGCCAGCTTGAAAATGGCCTGTGCCTACAACGACCCGGACATAAGCCGGCCGCTGGTCACCAGTTCGCTCTACCCGAGCATCGTTTCAAGCTTCTTTCCCATGCACATCAGCTTCGATTCCTGGATTTCGATGCTCAAGCTGTGCGTGTCGGGCCATTCCTACGTTACGCCGGAACTGCTGACCACGGCGACAATGTCGGTGACCGAAACGGCGCCCCAGGCCGGCGAGGCGAAAACGCCTGAACCGGCACCGCGCCAGCCCACGCACACCTCGGCCCTGGACCGCCTGACCGTCCGCGAGATCGAGGTGCTTGAACACGTCGCCCGTGGCCGTCAGAACAAGGTGATAGCAGCGCAATTGGGACTGTCGGAAAACACCGTCAAGCTGCATATCCACCACATCATTTCCAAACTGGGCGTTCACAACCGCACCGAAGCGGCGATCCTTTATGCAACCTCGAAGCTCTGATGCCGGATGCCCGCCGCGCGAAGAGGCGCTGCGCGACATGTTCCTGCGCGTCGGGCAACTCAACTTCAACTGGACCAACACCGAAAGCCTGCTGATCCACCTGATCGCCGGGCTGGCCGACACAGACAAAGACGTGGCGATGGTCATCTTCCTGACCCTCAACACCACCAGCGCCCGGCTTGACCTTGTCGACAGGCTGGCCAAGCTGGCCCATACCCCGGCCGAGCAGCGCGACGCGGTGCTGTCGCTGACCGCGCGGTTCCGCAAGGAGGCCACCCTGCGTAACAAGTACAACCACTGCATCTATTCCTTCGGCCCCGATGGCGGGCCGCTCAACACGATCATGATGCGCATCGCCGACCGAAAGGACCGCATCCTTGTCGGCAAGCAGGAGGTCGCGGACACGCAGGAGGTCGCGCGGATCGACGCCTCGATCGACCGCCTGCGGCAGCTCAATCTCGATATCTGGCAGACCGTCGCAACCTTCGGCTATCCGCTCTGACTACCATCCATCTCGTGCAGCGCCGTCAGCAACCGCGCCACCTCGGCTTCGGTGTTGTAATGGCACATCGAAATCCGGATGCAGTCGGGCAGCCCCAGCGGTTTCAGAACATTGCCACTGTAATGATCGTCCTTGCGGATGTGCGTGCGGATGCCCTGCGCGTTCAGCCGCTCGACCACCTCCGCCGACGGCACACCCGCGACCACCACCGAAACCAGCCCCTCGCGCGCCGGGTTGTCCGCGCCGCCCAAAATGCTGATGTGATCCATGTCGCGCAGCCCGGGCAGGTTGCCCGTGCCGTTGATCATCGCATCCGTCAGATGCGTCTCATAGGCGCGAATGGCCTGCCCCGCCGCCTCGATCCTGCGACGCCGGTCGGTCTCGTCCGACACCTCGCCGCCCAGCCAGTCGAAATAGTCCACTACGTCCGACACCGTGGCATAGGACCCCGCGTCGCGCGTGCCCATCTCCCACGCGTCCTCTGGCGCCCCGATCAGCCGGTCATGCGGCATCCGGCTCAGCCGGTCAGAAATCCACCCAATGCCGTAGCCGTGGCGCGAAAACACCTTGTAGGGCGAAATCGCATAGCCATCGGCGTGATAGCTGTCGATATCCATCTGCCCATGCGCCGCATGCTGGATACCGTCGACGATGATCACCGCCTCCGGCGCCACGTCCCGGATCGCGGATGAAATCGCCGCCACGTCCATGCCCATCCCCGTCACCGGCGAGGCATGCACGATGGTCGCCACCGCCACATCGGGCGTCGTCCGTTCGGCATAGGCCTCCGCCGTAACCAAGCCCAACGCGTCGTCATGCGGCACCTCGACATAATCGAGCCCCGCCACCTCGGCCCAGCGCCGCGCCGCGCTGCGCGACGCAGGATGTTCGATCGACGACCCGATCACCTTCGCGCCCTTGGGCGCGTTGACACAGGCCGTCCGGATCATCCGAAACAGCAGCTCGGTCCCGCTTTCGCCGGCAAAGAACTGCCCCGAAGAGGCGTTCATGAGCACCCCAAGATCCGCCTTCGCCTTGTCGATGACAGCCTGCGTTCCCTGCCCTGCCGGGTTCGCCCGGCCCGGGTTGTCCGGGATCGCGGCATAAAACCCGGATGTCTCCACCACTTTTTTCAGCGTAAGCGCCCCGCCCGCATTCTCAAAGAAAATCCGCTCGCCCTGAAACGGGCAGCGGTCCACATGGGCGAACCGGTCGCGAACGGCCTCGATCAGACCCGGCGTATCGTGGATCATCATGTCTCCATCGGTTGGCGCCGCGCGCGCGGCGCGTCTCGCATTGCTTAAGTGGGTTTCGCCCCAAGACGCAATAGCCTCGGCACGCCACCCGCCAGACCCTCTGCACGCGGCCGCGTCATGCCCACCGGCAGAATGGCTTTTTCGTCTCATTAAGGTTGCAATTCACGGGCACACCCCGTACGGCACTCGAAGTCTCGGTTACACGGTGCTTGCAATGGTCGACGTCACAGGTTTTCTGCGCCCCGGCTCCTCTCTCGGGGTCGATCTTCTCAGTCTCAGCGACGATAATTTCTGGTACATGGGTATCCTCGCACGCAACGCGTCGGGGCCGACCTACGTGACCGGCGACACCAGCTTCAACCAAAGCCGCGATGGCGTGATCCTGCTTTTCGATGGGGCGTTCACGGCCTCCAGTTCGTACTCTGGCGATCCGGTCTATTCGGTGTCGATCGTCGACGGGGCGAACACGCGACTTGTGCAACTGGATTTCGCTCCCGGGTTCACCGAAGACGACCTGCGGATCCTCGAAGGCCGGAGCGACCTGGAGGCCTTCACCCTCTTGCTGTCGGGCAACGACACCCTCACCCTGACCGACGGCCGTGATGCCGTGTCCGGCCATAGCGGCAACGACCTGATCCAAGGTTTCGACGGCGACGATACCCTTCACGGCGGCTACGACAACGACACGCTGCGCGGCGGCGCCGGGAACGACGACCTCGACGGCGAATACGGCAATGACAGCCTCGAAGGCGGCGCGGGCTTCGATATTCTGAGCGGCGGCTACGGCGCCGATACGCTGATCGGCGGTGCCAACGCCGACCAACTTTCGGGCGGCTTCGGCGACGACCACCTCGAGGGTGGCGACGGCTTCGACTTCCTCGACGGCGGGCTGAATGATGACACCCTGCTTGGCGGCGACGGCCCCGACCGGTTGTTCGGCGGCGACGGCAACGACCTTATCCGCGCGGGCAGCAACTATGGGGCCACCGTCGACGGAGTCGAGGGCGGCGATGGAGACGACGAAATCCATGGCGAGCTTGGCTTTGACAATTTGCTGGGCAATGCCGGCAACGACCTGATCTACGGCGGGGCCCAGGCCGATAACGTCTTCGGCGGCGATGGCGCCGACACGCTGATCGGCGGCGCGGGGTTCGACCGGCTCTTCGGCGGCGACGGCGACGACCTGCTTCAGGATTTCGACGGTTTTGGCGGCCAGTTCGGTGGCACCGGCGACGACACGCTTCAGGGCGGCGCCGACGCAACGACCTTCTATGGCCAGATCGGCAACGATGTGATCGAGGCCGGTGGCGGCGATGACCGGATCGGCGCAGGCGCCGGCTTCGATCGCGTCGATGGCGGGGCCGGCAACGACCTGATGTTCGGCGATTTCAACGCCGACACGTTCGTTTTCGCTGACGGCCACGGCACCGACACGATTGCGGATTTCGACGCGTTGAACGATTTCGAAAAGATCGACCTCGCTGGCGTCACCGGCCTGACGGGCCTGGCCGATCTCGATCTCGCCTCCGCCAGCGCAGGCGCCGCGACCCAGGCGGGCGGCGACGTCGTGATCGACACCGGCGACGGCACATCCATCCTGCTGCGCAATGTCAGCCTCGCCGATCTGGACGCGAACGACTTTCTGTTCTGACCGGCGGCGACACGGGACGGTTTAGGGGCTGGGTTCGGGTACCCTCGCATTCATGCGTTTGGCGCGTGCCCGGGCAAACCGCCCTTCCAGCAGGCAGCCGCGCCGAAAACGACGCCGTTCTGTCGAAAACGCGGCAGGACATCCGCGCCGCGCCATGCCAATCTGCACCCATGCGCATGATCATCTCCTTCGCGGCCCTTTTTCTGTCGGTCATCCTGTTGCAGCTGTCCACCGGCGGCGTGGCCCCGCTCGATGCGCTGTCGGGCATCACGCTCGACTTCTCCACGCAGGAAATCGGCTTTCTCGGCTCGGCGCATTTCTTTGGCTTTTTCATCGGCTGCTGGGTCGCACCCCGCCTGATGGGGTCTGTCGGCCATTCCCGCGCCTTCGCCGCCTTCACCGCCGCCGGGGCCATCGGCCTTTTGATGCACATGATCATCATCGACCCCATCGCCTGGGCTCTGATGCGCGTGGCCTCGGGCCTGTGCATCGCCGGGTGCTACACGGTGGTCGAGGCATGGCTGCAAGCCAAGGTCACCAATGAGACCCGCGGGCGCACCATGGGCGTCTACCGGGTGGCCGACATGGGCGCCTCTCTCGTCGCGCAAATGCTGATCTCGGTGCTGGAACCTGCGTCCTACGTCTCCTACAACCTTCTGGCCATCATCTGCTGCGCCTCGCTGCTGCCGCTGACGCTCACCACCGTGCGCCAGCCCGAAACGCCCAAGGCGCCCCGCCTGCGCCCCATGCTCGCGGTCGAATGCTCGCCCCTCGCCGCCGCCGCCGTCATCGTCGCGGCCCTCTCCAGCGCCACCTTCCGCATGGTCGGGCCGCTTTACGGCCAGCAGGTCGGCCTCGCGCTCGACCAGATCGCGTGGTTCCTTGCCGCCTTCGTGCTCGGCGGCGCACTGGCCCAGTATCCAGCAGGCTGGCTCGCCGACAAATTCGACCGCCGCCACGTCATGATCGGCCTCTCGGTCGCCGCCATCCTCTGCTGCATCGTCACCGCCATGGCCGGGACCGTCTCGCCCAACGGCGCGATGATCGCCGCGTTCTTCTTCGGCTTCACCGCCTTCCCGATCTATTCCGTCGCCGCCGCCCACGCCAACGACTTCGCCACCTCCGAGCAGAGGGTCGAACTGTCAGCGGCGCTGATGTTCTTCTTCGCCCTCGGCGCCATCGCCGCGCCCTTCGTGGCCTCCGCGCTGATCGAGCGTTTCGGCCCGCAGGCGATGTTTGTCATGATCGCCGTCGCCCACACCGTGCTTATCGTCTTCAGCCTCGTGCGGATGCTGGCCCGGCCCAGCGCGGGCACCCGCACCCGCTATGTCTGGTCGCCCCGCACGTCCTTCCTGATCGGGCGGCTCACCCGCACCGCCCGCGAGGACGACACGCGCACCGATCCCTGACGCCAACCGCCTCTGGCACAGTCCGCGCCATTGCGTTACACGAACGCCCAAACCTCCAAGGACGTCTCGCAATGGCCCGCCACCTGATCACCTCCGCCATTCCCTACATCAACGGGATCAAGCACCTCGGCAATCTCGTGGGCTCCCAGCTGCCCGCCGACCTCTACGCCCGCTACCTGCGCGGCCGGGGCCACGAGGTGCTGTTTCTCTGCGCTACCGACGAGCACGGCACACCCGCCGAGTTGGCCGCCGCCAAGGCCGGCAAGCCCGTCGCCGAGTATTGCGCCGAGATGTGGCAGGTGCAGGACAAGCTTAGCCAGGGCTTCCGCCTCAGCTTCGACCATTTCGGCCGTTCCTCGTCCGAGCAGAACCGCAAGCTCACCCAGCATTTCGCCGGCAAGCTGTATGACGCCGGCCTGATCGAGGAAGTGACCGAGAAACAGGTCTATTCCAACGCCGACGGCCGCTTCCTGCCCGACCGCTATATCGAGGGCACCTGCCCCAATTGTGGCTTTGAGAGCGCCCGCGGCGACCAGTGCGACAACTGCACCAAGCAACTCGACCCGGTCGACCTTATCGATCCGCGCTCCACCATTTCCGGCTCGACCGACCTCGAGATGCGCGAAACCAAGCACCTCTACCTGCGCCAAAGCCAGATGAAGGACCGGCTGGAAGAGTGGATAGACACGCGGCAGGGCTGGCCGGTGCTGACCACGTCCATCGCCAAGAAATGGCTCAATGACGGCGACGGCCTGCAGGACCGTGGCATCACCCGCGATCTCGACTGGGGCGTACCGGTTCAGCGCGGTGACGAACCCTGGCCGGGCATGGAAGGCAAGGTTTTCTACGTCTGGTTCGACGCCCCCATCGAATACATCGCCTGTGGCGCCGAATGGGTCGAGGCCGAAAAGGGCGAAGATTGGGAACGCTGGTGGCGCACCGACAAGGGCGCCGACGATGTCCGCTACACCCAGTTCATGGGCAAGGACAACGTGCCCTTCCACACGCTCAGCTTCCCGGTCACGATCCTCGGGTCGGGCGAGCCGTGGAAGCTGGTCGACTACATCAAGTCGTTCAACTACCTCAACTATGACGGTGGCCAGTTCAGCACGTCGCGCGGGCGCGGCGTCTTCATGGACCAGGCGCTGGACATC
This sequence comes from Roseovarius sp. THAF9, assembly GCF_009363715.1. Lineage (NCBI taxonomy): Bacteria > Pseudomonadati > Pseudomonadota > Alphaproteobacteria > Rhodobacterales > Roseobacteraceae > Roseovarius > Roseovarius sp. THAF9. Next base: position 2,639,443 of record NZ_CP045404.1, read on the forward strand.
CTGCCGGCGGATTACTGGCGCTGGTGGCTGCTCTCTCACGCGCCCGAAAGCTCGGACGCCGAATTCACCTGGGAGAACTTCCAGGCGAGCGTCAACAAGGACCTCGCCGACGTGCTGGGCAACTTTGTCTCTCGCGTGACCAAGTTCTGCCGCTCCAAGTTCGGCGAAGAGGTCCCCGAGGCGGGCAGCTACGGCCCCGACGAGACCGCGCTGATCGACACGCTCACCACCCGCATCCGCGCCTACGAGGCGCACATGGAAGCCATCGAGGTGCGCAAATCCGCCACCGAATTGCGCGCCATCTGGGTCGCGGGCAACGAGTACCTGCAAACCGCGGCACCTTGGGCGACCTTCAAGGAGGACCCCGAAAAAGCCGCGATGCAGATCCGCCTCGCGCTCAACCTCATCCGGCTCTACGCGGTGATCTCCGCGCCCTTCATCCCCGACGCCTCCGCCGCGATGCTGCAGGCCATGCAAACCGACGATTGCCATTGGCCCGACGACGTGGATCAGGCGCTGCAAAGCCTGAAACCCGGCCACGCCTTCACCGTGCCGGACGTGCTCTTCGCCAAGATCACCGATGACCAGCGTGAGGAGTGGGCGGAGCGCTTCGCCGGTCGCAGAGACTAACGGACCGCACCACCGATCCTGTCACTGCGATCGCAGAAATACAGTATCCGTGCGAAAGACCCCTTGCTTGGTGGTCGTTCGCACGGTCGAACACCCTTCCCGGCCATCGCGGATAATCTGCCAGGTCGAGCACAACTGGTTTCCTTCCAACCGCCATGTACCGCTGTCCTTGAACGCATTCGGCGCAGTGACGGTCGTCGTGGCCGTGCCGTTCGCCTTGTAACGTGTGTATCCTTTGGTCTGCCCGTCGGGCGTGACCCAGGAAACGGTTTTTCCGACAGTCAGCGCCTTGACCTGTTGCGCGTTCAGTGTTTCCGCCTGAGCTATTGATGGAACCGTAAACGCCAAAAGCGCGGCAAGCGTCGGCTTTGTATAAAAATGCATGAAATCACCTTGGAGATTGCTTGGGTCCTAGTATCGACAACTGGTCCTCCTACCCGCCTTGCCTTGGGCTGCACGCTCCGGCAGGCGGCACTCGCAAGCATTCAGCACCCTAGCACAAATGGCAGTTTTCAGGAAGAAACGCGTGATCGGGAGGGCGACCGCGTCGCATCTACACATCCAAATCTTTTGAAAAAAGATTTGCCAAAAGCTTTCTCAAAGCTTTTGGCCAGTCCCCTTGGTACCCGCGGCCGGACTCGAACCGGCACGGCCTTTCGGCCTGGAGATTTTAAGTCTCCTGTGTCTACCATTCCACCACGCGGGCACGGTTCCCGTCGTAGCGCGCAGGCGTCGCGATCACAACTCTTCTTCGCCCTGTTCCAGCACCGGCAGCAAATGCCGCTCGCCCAGCCACGGGTTCATATCAAGCGCCGCCCGCAGCGCCAGCGCCGCCTCACCCGGCCGGCCCAGCGCGTGCAGAGTCAGCGCCTGCCCGGTCCGCGCCGCCACGTGGCGCGGCTGCAACTCCAGCGTCCGCGCCAGGTCGGGCAGCGCCGACTCAAAATCCTGCCGTAGGAAATGGATAAAGGCCCGCTGGTTGTACCCTTCCGCATAGCCGGGGCAATACTCCACCAGCGCCTCCGCCGCCGCCATTGCCGCGTCATAGTCATAGACCTCGCGCCGCGCCATCGCCTCGTCCAACAGGGCTTGCGCCTTGTCGTCCGGCGCTTCTGCCCACAGCGCCCACATCTCGTCCGACAGCGCCCGCCCGGCCGCCTCGTCGGGGGCCGCCTGCGCCGCCTCGATCAGCCGCGACAGCTCCGCCGAATGGTCAGGCGCGTCCGGACAGGTCCCGGCCCAGGCCGGTCCGGACAGCATGCAGGCAATCAGCAAATGTCTCATGGAGTTGATGATGCGCCCCGCGCCCGCAAAATCAACGCGCAAATCCGCCCGCCTCAGAACACCTCGGACAGCGCGTTCTCCTTCACCGCCTCCATCGCCACATAGGTCGAGGTTTTCGACACATGCGGCAAGGTGCTGATCTGTTCGGCCAGCACCCGGCGATAATCCTGCATGTCCTGCGTCCGGATCTTCATCAGATAGTCAAAATTCCCTGCGATCAGATGCACCTGTTCGATCTCGGGGATAAGCTTCACGGCCGCGTTGAACTCCGCCAGCGCGCTTTCCCGCGTGTCGGTCAGGCTGACCTCGACGAAGCTCACGTGGTCCAGCCCCAGCCGGATCGGATCCACCAGTGCCCTGTAGCCCGAGATCACGCCCTCCCGCTCCAGCTTACGCAGCCGCGCCTGCGTGGGTGATTTCGACAGGCCGATCCGCCCGGCCAGTTCGGTGATGCTGATCCGCCCTTCCGCAACCAGCACGCGAAGAATCGCCTTGTCGAACTGATCCAGCTCGCTTGCATCCATTTGACTTGTCTCCCCGGCGAATTACCGTCCCATTATCCCGCGAAATGACACCAATCAGGAAATCAGATCAGATATACAGTGGTACACTAGTCCAAACCGCCATCCCCCAGCAAGAGGACCGCAATGCCCTACGATTCCGACCTGCGCCGTGTGATCGACCAGACCACCTATGCCGAAGAGGCCGAAACCGTCGCCCGCCTGACCGAGGTGGCGGGGCTGTCGGAAGAGGACCGCGTGCGCATCTCGAAATCCGGTGCCGACCTCGTGCGCCGCATCCGCAACCAGTCCGACCCGGGGCTGATGGAGGTGTTCCTGGCCGAATACGGCCTCTCCACCGACGAGGGCATCGCGCTCATGTGCCTGGCCGAAGCGCTCCTGCGCGTGCCCGACGCCGACACGATCGACGCCCTGATCGAGGACAAGATCGCGCCCTCGGACTGGGGCAAGCACATGGGCCACTCTACTTCCCCGCTGGTCAACGCCTCGACCTGGGCGCTGATGCTGACCGGCAAGGTTCTCAAGGATGAAAATCCCGGCCCCGTCGGCCACCTGCGCGGCGCCATCCGCCGCCTGGGCGAGCCCGTGATCCGCACTGCGGTGGGGCGCGCCATGCGCGAAATGGGCCGCCAGTTCGTGCTGGGCGAAACCATCGAGTCCGCCATGGACCGCGCCGCGAAGATGGAAAAGAAAGGCTACACCTACTCCTACGACATGCTGGGCGAGGCCGCGCGCACCGACGCCGACGCCATCCGCTATCACCTGGCCTATTCCCGCGCGATCAGCGCCATTTCCAACGCCTGCACGCACAAGGACATCCGCAAGAACCCCGGCATCTCGGTCAAGCTCTCGGCCCTTCACCCCCGCTACGAAGTCGCGCAACAGCATCAGGTCATGGACGTTCTGATGCCCCGCCTGCGCTCACTCGCCATCCTCGCGAAATCCGCCCGCATGGGCCTCAATATCGACGCCGAAGAGGCCGACCGCCTGTCGCTCTCGCTCGAGGTGATCGAGGCCACGCTCTCCGAGCCATCGCTGGCCGGATGGGACGGCTTCGGCGTCGTGGTTCAGTCCTACGGGCAGCGCGCGAGCCATGTGCTCGACTACCTGCATGATCTCGCGCAAAAGCTGAACCGCCGCATCATGGTCCGCCTCGTCAAGGGCGCCTACTGGGACACCGAGATCAAGCAGGCCCAGGTCGAAGGCATCGACGGCTTCCCGGTCTTCACCTCGAAACCGGCCACCGACATTTCCTACATCGCCAACGCGCGCAAGCTCTTGTCGATGACCGATCACATCTACCCACAATTCGCCACGCACAACGCGCACACCGTGGCCGCCATTCTCGATATGGCCAAGGAAATGGACAAAGGCCCAGAAACCTTCGAGTTCCAGCGCCTGCACGGCATGGGCGAGGCGCTGCACAACATCGTCATGAAGGACCACGACACCAACTGCCGCATCTACGCGCCCGTCGGCGCCCACCGCGACCTGCTCGCCTATCTCGTGCGCCGCCTTCTGGAAAACGGCGCCAACTCCAGCTTCGTCAACCAGATCGTGGACGAGGATGTGGCCCCCGAAACCGTCGCCCGCGACCCGTTCGAGGCGTATCGCGACGACCGCCCGGAACTGCCCACCGGGCCGGAGTTGTTCCTGCCCGAACGCCCCAATTCCAAGGGCTTCGACCTCAAACACCAGCCGACGCTCGACGTGATCGAAGCCGCCCGCGGCCCCTTCGCCAACACCACGTGGGACGCAGCCCCCCTGATCGCGGGCAAAGCGGCCCCGGAAAAGGCCGAAGCGGTCTCCAACCCCGCCGACCCGTCCGACAGCCCCGGCACCGTCGCCACGGCCAGCAAGGCCGACATCGAGGCCGCGCTTTCCGATGCCACGCCGTGGGACGCCTCGATCGAGGAACGTGCCAAGATCCTCAACGCCGCCGCCGACCTCTACGAGGAAAACTTCGGCGAGATATTCGCCATTCTCGCCCGCGAGGCCGGCAAGACGCCGACGGATGCCGTGGCCGAACTGCGCGAGGCCGTGGATTTCCTGCGCTACTACGCCGCCAACGCGCCGCAGGACCCGCCCGTGGGCACCTTCACCTGCATCAGCCCGTGGAACTTCCCGCTGGCTATCTTCACCGGCCAGATCAGCGCCGCTTTGGCCGCCGGCAACGCCGTGCTCGCCAAGCCGGCCGAGCAGACCCCGTTGATCGCCCATTACGGCATCTCGCTGATGCTGAAGGCCGGCGTGCCGAAAACCGCCCTGCAACTCCTGCCCGGCGCGGGCGACGTGGGCGCAGCACTCACCTCCGACCCGCGCATCGGCGGCGTCGCCTTCACCGGCTCTACCGAAACCGCGCTGAAAATCCGCGCCACCATGGCCGAAAACTTGGCCCCCGGCGCGCCGCTCATCGCCGAAACCGGCGGGCTCAACGCCATGATCGTCGATTCCACCGCCCTGCCCGAACAGGCCGTGCAGGCCATCGTCGAATCCGCCTTCCAGTCGGCCGGCCAACGCTGCTCCGCCCTGCGCTGCCTCTACGTGCAGGAAGACGTGGCCGCGGGCTTCACCGAAATGCTCACCGGCGCTATGGACGCGCTCTCGATGGGCAAACCGTGGTCGCTGTCCACGGATGTTGGCCCGGTCATCGACACCGAGGCCCGCGACGGCATCGCCGCCCATATCGAACAGGCCCGCGCCGACGGTCGCCTCATCCACGAGATCCCCTCGCCCAACTCCGGCTGCTTCATCGCGCCCACGCTGATCAAGGTGAACGGGATCGAGGACATGCAGCGCGAAATCTTCGGCCCCGTCCTGCACATGGCCACCTTCAAGTCGCGCAACCTCGACCGCGTCATCGATGCCATCAACGGCACCGGCTATGGTCTGACCTTCGGCCTGATGACCCGCATCGATGACCGCGTCCAGCACGTGACCGAGGCAGTCCATGCCGGCAACATCTACGTCAACCGCAACCAGATCGGCGCCATCGTCGGCAGCCAACCCTTTGGCGGCGAAGGTCTTTCCGGCACCGGCCCCAAGGCGGGCGGCCCCAACTACCTCGCCCGCTACACATCCCGCCCGGTGGACACGACCGACGCCACCTGGGACGGCGCGATGGATGCAAAGGCGGTCCAATCCGCGCTCGACAAGGCCGCCAAGAGCCACACGCCCACACCTGTCGAGGCCATCGTCCTGCCCGGTCCCACCGGCGAGTCGAACCGCCTGACCGCCCACGCCCGCCCGCCGCTCCTCTGCCTTGGCCCGACCAAGGACATGGCTGAGGCGCAGGCCAAGGCGGTCGAGGCCCTGGGTGGCCGCGCCCTGCGGAGCACCGGCAAGGTCGAGCCGGACGCCCTGACCACGCTCTCGGGCTTCTCCGGCGCGCTGTGGTGGGGGGATACTGATGTGGCCCGCGCCTATGCATCGGCGCTCAGCCAGCGCAATGGCCCGATCCTGCCGCTGATCACCGGTCTGCCCGACACAGGCCACGTCATGGGCGAACGCCATGTCTGCGTCGACACCACGGCGGCCGGCGGAAACGCCGCCCTTCTGGGCGGCGTCGCCTGAGTAAAGGCCGGCACCCCGGCTTTTTCTTGCTGAAAATACTCACATCCCGCCACCCGCCACGGGCGCGGGATGTGACATCAAGTACCACGCCAAGAGAACCGCACCCATTTTCTGCGCAGAAAATGGCTTGGAAAATACGAATTTTCCAAAGCAGAATTTGCGCAAATTTTGCCCGCCCCGCCGCACGCGCGCGCTTGACCTTCCCGCGGCGCGCGGCCACCTTGCGACAATGATCCCCATACGCGACCATAACCCTTCGGGGCGCATCCCCTTCGTCACCTACGGGCTGATGATCCTCAATATCGGGATCTTTCTCAGTTACTTCCCCGCACTTTCGGGCGATCCGCGTGCGTTGATGGTGTTCTATTACGACTGGGCGATGGTCCCGGCGCTGGTCACCAGCGAAGGCACGTATACAACGCTCATCACCTCGACCTTCCTGCATGGCGGCTGGATGCACCTTGCAGGCAACATGCTGTTCTTGTGGATCTTCGGCGACAACATGGAAGAGGAGTTCGGCCATATCGGCTACCTCCTCTTCTACTTGGCCTGCGGTCTTGCCGCCAGCGGCGCACAACTCGTCTCGGCCCCGCTCAGCCAGGTGCCCACGGTGGGCGCCTCGGGCGCCATCGCCGGCGTGATGGGCGGCTACCTGCTCCTGTTCCCCAAGGCCAAGATCGACATCTTTATCTTCCTGGTGTTCATCATCCGCATCATCTCGGTCCCGGCCTGGATCATGCTGGGCCTGTGGTTCATCTTCCAACTCTTTGGCGGCGCGGGCAGCAGCGCGGACGATGGTGGTGTGGCCTACTGGGCCCATGCGGGTGGCTTCGTCGCGGGTCTCATCCTGACGCTGCCGCTTTTCCTGCGCCGGGGCGGCCCGGCCTATTGGGACCGCACCGAGGGCCATCCGCCCCACCCGGAAGCGAAATACAAGCTCAGCCGCACCAACATCCCCAAGGTCACGCGCAAATGACCCTGCACACCGCCAGCTGCCACTGCGGCGCCGTGCGCTTCACCGTCGATATTGACGGCCCCATCAAAGGCGCGATGCGCTGCACCTGCTCCTTCTGCCGCCGCCGGGCCGCGCCCAATATCAGCGTGCCCCTGTCCCGGCTCACCATCACCCAAGGCGCGGACAATCTCACACTCTACACCTGGGGCACCGGCACGGCGCAGCACTATTTCTGCAAGACCTGCGGGATCTACACCCACCATCAGCGCCGCTCGGACCCAACCGAATACGGCGTCAATCTCGGCTGCATCGACGGCCAGAACCCCGCCGAGCACGAGCCGATCCCGTGGAACGACGGCGTCAACCACCCCTCCGACGCGAAACCGGGCTGAGCCGCCTCAATCGTTGCGGATGATCCCGGCGAACTTGTCGAAAATCGTCTCGTTGGCGCAGACCACGTCACCGTCTTCCAACAGGTCGCCCCCGGGCGTCAGAGGTTCGACGAAGCCGCCAGCCTCTTTCACGATGATCACGCCCGCGGCGATGTCCCAAGCGTTCAGCTTACGCTCCCAGAACCCCTCGTAGCGGCCCGCCGCGACATAGGCCATGTCCAGCGCGGCCGACCCCCAGCGCCGCACACCGGCACAGGTCGGCATCAGCCGCGCCAAATCCTGCAACGTCGCCGGCAGGTCGCCGCGCCCACCGAACGGCACGCCGGTGGCAAAGATCGACTCGATCAGCTTGGACCGCCCCGACACCCGCAGGCGCTTTTCATTGATGAACGCGCCCTCGCCCTTCTCGGCCAGGAACATCTCGTCCTTGGCGGCGTCGAAAATGACACCCGCCACGACCTGGCCCTTATGCTCCAGCGCGATCGAAACACACCAATGCGGCAGCCCGTGCAGAAAGTTCGTCGTCCCGTCCAGCGGGTCCACGATCCAGCGCCGCGTCGGGTCCTTGCCTTCTTCGCCGCCGCCCTCCTCGGCCAGCCAGCCATAGGTGGGCCGCGCGCCCATCAGCTCTTCCTTCAGGATCGCCTCGGCCGCGATGTCGGCCCGGCTGACGAAATCGCCTGCGCCCTTCATGCTGACCTGCAGGTTCTCGACTTCACGAAAATCCTTGACCAGCGACCGCCCCGCCTTGCGCGCGGCTTTCAGCATGATGTTGAGATTGGCACTGCCGGGCATGTCTCGGGCTCCTTTGGGGTCAGGCCGCGCGTATACGCGCGCCGGTCGCGCACCGCAAGAGGCCGCAAGCGTCAGCGCGACGACACCCCCTTTTTACTTGATCGCCTCAGCCCTAGCATGGCGGCAAACGCAAAAGGACCCCGCGCCATGGACAAGGTCAGCTTCACCCAGATGAAGGACGGCACCAAGGAAGATTACGAATTCCTGACCGCCCACGAGGTAGACCACACCAAGCATACCGCGCGGCGCCTGCTCAAGGCGCTGGTCGAGCTGGACGAAAGCCTGTCGGGCTACCAGATCACCCGGCTGGGCCATTCGGTGCAATCGGCCACCCGCGCCTGGCGCGACGGCGCGGATACCGACTGGGTCGTGGGCGCGCTCCTGCACGACATCGGTGACATCTACGCGCCTTACAATCACGACGAATACGCCGCCACGATCCTGAAACCCTTCGTGCGCGAACAGGTGACATGGTGTGTCGCCACCCATGGCGATTTCCAGATGCTCTATTACGGCCACCACCTCGACGGGGCCGATCCCAACAAGCGGGACCGCCACGCCGGCCACGCCTATTTCGACGACTGCGCCGAGTTCTGTGAACGCTGGGACCAGGCTTCGTTCGACCCGAACTACGACACCCTGCCGCTCGAGTTTTTCGCGCCCATGGTCGAAGAGGTCTTCGCCCGCACGCCCTACGACCCGGACGTGATCCGCCCCGGCGTGCGCGAACCGCTGGTCAACGCCGACGTCGCCGCGATGCGCTAGGACTGCTCCGCGGACCGGACGCCGACATCGCCAATCCACCAGGACCGTTTCGGGCCGTGGTACACGCTCAAGGTCGAGCCTGGCTCGAACCTCTCCAGCCGACCCGCGCGGTATTTCAGGCTCTTGCCTTCGCGCCCCGCGTCGTCGCGCCAGACCAGCCGGTACCAGGTGCCTTCCCTCCGTGTCTGAATCGTGTCCACGCGCAGAACCGTGCCCTTGCCTTTGCGCCCATGCTGACGCGCAAGGTACCCCGCGACGGCCTTCCGCCCGGAAAACCAGAGAATCCCCAGCCAGATCACGCCCATAAACAGCGCAAACCATTGCGCCATCCGCCCCTTGTTGCGAAAGCTGTCGGGAATTAGTTCGACCGTGTCCGGCTCCGACGGCAGGTACCACAGATCGAGGCTTTCGCCTGGCCCGGTCCGACCGTAAAAGTCGCGGTCCACCTTCTCGGACACGGCCACGCGCCGCCTGCTTTCGGTCGCAAAGCTCAGGTCGAGGTGATAGCCGGTCACCGTCCGGCCATCCCGACGCCGCTCGGACGTATAGGCCCGTTCCACCTGCGCCACGGTCTTAACGCCTTCCGTCGCGAAGCGGTGCGCGGTGACAAGCTGGCTGTAGGACACGGCCGTCATCACTATCAGGATCACCATGCCAAGAAGAAAATCCTTGCCACCGATCCGCAAAAACAGGCTCAGAACGCCCGGAGTCTGGTTGACGAGCGGATGGATCACGGCGTCCAACGGTGCCTGCCGCTGAATGACCCGTACCGGAACATCTCGGCGCAGGCTTTCAGGGCGAAACGCAGTCGTAACACTGTCGTCGATGGGTCGGCATCGGGCTCTTTCATGCGGTCCTTATCGCTGACCGAAGCGACGCGGAAAAGGGAAATACCCCGCGTCCTTTCCCCACCGCACCGAAACCGCCGCGCCCCGTCACCCGGGGCGCGACCTTGGTTTGCTAGTCCGCCGATACGATCGTCGGCGCGTCGGGATAGCTGGTGCAGGTCCCGTGGCTGCCCGCCGGATCCTGGCAGGCGGCGTTCAGGATGCCCCAGATGAAATCCACCTGTGTCGCCGTCACGGTGGGGCCGCCCACGCCATAGAACCAGCTGGGATTGGGCGTGCCCATCTCGACCTGCTGATACCCCAGCAGGTTGGGCCGCCAGCCCGCGCCCACCCCGGCCAAGGTCGAGGTGCCGTCTTCGTCGGCCGCCGCCTGCGAATGGCAGGTCGTACAACTGGCCGAATTGACAAACCCGCCCTCGGTGATCGTGGCGCCGGTACCCGTGGGGATGCCGGTCGCCGTGGTGAACGAGGTCTGCGTGCCCTTCAGGCGATAGTTCTTCCACGCCGGATCCTCGGCGCTGATCACCCTCGGGTCCGGATCGCTCGCTGCCGTGGCGATGCTCATCTCCTGGAACAGCGCCTGCAACTCCGCCGTGATCTCTTCACCTGTCTCGGACGGATCGTAGACCTCGCCGCTGACGAACAGAGGGTCATTCCCCGTTACCTTGTCGTCGTTCAGCTCGATCTTCGGCGGGATGAACCCAGGTCCGAAATTTGCGCCCGCCTGAGCCGTGGGGTTCGCATCATACCCAAAACTGTCATTGCACCCGATGTAGTCGCAGCGCCCCTGGTTGGCGACATGCTCCATCGCGTACCAGTGCCACGTCGGTAGGTCCTTGGAGGCGTTCGTCATCGCCAGCATGTAGTAATAGCCAGGCACCTGCTCTTCCCCGCCATCGCCATCCAGATAGACGGTCAGGTAGGGATAATCAGGGTTGTTCGGCACGTCGCTTCCGTCAATCTCCTGGATAAGCCCCTGATCCATCAAAATATCCTGATGCAGGAAATCGGCCTTCACCATCACCGCGTCGATCGGAAACCGCACCTCCAGCGCATGTGCGCCCGCGATGTCGCCCGCCTTGATCGCCGCGTTCTGGGCCCGGTTCCGCGCCCCCAGCCCCTCGCGCGAGTAAAGATCGTTGCGATAGATGTAGTCCGTCATCGCTCTGTTGCGAAATACCAGCTCCAGTTCCAGGTCCCGTAACAGCCGCCCGGGGTCGATCTCGTCGGCGGGCACAAGGCCGCGGTGGTTGATCACCCCCTGCGCGGGCTTGCCGTTAGGCTTTGCGGGCAGCGGGCTGATGGGATCATAATCCGCCCTGAAAACCGGACATTGTGTCGGCTGGTCCCCCTGCACCGGCGCCGCGTCGGGATCGCAGCAGTTGCTGGACACCTCCGCGCTGCACAGCGGCAGCGGGCTCTCGGGCCAGATCGTCTGATCGATGCCCCAGGTCCAGAACTCGGCGGCCACCGCGTTCGCCAGCTGCGCCCAGGCAAAGGCATCCGGACAGGTCGCCGCCCCCGACACCGCGTTGATCCCGGCGATTGCGGCCGTGCCATCCGTCACCTCCACCGCGCAGGTGTCGGCATCCTGCACAAAACTGCGGTACAACATGAATTTCTGCAGCCCATTCGGCCCGTCCTGCGCCTGAACCGGCAGCGCTGCCAGTCCCGCAACTCCGGCCAGAATGGCCGCCGGACCTGTGAATCTCGGTATCGTCATCTGAAAAACCCTTCGTTTGCTTGAAATGAACTTATCCGTCACTCGCACCAATGGGCTTACCTTACGTAAGTCAGCGATTCCCGCTAAGGTATATTTTCATTTTTTTGTTTACCTTTAAATTGTTCGGCCCAAATCCACCGCGCCGCACCCCAAGAAAATGCCGCCCGCGTCTTTCCCTCGCCCTGCCATTTGGGTATTCCGGCCAAGACCTAATTTCCGATCACGGGACCCGCATCATGGCGATGGAAAAGACCTTCAACGCAGCCGAGGCCGAACCGCGCCTCTCCGAAGCCTGGGAAACCTCAGGGGCCTTCAAGGCCGGCGCCAACGCCAAGCCGGGGGCCGAGACCTATTCCATCATGATCCCGCCCCCGAACGTGACGGGCAGCCTGCACATGGGCCATGCCTTCAACAACACGTTGCAGGATATCCTGATCCGCTGGCACCGGATGCGCGGCTTCGACACGCTCTGGCAGCCCGGCACCGACCACGCCGGCATCGCCACGCAGATGGTGACCGAGCGCGACATGGCCACGAATGGCGAGCCCACGCGCGTTGAAATGGGCCGCGAGGAGTTTGAAAAGCGCGTCTGGCAGCAAAAGATCAAGTCGCGCGGCACCATCATCGGCCAGCTGAAGCGCCTCGGCGCCTCCTGCGACTGGTCGCGAGAGGCGTTCACCATGTCCGGCGCGCCCTCGGCCCCCGAGGGCGAGGAGGGCAACTTCCACGACGCCGTCATCAAGGTCTTCGTCGACCTGTACCAGAAAGGCCTGATCTATCGCGGCAAGCGGCTGGTCAACTGGGACCCGCATTTCGAAACTGCGATCTCGGACCTCGAGGTCGAGAATACCGAGGTCGCAGGCCACATGTGGCACTTCAAGTACCCGCTGGCGGGCGGCGCGACCTACACCTATGTCGAGCGCGACGAGGATGGAAATGTCACGCTGGAAGAAGAGCGCGACTATATCTCCATCGCCACCACGCGCCCTGAAACAATGCTGGGCGACGGCGCGGTCGCGGTTCATCCGTCGGATGAACGGTATGCGCCAATCCTTGGAAAACTTTGCGAAATTCCCGTTGGGCCCAAGGAACACCGCCGCCTGATCCCGATCATTACCGATGACTACCCTGACCCCGACTTCGGCTCGGGCGCGGTCAAGATCACCGGCGCGCACGACTTCAACGACTATGCCGTGGCGCAGCGTGGTGGCATCCCAATGTACCGCCTGATGGACACCAAGGGCGCGATGCGCGACGACGGCGCCGCTTATGCCAAGATGGCCGAGATCGCCATGGCCGTCGCCAAGGGCGAACGCACCCTGACCGAGGCCGAGGCCGACACGATCAACCTCGTCCCCGACGATCTGCGCGGCCTCGACCGCTTCGAGGCGCGTGAAAAGGTCGTCCAGCAGATCACCGACGAGGGTCTCGCGGTCAATGTTGAAAATGATCAAGGCGAGGTGGTCCCGTTTGTGGAAAACAAGCCGATCATGCAGCCTTTTGGCGACCGCTCGAAGGTCGTGATCGAGCCGATGCTGACCGATCAATGGTTCGTGGCCACAGACAAGATCGTCGGCCCCGCCATCGAGGCGGTCAAATCCGGCGAGGTCACCATCCTGCCCGAACAGGACCGCAAGGTCTATTTCAACTGGCTGGAAAACATCGAGCCGTGGTGCATCTCGCGCCAGCTCTGGTGGGGGCACCAGATTCCGGTCTGGTACGGCTTCGACCTTGCCGCACCGGACTTCCGCGATGACGAAGGCGATGGCGCGCTCGATCTCGTTGAAATGCTTGACGTTCTCAACGAAAGCCACTTCGCGCCGCTGATGGAATGCGGCCACGATTTCGAGGCCACCGCGCAAGCCTTCGCGGCTCAGCTCACCGACCTGCCCACGCCGCTGGCCTCCATGACCGTGGTCGAGGCCAAGGACCGCGAGGATGCCCTGCATCACCTCGCCTCCAGCCTTGCCGACTACACCGCCAGCCAGGATCCGACGCATCTTGTCTACCCGGTCTGGCGCGACCCGGACGTGCTCGACACGTGGTTCTCGTCTGGCCTCTGGCCGATCGGCACGCTGGGCTGGCCCGAAAAGACGCCCGAGCTGGAAAAATACTTTCCCACCAGCGTTTTGGTCACCGGCTTTGACATCATCTTCTTCTGGGTCGCCCGGATGATGATGATGCAATACGCCGTCGTGGGCGAAAAGCCGTTCTCGGACGTCTATGTCCACGCACTTGTCCGCGACGAGAAGGGCAAGAAGATGTCCAAGTCGCTTGGCAACGTGCTCGACCCGCTGGAGCTGATCGACGAATACGGTGCCGACGCCGTCCGCTTCACCCTGACGGCCATGGCCGCCATGGGACGCGACCTGAAGTTGTCGCCGCAACGTATCGCAGGATATAGGAATTTCGGAACCAAGCTTTGGAACGCCGCCCGTTTCGCCGAAATGAACGAGGCGGTCGGCAGCACCGGTGCGATCTCGCAACCAAAGCAGACCGTAAACCGTTGGATTCTCGGCGAAACCGCGAAAACCAAGGCGCTCGTCGATACGGCCCTGTCGCAATACCGCTTCAACGATGCCGCCAACACGCTTTATGCCTTCGTCTGGGGCACCGTGTGCGACTGGTATGTCGAGTTCTCCAAGCCGCTCCTGCTGGATGGCGCCGAAGACGTGAAAAAGGAAACGCAGGACACCATGGCCTGGGTCATAGACCAGTGCCTGATCCTGCTGCACCCGATCATGCCCTTCATCACCGAAGAGCTTTGGGGCACGCTGGCCAAGCGCGACGGGATGCTGATCCACGCCGACTGGCCCACCTATGGCGACGAGTTGATCAATGCCGAGGCCGACGCCGAGATGAACTGGGTCATCGCTCTGATCGACAGCGTCCGCTCCGCGCGCGCACAGGTGCACGTGCCCGTTGGGCTCTACACACCACTCCTCGTCACCGAGTTCTCGAAATCCGCGCGCCTTGCGTGGGACAACAACGCCACGATGATCAAGCGCCTCGCCCGGGTCGAGGCGCTGGAAGTCGTCGAGAGCTTCCCCAAGGGCTGCATCACCATCCCAGCCGAGGGCGCCAGCTTCGGCCTGCCCCTGGCCGATGTCATCGACGTGGCCGAGGAAAAGGCGCGACTGGAAAAGACCCTCGGCAAGCTTGAAAAGGAACTGGGCGGCCTGCGCGGCCGGCTGAACAACCCCAAATTCGTCGAAAGCGCGCCTGAAGAGGTGGTCGAGGAAGCCCGCGAGAACCTCGCCGCCCGCGAAGAGGAAGAGGCCAAGCTGCGCGCCGCCCTCGACCGGCTGGCCGAATTGGGCTGACAAATCCCGGCTTTTTCTTGCTTAAAATACTCATAACGCCACGTCCGCCCCGGGCGTGGCGTTAACATTTCTAGGCGCTTGAACCTGACACCGACGCCCTGCCACCGAAATACCGACGCAATACTGACGCGGGTTTCGGCCGTTAACCTCTCGACCCTTCGCCTTGCACCCGGCTCAGGTTTGACGTTACCTCTCCGCATGACCGGCCCACGCTATACCGATATCGTCCGCGCCCTGCCCGCCTCGGTCCCCTTTGTCGGCCCCGAGGTCCGCGAGCGCGAAACTGGCACGCTCTTCGCCGCCCGTCTTGGCGCCAACGAGAACGTCTTCGGCCCCTCGCCCAAGGCCATCGCGGCCATGCAGGAGGCGGTCCAGGACATCTGGAAATACAGCGACGCCACCAGCCACGACCTGCGCCACACGCTGGCCGCCCATTTCGACGTGGCGCCGGAAAATATCGTTGTAGGCGAAGGGATTGACGGTCTTCTGGGCTATCTCGTCCGACTGTTGGTCGAACCCGGCGATGCCGTCGTCACCTCCGACGGGGCCTATCCCACCTTCAACTACCACGTGGCGGGGTTCGGCGGGGACCTGCACAAGGTGCCCTACAAGGACGACCACGAAGACCCGACCGCGCTCTTTACCAAGGCGAAAGAGGTGGATGCGAAACTCGTCTACTTCGCCAATCCCGACAACCCGATGGGCACATGGCACGATGGCGCGCTGATCCGCGCCGCCCTCGAAGAACTGCCCGATGGCTGCCTTCTGATGCTCGACGAGGCCTACATAGAATTCGCTCCCGACGGCACAGCGCCGGAGCTGGACATAGACGACCCACGCGTCATCCGAATGCGCACCTTTTCAAAGGCTTACGGCATCGCCGGGGCCCGCATCGCCTATGCCATGGGCGCGCCCGAGCTGATCCAGAGCTTCGACAAGATCCGCAATCATTTCGGCGTCAATCGCGTGGCCCAGGCCGGCGCCCTGGCCGCACTGCAGGACGAGGCGTGGCTAACCAAAACGATCACCTGGATGGCCGAAGCCCGCGACCGTATCGCCGAGATCGCCGCCGCCAACGGCCTGCACAGCCTGCCTTCCGCGGCCAATTTCGTCGCCATCGATTGCGGCCGAGATGGCGATTTCGCCCGCACCGTCCTGAATGAACTGATCGAACGCGACCTCTTCGTGCGCATGCCGGGCGTGGCACCGCTCAACCGCTGCATCCGCATCAGTTGCGGGCGCCCGCAGGACCTCGACCTGCTGGCAAAGGCCCTGCCCGAAGCGCTTGCAGCGGCCCGGTTGTAAAATTTAACTGACAGCAACAATTCCCGCACTAAGATCATACATATGAGACGTGGTCAGATGCAGGAAGCACCGAACTATACCAATGCCGCATTGGTCATGGGGCTGATCAATTTGCTTTGGATTTTCATGGCCTTGTGGATCATGTTCGGCCTGCCCGTGGTCATGGCCGTGGGCTACGGACTGAACCTTCTGATCACGCGATTCAGTCGCTCGAACGCTTAAGGCGCGGCCAGAACCTGCGCCGCTTTCTGTACCGCGCCATCGCCATGCGCGATATTCAGCGCAGTCAGCCCCGCCTCGACAGCCCCCAGCACACCCAGCAGCGCGTGACCGTTCAGGTGGCCCATATGCCCGATCCGGAAATAGCCGGTGCTGCGCGGATCATCCTCGGTCTGCATGCCCAGCCCGATGCCCAGCGTGACGCCCATATGAGCCTCAACCCAGTGGCGCAGGTCTTCGCCCAACGGCTTGCCGATCGCCAGTGACGTTACCGCCCGGCTACGATGCGCGGCATCCGGAATGTTCAGCCTCAGCGGCCCCTCCGCGCCCCACGCGTCGCACGCAGCCCAGACCGCATGTGCCAGCCGGTCATGCCGCGCCCAGACGGCCTCGACCCCTTCTTCACCAAGCATATCAAGGGCTTCGCGCAGGCCATACAGGTGATGCGTCGGCGCAGTGCCGCCGAAGTACTGGTAGAAGAGTTCCGGCTCGGTGCGTGGCACCCAATCCCAATAGCGGCTGACGCGCGGAACCGTCTGGCGCACATCCGATGCCTTATCGTTGAAAAAGACGAATCCCAACCCCGGCGGCGTCATCAGCCCCTTCTGGCTGCCCGCGACCATCACGTCGACGCCCCAAGCGTCCATCTCGAATCTGTCACAAGCCAGCGAAGCGATGCAATCGGCGGCCAAAAGCGCGGGATGCCCCGCCGCATCCATCGCCGCGCGCACCCCGGCCACATCGTTCAGAACCGACGAGGACGTGTCCACATGGGTGACCAGCACCGCCTTGATATCATGAGACTCATCAGCACGCAGCGCGTCCTCGACCGCTTGGCAGTCAACCGGCGCCTGCCGTCCGAAATCCAGCAACTGCACCTCGATCCCACGCGCCTCGGAGACCTCGGCCCAGCCGTGCCCGAACCGTCCCGTCGCCAGTACCAGCACCTTTTCCCCGGGCTGCACGGTATTGGCCAGGCTCGCCTCCCACGCGGCGTGTCCGTTGCCGATATAGATCGCCGCATGGCCCTTGGTGCGCGCCACGACACACAGGTCCGCCACCAGCTTCGGCATCATGTCCACCAACTCGCCGGCATAGATATTGGGCGAGGCGCGGTTCATCGCCCGCAGCACCCGATCGGGCATCACCGAAGGGCCCGGAATGGCCAGGTAAGGGCGTCCGCCGGCACCACTCATCACACGTCTCCATCTCTAGAATTGCGTGCAACTTAGCCGCATCACCAGCGCCGTCAATCGCCCTTGCTTGCCATGGGCGCGGCCTGCCCCTACATGGGGGCGTCACGGCAGACGGCGAAGGGCCTTCATGAAGTTCATCAAGCGGATCACCGACTGGGAGCGCAACCTGCGCGCCTCCTACAACACCGACCTGTCGACGCCGGAAAACCGCCGCCGGGCGCGGATCTACAATCTGTGGTTCGACCACGAGATCCTGCGCGGCGTCTGGACCAACTTCTTTCAGGTCGCGCCGGGCGTGTTTCGCTCCAACCACCCCACGCTCAAACGCTTCGCGAAGATGAAGGAAAACGGGATCAACACCGTTCTGAACCTGCGCGGCGACTACCCCTCGGCCCATTACTTCGCCGAGGTCGAGACCTGCCGCGAACTTGGCCTGAACCTCGTCAGCATCAGCCTCCAGGCCCGCCACGCGCCCCCCGCCGAGGACCTCCTGGCGCTGATCGACACGTTCCGCACGCTGGAAAAGCCGTTCGTCATGCATTGCAAGTCCGGTGCCGATCGTGCCGGTCTCGCTTCGGCCATCTACCTGCTGGTGATCGAAGGCGCGCCGCTGGAGGTCGCCCGCCGCCAGCTTGGCCTGCGCTACCTGCACGTGCGGCGCTCCAAGACAGGCACGCTCGACCATATCCTCGACGTCTATGAGGCCCGCAATGCCAAGGCGCCCATCTCGTTCGAGGATTGGCTGAAGACTGAATACGACCACCTCGCCCTGCAAGCCGATTACCAGGCGAACAACAAACCCTGGTTCTGAGCGTGTTCAGTACCGCCGCAATAGGTCCTCGGGCCGGGTGCCGCAGAGGTAGCGCAGCAACAGCAACAGGTTCCGCCCGCCCCGGCGCAGCCACCCGTCGCGCCTGTAGCGTTCCGCGCTCGTCGTCACCGTCGCGGGCAAAAGCGTGATCCGCCGCCCCAGCGCCTGTGCAATGGCCACATCCTCCATCAGCGGAATGTCCGAATAGCCCCCGGCGTCATCGTATTCGAACCGCGACAGCAACAGCCCCTGGTCCCCATAGGGCAGCCCGAACACCTTGCTACGCAGGTTGGCCCAGCCCGCCACGACCCGCGCCGCCAGACCCCGCGAATCGAACGCCAGCCGGAACGCCGCCGCGCCCTGCCCGTTTGCGATATGCGCCTTCACCACCTCGGGCCAGCCCGGCGGCAAAACGCTATCGGCGTGAAGCACCAACAGCCACTCGCCCCGCGCCACGCGCACGCCCCGCCGCAATTGCCCGCCGCGCGACGCCGCACCGACAACAAACACCGCGCCCGCAGCCTCGGCGATCTGCCCCGTCGCATCCTGCGATCCACCGTCAGAGATCACCAGTTCGCGGATCAGCCCCGCCTCCAGCCCTTCGGCCAGTGCGGGCAGCGACCGCGCCAGCCCGGCCTCGGCGTTCAGTGTCGGCATCACCACGGAAAGTTTCGCCCGCATCGTTGCAAACCCTGTCATTTCATCGCCGGTTTCTTATATGACGCCCATGACAAAGACGAGGCCGCAGATGACCCGCAAGATCTTTCAGATCACCGGCGCCGAGGCCAGTTCCTTTCTCCAGGGGCTGGTCACCAACGACATCGCGAAACTGGACCACGGCTTGGTCTATGCCGCCATGCTGACGCCGCAGGGCAAGTACCTCGCCGATTTCCTGCTGGTCCCGTGGGACGGCGCGATCCTGCTCGACGTCGACGAAAGCCTGGCCGACGGGCTGCTGCAACGGCTCAACATGTACAAGCTGCGCGCCGATGTGCAGATCACGCAGACCGACCTTGCCGTCTGGCGCGGGACCGGCGAGCGTCCCGAGGGGGCCTTTGCCGATCCGCGCCACCCCGCCCTGGGCTGGCGTCTATACGGCGCCGAGTCAGGAGATGACGGCAGCAATTTCGAAGCCATCCGCGTGGCGCATTGCATTCCGCTCACGAATGTAGAGTTGACGCCCGATACCTTCATTCTCGAGGCCGGGTTCGAGCGACTGAACGGCGTCGATTTCCGCAAGGGATGTTATGTCGGGCAGGAAGTGACCGCGCGAATGAAGCACAAGACCGAACTGCGCAAGGGGCTGGCGTCCGTCTCGCTCGATGGCAGCGCCCCGGTCGGCACGCCGATCACCGCGGACGGCAAGGCCGTGGGCACTCTGTTCACCCAATCGGGCGACCGCGCCATCGCCTATCTGCGCTTTAATCGTGCAAAGGGCGCGATGCAGGCCGCATCTGCGACCGTCACCCTGCCAGAGTGACGCGACGTCTCGACGCAGCCAGCCCTGCGAAAGCTTTGCGCGCGAAGGTCAGGCGCGTTCGGCGTAATCCATCGTGTCGGTGTTGACGATGATCTCTTCGTCGGGGCCGACGAACGGTGGCACCATCACCTTCACGCCGTTGTCGAGAATCGCCGGCTTGAAGCTGTTGGCGGCCGTCTGACCTTTGACCACAGGCTCGGTTTCCGCGACGCGGCAATTCACTTTCTGCGGCAGGGTCGCGTTCAACGCCTCGTTTTCGTAAAATTCGACAGTGATCGTCATGCCGTCCTGAAGAAAGGGACGGCGTTCACCCAGAAGCTCGGCTGGCAGTTCGATCTGCTCGTAAGTCTCTGAATCCATGAAGACAAGCATCCCGTCCGTCTCATAGAGGAACTGCTGATCCTTCTGCTCCAGCCGGACGCGCTCGACTTTGTCCGCACTTCTAAACCGTTCGTTAAGCTTTGATCCGTTACGAAGGTTACGCAACTCCACCTGGGCGAATGCGCCGCCTTTGCCCGGCTTCACATGATCCACTTTGACGGCGCTCCAAAGGCCATCATTGTGTTCTAGGACGTTACCGGGACGAATCTCGTTTCCATTGATTTTGGGCATTGTGGCGTAACCATGACAAAAGGTTGATCGATCTTTGTCCAACCCTATATCTAGCGAAGCGATGACGTGCAAGACGACGACATATCGTGCTGCAAACGCAGCGAGCCATGCGGTAAATGCAAGGGTGGTATGTGATTGGGGGCTATCCGAATCGCATAAAACCCGCCATAACCGGCGTCACGCCTGAAGCACAAGAGCAATAAAAACAAGGACGAAACATGAAAGATTTCGTTGACGGTACGGCTTTCAACGCTGAACAAGGCAACCGTGCCCGCAAACTCTTCGCAGCCGTCGTACTGGCTGCTCTGGACGACGCCATTGCCGACGACAAGAAGTATGGCAATGGGCCGGAACAGATCGCCCGCTGGGCCCGTTCCCGCGATGGACGCGAGGTGTTGTCCTGCGCCGGAATCGATCCGAACGAACGTGTCGTGACCGGTCTGATGGATTTCGTGGGCAAAGGTGTGCGCACCTCGGTTGCCCTGTCGCGTGAAGAAAGCGAGCGCCGCAATGCCGCCGCGCAGGCCGAAGCCGCCTGACACGCGACAAACCCCAAAGTGAAAGAGCCCTGCCGCTGCGGCAGGGCTCTTTCGTTTCCAAGGGTCACGTGGCGAACACGACGGCCCAGATGAACAGCAGAAAAGCTCCAGCCCCGCCAGCACCGCGATCAACAGCCGCGACCGCAAACTGGGAAACCGCCATATCAGAACGCCGCACAGCACCGCCGACAGGCCCATCTCGACTGGCCCGACCACCCCGGCATGGTGCGCCCTGTCCCAGTAACTGACCGGACTTTGAAACACCCAGCCGGTCAGCGGCCAGAAATGCTACCGTCCGTCATCATGGTGCAAGGGCAAATCCAGCGCCAGATGCATCAACCCTGATACGGTAAACACCATGCCGTTCCGCGCGCGCCACCACCACGCCAATCCCAACCCCGCGCCTCAGACAAGAAACGAATTGTCGATCCGGAACACCCGCTGCCACGCGTCGGAAAAGCAAAGCGTGCCAAAGACATACCCCGGATCAAGCCCCAGCAGGTAAAGCGAGACCCCGACCATCACGTAAAGCGACAGATCCGGTGCCAGCCCGCCTGCCACAGCGGCAACCGTGCGCCGCCGATCAAACGGTCGGGCAAAGGCCGCAGCGGCGAATATCACATGGGCCGGCGTGTTCATCTCTTCCCCCCCCCCCCCGCTGGGGCGACGTTTTGCGGCCTTCGGCGCACGGAAGATGACCGTTGCAAGATCCCCCTGATCCGCAGCCTGTCGGGCGCTTTGAGCGCGCCACGCACTGTGCTCTATAATACCGTCGCCAAAGACCGGGGGCACGATCATCACCGCAGGCATAGGCGCGGACATTTCGCGGCGGGCAGCTTGCGCGCGGCCTGTGTCTCTGATGTCAGGCAGCTTTGGACATCGCGTTCGACGCATTTGCGCACGCTGCCCGCACAGCGTCGGCCGATCGATAAGACACCGCTCTGACCCCGTACAATCGTCCTGCCCTGGCAGAGCCGTGCACCCGTTATTCCAGGTCCTGCCCCATCATCGCGCGATGAATTTCGCGGCGCACCAGTTTTCGGACGTTGCGCGTGATCCGTTCGCCCAAAGTGCCTTGCAATTCCTGCCGCACGATCTCGCTCACAAGGTCGCGCAACGCGTCCTCGTCCAAGATCGCGTCAGCATCCTCGCGGTACCAAGACGTGTCCTCGGTTTCGGCGTCCGTCCCAGCCGCAAAGGGCCCATTCGTCTGTGCGTGGGTTGCAGGTTCCTCACGCTCCACGCTCTGCCGGATCGCTTCGGCCTGCTGTGATGCCTGATCCGGGTCCAAAGCGTCCGCGTCGCCACTGTCTTGCCGGGCGTCCTGTTCCGCGTCGCGCGATACATTGTCTCTGGCCGTGCGCGACGCAAAGACCGGTTCCGCCAGTTCAAGGTGGTCTTCCCACGGTAGCGGTTCGGTCTGTCCGCCCGCATAGGCGTCTTCCGACGCGCCGTCAGGCTCCCACTGGTCGTCGCGCGCGGCGACGACGGCCTCAACCTCCGCGATCCGCGCCTCCAGCTCCGACGTCACGACCTCACGCTCCGGCGTGTCGTCCGCGGCGCCCTCGCCATCCTCGGCGGATGTAGCCGAGGCGAACACAAAATCCTCGTCTCCGGCAAAGCTCGCCGCCTCGAAATCGTCGTCCCCTTCGTCCGCCGCATCGGACAGGCCGTGATGCGCCGGGTCCGAACCCTCGTCGGGATCGGTCTCCGCGCCAAGACCGCCTTCCGCCGTCAACCATTCCTTGAGATGCGCGTCGTCATTCTGCTCGTCCGCTTCAGATGCCTCGCCCGACATTTCGAATGATCCCGCATCATCGCCATTGTCCTCGTGCAGCGCGGCGCTGTCTTCCGTCTGCCCGGTCTCGACCTCTTCGGCTGGCGCGTCGGACGGGATCTGCCATTGTTCAAGCGTCAGGTGTTCGGTTTCTTCCTCGGGCAGCGGCTCGGGGTCACGATCAGCATTGTGCTCGACCTTGGCCGCATCGCCGTCCGGCGCGTCCGGCTCGACCCGGAACGACGGCGTCAGAACCAGCCGTGCATCGCGCGCAGGCGTCGCAGCCTCCGGTGTGACGTCATTGTTGGGGGCAGGATCAGCCTTCGGCGCGTCCGCGCCTGCGTGGCTTGATCCCGTGTCCCCGGACGCGGCAGGTTTTTCAACCGACACAAGCCGGCGAATAGACGACAGAACGTCCTCTATTTCCGCATTCGAAACGGGATCAGACATGCTCAACTACCATTCTTGCCTGCGTTCCAGTGTAGCGGCTGCCGCAAATTCGCACAACATTTTAGAACGCCGCCTTTTAGGCGCTTTTGTCATTCTCGCCACGGCTTGCTCGTCTCGTCACTGACGCCCGAGCGATTTCAGAACCCGGTCCAGTTGCTGACCCTGCCGGCTCAACGGCACCGGCGCATCCTTGACCAGGTTGTAATAGGCCGCCGGGTCGTAGGTCTGGACATTCAGGTTCAAATCCTTCGCCGTCAGCTGACCTATGGCGGACAGCACTTGGTAGGCGGCGATGGCCACGTCGACATCCGCCGAAATGAGAGTGCTGCGCGCGTCCAGCAGTTCCTGCTCGGCGTTCAGCACATCCAGCGTTGTCCGCGCGCCCAGCGTCGCCTCTTCGCGCACCCCGCGAAACGCCACTTGCGCCGCGCGCACCTGCTCGCGGCTGGCTTCGCGCACCACCCGTGCCGATTGCAGAATGGCAAACGCGTTGCCGACATCCTGCACGACCGCGCGACGCACCACGTGAAGGTTGCCGCGGGCCGCGTCGCGTTGCGCCTGTGCCTGTCGCTTGGCCGAGCTCAGCAGCCCGCCCTGATAGATCGGCGCGCGCATGTTCAACCCGAAACTGCCCGACCGGCCATAATCGCTGCTGTCCAGTTC
The DNA here is from genome assembly GCF_009363715.1 of Roseovarius sp. THAF9. NCBI lineage: Bacteria > Pseudomonadati > Pseudomonadota > Alphaproteobacteria > Rhodobacterales > Roseobacteraceae > Roseovarius > Roseovarius sp. THAF9. The sequence goes on from NZ_CP045404.1 coordinate 2,663,304, forward strand.
TTCGCTGATACCAAGCGAGCCCTGGGCGGTGAATCTCGGCTTCATCGCGGCATCCGCAGCAAGGATCGTCAGGTCGGCCGCGGCCACCCTGCGCTGTGCCTCCAGGATGTCGGGATGGTTGCGCACCGCGATGTTCTTCGAGGTCTCGGCCCCGCCGGACAGGTTCGGCAACTGCCGCGGAGATTGCAGGGTCCCGGGCTCGCGGCCCACCACGGCGATGTATTCCTCGATCGCCTGCGCCAAGTTGCCCTGTGCCTGCGCCAGTTCCCCTTGGGTGCTGGCGACACGCGCCTCGGCTTGGGCCACGTCTGTCCGGGTGACCTCGCCCACTTCGAAACGGTCGCGGGCGGCACGTAATTCCTGCCGCAGCAGGCGCAGGTTGTTCTGGCGCAGCGCCACGAATTGCCGGTTGCGCTGCACATCGTAAAACGCGGCCACGGCCCGCAGCAGCACCTGCTGCTCGATGCTGCGCAGCGATTCCCGCGTGGCCAGCACCGTTTCCTTGGCGGCGTCGATCTGGAACCGCGTCTGGCCGAAATCGAACAGCAAAAGCTCCAGAGTGACGCCGGTGCTGAACGTGACATCGCGGTTGGTGTTGATCAGGTTGTTGCTACGCGCCTTGCCGAAATCCCGCGTGATATCCGCCGTCCAGTTGATGATCGGCCGCAGACCGGCCACCGCCTGCGCCACATCCTCGTCCGCGGCCCGCAACAGGGCGCGGTTCTGCTCCAGAAGGCCGCTGTATTCGTAAGCCCATGCCAGCGCCTCGCCCAACGTCTCGGATTTCGCGCCCCCCGGCAAAGCGGCCGTACTCGCCAGTGCCACAAGGCCCGCGGCCATCCAATGCTTCAGCCTCGGAAAACGCGCTTTGCCTGCGGCGCGTGCCGATTTACGTACGGCTTGCTCCTGCACCATCATAGGGTGAACGCCGCGTGCCGCTCGAAGCCGGACAGAACCGGCGCACCCGCGTTGAACGCGAACCTCCAGCTCATCTCGCCATCGATCTTGTAGCCCACGCGCATCGCGCCCAGTCCCCCCTCGGCGAACAGGCAGGCCATGCGTCCGCCTTCCTTTATCTGGTCGGTGATCGCCTCGGGCAGGTGCTCGACCGCGCCCTGAAGCATGACCACATCATAGGGCCCGTGTTCCGCCGCGCCTTCGGCCAGTGCACCTTCGTGAACGATGACATTGTCCGCACCTTGCTCGGACAGGATGCTGCGGGCCTCATCCGCCATGTCCGCGTTCTCTTCGACGGCGACCACGGCCTCGGCCATCCGGGCGGCGACCGCGGACGAGTATCCCAGCCCGCAACCCAGGTCGAGCACCAGCTCGTCGGCCCGAATATCCAGCGCGTCCAGCATTTTGGCCAGAGTCCGCGGCTCCAGCACGACACGCCCGCCGCCAAGGTCGACATTCTCGCCGACATAGGCCGCCTCTCGCAGGTGGCGCGGCACGAAAGCCTCGCGCGCGACCGACAGCATGGCGTCGATAATCGGAAACTTGGTGACGTCGGAGGGGCGCACTTGGGTGTCGACCATCACGGTCCGGCGCGCGGCGAAGTCGGTCATTCGGTCATCCCTCTAGCTGCAGAATCCTGCCTTGAGTTTTGCCACAAACCCCAGCCCCTCACAATGGTCATAAACCGAGCGGTACAGATTGGGTCGCCGGGACTGGCGGCGACAGCCCTTTCAGCACCGCCCTTGTTGCCGTCATGGGCGGCGCGTGTACGGGCCAAACCTCTGGAAAGCCCGGCCTGGTCCGATCCCGGCACACGAGGTCTGGACATCGTCGCGGCGAAACTTTAAGCAACCATCTCAGGCCGAACGGCCCACCACGGATGGCGAGTTGGCGGAGTGGTGACGCAGCGGATTGCAAATCCGTGTACACCGGTTCGATTCCGGTACTCGCCTCCAAAATAAACATGTATCACATTGATTTTTATGAATAATATTCAATACTATCGGAGCCCCTTCCACACTTACCCGCCCAAATTTCATTGATTACATTTCAACGCCGCTTGTTACGAATTGACCCGCATCAACTCGCGAGCACTACACCAAAGCCATTTCCTGTTTTTGTAGGTAGATTGCACGGAACGTTCGCCTCGTTTCGTGCTGCCAGCGAGGACACGATTCTAGCTCAGATATACAAGGATCATGTCAGCAGTTTGGAAGGCAAGGGTCTTACCATTACACAACGCCCGCTCGGCTAGACACCAACTATGATACGTTGGTTCCGAGGTCAAGAAGCGACAGCCACTAAAGGGATTGGACTATGACAAAACAGCATGCCGTGCTCATTGGCGTCGGTGACGGGCTTTCCGCCGCGCTTGCGCGAGAACTGGCGAAGGATCACGCGCTGACTTTGGCCGCACGAAACGGCGACAGGATGCGGGAAGTGGCAGAGGATACCAAGGCTGAAACTGTGCTCCTCGATGCTACCGACGAGCCGGCCGTCGCTGCACTTTTTGACGATCTACCAACCGCACCGCGCGTGGTCATTTACAACCCTTCAGCACGCGTTCGCGGCCCTGTGGCAGACCTGGATGCCAACGAGGTTAGAAATGCACTCGACGTGACAGCGATCGGTGCCTTCCTGACCGGCAAACATGCTGCGCGGCGGATGCTTGCGGCGGAGACGGTTGACGGCGTGCGCGGCACAATCCTGTTCACCGGCGCCTCCGCTGGCGTGAAAGGCTTTCCGCAATCGGCGCCCTTCGCCATGGGCAAGTTTGCACAGCGGGGACTTGCGGAAAGCATGGCGCGGGAACTGCACCCTCAGGGCATCCATGTGGCTTGGATCAACATAGACGGCGCAATACTTAACCCGGGCCGGACCGAGCCCGCGGACAAACCGGGATCGATGCTGCGTCCAGAGGCGATCGCAGTGACCTATCGCCATCTTATCGAGCAGGACCCCACGGCATGGTCAAACGAAATCGCGGTGCGCCCCTGGGTCGAAAAGTTCTGACTGAAGGCGTAATTATCCAGAAGCTTGAAAGGGACTTTCGGCCCTCAGCGGACATTCAGAGCTGATTGATGTGCTGCAATGCTGCTTCCCCAAAGCGGACTTCGACCATGAACTTGGGATTGTTGGTGTTTAACGAGCGTTAAATTCAATTACCTCGCAATTCTGAGGTTGAATTCCCGTCATCGCTCGAATGAAGTTTCCATGTGTGACAATCGCGGTGGAATGCACGCGTTCACGCGTGAGAAAGTCCACAAATTCATTCACTCTTTCCTGCAATATCTCATCAGGTTCGACGGAAAGCCCCCTGTGATCTTTTTCCCCGTCATGCCACCAGAAATCTTCTAGGTGATCAAAATCAAGATGCGGGTATCTTTTTGAAAGTACGCTGGGTGGACTTCCGACATCGCAGCTGTTGCATAGTTGCTCCCTCACTGCCGGGTTGATCTGAAACGGTATCTCATCTCCAAATATCAAATTTGCCGTTTGAAGGGTTCTGGTGAAAGGTGAAACGATAACGTTTGAAAGATTAAGGTGATTTACCAAAGCCTTGACCTTCAGAGCCTGAACTTCTCCGAGCTCTGTGATGGGCGCGTCAAAAATCATGGGATCTGGCAATTTAGGATCGTACACCGCGTTGAAGGCCGATTGGGCATGTCGGATGAGGTAAATTGTCACTTTGCAAACTTCCTAACGTAGGGATCACGAAAACGTAGGGATCACTAAGTTGCTTTCGCAACCACTTGGTCAAACTATTCCAGGCTCAACCCAAACTCCAGATAAGGAGACGAGCCACCGTGCTGGCAAACCGGCGAGCTCTGAGTTGTCATACAACCGTAGTTCCAGAATCCAGTTCAACGTCGAGCTGCAACAAGAATATGGGTGTTTCCAACCGGTTTGAAGGAATCTAAATGAAAGCCGGCCTGGCTCAGCAGGCGAGAGTATTCTGCCACATCACGAAGCCGCCCCCGCCCCATCTTTAATGAAAGAAACAAGTTGAGCGCCGCCAGTTCTACCGACGGCGAAGTGCGCTCAATCATCATCTCTTCAAAGATCAGGACCTGCGTAACACGTTCTTGTAACGCTTGTAATAGCTTGACGACCTCACCATCGCTCCAGTCATGCAGCACCTTCGAGAGGATGCAAAGATCAGCTGAGACGTCTTGTGATTCAAAGAAGTCGCCTGAATATATCGACACGTTTTCTGCAAGTCCCGAGATCAGCCCGGCCTTCCGCGCCGTCGCAACCATATCGGGTGTTTCTAGAATCTGGAACTTTTTCTCAGGGTGTTTTGCGGCTAAGGCAGCGATCAATGCCCCTGACCCGGCGCCGGCGTCCACAATAGTCTCGGATGTACTTAGGTCAATATGCGGCAGAAGATCAGGAAGAAGCCTAACCATCTGCGCATGCATGGTCTTCAGAAAACCCATACGTTGGCCTTCATTCAGCGCATCGAAATAGTCGCTCTTATTATCCCGCTCGTCGGTAGTGACATGCTCTTTCAGATTAGAGAAGAAGTCCCAAACATCAGAAGAGTGTTCGAGCTCGAAGCCCATGTATTCTCCTGAGTCCGGAAGCAGGTGACGACGGCCAAAGTTCGTGAGCTCGATGCCATTTTTTGTCTCGCGGCATATACCAAGTGCAATCAATAGTAGTAGCAACGGCTCTAGTTTGCGGTCTGAGATACCGGTAGTTTGCGCGATCCTTTCCGAACTCACTGGCCGTTGTTTGAGATCCGGGAGAAAATTGAGCTCAACGATTGTCGAGAGCGCTCGAGATACCCAAAAGCCAGATCCTAGCACCCATAGAAGGTCACGCTGTTTGAAGGAGTATTCAGATTCTTCACCGGACACGAGCATAAGCGGCTAACGCGTCTCGGGTGCGGCATTATTTGGCACTGGTACCGTAATAGCCGCGTATAATCGCACGACGCGAAATAGCGAGAAGCTCATGACAACCGTCATGAATATACCTACAAGAATGAGGCATTTATCAAGAACACCACTGCTGTAACTATATGGGTCAAGTTCAACCCGTTGACTTATAAGCCATATCAAGACGAAATAGCTTGGTCCCAGGCACGCGATTGCTCGGAAGAACACCATCAGCCATATCCAAGCACGTGAGATCTGATCCCCGAAAAGGAAGTCTCCACGGATTTGCTCCCAGTTAAAGATCGCAGGTTCCCCGTCAGCATCATCCTGCCCCACTATTCTCATTGCCGTTGGCTTTAGATACTGGTCAATATATCGCGCAGCTTGAGTAATAAACTCATCCTGCTCTAGGTAAAGCCAAGTGAGAACGCAAAACACTACTGGTGACACTAAGTACACCATACTGTGATCCACGCGCTCGAGCTTAAGGGACGATGCAGTTGCTTGGACAGCCCCTTCAAGCTCTGAAGACTGCGCACTTGATGCGTCAAGGCCAAGAAGTATTGAGGCGAAGACCCCAATCCCGGCCAAGATGATGTATTGAACTTTAACCCGCTCTAGGATCTCAGTTCTCAGAGCGTTGTACTCTGCTAGCAAAGCGTTCTCGATGAGGTTAGACATAAGGCACAGGAACCTTGATTGGGTCGTTTCCATGATGCTAGTACTTCAGTGGCTGTCAAGCTGCGGAAATTGGAGCTGACCCATCTAACTATGTCCGAGTTCCTGCTTCTCAGCTTCGGAGTCCTAACCCTTTCCAATGCTTTCGCACTCCTTGAAGTCTTGGGCGCGCGACTAGCATATCTGGAGGGCTATACAGGTAAGAATGGGACAACATCAGAAGACCTTCATGAGAGCACATCAATTGTCGTTTGCGCACTTTTTCCAAATGAAGAGAGTAGCTTAGCCGTCACTGTGCCGCACAACATGAAGCTCTCCACAGAGTTTGGTATGAATTACTACCTCTCTGTGAACGCCAACAAAGAATTCGACCTCTCGACAGCCAGAGATCACCTTCAGTTCGAGTATAAAGAAGACAGTCTCATTCTTAATTTGGATAGCGACAGCAAGGCCGAGAACCTCAACAACGCGGCTGAATCCATAGACACGAAAAATTTCCTAATTCTGGATGCTGATGCGCGCATTGAGTACTTTCATTCTAGAGTAAAGGAAAGGATTTCTGACGATATTGCATGCATTCAGTTTACGAACAGAGTTCTCGAATACCCGTCTTTCTTAAATTGGCTCGTCCGGCACGAGACGGATCTCAAGTACTTTGTCTCCTATCCAGGGCGGTATCGAATTCTTGAGACTGCGTACTGCAGTGGGAGCAACGCCCTGTGGCGAACTGAGAAGGCAAAACAGATTGGATTCAGCAAATCGGCGGCGACGGAAGATATTGAAGCATCAATTAGGAGTCTCTTAGCAGGGCATCGCATTGTGTTCTCGCTCGATGCGCTGGCGTATGACGAGGCCCCCCCGACTTGGCGCGATTGGTGGAGACAGCGTCGTCGCTGGGCAATTGGTTGGGCGCAGCTCTTTGTGCGTTTTCAGTTCTCGGTGCTGACATCGAGCCAGCTCACTCTGATCCAGAAGGCAAGCTGGTCTGTGCTTCTAACAGTCCGCAGGTTACTCTATCCAATGGCTTTCGCGGTGCTGTTCTTGGCGGGTATTTTGGATCCTTTAGTTGACGGGACAGCTTTGGTGCTTTTGATCATCCACGCAGTGGGCCAGTCGGCAATTTGCCTCGTTTCCTGTGGACTAGCATGGAAGATTCTGGACTCTCGAGGTATCGACCACAATAAGCTTTCTATGCTCGGATACGTCATTCTCTTTCCTCTATATGATGTCGTGCGCACACTGAGCATTCTTGCGAGTTTCGATGGGTTCTTTCGTTCTAAAGTTCCTTGGCATGTCACGAGACGAAGGCTCGATATACAGTAAGAGAATTTTTTTGTTTTGGCGCTCGACATGAGTTTGGTGATGGAAAGGAATTCCGTAGAGCACTGGGAAAACACAAGTGAATATCCGACCTTCCGGAAGCAAGCGAGGTGCCATCTTGGAAATTGTCCGACAAGCTATGCTGGACTCTGCAACTCGAACACATCGCGAATTGAAGGAAACAGCCGTTGTCTGTTGCGGTCCAGAGGCCGATCTTGCCCACAAAATCAAAGAACAAATGGACAAAGATGTGACATGTTGATCGCCAACTTGACGGCTAAGCGGTGAGGGCTGTCCGCCTTGGACTCTGGGATGTCGCGCTGGGGTGAGACGGCGCCGAGGTCGACCCAAACTGGACCTTCATCTTTTTGTCAAGTGCTGCATCGCGGCTTCACCAGACCGGACCTTCGCTGCGCCTGCAAGATCAAGGTGCCGCAAAACTCACAGTCTGCGAAGGAAACCGCCGTTCGCTACGACTGCGCAAAATTCTGCAATGACTGCAACCGCATCTAATCAATACCGTAAATCATTGCCGCATACTCGCGAACCTGATCCGGTGTTTGGCCTTCTATTTCCCGCAAGTATCCCAAGAATTCGTCTGGATCGCTCAGAGAGAATATGCGGGCCTTGTACTCCAACTCGGTCCCAAGTGGTTCTTCCTTCAATAGTGCAGCGCAACGCTTGTCGATGAAGAGCGCATCCACGTACGGCGCATATGTCGAAATTGTCCTCACATCATTCACGAGTCCACGATCAACTATTTTCTTCTCGCCCATTACGACCCGCCTAGCCACAGCGGCAAATAAGTATGATGAAATCCTTTGATGTGGTATTTCCCGTTGCCGTTCCCAATGCCAAAACTTCATGATTTCAATCGGCTGCTGATTTTCATCAACTCCACGATCTTCAAGTAGGCGGCAAAGCTCTCTGTACTCGCGATAAATCGGCCTACCTGAACTCTCAAGAAGCGCCAGCGAGTCGCTTGGATTGTCCGTCTTCAGAGTTTTTCGGACAAGTCGTTTGTTTTGGTAACGGAGGCTCTGGTTCGGTTTCTGTTTGAGTTTAGGCGACCGCGGCTTTGTGCTGCAACCGGCGCTTTCGGATTGTCTGTTTCTTGATCTCCTCTCTCATTTTCAGGATCGTCCGACCCCGACCGTGGTAGACGTCAGCCGGCGTCAGGTTATCCAGGCTCTCGTGGTATCGCCGAGTGTTGTAGTATCCGACGAAGTCGCCGATCTGGCGTTCAAGATCCCCCGGCAGATAGTAGTTCTCCAGCAGAACCCGGTTCTTCATGGTCTGGTGCCAGCGTTCGATCTTGCCCTGGGTCTGTGGGTGGTGCGGCGCTCCGCGGACGTGATCCATACCTTTGGTATCGAGGTAGTCGGCCAGGTCGGCCGCAACGTAGGACGAGCCGTTGTCGCTGAGCAGCCGGGGCTTGTGAACGACTGTCGCATGAGCACAGCCCGAGGCCTCCAGCGCCAGATCCAGCGTGTCCGTCACATCCACGGCCTTCATTGTCGTGCAGAGCTTCCACGCGATGATGTAGCGGCTGTAATCGTCGAGGATCGTGCTGAGATAGAACCAGCCCCAACCGATGACCTTGAGATAGGTGAAGTCGGTTTGCCAGAGTTCGTTGGGCCGAGTTGTCTTGTCCCGGAACTCATCGGCGGCACGGATCACCACATGGGCCGGAGCCGTGATCAGGTCCTGGGCCTTGAGAATGCGGTATGCCGAGGACTCAGATACAAAATACCGTTTCTCATCGGTGTATTTGACCGCCAATTCCCGTGGCGTCAGATCCTCATGATCCAGCGCGAACTCAACGAAGGCGTCGCGGATCTCGTCCGGGATGCGGTTCCACACCGCCCGAGGCCGCGGGGACGTGTCACGCAAAGCGTCAACGCCGCCATCGGCCCACCGCGCATACCACTGGTAATAGGTGCTGCTGGGAATGCCGAGCATGGTCAGGGTCCGCCTGACCGGCAAATGCGAGGCTTCGACTGTCCGAATGATCTCGAGCTTCTCCGAGGCTGGGTATCTCATGCGTCGTCCTCCCCATCCCCGAACGTGCTTTTTTTGAGCAGCCTGTTCTCCAGTGTCAGCTCCGCGACCACTTCTTTCAGCGCGGCTGCCTCAGAGCGCAGTTCCTTGACCTCGGGAGCTGTCGCCTGACGGGCTGTGTCACCCGCCAGCCGGTTCTTCCCAGCCTCAAGAAACTCCTTCGACCAGCTGTAATAAAGGCTCTCAGCGATCCCTTCACGACGGCACAGGGCCGCTATGCTTTCTTCGCCCCGCATCCCGGCAAGCACGATGCGGATCTTCTCCTCCGCCGAGTAGTGCTTGCGGGTCTTACGCTTGATACCCCTAACAAGCTTGTCAGCAGCATCCTTGGATGTTCCGGATCTCTTGTTCATCTTCGCTCCATTATGGCTTCGATGAACCAGAAATCCTCCGTTCCTCAAACACCTAAATCTGTCCGGTAGGTGCTGACGTTAGACAATAAAGGCTCTCAGCGATCCCTTCACGACGGCACAGGGCCGCTATGCTTTCTTCGCCCCGCATCCCGGCAAGCACGATGCGGATCTTCTCCTCCGCCGAGTAGTGCTTGCGGGTCTTACGCTTGATACCCCTAACAAGCTTGTCAGCAGCATCCTTGGATGTTCCGGATCTCTTGTTCATCTTCGCTCCATTATGGCTTCGATGAACCAGAAATCCTCCGTTCCTCAAACACCTAAATCTGTCCGGTAGGTGCTGACGTTAGACAGGATGATCCCTGAAGAAACGCAACTTATGGTAGAATTTCGTGATAGAGGACAATGCCTATTGCGGCGCGGGGGCTTTGTGCCGCTTCGCCGAATTCCTGATAGGTGGAAATTTTAGCTTTTGCAGCCATCCTTTCGAACTGCAAAAACCGGGTGTATCTGGCCCTGTATGCAGCCTTTCCCACGTTTGAAGACGATATGTGCGCTGCCTATTCTAGCGCGGAACGAACCCCACACCCCGGCGCTAAAGACGCCAGTTTTCAGCAAAGCAAAATGTCCGATTGCCCAAACTTTGTGCTACGCTGTCTTATATAAGCTCCATTGAACGGTTTTGACACATGCCTGACAATACTTCCAAATCATTTTCATTGAGACCATTGGAAAAGCCCGACCTGTCGTCCATCACACGATGGTTCCAGGAAGTGGGAGATCTCGCGCTCTTTGATCGACATTCGCGCGTGCCTTACGATCTGGCGACGAGTGAGAGGCTGTGGAACATGTCTGACACCCCGCAAAACGCGGACGACAAATGCTGGTTCGCAATCACGTCCCAACCCACCGGAGTTGTCGGCATCATAGGCCTTGAGCGCATTTCGCCCATCAACCGCGATGCGGTCATAGCGCTCTATGTCGACCACGCGATCCGGCGGCAGGGAATCGGGATCCGGGCCTCTGCGCTGATACTGGATTTCGCATTTCGGCAACTGGGGTTGAACCGGGTGACGTCCTACTATCGCAAGGACAACGCCAGCAGCCGCGATCTCACCAGTCAGGCCGGCTTCGAAGTGGAGGGCACGATGCGGCAAGCGTGGTTTTCCGACGGGAAGTTCCATGACATGATCGTCGTCGGTCTCCTGGCGGAGCACTGGAACACTCGGCGGGACGCGCTGGCAGAAGAACTTGGAGAAGCAACGATGATCGCGTTTGGCGATGGGAAGAGTTCGGGTTCGAAATGGCCACCGCACAGGTCGGTGACGCACTGAATGAAAGCCGGATAGTTGAACGCACGCGAACCAACTTTCAGACAGCGGCTCGGGGCTGTCCTGTTCGCCGATGTCGTCGGGTATTCCCGGCTCATGGGGCGGAACGAGATTGACACCTACAAGGCCTTGCGCGCCCTTCTGGAACGGCTTGAGGCGGCGTGTGTCGAAAACGGCGGCCAATTCGTCGACGTCAAGGGCGACGGCATCCTCGCCCGGTTCGACACGGCGACCGATGCCGTGCTTTTCGGCGTGGAACTGCAACGTATCACCGAGAGCAGCAATGCCGACTTGCCCTTGGCCCAAAGGATCAGCTTTCGCGTCGGAATCCACCTTGGAGAATTCCTGCTCGACGACCGCGGCATTCATGGCGACATCGTCAACATCGCCGCCCGACTGCAGGAGCTCGCCGAACCCGGGCGTGTCTTCGTCAGTTCAAGCGTGTATGAGCAGGTGCGCAACAAGCTGCGCCTGGGATACGAGTTTCTCGGCCCGCAAATGCTCAAGAACATAGAACAGCCGGTCCCAATCTTCTGCATCCGCACCGAAGTCGAGGGCGCGACCATGGCGGCCACTGTTCGGCCGTCTGCACCCTCGATGGAGTACAGCCGGCCCGACACGCCTTCGATCGCTGTTCTTCCCTTTGATATCCGCGGCGGCGACGATTCCGAGAGCTGGTTGGCGGAGGGACTGACCGAGGACATCATTCTCGCGCTTTCCAAGTTCAAGAACCTGTTCGTCATCAATCGGAACACGAGTTTCGCGTTCAGGGCGCAGGACCTGCCCCCAAGCAAAGCAGCCACGAAGCTGGGGGTGCGCTACGTCGTGCGCGGCAGCGTTCAGCGCGCCAAGACGAAGCTGCGGATCAAGGTCGAACTGATCGATACCGACTCATCTCGGACGATCTGGGGCGAAACCTATGACCGGGATCAGGAGGACATCTTCGAGATCCAGGATGAAATGACGTCGTCGATCGTTGGGGCGGCGGCAGTTCTGGTCGAGGCCGAGGAACGCCGGCGCTTCAGTACGTCGATCCCGTCCGACCTTGCGGCCTATGGCTTCGTGCTACGGGCACAGCAGCTGATTTTCAAGTACACGCGGCGTGACAACGAGCATGCGCGGATGCTTTACGAACAGGCGTTGTCACTGGACGGGAAATATGCCCGCGCCTCTGCGGCCCTGTCGCGGACCCTGAACATCGACTGGCGCTATTCCTGGAACGCGGATGGCGACCAGGCGCTCGACACCGCTCTTTCCTATGCCCGTCGGGCCGCCGACATTGATCCCACGGATGCACGCGCATTCGGAGAACTCGGATTCGTGCACCTGTACCGGAAAGAGCATGATGCGGCGCTCGGGGCGTATGATCGCGCGCTCAAGCTCAATCCGAACGATGCCGATCTGTTGTCGGACTATGCCGATGCCCTGGCGCATTCCGGCCAGAACGAAGCGGCGATCCAGCACCTGCAACGGGCCATGCGATTGAACCCGTTCTTTCCGGACCAGTACCTTTGGCATCTCGGCGGGGCTTACTACAATCTCAAGCAATACGACGCGGTGATCGAAACCGTTAACAAGATGAACAACCCGACAGAGGGTCAACGGATGCTGGCGGCAAGCTACGCGCAGCTGGGCCAAATCGAGTTGGCACGCAAGATTGCCGAGAAACACCGTACTGTGCATCCGAACTTCTCGATCAAACGGTGGGAGCAGATCATTCCCGATCGCCTGCCAGAAGACACGCAGCATTTCCTCGAAGGATTGAAAAAGGCCGGTTTCTGAAAACCAGACCCTGCCCCGCGCCGAGTGTCCGTGCGTGGCAGGACCATACTTCGCTCTGGTTCAAGCCCGGGATCAGTCGCCGGAGCCGCGCGCCTTTGCTCCGCTGACCTTGGCACCGCTCACTTTCGCTCCGCTGACCTTGGCGCCACTGACTTTTGCACCGCTGACTTTGGCCCCGCTGACCTTCGCGCCGCTGACGCCCGCTCCATCACCGGCAAAGTAGGCTTCCAACAGGATCTGTTCGAACATGCCGGTCGACACATCCATGCGCATGGTCTGATCGGCCTTGTCATAGCTCCAGACCCGGATGTCGTTCGCAATCTGGAAATCGGCTGCAGCGACCCCGCTTTTCGAGGGGTCGTTGGGTGCGCGCGACGCAAGGTCTCCGGGAAGGTTGTCGTCGGTGGCGCTTCGGCCTTTTCCGTGAACGAGAAAGATCACGGGTTCCGGCAGGTCGAAATACGTGCCTTCGTGGGCGAATCCGTAGATCTTGGCGAACCCGGGCGCCTGATCGCTTTCCTTGTCTCCAGTGAACGCGAACTGGTCATCCAGATGCTTGTTGTCCCCAAGCGTTCTGGACGGTCTGCGATCATACACCAGATCATCAAGAATTCTGCCGAACAACAGCACTTCTGAAAAGCTCAATAATGACTCCGACATGATACCCTCTTTTTAAAATTGGTTAACGACAAGATGCCACAAACAGCGAAGTTCGCAAAACGTAATTAATCGGCTACAGGTCCGGCACCCGTGTTCGCACGGAAACCGCATGGCTTTCGCCATCGGGATCGGCGAGTCTCGGCCCCACCCGCGTGAGGCCAATGTCGCGCATGCGGAAATTACCTTCGATGATCCGTTGGTACGCCCCGCCGGATATGTCGCGATCGACAGCCAGCAGCGCCTCTTCGACATGCGAATAGCTCAGCCCGTCCGCTTCCAGCATATCCCACGCGTCCGCCAGATAAGAGCCCATCAGGTCCCGCGCTTCCAAGAGCGCAATCCGAAATCCTTCAGGGTTTTGCGCGTAGCGATCATCGAACATGGCCTGCATGACGTCGCTGTACTCGGGCGAACCTTCAAGCCGATCCGAAAGGTCTTCGATCTCCGGCGTGATCAGCCCGGTTTCCAGAAGCCGTTCGTGAAACACGTCGATCAGGATGTCGAACAGCGCCCCGGTCAGTGGTTCTGACAAAGCGTGCTCGCTCGTCCAGCCAGCCGCGAACTCCGACAACAGTTTGTCATTGGCCGCCATGCGGATCTGGGCTGTCTGCGCCGTTTCGGCAAACCGGTTGAGCCGATTGTAAGTGTAAAGGTTTCCCCGGGTTTCCTCCAGCAGCGCCTCGACGACCGATCCGAAATGCAACGAGGCCAGAAGCGCGACCATGTCCGCAGCGGATTCGTGAAAACCGTAATATTCGCCCGACGCGTCTCCGTCACTGGGCAGGCCGATCACGCTGTAGATCAGTGCGTGCCCGATTTCATGGGCCACGACATCGAAGTTCAGGCTGTAGGGCCTGTATTCGCCCTCGTGCTCAGTGGTCCCGCCGGTCTCCAGAAAGCCCCATCCGATATGCGCATTGTCGAGGCCGGGCAGCAGAGACAGTTCCAGCTTGTCGTAGTCGGACTCGAAATGCCACGGGATCCGGCGCCCGAAATACCCTTCCCAGACGTCCATCGTGAAATGCGCCGAGCCGAATAGATGCGCCGCCTCGAATTCCGGATCGTTGGGCGCGATATGAATGAAGTTGCCGTATTCATCCGGAATGGCCGGCGCGTTGCGCTGCCCGTGCCAGGGCGGCAGGTACATACCCGGCCCGATGGGCCCGGGAACGATGGCGCCATAAGGTATGGTTTTGCCGACTGGGTCGACCACGTACATGCGCGGCCCCGACGGGCCGGGACCGATCGTGCCCGGCGGCGCCGAGATCTCGACCAGCTCCAGGTCCGCCGCGTCGTCCCCGAACGGGGATTGCGGAAACAGAAGAAAGCGCGTGCCTGGCGCTTCTTCCTCTGCCGCGTAGTCTGGAAACTGCATCAGATCCTCCGTTGCGTTTCGGCCTGCATGCCACGGTCCCGGGTCACCCACCGGCTCCCATCTTCTGCGGGTCGTCTTCAGTCAGGTTATACACGAACTCCCTCGCGATCAGCGCGATAAGTTCATCGCGCCCCTCCAGCCCCAGCGACCGGGCGAATGCGTCCGGGTCGTCGGGTACGGGGCGGCCCAGGCGGGTCTCGAAAAACCAGACCAGCAGGCGCAGCCTGTCCGGCGATGCCTGCACGCCATCTTCGGCAATGGTTTGGGCCTTGGCTTCTGCCCGCGCCTTCAACGCGGAATAGTCCCCGGACCAGCGCAACTCGGAAAGGATATGCGCGTCCAACCCCGGTGACCACGCGGCACGTGTGTCTTCAATCAGCGCAGCCTCCGCCAGCAGCGCCTCATAGGCGGTCTCGTCCAGGTCGTTCGCCCCTAGCCAGTCCAGAACGGCGTCACGACGCGACAGGTTGTTCAGGCGGCGATGCCGGTCCATCACGGCGCGCAGCGTTTCGCGGTCGGCCCGGGCACCGCGGCGCTCTGCGTCCTCTATGGCAAGGCCGCGCAACATCGCCTTGTCGCGCGTGGTCTCATACCTCTCCGGGTACAGCCGCAACTCGTCCAGCACGGCCTTCGACGCGGCGGCCCCGGCATCGGTTTCGCCCTCGATGCGCCGGACCAGGCCTTGCCAGGCCAACGTGCGCTCAACCCTTTGGGCCCGGCCGGTTTGGATGTCTTCCTTGAGGAACGCAGCCATGCGGAGCAGCATGGCCTGGGCGTCTTCACCTTTGGCATCGACCTTGCCAGACGGCAGCCAAGCGAAGAACGCGGCAAGGCTCGGCTCATGCAGAAGACGGGTCGAGATCTCATCCCACGTGCGGTTCTTGTAGTGCAGCGCTTTCGCCGTCGCGATCAAAAGCTCGGCCGCCTCGGACGTCACGACCTTGTCGGCGATGGCGCGTTCCGCCGTGGCGCGCACGGAAACCATCGGCTCGCTCAGGGCCATAAATCCAAGCTCGGCCGGTCCGTGCAGGACCGCCACTTCGTCATCATCGGCAATCTCTCCTTGCAGGTAGGCGTCGAATATCGCACCGACGCCGATCATGCCGAAATCGTGCAGTTCGGCGGCCCGCAAGGCCCCCATGCTGGCGCATCCGAAAACCGGAACGCCCTGCTCCATCGCCCAAAGTATTTCCTTGTGCCAGACCGATGGCACCCCTTCGAAATAACCGTCGATGATGCCTATGGCCGGTGGGCGCTGACGCGCCACGCGGTAAACGTCACCCTGTGCCACGGGCGGCAAAACCTCGGCGTCCAATGCCGCGCGAATGGCGTCGGCGTTTATCGTCGGGCCTGCAAAAATCACGGGTTTCATGCGGCACCTGCCTGCATGGCGCGCGCCCGCGGGCCCGGGATGAAATCCGGGTCGTCATGCGGCGCCTCAAGCCCCGGAATGACCGCGCGGATCACCGAAATGCCAAACTCCGGGCGCGACAGGTCGACCGTCACGACCTCGTCCATCCCTGCGCTAGACAGGCGTTCCAGCACCCATGCCAGGTCGTCCTCAAAGGCTTCTGTGGTAGTGTTCGGGGCGTCCGAGAAACTGCGCGCCGGTTTAGCACCGACAATCAGGTGACGCACGTAGCGCCCTCTGGCCGCCACGGCCTCGGTCGTGAATTCCGATGGATCAAGGTCGTCTCGTGCGCCTGAAATATAGGTCAGCCGGGTCTGCGCTGCCTCCGTTACCGCGCGCAACAGGGCGATGGCCCGGTCCGGGTGGCAGCCGTCCCCGATCCCGATGTGGCCCTGGGCGTCGCCTGCCTCGCAAATCATGCAGCGAAAGCTGGGCACACCTACATCCGACGTCGTGTCCCACAGCCCGACATCCAAGCCAGCACCGACCAATCGGTTGAGCGCGTCCCGGCACCTTGGGTCGTCAACCGATGCGGGGTCGATCCGCGTGTCGCCGGACCCGTGATGCCACAAGGTGGTCGCGTCCCGCTCGATCAGTTCACAGATCGCATGACAGGTCGCCTCCACGGTGTCATTGCCGGACGCAAGCCCGTTCGTCGTGCGCGGAAAAGCCCCGTGCCCGCCGTTGGGCGGCTCGGTATAGTCGGCATCGACCATCTCCAGCGGCACCCAACAGTCGGCATCCCGACCAAGGTCCCGCCCTTCGACCCACAGGATCCGGCGGTGCGGATCGAACCGTGCACCGGTCACATCCGGCAGGCGTGCGACATCCGCGACGGCCACCTCGGCCTGCAACTCGGCGAAAGAGTCACGCCGGACCGGCAGCGCGATCCGTTCCGCATGCCACGTTTCTATGGCTTCCATGACACCCGAAACTTGCGCCGCCTCCAGCGACAGCCCCTTTCCCATTGACACGGCGACCGAGCGGGAGTTCGGCCGCGTCACCATGACCGTCGGCAAACCGATACGATCCAGCCCCGTCAGGTTGGCGATGCGTGTGATCCCCATGCGGGATAGATACGGCCTGACACGCTCCATCGTTTGGGCTGGGTCGCACAGGCGATGCGTATCAAGCAGGTATTCTTTTCTCGACGACATGCGAATGACAGTGCTTTCAGCAGTTTGAACAAATTTAAGCAATCAATTGCATCAACAATCCAGTTCTCGCTTCAAGAGTGCTTCATCGTCCCTCGCCGGTCAATGTAGCTGATGATAAACGCCCAAAGGCACCCGTACTTCGCCAGGATTGGAAAAAGTGGTATACCGGATACAAGCCAAAGCCACCTGACGGAGCCAGCGGATGCTGTACGGTATCCCCGAAGACGTATATCACTGGATCGGATATTGCGGTGTCGCGCTCTATCTGGGTGCATATGCCTTGTTGCAGACAGGGGTGATCCGCGGACACGGCTATCCTTATGTGATCCTTAATTTCCTCGCGGCGTCGTTTGTTCTCGTCGGATTGACAGTCGCCTTCAACCTGTCTTCCGCGATCATTCAGATTTTCTGGATCATCATCAGCATCGTCGGCCTGACGCGCATGTTGCTGCTGGATCGGATGGCCCGATTGAACGAGGAGGAAAGCGCCTTGGTCGCCAGGATCTTTCCGGACTTTTCCAGGACAACCGCGCGCAAGTTCTTTGACCACGGCATCTGGCTCGACGCCGAACCGGGCATCAGGATCACGCAGGAAAACGAACCCGTCACGCACCTGACCTACCTCGCCCAAGGCTCGGCTGACGTGTTTTCTTCGTCTGAAAAGATCGGCACTGTCGTCGGCGGGCTCGTCGGTGAAATGAACGTCATGCAAAAGGGGCCCGCTTCCGCGACCGTGCGCACGGCAGAGCCAAGCCGGCTTTTCATGATATCGTCCGAGGCCCTGTCGGACCTGGCAAAGTCCGACATCGAATTCCGGCGCGCGCTGGAAAGCGGCATGCACCTAGATACCCGCAGCAAGCTGGTCGCGGCCAACAAGGCCCTGACTCAACAGAAGGCAGCGGCAGAGTGACCGAGAGCGGGATCCTGATCTTTCTCGTCCTGGTACAGGTCAAACACTATTTTGCGGATTTTCGATGGCAGACGGGTGAAATGCTCTCAAACAAGGAGCGGTTTCTGCACCCCGCCGGGTTGGCGCATGCGGGTCTGCACGGTTTGCTCAGCTTACCTGTCATGGCGCTTGCGGGTCTCGGCGGGCCGGTGCTGATCGTCGTGCTGGCATTGGCCGAGGTTTTCGTGCATCACGTCATCGACTGGCAGAAGGCCAACCTTCAGAAAGAAAACGCCGATCTTGACGAGGCCGGGTTCTGGAGGCTGGTCGGCCTGGATCAGGCGGCGCATCAGCTTACCTATGTGGCGATTCTTGCAATCGGTCTGCTGTAATTGGTTTCACTGGGTCGAACACGCGCACGTTAACGGAGCATTGGATGAACATCGCGGACAAGCAGAAGCGGAAATATCTCAGCTCCTGCCCGCTGTTCTCGGACCTGAAGAAAGACGTGGTCAAACGCATCGCGGCGCGGGCCCACGGCGTGTTTCTTCTGCGCGGGAAGGTCCTGTTTCACCAGGGCGATCCGTCTGACGGTCTCTATGTCCTGTGCAGCGGTCTGGTTCGGGTGAGCATCGTCAATTCGGACGGTGACGTTCTGACCCTCGCCGTACCGGAACATGGCACGCCCTTGGGCGAGATGACCCTGGTCAGCCCCGATCCCAGGTCGGCCACGGTGACCGCGCTGGAGGACTCCAGCCTGCTTCACCTTGATACGGCAACCATGGTCGCGCTCCTGTCCGACGAACCGGCGCTTGCGGCGCACGTGATCCGTTACCTGTCCCAGCGGCTGCGCGAGTCGAATGCAACCCTTCAGAATTTCGCGTTCGAGAACCTGTCGCAACGGCTGCTGCAGATGCTTGCGGAACTCGGATTGAAACACGGCTCGCTCAACGATGAGGTGCTGGACCTCGGCCGGAAGTATTCTCAAAGCGCGTTGGCCGAGATGCTGGGCGTCACGCGCGAGGCGATCAACAAACAACTGAAGCTTTTGCAGGACGAGGGCAAGATCTCCATGCGCCAAGGCATCATCCAGATCGTCTCCCCAGCGGATATCATCAAGAATACGCACGGTCGCTGAAACCTCGCGGCCTATGTGAAACTTTCACGGAAAGGGAACGCTTCGGAGCGTTCCCTGTCGATTTGCGCAATAAAATTGTTTCAGATCCGGCCAGTGAATACAAAATCGAAAACATGTGATCCCGTTCACAGTCCGAAACACGCGTTTGGTTAATACTGATTAACAGGAGGACAGAACTTACCTCTGGGAATTCTGGTAGCAGCCTTGGGTATAAGCCAACTGCGCACCAGGCTAGGGCGGTCAAGGCCGTCTGGGCAAACCAGGGGAAGGCAGTGAGTGGTCTGTAAGATCTGTTCTCTCGGGTTGGCAAGATACTAGCCGGCCGAGTTCTAGATAGGAAACATCTATTTCAATGACCAAATCTCCCGGGACGGGCTGGCAGCTGTGTCAAAGCAGTATGCGGCTCGGACCCGGGTTTTTACTTTCAATCTTCGAAACTGATCTGAGATGCAGGCCTACCTCCAGAACGGCCATATCCTCCGCGTCATCGCGCCTAAGGACAGCCGTGATAGGCATAAAAACCGCTGCGGGACCCCCCAGCCTGCGCGACATCAACTGGATCGAATACGCGGCTTGGGTCGCGGTCAAGAACTTGAAGACCTCCGCGATGTCACATCGTTTTGTGCAAACCAAGCCGCTGCCTTTGACAAGATATCTCGTTCTTGGCGCAGCTGCTTCACCTCGCGCCGCAACTGACGCGACCCTTCCAGCTCAGCGCCTGTCAGGCGGTCATCACGTTCACCATCCTCAGCTTCCGCCTGCTTGGCCCAGTCATGAATCGTGCCAGCGCAGGGTTCGTACTCCGCGCCAGGCATTCAACACTGCGCTCAGCTCGCGCTAGTGCAACCAATTGCTCCCTAAATCCCGTCGGGTGCGGATTCCTCGTTCTCTGTATAAAAAAACGCTCCCTTCTCAGTGAAACGTGTCCACGAAACCGGGGCAACTCCATCTCCAACGCTTTCATTTACTATCAATGACTTAGCCGGTTCTTGATGAGCGCGGCAATGCGAGTCGAGACATCGGCCTTTACCGACACTGGGCCGTCGAGCAAAACGCGCCCTGCGTCTTCTTCGACACGTGACGACTCTTGAATGCTGGGGGGTGCCTTTGTCCCACCAGGATAGGTCAGCTGGTGCTTGATGATGCCAAGCCTCGTTTTCGCTATCAGGTGACGCACATCGTCAAGCAGTATTGCCCGGACGGCTAATGCCTTGACCTGCCACGTCACCCTTCGCCATAGGTTCGCTCCTCCAAACCGACGCTCGACAAATTGCTTTCGACCACCTCAAGGAATTTCGCCTCGGCCTCGGATTGGCGGCGTGACGGGTTGCTCAGCAGGTAGATATTGACCATCGGCAGGTTGTCATAGGGCGGCAGCTGCCGGATATGCCCCGCCGCCACGTCCTGTGCCGCCACGTGCAGCGGCAGCGCCCCGATCCCTACATTCGCCATGATCATGCGCCGGATCTCATTCAGACTGGACGACACGCCGCGCCAGTCGCGCGACAGGTTCAGCCGCGCCCGCAGATTCGAGATCGCCTCCAAGGGGCCACCTTCGGCTTCGGTCTGGAACGCGACGAAAGGCTCGCCCTCCAGGTCCTCGGGCCGGATCTCCTCGGCCCCGAACAGCGGATGCCGCGCCCCGCAATACAGCCCGAAATACTCGCGGTAGAGCACCCGCGTCGTCAGGCTCTTGGGCACGCTCGACAACAGGCATATCCCGAAACTGGCCCGGTTCAGCTTGATCATCGTCTCCACTTCATCGCTCTCGTAGACGGTGAAGGAATAGGTCACGCTGGGATGCGCCTGGGCGAACCGGTTCAGGATGCTGTCGAAATGCTCCGAGATGACCGAACTGGTGATCGCGATGGAAAGATGCCCGCGCAACTCGGCATTGTCCTCGTCCAGGATCGCCGGTATCTGCGACACCGTGCCAAAGATCGTCGCGCATTCGGTATAAAGCACCTGCCCCGCCCGCGTGATGGTGAACTCGTTGGGCTTGCGGATCACCAGCGTCTTTCCGATCGTCTGCTCCAGCCGTTTCAGCGCCGCCGACACCGTGGGCTGTTTCAGGCCCAGATGGGTCGCGGCCTTCGAAATGCCGCGCTGCTCGACCACCACCATGAAGGTGCGCAACAGGTTCCAGTCCAGGTTCCAGGGAAAACGCGGGCGCTGGGGAAGGCTCATAGATTTTACCTATAATAAGGATGCTTATTATTTATTTGCGCGATAATCCTGCCCATGCAAGGCTTTTGTAGGTGCGGCGCACGCCGCCTATGATGTGTGGGCGCAAGACCCGCCATAAAAACCAACATGGAGAGACATATGACATTCCGCAGAACCGTTCTGAAATCCGTTGTCGTGGCCATGGGACTTGCCGTGACCGGCCTCGCGCCCGCTGCCGCGGAAGAACTTGAAACCCTTAAGGAAAAGGGTGTCATCCGCATCGCGATGTCCGGCGCCTACCCGCCGTTCAACTTCGTCAACGACCAGAACGAGGTCGTGGGTTTCGACCCCGCCGTCGGCAAGGAAATCGCCAAGCGCATGGGGCTCGAGGCGGAGATCGTCACCACCGCCTGGGACGGAATCATCGGCGGGCTCTTGTCCAACAAGTACGATGCCATCGTCGGCTCCATGACCATCACCGAGGAACGGGACGAGGTCGTGGATTTCGTCGGCCCCTACTATTCCGACAAGCGCGCCATCTTCACCCAGCCCGGCTCGGGCATCTCCAGCCTTGAGGATCTCGAAGGCAAGAAGGTCGGCCTGACCCTGGGCGAGACGCACGAGGACTGGGCGCGCGAGCGCGGCTACAACGTCAGCACCTACAAGGGCCTGCCCGAACTGCTGCTGGAGCTTGAGAATGGCCGCGTCGACGCCATCGTGAACGATTCCATCGCCGCCATCCTCGCCATGGGCGAGAAAGGCCAAGAATACGAGATGTTCGCCGATCCCACGACCGAGCCCTTCGGCGCGGGCATCGCCATCCGCGAAGGCAGCCCGGAACTCGCCGCCGCCATGCAGGAGGCGCTCGATTCCATGATGGAAGACGGCACCTATCTCGAACTCGCCGAAAAGTGGGTCGGCGCGGATATCCGCTAAACCCTCTCGCCCCGCCGCCATCGCAGGTGGGCGGGGCCTTCCGGGATCCTGAACCCGATCGGACCGACAGGCGGCCCGGGCGCACTGCACCGTGCCCCGGCCCCGTGCAAATACGTACCCGATCTTGCCGGACAAAGCCTCGCGCCCGCCCCGGCCCCGCGACCTGCCAGAAGGACACGCCATGGACATAGAGTTGATGCAAAGGGTCTATCCCTTCTTCCTGCAAGCCGCGTGGGTGACGATCCAGCTATCGGTCCTGACGGCCCTGCTCGGCCTGACCTGCGGTGCGCTCGGTGCGGCGATGCGGCTGTCGCGCCTCGCGGTCTTCCGCTTCCTCGGCGCCGCCTATGTCAGCGTCTTTCGCGGCACGCCCGCCCTCATCCAGCTTTTCATCCTCTACTTCGGCGGACCCCAGATCGGCATCCAGCTCGACGCGTTCGAAGCCGGCGTGATCGGCCTCGGCGTCAATGTCGGCGCCTACATGACCGAAACCATCCGCGGCGCGATCATTTCGATCCCCAAGGGCCAGCGCGAGGCCGCCCGCACCCTGGGCCTCAGCCGCTGGCAGGCGTTCTACAACGCCATCCTGCCCCAGGCCGCCCGCCTTATGGTCCGCCCGCTTGGCGTCAATCTCAACATGCTGATCAAGTCCACGGCGCTGGTCGCCGCCATCTCGGTGGTCGAACTCACCTACACCGCGCAGCGCTACATCGGCTCCACCTACAAACCGTTCGAGATGTTCCTGCTCGCGGGCATTCTCTACATGATCATCATCTACGCCACCGGCCGGGCCGTCGCCTGGCTGGACCGCCGCGTCCAGATCAACTGATCGGAAAGGAAAACCACAATGGGCCTCGACTTTACGGTTGTTCCGGAACATCTTGACGTGATCCTGCTGGGCTGTTTGTGGACGATCTTCATCGCCGTCGCCGCCGCCCTCGTCAGCTTCTTCGGCGGGATCATTTTCGCGGTCATCGCGCTTTACGCGCCGTGGATCATCCGCCAGCCCTTCCGCCTGCTTGAATGGGTCTTCATGGGCACGCCGCTTCTGTTGCAGTTGTTCCTGATCTATTTCGGCCTCGTGCAGATCGGCATCGACCTGCCCGCCTTTGTCGCCGGCATCATCGGGCTGGGCCTTCACTTTGCCGTCTACAATTCTGAACTGATCCAGACCGCCATCCTGTCCGTCGACAAGGGCCAGATGGAGGCCGCCCGCACCGTGGGCCTCAGCCGCGGCCAGGCGTTGCGCAAGGTCGTCATCCCGCAGGCCGTGCGCGACGTGATCCCCCCCATTGGCAACAACATGATCGCGCTTCTCAAGGACAGCGCGCTGGTGTCGGTGATCGGCGTCAGCGAACTGACCCTCTCGGCGCAACGCGTGATCGGTGCCACTTACAGACCGTTCGAGTTCTACCTCGTCGCCGCCGCCTTCTACTACGTCATCAACCTCTGCATGGAATGGGTGCAGCGCCGCATCGAACGCCGCATCGCAATCTCGCGCTGATCGTCAGGAGACAGACCATGACCGACACCGAACATTTCGTCGAAATCAAGCACGCCCAGAAATCCTTCGGCAAGCTGGAGGTTCTGAAGGATATCAGCCTCAACGTCGCCCGCGGCCAGATCGTGGCGATCATCGGCCCGTCGGGCTCGGGCAAGTCCACGCTCCTGCGCGCCATCAACGACCTCGACGCGCTGACGGGCGGCGAAATCTGGCTCGACGGTGTGCAGGTGAACAAGGACCTGCCCTATCGCCAGTACGAAAAGCACATCAACCAGATGCGCCAGGACATCGGCATGGTGTTCCAGCACTTCAACCTGTTTCCCCACATGACCGCGCGCGACAACGTCACCATGGCGCCCAAGCTGCTCAAGGGCCTGTCCAAGGCCGACGCCGACGCGCTGGCCGAGGAACAGCTCGACAAGGTCGGGATGCTGGAACGGATCGATTATTACCCTTCGCAACTGTCCGGTGGCCAGAAACAGCGTGTCGCCATCGCCCGCGCGCTCGCCATGAAACCCAAGCTCATGCTCTTCGACGAGGCCACGTCCGCCCTCGACCCCGAACTGGTGGACGAGGTGAACCAGGTTATGAAGAAGCTGGCCGAGGAACACATGACCATGATCATCGTCACCCACGAGATGGATTTCGCAGCCTCGGTCTGTGACCGCGTGCTTTTCATGGACAAGGGCGTGGTGGTCGAGGAAGGCCCGCCCAGCGTCGTCTTCAAGAACCCCACCAAGGAACGCACCCGCGAATTCCTCCGCAAGCACCTCGCAGGCGCCAAGTGACCGACAATACGTCCTACCTCTTCTACCAGTCGCGCAACCCGCGACCGTTCCTTGACCACGGCGAGGGGATCTACCTGATCGACGAGTCCGGCAAGCGCTACATCGACGGATCAAGCGGCGCGATGGTCTCCAACATCGGCCACTCCAACCCGCGCGTTCTTGCCAGGATGAAGGCGCAGATGGACAAGGCCACCTTCGGCTATCGCCTGCATTTCCGCACCCACCCGTCCGAGGATCTGGCGGCAAAAACCGTCGCCATGACGCCCGACGGCCTCGACCGCGTGTTCTTCGTCTCCGGCGGGTCCGAGGCGGTGGAAAGCGCCGTGAAACTCGCCCGCCAATACGCCCTGACCCAAGGCCATAACGGCCGCTACAAGGTCATCTCGCGCTTTCCGTCCTACCACGGCTGCACCTTCGGCGCGCTCGACCTCACCGGCTACGCCCCCCTGCGCGACCCTTTCGCGCCCATGATGAGCGAGATGCCCAAGGTCGCCGCCCCCACCACCTATCTCGACCGCGACAACCTCACCGAAGAGGCGCGCGGCCTCAAATACGCCGACCTTCTGCGTGACAAGATCCTCGCAGAGGGCCCCGACACCGTGCTGGCCTTCATCATGGAACCCGTCGGCGGCGCCTCCACCGGCGCGCTCGTCGCGCCGGACAGCTATTATGGCCGCATCCGCGAGATTTGCGACGAGTTCGGCGTGCTGCTGATCTACGACGAGGTCATGACCGGCGCGGGCCGCACCGGAAGGTTTCTCGCCGCCGAACACTGGGGCATCACCCCCGATATCGTTGCCATGTCCAAGGGCTTCGGCGCGGGCTACGCGCCCCTCGGCGCGATGGTCGCGGGCCGCCGCCTCGTCGATCCGGTGCTCGACGCGGGCGGCTTCGCCCACGGCTTCACCTATGCCGGCAACCCTCTGGCCTGCGCCGCCGGTCTCGCAGTGCTGGAAGAGATGGAAGCGCACGACCTCATCGGCAACGCCGCCCGCATGGGCGATGTCCTGATGACCGAACTGCGCGCCCTGATGGACCGCTACCCGTTCATTGGCGACGTGCGCGGCAAGGGGCTGCTGACCGCGTTCGAGTTCGTCTCCGACCGCGCCACGATGGAACCGCTGGACCCTACACTCAACGCACACGACCGCCTCGTCGAACTGGCCTACGAACGCGGCCTCATCATCTATTCGCGCCGCACGCGTGGCGGCACCAAGGGCGATCATTTCCTCGTCGCCCCGCCCCTTATCATCACCGAGGACCAAATCAGCGAAATGATGACGATCCTGCGCGATGCCCTCGACGCCTTCGCGCTTCAGATCGGCCTGCCGGTGGAGCCTGCGGCATGAGGCTCCCCGACAAGCGTTGCTCCATCGAGGCCGCTATAACCCACATCAACGATGGATCCACCGTCATGGTCGGCGGCTTCGGCGTCCCCGGCACGCCCATGACCCTGATCCGCGCCCTCGTGGCCCACGGCGCCCGCGACCTAACCCTCATCAAGAACGACGCCAACGAACCCGGCATGGGCATCGACCACCTGCTGCAAAGCGGACAGGTCAAGCGCCTCATCACAACCCATCTCGGCCTCAACAGCCACGCCATCGGCCTGATGAATTCCGGCGCGATCGAGGTCGAATTCAACGCGCAAGGAATCCTCGCCGAACGTATCCGCGCCGGCGGCGCCGGCATCGGCGCAATCCTCACCGATATCGGTATCGACACCGAACTGGCCCGCGGCAAGCAGGTGGTCGAGATGGACGGCAAATCCTACCTAGTCGAGCCTGCCCTGCGCGCCGACGTCGCCCTGATACACGCCGACACCGCCGACCCCTTCGGCAACCTCGCCTACGTCGCCACGGCCCAGAACTTCAACCCGCTCATGGCCATGGCCGCGCCCTTGGTGATCGCCGAGGCCGAGCGCGTCGTGCCCTTGGGAAAGCTTGATCCCAACGCCGTCCACACCCCCGGCGTCTTCGTGGATCACGTCACCGAATTGCCCGAGATTACAGAGGATTACGCCGTTGTCCGACGCTAGGGATCGCATGGTGGCCCGCGCCGCGCGCGAGATTGCACCGGGCATGGTCGTCAACCTCGGGATCGGCCTGCCGACCAAGGTGGTGAACCACCTGCCCGCCGATTTTCCCGTCTGCCTTCACACCGAAAACGGCATGACCGGTATCGGCCCCGCCCTCTCGCCCGAGCGCGCCGACCGCAACCTGATCGATGCAGGCGGCGCCTATGTCACGCCCATCCCCGGCTCGGCCTTCTTCGACAGCGCCACCAGCTTTGCCGTGGTCCGCTCGGGCCGGCTGGACCTCACCATGCTCGGCGCCTTCGAGGTCAGCCAGACAGGCGACCTCGCCAACTGGAAGATCCCCGGCAAGTTCAGCCCCGGCGCGGGCGGCGGCATCGAACTGGCACAAAAGGCCCGCCGCGTCGCCGTGCTCACCACCCATACCGACCGCGCCGGAAACCCCAAGCTGAAGCAAACCTGCGCCCTGCCGCTTTCAGCCAGCGCCTGCGTTGCCCGCATCTTCACCGACCTCGCCGTGATCGACGTCACGCCAACAGGGTTCGCCCTGACCGAACTTGCCGAAGGCACCAGCGTCGAGGACGTGACCCGCGCCACCGACGCCGCCATAGCGATCCCAGACGCCCCTATTCCGACCTTCTGAGAGACCATGACCGACGACCTCAAAACCCGCCTCTGCGCCGCCGTCGACGCCGCCTTCGACCGACAAGTCGCGTTTCTGACCGAGCTCACGTCCCACCCGTCGACCCGCGGCAATGAACAGTCCGCGCAGGACTTCATGGCCTCCGAACTCACGACCCGTGGTTACGACATCGACCGTTGGCAGATCGACCTTGCCGACATCCAACACCTCCCCGGCTTCTCCCCTGTCCTCGGCCCCTACGAGGACGCCGTGAACGTCGTCGCCACCCACCGCTCCAAAACCTCCAAGGGCCGCTCGCTCATCCTCAATGGCCATATCGACGTGGTCCCCGCCGGCCCGCTCGACATGTGGGACAGCCCGCCATTCGAGCCGCATGTCAAAGACGGCTGGCTCTACGGCCGCGGCGGCGGCGACATGAAAGCGGGCCTCGCCTCTAACCTCTTCGCCCTCGACGCGCTCCGCGCCTGCGGCCTCGCCCCTGCCGCGGACGTCCACTTTCAATCCGTCGTCGAGGAAGAATGCACCGGCAACGGCGCGCTCGCCTGTCTCGCGCGCGGCTACAAAGCCGACGCCGCGCTCATCCCCGAACCTTTCGCCGAACAACTGGTCAGCGCCCAGCTTGGCGTCCTGTGGTTCCAGGTCCACCTCAAGGGCCTTCCCACCCATGTGGCCTATGCCGGCACCGGCGCCAACGCCATCGAGGCGGCCTTTCCACTGATCCAGGCCCTGCACGACATGGAACACCGCTGGAACGACGCCGCCAACCGCCCGCCCGAATACGCCCACATGGATCACGCGCTGAACCTTAACATCGGCAAGTTCGAGGGCGGCGACTGGACCAGCTCCGTCCCCGCCTGGGCCGTCTTCGACGTCCGCATGGGGCTTTTCCCGGGTCAATCGCTCGACGCCGCAAAACAGGAAATCAGCCGGGTCATCCGCGACGCCGCACTCCAAAACTCCTTCCTGCGCAACTCCCTGCCCGAGATCGTCTACCACGGCTTTCACGCCGAAGGCTACGCGCTCTCGCGCGACAGCTCGCAGACCGCCACCAATGCCGTCGCATCACTCGAAACCGCCCACCGAACCGTCACGGGCGAGGCGCTCACCCGAGAGCCGATCACCGCCACCACCGACGCGCGCTTCTTCGGCCTTTATGCCGACACGCCCGCGCTGGTCTACGGCCCCCGCGCCGAGGCGATCCACGGCTTCAACGAACGGGTCGACCTGGAAAGCCTCCGCCGCGTGACTAAAGCCACCGCGCTTTTCATCGCCGACTGGTGCGGCATCGAGGAGGCCTGAGCCATGCGCAACGCCGTCATCGTCTCCACCGCCCGCACCCCCATCGGCAAGGCCTATCGCGGCGCCTTCAACAATCTGACAGCCCCCAGCCTCGCCGCGCCCGCCGTCCGCGCCGCGCTCACCCGCGCCGGGCTTGAAGGGGCCGAGGTCGAGGACGCCATCTTCGGCTCCGCCCTCACCCAAGGCACCTCCGGCGTCAACGTCGCGCGCCACATCGCGCAGGCGGCATACTTGCTCGACAGCGTTGCGGGCGCCACCATCGATCGCCAATGCGCCTCGGGCCTCAACGCGCTCGCCATCGCCACCAACATGGTCCGGGCCGAGGGTGTGGACGTCGCCCTCGCCGGTGGCCTCGACAGCATATCCCTTGTCCAGAACGACCACTGGAACGCCCACCGCTACCGCGATCCTGGCGTTCCCGACAGCTATTACATGGCCATGCTCGATACGGCAGAGGTCGTCGCCGCCGGCTACGGCGTCAGCCGCGACGCACAGGACGCCTACGCCCTGCAAAGCCAGCAGCGCACCGCGCGGGCGCAAGACGCCAGCCTTTTCGCCGACGAGATCATCCCCGTCGATGCAACCAAGCTGGTCACCGACAAGGCCACGAAAGAAACGCACGAAGAACCCGTCTGCCTTGAAAAGGACGAATGCAACCGCCCCGGCACCACTGCCGAGGGGCTCGCCAACCTCCAGCCCGTGCGCGGCGAGGGCAAAACCGTCACCGCCGGCAACGCCAGCCAGCTCTCCGACGGCGCCGCCGCCCTCGTCGTCATGTCCGAAGCCCAGGCCGCCCGCCGCAACCTCACCCCCCTCGGCGCGCTGCGCGGCTTCGCCGTCGCCGGCGTCGCGCCGCAGGAAATGGGCATCGGTCCGGTCCACGCCATCCCCCGCCTGCTGGACCGCGCGGGTCTCTCCCAAGACGACATCGACCTCTGGGAAATCAACGAGGCCTTCGCCGCGCAGCTTCTCCATTGCCGCGACACGCTGGGCATCCCCGACGACAAGCTCAACGTCAACGGCGGTGCCATCTCCATCGGCCACCCCTACGGCATGTCCGGCGCCCGCATGGCCGGGCATATCCTGCTCGAAGGCCGCCGTCGGGGCGCGAAATGGGGCGTCGTCTCCATGTGTGTCGGCGGCGGCCAGGGCGCCGCCGGCCTTATGGAAATCTTCTGAGGCGCCCATGACCACGCTCCCCTCCAACCAGATCGCCTACCTCACGGCCCTGCGCCACGACCTGCACCGCCAGCCTGAAGTGTCCGGCGAAGAGGTCGAGACCGCAAAGCGCATCACGCGCGAACTCACCGCCCTCGGCGCCGACCGCATCTGGCAAGGTCTCGGCGGCCATGGCGTCGCCGCCGAATTCACCGGCCACGCTCCCGGCCCCACGGTCCTTTTGCGCTGCGAACTCGACGGCCTGCCCATTCGCGAGATCAACGACATCCCCCATGTCTCGCAGATCGACGGCAAGGGCCACCTCTGCGGCCATGACGGCCACATGGCTACCCTGCTGGGCGTCGCCATGCGCCTCGCCACCCGGCCCGCAAAGGGCCGCGTCATCCTGCTCTTTCAACCGGCAGAGGAAACCGGCGCGGGCGCGCAGGCCGTGATCGAAGACCCGCAATGGGCCGAGATCCGCCCGGATTTTGCCTTCGCCTACCACAACGTCCCCGGCCGCCCGCTGGGCGAGATCGGCCTGCGCTCCGGTCCCGCCAACTGCGCCTCGCGCGGGATGCAGATTCTGCTGACCGGCAAAAGCTCTCACGCCGCCGCGCCCGAGGACGGCCTGTCGCCCGGCCCCGCCATGGCGACGCTAATAATGGCCCTTCCCGCACTCAGCCAAGGCACCATTGCCGACACAGATTTCACCCTCGCCACCCTCACCCATGCCAACCTTGGCGAGCCCGCCTTCGGCATCGCCCCCGCCGATGGCGAACTGCGCGTCACCCTGCGCACCATGACCAATGAGGGCATGGACCGGCTGATCGAGGCTGCGACGGCGCAAGTAACAGCCGCCCGAGGCGATCTGACGCTCGATATCCATTGGCACGATGTCTTTCGCGGCGTGGTCAACGACACCGACGCCACCGACATCGCCCGCCATGTGGCCCATGATCTGGGGCACGAGGTCAACGAGATGCCCACCCCCATGCGCTGGTCCGAGGATTTCGGGCGCATCGGCGATGATGGCGCCA
This sequence comes from Roseovarius sp. THAF9, assembly GCF_009363715.1. Taxonomy (NCBI): domain Bacteria; kingdom Pseudomonadati; phylum Pseudomonadota; class Alphaproteobacteria; order Rhodobacterales; family Roseobacteraceae; genus Roseovarius; species Roseovarius sp. THAF9. Next base: position 2,693,866 of record NZ_CP045404.1, read on the forward strand.
TGGCCACGATGCTCTATGTCGGCGCGGGCACCGACATGCCCCAGCTGCACAACCCTGATTACGATTTCCCCGACGCGCTCCTGCCCGTCGTCATCGACCAGTTCACCGGCATCGTCGACCGTCTCCTGGGCCTGCCCGACACATGACCGACCCCGCGATCCCCGACGCCTGGTGCGAGGTGCATCGCGACCGGATCGACGCCAACATCCGCATCGCTCTGTCCCGTGTCCCCAAGGGCCGCCGCTTCTGTGCCGTGCTGAAGTCCGACGCCTATGGCCACGGCATCGCCACCGTTGTTCCCTTGGTCCGCGCCCACGGAATCGACTGCATCGCCATCACCTCGAATGCCGAGGCCCGCGCGGTGCGCGACGCCGGCTATGACGGCCAACTCATCCGTCTTCGCGCCGCCACGCCGGTTGAGGCCCGCGCCGCCCTGCCCGACCGGGTGGAGGAACAGGTCGGCACGGTCGAGGCCGCCGAAAACCTGTCTGCACTCAGGGCCACAGGCGCCCCAGTCCGCGCCCACCTGTCGCTCAACGCCATGGGCATGTCCCGCGACGGGCTGGAGATTGAAACCGAGCAGGGCCGTGCCGCCTGCCGCGCCATCCTCGACCGCCTCGGCGACAGCATCACCGCCATCTGCACCCACTTTCCAAGCAATACCCCCGACGACCTGCGCGCCAGCGCCGCGCTCTTTCAACAGCACGCCGACTGGGTCCTGGACCAAGGCCCCCTGACCCGCGAAAATATACTGATCCATTCGGGCAGTTCCCTGACCCTCGTCTCCGACGAGCCTGTCGAGACCCAGATGTACCGCTGCGGCGCCGTTCTCTATGGCATCCTCAAGCCCGAATGGGGCTTTCAAATCACGATGGACCTCATGACCCGCGTCGTCAGCGTGGGCGATTATCCGGCGGGTGCCACCGTGGGCTACGACCGCACCTTCGTTCTGGACACCCCCCGCCGCCTGGCTTGCCTCTCCATCGGCTATGCGAACGGCATCCGCCGTGCTGGACAGAACAGCGGCACGGTCCTGATCGGCGGGCACGAGGCGCCGATCCTGGGCCGCATTTCCATGAACACCACGGTGGCCGACGTCACCGGCCTCGACGACATATCCATCGGCGACCCGGCGGTGATCTTCGGCGGCCCGCGCGATACGCGCAGCTCGCTGGAAAACGCCGAAGCGCAGTTCGGCACCATCATCGCCGATCTCTACACCGACTGGGGCCTGAGCAATCACCGGATCGTCCGGTAAGCGCCGTCAACTGCCCTTGATGTTGATCGAGAAACTGGTCCGCGCCCCTGCAGGCGGCGGCGGGAACGGGGCAGCCCGTTGGATCATCCGCACCGCCGCCTGGTCCAGCTTGGGCGAGCCCGAACTGCGCGCAATCGAAACGCCGGCCAGCCGGCCATTCCCGCCAATGCGAAACGCCACCACCGCCGTGCCCCGGCTGCCCACGCGCGGCCGCGGCACGCGAGAGATCTTTCGCATGACCTTTCCGGGATAGTTGCTGGCCGCGGCATTGCCGGCGGCCTGCGATTTGCCCGCGCCCTGCGCCGCCGATCTGGTCTGGGTCTGGGACCCCGTGGCACTGCCCGCTCGCGCGTTCTGCTGCGCGTTGCCCTTGGGCTGCGGCTTGGGCTTCGACTGCGTCGTACGCTTGGGCTTGGGCTGTCTCTTCTTCGGCTGCGCCGTGGGCGGTTCGGGTTTGTGCGCCTTCTCGAACTCCGCGCTGCGCGGCTTGGGCCGCAACGAGCGTGTCACCGCCGTCGGCGCCTCGTCCACCGGCTCCAGCATCTCCGCCTGCTGCGGCTCTGTCGGCTGCACGCTTTCCTCCGGCACGGTCTCGGACGGGGTCACCGGGACCAGTGGCACGTTCGGCGTGATCTCCGCCTGATCGACCGGGTCAGGCACAGTTTCGGCGGGCGTTTCGGTGGGCACGACAGTCTCGGCCTGGTCCACCGGCTCGGCGGTCTCCCGCGGCTCGACTTCGGGCAACCTGTCCTCGGGCCGGTCCTGCGCGGTCTCTTCGGGCATGTCCGGCGCGGTTTGTTCCGGCATGTCCTCCGTTGTAACCTCTTCGGGCGTTTCCTGCGATGTCACCTCCTCCGGTGGCGTCTCCTCGACAGCTTCCTCGGTGGCATCCGGCGTCATCACCCCCGCCGCCATGTCGGCAAAGCTGTTGCCGATGCTGGCCTCCACGCCGCCCGCATCGCCCTCGATCTCGATCACCTCGGCCTCGAAAATTGCGGCCACGACGGTACCATGCATCACAAGTGCGGCCGTGGCGGCAAAGATTTTCACAAGCCGGGATGACGCGATCATTCCAGCCCTCTCTGGGTGACGATCACCACGCGTTCCGCCCCCGCACCGCGCAGATCCCGAGCCAGATTCACAAGAGTCTGCGCCGACAGCTCCTGGTCGGGGACCACGCGCACCACCTCGCGCTCCTCCTCGCTGCGCCGTTCCAGGAAATCCTCGGCCGACGCGATATCCTCGCCGCGAAAACTCATCCGCCCGTCAGGATGCACGATCAGCGTGTCGGGCGGCGACCGCCCTTCCAGGTCCGCCGTCCGCACAAGGCTCAGGTCCTTGTCCAACGGCTGCGACAGGGTGCCCGCCACCATGAAGAACACCAACATCAGGAACACGATGTTGATCAGCGCAATGGTCGGCTCCCGGCGCGAGGATGTCTTGGCCTTGCGCATCTCAGGACCCCAGCACGCTGATGCTGACCCGGTCGATGCTCCGCAGCACCACCAGCAGATCGGTCAAGCGCTGTGCCGTCACACCGTCGCGCAGGCTGACGACCACGCGCCGCGCCTCGTCGCTCGGCGGCATCTCGGCAAAGGCGGCACTCAGCCCTTCGATCTCCATTTCCTGTCCGTTCAGGCTCAACCCCTCGTCGCTCAGGCGCAGAAAGCTGATCTTGGTCTCGCTGCTGCCACTGCCGCCCGCCCCGGCGGCTGCCAGTTCGACGTCCGCAAAGCGCGAAAAGGTCGATGACAGCATGAAGAACAAAAGTAGCAGAAAGATCACGTCGATCAGCGACGTCATCGACAAGCGCCTGCGCCGCGAGGTCTTACGCACGGCTCGGCTCCGCCTCGAACTCGGTGGCATGCCCGGCCCGCCCCTGCGGATAGAGAACCGTCGAAATCGCCCGCTCCGCCGTGACCCGTTCGCCGTCCATACGGCCCTCGAACCAGCTCAGCACCATCGAGGTCGGCATGGCAACGGCCAGCCCCACGGCGGTGGTCAGCAGCGCCACCCAGATGCCACCCGCCAGAAGCGACGGATCGACCTGCGACCCGGCCTCCTGCAAGGACTGGAACGCCTCGATCATGCCCAGCACCGTGCCGAACAGACCCAAGAGCGGCGCCAGCTGCGCCACGCTGTCAAGCAGGCGAAACCCGCCTTCCAACCGGGCAAAGCGCGATTCCGCCTCGGCTTCCAGCCTCTTGGCATCCTCGGGCCGGGCCGAGAACGCCATTTCGATCACCGGCGCAAGGTAGCTTTTCGATTGCTTCAGTGCTGCCAGCGCCGCCGCAAGGTCGCCCGCGTCCCAGGCCGCGACCGCATCCTTCAGCGCCTTGTGCCGTCCGACACCCGCCGCCGAGAACTGCCACAGCTTGTAAAGGATCGTCGCCAGCGTGATTACCGACACCGCCAGCAGGATCAGAACGACCGGACCGCCAAGATCGACGATCTGGCCCAGGCTTTGAAGTATCCCGTTCATCCCGTCACCTCGATATCCGTGCGCGTGTCCAGTTTCAGATCGGTCTCGCAGGCGCTTTCCGGCAACTCCGCCGCCTCGCAGGTATGCGCCCCGTTGATCAGCACCTGCCCCAACCCGTCACAGGCCATGCCCGGCACGGTGAACTGGCGCACCCGCGGGCGCCCCGGCGGCAGGGTTCCGAAATCGAACAGCGTCAGGCGGTCCACCTGCCCCTGGCTGTCGAACAGCACGGTTTCATACACCGCCTTGTCGATCTGGCTCTGATGTCCGTTGATCACCAGGAAGGTCAGCGTGCAGCTGCCCTCGTTCGCCTTGGTCGCGTTCAGCTCGATCAGCACGGCCTCGCCCAGCTCTTCTTCCTGCGCCAAAACGCCTTGTGCCGCCCACAAGCCCGTCACCATCGCAACGACGCCGGTCATGATCCTCTTCATCTCGCGTCTCCCTTTCACGTGATCCACGCCGCGCCCCGCAGGATGCAGGCCGGGCCACGTTTCAAACCAATTCTTGGCGCGATCAAGCGCCCTGCGACCGTGACTATTGCGGAAAATGAGGGGATTCGGAACGCGGCTTGCCCGCAGATCGCGATTTCGTGCGCATCCCCCGATCTTCTGCCACCGGTGCGTATGTCGTGCGTCGGCCTGGCAGAAGATGAGACTCGGCTTGGAGACGCGTTGGCGCATATGTCTCACATCCAAATGGGACACTCAATACCTAAACAAATTTATCAGGTATACCCGCTGCACTCGTCTCGTCATGCAGACCAAACGAAAACGGGGCGCGCCCATCGGACACGCCCCGTTAAGATCAACTTGTAAGTGCCGTTATACCTTCGAGGTCGACGCGCTGCGCGGACCTGCGATCAGCCAGATGATGAAGCCGATAATCGGCAGGACGATCACGAGCAAACTCCACAGCACCTTCTTACCGGTCGAGGCGCTCGAGCCGATGATATTCACCAGCGCCCAGATATCCAGCACCAGCACGATAAGGCCACCAAGGCCACCAATCTCCAACATTTTCGTCTCCTTTTCTAAGTGTCTAACGCTTAAGTCTCACGTTTGTTTCAGGCCTTGCGCACTTCGCTGGCGCTTTTCAGCACCTCGTCGCCATCTTCCTGTTCGATCAGGTACGCAGGGCAATCGTCATCCGCGTCCCGCGTAATTTCCGATTCCTTGATCTTGACGGTCGTCTTTTGGGTGTAGACCTTCTTGACCTCACCTTGACCGGTGCCGTTGCCCCAGCCCCATTCGACCTTGTCACCCTGAGAGATTGCCATCTCAGTCGCGCCTCAGCGCGTCGATCAGTTCTTCCTTGGTCATATCCGACCGACCTTCGATCCCGACATTCTGCGCCTGGTCGTAAAGATCGGCTTTTGACCATTCTTCATAGGGCGGCGCCTTGCCGCCTTTCTTTGACGGGGCCATGTCATCATTGGCTTGCGCATTGGCGATCCGCGCGGCCTTGGACTTGCTGTAGCCCTTGTCGCGCAGGGCTTCGTATGTGTCTTCGTCCTTGATGGACGATCCGTTCGACTGTGCCATGACGGTCTCTCCGAATTATGCTGGGGATAAAACGTCGCGCCGCCCTATTTGTTCCCGCAAACGTGGTGTAACCGCGATATGTGCAGGCAAAGTGCCGATGACCGGAGTGGGTAATGTCGAAGACCGATAATAATTTGATCAAGCAGGAAAAAGAAAAGGAAGCGATCGAGGAAGCCGCGGCGCTGTCGCCGCGCCTGATCTTCGAGTCGATCCGTCGCAACGGCGAGGAAGAGCTGGAACGCCCTATGACCGCGCTATGGTTCTCGGGCATCGCCGCCGGCCTGCTGATCTCCTTCTCGGTCCTGACCGAGGCGATCCTGCGGTCTCACCTGCCTGATGCGGAATGGGCCTATATCATTGAGAATTTCGGCTATTCGCTGGGCTTCGTGCTGGTCATCATGGCCCGGCTGCAGCTGTTTACCGAAAACACCATCACCACGGTCGTGCCCGTGATGATCGACCCGTGCGCCCACACCATCGGTCGCACCGCCAGATTATGGAGCGCGGTCCTGGTGGCCAATATCATCGGCGCGTTCATCGTCGCGGCATTCTTTGCCTATGGCGGCGTTTTGACAGAAGACGTCTCTGCCGCTTTCACCGATCTCAGCCGCCACGCCACAAGCTTTCCACCGTTCGAGGGTTTCATGCGCGGCATCCCCGCCGGTGTCCTGATCGCCGCGATCGTCTGGATGCTGCCGTCCTCCAAGCGCAACGAGATCGGCTTGATCGTGCTTTTCACATGGCTGATTGCCCTCGGCGACTTCACCCACGTGATCGCTGGCTCGGTCGAGATGGCCTACCTGATGGTGCAGGGACAACTCGATGCCACCCCCGCCTTCGTCGAATTCTTTCTTCCCGTGCTACTCGGCAACGTGGTGGGCGGCACAATGATCTTTACCGTCCTGACCTATGCTCAGGTCATGCCCGAGGTCGACGAGCCCCGCTGACTCGATCCCAAACGAAAATGCGCGTGACCCTGACAGGGCACGCGCATCCGTACTGGTTCAAATCTGTGAACGAAGGTTAATTGTAAGACGCGAGACCGATTTGAGCCTCGCCTTTGTTCAGCCCGCCGCCGTGAATGTCCACGTCGCGCAACGCGTTGTTGCGGTCAAGCACCGTATGCACGCTCAGCACCTTGTTCCCGTGGCTCTTGCCCGGGTCTTCGATGATCGTCTGAAGCTCGGCGCGGGCGTCCTCATCCAGCGCGCTCATGTCTACCGCGACGACGTAGTCTTTCAACGCGTCAGCCAGCGGCGCGGCTGTCGCGGCCAGAGGCATCGTTCCGATCAGAATGGCAAGTGCAAAGCGTTTCATCGTTACTCCCCTTTCAAAAGGTTCACTCAATAAACGCTTGGAATCTAAGTGGGTTCCCAAAAAGTTAAGCACCGCAGCCTGGGACGGGCTGCGGTGCTGGGCGCGTTATACGCGCCGCGCTGACAGGGGACGGGGGGATGCTGTCAGCGCGTCTCAACGGCGTCCTGCCCGGGCTTCGAGCGTTCACGCCTATGTTCTTGCCGCTTCACAAAAATCGCAAAGCCAAGGATCACCACGTTCGCGATGATGAACAGCCCGGGGACAAAAAAGTCTGCCACGGTACCTGTCTGCATCGCCTAGTTGGCGGTGTCGGAACCGGCAGAGGTCTCCGTGCTTGTTGCCGGTGCTTGCACACCATTGCCGGCTTCTTCGCCATCGGTGGCCAGAATGTAGAACACACCGAACAGGATCGCCGCGAAAGCTACAGCCAAGAGCATCCCGCCGAGGGGACCGATATGGCGTTTCTTTTGACGTTCCAGATTTGTTTCGGGTGCAGACATGCCGCCTCCTTATCACTTGTTTCAGCGCCTCAACGCCCCGCCTCCGTGCTGGTTCCAAAAAATATCCCCGCTCACGAAATAAATTTTATCAGCGCCTCTTCACCTCGCCGGAACCCGTCCGCAGGTGTGTCAATTTTCGGAATGCGCGCGCTGTGCGTGCCCGTCTTCAGCCGCGCAAGCTCCATAACATCCGGGTGTACATAGCTTTTCTGCGCAATGGCTGGCGTATTGTGCAGACGCTCCGCCGCGGCCTCGGCCAGCGACTTGATGCTGATCTCGTTCGTGCCGGCTGCCACGGCGAAAGCGGCCAGCGTTCCGTGCCAGGTGCGCAACGTCTTGGCCGTGGCGTCGGTCTGGCACAGCTCATTCAGCTTTGCGTTCAACTGATCCGAAGACACGCTGCGCGCATTCCCGTCTTCGTCCAGCCAAGACACCAGCGACGGGCCCGGCAAATCTTGGCAAGCCTCCATCACCTTGGCCAGCTTCCTGCCGCGCAAAGTCTTTTCCACCGGCTTGCCGCCCTTGCCCTTGAACGCCAGCGCAATCGCGTCGCCTTCAATACGCAGGTGCCGCCGCTTCAGCGTGGTCGCGCCATAGGTCCGGTTTTCCGTGACATAAGCACGTGACCCTGGCCGCAGCGCCGCGCGGTCGACCAGCGCCAGAACCGCTGCCACCGCGGTGTCCTCGCTGCCCACCTCACCCGAAAGATGTTGATCGATCCAGCGGCGCAGCGTCGGAAGGCTCTGGCCGAACGCGCCAAGCCCCTCGAACTTGGTCTGCGCGCGTTGCGCGGCCCAGTCGGGGTGGTACCTGTATTGCTTGCGCGTCCGCGCGTCGCGCCCGGTGGCCAGCAGATGCGCATTGCCCATCGGCGCCATCCACACGTCGGTATAGGCCGGAGGCACCGCCAGCGCCTGCAATGCGCGCCGCTTTTTCGGACAGTCGATCCGCGTCCCGTCGACATTGATGTACGAAAATCCCCGGCCGCGCTTCTCGCGCCGAATGCCGGGGTTGCTGTCAGGGTAATAGACCAGCCGCTCTGCCACGGGCGATATCCTCCATCGTTCAGATAAGAGGACGCGTCGATATCGCTCCCGGTTCCACGTTGCCCAACCGGGCAAGCTCAACTTCTTTGTGAACGACCAGCGCATCGTCCTGCCAAGTGGCCACCCCGGCTTCGCGCAGGCGCGTCAGCGTCTTGTTGGTATGTACCAGCGACAGGCCGACCGCATCTGCCAGGTCCTGCTGGCGATACGGCAGCGGCACACGGCCATTCTCGATCAGATCCAATGCCCGCAGGCGCTGATAAAAACGGTAAAGCGCCCATGACACGCGCGCGATGCCGTTCATCTGCCCGACCGTGACCAGCGCTTCGCCCAGCAACTGCTCTTCTCGCGCGGCCAGGTGTGTCAGGTCAAACGCCCGCTTGGGCTGCGACTGGAACAGCCGCCAGAAATCCGAGCGGTTGAAGACGCACAGCTTCATCGTCGTCGTCGCTTCGACCGAATGATCCATCTCGCCCATCACGCCGCTTTGCAATCCGACGAAATCGCCCGGCAACACGAACCCGACCACCTGCCGCCGCCCGTCTTCCATCGTCTTGTACCGAATGCCCATACCGCTCAGCGCGGTGTAAAGCTGGGTCGAGGACGCGCCTTCTGCGAGGATCTCGGTCCCCTGTTCGGCCCGCAACTCCCCGGTCTTGAAGCTCGCCATGAACTCAAGTTCGTCGGCCGTCATCGGGCCGAACAGGTCCAGTTCCCTCAGCGGGCAGGTCCCGCAATCGATCGCCATTTTACGGTGTATGTCCCAGTTTAATTACGGCGTCATGATTCTCTGCCATGATCACCCAATACCGAGGGGGTAGTAAATGCAAAAGATTGCGCCACGCGAAGACCTTGTTCTGGTTTCTTCGCGCAAATTTCTCGAAGCCGCAGACCTTGCGGATTTCGCCAAATCGCGTTCGCTCGGAGAGGTGATCGTCGAAAGCGATACCGAGCGCGCGCATGGTCTTCTGTCGGAAAATCACTTTTCCTTCGCGTTCATCGGCCTGCCCGAGACCGAGCGGCGTGACAGGCTACTGTCCAAGCTTGCTGCGGACCACACCCATATCGTGCTGCTCGATGACGACGGTTCGGCGCCGGGATCGGTCGGCATGCGCGTGCTGTCCCGCCCCTTCACTGACGCCGATCTCGAAGGTGCGATCCGGCATGACGTGGCGCCCGTGGCACATATTTGCACCACGAACCAAACGCCGCCTGCCGCCTGAAGAATTCCGGGAACCAGCCCGCCGCCTGATCGTTTGTATCCCGTAACGATACGAACGAAGGACCGGGCACATGCTTCATTGGGCTCTTACTTTTTTGGGTATTGCCTTGATCGCGGGCATTTTCGGCTTTGGCGGCATTGCGGCGGCGTCCGCCGGCATTGCACAGATTCTGTTCGTCATCTTTTTGGTGCTCTTCGGCGTGGTGCTGGTGGTCAGTGCCATCAGCGACCGCTCGTCCTGATCCTCATTTGACACCGACAACCGCCAAAGGGGCTGGCCCGCAACACCAGCCCCTTTTGTTTTGCGCCCCACGCAAATGCAGAAACGCCCCCGCGCAGATAGCACGGAGGCGTCAAAATAATTTCAAATCCGATGGGCAGCTCAGGCCTTCAGAGTCTCCGTCGACGAAAAGAACATCGCTTGGCTCACTGCCGAACGAACCTGGTCGGATTGGTACGGCTTCGGGATCAGGAACGCAGGCTCCGGTCCCTCGCCCGTCAGCAGGCGCTCGGGGAACGCGGTGATGAAAATCACCGGAATGTCCGGAGCATTCTCCATGATGCGGTTCACGGCGTCGATCCCGCTCGATCCGTCGGCCAACTGGATATCCGACAGAATCAGGCTCGGGGTCTCTTCCTTGAAAAGCTTCAGCGCATCGGTTTCCGTCCGCGCGATCCCGGTGATACGGTGGCCCATGTCGCCCACGATGCCTTCCAAGTCCATCGCGATGATCGCTTCGTCCTCGATGATCATCACCCGGCCCGACAGCACGCTCGACATTTCCTCATAGGCGATTTCGACCAGCGACCGCGCTTCCTCCTCGGACATGTCCATGATGACGCCAACCTCGGAAAACGAGAATTCCTCTATCGTGTGCAGCAATAGCGCCTCGCGCGTGTTTGTGGTCAACTTCGACAGATGCGCCTGCGCCTTGGCCTGTAATCCTGTGTCGTCGTCCGAAAACACGGCGCCCGATGTTGCCCAGATCGGCTGAAACACCTTGAACAGCGCCAGCTTCGGGGAAATAGACTCGTCGAAGACACCGCGGTCGCTCAGCACCGCTTCAAGTGTCGCCATGGCATATTGATCGCCCCGCTCCTGCGACCCGGTCAGCGCGCGCGCATACCGGCGAAGGTAAGGCAAATTTGCACCGATCTTCTCGCTAAGATCCTCGGCAGTCTTTTCGGTCATTTGATTGCTTCCAGTTTTTTTCTACTATCTTGGAACCTAACGTGTCGGATCGCGTTAAGTTCCAGACACAGTGCACAGATGTCAAACCTAGAGACAATAATGACCCGAGCAAAACGGACTTCAAGTGTGGATACGACCATTGACGAGAATCTGAAACGTGCGTTTGACGATGTGGCAAGTGAGCCTCTGCCGTCGCGTTTTACCGATCTGTTGGAGCAACTCAAGGCCGAGGGTGCGCCCAAGGACTCTGATCCGGAATCGGATAGCAATTCATGAGCGATCCCCGTGACGAACTGGTGGAACATCTTGGCCCGATGCGCGCTTTTGCCATGAGTCTTACGCGCAATTCCGCGCTTGCCGACGACATGGTGCAGGACGCGCTGGTCAAGGCGTGGACCAACATCGAAAAGTTTCAGCCGGGCACCAACATGCGCGCTTGGCTGTTCACCATCCTGCGCAACACCTATTACTCGCATCACCGAAAGGCGCGGCGTGAGGTCTCGGACACCGACGGCGAACTTGCCGCGTCCCTGGCCAAAAAGCCCGATCATGACGGTCGCCTGCAGATGCGCGACTTTCACACGGCCTTTGAAAAACTGCCCGACGAACAGCGCGAGGCACTTGTATTGGTGGGGGCCGGCGGCTTTTCCTACGAAGAAGCAGCCGAAACCTGCGGCGTCGCTGTCGGTACGATCAAAAGCCGGGTCAACCGTGCCCGGGCGCGGCTGGTGGAGTTGATGCAGCTGGACGAGGATCAGGTACTCGAAACGACGGACGCGGTCACCGCGGGTATCGTATCGGCGAACAAAAGCGTTGCCTAAGAAGTCGAAAGCCCTGCTCGACGCATACGGAACGATGGTCAACAGACTGTCGTTCCGTCTTTTTGCGTTGTTGGCGCTTGCGCTTTTCCCCTTGGGAATCATCGCGGTCTACCAGACCGACCAGGTGCTGGACGAGACCGAAAACCTGCGCCGCAACGCACTCTTCTTTGAAACCACCTCCGCCGCACGGGACGAACGCGAGCTGATCCAGCAGACGCTCGGCTCGGCCGAAGGGCTTGCGGCCCTCTCCATTCTAGACGACGCCCCCGCCTGCCGCGAGGTCATGCGCGAGTTCGCGGAAAGCAACGCCCACATCGCCTTTGCCGGCTACACCAAGATGTCGGGCTTCATGGAATGCAGTTCCGATGGCGACGAGGTACGAGATTTCCGCGATCTCGAACGTCTTCAGCGTGCGCTCAATGCGGACGGTCCCAGCGTTTATGTCGCGCCTCTCGGCTCGATCACGAAACAACCCGTGCTGGTCGTCAACCATCCGGTCTACATCGACCGCAGCCTTGCCGGCATCGTCTCGCTCTCGGTGCCGCTGCGCATGACCTATCAACCGCTCACCTCCCGCCGCTTCGATCACGAATTGCGCTTCGTCACCTTCACCCGCGACGGCCAGGTGGTATCGGCCAGCGGTGGCCGCGAAAACGCCGAAGAAATCCTGCCAAGGCTGATCGACCCCGAAGATCTCAACCGCCAGGTCGGCACCACGTTCAATGGCGTCAACGGGCGGGGCGAGGAACGCATCTATGCCGTTGCCAGCATTTTCCAGGACCAGGTCAGCGTCATCGCAAGCTGGCCCGCCCGCGCTTCGGTCTGGGGCGGCGGGGCCTTGTCCTACTACGTGCTCAACCTGCTCTTTCCCTTCGCGATTTGGGTCGCCGGCCTCGCCTTTGCTTGGTACGAACTGCGCCGCGTCGTCATCCGCCACGTCCGCGACCTGCGCTCGGCCATGCGCCGCTTCGCCCTCGGCCAGCGCGATGGCTTCCCCCTGCGCCTGAAAAACCCGCCCGAGGAATTTGCCGAGGCCGAGCGCGCCTTCAACCGCATGGCAATCATCATCGCCGAATCCGAGGCGCGTCAGGACAAGGATCTGAAGGACAAGGAGGTGCTGCTGAAAGAAGTGCACCACAGGGTCAAGAACAACCTGCAAATGATCGCCTCGATCATGAACATGCAGTTGCGCAGCGCCAAGACGCCCGAAGCCAAGTTCATGCTGGCCAGCCTGCAACGGCGGGTCAACGGCCTCGCCATGCTGCACCGTACGCTCTATACCACCCCCGACCTTTTGACGATCGAGGCCAACGAGCTGCTCGAGGCAGTGGTCACCGACATCTCCACCATGATGACCGTCCCCGGCGTCGTGATCGAGCGCGATCTCGATGCCCTGCCGCTTTATCCCGATCAGGCTGTACCGCTGTCGATGCTGCTGGCAGAGGCGCTCACGAACGCACTGAAATACGTCGGCGCAAAAGAAGATGAAACCCCGTCCGTTCGCGTTACGTTGAAGGAGCAGTCAGGCGGGCAGTACCAGCTCAGCGTCACCAATTCGAAAGGCCCGGTCATGCTTCGGCCCCTCCCCGAGGTCGAAACCATCAGTGGCCTCGGAACAAAGCTCATGCAGGCCTTCGTCAGCCAACTCGAAGGCGAACAGAAAGTAACCGAAGACGAATACCACTACGGTCTGCACGTCGTCTTCGAACGAAAGGATTTCGAGGCCCCCTCGTGACACATGCTCAGGACGATCCAGACTTCCAGGTGATGATAACCGCGCAGGAAGCGTGGCCGGTCTTCGAACGGGCCGTGCTTGCCGCCAAGTCCCACGTCGTGGCCTCGTTCCGCATATTCGACCTCACGACCCAGCTTCGCAGCCCGGAAGCCCAGGAGATCGGCGAGACCTGGTTTGACCTCTTCGAGCATCTGCTGTGTCGCGGCATCACGATCGACCTCACCGTCAGTGATTTCGACCCGGTTTTCGCCACCGAATTGCATCGCCTGACATGGCGCACCGTGCGGCAGGCGGCGGCGCTGGCGGAAGTCTCAGACTGCCCCATTCACAACCTGCGCATACGCGCCGACCTGCATCCCGCGAAGGCCGGCCGCCTGCCTTGGTTGGCCTTCCTGCCCGCTGTGCTTCAACGCCGGTCCAAACGGCTGATGGCGCTCAACGACGACCAGAAACTGCGCGAGGCCGTGCGCCTCGACGACGGCTCCCTGCCCGAGCTGCACACCACCTCGCACCACCAGAAAATCGCGGTGATCGACGACGAGGTGCTTTACGTGGGCGGGCTTGACCTGAACGAACGGCGCTACGACACGCCCCAGCATGACCGCATCGCCGCGCATACCTGGTCGGACGTACAGCTTCTCATTCGCGGCGGCCCCGAGGCGAGGGAGGCGGCGCATCACATCAAGACCTTCCTCCCCAGCATCGAGGCCTGCCGCAAGCCCGCGCCGATGAAGTACATCCGCCGCACGCTTTCCGCGCCGCGGCCCACACAGTTGCCCTACGTCTCGCCCAAGACGCTCCTGCACGAGATCGAGGAGGATCACATTCGCGCCTTCAAGCGGGCCAAGGACATGATCTATATCGAATCTCAGTATTTCCGCGCTCGCGGTCTCGCCAAGCGTCTGGCCAAGGAAGGCCGCCGCCGGCCCGACCTGCACGCCATACTCATCCTGCCCGGCCTGCCTGACGAGGTCGCCTATTCCAGCGAGATCGGCATCGACGCCCGTTACGGCATGTCGCTCCAGCACGACGCGATCGAGATGGTGCGCGACAGCTTCGGCGACCGCATCGTTGTCGCCACGCCGGTCCAACCCCGCTTTGCCGCCCGCGACACGATCCAGACCCTTTCTGGCTCGCCACTGATCCACGTCCACAACAAGATTCTCGTGCAGGACGACACATTCGCCATGGTCGGATCCGCCAATCTCAACGGCCGCTCGCTCTACTGGGACACCGAGGCCGCCGTGCGCATCACCGATCCGGGCCGCATCCAGACCCTGCGCGAGCGGCTGATGTCGCACTGGTGGTTCGAGGACTTGCCCGCAGAGGCGCGCGCGCATGACACCATGTTCCCCTGGTGGTCCAGGAAGATCGCCGAAAACAGCGTCATGAACCCCGAGAACCGCCACGGCTTTCTCGTCGAACATGACAGCGCGCAACTGCGCGATACTTGGCTCAACCTGCCCGGCGTGACGGAAAACATCGTCTGATCCGCGTGTCTCGCTGGAACCCGCGCCCGACAGCCCGCGTTGACCCAATACGAATAAACGGACGGACCGCCCTACCGGCGGAACGGATCAAGTTACTGATATGATTGGAGAATACACGATGGACCGCGAACGCATCGAAGGCAACTGGAACCAGATCAAGGGCCAACTGCGCGAAACCTATGGCGACCTGACCGATGACGACATCGAGGAAGCCAAGGGCGAGCGCGAACAGATGATCGGCGCCCTGCAAGCCAAGGTCGGCAAGGACAAGGACGAGGTCCGCCGCGACGTTGACCGCATCCTCGGCAACATCTGAAGCCTACGTCGATAACACTGAAAACGGGCGCCTTCGAGGCGCCCTTTTTCATCGCTGTTTCAGCACTGCATCGACCTGCCCGCGGGACGCGCCATAGGCCCGCGCCGCCGCCACCAGCGCCTTGAACAGCAATCGCTGCCGCCGGGCATAAAACAAATGCTCGGGATGCCACTGCACCCCCAGCGCAAACGGGTCCTCCACACGTTCCACCGCCTGGATCATCCCCCAACTGTCCCGCGCCGCCACCCGCAAGCCGCGCCCCAGCGCCTCCACCGCCTGCGTATGCAGCGCGTTGACCCGCATCCGCTCGGGCCCGCAGATCCGCGCCAGGTGGGTGTCATACATCACGTCCACGTCGCGCTTGGGCAGGATCGTCTTGATCTTCTCGGCCTCGCCAAAGGTTTCCCACGCGTCCTGGTCCAGCGTGCCGCCAAGCGCCACGTTCATCATCTGCGCGCCTCGGCAGATCCCCAGAACCGGCAGGCCAATCTCCAGCGCCTCCGTGGCCAGTCCCCGCTCCAGATCATCCCGGGCGCGGTCCAGCGTGGCCGACACGCCCAGCACGCCTCCGTACAGCTCCGGCCCCACGTCATCGCCGCCACCGATAATAAGCCCGTCCACCGCGCCAAGGTCAGCGGGCCGTCCCACGCCCCAGCGCACGGCCCGCGCGCCGGCCAGCCACAGGTTGAACCACACCAGCGGAAAAATCCGCCACCCCGACCGCTGCGAGGTGGTCACGGCGATCAGCGGCCGGCTCATTGCGTGTCACGGCCCAGGATATCGCTTGCGATCCGCACCCACGCGCTTTCCCGGCGCAACACACCGCCCGAGTGCGCATGGTCCTGCCACGCCTCCTCCAGCGTCTCCAACTGTTCCGTCGCGGCCACTTTCTCGACCAGCCGCCACATCTCCCACGGCTCCTGCAACGACCAGCCCTCCTCGTTGATCCGGCTGTCGGGCAGGCGAAAATGAAACGCGGGCCGCGCCTTGGTGGAGTGTTCGTCGGGATAGCTGGCCTCGAACAGCCGTGGCAGCGCGTGCTTCATCAGCGGCAACAGGTCCAGCGCATGATTGCGCGTGCGCACATGCGGGTCCATCAGGTCAAGCAACAGTTCCAGACTGTCCGGCTTTTCCTCGACCAGTTCATCGACCAGCGCCCGCGGCCAGGCATTGACGAAAGGCAGCACGCGGCGCGTCACGTCGATACCGTTATCGGCGCGCAGGACTGGGTCCAGCAACCCAAAGGCCCGCACCGTGCGCAGCGTATGCGGATCGGCGGGCGCGACCACCTCGACATTCAGATGCACGCCGAACCCCAGGAATACCCCGTTGCGCGACCCGCTCGCCCCGGCCTCGCGCAGGACAGGGATCATCGCGTCGAACCGCGCCATCTCGTCGGGCGTCAGCGGGTCCGTCACGATCTCGACCGGCACCAGCCCGCGGAGCAGGTCCTTGACTTGCGACCCGGCCAACCCGCCGCTCTTTTTCTTGCCAAGGGCCGTGTCCAGCTCGATCTCCAGATCGCCCAGCGCACTGCCCCGCACGAACAACAAATGAGGATCGGCGTCGTCCAGATCCCCGCCAAGGTTCTCCTGCAAGATCGACGCCACGCGGCGCTCGCACAGGCCCGAGAATTCCACCTCGATTCCAATGCGGCGCATGTCGCCCTTCGCATTGGTCTCCATCGGTAAAGGCGCGAAATGATCTGCGTCAGCACCCTGCCCTGTCATGTAACCTGATCCATCTAGTGTTCGGACGCTGTCCCGCGTTTGGATTGAGCCGAGACGAGGGCATAGACCCAGACGACCACCGGCAGGGCGACGATACCCCCAAGCGGTCCCCAAAGCCACAGTCCGAATACGATGGAGAGAAAGACGACCAGCGGATTGACCTTCAGCTGCTTGCCGACCAGCGCCGGTGTCACGAATTGCGCCTCGATCGCGTTCAGCATCAGGAACGAGGCCGGCGCGACCAGTGCATAGGCAGAGTTGAACGTCAGAAGCCCGGCCAGCAACAACGAGAACATGATCGCCAGCGGGCCGAGATAGAGAACGAAATTCGCCAGAAACGCCGCCGCGCCCCACAGCATCGGGTTTGGCAGGCCGATGAGGATCAGCACACCGCACAGCGACACGCCAAGACCGAGGTTGATCAGCGCGATGGTCACGAAATAATGCGACACCGCCCGATCCGCCTGCTTCAGCGCCACGCGGTACTGTGGGATTGCGCTGTAGATGTCATCACGGGTCATCAGGAAAAAGAACAACGTTCCCGCGAAGATCAGCATTTGCCCAAACAGGTTCGGCGCAAGCCAAAGCGCTTCCGCGACGGATGGAATCGCTTCTTCCACAGCGTCTTCACCGCTTTGCGAAATGGTTCGCTCGACGTCAAATGTTACACCGCCCAGACTGCGCAACATGAAGGTTAATTCGTTCATCCAGCCGCGAAACTGCTGCTGGATGCGCGGCACCTGGTCGATCAGCGCCGACAGCAACGGTCCAAGCGCCACGATCAGCAGAAAGATGACGGCCGCACCGACGATCAGCGCGGAGGCCGCGCTGACGGTTCGCGGCACACCAAGGTTTTCCAACCGGCCTGCGACGGGCGACATCACCACGCCCAGAACCAACGCGAACGTCGCCGGGGCAAAGAGGTTTTGCGCCTCTTTTGCCGCGGCGACGACTGCAATGAATGTCAGGGTGATAAGGCAGGCCCTTACCAGCTTCGACGGGGCTTGATCTACCACCTTGAGTCTTTAACCTTCAGCCAGCCTTGGAATTGAACTGTTCGGTGCCGGCGCGGACGGCTTCGTTGACCGCGGACTTGCCCTTGGTCTCCAATTCCGAGATCTCCGCTTTAAGGCGCTCTTCTGCGGCTCGCAGAAAGGCATCGCGGCGCGCGCCCAACATCTCGGCTTCGCGGCGCGTGCTGGGCAGCAATGCCCCCACCAATCCGCCGATTCCGGCAGCGACCAGCCCAGTCACCAGAGGTTGCGAATTATGCGTATCGACGGCTGACTTCGCCGCACCGCGCGCATACCGCTCCGCGGCTTCCTGCGCATCCACGGCCTTCAGCCGCAGCGAAATCACGCGATCCCGCGCTTCCGGCCCAAGCCGTTCCAGCCCGCTATGCAGCTTTCTACGCATGCGCGACGCCGATGCCGACACGCGGCCAGCGGCGATTTGCGTGCGCTTGGCGTTGCGTTCGGCCGCACGGGCGATCCGCTCATCTTGGCTCAACCCGTTCGAGCTGCGCCCCATGTTAGAAAACGCGCCCTTCTGATGCGCCGTACCGCCGGCCACCAGCATTGCCACACCGATCCCCACAAGCGCCAGGCCAACCGGATGGTCCTTGGCCGATTGCGTGATGCTGTTGGTGGCAGTCCGGCCGAATTCGGCGGCATCGTCGATGGCTTGGCGTCCAAGGCGTCCGGGGTTCACGCTCTCGGCGAAATCCCCGATCGCATCGGCCAGTCCGGCGCGATGTTCTTCTGCGTCTTTCTCAAGCTTTTCCATAGACTTCGCGGTCATCATGACTCTCCTCGAATAGTGCAATATCTGATTTCAGGCTTTCGATCGTGCGCTTGGGCATCATCGCCCGCGCCGAGAGGCACCGCATCCCGATCACGCCAAGGATGATCGTCAGCGTGACGAACACCCCAAACACGATGGCCGCAGCCGTGCCAAATCCAAGCCCCATATCCGCCAGTGCCAGCACGGCCACCACCGCAAGGGCGTGGATGCTGACCAGCGCAAAAAGCAAAGCGGCGGCGATCAGGATCAACCCGGCCTTGGCCGAACGAAGGTTCTGGCTCAGCTCCCGCCGCGCCAGGTCGGCATGGGCGGCCAGCAGGCCCCGCGCTTCGCGCAGGATGCGGGCCACGACCACGCCGAATGGTGGTTTGGGCGAGTCCTTCATCAGTCGTGTGTCCCCGTGTGCGGGTTTTCGGGCAGGTAGCCCGCCCAGACATCTTCATCGTCCGATGCAATCAGTTCCGGGCCATCATCCGACGGCGCACTGGCGCTCAGGAAGCGTGCCGCAGCAAACCCGGCCAGCGCCGCACCGCCTAGAAACAGCAGAGGGTTGCGCCGAGCAAACGCCGACACATCCTCGACCATGTCCGGCAGCGACCGTTCGCGCAGGCGGTTGGTCGCGTCCTCGACGGCTTCACCCGCCTGGGTCAGGAAAGAGTTCACGGCATCATAGTCCTCGAACTCACCAGCGGCCTTCTTGGTCGCGCTTGAAATCGTGTCGCCATGCTCGGCCACGTCGTCGCGCATCTCTGCCGCGCGGGCCTCGGCCTCTTTCGTGACGGCTTCCTTACCGTCTTCGACCATTTCCTTGGCTTTCGTCTTAGCGTTCATTGTCGGTCTCCTCACGCATTTGTGACGTGTTGCGATCTGTATTGCCTGAATAACGTCTGCGGGCTTCGGAGGTTCCGCTGGCCCTGCAATATCTTTGCCGTCGCGGTGCCCGCGCACAGGCAGCAGCCAAACAACTTTGCGGACACGAAAAAACCGGGGCGCCGAAGCGCCCCGGTCCATACTCGTCACGTCACAACACTATTTGCGTTAGCCGCGGCTGATCGCATCGGCGATGCGGTCACGCAGGTAGTCTACAGAAAACGCATATTCGAGCGCTTCACCTTGGTTGGTCGTCTGCAGCGATTTCACCTGAATGCCGACAGTCGGCACCTGATAACCGGCTGCGGGGTCAAGGTCGACAAAGACCAGACCACCCATTTCGCCGTTGTTCTCGGTGTAGGACACGGTGCCAACCGGCTCGCCCGTCACGGTATAGATCATCGTACCGGGTTCGGCGATCAGCAGGATGTTCTCGCTCTCGGTATTCTCCGAACCGGTTTCGTCCTGAGCAACTTCGTCGTCCACGCCTTCATCGGCAGAACCCGAGGTTTGCGTGCCGATCACGACGATGTCGTCGCCATCTTCGGAATAGGTCGTGGCTTCGACCTCAGTGTTGCCGTCTTCGACTTCAGCGGCGTTTTCCAGAACCTGACCTTTGTTCGTCACGTCGGCTCCAACGGTCGATTCCGCATAGGCGGCAAGTGCGCCTGCGGTCGAGAATGTGGCTGCGAGTGCAATCGTACGGTTAAACATAGTAATCTCCTTCGCTTGTGCAGCACCGTGCTGCGATCTGGGGAAAGAACTGCTTGCCCCGGCCCGGGTTCCGAAAAAATTCTTGCATCGGTTTTTTTCATTGCGCGACTTATGGCGGAAAGGGCGCGGGGGCTTGACAGAAATTCACTATAAAAACCTGATATAAAACATGATTTCATGCTCCGAGATCCAGAAACCCAAGCGCAGTTCACACAGTCAAAAACAATATCGTGAACCTCTCCGCTATTTGCGCAGACACCGGCAATACGCGAAACTGTGCATTTTTTTGCCCAGCCTTCCGGTGTCATTCCCCGCCGCTCCGCGCTAACGTACATCACGCATCACACCTAAAGCGGCCCCGATCATGCAAGCCTTTCTCGCCCCGGCCCAGTCCGGCCACGCCCCCCAGACCTTCCTGCATCAGGGCGTTCTGAAACCTTCCCCCGAGGCACCGGAACGCATCGCCATCCTCAAGGACGCCGCGCAGGCCACGGGCTGCACCTTCGCCGCCCCACCCGATGCGGGGCTCGCCCCCATCGCTGCGGTGCACAGTTCCGAATACATCACCTTTCTCCGCACGATCCACGCCCGCTGGTCCGCCATGGACGGCGCCGCGCCCGAGGTCATTCCGAATATTCACCCCCGCTCGCGCGCGGACAGCTACCCCACCTCGCCCGTGGGCCAGGCCGGCTACCACCAGGCCGACACCGCCTGCCCCATCGGCCCGCACACCTGGGACGCCGCCTATGCCTCGGCCCAATGCGCCATCGCCGCCGCCGATACGGTGGCCTCCGGCGCGCCTCACGCCTACGCGCTCTGCCGCCCGCCCGGGCACCACGCCTATGCCGACCAGGCCGGCGGCTTCTGCTTTCTCAACAACTCCGCCATCGCGGCCCAGCGCCTGCTGGCTGCGGGCCACCGCCCCGCCATCCTAGATATCGACGTGCATCACGGCAACGGCACCCAGGGCATCTTCTACGACCGCGCCGACATACTCACCGTGTCGATCCATAAAGACCCGAGTGACTTCTACCCGTTCTTCTGGGGTCACGCGCACGAACGCGGGCACGGCTCCGGCCTCGGCGCCAACCTCAACCTGCCCCTGCCCCGCCTAACCGATGACGGCGGCTATGCCCCCGCGCTCGACACCGCCCTCGCGCGCATCACGGATTTCGGCACCACCGCGCTGGTCGTGGCGCTCGGGCTCGACGCGCACGAAGCCGATCCCTTCAAAGGCCTCGCCCTCACCACCCCCGGCTTCACCCGCATCGCTCGCACCTTGGCCGCCACCGGCCTGCCGCTCGTGCTGGTGCAGGAGGGCGGCTATGTCTCCGACCATCTGGGCACGGCCCTCTCGGCCTTTCTCTCGGGACTCTGAGGCCTGTCACGAAACCATCAAGCTCTACCGCTAGACACGGCTGAACAGCACGCAGGAAAGACCCGCATGACCCGCTTCACCGCCGCCGTATTCGACTGGGCCGGCACCACCGTCGATTTCGGCTCCTTCGCCCCGATGGGCGTGTTCGTCGACGTCTTCGCCAGCTTCGGCATCAACGCCACCATCGAACAGGCACGCCAACCTATGGGCGCGCCCAAGTGGGACCACATCCGCACCATGCTCGACATGCCCGACCTCGCCCGCCAATGGCAGGACAAGTATGGCCGCGCCCCGACCGACGCCGATGTCGATGACCTCTACAAGGTCTTCGTACCGATGAATGAAAAGGTTGCGGCGGAGTACGCCACGCTGGTGCCGGGCTGCGCCGAAGCCATCGCCGAACTGCGCCGAATGGGCCTCAAGATCGGCTCCACCACCGGCTACACCCGCTCGATCATGACCCACGTCCTGCCCGTCGCGGCCGCACAGGGCTACTCCCCCGACAACCTGGTATGCTCGGACGATCTGCCCGAGGGCCGCCCCGGCCCGCTTGGCATGTATCAATGCATGATCGACCTTGCCGCCTACCCGCCCGAAACGATCCTCAAGGTCGACGACACCGCCCCCGGCATCATGGAGGGCGTCGCCGCAGGCTGCGTGACCGTGGGCGTCGCCCTCTCCGGCAACGCCGTCGGCAAGACGCCAGAGGAACTGGCCGCCCTCACCGAGGCCGAGATCGACCCGCTCCGCGCCCACGCCACCGCGATCCTGAAAGACGCGGGCGCCGATCACGTCATCGACACTGTGGCCGACCTACCCGCTCTCGTCCGCCGTCTGGGTCACGTCTAGCCACCCGTGATAGCGTAGCACCGGCGCGCGTTCCCAGGGCAGCCCGATCGAGATATCGAACCGGTAACGCCCCGCCTCGGGCCGTTCCGAGGCGCTGACCCTCGGCGCCGCCCATTTCGGCAGCGGGAGGCCCAGAAATCGGAACCGCCAGTCCGCCAGATCCAGCCCGCCCTCCGCCGGCACCAGCCGGCTCATCGCCACCATCGCGCCCATACGCTCGGCCAGCCCTCCGCCGGGCGTGACCCATTGCACGGTCTCCATCACCTGCCCGGCCATGCTGCGCGTCCAGACGTCCCGATCATCGCGCCCGCGCTTTTCGAACCTCAACTCGGCATCCTTCACCGCCAGCGGAAACCCCGCCAGCCGCAGGCCTGCGCGCAGCACCGGATTGCGCGTCACCTCCACCGTGATCCGCCCGTGAAACACCCCGTCACCTGCATGCAGCGCCCGGCACTCTGGCGCCAGCGCCGCCATCGCGTCTTCGCCCAGAAGCCGCGCATAGACCGTCACCGCAAAAGCCGCCTTTGCACCTGCGGGTCCGGCAGGGCACACAAGTCCCCCCGCCCGGACACCGCATATCTGTTCCGCGCGATCCGCGCATAGATCCAGTCGCGCAGCCACACCGGCAAGAGCCAGACCAGTCGCGCCGGCGCGTAAGCCCAATGCAGCCGCGGAAACAGCATCGCCATCCCCTCCAATGACCCCCACGCCCGACCGTCCTCGATCATCAGCCAAGACGCCGGGTCGTCTGCATCCAGCCCGTAATGCTCGAGCAACGCCCGCCCCAATGCCCCCTGCATCGGCGCGATCCGCACCCGATCCTCCCTGTCCAGCCGCGCAATCCGCCGCGCCGCGCGCGAACACAGCGCACATTCGGCGTCCATCACCACCACGATCCGGCTGTCATCGAACCCCGGCACCGCCCGATCTTCCCGAAACGAATACGGCTCCCGCGCGTCTGGCTGCATCACCGTGCTCCCGGCTTTTTCTTGCCAGAAATACTCAAATCCACACCGCCCTCATCCCGCATCGCCGCCGGAGCATGGCGCCGAAAGGGTTTCACTGTTCTCGAAATACTCAAGAACAGCCCTCACCCCACACCCAGCCGATCCAGCAGCGCCTTCAGCGCCGCGTGATCGTCCGGGTCATGCGCCACCCGGCGCGAGCGAAAGAGCGTCGCCTGGCTGCGCAGGATCATCCCGTCCTCCAGCGTCTTCAGGTGATTGGCCCGCAAAGTGTCCCCGGACGAGGTGATATCGGCAATCGCCTCCGCCGTCTCGTTCTTGACCGTGCCTTCCGTCGCGCCCTGGCTGTCGACCAGCTGGTAATCCGCCACGCCGTTGTCGCGCAGGAACTCCCGCACCAGCCGGTGATACTTGGTGGCGATCCGCATCCGAAACCCGTGCCGCTCCCGAAACGCCGCCGCTGCCGCATCCAGATCATCCAGCGTGCCAACATCCACCCAGACCTGCGGCACCGCCAGCACAAGGTCCGCCGCGCCAAAGCCCAGCACTTCGACCTCCTCGACCACCTGCTCCCAGCCGCCCAGCCTCTCGCGCACAAGGTCCTGTCCGGTCACACCCAGATGGATCCGCCCGGCGGCCAGCTCGCGCGGGATCTCGCCCGCCGAAAGCAGCACCAGCTCGACATTCTCGACACCCCGGACGAAGCCCGCATATTCGCGTTCCGCGCCGCTCCGGCCCAGCTCCACGCCGCGGTCCGCAAACCAGCCAAAGGTCTTGTCCATCAACCGGCCCTTCGAGGGCACACCGATCTTCACGCTCATGTCCCGCCCTCCAGCGCCAGCACCTGGTCGGGCCGGATCACGCCGCCCACCGCCGGGATCTCGTGCCCCCCGCCCAGCCGCCGGGTCAGCGCGTCATAGCGCCCGCCCGTGGCAACAGGGGGCAGGTCCGGGCGCTTGGGCACGGAAAAGCCAAAGACGAAGCCATCGTAATATTCCATCTGCGTCCGGCCATAGCTGGCCTCGAACTCAAGCCTTCCGGGCGCCACGCCCGCGCGCTCCAGCGCCTCCAGCCGGCGGGCCAGCAACTCCACCGCGCCCGAAATCGCCGGCATGTCCACCGCGATGTCGCGCAGATGCTCCAGCGCGTTGTCGGCGGTCTCGCGCACCGCCAGAATCGCGTCCAGCAATTCCACCTCACGCGCCGCCAGCGGCGGCGTCTCGGCATCCTCGCGCAGCGCCGCGATCCGCGCCGCAATCTCCTCCGTCCCGCGCAGCCCGATCATCGGCGCGTCACAGGCCATAGGGTCTTTTGCCGCCAACAGCGCCGCCCGGCTCTCCGGCACCGGCGCCCGGCCCGAGAACCGCTCGATCAAAGCGCGAAACCGCCGGGGGCGCCAGATATGCCGGCGCAGCGCCACCTTGCGCCGTTCCGTCGTGTCCAGCCCTTCGACGGCGGCCATCAGGATGCCGATATCGCCGATGACCGCCTGCAACGGCAGGTGCTTCACCGCCTCGTGGATCACCGCGAAAACCCGCGCATCGGCTTCGGCGGGCGCGCGCCGGTCGAACATCTCGAACCCGACCTGCAGGTATTCATTGGCCCGGTCGCTGTCGTCTTCCTGCCGCCGAAACACCTCGCCCGCATAGGTGTAACACGCCGGCTCCGCCCCATGCGCCATGTGCATCTGCACCACCGGCACGGTAAAGTCGGGCCGCAGCATCTGCTCGCCCCGCAGCGCGTCCGAGGTCACGTAGGCCCGCGCCCGGATATCCTCGCCATACAAATCCAGAAGCGTGCCCGCCGGTTGCAGCACCGAGGTTTCCACCGGCACCGCGCCCGCCGCCTCGAACATGTCGCGCAGCCGCGCAGCCTCGGCCTTGACCGCCGCGCGGTTGTCCGGGGTCGGTCCCATCAGTCCTGTCCGCTCTTCTGGCCGTCCAGCATCTCGCGCACCTTCGCCACCAACTGGTCGCGCGTCACCTCGAACTGGCTCGGGCGTTCCTTCCATTCCTCCAGCGTGGCGTTCTCGGCAATCTGCGCGCCCAGGACCAGGTCCTTGATCTGCACCTTGTCCGCGTCGAACTCGTCGCTGCCCGCAATGACCGCGACGGGACTGCCGCGCCGGTCCGCGTATTTCATCTGGTTGCCAAAGTTTTTGGGGTTGCCCAGATACACCTCGGCGCGGATGCCCGCGCTCCGCAGCTCCGACACCATCGCCTGGTACGCCGCCATCCGGTCCCGGTCCATCACGGTCACGACCACAGGCCCCTCGACAGAGCCGCCAATCCGCCCTTTCTCACGCAGCGCGGCCAGCAGACGATCAACACCGATAGACACGCCCGTCGCCGGCACCGCCTGCCCGGTGAACCGCTTCACGAGGTCGTCATACCGCCCCCCGCCGGCAACGCTACCGAACTGTCGCTTGCGACCCTTGTCGTCGTGGATTTCAAAGGTCAGCTCCGCCTCGTAAACGGGGCCAGTGTAATACCCCAGCCCCCGCACCACGCTCGGGTCGATCACGATCCGGTCCGGGCCATAGCCCTGCGCCGCCAGCAGATCGGCAATAGCTTCCAACTCCTGAACCCCGTCCGCGCCCATCGCGCTTTCGCCGACCGCGTCGCGCAGGTTGGCCAGCGTCTGCGCGACATCGTCGGATTTCGAAGTCAGAAAGGCCAGCACCGGCTTGGCCTGCGCATGGGTCAGCCCGACGCCATCGATATAAGCCCCCGACGCGTCCAGCCGCCCTTCGGTCAGCAGAGCGCGCACGCCTTCCTCGCCCACCTTGTCGAACTTGTCGATGGTGCGCAGAACCGCGTCACGCTGCGCGCCTTCGTCAAGGCCCATGACCTCCAGCACCCCGTTCAGAACCTTCCGGTTGTTCACCCGAATGAGGTAATCCCCGCGCGGAATGCCCACTTCTTCCAGCGTATCCGCCAGCATCGCGCAGATCTCGGCATCGGCGGCCATGCTGGCCGTGCCCACCGTATCCGCGTCGCACTGATAGAACTGCCGGTACCGCCCCGGCCCCGGCTTCTCATTCCGCCACACCGGCCCCATCGCATAACGCCGATAAGGCGTCGGCAGGTCGTTGCGATACTGCGCATAGACCCGCGCCAGCGGCGCCGTGAGGTCATAGCGCAGCGCCATCCAGTCGCCCTTGTCGTCCTCGTCGAACTCCTGCCAGGCGAAAACCCCCTCGTTGGGCCGGTCCACGTCGGGCAGAAACTTGCCCAGCGCCTCGACCGTCTCCACCGCGCTCGTCTCCAGCGCATCGAACCCATAGCGATGATAGACCCCGGCGATCTTGCGCAGCATATCGGCGCGCTCGGTGACTTCGACACCGAAATAATCGCGGAACCCCTTGGGCGTTTCCGCCTTGGGGCGCGGGGCCTTCTTGGTCTTCGCCATGTCCCTAATTCCTTGGCTGGGGGCTTTGCGGCGCGGTCTAGCCCAAGGCGGGGTGCGGGGCAAGCACGGCAAGGCGCGGCGGCGCGACAAGGTCAGGTTTCCCGGTAATTGACGGCGCGCAGGATTTGATCATACGTTTGGTGGTCGCGAACGAATTGAGAGCCAATGCAAGAGCTTGAAGAAAAAATCGCCCACCTGACCCGGGCCGTGGACGACCTGTCCGACACCGTCGCCCGGCAGGAGACGGTAATCGCCCTGCTCAATCGCCGCGTTCAACTGCTCATGGAGCGCGAGGCGGAACGGGAGTCGGCGCTGGACGGCCAGCAGGTCATCGGCAACAGCCGCCCGCCGCACTGGTAGAAACTGCGGAAACTCAGCCGCCCTTGCGGTCCTGCGCCAGCACGTCGCCCCCATGCACCAACAGCGTGTGCCATTGGGCATTGCTGCCGAACCGCTCGTAGATGCTGACGAACACCGTATCGCGCTCCAGCCGATTGATCCGGTTGCCGCAGGGCTTGCCGCGACCGACTTTGCAGACCCGCGATTTTAGCTTTTCATAGGCCTTGTCGGTCGTGCTGTAAGGGTGCACTTCGGCGGGCAAACCGTACCGCAATTGCTCGTGCGACTCCGCCCCCGCCAGCACGGCCACCGCCGCCGAGAACTGCCGCGCGCAGCCGTCGTCGAATCCGGTAAGGTAGAATGTCCGCAGGCCCGTGCTTTGCGGGGCACTGTCATAAAGCGCGTAGGTGCCGCGCCGCTCTGGGTACGTCTCAACACGTTTGCCCATCTGCCGGTCGCTCAGCCCGCAGATCCGGGCGACCTTGCCATAAGGCAGCACCGTACCCGGCGCGACTTCACTCGTGGCGCCATCGGAGGGCGTGTTGCCGCCGCCACCGAACAGGCCGAACAGACCCCGCTTTTGCGGCTTCGGCTCAACCTCGCGCGACGCTCCATAGGTTTCGGGCGGCGTCAGGCGTGCGGTCTCCTCGGCGGCACCCGGCTCCGCGCTTTGGTCTGGCTCGGACGTGCCGCCCTTCGACGTGCCCCCGCCCAAAAGCCGCGCCAGGAATCCGCCGCTCTCGGCTTCTTCCCTTGCCTCTGGCCCGGGCATCGCGCCCATGGTCTCGGCATCTTCCGGCAGATCCTGCTCGGACAGCCGGCCGATCTCGGCCTCCGGCGCGCCACAGCCCGCCAGGGCCAGCGCGCAAATCAATGCAATTTTCCGCATGGTCCTCCCAAGGTCCCATCGCATCCCGCTTCCGGCTTAGCCCAGAACCGGAGTTCGGTCCACCGGCCAGCCGCCGGACCGGTGAACTGTTGCCGATGTGAATCAGTCGGCGGTCAAAGGTCCTCGACCATGACCACGCCTTCCAAGCTCTTGATCGCGCCCTTAATCTGCGGCGTCACCGGAAATTCCCGACCCGCGTCGATCTCCACTTCGCCGGGCAGCGCCTCGTTCATCAGGCAGAACCGGATCGGCCCTCGCCCGCCCCGCGCCGCGGTCGTTGGCGCATTGCTCAGCACCTGCGCAACCGACCCGATCGCAGTCTCGCTGTCGACAAAGATCTTCAGCCCGCTGGCGCCCGCATCCGCGACCACCGCATCGGCGGGCTGCACCGACCGCGCCAGCAGCTTCAGCTGGTCGCTTTCCATCGTCGCCTCGACCACGATCACCACCTGGTTGCCGGTTTCCAGATGTTCGCGCGCCACCTCCAGCGTGTCCGAGAACATCGTCACCTCGTAGCCGCCCGTGACATCGCTCAACTGGACGAAGGCAAACCGGTTGCCCCGCGCCGATTTCCGCTCCTGCCGCCCGGCGACGACGCCCGCCATCTTGGCCACGACGGCCCCCGACCGCGCCGCCAGTTCATTCACCTCATCGAGCGTCTTGACGTCCTTGCGCTTAAGCGCGGCCATGTAATCGTCCAGCGGATGCCCCGACAGGTAGAATCCCACGGCGGCATATTCCTCGGTCAGCCGTTCGGCGGGCAGCCAATCCTCGACCGGGCTCAAACGCGGCTCCGGCAGGTCCTCGCCCGCCTCCCCGAACAGCGACACCTGCGCCGATCCCTTCTGTTCATGGATCGCCGCCGAATAGCGCATCAGCGCCTCCAGGCTGTCGAACACCCGCCGCCGGTTGCGGTCCAGCTCGTCGAACGCCCCCGACCGCGCCAGCATCTCCAGCGGCCGCTTGCCCACCGCCTTCAGGTCCACCCGCCG
This sequence comes from Roseovarius sp. THAF9, assembly GCF_009363715.1. Classification (NCBI taxonomy): domain Bacteria; kingdom Pseudomonadati; phylum Pseudomonadota; class Alphaproteobacteria; order Rhodobacterales; family Roseobacteraceae; genus Roseovarius; species Roseovarius sp. THAF9. The sequence goes on from NZ_CP045404.1 coordinate 2,722,726, forward strand.
CGCGAAATCATAAAGCGTCACAAAGGACTTTTCCTGCCCTCCGTCACCCCCCTCGCGCCGCGCCGCCACGATCAGCCGCATCGCCTCGACGCCCACGTTTTTCAGCGCGCCCAAGCCATAATGCAGCACGCCGTCCTTCACCTGGAACGTCGCGTCCGACCGGTTCACGCAGGGCGGTGCCCAGGGCAATTCCAGCCCCTTCTTCACTTCCTCGAAATACACGGCCAGCTTGTCCGTCAGGTGGATATCGCAGTTCATCACACCGGCCATGAACTCCACCGGGTGATTGGTCTTCAGCCACGCCGTCTGATAGCTAACCACCGCATAGGCGGCCGCGTGCGATTTGTTGAAGCCGTAGTTGGCGAACTTGTCCAGAAGGTTCCAGACCTCCAGCGCCTTGGCGTCATCGACGCCGTTATCCTTTGCGCCCGCGATGAACTTGGGCCGCTCGGCATCCATCGCTTCCTGGATCTTCTTGCCCATAGCCCGGCGCAACAGGTCCGCGCCGCCAAGCGAATACCCGGCCATCTCCTGCGCGATTTGCATCACCTGTTCCTGGTAGACGATGATGCCCTGCGTCTCGTCCAGGATGTGATCCACCGACTTGTGCAGGTAATCGCGCTCGCTCAGCCCGTTCTTCACCTCGCAGTATTTCGGGATATTCTCCATCGGCCCGGGGCGGTAGAGCGCGACCAGCGCCACGATATCCTCGATGCAGGTGGGCTTCATCCGCTTCAGGGCATCCATCATGCCCGAGCTTTCCACCTGGAACACCGCCACGGTCTTGGCCTTGGCATAAAGCGCATAGGTCTTCTCGTCATCGAGCGGGATCTGCCCGATATCGTTCTCCGCGCCCTCGTTCGGCTCGTAGATCCGGCTCCCATCGGCGGCGGTATGCAAATCCCGCCCGCCCGCATGGATTTGCTCGATGGCGTTCTGAATGACCGTCAGCGTCTTCAGGCCCAGAAAGTCGAACTTCACCAGCCCGGCCTGTTCGACCCACTTCATGTTGAACTGCGTCGCCGGCATGTCCGAGCGCGGGTCCTGATACAAAGGCACCAGTTCATCCAGCGACCGGTCCCCGATCACAACCCCGGCGGCGTGGGTCGAGGCGTTGCGCAAGAGCCCCTCCACCTGCATCCCGTATTTCAGCAGGCGGTCCACGACCTCCTCGTTGCGGGCCTCCTCGCGCAGACGATCCTCCTGCGCCAGCGCCTTCTCGATGGAAACGGGCTTCACGCCCTCCACCGGAATCATCTTCGACAGGCGGTCCACCTGCCCATAGGGCATCTGCAAAACCCGCCCGATATCGCGCACCGCGGCCTTGGACAAAAGCGCACCGAAGGTGATGATCTGCCCCACCTTGTCGCGCCCGTACTTCTGCTGCACGTACTGGATCACCTCTTCCCGACGATCCATGCAAAAGTCGATGTCGAAGTCGGGCATCGAAACACGTTCCGGGTTCAAAAACCGCTCGAACAGCAGGGAATACCGCAGCGGATCGAGGTCGGTAATCGTCAGCGCATAAGCCACCAGACTGCCGGCACCCGAGCCGCGGCCCGGCCCCACCGGGATGTCATGGTCCTTCGCCCACTTGATGAAATCGGCCACGATCAGGAAGTAGCCGGGAAAGCCCATCCCCTCGATGATCCCCAGCTCGAACTCCAGCCGCTTCTCGTACTCTTCTACCGACGCCGCATGGGGAATGACAGCCAGACGCTCTTTCAAGCCCTCCTGCGCCTGCCGCCGCAGCTCGTCCACCTCGTCATCGGCAAAGCGCGGCAGGATCGGATCGCGCCGATACGCGCCAAAGGCACAGCGTTGCGCGATCTCCACCGTGTTCTCCAGCGCCTCGGGCAGGTCGGCAAACAGCGTCGCCATCTCGGCCGGCGACTTGAAATAATGCTCCGCCGTCAGCCGCCGCCGCGGCTCGGACTGGTCCACATAAGCGCCTTCCGCGACGCAGATCATCGCGTCATGCGCCTCGTACATCCTGGCTTCGGGAAAATAGACATCATTCGTCGCCACCAGCGGCAGGTCCATGGCATAGGCCATCTCGACAAAACCGCGCTCGGTCTTGGCCTCCGCCTCCGGCACACCCGCCTCGCCGCGATGCCGCTGCAATTCGACATACAGCCGGTCGCCGAAAATACCGGCCAGTCGGCTCATCAGCGCCTCCGCCGCCGGGCGCTGGCCCAGCTGCAAGAGCTTGCCCACGGCGCCCTCCGGCCCGCCACTCAGGCAGATCACCGACGCGCCATGCGCCTCCAGATCCTCGACCGTCAGATGCGCCAGCTGCCCGTCCCCGCGCAGGTAGAGCGCGGAATTGAGCTTCATCAGGTTCTCGTAGCCTTCCTCGTTCTGCGCCAGCAGAAGCATCGGCGCGGGCGGCACGGGGCGTTTGCCCGGCTCGGGCGTCATGTATTGCAGGTCCATCTGGCAGCCCATGATCGGCTGCACCCCCGCCCCCTGCGCCGTGACGGAAAATTCCAGCGCGGCGAACATGTTGTTGGTATCCGTCACCGCCACCGCCGGCATCTGGTGCTTGGTGCAAAGATCGGCCAGCTTTTTCAGCCGCACCGCCCCTTCCAGCAGGGAATACTCGGTATGGACGCGAAGGTGGATGAATCGGGGGGAACTGCTCATGCCACCACACTATCCAGCGCCGCGCCCGCCGCCAAGCCCGACATCTGCCCAAATCCGCATCACCCGGACTCTCCCGACGCCGCGTACCCCACACCCCCCATTGCCGTTCCCACCCGCCTTGCGCTAACAGGGGTGAACTGCGGCGAAACCGGGGGAAAACGGCGCGTGACGGAACCGCTGCTCAGCATCGAAGGGCTGACCAAGGCCTATCCCGGCGTGGTCGCCAACGAGGACGTCAGCTTCGACATCCACCCCGGCGAGGTGCACGCCCTCCTGGGTGAAAACGGCGCGGGCAAGTCCACGCTGGTCAAGATGATCTACGGGTTGGTCAAGCCGGACAGCGGCACCATGCGCTTGCATGGATCGCCCTTCGCGCCTTCCGAGCCCAGCGACGCGCGCCGTCAGGGCGTGGCGATGGTGTTCCAGCATTTTTCGCTTTTCGACGCGCTCACCGTGGCCGAAAACGTGGCGCTCGGCATGGAAACCCCGCCCCCCATGCGCACCCTCGCCGCCCGTATCCGCGAGGTCTCGGAAACCTACGGCCTGCCGCTCGACCCCGGCCGTACCGTGGGGGACCTCTCGGCGGGCGAACGTCAGCGGGTCGAGATCATCCGCTGCCTGCTACAGGAACCGCGCCTTCTGATCATGGACGAACCCACCTCGGTTCTGACCCCGCAAGAGGTCGCGATCCTGTTCAAGACCTTGCAGAAACTCACCTCCGAGGGCGTCGCGATCCTCTACATCTCCCACAAGCTCGAAGAGATCCGCACGCTCTGCGACCGCGCCACCGTCCTGCGCCGGGGTCGCAACGTCGGCACCTGCGATCCGTCGCAGACCACCGCGCAGGCCATGGCCGAGATGATGGTCGGCAGCGCCTTCGCCACGCCAGCCCGGCGCGATACCAAAACCGGCGCCCCGCGCCTCACCCTCGACGCGCTGTCGGTCCGCGCGCCGTCAGCCTTCGGCACCGCGCTTACGCACGTGTCGCTCACCCTGCACGCGGGTGAAATCCTCGGCATCGGCGGCGTCGCGGGCAACGGCCAGGATGAACTCCTCGCCGCGCTCTCGGGCGAGTTGCCGGTGACGCCCAGCGCCCTGCGCCTCGACGACACACCCATCGGCCGCCTGCCCCCGCAGGCCCGCCGCGACCTTGGCCTGTTCGCGGCCCCCGAGGAACGACTGGGCCACGCCGCCGCGCCCGAGATGAGCCTGACGGAAAACACCCTGCTCACCGGCGCCACCAAGCAAAACCTCTCCAACCGCGGCTTCCTCCACTGGCCCCGCGCACAAAGCTTTGCCGCGAAGGTCATCGCCACCTTCGACGTTCGCACCCCCGGGGCCAACACTGCTGCCCGCGCCCTTTCTGGCGGCAACCTACAGAAATTCGTCATCGGTCGCGAGATGGCGCATGACCCCGAGGTTCTGATCGTCAACCAGCCCACTTGGGGCGTCGACGCCGCCGCCGCCGCCTTCATCCGGCAGGCGCTGATGGACCTCGCCGCCCAGGGGGCCGCCATCCTGGTCATCAGCCAGGACCTCGACGAACTGATGCAGATCTCCGACCGCTTCGCCGCGCTCAACGCGGGCCGGCTTTCGGACATCCAACCCACCGCCGACCTCACGACCGAACAGGTCGGCCTGATGATGGGCGGAGCGCATGACATGGAGGTGGCGCATGTCTGAACCCGCGCACGAAGAGTATCTTGCCTCCGGCGGGAGTATTTCCCGCAAGAAAAAGCCTGTGCGCACCATCCCGGCTTTTTCTTGCCAAAAATACTCATGTCACGACGATCGGGACTGCACCCCGTGCTGAAACTCGAACGCCGCCCTCAGCCGTCCCGAAGCTGGTTGGCGCTGGCCCCCGTGCTGGCGGTGCTGATCACCATGATTGCCGGCGGCGCGATGTTCGCCGCGCTCGGGCAAGACCCAGTCGAGGCCATCCGCACGATCTTCTGGGAGCCGCTTTTCGGCGAATTCGCCTTCTACTACCGCCCGCAACTACTGGTAAAGGCCGCGCCCCTGATCCTCATCGCCATCGGCCTCGCGCTCGGATTTCGGGCGAACATCTGGAACATTGGCGCCGAGGGGCAGTATATCATCGGCGCGCTCACCGGCGCGGGCGTGGGGCTGGCCTTTTACCCCACCGAATCCGCTCTCATCTTCCCGTTGATGGTTCTCGCAGGCGCCCTTGGCGGCTGGGCCTGGGCGATGATCCCGGGCTTTCTGAAGGTCCGCTTTGGCACCAACGAGATCCTCGTCTCGCTCATGCTGGTCTACGTGGCCGAGCAACTGCTGGCCAAGATGGCGCTCGGCCTTCTGCGCAACCCTGAGGGGCGCGGTTTTCCCGGTTCGCGAAACCTGCGCGACTATCCGTCGGCCCATAACGCCGAGATCTTCGCCGATACCGGCATCCACTGGGGCGTCGTCGCGGCCCTTATCGCCGTGATCTTCGCCTATATCCTGCTCACGCGGCATCTCCTGGGCTTTCACATCAAGCTGGCGGGGCAGGCCCCCCGCGCCGCGCGGTTCGCGGGCGTGAACCCGGCGCGCCTGACCCTCATTTGCCTCGGGATTTCCGGCGCGCTGGCGGGCCTTGCGGGCATGTTCGAGGTCGCGGGCCCCGCCGGCCAGATCAATATCGACTTCAACGTGGGCTACGGTTTCACCGCCATCATCGTGGCCTTCTTGGGCCGCCTGCACCCCATCGGCATCCTGCTCGCCGGGCTTCTCATGGCACTCACCTATATCGGCGGCGAGATCGCGGAGTCCAATCTCGGCCTGCCCGCCGCCGCGATCCAGATGTTCCAAGGGATGCTGCTCTCCTTTCTGCTGGCCGTGGACGTGCTGACCCATTTCCGCCCGCGCTGGCGCAGGACAGAGGTGGCATGATGGACCTCTCCGCGATCAACCCCACGCTGCTTCTGGCCTCGCTCATCGTGGCCTCCACACCCATCCTGCTGGCCGCACTGGGCGAGCTGGTCGTGGAACGCGCCGGTGTTCTCAACCTCGGGGTCGAGGGGATGATGATCACCGGCGCGATCTGCGGTTTCGCCATCGCGGTCAATACCGGCTCGCCGTTCATCGGCTTCGTGGCCGCGGCCCTCGGCGGCGCCGTCCTGTCGCTGCTCTTCGGCCTGCTGACACAACTCGCCCTGGCCAACCAGGTCGCCTCGGGTCTCGCACTCACCTTGTTCGGGCTCGGCCTCAGCGCTCTTCTGGGCCAGGGCTATCAGGGGATCAAGCCGCCGCCCACGCGCGGCATCGACATTCCCGTCCTGTCGGACCTGCCATTCGTGGGCCGCGTGCTCTTTTCCCACGACCTCATGGTCTATCTCGCCCTCGCGCTCGTCGCCGCCGTCTGGGCCATGCTGCGCTACACCCGCGCGGGTCTCATCCTGCGCGCGGTGGGCGAGAACCACGACGCCGCTCACGCGCTCGGCTACAAGGTCGTGCGCGTGCGTCTGCTGGCCATCCTCTTCGGCGGCGCCTGTGCGGGGTTGGGCGGCGCATACCTTTCCCTCGTGCGCGTCCCGCAATGGACCGAAGGCATGACCGCCGGCTCCGGCTGGATCGCGCTGGCCCTGGTGGTCTTCGCCAGCTGGAAGGCCGGCCGGGTCCTCTTGGGCGCGTGGCTTTTCGGCGGCATCTCGGTGCTGCAACTGAACCTGCAAGCGGCAGGCGTCGCCATTCCCGTCGAATACCTCTCCATGTCGCCCTACTTGATCACCATCCTCGTGCTGGTCATCATGTCGGCCGACAAATCCCGCGCGCCCGGATCCTTGGGCCGCACGTTCCATGCCTCGCAATGAGGCCAACCAATCCAACAGGGAGACCTCAATGACCCTCACCCGAATTCTGGCCACGGCGGCGCTGTCGCTCAGCCTCGCGCTGCCCGCGCTGGCGCAGGACAAGACCAAGGTCGGCTTCATCTATGTCGGCCCCGTCGGCGACGGCGGCTGGACCTATGAACACGACCAAGGCCGCCTCGCCGTCGAGGAACATTTCGGCGACCAGGTCGAAACCGTATTCCAGGAAAGCGTGCCCGAAGGCGCCGATGCCGAGCGCGCCATCACCCAGATGGCCCTGCAAGGCGCAGACCTCATATTCACCACCTCGTTCGGCTTCATGGACGCCACCATGGCCGTCGCGCAGAAATTTCCGGACGTGAAGTTCGAGCATGCCACCGGCTTCAAGACGGCCGACAACGTCTCGGTCTATTCCGCCCGCTTCTACGAAGGGCGTGCGATCCAGGGTCACATCGCCGGCAAGATGACCGAATCCAACATCATCGGCTACATCGCCTCCTTCCCCATTCCCGAGGTCATCCGCGGCATCAACGCCGCCTATATCCACGCCAAAAAGGTAAACCCGGAGGTCGAGTTCAAAGTGATCTGGGCCTACACCTGGTTCGATCCCCCGAAAGAGGCCGACGCCGCCACCGCCCTCATCGACCAGGGCGCCGACGTGATCCTGCAACATACCGACTCGACAGCACCCCAGGCCGCGGCGGAAAAGGCCGACGGGGTTATCACCTTCGGCCAGGCTTCGGATATGGCCGAATACAAGCCCACCCCGCGCGTGAGCTCCATCATCGACAACTGGGCGCCCTATTATATCGCCCGCACCCAAGCGGTGATCGACGGCACGTGGGAAAGCACCGAGACATGGGACGGCATCGCCCCCGGCATGGTCGAGATCGGCGAGATCACCGACGCCGTGCCCGCGGAGGTGAAGCAAGAGGCGCTGGCGATGAAAGAGGCCATTGCCGCAGGCGATTATCACCCCTTCACCGGCCCGCTGAACCGTCAGGACGGATCGTCCTGGCTGGCCGAGGGCGAGGTCGCCGATGACGGCACGCTCCTTGGAATGGATTTCTTCGTCGAAGGCCTCACCACCGAGATCCCGCAATAAACCTGCAAGCCCCGCCCACCCGGCGGGGCTTTTTTCTATGGGTCATCAAGGTGAGGCCGCCTTGTTTCGGTCTTCGGATCAGGCGACCTGAGACATATAAGCGCTGGCCTTCGCCACCGGATGCGGCAGGCCGGGATAAGCACAGCGCCGGCGGTTCAACTCCGGAAACAAGTCCTTCAGACGCTGTTGCGCGCCGATATCCAGAAGGTTCAGCGCCTTGGGCGATGGACGGAATGTCTCGATCGGCAGGCCTTCGGCGGTGATCACCTCGTGGCGGTCGAAGACCAGGTTGTAATAGGTCACTTCCTCGGAAGACCAGTCGGAATAGGCCGCGTCGCTGGCGGATGCCACGCCGTCGACCCGCATCAGGCAGCCGGGCTGGTCCTCCGCGCCCGCAATTCGGTAGCCGGGGATCAGAACGCGGTGACCGCTCGCGATCCGCAAATCCCGGTTCGGCATCATCGGCCCAACCGCCCGCGGCTTCAACCGGATGGGCGCCAGTTCGGGATGCTTGCGCATCTCCGCCGCCGTCACCGTCCAGGTCCAAATCATCCGAACCGGCTGCATGCCGTTATGCCGCACCAGCACCATGTCCCCGGGGTTCAGCATCTCCACACGCCGCCCGCCCAGTGGCGTGCGCACGTTCGCCTCACCGCAAATACCGGTCAGGTAGCGGCGGTCGGTTCTGTCATTCACCGTGATCGAATCCACGTAACCCATTTTGCACTCCAGTGAGTTTCCCACACGGAAACAAAGTCCGAGCGTAATGCGCCGCATTTGAGATCGAATTGAGGTAATATCGTGCCGGATACTTATTTTACTTGGTGTCGCCCGGTTCCGGCGGCGCCACGACCCAGAGGTCACGCCAACACCGCCCCTTGATTCCAACACCGATCCCGTCCCAACTGTCCCCATGACAGACACGCCCCCCCGCATCTCCGTCGCCCATAAGGGGACAGGCGCCCGCCTTCACGCCCCGGCCGCCGAGCGCAACGCGGATGCCATCCTCGACCTGCTCAAGACCCACGCGCCAACCTCCGGCACCGCGCTCGAAATCGCAAGCGGCACGGGCCAGCACGTCACCCATTTCGCGACCCACCTGCCCGGCCTCACCTGGCAGCCCACCGAGATCAGTGACGAACGCCGTGCCTCCATCACCGCGTGGTCCACTGATGCGCCCGAGGAGGCCATTCTGCCTCCCCTTCACCTCGACGCCACGACGCCGGGCTGGTCCGCCATTCACAACGGATTCGCCCTCGTCCTGCTGGTCAATTTGCTCCACCTGATCTCGACCGAGGCCGCCCGCACCCTCATCGCCGAGGCTGCCCGCGCCCTTGCCCCGGATGGCCGCTTCATCGTCTACGGCCCCTTCCTGCGCGACGGCCACGCCACCTCGGACGGCGATGCGCGCTTCGACGCCGCAATCCGCGCCGACCACCCCGAAGCGGGCTACAAGAACGACGCCGACATGCTAGGCTGGGCGCGCGATTCAGGTCTGGACCTCATCGCCCGCACTGAGATGCCTGCCAACAACCTCGCCCTTGTTATGGTACGATCAAAGGACGCTTCATGATCCGGTTTCTCGTCGCCACGCTGGCCCTCGTCACCCTCACCCTGACCGCTGCCTGCGCCGGCCCACGCTTCGGCGACAACGACCCTGTCGACTGGGACGGCCCGCCGCCCTGGAATTACGACATCCACGGCATCGACGTCGCCCGCTTTCAGGATGATATCGACTGGGGCCGCGTCGCGCAGTCCGGCATCGAATTCGCCTTTATCAAAGCGACCGAGGGCGGCGACCGCCTCGACCCCAAATTCGCCCGCAACTGGGCGGGTGCGGGCCGGGCCGGCATCCCGCGCGGCGCCTATCATTTCTACTATTTCTGCACCCCGCCCGAGGTGCAGGCCCGCTGGTTCATCCGCAACGTACCCCGCGAAGGCGGCGCGCTGCCGCCAGTGATCGACCTGGAATGGAACCCCTATTCGCCGACCTGCACCACCCGCCCGCCGGGGGCCGAGGTGCGCCGCCAGGCCCGCGTCTTCATGGACATCCTCGAGCGCCACTACGGCCAGCGCCCGATCATCTACACCACGCTGGAATTCTACCGCCAGACCGGCATCGGCCTGCTGAACGAGGAGTTCTGGCTGCGCTCCACCGCCAAGACCCTGCGCACCACCTATCCCGGCCAAAGCTGGAGCTTCTGGCAATATACCGGCACCGGCGTCGTGCCGGGTGTCGCGGGCGGCGTCGACATTAACGTCTTTGCGGGAAACAGCAGCACCTGGCGCCGCTGGCTTCGGGCGCGCACCCGCTGATGCGGCGCGCACCGGATAATTCCCCTTACATCAAACGCCCTTTTCTCTGACCCTGCTGACAGGACAAGGATCACGTCAAAGGGGGGTACGACCATGTCGATCATGAAATTGCTGCAACAGGCCCAGGGCGGCCAGGGCATCTCGCAACTGGCACAACAGTTCGGGCTGGACCCGTCCACGGCGGAGAAACTCACCCAAATGCTGGCCCCGGCCATCGGCTCGGCCGCCAAGCAGCGCGCCCAGGAGGGCGAGGCCACAAAAGTGCTCGAATCCTTCCGCGGCGAAAGTCAGGCCAATCTTTTCGACAACCCCGCCGAGGCCGCTTCGGCCGGCGGACAGGCGCAAGGCATGGACTTTTTGCAAAAGATCCTCGGCGGCCAGGAAGAGGCGCAGGGCCTCGCGCAAGAGGCCGCTGGCCGCGCCGGTGTCGACAGTTCGACCGTATCGCAGTTCCTGCCCGCCCTCGCGGCGATGGTGCAGGGCGGAATGCAGAAGAACATGCCGGACACGGCCATCGACGGCATGGAATCCAGCCTTTCAGGCGGATCCGAAAGCGGCGGCGGCCTGATGGGTATGGTCGGCGGGCTTCTGGGCGGCAACAAGGGCGGCGACAGCGGCGGCGGCCTCGGGCCGCTGATGCAAATGCTCGATGCTGACGGCGACGGCTCTCCACTCGACGACATTCTCGGACGGTTCATGAAGCGCTGAAGCATCGAGGCCCCCTGACAGGGGTCTTCCCCCGATCCGACCGGTGCTTCATACCGACCCCCGCGTACGCCTCCTGTGCGCGGGGGTCATTTCACGTCAGCTTTCCATCTGCGCCGACGGCGTCGAGCGTGAAATCTCCGCCTCTTCCTCGGTCATCTCCTCCGGCATGCCTTCGAACAGCGGCGTCGACAGGTAACGCTCGCCGGTATCGGGCAGCATTACCAGGATCACCGACCCCTCTGGCGCGGTCTCGGCCACCTGCATCCCCACGGCGAAACTCGCCCCGCCGGAAATGCCGGTAAATATCCCCTCTTCCGCCGCCAGCCGCTTGGCCCATGTCACACCATCGGCCCCGGCAACCGGGATCAATTCGTCATAGTAATTGTTGTCGATCGCCTCCTGGATCACGTAGGGAATGAAATCCGGCGTCCAGCCCTGGATCGGATGCGGCTCGAAATTCGGGTGACTTTCCGTCGGCTGGTGCTGGTCGTTGCGGGTGTTCACGTAACCCGAAGAGATGATCGCCGCATTGGCCGGCTCGCTGAGGATGATCTTCGTATCGGGCCGCTCTTTGCGCAGCACACGCGCCACCCCCGTCACCGTGCCGCCCGTGCCATAGCCCGTCACCCAGTAATCCAGCCGTTCCCCCTCGAAATCCCCAAGGATCTCGCGTGCCGTGGTGGCCTCGTGGATATCGGCATTGGCCGCCGTCTCGAACTGGCTCGCCAGGAACCAGCCGTTTTCCTCGGCCAGTTCCTTGGCCTTGGTGTACATCCCGAACCCTTTCAGCGCCTTCGGGGTCAGCACCACCTTCGCCCCCAGCATCCGCATCAGCTTGCGCCGCTCGACCGAGAAACTCTCGGCCATCGTCACCACCAGTGGATAGCCCTTGGCCGCGCAAACCATCGCCAGCCCGATGCCGGTATTGCCCGACGTGGCCTCGACCACCGTCTGCCCCGGTGTCAGGCTGCCATCGGCTTCGGCGGCCTCGATTATGTTCAGCGCCAGCCGGTCCTTGACCGACGCCGCCGGGTTGAACGCCTCGGCCTTGACGTAGACGGTCACGCCCTTGGGCGCGATGCGGTTCACGCGGATGACGGGCGTGTCGCCCACCGTGTCCAGAACGCTGTCATAGCGGCGCCCGCGCCCGCTGGTTGTTCGGCTTGTCATGGTATCCTCCCGAAGCCTGGTTTTCCCCAGAGTCGTAACACATTTTTAACCGCGTTTGGGACGCTCCATTAAGAAACGCGCCGGTGCGCAAGGCACCGACGCGTTACCACTGAAATACCGACGTGATACCGACCCGGGTTTCAGGCGTTAACACCTCGAGTCGCGCACCCCTCACCCATCCTTGCGGATGGTCTCGTTTTTCGGGTCATAGGGGCTGTCGCAGGTCACGGTTGCGTCCCACAGCTTGTCGAACATCTTGACCTTCAGCTTGGTGCCTTCCACCGCCAGATCGGGCGTGACATAGCCCATCCCGATCGACTGTCCGAAATGCACCGAATACCCACCCGAGGTCAGTCGCCCGACCCGGGTGCCATCCTCGGTGTAAAGCACCTCGCGGCCCCACGGATCGGCATCCTCCGGCCCGTCGATCAGCAGCGTGCAGCATTTCGACCGGACACCCGTTTCCTGCAATTTATCCTTGCCGTGGAAGTCTTTATCCAGATCGACAAAGCGCGGCAGATCGGCCTCCAGCGGGGTCGCGTCGCGGCCCAGCTCGTTGCCGAAGGCACGATAGGATTTCTCCTGCCGCAGCCAGTTCTGCGCCCGGGCGCCGACCAGTTTCATCCCGTGCTTTTCGCCTGCTTTCTCCAGCAGATCGAACAGGTAGTTCTGCATCTCCATCGGGTGATGCAACTCCCAGCCCAACTCACCGGTATAGGCCACGCGGATCGCCTTGACCGGGCACATGCCCAGCTCGATCTCGCGGCACGACAGCCACGGAAAACGCTTATTGCTCAATGCCGTAGCCGGATCGGCGTCCTTGATGACCTCGTTCAGCACATCCCGCGACTTCGGCCCCGCGATGGCGAAGACACCCCACTGGCTGGTCACGTCCTGGATCTCGATATATCCGAACTCCTCGGCCTTCTCCTCGGCGGCCTTGCGCAGGTAATCGGCGTCGTATTCCGTCCAAGCCCCTGCGGAGACACAATAATATGCGTTCTCACCGGTCCGGACGATGGTGTATTCCGTGCGCGTCGTGCCATGGTCGGTCAGCGCATAGGTCAGGTTGATGCGGCCCACCTTGGGCAGCTTGTTGCAGGTGAACCAGTCCAGGAAAGCCGTCGCCCCGGGTCCCTTCACCACGTGCTTGGTGAACGCCGTCGCATCGATCAGACCCACGCCATTGCGAACGGCTTCTGCTTCGGCCTTGGTATGCTCCCACCAACCGCCGCGGCGGAACGACCGCGCGTCGTGATCGAAATTGTCATCGGCATCCAAGGGCCCGAAATAGTTGGGTCTTTCCCAGCCGTTGACGAAGCCGAACTGCGCGCCACGCGCCTTCTGCCGGTCATAGGCCGGGGCCGTGCGCAGCGGGCGGCAGGCGGGCCGCTCCTCGTCGGGGTGGTGCAGGATATAGACGTGCTCGTAGGCTTCCTCGTTCTTGCGCGCGGCGAACTCGGTCGTCATCCAATTGCTGGAATACCGCTTGGGATCGAGGCTCGCCATGTCGATCTCGGCCTCGCCCTCGACCATCAGCTGCGCCAGGTAATAGCCCGTGCCACCAGCTGCCGTGATGCCAAAGCTGAAGCCCTCGGCCAGCCACATGTTGCGCAATCCCGGTGCCGGCCCGACCAGCGGGTTGCCATCGGGCGTATAGCAGATCGGACCGTTGTAATCGTCTTTCAAACCAACGGTTTCCGTCGAAGGGATCCGGTGGATCATCGACATGTATTCTTCCTCGATCCGCTCCAGATCCAGCGGGAAGAGGTCGGCGCGGAACGTGTCCGGCACCGAGTATTCAAAACGCGCCGGCGCGTTCAGCTCGTAGGGGCCAAGGATCCAGCCGCCACGCTCTTCGCGGACGTACCACTTGGCGTCGGCGTCGCGCAGAACCGGGTGCTCCTCGCCGCCGTCCTGGCGGTACTTGACCAGCTCGGCATCCGGCTCGGTGACGATGAACTGGTGCTCCACCGGGATCGCCGGCATCTTGATGCCCAGCATCCGCGCGGTGCGTTGCGCGTGGTTGCCGCTGGCGGTCACAACGTGTTCAGCCGACACGACAATCTGCTCTTCGGAGGGTACAAGGTTGCCACCCTTCTCGACCATCTTGGTCAGCGTCACGTCCCAGTGATCGCCCTTCCATTCAAAGCCGTCGGCCTGCCACTTGCGCTCGATGATCACGCCGCGCTGACGGGCGCCCTTGGCCATCGCCATGGTCACGTCGGCGGGATTGATGTAGCCGTCCGTCGGGTGATAGATCGCGCCTTCCAGATCGTCGGTGTTGACCAGCGGCCAGCGATCCTTGATCTGCGCGGGCGTCATCCACTCATACGGCACGCCACAAGTCTCGGCGGTCGAGGCGTAAAGCATATATTCATCCATACGCTCTTTGCTCTGGGCCATGCGCAGGTTGCCCACCACCGAAAAACCGGCGTTCAGCCCGGTCTCTTCTTCCAGCGTCTTGTAGAACTTGATCGAGTAGTCATGAATATGCGTTGTCGCATAGGACATGTTGAAATAGGGCAAGAGGCCCGCGGCGTGCCAGGTCGAGCCGGAGGTCAGCTCGTCACGCTCGATCAGCATCACGTCTTCCCAGCCTGCGCGGGCCAGATGATAGGCGATCGAGGTCCCGACGGCACCGCCGCCAACGATCAAGGCTTTGACTTGTGTTTTCATGACATCCGACTCCCTTGGCAGGCATGCTGGCGTGCGTTGTATCACGCCTGTAAACATGCGGCGGGTCCATCCGACATGTCACCGAACAAAAACGACGCACCGCACCCATACTGGGGCACGCTGCGTTCAGGTTTCGTTAAAACAGGGCTGGTCTAGTCGCAGAAGCTGCCGACGCAGCGTTGACCCGAACGGGAGCCGCCGTTGGAAAGTTCAAGCCGCTTGGGCTTGGCCGCCGGTTCCGTTGGTTGAGGTGTCAGCGTTGTCACCTCTTCGCCGCCGGTGACCTGGTTGATCAGCTTGGACAGCAGACCGTTGGGTTGCACACCCTTGGACGTGTCGCATTCCAGCCGCAGCGCACCCATGTCGAAGCTGCAACTGCCCTGCGGCAGGTCATGCTTGCGCTCGAAGCCCACGGCGGCGATGGCCATGCCCATCTCCATTTCCGCGTCCGTGGCATTGCGGGCCGCGCGGAAGGACTCGAACTCGACAAGGTCGATGGCCTTGGAAAAGATCATGCCGGCATCGCGGTCGCTTTGCTCCTCGTCGACCTGCATCAGAATTTGGCCACTGGCCGACGCATCCATGTCTCGGGCGCGATTCTCGGCACCTATCTGAGCCATGCCCTTCTCGGACAATTTCTCGCTACACTCGATTCTTGCAGTCGATACTTTGAACTCGCAACTGGACGTTGGCACGTCGTACCTTTCGGCAAATTGAATGACCTGTTCCTCGAAGCTCTGCGCAACCTGATCGTCGGACATTTCAAGCGAGCCGGACACGATTTTGGCACGCATCACATTTGCTTTCTGCGAGATCGGCTTGTACCCGGCGGCCTTGGTCGCCTTTATATCCAGAGACAGAGCCGACCCGACGCCGCCGGTTGGAGCTCGAAGCCCGCTTTGCGTGGCGCTCGCACCGCTCAGAGCGGCAAGTTCTGCCTGCAACTCGGGCGACATTTCAGGCTCGGGCGCGTTGGCGGCACGGGCGGCGGCGGCGGCGGTCTCGGCATCGGCCACCATCATCACGGTGTCGACCATCTGCTTGACTTCGGCCTGCACTTCCTCGGCTGACTTGCCCGCCATCACGGCCTCACGTCCCCTGTAATAGCCAAGGTCGATAAGCCCGCTCAGGTCGGTGACCTTGCCGCCGGTGATGTCCACGTCACCCCCCAACCCGCCAAGGCGCATCGAATAAGCACTCAGAACCATGGCGCCGGTATCGATATTCTCGATTTTGTACTGTGCCTCCAAGGCCCGCAGGCTCAGGAACTCAGATTTCAGACGGCGCAATTCCATGCTCAGCGCCACTGGATCGATGCCGTCGGGCAAGCTGACATCATTACCGACACTGGGCACCGGACGCGGCAGCAGGTCGTTCAGACCGTCATAGTCGATCCGGCTCAGGATTTCTTGCGTCGCTTCGCGAGATGCGTTGGCGTGGACACGCAGGTGCACCTCGTGGCCGAACCCGATCGACCCTTCCAGATAGCGGAAATGATAGGGACGATTGCCATCATGCCCCAGCTTCTCGGTCAGGCCGAAACCGCCGGTCACGCCGTATCCCACGTTGCGGTCGAAGGCATTCATCATGGTGCCATCCATCGCACTGGCCACAATTCCGAACAGCGAATTCGAGCTGGGCCGTTCGACCAGCCGGACTTCGACGAACACGGTTTCCGTGCCACGCTGATAGACCCACGACCGCGTCGCCCGTTCCTTCAGCTGCTTGACGTGGTCACGGGCTTCCATCTGCTGAAGAAACCCCTTGCCGGCGGACGTGCTCATCGACCCTTCAAGCATGGCCTCGGCCGGCAGGATTGCGCTGTCATCCCCTTCCAGCAAGGCACGCCGTTCCCATCCTTCGGGGGCCTCGGGCAAATAGACCAAACCGCCTTGACGCCAGCGGCTCTTGCGCTCGCGCTCCGCCTGCTCGGCAAGTTTCTCTTCCTTGGCGGAGTTGAACCTGTTCGGAATGGTCTCGATATAGGCGCCCGGGCTCATCTGCCCCAGCGACAGGCCCGCCTTGTTTGATTGGTCGTAATAATCGACGCCAGCAAGGATCGTTCCGGCCGTCAGGGCGAAACCTATGGAATAAACGTTGAACATGACCTGCTCCGCAAAAACTTTCGCAGTGGCAATGCCATCAAATTCGGGCAGGATTTGGATGGCTGCGGGGCGATTTCCCGGCGCAGACGCTACTCGCCCAAGGCGATCCCCTCGCGTCGAGGGTCGGCGCCACCCTGCAACGTCTCACCGATGGAGATTGCGTGCAGGCCCGACACAAGCGCCTGCGGCGCCACATCGAACCCCAGTGCCTCAAGGCCCGGCAACAGGTCCAACGCCGCGGTCCCGACCTCTACATCGTATGTGCCGAACCTGTTGACCAAGTGCGGCAGGGCAACCGCCGTCTGCACATCCATGCCCCAGTCCAGGTAGGCGACGATGGTCTTGGCGACATACCCAATGATACGACTGCCCCCGGGGCTTCCGACGGCCAGCACCGGCACGCCATCCTGCATCACGATGGTTGGCGCCATCGACGACCGGGGCCGCTTGCCCGGCGCCACGACATTTGCCACGGGCCGCCCGTTCTCGTGGCTGACGAACGAGAAATCGGTCAATTCGTTGTTCAGCAAGAACCCCCGCACCATCAGCCGTGACCCGAATGCGTTCTCGATCGTCGTGGTCATCGAGGCGACATTCCCGAAGCGGTCCACAATCGAGATATGCGACGTCGAGGGAAGCTCGATTGACGAATCGTCCGCAAGGTCGAGCGCATGGTCGAACTCGGGCATGCCGGGTGCGACCTCCTGCAGGGCCGCGTCCCCGTCCAGAAGCCGGCCACGTTTCTTCAGATAGCCCTGATCCAGCAGGCCCTTGACCGGCACCGGTACATAATCGCTGTCCGCCATGTATCGGCCCCGGTCCGCAAAGGCCAACCGGCTTGCATCTCCGATCAACCGCCACGCCTCTATGCTATCGGGTCGCATTGCGCCCATGTCGAACGGCGCGAGCAGCCCAAGGATCTGTCCCACGGTCAATCCGCCAGAAGAAGGCGGGCCCATCCCGCAGACATCAAACCCCCTGTAAGGCGCGCAGACCGCCTCGCGCTGCTGCACGCTGTAGATCGCAAGGTCGACTTCTTCCATCACCCCCGGATTGCCATCAGCTCCCTTGACCGCCGCGACGATGTCGGCCGCGATGTCGCCCGTATAAAAGGGCGCGGAACCTTCTGCGGAAAAAAGGCGCAGCGTCTCGGCATAGTCCGGGTTCCTCAGGATCGCACCGGCCAGCAAACGCGCGCCGCCAGGGAAAAAGTAGTCTCTCGTGGCCTCGGTACCGAAAAGCCGGATCGCGTCCTGTGCCACCATCGCGGCCAGGCGCGGCGACACTTCGAACCCGTCCTCCGCCAGCGCAATCGCCTCCGTAAACAGGCTGTCCCACGCGTTGCGTCCCCACTTGGCATGCGCCTCCGCCAACAGAGCGGGCGTGCCGGGCACACCCACCGACCGGCCGCCCACGACCGCGTCGTAAAACGACAACGGCTGGCCTGCCGCGTCCTGGAACAGCGTGGGTGTGGCGGCCATAGGCGCGGTCTCTCGCCCATCCAAGGTGGTCAATTCCCCGCTTTGCGCATCATACCATACGAGGAACGCCCCGCCGCCCAGGCCCGAGCTTTGCGGCTCCACCAGCCCAAGTACCAGTTGCACCGCCACCAGCGCATCAGCCGCCGTGCCGCCCTCGCGCAGAACCCGCGCGCCGGCTTCGACCGCCAGGGGATTGGCCGCCGCCACCATCCAGTCTTGTGCCTCGACCGGACGCCCCGCAGCTTTCGCCTCCAGCGCCGCAGCCACCGCCTCTGATGTGATGACCGTGCCCGCGCCTGCGCCTTCGGGCTGCACCGCATCGGCGGCCTGCTGGGCCGCAGCCATCCCGGCCGTGAACGGGACAAAACACAAAGTCAGGCTGGCAAGTAAGAGACGCATTGCAAAAATCCGGCGTTTTCCGCCCAAGCCGGCGGTTACAGCATCGAGGGCACAACCTGGTCCGGCGGACGGTGTCCGTCATCGAAGGTCTTGATGTTCAAGAGAACCTTCTCGCCCATCTCCAACCGCCCTTCGACGGTCGCGGATCCCATATGAGGCAGCAGGACGACATTCTTTAGATCGCGAAGACGCGGATTTATGGCGCCCGCATTCTCATACACGTCCAGCCCAGCACCCGCGATCTCTCCCGCGCGCAGCATCCGCGTCAGGGCGTTCTCATCCACCACTTCGCCCCGGCTGGTGTTCACCAGCACCGCGTCGGACTTCATCAATTTCAACCGCCGCGCATTCATCAGGTGAAAGGTCGACGGCGTGTGCGGGCAGTTGACGCTCAGCACGTCCATCCGCGCCACCATCTGGTCAAGGCTTTCCCAGTAAGTCGCGCCAAGCTCATGCTCGATCTCTTCCCGCAACCTGTGCCGGTTGTGGTAATGCACCTGCATGCCAAACGCTGCGGCCCTTCGCGCCACCGCTTGCCCGATCCGCCCCATACCCAGAATGCCCAGGCGCCGCCCGGCAATTCGCCCGCCCAGCATCGCCGTGGGCGACCAGCCGGGCCAATCCTCGTTTTGCATCAAGGACAGACCTTCGGGGATTCGCCGGGTCACGCTCAGGATCAGCGCCATCGTCATATCGGCGGTGTCGTCGGTCAGCACACCGGGCGTGTTCGACACCAGAATCCCGCGCTGCCGGGCGGTGTGCACGTCGATGTGATCCACCCCCGCGCCGTAATTCGCAATCAGCTTCAGGTTTGCACCCGCCTGCCCGATCAAACCGCCGTCAATATGGTCGCTCAGCGTCGGCACTAGGACATCGGCTGTCTTGAGCGCTTCGGCCAAGGCCTCACGGCTCATCGGCGTGTCGTCCTCGCGCAACGTGACGTCGAACAATTCCTGCATGCGTCGTTCGACGATCTCCGGCAGGCGTCGCGTTACGACAACACTCAGTCGACCAGATGCCATGAAGCGTCTCCCCCGTCTTCCATACTGCGCTTTCTTCTGTACAGTGACGCAGGACGCCTCGGGGCACAAGAACCCCGGGTCAGATGAGTGAGCAGTAAGTATAATGAAACGGATTTCCGCCTGTATAGGTGCCGCCTTGATCGCGGCGCTGGGCCTGCCCGCCCTTGCTCAGGAAGAGGAACGCGGGCCTGTCACCAACCTGCCCCTTCCGCGCTTTGTCTCAATGAAAGCCGCCGAAGGCAACGTGCGCCGGGGTCCCAGCCTGACGCATCGTATCGACTGGGTTTTCAAGCGCCGCGACCTGCCGCTGGAAATCACCGCAGAGCATGGCCATTGGCGCCGGGTGCGCGACCGCGACGGCCAGGGCGGCTGGGTGCACTACTCGCTTCTATCGGGGACCCGAACCGTGATCGTCGAAGACGATATGGTGAACCTCTTTTCCAAGCCCTATCCGAACGCCATGGTGGTAGCGCAACTTGAGATGGGCGTCGTCGCACGGATCGACGAATGCGCGGTCGATTGGTGCCGCCTGATGGCAGGAGGCTATCGCGGCTGGGCAGAGAAGTCGGCATTGTGGGGTGTGGGACCTGGTGAAATTCTCGAGTGATTCCGCGCGGTCGCGCGTTCACGGCCGATCGGTCAAATATTTTCATCTCGGGCCTTGAACCGCGCCAAAGAGCAGAGTAATTAGCGCGGCACTGTTGGGGTGTAGCCAAGCGGTAAGGCATCGGTTTTTGGTACCGTGTATCGTAGGTTCGAATCCTACCACCCCAGCCACGCACTTCCCGCAATCCAGACCATGCAAGGCAGGCTCTGCATTCTGCCGTGGTTTCAAAGGCTTGCGAGACAAGGGCGTTCCCGGAGACCGGAATGTACCGCTCAAATGGCCGGCAAATACGGCAAAGTCTCAGGTCGCCGTTTTCGCCATACGAGGTTGAGAAGAGAGCGATCAGAGAGTCGCCAGAAGCTGGCGCTGCTCGGTCCAGTCCGAGGGCAGGTCATGCCGCAGGCACCACTCGGATGTGAAGCCGATGGGTTGCCGGCCTTCGAGGACATCGCGAACGATGTCGGGCGCGAGGAACGCAAGGCCGACCAGTTGCTGGATGCGGCGTTTAGAAGTGCCTTCGCTGGCGGCGATCTCGGAGACCGTCTCGCCCGCCTTGATCCGCTCGAACCAAGCATGCGCCTTGGCAATATTGCGGATCAGAGTGTCATCAGTCCCTGACGGGACATCGTTGAGGATGATCTTTGTTTCCACACCGCGCTTGCGAAGCTGGAAAGGAAAGCTTGTACTGAGGTAGGTTTGATCGAGATCGTCCGGTGCAATGTCGATCAAATTTGACAGCGCCGCCGGCTCAAGCCGCAGGCCAAGCCGCCCGGGCATGATGTCGATCCGGCCCACCAGGCCGAGAAGCTTCGCGGGATCTGCATCGACAGCATGAGCGGCCAGCTTTGCGGCATGCCGACCGATGGCATCGGCGGAGGCGCCCTGAACAAGCTTCGCCGCGAAACCATGTTCGACCAGCATCATCTGGATGAGTTTGGCGACCTTCCTTTCCAGGTCTTCCGCGGCGAGACGCCAGGCACCGCTGTGAGCCTGTCCTGCCTGCGCGACCAGCCGATGCGAGATGTAGTACCGCAGACGCACGCCTCGCTTTGTCTTCGAATGCGAGGGTGTGAGCCTGTCCCCGGTCTCGTCGAAGAGCTTGCCACAAAGCAGGCTCTTGCGCCTGGCCGTTGAAGATCCACGACTGCGGGCGGCTCCTGCCTGAAGCTGATCCTGCACCTTGTCCCAGCGGTCCGGTTCGATGATGGCAGGATGAGCGCCTTCAAAGACCTTGTCGCGGTGCCGGATCCGTCCGGCATAGATCGGGTTGGTCAATATGTGATGGATGTGCCCCCGGTCGAAGGGATTGCCCCCGGTCACCTGGCCGGAGGTCGTCGTCCGTCGTCGGCTCGTGAGACCCAGCCGGTCCGCCTCAGCCTTGACGGCACGGACGGTGCCAAGCCGCTCGTAAAGGTCGTAGAGCGTTCTGATCGTAGCGGCTTCGGCCTCGTTGATCTTCAGCGTCCGGCCATCGGGGTCGTACCCCATGGGAACCTGCCCGCCCATCCAGAGCCCCTTGCGTTTTGATGCCGCGATCTTGTCCCGGATCCGCTCCGCCGTCACCTCGCGTTCGAACTGGGCGAAGGACAGGAGCATGTTCAGCGTCAGCCGCCCCATGCTGGTGGCAGTGTTAAACGACTGGGTGACCGAGACGAAAGAAGCACCGGCGTCATCCAGCACATCGACGATCTTCGCGAAGTCCGCCAACGACCGGGTGAGCCGATCGATCTTGTAGACGACCTGATCCACCCTCCCCTCCTGCACATGCTCCATCAGGCGCTGCAGCGCCGGACGCTCGAGCGAGCCACCTGAGAGGCCGCCATCATCGTAGGCGTCGGTTAACATCACCCAGCCCTCGTGCTTCTGGCTTGTGATGTAGGCGCTGCAGGCATCCCTCTGGGCATGAAGGGAGTTGAACTCCTGCTCCAGTCCGTCCTCGGAACTCTTGCGGGTGTAGACGGCGCAGCGGATCTTCTTCACGCCCCACCCCCTTCCCGGCGATTGAGACCGAAGAAGCGCGGTCCGGACCAGTTCGTTCCGGTGATGTGTTTCGCGATCGCTGTAAGCGATGACCACCTGCGTCTGTCGAGGCGATAGCCGGTGTCGGTCACCTCGACCTGGTAGCTCCGGCCGTTCCATTCCCGGACAAGATGAGCCCCGGGCTTGAGATTGCGCCGCGAGGCCTCTGCTACCGGTTGACCGCAAGCAATACGTGCCAGAGTCTTGCGCGTCGCCGCGGACAACCCGCCGTGGCGACGGCACTGCGCCTCATACGCCACCGCCTTCTCCATGAAGGACACCGAGAGATACAGCGGAGGAGGAGAACCGAAGATCTCCTCCCAACGTGCTTTGGCGCCGTCTCGCTCCGGGTGTGGCTTACCCGGCATATGCGGCCTCTGCGGAACCGGAGTTATGTAGTCTGGCTTCAGGCTCCGCGGCGATGCGATAGCGCGTCGGCTTGCCGTCGTCCGACTTCGTTGCCGCGATCTGGTAGCCCGCCTTGCGCAGGCCAGTGAGCGCGGCGCGCGTTGTATGGGTCTGCCAGCCCATCTTCTTGCTGATCGCCGCAATGTCGGACCCAGTCTTGGTTTGCAGCATCACGATCAGCTGCGCCTTTTTCGTCGTTCGGAATTTGCCTGTGGTTGTCTTCTTCGGCTTTTGGGATTGCGGTGCGGTCATCATTGTCTCCTTTCGCTTAGCTACAGGAGCGTGTTGCTCCTGCTACCGGGCAGAGCCCGGAGGTCCGGGCGGAGATCATGACGCGGGCGACTTGAGCGCGTCGGTGAAGGCAGTACCGCTCTGTTGCCAGGGGAAGTCCAGTCGGAAATGCAGGGATCTTGCCGTCAAAAATGGTAGGTTGGGCGGGAAGCGGAAGTTCGCTGCGTTCTGCCTGAAGGTCTGAGCTGCGGTTTTCCAGACCTTCGTCAAGGTTTGGTAACCGTGTCTGAGACGCCGACAGCGGTCTTTAGAAAACGCTTCAACTGATCTCTGACCCTGAGCCTTTGTCAGACTTCTAGGCGATCTTCGACGTGTTCACCATGAAATCAGCGGATCAAAACGCCAGATGCCATAAAGCCCCCGTCTACATTCAGGATGTGACCATTGATATAGCCCGCATCATCTGACGCCAGAAACTTGATCGCAGATGCGACTTCCTCGGGCTTCGCGTAGCGCTTCGCTGGAATCTGCGCTTCCCAAGCCGCGCGGTCCTTCGGACCATGAACTTGTAAAACCATGGGGGTATCCACCGGCACTGGAGCAACTGCGTTTGCAGTAATGCCCTTGTCGCCCAACTCCGTAGCCAACAAGCGTGTCAACATGCCGACTCCGCCCTTGGTGCAGGAATAGGCTCCTCGTCCTGTGTTCGCGATTTGGCCATTGACCGAACTCACCGTGATGATGCGACCCCAGCCTTTTTCCAGCATCTGGCGGCCGGCGAGCTGACAGCAGTGGAACGCACCTGTCAGGTTCACATCAATAATACGACGCCAGTCTTCCGGATCGAAATCGAGAATGGCGTTGGTCTTTACGATAGCGGCGCTTGCGACAAGGATGTCCTTCCCTCCCGCTTCTTTGATCTCGGCGAAGACCTCTTCGAGGGCGGCTCAGTCGGTCACATCTACCTGCAAAGCGTCTACGTCAGCAAGCGGCGGATATTGTGGAAAAATAAAGGGTGAGGCGCCGCTTACTGCAGACAGTCGAACTGGGCGCAACGAGCACGCTGTTTAAGCACCGCGCACCCGCTCTAAGCGAAAACTTGTGGAGCCTGCACGGGGTGCAGGAGTGTCCGTACGGCGCGGCGAAGCGGTTGAGGTAGCACGGTCGAAGGTGCCAGTACGGGCGAGTTGTTTCTGTCGGGGCAAGACGGCGGCCTGGCCCGCCGACGAGCCGCCGTGGCCTAGCAGTTGCCCATCTGTCTGTTGCACCCGAGGTTGACCAGATCCACGAATTCTTGCCCTAGCCGAGAGCTGCCCTGGACCTTTGGGTCTTCGTCGGTGAAGCCGTAAGAGGTAACACCAACAAGCCGGTTGGGACTGTCGAATTCCGCGCCGGTCTGGCCCTCAGCTTTCACGCCGAAATTCTCAAACCAGCCGCCGCCGGACGAGCCGCCTCGCATGTCGGAGCCATAGAGGACGGTGTTCTGCGAGGCATCTTCGTGCCAGGCGCTGTCGACCTGGTGCATGACTTCGCCGCGGTCGTGGTTGCCTGGATAGCCGATTTTCTTAGTATGGTTCGGGCTGAGGGCTCCGGTGCGGTAGCCCGCCCAGCCGACGACATCGCCGATCCGCTTCATCTCGCCATCGAACTCGCGGTCTGCGACCTCGATAATCGCCAAATCGCCCGAGTTTGGAACGCTGCCGTTGGAGGTTGACCATGCGGCGGTGGTGGCGACCCAAGTGTAGGTCCATTGCTGATAGGGCGCGTTGCCGCGATGGTAGGCGGGCACGAAGATGATATTGGTGTAGAACCCGTCGCCTCCGTCAGATCCCTTGTGGACGCAGTGTCCGGCGGTCAGCACAAGCCGCGGCTTGATGACTGTGCCGGAGCAGATGAAATTGCCGATGCCCGGTTTCGTGAAGAAGATCTTGCCATTCACACGATATGGGTAGTGCAGGCGGGCGTCTTCGGGCACAAGGCGCGAACTGGAGAAGTACGCGCCCAACGAGCCGACCGCCTCTTGCACAAAGGGTTCGGTTTCGTCAAAGCCGCGCGGCCGGACGATCTCGTTGCCGAGATCGGCCTCGATTTGGGCGTCTTCTGTGGCGTAGCGACCGTTGTCAGTGTCCTGGTCTATATCGTCATGCACGTCGCCAAGTGCGACGCTCTCAAAGCCCTCTTCGGGGATCGGGAGCTCCTGATCCTCGGCGTCTCCCAGCGTTTCGCGGTTCCAAAAGCCATCATCGCCACCGAGGTCCACGCCCGCGTCGGGGTTCGTGGCGGAGATTGGCCCATCCTGCGCGTGAACGGCGGCAGCGATGAAAGCCAGAGCTAGCAATGTTGAAATCCGTTTTAAAAACATGGAGTTCTCCTTCCTTGGGCTGATAGATTGTGTCAATTGCTTGTGTCCGGTGCGACGCCGCCACCACTCGAGCCCGGCGAAACGATTGTCGGGTCGCCCGCGTTGCCGTCACTTTCGTTCGCGGTGGCACTTTCGGATGCGGTCGGCAGTGGCAGCGGAGTGGCGTTGTCGGTCGATGTCTCGTGGTTGGTGGAAGTTGCCGGAGCGAAAACCGGCTCGGCGGCTTCGGGCGCGTCGACACCGGTCAGAAGCGTGCCTAAGGTGGCGAGGTTAAGCTTGTCGGTGATATCGGGGTTGCCGTGGCCTGCGCGCTGCTGCCCAACGACGAGACCCTCGAGGCTGAACACTGGCGAGCCGGAAGAGCCACCCTTGGTGTCGCAGGTGTGACCGAAAGCGTGGGGTTCGGCCCCGGTGATGACGTCATCCTCACGTCCGCAGCCGACGATTGACACCTGCTTGGTTGCGCCGCCGGGGTGCTGGACGATGAACAGCGGTTCCTCAGAATCGGGGTCGGAATCCCGGAAGGAGACTGTTGCGTATTCGTCATCCGGCGAGGGTACGACGCGCAGCAATACGGTGTCTGCGGCGCTTTCGTCTTCGGCTGCGATGACCTCCGCGCACGCCACCTCCTGTCCGCGCAGCGTCGCGTTGAAGGCGTTTTTCTTGTAGCCAAACAATATTTTGGCGCCGTCGCACGTGGCATCGTCGCGAATGCAGTGGCGGCTGGTCTGGAGGAGGTCGGGGCCGACGCGGAAGGCGGTGCAATAGTCACGTGCGATGTCGTCGACGAAGAACGTCAGGCGACCGACCGCGCTCTCGACGCTGGCGACGACATCAGCGTGATCGCCGTCATAGTTGTCAACGCCGATCAGGTCGTTGTCGCCGAAGATCGACTCCAGCGCGCCTCCGGGTACGGGAAAGGCGACACGGTCGATCTCGAATGCGAGGCCGTCGAGGGCGTCGACGCCGTAGACGCTGACCTCTGCAAAGTTCGCAGGCACGGTCAGGGTCCAGTAGACCTCGCCAACAGTCAGATCTTCGCCGCGAATGGTCTCAAAGACGGTGCCAAAAGCGTTGGTGATCTCGATGACAAAATCTCGGGTGTCGGGCAGAGCGCTGATGGTCAGGCGCAGGTTCATCTCTGGCTCGGCTCCGACTGCGGCCTGCACGGGGGCCGGGATGCCAGCAACCCAGGCAAGGTTGCGGTCCCCGGCGACGATACCGGGCGGGTCAAACTCGACGTTCAAGCTGCTGACCACGCCGCCGCGATGCGATTGGGCTGAGCCGTCCCCGGCAAGCAAGGCCGCGACGATCGCCGCCGTGCAGGAGGTGCGAAGGGTCATCTTGCGCTCGCGATGAAGTCCACGAGGCGGGAAAGCTGCACCTTGTGAACGCTGTCGTCGAATTCGCCGTTGCAGGCGTCCGAGAAGGATTTCACGTCGATATGGATGCGATAGATTTCTGGGTTGTCGTCGAAACTAGCGTGCGCGCGCCCGAACCCGTCGCCGTTGGCATAGAAGAAAATACCTTCGTCATCTTTCCAGTGAAGGCGGCGAATGTCCCCGATCGGGCGAGTGAGAACGGCATCGTTCGACAGCAGTTTCAACTTGAAATCCGCGTCTTTCCACTGCTGATCCACATGCTTCTTGAAGTTCCGGACGTCGCCCGACAGCACGCAACCGTTGTCCAGCTGCATCCAGTCCTCTTCCAACAATGCCGCGCTGGCATCGAGCGCGCCGCCCTGAAGCTGCTCGACCGCGTCGGTCGACAGCCGGGAGGAATAAATCAGCCGTTCGCGTGTTTTCGTCGGGGAAAGGTTGCCGCGTTGCATCAAGAGCGCGGCGGCGGCGGTGACCTGCGGGGCGGCTTGCGAAGTACCGGTCATCGCGCCGAAGGCGCCTTTTTCGATGGTTGAGACGATGTTGCGCGCGGGCGCGCCGACTGCAAAGGTGCTGGCGCCGTAGTTGGTGAGAAACTTGTCGGGGTCGTCCTTCTGCTTCAGAAGCTCGACGCTTTCAAGTGCGCCTTCCAGCCCGACGACCGCAATGACATTCGGCAACGAGCGGGCGTAGCAGGCCGGTTTGGCGGGGCAGGTGCCCTTCTCGGCATTCACACCGTGCTTGCCGGCGGCTGCGACGAAGAGGATGTGATCGGCGAGACTTTCGATCACTTCCAGAACCGGATCCTTCTCGGCCTCGTCGACAACGCGATACGACGAGCTAAAGTTGAAGATCCGCACGCCTTCGATCACCGCGCGACGAATTGAATCCGCCAGATGCACCGGGAAGTTCGGATCGCCCTGAAGGTCGGTCGCCTCGTCGAACGGGATGACCACGTAGGAGAAGTTCGGCACGTCGCCCAACAGCCCACCGACGCCACGGGCGTTCTGCTTTGCGGCGAGGAGGCCCAGCACGTGCGTGCCGTGGTGCTTTCGTTGGACGAGGTCCGGATGCCGCACGTCGTCGTCGCAATCAGTGGTCGCGCCCTGGGCCGCGCCATCGCCGTCGCCATCGACGATGCTCAGATTGAGGACGCGGATGTTGTCGCCAAAGTCGCAATGTATCTCGGGTGTCTGGTCGATGACGCCGATAACGAAGGGGAGGATCGCGTTGATTTCAATCTCCGGGCATTTACCGTGGACGGCGACGTTGCAGAACGAGTCGAGAATGATCTGCTGATGTGTAGCAAGCGGTTCTTGCGCGAAACTGGCGAAGAGACCGGCACCGTGATTGGATTCGAACTGCAGTTCGATTGGCGCGATGAGGTCTTTCGACAGCCGTTGGTTGAACTTCTGGAACGCCGTGTCGGAGAAATCGTGGTTGGTCGGGCTCGTAGCGCGTAGCCTTTCGTAGTCTTCGATCGGGCGCTCGGACACGTTAACCCTGGCGGCGAGGTGCGGCACGAGTCGGAGAGGAAAAGGCGCCTTGTTCGACTCGCGGGTTGCCACGACAATGTCGCGCAAGCGTCCGAGAGGTTCGTCGGGGTCGGTGACGTAATCGTCAAAGCAAAGCGAATCGGTCAGGCAGATTCGCTCGATCCTGAAATCCGGCACCTCGACGGTTGCGTTGGGTTGTGCCGGTTCAGGGCGGGAGATCTGGATGATCCGCACATCGGGTATCGTGATCGTATCGGTGGGTCTCACGGTCCAGCGTTCCGGCTTGGCGAAGACACCAGCAACGCTTTGCACATCCTTGTTCCGGTTCGAGTCCGATGGCACAAGATCGCACCTGGCTTCGTTCAATTGGCATAGAAGGGTCGCGATCTGTTCGGTCATCGGGCCGACCCATGCGCCGTTCGCGCGCATCACCTCTTCGGGTGTCGTATGACCGTCCATCGGAACTTCGCGAAACGGCAGGCGTCCCGTGTTGTAAAGCGTCAGGAGAAAGTCTTGCTGCGCAAGTTGTGCCTGGTCTCGATTAACTACACGTTTTTCCCAGACAATGTCGCGGGTTTGCGCGAGCGCCGGGAGGGCAAGGGTTGCGAGGACGGCACCCAACGCCACGGTGCGAGCGAGATAAATCACTGTTCCCTCCAAGTTTTCTCCGTTCTCCGTAATTTGGAACGGTCAAAGTCCTTTCAGATATTCAACGATTGCACGGCGCTCGGAGTCGGTGAACGCCGCATTGCCATAATCATGCCCGGCGTTGGAATTGCCGGGGATGATATTGCCGTCGTCGTCACGAACGCGGAACGTCCAGGGCGCACCGCCACTCGTGAAGCCAACGTTGACGGGGTCGAACTCGCGCGAGCCAACGCCGAAGGTTTCGGGGCGGAACGGGCCGGAGCCGTCACTTTCGGCGGCAGCGAAATTGCGCGCACGCGCGGGTAGGAGGAGATCGTAGAGCGTTGGCACCGAGCCGTTGGCCCAGATGCCGTTAAGCGGGCGGGCCTTGTAGGCCAGAAGCGGATCGGACGCGGTAAGGCACTGGCGAGCACGCTCTTTTTTCACTGGGTCGACCACGCCGGGGAGAACCTCTCCGGCAGGCGTGTCCATAATGATGGTACCGCGCTCGGGCTCGATGTCAGAAAACAGCGCCGAGACCAGTTCGTCCGCCTTACCGATGATCGAGCCGACCGAAGCGTTAATGAGCATTTTTCGCGTTGCATCGACCTCGTCGATCTTGTCGCCAAAGAAGCCAAGGGTGCGCTGGCCTTCCATGTTGCCAGACGCCGTAGTGCGCAGGTAGGTGTTGCAGGCCAAGAATATATCGGTGCCGGATTCGAGAAGATTGGTCATCTGGTCGCCAGCGGGCGTGCGTAGGTCATCGGGTTCAAGATGCGCGTGGCAGCGGCGGCAGTTGGCTTCGAACAGCACGTGGCCTTCCGCCTCCAGAACCGGGTCGATCGCGCCGAGAATATCTTCGGGCCAGACTGGGGATTGCAGGCGCGAGAGCAGGCGCTCCAGTCCGACCATCTCGGTTAGCCGCGTGCTGCTGTCATAGCCAAGCCCAGCATAGCCACGGTTGGCTTCAATGTGGGCGAAGACACCGATGACCTCGGAGACGTTGCGGACCAGCGCGCCGAAATCCGTGGTCCGTCCGAAGAGCGGAAGCTTAAGGATCGAGGGGGCAATTCCGTTCCACTGGAGCAGGGTTTGCTGGTGGGTGTTCCAGATGAACGGGTAGCTGGCGGGTGCATCAGAGGCGAAATCGTCCGCCGGGCTCGCGGCTCCGTTGATCATGGAAACCTTGGTCAAGATGTGGCCCTGCGCATCGAGGCGGGCAGGACCGGCAATGACCTCGCCGTGGTTGATGGCGCGCAGCGCGGCCATCCAGTCGAGCTGTTCATTGAGCTGATCGCGGAGCGAGCTGAGCGTTTCGGCATCGGCTTGGCCACCGGAAATGGCCGTGGCGAAGCTCTGGAAACGGGCGGCGTCGGCTACGGTAGCACGCAGGGCGTCCTCGGTGCCGTTCACCAGCGCGTCGAAATCGGCTAGCGCGGGGCCGCCGTCGACGCGGAAGCGAGTTCCGTTCGAGGTGATTTCCATCGTATGGCAGGCCGAGCAGTTGAGGCCGATCCAGGGCTCGCGCATCGTCCGGGATCGGCAGGTTTCGGGGAAAGTGTCGCACATGAGGTCGGCGGTACGCCGCGGATCATGATCGACAACGAAGCCCACAGGCAGCCCCTCGGGGTTGGCAACAGAGGCTGGGTTGGGAAGGTAGCCGAGCCGCGCGAGGTTGGCGGGGCCATACATAGCTGAGGTGCCGTCAGCGGTCTTCAAGGCCAGCGCCCAAGAGAGCGGAATCAGGCGCGAGCCTTGCGAGACCGTGTACCACCATTGCCTTTGTTCTTCCGACCAGCCTTGATCGAGGCAAGTGAGGTCGCCGCCCGTGCAGGCAGTAGAAACTTCGGATAGCGGCTGTGCGGAGGACGGCAGTGCAGCGGCGCTGAATACGAAGGCGGCTGAGAAATGAAGGAATTTGAGGCACTTTTTCATGGCAAGTTCCTGCGTGCTGTGGCGCATTGGAGAAATATGGGCAGAATACATGGCAGGTCAGGCTGGCCCTCGACGCGGTATACTTAGACGCACTCCCGGACATCGGTTAGGCACGCGCATCAATGCTGGTACGGGAAAATTACTTATCTGAGAGGCATCACCTCGCCGACAAACGCTTGTTGAACGTCGCCAAAGAATGCCTGTGCGACCGCAAGGAAGAGCGCCAGAATTGCAGTAATTAAAATTTGATAACGACTTTTATGACAGAACTCCTATCGTTGAAAATGTTAACAATGTACTCTACTTTAAGGATTTAAGCAATCAGTTTGGCGCCGGGTGCATCACGCGTGAAGAGTATTAGTGCGACGATCCTCTTTCTCATTCAATAACTCTTCCAAATGGACGATCAGAGCTTACTTTGACAGTCATAACTCTTTTTTCTTGATTGTGTGCTCAACAATCTGACCGTAAGAACCATTAGTTTTTTGCTCCGCTTGATCTGCGCTACCCACTCGTGAAATGCATGCGCCTGAACAACGCCGCGATGAAGATTGCTTGAGGCATGACGGTCGACGAAACAGCGATGGATGTAGGCTACCTCAGCCCGTCGCGCTTCAGCCGTGAGTTCAAGCCTATTTATGGGCAGTCGCCCTAGCAATGGGACGAAGCTAAGCAGTTTTCATGGGTTTTGCTTGAGGCCTCGAAGGCTTGCTTATGTATGCAACCGTGAATGCGTGAATGAATGTCGGCTACGTGGGCTGCGGCTGCAGCATCACGACACCTAACTGAGCCAGCTAAATGGGCAACAACTATAGCATTAAAAACGTGAGAGTACTTGAACTAATGCGATTGAAGTGCACGACGTACATCCGCTAGTGTTTCAACAGGATTTTCAGACGGCTCAAAAAATAGATACTCATTTTCAAGAAATGATTGTGAGTGGCTAGCAACTGCCCAAAAACTAGATCTCGTCAAAGCTGCATACACAAGGACTTCGCCCGTTAAGGCCAAGTTGTCTAATCGTCTTTTGTTTCAGGGGCCACTCCATCGCTACTCAAACACCCAGCGACTACCTTGAAGAAGCGTTCTAGAGCGGCATTCTGTACAATTACTGAGACGGTGCCGCCCCCAGTATCGCTAGCACTTGCAGAACTTTGCGCAGAAATATTCCCATCTTCTTCTGGGATTTCTGGAATACCGGATACATCTGTTATCGCAGCTGAGAACGCTTGCACCAAAGCAGAAAAATTAGCAACTTCGCGCGTCGTACCATACAAAGTTCTATATTCAACTTCTCGCATGGCGAGGACCATTACAAAGGACGCAAATTGAACGGGTATCGCATTGCTTGAACTACCTGGGCTGTAGTCTTCAAGATCAACTTCTTCGTAAAGTGATCCAGAAAGAGCTATACAATTCATTCGAGAGGCGCCTTCATACAACGACTGTATCGCCGTTTTTGGGACCGCTCTTGAGCCAGCTTGTTGAACTGCCACAGCCCCAGTAGCCCTTCTAACCAATGTCTCGTCCGAGACGCCATCGACAGCGCCCAAAACCGTGGCACCAGCTGCAATTATTAGTGCACCAGTCGAGACATCCTGAATATTCTGTGATTGCCTAGCAGCACGGGCATAGGCATCAGCTTGATCGAATGCTAGACGAACGGCCCCGGACAACGAACAACTATGTGAATTTTTAGAAGTCCGAGGACATGCAAGCATTTTCATGTCGTCAAAATCGTCGAGTTGTCTGTGAGTTCCTTCAACCCCTTGAACTTGTTGCTCTAGGATAAACTCAGCGCAACCACTCAGTAAAAAAGCCAAAAGAAGCGAGCGAAACTTCATGCTTTCCCCCGAAAAAACTAATCCAAAAAAAACTCCACACACGAAAAAGTTGTATCGGAAGAAAACTTTCTCAAAACGATTCTGTCTAGTAATTTCTTTAGGTGCACTCGAGAGACGAGTTGCTGTGATCCTTGAAAGCGTCCTCGTTTAAGGTTAGGACACCGACCCATAAACGCGCAATCAGATGCGTGTTGGGGCGAGTTTGTCTAACGTCAGCACCTACCGGACAGATTTAGGTGTTTGAGGAACGGAGGATTTCTGGTTCATCGAAGCCATAATGGAGCGAAGATGAACAAGAGATCCGGAACATCCAAGGATGCTGCTGACAAGCTTGTTAGGGGTATCAAGCGTAAGACCCGCAAGCACTACTCGGCGGAGGAGAAGATCCGCATCGTGCTTGCCGGGATGCGGGGCGAAGAAAGCATAGCGGCCCTGTGCCGTCGTGAAGGGATCGCTGAGAGCCTTTATTACAGCTGGTCGAAGGAGTTTCTTGAGGCTGGGAAGAACCGGCTGGCGGGTGACACAGCCCGTCAGGCGACAGCTCCCGAGGTCAAGGAACTGCGCTCTGAGGCAGCCGCGCTGAAAGAAGTGGTCGCGGAGCTGACACTGGAGAACAGGCTGCTCAAAAAAAGCACGTTCGGGGATGGGGAGGACGACGCATGAGATACCCAGCCTCGGAGAAGCTCGAGATCATTCGGACAGTCGAAGCCTCGCATTTGCCGGTCAGGCGGACCCTGACCATGCTCGGCATTCCCAGCAGCACCTATTACCAGTGGTATGCGCGGTGGGCCGATGGCGGCGTTGACGCTTTGCGTGACACGTCCCCGCGGCCTCGGGCGGTGTGGAACCGCATCCCGGACGAGATCCGCGACGCCTTCGTTGAGTTCGCGCTGGATCATGAGGATCTGACGCCACGGGAATTGGCGGTCAAATACACCGATGAGAAACGGTATTTTGTATCTGAGTCCTCGGCATACCGCATTCTCAAGGCCCAGGACCTGATCACGGCTCCGGCCCATGTGGTGATCCGTGCCGCCGATGAGTTCCGGGACAAGACAACTCGGCCCAACGAACTCTGGCAAACCGACTTCACCTATCTCAAGGTCATCGGTTGGGGCTGGTTCTATCTCAGCACGATCCTCGACGATTACAGCCGCTACATCATCGCGTGGAAGCTCTGCACGACAATGAAGGCCGTGGATGTGACGGACACGCTGGATCTGGCGCTGGAGGCCTCGGGTGTCCGTCTTCAGAGTTTTTCGGACAAGTCGTTTGTTTTGGTAACGGAGGCTCTGGTTCGGTTTCTGTTTGAGTTTAGGCGACCGCGGCTTTGTGCTGCAACCGGCGCTTTCGGATTGTCTGTTTCTTGATCTCCTCTCTCATTTTCAGGATCGTCCGACCCCGACCGTGGTAGACGTCAGCCGGCGTCAGGTTATCCAGGCTCTCGTGGTATCGCCGAGTGTTGTAGTATCCGACGAAGTCGCCGATCTGGCGTTCAAGATCCCCCGGCAGATAGTAGTTCTCCAGCAGAACCCGGTTCTTCATGGTCTGGTGCCAGCGTTCGATCTTGCCCTGGGTCTGTGGGTGGTGCGGCGCTCCGCGGACGTGATCCATACCTTTGGTATCGAGGTAGTCGGCCAGGTCGGCCGCAACGTAGGACGAGCCGTTGTCGCTGAGCAGCCGGGGCTTGTGAACGACTGTCGCATGAGCACAGCCCGAGGCCTCCAGCGCCAGATCCAGCGTGTCCGTCACATCCACGGCCTTCATTGTCGTGCAGAGCTTCCACGCGATGATGTAGCGGCTGTAATCGTCGAGGATCGTGCTGAGATAGAACCAGCCCCAACCGATGACCTTGAGATAGGTGAAGTCGGTTTGCCAGAGTTCGTTGGGCCGAGTTGTCTTGTCCCGGAACTCATCGGCGGCACGGATCACCACATGGGCCGGAGCCGTGATCAGGTCCTGGGCCTTGAGAATGCGGTATGCCGAGGACTCAGATACAAAATACCGTTTCTCATCGGTGTATTTGACCGCCAATTCCCGTGGCGTCAGATCCTCATGATCCAGCGCGAACTCAACGAAGGCGTCGCGGATCTCGTCCGGGATGCGGTTCCACACCGCCCGAGGCCGCGGGGACGTGTCACGCAAAGCGTCAACGCCGCCATCGGCCCACCGCGCATACCACTGGTAATAGGTGCTGCTGGGAATGCCGAGCATGGTCAGGGTCCGCCTGACCGGCAAATGCGAGGCTTCGACTGTCCGAATGATCTCGAGCTTCTCCGAGGCTGGGTATCTCATGCGTCGTCCTCCCCATCCCCGAACGTGCTTTTTTTGAGCAGCCTGTTCTCCAGTGTCAGCTCCGCGACCACTTCTTTCAGCGCGGCTGCCTCAGAGCGCAGTTCCTTGACCTCGGGAGCTGTCGCCTGACGGGCTGTGTCACCCGCCAGCCGGTTCTTCCCAGCCTCAAGAAACTCCTTCGACCAGCTGTAATAAAGGCTCTCAGCGATCCCTTCACGACGGCACAGGGCCGCTATGCTTTCTTCGCCCCGCATCCCGGCAAGCACGATGCGGATCTTCTCCTCCGCCGAGTAGTGCTTGCGGGTCTTACGCTTGATACCCCTAACAAGCTTGTCAGCAGCATCCTTGGATGTTCCGGATCTCTTGTTCATCTTCGCTCCATTATGGCTTCGATGAACCAGAAATCCTCCGTTCCTCAAACACCTAAATCTGTCCGGTAGGTGCTGACGTTAGACATAATGGAAAGAGGCATGGAGAAAGGTAACCAAAGTGGATGGACCACCAACCACTAACCTTTTCTCACTGATCGCAAATACGGCGCATGCTACCGTACGACCTTCTGGTCGCGCGGCCGCAAAAAACCTTGCAAAACCAAGATCATCTACTTACCAAGTTAGAAATTTACAGTCTTTGTCTGGCCATCTGCGATGGTGAGACGAGAATTCAGTCGCTAATCAAGTGTTTCAAGGAATCTTTAGACGATGATTTTTAAGAATTCTCTTAGAGTTGCGCGCGCAAACCTCGTGCTTGCGCTTGACCCGCTACGCTTCAAGCAACGGCGGCTGATGCGCGATGCCACTGCGCCAGTCGAAGAAAAAATCAACTTCGATGCCTACCCTCGGCCCCATTTTGCCTATGGCGTGCACCGGGCAGCGATGCAGGCCAAAGCGCTTGGTATCGACGCGATCAGCGTAATTGAGTTTGGCTGCGCGGGGGGAAATGGGCTTCTGGCACTTGAAGCGATGGCACTTGAAATAGGCAAGGATGTCGGCGTGCGTGTGGACGTCTACGGGTTTGATGTGGGGGAAGGGTTGCCCAAGCCGCTCGACTACCGCGATCTGCCCTACGCGTGGAAGATGGAACAATTCAAGATGGACGTTCCAAAGCTAAAGGCGAGACTGACAGCCGCCCAATTGGTGATAGGAGACGTCGCTGACACGGTCGAGCCGTTCGGTCAACGTGAGGGTTTGGCGCCTGTTGGGTTCATATCGTTCGACTTGGATTATTATTCGTCAACAATGGCGGCGTTCAAAATCTTTGATGCCGAAACCGCAAAGATGCTACCGCGCGTCTACTGCTATTTCGACGATATCATTGGCCCTGACAACGAATTGCATTGCGAGTACGTTGGAGAGTTGCTCGCGATAAAAGACTTCAACGCATCGAAGTCGGCTAAGAAGATCGCTCAGATCAATGGCCTGTCATGGAAGCGCTATATACCGGCGCCGTGGAATGACAGCATGTTTATCATGCATGCATTCGATCATCCCCTTTATGGGGTCTACATCGATACAAAGGTCGACATGGATCTTGCGCTTGATTCCACCAACTAGCCCGATTGGCGAGGACATTTCACCACTAGACCTGCCTATTCCGATATAGCCCGAAGGAGAACGGCGCCCTTGCGACAGGTCTGCACACGTCCCCCTTTTTCCCTCTCCCCGAACACGCGATTGGACCTGTGATCGGCACTCGTTTCTTATGCGTTCCATTGGACGCACACGTCATTTTATTGAGGAAGACGGGATGGGACTAATTTCAAGATTGACGGCGCTGGCCAGCCTCGTGCCGGTGATCGCATTGGCGGCCAAGCGCGAGAAAGTCGACGTCAGGGGCGAGCTCATAGACACCTGGCGCTATTATTCGGGCGTCATGGGCAGGCCCAACGCCGTGGTCGGCACCGCGCATCACACCTACGCTTTTTGGTGCTCCGCTAGGGGATCCCCATGGGCCTGTTGGGCGAGGATAGCGAGGTCTACATGGTCTTGATGATTGAGCGCGACGATGCCTCGGCCTCGGGCTATACCCAACTGCGGCTGGCCAGCCACGAGGTGCGCGCGAACGGCATGCTCTACCGGCGCGGTTCGAGGCCAACGAGATCAATTGGAACGGCACCCAAAGGACCGTCCGGTCCGGTTTTGCCCCCGGGAAATGCCCCGATCCGAGGTGGCCGGCGGAGAAAGAGGTTCAAATCTTCGGCTTTGAAGGTCTCCTACCACCCCAGCCAATTCTCTTTGATCCTTTCCCCGCTGACCCGGCAACGCCGTCCTGGTGTCGAAGTGCCCCGGACAGTGCCCCGCCGGATGCCGCGGGTGAGCGGCTGAGTGGTTCCGGCGGAGGCATTCCCGCTTGGCCGTTAGAGGAAGTCCGGGTCCGTCCATCCCAAACGTCCAGTGCGCCCAGTCGTCGTGCTTGTTGTCTCTCTGCCAGTCGATCCGGAGATGGTCTAGGTCTACGCACCGACGGTTGTAGTAGCGGTGACGTATCATCCTGCGACCTCCCCGGTCAGCACGCAGCAGATGAATCGGTAGGCTTCGATCGTGCGATTGTGGAAACTTATCTTTCCGGGTTTGACGGTGTCAGCAACCAGAAGCCGCTGTCGGCCTGCTCGGCGCTTTCCAAAAGCGAGAGGGCCCGTCTCCGCGCCTCCTTCAGCTGAATTTCAGCACGTGCCGGAATCAAGCCTCGCTTTCGTCCTCAAAGCACGGGTGGGCGAAGCCACTTGGCCTTCGGGCCGCAAGCCGTGTAAATGAGAACCAGGGGCAGCACCAAATCGTGACGGGTCCAGTGCTTTGCAAACAAGAACGGAGTCCTACCATATGCCAGGACCGCTCAAAGGGTTTCGCGTGATCGACCTGACGACAATGATCTCTGGCCCGCTGGCCACCATGACCCTCGCGGATCAGGGCGCCGACGTGATCAAGATAGAGCATCCCCGAGGCGGCGACCACAGCCGCCAGGTCACCGGTCGGCGCGGTGGATTTTCGGCCTCTTTCCTGAACAACAACCGAGGCAAGAAATCGGTAACGCTGAACCTCAAGGACAAGCGCGGCGTTGACGCCGCGCTGAGGCTTTGCGAAACGGCGGACGTCTTCGTTCAAAACTTCAGACCCGGCGTGGCCGAGCGGATCGGCCTTGGCGAGGCGGCCGTGCGTGCAGTACGCCCCAACATCATATACACCTCCATCGCGGGGTTCGGTTTCGAAGGCGACTGGGCCGGCAAACCTGTCTACGACCCGCTCATACAGGCACTTTCCGGACTGGCGAGCGTACAAGGCGGCGCGGATGCCGCGAGACCCCGGCTTGTGCGCACCATTCTGCCCGACAAACTGACCGCAGTTCAGGCGGCCCAAAGCATCACCGCGGCCCTGCTCGCCCGCAGCCGCACCGGCCAAGGCAGCCACGTACAGATCTCCATGCTGGATACGGTTCTCGCCTTCCTGTGGAGTTCGGACATGGCGGGCTACACGTTTGTCGGCGACGAGGTGGAGCCGGACCAGAGTGGCAACGCACAAACCTTCGTCGAGCTTATCTACCAGACCGCCGATGGCTGGATGGCCGTCTCGGCTCATACGGACAGTACCTGGGCGGGGCTGGCCGCCGCCGTTGACCGGCCGGACTGGCTGGACGATCCGCGTTTCGCAACCGTTGCCGCGCGGGAAGAAAACAAACCTGCCCGTCTTGAACTAACGCAGGAGGCTTTGTTGCAGGACACGACAGAGAGCTGGATGCAGCGGCTAAGTGCCGAAGACGTACCCTGCGCGCCGGTCCTGACACGCGCCGAAGTCTACGCGCACCCGCAAGTCGTCGCCAACGGCATTGTCCTGGAACAATACCATCCTCAGGCCGGCACTCTGCGGCAGGCCAGATCACCCGCGCGGTTTTCAGCCACTCCCACTGACACTTCGTCGCCTGCCCGGCGGCTGGGCGAAGACACGCGCGCGGTGCTGACAGCGGCGGGCTTTGACGCGGCCGAGATCGACGAGATGATCGCGACCGGCGTCGCGACGGATACACAGGACAGCGAAGAATGATTGATCTTTACTACGCCCCCACACCCAACGGGTGGAAAGCCGCGATCATGCTGGAGGAGACGGGTCTTGCCTACCGTCCGATCCTGATGCGTCTTAGCGAGGGCGATCAGTTCACCCGAGAATTTCTGAAGATCAGCCCCAACGCGAAGATGCCGGCTATCGTCGACCACGCACCCGCAGATGATTGGGGCGACACCCCCGTATCCATTTTCGAATCCGGCGCGATCCTGCTTTATCTCGCGGACAAGACGCGCCAATTCGCCCCGCCGGAAAATCATCGCAGACGCCGTAAGGAACTGCTGGAGTGGCTTTTCTGGCAGGTCGGCAACCAGGGCCCGATGGGCGGACAGCTCAGCCATTTCCGAAATTACGCTCCGCGAGACCAACGCGACTACGGCTTCAAGCGGTACTTAGGCGAATACGACCGCAACCTCGGCGTGCTCGAGGCTCGGCTGGAAACACGAGACTACATCCTCGACGACTATTCCATCGCCGACATGCTGGCATTCCCGTGGGCCTTCATCGCCAAACCGCTCGGAGCCTCGCTCGACAATTTCCCGCGCGTGGCCGACTGGCGTGCACGGATCAAGGAAAGGCCGGCTGTGCAACGCGCCATCGACCTGCACAAGTCCAAGCAAAATAGCGGCCGACACCGGGTCGACAACAACACAATCCTGTTCAATCAGTCCGCAGCGTCCTTCAAACCCAAATCCGCCGACTAAAGTGTCTCGCGATAAGCTGTTGTTCAGATTTATCGCAAAACGCTTCAAGCACGATTGCAAGGACACTCGCGTCGATCATCGCTCTATTTGCGCGCCCCGTCTTTCCCAGCCGTGCTCGCCGAGCGTGTACCGGGTGCGTCCGGAGTCGTGAAAGGTGCCGTCTTCGGCCACCATCCGCGTCACGGTGACGTCTTCGGCGGTGCAATCCAGTACAGCGAAATCATTCGGATGGCCGCGTCGCCGCGTGGACAGACCGGTGCCACAGTGCAACTGCAAGGTCATGTTCGCGCCCTTTCGACGCACGAAAGGTTCAACCAACCACTGGTGAAGATGCCCCGACATGATGACGTGAGGCCCGCATTGGGCCCAGTGCTCCAGCGCCTCCGAGGCACCGATCATCAGATCCTTTTCCACATCGGCGGTATGGTGAAACGGATGATGTGCGGCGATGATGGTCAGACCGCCTTGATTCGAGGAGATTGCCTCTCCCACTCTGTGAACATCATTCTCTCCCACGCGTCCCCGCTGGTGTGCCCACGGGTCAGTCGTGTTCAGACCCACGACCTTGACGTCGCCCAGATCGACGCACGGTTCAAGCTCTGGACAAATCCAGCACTTGTAGCGTCGAAACGGGTCCAAAGCCCTCAAAAGCAGATTATAAAGCGGAATATCGTGATTGCCGGGCACACCCAGCCACGGCTGACCCAGCGAATTCATGAAGTCGGCGGCGGGTCGGAACTGAGAAGCACGCGCGCGCTGGACAAAGTCACCGGCCATGATAACCAGATCCGGTGCCGCGCCTTGTATTGCGGTCCTGAGCGGGTCCAGGAGGTCGGGGTCCTCCCTGCCGAAATGCAGGTCGCTGATCTGCACCAGCCGGATCATTCCGCCGCGGCTGCTTGGCTGGTCGCATCGGGCAGACGGACGCAAATGGCGTTCTTCAGGATGCTGAACTCGAATGGACCTTTCATGCGACGACGCTCTCCATCCAAGGCGACATCCCGCGCAGACCGCCTGGTCTCGACGGTTGCGCGTTCGCCGGTCAGCAAGGTGAAGTCCCGGCCTTTGCGCACGTCACGCAACGCGACCAGAAACGCTTTCCAGATCAACATGAAGCGGCCTACATCCGGCGCAAGCAATATCGCGAACTTGCCGTTCCTGACCGCATCCGCGCCTTCAATCTCGAATTCATCCAGCTGATACGCGCTCATGCCGACAAACATCGTGGGGGCCTTCGCGCTTTGCAGCTGCCCATCGACCTCGATGCGCATTGTCAGCGGGCTGTAGACGGTCACCATCGCCACAATGACCGACCAGTAGGCCGCCAGCCGCGACCGTCC
This sequence comes from Roseovarius sp. THAF9, assembly GCF_009363715.1. Taxonomy (NCBI): domain Bacteria; kingdom Pseudomonadati; phylum Pseudomonadota; class Alphaproteobacteria; order Rhodobacterales; family Roseobacteraceae; genus Roseovarius; species Roseovarius sp. THAF9. Next base: position 2,763,462 of record NZ_CP045404.1, read on the forward strand.
CCAGCGCTGATAAATGCTTTCGCGCTGCTTCAGGATAGCGGGATAAAGCCCGATGCTCGCGTTGTTGATGAAAACCTGTCCGTTTACGCATCCAAGGTCGATCAACACCTTGCGCCCGGCGCAGATCGCGTCGACTGCCTCTTCGATATCCTCGGGGATACCGAAACGCCGCGCGAAATAATTGAACGTGCCGAACGGAAGAACACCAAGATCGACCCCGCTTTTGGACAGCGCCCCCGCAACCGCACAGATGGTGCCGTCCCCGCCCGCCGCGACAACGCATTCGACCCCGGGGGCTTTGATCGCTCTCGCTACCTTCGCCGCGATATCGTCGCCGCCTTTCACGGGCACGATGGTCACAGACACGCCACGCGCATCGAACAAGCGTTCGAGCGTATCTGCGCCGGGGTTGTCGTCGCCTTTCCCGGACTCGGTATTGAAGATAACTACATAAGACATGCAGGCTTTCGCGTTTCTTTGGTCGTTTCCGGTACCGGGACTGCAAATCCACAGGTCATCAGGACACATAACTGCCCGGAATTACCTTCTGTTCCGCTACAAGGTCCGAAACGTCGAAATAAACCGCCCAGCAAAAAAACTTGCGCGATCAGAACCGCGAACACCGTCCCCCGTCACACACGCTTACAGCGCCGATGAGGCACAACAAATGCATCACCGCATCACGAAAGGATTGGCCATCGGACGGTCCGATGTATTGATCCAGACGGTCTTTGTGCAGGTATAGTCGCGAACCGCTTCCAGCCCGGCTTCGCGCCCGTACCCCGACTGGTTGAAGCCTCCGAATGGCGCGATGGGCGACACAGCGCGATACGTGTTCACCCAGCAGATTCCGGCCCGCAGGCGAGACGACACGCGATGCGCCCGTGACAGGTTTTCCGTGAACACCCCGGAACCAAGACCGTAAGGCGTGCTGTTGGCCAGGGCGATGGCCTCTTCCTCGGTATCGAAGGGCAAAAGCGACATGACAGGGCCGAACATCTCGACCTTCAGGGTTTCCGTATCGGCGTCGACACACTCGACCAGGGTCGGCGCCATGTAATTTCCCGCACGGTCTTGCGGTGTACCGCCAAATCGGATCTTTGCGCCGCCCGCGACCGCAGCGGCAAGCGTTGCCTCGATCTTCCGTATCTGCTCGCCAGTGCAAAGCGGGCCGATCTGCGTATGGGGATCCAGCGGATCGCCGACGACGACGCCCTTGACCGTGTCCTCGATCCTTGCGGCCAGATCATCGAGGATCGACCGGTGCACCAGCCCGCGTGTTCCCGCCACGCAGCTTTGGCCCGAAGCCCCGAAGTTGCCTGCGATCAGGCCATTGGCCGCCCCTTCCAGGTCGGCGTCCTCGAACACGATGATGGGTGATTTCCCCCCAAGCTCCAGCGTGGTGACGGCGAAATTTTCGGCCGAGTTGCGCACGACATGCCGCGCCGTGTCCGGCCCGCCTGTGAAAGCGATGCGGTCCACGTCCGGATGGCGCGTCAGCGGAATGGCGCAATTCTGGGCATCCCCGGCAATGATCGAGACGACCCCCTTGGGAAAACCTGCCTTTTCAATCAGGCGCGCAAACTCGAGCATCGGCGCAGGCGCGATCTCGGATGCCTTCAGGACGACGGTGCAACCAGCGGCAAGCGCTGGGCCAAGCTTGGTCGCCGTCAGGAACATCTGCGCATTCCACGGCACGATCGCCGCGACGACACCAATCGGCTCGCGACGGGTGTAAACATGCATATCGGGCTTGTCGATCGGCAGGACCGCCCCTTCGATCTTGTCCGCCAATCCTGCGTAATACCGGTAATAGTCTCCGACATAAGCAGACTGGCTCGCGGTTTCGGCAAGCAGCTTGCCGCTATCGGTGGTCTCGATCCGTCCCAGTTCCGGAGCGTGTTCTTCGATCAGGTCCGCCAACCGGTAAAGCAGCTTGCCCCGCTGAGTCTGGGTCATGTCGCGCCATTCCGGATCGTCGAGCGCCCGGCGCGCGGCCAAAACGGCACGGTCGACATCCGCGGCAGACGCACAGGCAAACGTGGCCCAGTCCTGCCCGGTGGCGGGGTTCTGCGATGCCATTCTCTGGCCCTCCTCCCCGTCGGCCCAAGCACCGTCAATGAATAGCTGGAAATGTGGTTTGCTTGGCATTTTGCACCTCACCTGAAAGCCGGCATGACGTCTTCGATGAACCGCTCGAGCGAGGCCCGCTTGCGTTCGAAACTCATACCGCTGTCTATCCAAAACGAGTACTCATCATACCCGAGTTCTTCGTATTTCCTGATCTTTTCGATCACATCATCAGCCGTTCCAATGGTCAGGTCACGCGCCATATTCTCGGCGCTCATCAACCTGTTGCCTGCCATCTCTTCCTCTGTCAGAGGCGCAAGCAAGCCCTTTTCCACTGGGCGCTTGTTTTGAAACCAGGCGCCGAAATAGCAGTAGAACCGCGACAACTCGCGCGCCGCCAGCGCCACATCCTCCGCGTCGGATCCGACATAGGTATGATGCAGAAGCATGATCTTGGGGCGCGGGCCATCGTGGCTGTCGCAGGCCGCATCGAACCGTTGCTTCAGCGTGGTGATCTCGTCCAGCCCTTGCCATAACGGGGTCACCTGAATGTTGAACCCGTTATGCACGCCGAATTCATGGCTATTGGGGTCGCGCGCCGCAATCCAGATCGGCGGGCCGCCGGGCTGAACTGGCTTGGGCGCGGATGTCGTGGCGGGAAAATTGAAGAACACGCCATCATGGGCGCAGTCACCGGTCCATAGTTGAGGAAGCAGCGGCGCCAGCTCGCGCATGCGCTGACCGGCCTCCCACGCGTCCAGACCGGGCATGAGCCGTTCGTATTCATAGGAATAGGCCCCGCGCGCGATCCCCAGTTCGATGCGTCCGTCGGTCATCAGGTCAGCGGCTGCGGCCTCCCCGGCCAGTTTGATCGGGTGCCAGAACGGCGCGATGACGGTCCCGGTGCCTAGTTTCACGTTCCTGGTATGATGGGCAATATGCACCAGCGACATCAAGGGGTTCGGGGCAATTGTGAATTCCATGCCATGATGCTCGCCCGTCCAGACCGCGCGCATCCCGGCGTCATCCGCCATCTTGCACAGCTCGATCAACTCCGCTTGCAGCTGCTTGTGCGATTGGTCCTCCGTCAGACGTTCCATATGCACGAAAAGCGAGAAGTCCATTTTCATGTCCCTTCTTGTGACTGGTGTACATCCCCACGTCGCGCATCACCGATATAAAGACCGAAGCTGCGAGTCCGCGTCTCGACCGCGTATCGCATCATCATGTCGCGGATCGCGGACGAGGCGAATTTCAGATCAGGGATTTCGGCGACCGGGCACCGGGTGAAACCGGTGGTGCCGCCGCCGTTTGCCGTCGCGAGGAAATACGAGCATTGCGTATTGCCGTCGTTGAAAACCGAATAGGCAGGCCCAAGCGTCACCGGCTGTCCCCGTCCCGCCACGTCCTGACACAAGCGCTGGCGTGAATTCTCGCGATCTTCCGCAACGACCTGCGGCGGTCGAAACCCGCGATCTGTCGCTTCCAACAGCACATCATCGCCCAGTGCAATGATCGCGCCAAAGAGCGCCGCATTGCCCGACGGCTCCAACGCCGCACGCTCCAGGCCCAAGCTGAAGAACCGCCCACCAGCATAGCCCAGCCCCCGCCCGGCGTCATGGCTGACACCCTGAACCTCACCGATCAGGATCGCATGATCCCCGGCATCGACCACGTCATGAGTCCGGCACGAAAACTGCGCCACCGCACCATCGACAAGGATATTGCCAAGCGCGTCTTCGCGATGCGCGACCCGCGCAAAACGGTCGCCCTTGTAGCCGGCAAAGGTGTTCGCCACCTCTTCCTGACCCTCGGCAAGCACGTTCACGGCGAAATGAAGGCAGGTCGCAAAGCTGTCATAGGACGACAGGAACTTGCCGGGACACACCAGCAACAACGGCGGATCGAGAGACACCGACGAAAAGGAATTGGCCGCGAACCCCACGGGCTCCCCCGCCGCGTTCCGGGTGGTCACGACCGTCACGCCGGTCATGAAACTGCCGAAGGCGCGGCGCAGAGCAAGACTGTCCAAAGAGGTCATGACCACACCTCCCGCGCAAGATCGGCCAGCGCGGCGGTCACCTCTTCGGCGTGTGTCATCGGCATCATGTGCGCGGCGTCTTCGATGACCAACGCGCGGCCATCCGGGGCAAGGGCCGCCATCGCCCGCGACATCGCCGGCGTTGAATTCGGGTCACGCCCTCCCGTGGCGAAAAGCGCCGGACAAGTCAGCGCGCTGATTGCCATGCGGCTCGGACCCTCTGCGCAGGCAAAGGCCGTATAGGCCATCTTGTACCCTTTGGGGTCCACCGCGCGCAGCCATGCATCACAGGCCGTCCGCGCGGGCGAGCCCTGCGTGCCGAACCAGCGTTCCAGCGTGGGGGTCGGGCCCGGGTTCTGCACGCCATCAAGGCTCCCGGCGCGTGCCTGCACGGCCGAAGCCGCCTCCGGGGCGCGCTCGAACACGCCGTTCAGCACCCCAACCGCACAAACGCTGGACGGTGCGCAACTCGCGATTTCCAGCGCGGTCAGCGCCCCCATAGAGTGACCCGCGATCAGTGTAGGCTCGGACAGGCCCTCGATCAGCGGTAGAACGGCCGTAACGTAGTCGGACATGGAAACCGAGCCGCTCAGGCAGTCACTTTGCCCATGGCCGGGCATATCGGGCGCAATCACTCGATGATCACGGCTCAGGACATCGATCTGCGCGCCCCAGGCCAAGGCGTTGAGACCAACACCGTGCAACAGCACGATAGGCCTCCCCTCGCCCGCCTCCAACACGGACAGACCCATAACCTCAGACCGATGCAGGGTTGTCGAGGTCATGGCCCAAATCCTTCAGATCCTGATAGCGGTCCCCGATCCGGTGATGGGGCCGGCCGGACAAGGCGGCCCCCAGCACGACGACAACCTCGTCATCGCGGGGCGCATCGGGGATCGCGAATTGAATGGTCAGATAATGCGAGCGTCGTCCGGCGTCGTTCTTGTCCATCAGCGGCACCATGATCGGCGCATTGGCGGAACCGCGCGTGTTGGTGAAGGCAAGATAGGATTTGGCTTCGACCGCCTCGCGGTAAAAATTGCCGAACCGCAGGGTGTGGATCAAACCCGAGGCGTGCTCGATCTCGCCGTCAAGACCGACGACAGCCGCCTTTCCGTAGGCTTCGATCGCCGCGCCTTTGCCGGCAAGGCCGATCATCCGGTCTGTCATCATCTTGCCAAGTGCGGGGCCGTATGCGCGAATTTCCGGGCCGAGGTCTTCGACGAAGCGGCCCGCCCACGGATTTCGTAACACGACCGCGACCGCAAACATGCGCCACGGCGTGCTGGCGGTACGGTATCCTTCGATCAGCACCTCTTCGTCGAACGTCACAATTTTCCGTATCTCAGGGGTCATCGCATCATCCTTTTGCCGATGCCCCAAGTTAGAAATCCGAGAAAATTTTGACAAACGAAGGGATTACCCCCATAGGCATTAACAACACTAATACCTACCTGAACGCATGGCAAAATCTCTTCCTCCCCTCAGCTGGCTGCGTTCCTTCGAGGCCGCGGCGCGCAACCTCAGCTTCACGACCGCAGCCGAAGAAATTGGCCTCACCCAGTCGGCGGTCAGCCAGCAGGTCAAATCGCTCGAATCGCGGCTCGGCGTCCAACTTTTCATCCGCCACGCACGGGGATTGGCCCTGACGGATGCGGGCCGCCGTCTGCTGCCCGAGGTCGACGCGCCGCTCCAAGCCTTGTCGCGCGCCATGGTCGGCATGGACACACGCCCGTCCCGTAACCTGCTCACGATCGCGTCCTCGATCAGCGTCGCACATTGGAAAATAGCGCCCCGCCTGACGGAGTTCAGAGCACGTTTCCCGCAAACGGAGGTCAGGATTCTCAGCGCGATCTGGCCAGATGACTTCCACTCCACCCGCGCTGACGTCGAGATACGGTTCGGGTCCGCGCAGCAGGCCGGCCCCGAGGCCGAGGCGATCCTGCCGAACGACCTCATCGCGCTGAAGACGCCGACACTGAATGGCGATGTGGCAGACCTGCCGCTGATCGAAACGGTCGGCACATCCAGCGGTTGGCAGGCCTGGTCCAGACAGATCGAACCCGTGCCAAACCCGTCCATTTATACCGACACCTACGGCATGGCACTCCACCTCGCGGCGCAGGGCAACGGCGTGGTCTTGGCGAACGCGTGGCTGGCGCAATATGCCTTGGAAAACAAGCTTGTCACACGGGCGCATTCCGCATCGATCCCCAGCCAGGAGGGCTACCACCTGTCGGTCAACAGGGACAAATGGCAGGCTGAGGCATTCCGGGAATGGCTGTTGAGTTAGCGGCACCAATCGGCCAACCTACCGCGGCCTACCCGGTCCAGCCCAACCCCGAAGATATAGAGTTCATGGATTGAAGCAGCGGAATAGAAACCCGGTTCGGTTCATCCCGGGACCGCACATCGCGCAGCAGTGCCACCTGCAGCGCATTGATCCGGTCCAGACCGGGACGTATCCTGTCAAATCGGGCTCTCATGCGTGGGAAACGCTCGGCAATGGTCTTCTGGCCGGTCAGGAACGTGATCCCTTCGCAGGCCAGCGCGTATTCCTTGCGGACCGCCTCCGTGACACGCTTTCGGGTGTCGGCATCCGTGACCAGAGAGGCGTATTCCCCAGCGATGCCGAGGTCGCTTTGAAAGAGCGACTTCTCCACCTCGTCCACGATCAGCCGGAACAGTTTGGTCTTCTCGAACATGGCGCGAAGCGTCTCCTCTCCGCGGGTGCCCTGGAATTTTCGAAACGACTCGATGGCCGAGCCAAACCCGTACCAGCCCGTGATCAGGTGCCGGTTCTGCGACCAGGCAAAGACCCAAGGAATAGCTCGCAGGTCATCCAGCGACGCCGCGCCGAAACGGCGCGCAGGCCGCGAGCCGATCTTGAGCATGGCCAGCTCCTCCACCGGGCTGGCCTGCTGGAAATAGTCGATGAAGCCGGGCATGTGCAGAAGCGTGGAATACGCGGTCTGCGACAGGCCCGACAGCGCATCCAGCGCATCGTTGAATTCCGGCGCACGGGGCGGATCGTGCGCATCCGCCGTATGTTTCAGAACGCTCGACGCCAGAAGCTCAAGATGCGCCGCCGCGGTGCCACGATTGGCATAGTTGGCCGACACGACCTCGCCCTGCTCCGTAAGGCGCATTCTGCCGTTCACGGTATCCGTCGGCTGGGCCGCGATGGCGCGGTCCATCGGAGCGCCGCCGCGGCTGACCGATCCGCCGCGCCCGTGAAAGAAGACAGGCTTCAGACCCTGCGACGCCAAGACCCGCGTGATCTTGCGCTGCGCCTGATCCAGTTCGCAGGTCGAGCATACGAAACCGCCATCCTTGTTGCTGTCTGAATAGCCGAGCATGACCTCGATCAAGGGCCCGTCCCGCGTCAGGCTGCGTTTTGCCAGCGGCACCTTCAGAAGGTCGACAAGGATATCCGGCCCCGCGCGCAGGTCCTTGATGGTCTCGAAAAGCGGTACGACCTTGAGCTCCAGCGTCTCTGCGCCGAAGCCCGCGTAGCGCGCCAGCAGGAACACCCCCAGCAGGTCGTCCGACGAGCGCGTCATCGACAAAATGAACGGGCCGACCGCCGCCGGGTCCGGGCCATACTGGCGCTTCGACATCAGGCTCAGAAGCTTGAGGAGCTCAATGGCCTGATCCGACAACGCGTTCTGGTCCGGCTCGGGCAGTTCCGGTTCGGCCAGCTCGGCCCGAAGCCGCTTCGACCACGCGGAATCGCCATATTCCGGCACCTCGCCATCGTCCCGGCTTCGCCAGATTTCGGCGATCGTGTCCGTCGTCACCGTGGAGTTCTGACGAATATCGAGCGTGTAGATGCTGAACCCGAAGACCGAGACACGCCAACGGATCGGTCGGATGTAGCGGCGCGCCAGTTTCACCGCGTCGACTGACTCAAGTGCCTTTTCGACCATTTCCAGATCGGCAATGAAATGGCTGATATGCCGATACGTTTCCAATCGGTGCAGGATCGCCGAAATCGCCTGGCGGAACAGTTCGTTGGGGTTGCGGTCTTGCGTCGGTGAAAGCGAGGCCAGACGCTCAAGCTCGCCCTGCACCTCTGGGTCCAGCGGCACGATCCTGTTGCTGATGCTCAGGCGCTCCGCCGCAATCCGCAGATGTTCCTTGTACATGTCCATCACCGCGTCGCGCGCCCGTTTCAGCGCATGAGCGGTGCTGTCGGCAGTGACGTTCGGGTTGCCATCCCGGTCACCGCCGATCCAGGAATGAAAGCGGATGCAGGGGGACACGGCGTCAGGCGTCCCGAACCTGTTCGTGGCGGCCAGCTCGAACTGCTCGAAGACCTGCGGTACGGCGTCGAAGATCCCGTCGCGAAAGAACTGCAACCCCCACTCGATCTCGTCGCTCAGATCGGGACGTTCCAGCCGCAACTCGCCCGTCATCCACAGCAGGTCGATCTCACCCTCGATATCGGTAAGGATCGCGGCACGTTCCCGGCTGGTCCAGCGTTGCGCCTCCAATGAAACCAGATTGCGATAGATCCTGCGGTGGATCTCCAGAACCGTGACACGCTTTGCTTCGGTCGGATGCGCCGTCAGGGTTGGTCCTACCGACAGGCTTTGTGATATCTCTGCAAAGCGCTCCCGCGTCAGATCCTCGCGTGCCAGCGCTTGCGCGAAACTGCTGGGAACGGTCTCGGCCCCGCTTTGCGTCTCAACTTGGCGTCGGTCCCGAATTGTGGCGTTTTCCTCCACGATCCTCAAAAGCTGGAACCAGATGTTCAGCGCCTGAAGGTAGGGCACGGCGCCCGGTCCCGCCGGAATGACGTGCTCGGTGTCGCTATGCGCCCACTCCGCAACATGAGGCGCGCGCCGCTTCAGCACGTTTCCCCAAAGATCGAAAAGCTCCCTGCGCAGGTCGGCGGCATAGGATTCGTCACTGTCGGTGACGTCGCAGGCGGCGTTCAGCAAAACCGACGGCATCAGCTGATGTCCCGGTTTGCGCATAGAGGGCGGCCCGCATGCACGTGACGCCCGTCAGGCCTTGCGAAACTGCACCCGATGATATGTTTAGGCGTCCTGAAACAAATGCTTTCGCTTAGCCGCATGCCGTACATGATGTTCCTTCCCTTGTGGTATCGCTCACCAACCAGCGACTCAGCCGTCGCGTACGCTTTCCTGCCACACGTTTCACCTGACTTTAGCGCAATGGCGCCCTGTTCCTCAGCGTGAGGCTACTGTCCATGTCCGCTTATTGGCCTGCGGATTCCGACAGAACCCAACGTGAATCCACCTGCCCGGCGACAATAGTTGCCCCGGCAAGGTGCCACAGCACCCCCGCTGCTGACTACCTACACTTGAGTGTGAAGTCGCTTCAGGCGGGGCACCTCTGTTTGAGTGCTGTCGGCCTGAAACGAACGACATCATCCTGGCCCCGCGACCGTTTGAAAAAGACGGCGGGCATTCCATCGACTGGAAAATAACCTCGGGCGTGATGAACGCGCTCGCCAGCCTTACTCCGTTGTCAATTGTGGTCGCGCGGAATCCGAACGTCCCAGTCAAGCTCGCGGATGCAATCGCCGTTCAGAAACGCTTCAAGCCGCGCCGTGATCAGATAATCGCAGGCGGTGCAGGTCATTTGTGTCCGGGTGACGGTTTTCACGCTCCAATCCTCGCGCGCCATCTCGTGGGTCCACGTCACCTCGCCGGTGGCCGAAGTCGGATCTTCGGGCAGAATCGTGTAACGTTCCTTGGCCGCGGCCGCGTGGAAATACCCCTGGCTCAGGATCGTCGCCGCGCCCTCGTCGTCGGTCACCTCGATGCTCAGCAGCCCGGTCTCGACGTCCTCGCCCAGACGCCAGGTCGCGCCGGGCGCGCGTTCAACGTCCAGCTCCAGCAACTCGGCCGACCGGGCCGGGCCGAAGGCATCGACCGCCTCGGGCGCGTCCTTGCGCATCGGCAGATCCAGCACGCACTCTCCCGTCAGCATGGTCAGGGTCACCGGCTCCGGCGCCGGCCAGGCAATGGGAAAATAACTGGTCGAAACGCCCAGCCGGATACGATGCCCCGCGCGGAAGGTCTGCGCGACATGCTTCATCGGCACGCGCACCGTGTATTGGCGCCCGGGCTCCAGATTTTCCGGCTGCTCGTGGCTTTCGCGATGCGTCAGGTTCAGCAAGCCATAGCTCACCCGTGTCGCCGCACCGTCGGGGGCCACGTCCATCAACCGCAGCGCCACCTGCGCCACCGGCTTGTCCACTTTGAACGTCAATGTCAGCCCCGGATCGCCTATCATGTGGCAATCCTCCTGCAAGGGTGCGGTCTGAAACGTCAGGCTGCCCGCATCCTCGCGCCGCTGGTCACCGGGCTGGTCCCCTGGATGCCCGTAAGAGCACCACTTGCCGCCATGCCGCCCGACCCAGAGCGGCGAGCAGATGTCCAGCGCGTCCTGCGGCCCCTCCACGCCAATGCCCCCGTCAGAAGTCAGCGAAAACGCGCGGCGTTCCACGTTGGGCGACGGCCATGACGGCTCGTCGATCCAGACACCCTCGCGCGTGTCATAATGTGTCTGTGGCCGGGCGTGATCCTGCAGGAACACACGCAGCTTCGGCTCATCCGCGATACTCGTGTCCCGCCCCTTCATCCACTGGTCCCACCAGCGCACCTCTTCGGTCAGCCAGTCGATCGCCGGACCCGGCTCGCCCAGATGCGGGTAGCGATGCGACCACGGCCCCACCAGCCCCTTCACCGGGCTCTTCAGGTTTTCCACCAGCCGGAACACTGCGCGGCAATAGCCGTCGGCCCAGCCGCTGACGGCATAGACCGGCACCTCGATATCCGAGAAATCCTCGCAGACCGACCCATGCTTCCAGAAAGCGTCCCGAGTCTGGTGCTGCATCCAGTTCTCCAGCCACAGGCCCGACCCGTCCAGTCGCTCTTCCCACATCCCGCGCCAGCGGTCGCCTACATGCGCGGGGTCCGGCGGCAGTGTATTGATCCCGAACATCACCGATGCCCATGACAGGTGATCACCCAGCAGCGTGCCGCCCATGTAATGGATGTCGTCGGCATACCGGTCATCCGTCGAACAGATCGTGACCACCGCCTTCAGCGCCGGGGGTCGCAGCGCGGCAAGCTGCAAGCCATTGAAACCGCCCCAGGAAATCCCGACGATCCCGACCCCGCCATCGCACCAGTCCTGCGCCGCGATCCACGCAATCACATCGCAGCCATCCTGCAGCTCTTCTTCGGTATATTCGTCCGTCATCAGCCCTTCGGACTCGCCCGTGCCACGCAAGTCGACGCGCACATAGGCATAGCCCTGCGCCGCCATCCACGGCGCCCGGGCGTGATCTCGCTCCAGCGTCTTGTCGTTCTTGCGATAGGGGATGAACTCAAGAATCGCCGGCACCGGCTCTGGGTCCGCGCCCTCCGGCATCCAGACCCGCGCCGCCAGCCGCGTGCCGTCCGGCATGGGGATTTCAAGATGCTCGATTTCTCGGATGGTCTGCGGCAGCGGATGGTCGATTATCATGAGAAACGCTCGGATCTAGGGGCGATGTGGTGTCCGAGCCCGCGTACCGCCCGCGCCGGCGGATGTCCAGCCGATGACACCAAAGCGCCCGATCCCGGGCCTAACCCGGGATCTCGCCCTCACGGGGATGCCGGCAAGATGCGCTGCCAGCTTACTCCTCGATGTCCGTGAACTCGTAATTCAGCCGCTTCATCACCTGCTCGTAATTCCAAAGCAGTTTCGACTGTTTCTGCGCCCCCATCCAGACCGACGCCACCGCATAGCTGTAGGCGTCCTGCTCCGGCAGCTCCGACAGTTTCGCGCCCTTTTTGACGTAAGAGGTGATGCGCGTGCCCTCTACCTGTTCGGCAGCGACCTCCACTTCGGCGCGCGACGGCGCACGGGCCACGGTCGCGTCGTTGAAGAACACCCGGTAGAAGAACTCCGCCGCGACGGTTTCCGGCCCTTCGCCCTGGGGCATGTCGGGCTTGCGGCCCAAGCCAAGATCGACTGTCACCTGCTGGTGGCTGACCCCATCGACCATCTCGAAAAGGTCACAGTGGGACTGCGCGATGCGCGTGTTGATCTCCAGCAGCCAGATCTGGTTCTGCACCTCATCCCAATAATACTCGATGTTGAACCCGGCATTGTCATAACCGATATGCTTCATCACCGTCTTGGTGATCTCGGCCATCTGCTCCTGGATGCGCGGCGGCAGGGTGGACGGGTAGAGATAGTAGAAAAAGCTCAGAACCTGCGGATAGCGGATCGAATCCACCGTGCCGTAAGGAACGACCTCGCCGTTATGCACGTAGCCCTCGACGGTGCATTGCCGCCCGCCGATCACCCGCTCGGCCATGCAGTAATGCCCTTCCACCGCTTTGACGTCTTCGGGCAGGTTGGCCTTGTTCAGGATATAATTGAACGGCTCGGAAATCTCGTTGATCTCGGCGCGGAAGGCCTCGGTCGCGTAGGCGAAATCCTCGGGGCTATCGATGCGAAAGCCAAGCCGCGAGCCGGACGACTTGATCGGCTTCACGAAAAAGGGAAAGCGTAGACCCGCCTCGCCGATCTTGGACAAGGCCTCGTCGTCGAACGGGTCAAAAGCGGTGAAGTTGGGCGTATGATCGGGGATCACCTCGGCCATGACCTTGCGCGACCAATACTTGTGCTCGCATTTCAGAAGCGATTCCAGGGACGCGTTCCGCGTACCGTATTTCTCGCACAAGAGCGGCAGCATGGTGGACACCGGAAAGTCGATATAGCCCACGATCGCGTCGATCGAGCCGTCGAAGGCATCCAGCGTCTCTTCGGCCCGGCGCAGCATGTCCGGGATATCGAAAATCTGCGTGTCCGACACTTCGGCAGAGGTCAGAAGCGGGTGGAACTCCACATCCTCCACGCCGCGCAGTCGCTTCAGGCGCTCTGCGTTCAATTCGTTCATTCCGACGACGAAAACGTTCTTGGTCATATCTGTCCCCTATGGGTGAAACGCCCGAAACCGGGCGCGGTTCCCAGTCTTGTGTCGTTCCGCGCCCCGTTACGTCTGCGCCAGATCCGCCTGTGTGCCATAGGTACGACCCTTGAGCCGTTCCGTTGCACCCTCGATGTCATCGACCAGCAACAACAGGAAATCCCCCGGCTTCGCCTCTGAAATGGCGCGATCCATCGCGGCTTGCTCGTCCATGATGAGCTCGACCGCGCCTGCGGCGCCGGCGTCTTTCGCGCCCTGTTCGATCAACCTGCCGGTCTCGCCTTCGCTGCGTCCGCGCGCATCGGTCTCGTAAACGTAGACCGCGTCGCACATCTTCGCCAATTGCGCACCCAGCGCAGCAAGGTCCTCGTCCCGGCGGTTGCCCGGGGCCGTGGCCACCGCGATCTTGCGCTGTTGCCCCAGGCCGTTGACCAGCGGCTCCAACGCCTCCAGCGCCGGGACGTTGTGGCCATAGTCGATCAGGCATTTCACGCCGTCGGCCTCGAAGTAGTTGGTCCGCCCCGGCATCTGCGCCGGTGTCGGGTGGAAGCTCAACAGACCCGCGCGGATATCGTCGATCTCAAGCCCGTGCGCCAGCGCGGCAGCCGTGGCCGCCATGGCGTTCTGCACGTTGAAGGGCGCGTGCCCCTCGAAGGAAATCGGAACGTCGTTGACCGCCGCCACCTCGACCTCGACCTGGCCACGCAACAGCACGATCCGGCCTTGGCGCACGGTAACAACCATCTTGTGGTCGGCCAGATGGTCCTTCAGGTCCGGGTTGTCGGGGTCCATCGTGAAGTAGATGATCTCGCCCCGCGCCCAGTAGGTGCCCTGGTCCATCACCAGCGGGTCGTCGGCGTTCAGCACGCAAAAGCCGCCGATCTTCTTGACCGCGTCGACGACCACAGTCTTGCACCGCGCCAGTTCGTCCAGCGTATGAATGTCACGCTCGCCCAGATGATCCGACGCGATGTTCAGCAACACGCCCACATCGCATTCGTCAAACCCGAGGCCCCGGCGCATGATCCCGCCGCGCGCAACTTCCAGAACGGCGTGTTCCACCGTCGGCTCGTGCAGCACCGCGTGTGCGGCGGCGGGGCCGGAATAGTCGCCCCGCAGGATGACGTGATTGTCGATCTCGATCGTGCCGGTACAGCCCATGCCCACCGAGTTGCCCGCCTGCCGCAGGATATGCGTGATCAGGCGCGTCGTCGTGGTTTTGCCGTTGGTGCCGGTGATCGCGGTGATCGGGATACGTCCGTCATCCGTTGGATCCGGGAACAGCATGTCGACAACAGCCTCGCCGACCGGCCGCGGCGTGCCGTGGGTGGGTGCCATATGCATCCGAAAACCGGGGCCCGCATTGACCTCGACCACCCCGGCCGATTGCTGGTCCAGCGGTTTGGACAAGGTTTCGGCCAGCATATCGATCCCGATGATATCCAGACCGACAATCCGTCCGATCCGTTCCATCGCGAACTTGATCTCGGGATGCACCTCGTCGGTCAGGTCCGTAGCGGTGCCGCCGGTCGAGATGTTGGCGGTGGATTTCAGATAGATGATCTCGCCCTTAGCGGGCACGGAGTCGAGCGTCAACTCGGCCTGCTCCAGCAGGCGCATCGTCTGTTCGTCCACGATGATCTGGGTCAGCAGGTTCTCGTGCCCCACACCGCGGCGCGGGTCCTCGTTTTCCTTGTCGATCAATTGCTGGATGGTGGAGGTGCCGTCACCTTCGACATGTGCCGGACGGCGGCGGGCGGCGGCTATCATCTTGCCGCCGACGACGAGAATGCGGTGATCTTCGCCCTTGATATAGCTCTCGACGATCACCGCTCCGTAATCGTCGCGACAGCGCGCCAGCGCCGCCTCGTAGCCCGATTTCAGCTCTTCCTCGTTGGTGATGTCGGTGGTCACGCCGCGCCCGTGGTTGCCCGACAGCGGCTTGGTGACGACCGGCCAGCCGATCCAGTCAGCCGCATCCTTGATCTCGTCCCAGGAATAACAGATGTAGCCCTTGGGCACCGCCACGCCGGCATCATCGAGCACCTGCTTGGTCCACTCCTTGTCGTCGGCAATCGAGTGTCCGATGATGCCCGACGCATCCGTCACGGTCGCCTGAAACTTGCGCTGCTTCACGCCATGGCCCAGCTGGGTATAGCTGGTGCCTTCGGTCAGATTGTACCACGGGATATTGCGCGCTTTCGCGGCGTTCACGATCGACCCGGTGGACGGTCCCAGCGCGTTCGCGTCCCGGACCTCTTTCAGCCTGTCGATCACCGGCTCCAGATCCACGTCCTTGCCATCGTAAAGCGCTTGCACGATCTCGACCGCCTCTTCGCCGCAGGCCAGCCCACTCGCTTCGTCGCGATAGCGGTAGACGACGTGGTAGACACCCTTGTCGTAGCTGTCGACGGTCTTGCCGTAGCCCACCGAAAAGCCGATCAGGTTCTGCAATTCGATCGCCACATGCTCGACCATGTGCCCGGCCCAGGTGCCGTCTTTCACCCGGGACAAAAAACCACCAGCCTCTCCGACAGAGCAGCGATGCTCGTAAATCGTGGGGATCAGCGCTTGCAGCTTGTCAGCAATGCCGTCGACCTTGTCACTCGGCCGGTCTTCGAGTTCCTCGATGTCCAGCCGCATATAGATCGACTGATAGCGACTGTAGTAGTTCGGTCCGCGCAGCGCACGGTGTTCAAGTATACGCATCCTTCAGCTCCAGGCTCTCGGCCCCAAGCTGTTTGGCACTCAGGACCTGCCGGTCCGCCAGGTTGTATCCATCACCCTCGACCAGCGCATGCATCACGACGTTGTGGACGCTCACCGCCTCACCGTCTGATAAGTCGAATACATTGCAACTGGTTATGTCCGAACTGTCAACGAGGATTACGTGACCGGGCCCAAAGGCCTTTATGACACCGTTCTCGAACAATACGGCCGCGTCTTCACCCAACCCGATCCCCAGGTATTCGGGGTTGGTGGCCCCCACTTCCATCAGCCGCGAAAATCGGCCGCGCTCCAGAAAATGGGTGTCGATGATGACCCCTTCGATCAGGCCGAAACCGGCGCTCATTTTCACCGCGCCCTTGCGAAGGCTGTCGATCGCGCTGCCGCCATATACCATCGTGCTTGATTGGCAGGCCGCGCCGGCGCTGGTCCCCGCGATCACGGCGCCCTCTAGGTAAATGGATCGAATCGCCTCTAGTGCCTCCGAAGCGCCGAAGATGCTGGTCAGGCGCATCTGGTCACCGCCGGATATGAAAAGCACGTCACACTTTCGGATCATTTCGACCATCTTGGCATCATCGGCATCGGACCGCTCGCGGATGCGCACATCAAGCACTTCGGCCGCGCCCAGCGCGCTGAACGCCTCTTCGTACGCTGGAAAGACCTCATCGGGGATGCTGCTGGCGGTGGTGATCACACCGACGACCGGCGCCTCGGCAGAGGATAATTTCAGGACCCGCCCAAGAATGGCCGCCTTTGCCGATTTGTCTTCGGCGCCGCCAATTGCGACAAGTTTGCCCCGGGGCAACGGTTTCACGGACATATCCATCGAGTAACTCCATCCATCTCTGGACTCATATCTATATGTTGTGGATGTTACCATCCCGTTCACAAGAATGTCACGTTAACCAAGCCCCGCAACTGCAAAAGCGGTCGCAACGTCACGAATCCCGCGCTATGTGGGATTCTCGGCAACCAAAGCCCGCCAAAACGGCACGAAACAAGGCAGGAGCAAGATATGAGCGACGGATTTGCACTGGCGATTCACGGTGGTGCCGGGGTTCTGCCCCGGTCGGAGATGAGCGCAGAGCGTGAAGCCGCCTGTCACGCCGCGCTTGCCCGCGTTCTGGAGGCGGGTGAGTCGGTGCTCGCCGCCGATGGCACTGCACTCGACGCCGTCACGGCGGCGGTCCGCGCGTTGGAGGATGAGCCGCTGTTCAACGCCGGGCGCGGCGCCGTCTTTACCCGTGCAGGAACGCACGAGATGGACGCCGCCCTCATGGACGGGCGCGACCGCCGCGCCGGGGCCGTGGCGGGTATCTGCGGCCCGCGCCACCCGGTCGACGCCGCCCGCGCGGTCATGGAGCATACCTCGCACGTGCTCATGGCCGGCGAAGGCGCGCACACAGTCGCCCGCGAGGCCGACCTGCCGTTCGAGAAAGAGAGCTATTTCTTCACGCAGGAGCGTTGGGACACGCTGCAAGAGACCTTGCAGATGGAGGCCGACGGCACGCTCGACGACGACCCTTCACGGCGCCACGGCACCGTCGGCGCCGTGGCCCGCGACCGGGCCGGAAACCTTGCCGCTGCCACCTCCACCGGCGGCATGACAGCCAAAAGCGCCGGACGCATCGGCGACAGCCCCCTGATCGGCGCCGGCACGCTCGCTCTCAACGAAAGCTGCGCGGTCTCGGCCACCGGCGACGGCGAGGCGTTCATCCGCCTGTCGGTCGCACATGAAATCGACGCCCGTATCCGCTTGGCCGGCCAGACCGTCACCGACGCCGCGGCGCAGGTGGTGATGCATGGTCTCGTGGCCATAGGGGGATCGGGGGGTCTCATTGCCATCGGCGCGGACGGCACCGTCACCATGCCCTTCAACTGCGAAGGCATGTATCGCGGCCAGTCGGTCGAAGGAGGGCAGCGCGACACCTTGATCTACTGATCAGGTCCTCCGCGCCCGACGCTCTCTGCCTGCCTCAGGAGGCCCTCCGGCTTTCGATTTCCTCGTTCAGCCGGTCAAGCTCGCGGTCGTCCTCGGGCAGACCTTCGCGCGAGAGCAGCACCGCCACCTTCCGCAATTGCGGCACATGGCTGCAAATCACCAGCAGCATCACCATGATCGGCACCGACAGGAACATCCCCGGAATGCCCCAGACCGCACCCCAGAACGCCAGGCTGATGATGATCCCGAAGGATGACAGCCGCAGCGCCCGCCCCATCAGCCACGGGTCGATCACGTTGCCGTTCACGAACTGGATGATCCCGGTGATCACGAACAGCACCGCCGTCACCGACGCCTCGCCCGTCTCGACATAGCCCACCAGCGCCACCATCCCGGTGGCCACGATCGACCCGATATTGGGAATATAATTCAGGATGAAGGTCAGTATCCCCAGCGACAGCGCCAGCTCGATGCGGAAGAACGTCGCCACCGCGTAAACCATCGCCCCGGTGATCAGGCTGACCAGCGTCTTGATCAGCAGGTAATAATTCACCCGGTGAATGATCGAGATGAAGATCCGGTTCGCCCGCTCTGCCTGTGCCGGGTCGTCAAAGAAGTTCGACATCTTGGTCCCGAACCATATCCGCTCGGCGAACAGGAAGCCGAAGAACAGGATGACCAGCACCGTGCCCTGCATCAGGCTGCCCGCCTGCCCCGCCACGGTCCGCACATATCCCGAGACTTCGACGCTGTTGAGCGAGTTCAGCACCGCCCGCTCCACGTCCTCGCCCATCCACGCGAACAGCGATGCCACCGCCGACGGTGCGCGCTCGGCATAGGACAGCGTCGTGCCCAAGACCGTGTTCAGCTGCGCCAATATGATCGACGACAACAGCAGCAGCGCTGTCGAGATCAGCAGGAGCGCCACGATGGACGCCAACCAGTTGGGAATGCGAAACCGCCCGATGCTCTGCCGTGCGATCAGCCGGATCACGTCCGA
Organism: Roseovarius sp. THAF9; assembly: GCF_009363715.1. Lineage (NCBI taxonomy): Bacteria > Pseudomonadati > Pseudomonadota > Alphaproteobacteria > Rhodobacterales > Roseobacteraceae > Roseovarius > Roseovarius sp. THAF9. Next base: position 2,782,207 of record NZ_CP045404.1, read on the forward strand.
GGTCAGCGTGAACAGGATCACCGCCACCGCCAGCGAAATCAGGATGAAGCGGGCCTGCACCAGCAGGAACAGCACCACGGCGAAGGCGATGATAACCAACGCCACCGTCCGGACCTGAGAATATTTCTGCGTGTCCCCCAAGTGCCCTTTCAACGGATCGAGTTCTCTTATCTTACCGGACGTAATATTCCCTCTCGCGACGATGGGCAATCGCCTGACACTGCGCGTTCCGATCCGATCGGGCCATTAGCAGGTGGCAAAGATGCTGCGCCGATGCCATGCGTTACGGCAATTGCCTGGACCTTTGACACCACGCGCCTCCCGGGGAGCAGCAGGGACAATACGGCGCACCCGCGTCAACATCGCTTCGGAGAAATCTTGCCGATCACGCAAGTGTTTGCGCCCGATCGCCTTGAAAATGAACTTTCCTGCTGGGAATGCCGCTGCCCCCGTTCTAGTTTGTTGCCGGATGGGGAGACGCGCAGCGCGAAACTGGCGCACGTCGCATTTTTCCCATCGTCACGCCTTGGGCCCGCTGCGGGCCCCGGAAACGGAGCTGCCTGTTGTTCAAGTGTCGTCGCGTCGCGCCCTGGTTTGTCGTTTTGACCCTGCTGTTGATCCGCCCCGTGCTGGCGGTCGAAGCCACGGTACAGGTCCGTGGAGCATCGGAGGACCTGGTCGAGTACCTCAGCAGGTCCTCCCTCAGCGTCGAAACCGCAGAGGCAGAAGACGCGACGGCCCAGGATGTCCTGGCCGCCGCGCGCGCCGATTACGCCCGGATGGTGGGGGCGCTTTATGACGCCGGCTACTACGGTGGCGTGGTCAGCATCCGCGTCGACGGGCGCGAAGCGGCCGACATCTCGCCCATCGCCGGGCCCAGCCGCGTGAACCGTGTCGTCGTGATCGTGCAACCCGGGACGCCTTTCACCTTTTCCCGTGCCGCCATCGGCCCCGTGGCTCCCGAATCCGAACTGCCCGAAGGCTATGCTCGTGGTCAGCGCGCCGGCGCCACCGTCATCCGCGACGCGGCAGAGGCGGGCGTCACCGGCTGGCGCGAGGCCGGCCACGCCAAGGTCGAACTCGACGGCCAGTCGATCACCGCCGACCACCGCAATTCGACACTGGCATCCGAAATCCGCCTGTCCCCCGGCCCCCAGCTGCGCTTTGGCGACCTCGTGATCACGCGCCCCAGCGCCGTGCGCGCCAACCGCATCCGCGCCATCGCCGGCCTGCCCTCAGGCAAGGTCTTCTCGCCCGAAGAACTCGAAGACGCCAGCCAGCGCTTGCGCCGCACCGGCGCGTTCCGCTCGGTCGTGCTGAACGAGGCCGAGGTTCCCAAGCCCGACGGCACGCTCGATATCCAGGCCGAGGTCATCGACGCCAAGCCCCGCCGCATCGGCTTTGGCGCCGAAATCGCCTCGCTCGAAGGCCTGACGCTAAGCGGCTTCTGGTTGCACCGCAACCTTCTTGGCGGCGCCGAACGCCTGCGTATCGAAGGCGAGGTCGGCGGCATCGGCGGCGACTCGGGCGGCATCGACTATCGCCTGTCCGCCCGCTTCGAACGCCCCGCCACCTTCACGCCCGACACCACCGCCTTTCTTCAGGCCCGGGCCGAGGAAGTGGACGAAGAGGACTACCGCCAGCGCACCTTCGAGATCGGCGGCGGCGTGTCGCACATCTTCTCGGACGAGCTAGAAGGCGAGATCGGCATCGCCTATCAATATGCCGAGATCGACGACGACCTCGGCTCGCGCACCAACGAATTGCTGCTCCTGCCCGGCAAGCTGACCTTCGACAATCGCGACGACGCGCTCGACGCCACGGAAGGGTTTTACGTCGGGCTGGAGGCCACGCCGTTTCTTGCGCTCGACGCGGGCGACCCGGCCTTCCGCCTCTATGCCGACGCGCGGACCTACGTGGGCTTTGGTGAAAACGACACGATCGTGCTGGCTGGCCGCGGCCAGATCGGCTCGGTCACCGGCGCATCGCTCGTGGACGTGCCGCCCGACATGCTGTTCTTCTCCGGCGGCTCCAACACCGTGCGCGGCCAGCCTTACCAGTCGCTCGGCGTCGATCTGGGCGGCGGCAACACCAGCGGCGGCCGCTCGTTCCTTGCGTTCTCTGGCGAGGTGCGCGCACGTGTGGCCGACTCCTGGCAGGTTGTGGGCTTTGCCGACACCGGCTTTGTCGGTCGCGACAGCTTCGGCAGCGACAATGGCGACTGGCATTCCGGTGCCGGCTTCGGCATCCGCTACGACACCGGCATCGGCCCGATCCGCTTTGACGTGGCCACCCCGCTCGACGGCGACGCGGGCGAAGACTACGAGTTCTACATCGGTATTGGACAGGCATTTTGATGCGCCTACTGCTTTCTCTCCTTCTCGTTCTCACTTTCGCGATCTCGACGCCCCTGCTCGCCCAGGATCAGGAGGAAGAAGACAAGTCGTTTATCGAGAACTGGCTGCAGGACAACCTCTCCGGCGCGGGCCGCGATGTAACTGTCACCGGCTTTAGCGGCGCTCTTTCGTCCAATGCCACGCTCGAACGACTGACAATCGCCGACGAGAATGGCGTCTGGCTGACGCTGCGCGACGCATCGCTCGTGTGGTCCCGGTCCGCCCTGCTGAGCGGCCGGCTGGAGGTCGAAGAGCTTACTGCCGCCGAAGTCATCCTCGAACGTCTGCCCTCGGGGGGCGAAACCGTCAGCACCGACGACGCCGAGGCGACACAGTTCTCCCTGCCCGAATTGCCGGTCTCGGTAAATGTCGAACTGGTCCAGATCGAAACGGTGGAACTCGGAGAGTCCGTGCTTGGCGAACCGGCCCGGCTGTCGCTGGAAGGCAGCGCCAACCTGGCCGACGGTGAGGGCACCGCCAACCTCGCCATCCAGCGGCTGGACCGGCAAGACAGCCTGACTTTCGAAGGCTCTTTTGCGAACGAAAGCCGCGTCCTTGCGATCGATCTCGATTTCCAGGAAGGCCCCGAAGGCATCGTCTCCACCCTGCTCGGCATCCCGGAGACGCCCGCTCTGCGTCTGCAGGTGACCGGCGACGCCCCCCTGTCGGATTTCTCCGCTCGCATCCTGCTCAGCTCCGATGGCCAAGAACGCTTTGGCGGCACCGTGAATGTCGGCGCCATCGACGGCGACGACACCCAAGGCTACACGTTTGCCGCAGATCTTGATGGCGACCTACGCCCGCTCTTCGAGGAACAGTTTCAACCCTTCTTCGGCGAAGCCACCCGCCTCTCCGTCTCCGGTCAGACCGAGGCCAGCGGTCGGCTGGTGCTCGACGAACTGGCCCTCGCCTCCGAGGCGCTGGAGCTTCAGGGCAACCTAGCGCTCTCGGCCTCCGGCTGGCCGGAAACGCTCCAGCTTGAGGGCCGTATCGGAAGCGACGAGGGCGACGTCGTGCGCCTTCCGATTTCCGGCGCGCCGACAACCCTTCAAAACGCCCGGCTCACCGCCAGCTTCGATGCCGCACAGGACGATGCCTGGCAGGCCGAAATGCAGATCGTCGACCTCGTTCAGGAAAACGGATTGCAACTGGATCGTGCCACGCTTTCGGGCACGGGCCAGATCACGGATGCCCCCGACAGATCCTTTTCGGGCGACATCACCTTCAATACCGAAGGCGTGGATCATTCCGATCCCGCGCTGGCCGAGGCCATTGGCGCCGCGCCGGCGGGCAGCATGACCCTCGACTGGCAACAGGATCAGCCTCTTGTGATCGACGCGCTCGACGTCGAAAGCGGCAACGTCACCCTCACCGCCAACGGTGAACTCGAAAGCCTCGAAGACGGCTTTCCCTTCACCGGCAGCGCGACGCTGAACGCCGCCGACCTGTCGCGCTTTGCGGCCATCTCGAACCAAGATATCTCCGGCGCCGCAAATGCGACGCTGGAAGGCACCGGCACGCTTCTGGGCGGGTCCTTCGATATCGAACTCGAGGCCGAAACCAACGATCTGGCCATCGGCCAACCGCGCCTCGACCCGCTGATGACCGGCCAGGGCACCCTGTCGCTGGCCGCGCGCCGCGACACCACCGGCACCGTGCTTGAGCGGCTCACTATCCAGACGCAGGCCATCGCCGCCAACGCCTCGGGCCGGCTCGATGCCGATGATGGCCAGCTGGACATCGAGGCACGGCTGAAGAACGTCGCGCAAGTCGAGCCCACGCTGTCCGGCCCTGCCACACTGACGACATCCGTCAACTGGAGCACCGGCGATGCCCTCAACATCTCCGCGCTCGAAGCCACCTTGGCCGAAGCCACGCTGACCGGCAGCGGCGCGGTCTTCCCCGAAGACCCCAACCTGCCCGCCGAAGGCAAGGTGACGCTCGCGGCGCAGGACCTCTCGCGCTTTGCCCAACTGGCGGGTCGTGACCTGGACGGCGCGGCGACTGTCGTGCTCGAAGGTTCCGGGCGCATCCGCGGCGGCGCGTTCGACATCGTGCTCGACGCCGAAACCAACGATGTCGAAATCGGCGAGCCGCGCGTCGACGCGCTGATGAACGGCGCAGGCACAGTGTCCATCGCCGCACAGCGCGACACCGACGGCACCGTGCTCGAACGCTTCTCGGTCCGAACGCCGGCGCTCGAGGCCGACGCCTCGGGCCGGCTCGATTCCGATGACGGCGAAGTGACCCTCAAGGCTGCCATCGCAGACCTCGCCCGGATCGAGCCGCGCATGTCCGGGCCCGCCACCCTCGACACCGCCGCAACCTGGGAAAAGGGCGGCGCGGTCACCATCTCGCGGCTCGAAGCCTCCGGTGCTGGCACGACGCTTTCGGCGACAGGCGCCGTCTTCCCCGACGATGCACTGCTGCCGGTCGAAGGCCAGATGATGCTGAATGCCAGCGACCTGTCGCGCCTCGCGCCGCTTCTGAACCGTCCGCTGACCGGCAGCCTCGACATGACGCTCGAAGGCTCTGGCCAGGTACGCGGCCGCACGCTCGACATCACCACGGATATCGACGGCTCCAACCTGCGCACCGGCATCGCCCAACTCGATCAGCTGATCGCCGGCAGCATCGACGCCCGCGCCTCCGTCGCACTGGGCGAGTCCGCGCCCGGCATCCGCTACATCGACATCCAGACGCCGCGCGTGACCGTCGATGCCGAAGGCAGCGGCCCCGGCGCACCGGTCAACCTGTCGGCCCGGCTTGCAGACCTTGGCATTTTCGTTCCCGATTTCCCCGGCGCGGTCTCGGCCAATGGCACGATCACGATCGTCGACCGGGCCGGCGAACAGATCCGCCTGTCGCTCAATGCGTCCGGCCCTGGCGGCACCAATGCCCGCGTCAACGGGTCGATCAACGGCTACGGCAACAGCCTCGATCTCGACGTGAACGGCTCTGCGCCCCTCGCGCTGGCCAATCCGTTCCTCGCGCCGCGCTCCATCACCGGACTTGCCAATTTCGACCTCAGCGTCAACGGCCCGCCTGCGCTGAATTCCCTGTCGGGTGTGATCAACGTCTCGGACGGCCGCGTCGCCCTGCCCCGCCTGTCGTCCGCCATCACCGGCATCACCGGCGCTGTCCGCCTGGCCTCGGGCCGGGCCGAAACAAACATTACCGCCTCGATGGGCACCGGCGGCAATTTTCGCGTGCGCGGGCCGATCACCCTGTCGGCGCCGTTCAACGCCAATCTGGAGGCCGCGCTGAACGATCTGGTCGTGACCGACCCCGACCTTTACACCACTACCCTGTCGGGCCAGGTCGGCATCAACGGCCCGCTGACAGGCGGCGCCACCATCGGCGGCACCGTCAACCTGGGCCGGACCGAGCTGCGCGTGCCGTCGGGAAGCGGCACCCGCACCCCCGGCGACATTCCCGAGATCACCCATATCGGCGAGCCCGCCGACGTGCGTCGAACCCGCGCCCGCGCCGGGATCATCGGCCAGGACAGCGGCGGCACTCCCGTCGCCTTCCCACTGGATCTTGTCATCAACGCGCCGAACCGGATCTTCGTGCGCGGGCGCGGCCTTGACGCCGAGCTGGGCGGTCGCTTGCGCCTTCAGGGCACCACCGCCGACGTCGTGCCCAGCGGCCTCTTCGAACTCATTCGCGGACGGCTCGATATTCTGGGCCGCCGTCTTGACCTGACCGAAGGCGTGATCGACCTGCGCGGTGCGCTCGACCCCTACCTGCGCTTCGTAGCCGAAACCGAGAATGACGGCATCCTCGTGCGCACCATCATTGAGGGGCTGGCAAGCTCGCCTTCCGTCCGCTTCGAATCCGTCCCCGACCTGCCGCAGGACGAGGCCGTGGCCCGCCTGCTCTTCGGGCGCGGCCTCGACGACATCTCGGCCTTCCAGGCGGCCCAGCTTGTCGCCGCCGCCGCCACGCTTTCGGGCCAGCGCTCGGGCGGTCTGGACATTCGCGGGGCCCTCGGCCTCAGCAATCTCGACGTGTCCACGTCCGAGGACGGCGCGACACAGGTCACCGCCGGCGCTTACCTGTCGGAAAACCTCTATTCCGAGGTCACCGCCGACAGCGAAGGCAATCAGGAGATCAATCTCAACCTCGACATCGGGCGTAACCTGACTGTCAAGGGCTCGACCAGCACCACAGGCAACACCGGCGTCGGCATCTTCTTCGAAAAGGATTACTGAGCCGCCTCGCGCGGTTCAGACTCATCCTGCGTCAGCAGGTCAGCGATCGCGCGGAACCGTTCGGCCAGCGGGCTGGTCTTGCGCCAGACCATGCCGACTTGGCGCTTGGGCTGTGGGTCACGGAACCGCGCCACCGACACCGGCGCCGACCGGGTTTCCACCGGCACCGCCATTTCGGGGATCAGCGTAACCCCCATCCCCGCGCCCACCATCTGAACCAATGTCGACAGCGATGTGCCCTCCAGGCCGTCACGCAGCCCGCCACCGGGGATGTTGCAAAAGGCAAGCGCCTGGTCGCGAAAGCAATGCCCTTCCTCCAGCAGCAACAGCCGCCGCATGTGCAGGGTCGTCACGTCCGGCACCGGCGCATGCGCCTCGGCCTCGGGCCGCACCAACATCATCGGCTCCTCGAAGACCGGGTATTCTTCCAGCGACCGCTCCGACACCGGCAGAGCGACAAGGGCCAAATCCAGCCCGCCCTCACCCAGATCGGCGATCAGCCTTGGCGTGATACTCTCGCGCACCTGCACGTCCAAGTCGGGAAACGCCGCATTCAGCCGCGTCAGGAACCGCGGCAGAAGATAAGGCGCGATCGTCGGAATGACGCCCAGCCGCAGCCGCCCGCTCAATCCCTCCTGCGCCTTGCGCGCAAGGTCCGACAACTCGTCGACCGACCGCAGGATCTCGCGCACCCGCTCGGCAAACTCCACGCCAAACCCGGTCAACCGCACCTCGCGCGTCGTGCGCTCGAAGAGCGCCGCGCCCGCCGAGGCCTCCAATGCCTTTATCTGCACCGACAGCGCCGGCTGGGTGACCGCGCAAATCTCGGCGGCCCGCCCGAAATGGCCAGTACGGGCCAGCACCTCGAAATAGCGCAACTGTTTCAGTGAGATATTTTTCATAAGAAATATTTATCAATTCAATCAATAAATGCAACTTATTCTCATTGAAATGCCTTGCTATGCTTCGCACCAGAAAAGCGATTCCCGCGTTGCACAACGCGCGGCAATGCTTACGTCTTTTAAACAAGCAATCGGCCCCGGATCATACGCATCCGGGCGCAGTCAGACAGCAAACCGTGGGAGAGACTCAATGGACGGCAACGATCTCGAAAACTCCGGCAAATGCCCGGTCATGCATGGTGCGACGCGGTTCAGCGTCCAGTCCAACCGCGATTGGTGGCCGAACCAACTGAACCTCAAGATCCTGCATCAGAACACCCCTGAATCCGACCCGATGGGTCCGGATTTCAGCTATGCCGAAGCCTTCAAGGGCCTCGACATGGACGCGCTGAAAAAAGACCTCAAGGCGCTGATGACCGACAGCCAGGATTGGTGGCCAGCAGACTATGGTCACTATGGCGGCTTCTTCATCCGCATGGCGTGGCACTCGGCGGGCACCTACCGCACCTCCGACGGGCGCGGCGGCTCGCGCTCGGGCACGCAACGGTTCGCCCCGCTCAACAGCTGGCCCGACAACGGCAACCTCGACAAGGCCCGTCGCCTGCTCTGGCCGATCAAGCAGAAATACGGAAATGCCATTTCTTGGGCAGACCTGATGATCCTCGCCGGCAACGTGGCGATTGAGGACATGGGCGGCCCGATCTTCGGCTTCGGCGGCGGCCGCAAGGACGTCTTCGAGCCCGAGGAAGACGTTTATTGGGGCTCGGAAAAAGAGTGGCTTGCCACGTCGGACAAACCCAACAGCCGCTATTCCGGCGACCGCAAGCTGGAAGACCCGCTTGCCGCCGTGCAGATGGGCCTGATCTACGTTAATCCCGAAGGCCCCGACGGCCAGCCAGACCCGCTCGCCTCGGCCCGCGACATCCGTGAAACCTTCGCCCGTATGGCGATGAACGACTATGAAACCGTCGCGCTCACCGCCGGCGGCCACACCTTCGGCAAGGCGCACGGCGCGGGCGACCCCTCGCATGTGGGCGCCGAGCCCGAAGGCGGCGCGATGGAGGCACAGGGCTTCGGCTGGCTCTCCACCTACGGCTCTGGCAAAGGCCGCGACGCGATCACGTCCGGTATAGAAGGTGCGTGGACGCCCAACCCCACCGCATGGGACATGGGCTATTTCGACGTGCTCTTCGGCTACGAATGGGAACTGGTCAAAAGCCCCGCCGGCGCGTGGCAATGGCAGCCCAAAGACCAGAAGCCCGAGGATATGGCCCCCGATCCCGAGGAGCCCTCGACCCGCAACCAGCACATCATGATGACCACCGCCGACATGGCGATGCGCATGGATCCCGAGTACGAGAAGATCTCGCGCCACTTCCATGCCAATCCCGACGAGTTCGCCGATGCCTTCGCGCGCGCATGGTTCAAGCTGACCCATCGCGACATGGGTCCGCGCAACATGTATCTGGGCAACGAAGTGCCCGACGAAGTGCTGATCTGGCAGGATCCGGTGCCGGAAGTCGACCATCCGCTGGTCGACGAGGCGGACGTGAAAACGCTCAAGGCCAAGCTGCGCGATTCCGGTCTGTCGGTCTCGGAACTGGCCTACACGGCATGGTCCTCGGCCTCGACCTTCCGCGGCTCGGACATGCGCGGCGGTGCCAACGGCGCGCGCATCCGTCTTGCCCCGCAAAAGGACTGGGACGTCAACCAGCCCGAGCAACTGGCCAAGGTCCTGAAGGTGCTCGAGGGTATCAAGGCCGACTTCGACGCGTCCGCCTCGGGCGGCAAGAAGATCTCGCTGGCCGACCTCATCGTTCTGGGTGGTAACGCCGCGGTCGAGGCGGCGGCCAAGGCCGGCGGTCACGAAGTCACCGTGCCCTTTACCCCGGGCCGGACCGACGCCACCGACGAGATGACCGACGCCGAATCCTTTGAGATCATGGAGCCGCAGGCCGACGGGTTCCGCAACTACCTCTCCGGCGACTTCACCGTGTCTGCCGAGGAACTGATGATCGACCGCGCGCATCTGCTGGGCCTCTCGGCGCCGCAGATGACCGTTCTGATCGGCGGGTTGCGGATGCTGGGCACCAACTACGGCGGCACGGCGCATGGCGTCTTCACCGACCGTGTCGGCACGCTCAGCAACGACTTCTTCGTCAACCTGATGGACATGGGCACCGTCTGGGAAGCGACCGACGACAAGGGCATGACCTTCATCGGGAAGGACCGCAAGACCGGCGACAAGAAGTGGGACGCGACCCGCTGCGACCTCGTCTTCGGCTCGAACTCGCAACTGCGGGCGCAAGCCGAGGTCTACGCCCAGGCCGACAATGGCGGCAAGTTCGTCAAGGACTTCGTCAAGGCATGGGCCAAGGTCATGGATGCCGACCGGGTCCAACCGGGCTAAGGGCCTGATGCCAGGCTAGAAAATCAGACGGCGCCTCGGATCATCCCGGGGCGCCGTCGGCGTTTCGGTGCCCCCCTGCGCAAACTGTCGCACCCCGGACCCGGCAGTCATCCAACCCCGTCCCGCGCACGTATCAGGTGCAAGAGAGGATGATATGACAAAGCTACCCAAAGACACCACGCTCCTGATCGTCGAGAATGACGACGTCTTCCGCGAGCAATTGTCCAAGGTCATGGCCAGCCGTGGCTTTGACCCCATTCCGGCCGCGACCGTGAGCGAGGCCGCCGCCGCGATCGACACGCGACAACCTGCCTTCGCCATCATCGACCTGCATCTCGGCGAAGGCTCGGGACTCGAGGTGATCGAAATGCTGAAGAAACAGCGCAAATCGGCCCGCGCCCTCGTGCTGACCGGCTATGGCGACACACCCACTGCCGTGGCGGCGGTCAAGCTCGGCGCCATCGACTATCTCGCCAAGCCCGCCGATGGGGACGAAATCGTGGATGCCCTGCTGGCCGCGGAAGGGGTGCAGCCCCCGGCACCGCAAAACCCGATTTCGCCCGAGGAGGCCAAGCGCGTGCATATCGAACGTTTCTTGGAACGCACAGACGGCAACATTACAAAGACTGCACAGTTGCTGAACATGCACCGCCGCACCCTTCAGCGGATACTGAAGCGCGAGCCCGAACTCGGCAAGGACCCGGGCTGATCGTGCAGGGCGCAGATGATACTCGGCTGACGGTCTACTACGACGGGTCCTGCCCGCTATGCCGTGCTGAAATAGGCTTCTATCAGAAACGCGACCGGGCAGATCGCATCAATTTCACCGACATCTCGCGCAGCCCGGCAGACCCCGCACCCGACCTTGACCGCGATGCGGCAATGGGCCGGTTCCACACTCGCCGCCCCGACGGCACCCTAGTGTCCGGAGCCGCCGGTTTCTTCGAGGTGTGGAAACGCCTGCCCGGCTGGCGACACCTTGCAAAACTCTCGCGCATTCCGGGCGTCGTGCCGCTTGCCGAATTGGCATACCGCGCGTTCCTCATCCTGCGTCCGGCCCTCGTGCGCCTGCTCGGTCCCATGCTGCGTCGCCGGTCGGCCTGACCATGCCCGAACCCGCTCCATTCAGACGGTTTCTCGTTTTGCTGCGCGGCAACTTTTCGCCCGAACCGGGCGCGCGCCGGATCATCACGGCTTTGCTGATCGGCGCGGTCGTCCACAGCATCTTCGCCATCGCGGTTGTTTCCATGATCGTCGGCATGTTTTTCGGCATGAGCCGCGCCTTCGGCAGCGTTCCTGCCCTGTGGCACTGGCTCGCGAACGCGGCCCTTTTGCTGCAATTTCCCCTCGCCCATTCGCTTTTGCTGAACGGCCGCGGCCCGCGCATCGTGGCGCGGATTGTACCCGGGCAATACGGCGGCACGCTCGCGACCAGTACCTTCGCCATCATCGCCTCGCTTCAGCTTGCCGCGCTTTTTCTCCTCTGGACGCCCTCCGGCATCGTCTGGTGGCAGCCGGACGGTGCCATCTTCGCGGCGCTCTGCACCGCCTACGCTGCCTCTTGGCTATTGCTGATCAAGGCCAGCATCGACGCCGGCGCCGAGGTACAGTCGGGCGCCTTGGGTTGGATGTCGATGCTGCAGGAGATCAAACCGCGCTATCCGGATATGCCCCGAACCGGCCTCTTTCGCATCATACGACAGCCGATCTACGTGTCCTTCGCGCTTACCACCTGGACCGTTCCTGTCTGGACGCCTGACCAGCTTTTGCTTGCAAGCGTTTTCACGGCCTACTGCCTTCTTGCTCCGGTTCTCAAAGAACGTAGGTTCCGCGCGCGCTACGGCGCAAAGTTCGACGCCTACCAGGCCAAGGTGCCCTATGCCGTGCCGCGCTTTACCGCCGGGTCCCCAGCGCCAAATCCCAGCTCACGAGACCACGGATGAACGACCAGAACCCACCCGACCGCAAACGCGCCGCCCGCATTCCCACCGGGCGCTTCAACCGCATGGCCCGGACCGGCGGCATGGCGACTGCATTGGCGGGCAACGTCGCCACGCGCGGCGGATGGGAATTGTTGCGCGGCCGCAAACCCCGGCTGCAGGACCTGCTGATGACACCGTCCAACGTCACCCGCGTGGCCGATCACTTGGCGAACATGCGCGGGGCCGCCATGAAAGCGGGGCAGCTTCTGTCGATGGAAACCGCCGACATGCTGCCGCCAGAGCTGGCCGAGATCCTCGCCCGCCTGCGCGCCGACGCCCAGTTCATGCCGCCCTCGCAGCTGAAAAAGGTTCTGGCCGGCAATTGGGGCCGCGACTTTCTGCGCCATTTCAAACGCTTCGACGTGCACCCCATTGCCGCCGCGTCGATCGGACAGGTGCACCGCGCCCAGACCCGCGACGGACGCGACCTCGCGATCAAGGTGCAATATCCCGGCATCCGCGACAGCATCGACAGCGACATGCGCAACCTCGGCCTGATCCTACGCCGGTCCGGCATGATGCCCGCCAGCTTCGACACGGACCGCATGCTGACCGACGCCGCCGCGCAGCTGCACGAGGAAACCGACTACGCGCGCGAAGCCGCCGCACTTAATCGTTTCCGCTCACATCTCGCGGATGACGCCGATTTCGTCCTGCCTGAGGTGCACGACGACCTCAGTACGCGCGACATCCTTGCCATGACTTTTGTCGAAGGCCAAAGCATCGACACCGCATCGGAACTGGATCAGCCCACCCGCGACCGCATCGCAACCGCGCTCGTCACGCTGACCCTGCGAGAGCTTTTCGAACTGCACGACATGCAGACCGACCCCAACTTCGCAAACTACCGCTACCAGCCCGACACCGGCCTTATCGTGCTGCTGGATTTCGGCGCGACGCTGCAATTCGAGCCCGGGCGCGTGGACAGCTACCGCGCCCTATTCAACGCCGCGCTGACCGGGGACGACGACGCGGCCTGGGATGCGATGATCGCCATCGGCCTCGTGGGTGCCGACACGTCTGACACCGACCGCGCCCACATCCTGCGCCTCTTTGGGATCGCCGCCGAACCGCTGCGCCAAGGCGGCACGCTCGATTTCGCAACCTGCGGCCTCTTGGCCCGCCTGCGCCGCGAGGGGTTGCTCTTGGCCGACGAACAGGTCGACATCCACGCGCCGCCCACCGACACGCTCTTGCTGCAACGCAAGGTGCTGGGCTGCTACCTACTTGCCGAACGTCTGGGTGCGAGGGTCGATCTCGACCCGATCCTCGCGCGGTTCGCCTAATCCTTCGACCGTGCCCGCTTGCACCGTTCCGAGCAATAGCGCACCTCGTCCCAGACCTTTTCCCACTTCTTGCGCCACGTGAACGGTCGACCGCAGGCCGCACAAACCTTCGTAGGCAAATCCGATTTTCGTCGCATTTTCACAGCTTTCGCAGGCCCTCTGTCGCTCTATCCGTGCCCTCGCAAGCTAGCCCGAAACGCCGCGCCGTCACCCTGCCAAACGCCCATCCCGACGGTTTGCCCTTCCGTTTTTCACGTGACGTGAAGGCATCTGACCATTCGTTTGCTTGCAGCGCCGGACCACTCAGTTATGTTTTCGGGATCAGCCCGAGGATCAACCCGGGCGAAATCCAGGGAGACTTTCATGAAAACCAAGACAGTCCTTGCCGCCGCACTGCTCGCCACCACGGCGATGACCGGCGCATCGGCCGAAACGCTGCGATGGGCCCGCGCGGGCGATTCGCTGACGCTCGACCCCCACGCCCAGAACGAAGGGCCGACGCACACTCTCTCGCACCAGATCTACGAACCACTGATCATCCGTGACCACTCGGGTGAGTTCCAGGCCGCGCTGGCGACCGACTGGGCGCCCAAGGAAAGCGACCCGAACGTCTGGGTCTTCAACCTGCGTCAGGGCGTCACCTATCACGACGGCGCCGACTTCACCGCCGAGGACGTGGTGTTTTCGATCAACCGCGCCAAGTCCGAAACATCGGCGATGAAGGAACTCCTGACCTCGATCACCGAGGTGCGCGCCGTTGACGATCACACCGTCGAATTCGTCACCGACGGTCCCAACCCGATCCTTCCGGCCAACCTCACCAACCTCTTCATGATGGACAAGGGCTGGGCCGAGGAAAACGACGCCGTCGCCGTTCAGGATGTGGCGGGCGGCGAAACAACCTTTGCCTCGTCCAACACCAACGGCACCGGCGCCTTTACGCTGGTCAGCCGCGAACCGGACGTGAAGACGGTGCTGGAAGCGAACGAGAATTACTGGGGCAAGGATGAGTTCCCCCTCGACGTGACCGAGATCATTTACACCCCGATCCAGAACGCCGCCACCCGCGTGGCAGCGCTGCTCTCGGGCGAGGTCGACTTCATCCAGGACGTGCCGGTGCAGGATTTGGGCCGGGTCGGCGACACCGAGGGCCTTGTCGTCAAGACCGCGCCGCAGAACCGCGTGATCTTCTTCGGCATGAACATGGGCGCCGACGATATCGAGAATGACGACGTCGATGGCGCCAACCCGCTGGCCGACGCCAAGGTGCGCAAGGCGATGTCCATGGCAATCAACCGCGACGCCATCAAGCAGGTCGTCATGCGTGACCAGTCCCAGCCCGCGGGCATGATCGCCCCGCCCTTCGTCAACGGCTGGAACGAGGAAATGGACAGCAGCGCGACCACTGACATCGAGGCCGCCAAGGCCCTGATGGAAGAGGCCGGTTATGGCGACGGCTTCAGCATCCAGCTCGACTGCCCCAACGACCGCTACGTCAACGACGAGGCGATCTGCCAGGCGGCCGTCGGGATGCTGGCGCAGATCGGCGTCACCGTGAACCTGGATGCCAAACCCAAGGCACAGCACTTCCCGCTCATCGAGAACGGCGAGACGGATTTCTACATGCTGGGCTGGGGCGTTCCGACCTACGATTCGGAATATATCTTCAACTTCCTCGTCCACACCCGCGGCGACGAGCGCGGCAGCTGGAACGGCACCGGCTATTCCAACCCCGAGCTTGACGAAAAAATCGTCAGCCTCGCCTCGGAAACCGATCTCGAGGCGCGCAACGCCACGATCAACGAGATCTGGCAGGTGGTTCAGGAAGAACAACTTTACATTCCGATCCACCACCAGGTGCTGAACTGGGGCATGACCGACGCGGTCGGCACCGAAGTCAGCCCCGAGGACGATCCCAAGTTCAAGTTCTTCGAAATGAACTAAGCCAATCGCGGGCG
The DNA here is from genome assembly GCF_009363715.1 of Roseovarius sp. THAF9. Lineage (NCBI taxonomy): Bacteria > Pseudomonadati > Pseudomonadota > Alphaproteobacteria > Rhodobacterales > Roseobacteraceae > Roseovarius > Roseovarius sp. THAF9. The sequence goes on from NZ_CP045404.1 coordinate 2,797,358, forward strand.
GCCTTCCGGGGCCGCCTGCCTGCCGTCACGGGCCAGCACATGAACCGCGCGTGACGACCGCTTCGGGGGCGAAACATGCTAGCATATATAATCCGGCGCGTGGCCCAGTCCGTGCTCGTGCTTCTCGTGGTGGGCCTCGTGGCCTTCGCGATGTTCCGGTTCGTCGGCGATCCGGTCGACAACATGCTCGGCCAGGAACGCACCGTCGCCGATATCGAACGGCTGCGCTCCGAACTCGGCCTCGATCAGAATTTCGCCGTCCAGTACTACAAGTTTCTGACCAACGCCGTGCAGGGCAATTTCGGTCTCAGCTACCGGCAGGGCCGGCCCGTGGCCGATATCCTGATCGAACGCCTGCCCGCCACGCTGGAACTGGCCTTCGTCTCGGGGCTTCTGGCACTTATCGGCGGCATCGGGCTTGGCATCTACACCGCAATCCGAAGGCGCGGGATCTCGGCCAACATCATCATGACCGCCTCGCTCATAGGGGTGTCGCTGCCCACCTTCCTGATCGGCATCCTGCTGATCTACGTCTTCTCGGTCGAGCTTGGCTGGCTGCCCAGTTTCGGGCGCGGCGAGGTGACCTTCGTCAACGGCTGGTCCACCGGGTTCCTGACCAAATCCGGGCTTCAGGCGCTCATCCTGCCCGCCATCACGCTGGGCCTTTACCAGATGACCCTGATCATGCGGCTGGTGCGCACCGAGATGCTCGAGGTGCTGCGCATGGATTACATCCGCTTCGCCCGCGCCCGCGGCATCCGCGAACGCGCGATCAACTTCCGCCATGCGCTGAAGAACACGCTGGTGCCTGTGATCACCATCACCGGGCTTCAGTTGGGATCCATCATCGCCTTCGCCATTATCACTGAAACCGTGTTCCAGTGGCCCGGCGTCGGCCTTCTCTTCATCAACGCGATCCAGTTCGTCGACATCCCCGTGATGGCCGCCTACCTGATGATGATCTCCGTCATGTTCGTGGGCATCAACCTGATCGTCGACATGCTCTATTTCGCCATCGACCCGCGCCTGCGCGTGGACCGCAGCGCTGCAGGAGGCCACTGATGACCGATACACCCGTCACATCACCGGCGCCTAAAGTGCGCGACAGCCGCTTTCGCCGCATCTGGGAAAGCGATTTCATGTGGTCCTTCCGGCACGCACCGGTGGCCATCGCCTCTTTCGCGGTGGTACTGATCCTGATCCTCTCGGCCGTCTTCGCGCCGCTCATCGCGCCGTTTGACCCGTTCAACCCGGCCTCGCTGAACCTGATGAATGGCTTCACCCCGCCGGGCGAGGCCAACGCCTTTACCGGCGATACCTTTATCCTCGGCACCGACGACCAAGGCCGCGACGTCTTCTCGACCATCCTCTACGGGATGCGCATATCGCTCTTCGTGGGCTTCGCCGCCGTCTTCCTCGCCATGCTGATCGGCATCACGCTGGGGCTGATCGCGGGCTATGTCGGGGGCTGGACCGAGACGATCATCATGCGCATCGCCGATGTGCAGCTGACCTTTCCGGCGATCCTCGTCGCCATGCTGATCTTCGGCATTGCCAAGGGCATCACGCCGCCCGCCTATCGCGACCAGATGGCGCTCTGGGTGCTGATCCTCGCCATCGGCCTGTCCGACTGGGTGCAGTTCGCCCGCGTGGTGCGCGGCACAACGCTGGTGGAAAAGAACAAGGAATACGTTCAGGCCGCCCGCCTGATCGGGCGCTCGCCCGTCATCATCATGCTCAAGCACATCCTGCCCAATGTGCTCAACCCGGTGCTGGTCATTGCCACGATTTCGCTGGCCCTCGCCATCATCGCAGAGGCCACGCTCAGCTTCCTCGGCGTCGGCGCCCCGCCCACCAAACCCTCGCTCGGCACGCTCATCCGCATCGGGCAGGAGTTCATGTTCTCCGGCGAATGGTGGATCCTGCTCTTCCCGGCCGGCACCTTGCTGGCGCTGGCGCTCTCGATCAACCTGCTGGGCGACTGGCTGCGCGACGCACTGAACCCGAGGCTCAGATGACGGGCACGCTTTTTCCTACCCGGCAGGGCGGCAGCGGGTCACTCCGCGTCGTCCGCGCTTTCACGGATGCACCAGCGGTTGTCGACGGCAACCCACTCGATATCACCCTCGGTGGCGTGGACCGTGACCGTGCCGGCATCCGACGACAATATACCCGCACCGATTGTTGTCAGGAACAGCGCAAACGCTTCGCTGGTCAAACACATGACTATACTCCTTCAGACCTGCGCCTCATCGGCCTGTCACATGCCCGGCGCGCGTCGGCGGCAGGACAGATCGAGGCCCCCTGCAATCATGCAGCGGCGCACACGTCCCTAAGGTTAAGATACAGTGCGCCGCTCAAATGTCCCGAAAATGCAGGGCAAATCCGCGTGATGCTTGCGAAAGGTCTTCCCGTATGACCGACACTCCCATCCTCTCCGTCCGCGACCTGACCGTGGAAATTCCCACCCGGCACGGCATCCTGCGCCCCGTGGATCACGTCAGCTATGACATCCGCGCGGGCGAGATCCTCGGCGTCGTGGGCGAATCCGGCGCCGGGAAATCCATGACCGGCAACGCCGTTATCGGCCTTCTGGACCCGCCCGCGCGCATCACCGGCGGCGCGGTTCTGCTGAAGGGCGAACCCATCCATGACATCCCGCGCGCCAAGCTGCGCCGCCTGCGGGGCAAGCACATGGGCATGATCTTTCAGGATCCGCTGACGTCGCTCAACCCGCTCCTGACCATCGGCGACCAGCTGACCGAGACCATCACCGAGCACCTGAACGTGAGTCAGGACGAGGCCGGCAAGCGCGCCATTGCGGCGCTGGACGAGGTCGGCATCCCCGCCGCCTCCGCACGCATCGGCAGCTATCCGCACGAGTTCTCCGGCGGTATGCGCCAGCGTGTGGTGATCGCACTCGCCCTCTGCGCCGAGCCGGAACTGGTCATCGCCGACGAGCCCACCACCGCGCTCGACGTCTCGGTGCAGGCCCAGATCGTTTCCCTTCTGAAACGCCTCTGCCGCGAACGCGGCGTGGCGGTCATGCTGGTCACCCACGACATGGGCGTGATCGCCGAGGCCGCCGACCGCGTCGCCGTCATGTATGCCGGCCGCCTGGCCGAACTTGGCCCGGTGCGCGAGGTCATCACCAACGCCCACCACCCCTATACCGCAGGGCTCATGGCCTCGACCCCGCTCGCCAGCGTGGGGCAAAAGCGCCTGAAACAGATCCCCGGCGCCATGCCCCGCCTGGGCGCCCTGCCCGACGGCTGCGCTTTCCACCCCCGCTGCGAATATGCCGAAGCCAAATGCCGCCGCGAACCCGGCCCCAGCATCGAGGCCTGCGACGGCCGCGCCGCCTGCTGGTTCCCGCTCGGCACCACGCAAGAGGAGGACACCGTCGCATGAGCGCCCAGATCTCCATCCGCAACCTCACCCGCCGCTTCGACGTCTCGAAACCGTGGCTCAACCGCGTGATCGAACGGCTGAACAAGGCGTACCTGACGGCCGTCTCGGACGTCTCCTTTGATATCGAGGAGAACAGCGTCTACGCCCTCGTTGGCGAAAGCGGCTCGGGCAAGTCCACCATCGGCAAGATCGTCGTCGGCCTCACCCCGCCCTCGGAAGGCAGCGTCGAGATCAACGGCACCGATCTGGCGACTGAGACCGACGCGTCCAAGATCGAAGCGGTCCGCGACGAGATCCAGATGATCTTTCAGGATCCCTTCGCCTCGCTGAACCCGCGCTGGCGGGTGCGCGACATCATCGCCGAACCGGTCGCGGCCAAGGGCGGCGACACCTCCGGCCTCGCGGAACGCCTACTGGAACAGGTCGGGCTTTCCGCCGCCGACGCCTCCAAGTACCCGCACGAGTTCTCTGGCGGTCAGCGCCAGCGGATCTGCATCGCCCGCGCGTTGGCGTCGGAGCCCAAGATCATCGTCTGCGACGAGCCCACCTCTGCGCTCGACGTCTCGGTGCAAAGCCAGGTCCTGAACCTCATGTCCGACCTGCGAGAGGAGTTCGGGCTGACCTACCTCTTCATCAGCCACGACCTGACCGTTGTGCGCCACATGGCCGACCGCATCGGCGTGCTCTACCTTGGCCGGCTGGTCGAGGAAGCGCCGCGCGACGCGCTCTTCACCGACCCCAAGCATCCCTATACCCAGATGCTGTTCGACGCGGCCCCCCGCATGGATGCCTTCGGGCGCGAGGTCGATCCCCCCAAGGGCGAAATCCCCGACGCGATCAACCCGCCGTCGGGCTGCGCCTTTCATCCCCGCTGCCCCATCGCCATCGACAGATGCAGCAAGGAACGCCCCGAGATGCGCCAACTGGGCCAGACCCGCGTCGCCTGCCACCGAGCCGAGTAGCGCCGCCCTTTCCTGCGCCCCGGGCTGTGCTAGGTTTGCTCTAGGCGAAACGTGTCCGTGACGCGTCCGCCGCGACGACCGCGTGGTTTTAACGGTGCATGTCAGGGTTGAGGGGTCATCACGAATTGGAAAATTAACTTTACCAATTTGGCGGTTTGTCTTAACGCTATAGAGGTCCGGAACCTGAGAAATACAGGACCGGCCACGAACTGGGAGGAATTACATGACCAACAAACTGACAACGCGGCGCAATGCGCTGCGCACCATCGCCGGTGCCGGGGCCGCCACGCTCGCCGCACCGCACGTCGCGGGCGCACAGGCCAACGGCACGACCTGGAAAATCCAGACAAGCTGGCCCGGCGGCGCCGGCCTTCAGATCTTCCGCGACTGGTGCGGAACCATCGCCGAGAAAACCGGCGGCGAACTGACGTTCCAGCCCTTCGGCGCCAATGACGTCGTGGGCGATTTCCAGCTTTACGACGCGGTGAAGAACGGCGTTCTGGAAGCGGTGAACCCCTTCACAATCTATGCCCAGGGCATCATCCCGGCGGCGACGTTCCTGACGTCCATCCCGCTTGGCATGCGCAACCCGCATGAATTCGACGTGTTCTACTACGGCCTGGGCGGCATCGACATCGCGCGCGAACTTTACGCCGCGCAAGGCCTGCACTTCGTCGGCCCCGTGCACCACGGCCCGAACATCATCCACTCCAAGGTTCCGATCCGCTCGATCGACGACTTCGCGGGCCGCAAGATGCGCCTGCCCGGTGGCATGGTCGCCGAGATCTTTAACGAGATCGGCGCCGAAACCACTGTTCTGCCCGGCTCGGAAATCTTCCCGGCGCTGGAAAAGGGCACCATCGACGTGGCCGACTACGTGGGTCCCGCTGTGAACTACGCCCTCGGCTTCAGCCAGGTCACCGACTACATCGTCATGGGCCCTCCGGGCTTCATGTCGCTCTACCAGCCGGTCGACACCATGGACATCACCGTGGGCATGGACGCCTGGAATGCGCTCTCGCCCGAGATGCAGCAATTCGTCGAGATGGAAACCCACGTGTATTCCGACATGCACCACGCCGCGATCCAGGCCGCAGACCAGGAAGCCTGGGAACAGTTCGAGGCCGACGGCACCGAGGTCACCCGCCTCAGCCAGGACGACGTGGCCCTGATGACCGAGGTCGCCGTGCCGATCTGGTTCGACTACGCCAACCGCGACCCCCAAGCCGCACGTGTGTTCAAGATTCAGCTTGATTACATGCAGTCCGGTTCGCTGGGCTATGTCGACCCGGCTCTGACCGAGGGGCTCGAGCTCAAGCTCTGATCCCCCGACCGATCCGCCGCCCGAGGGCCCCGCGCCCCCGGGCGGCATTTTTCAACGCTTTCAACGAGTGAGGACCGCAATGCCGGGGCTCAGCTTCACGCTGCCGCATTGGCTGTACTGGGTGGGACTGATCGTCTTTCCCATCATCGCGATGATCCTGTCGCGCCGACCACAGCCCGAAGAGAAACGCTACACCCTGCCGCTGGCCTACATGATCGCCGTCACTGGCGGCATCCTCGGCCTGCACCGCTTTTATCTCAAGAGCTTGTGGGGCCTGGTCTTCATCCCGATCTTCCTCTTTATCCTCTACGCCAACGCGCAGACGCAGGACGCCCGCACGATCCTCTCGGGCTTCGACAACGAGCTGCGCGTGGCCCAGCGGGTGATCGACCGCGAACAGGGCCGCGTCGAAGAGGCCCGCGCCGACTTGCCTGACCTTCAGGCCGCCTATGACGAGGCCGAAGAAGGCAGCTTTACCCAGCGCGCCGCCGAACGCCGACTGGACCGGGCGAAGGAAACCCTCGACAGCGGGGCCGCCCGCCTCGAAGAAGCACAGGACACGCTGGAAGAGATCCGCCCGCAACAGGTCGAGGCGTTCCGCACCCGCGCCTGGTGGGACAATGCCGCGGGCTATGGCTTCTATGCGCTTCTGGCACTTCTGGCGATCGACCTACTGCTGATGCCCATGCTGGTGCGTCGCGCCAATGAACAGATCCCGCCCGACGAGGTGTCCGAGACTGAAAAGGCCCTCGCCGCCCACGAGGCAGAGGAAGAAGGCCCCAAGCACGACAGCGACTATGCCGAGAACTGGATCGACCGCCTGTCGCTCTTCTGCGGCGAATTCGTGGCCTATTGGGCCGTCATCGCCGTGTTCGTCTACTATTACGAGGTGCTGGCCCGCTACGTCTTCGGCTCGCCCACCAACTGGGCGCACGAGGCGATGTACCTGATGTTCGGGATGCAGTACCTGATCGCCGGCGCCTACGCGATGCTGACCGAAACCCATGTGCGCGTGGACATCTTCTATGCGCCGATGCGGAAAAAGAACAAGGCGTGGGTCGACCTGCTGACCTCGATCTTCTTCTTCATCTTCGCCGGCACGCTCTTGGTCACCTCATGGATCTTCGCCATGGACGCCATCGCCGTGCCGTCCGGCAACGCGGTCGTGTCCGACTGGGCGCGAGGCCAGATCACCTTTGGCGAGATGGTCTCGGGCTTCGGTCTGAACCAGTGGACCGATCCCAACATCCGCTGGGGCGAGATCAGCTTCAACGAATGGGAAGTGCCGCTTTGGCCGATGAAATGGGTCATGGTCATGGGCGGGCTGCTGCTCGTCCTGCAAGGCATCTCGAAACTGTCGAAAGACATCCGTGAAATCGCACGGGGGAACTGAGGCTCATGGGTATTGAAATCGACATCGCGTGGCTCACGCTCATCATGTTCGGCAGCCTTCTGGCGCTCTTGATGGCGGGCCTGCCACTGGCCTTCGTCACCGGCGGCCTGGCCTGCGTGTTCCTCTTCATCCTCGGCGATGAACGCGCACTCAACATTGTGCCCAGCCGCATCTTCCCGCTGATGACCAACTATCAGCTCTCGGCGATCCCGCTCTTCATCTTCATGGCTGCCATGCTGGAAAGGGCAGGCATCATCAACGACATGTTCGACGTGATCTACAAGGTCATGGGCGGGCTGAAGGGCGGGCTGGCCGCGGCCACCATCATCGCCTCGACGATCCTGGCCGCCATGGTCGGCGTGATCGGCGCGGCGGTCGTGACGATGGGCATCATCGCCCTGCCGGCGATGCTGAAGCGCCACTACGATCCCAAGATCGCCATGGGCTCGATCATGGCCGGCGGCACGCTGGGCATCCTGATCCCGCCGTCGATCCTTGCGATCATCTACGCGGTGGTGGCCGAACAATCGGTGGGCGAGCTCTTCATCGGCGCGGTCATCCCGGGCCTGATGCTCTCGAGCATGTACATCGCCTACGTCGTCGTGCGCAGCTACATCAATCCCGCCCTCGGCCCCGCTATCCCGGTCGAGGAACGCGTGTCGAACCGCGAAAAGATGCAACTGATCGGCAAGATGGCCGCGCCCATCACGCTGGTCGCAGTGGTGCTCGGCATCATCTTCTCCGGCGTCGCCACCCCGGTCGAGGCCGCAGGCATCGGCACCTTCGGCGCCTTCATCGTGGCCGCCATCCACCGCAAGCTCGACTGGCCCACCATCCGCGAGGCCTGCACCACGACGCTCAAGGCGTCCGCCATGGTCATCTGGATCATGTTCGGCGCCACGATCTTCGTGGGCCTCTACGTACTCGAAGGCGGGCAACAGTTCGTGCAGGACGCGCTGGCGGCCACCGGCCTTGGCCCGTGGGGCATCCTGATCCTCATGCAAATCCTTTTGGTGATCCTCGGCATGTTCCTCGACTGGGTCGGCATCCTTCTCCTCTGCGTGCCCATCTTCGTGCCGATCATAAAGGCGCTCGGCGCCGCCGCGTTCGGCCTCGACAGCCCCGAGGACCTGGTGCTGTGGTTCGGCGTGCTCTACCTCGTGAACATGCAGATGAGCTTTCTGTCGCCGCCCTTCGGCTACGCGCTCTTCTACCTGCGCGGGGTGGCGCCGCCCGAGATCCCGATGACGGACATCTTCAAGTCCGCCCTGCCCTTCCTGTTCCTGCAGATTGTCGGGCTGGTGCTCTGCATGGTCTTCCCGCAGATCATCACCTGGCTGCCTCGGCTGATCTACGGCTGACGCGATCAAGAAAAGCGGCCCCTGCATTGCGCGGGGGCCGTCATTTTAACGCGATATTATTTTACGTCACACGATGACGCTTACCCGTCCAGCCCGCACGCCTTGCGGTCTTCGGGCGACAGGTGCCCGCCCAGCCGTTCGGCCAGATCCTTCAGCAGCGGGCCATAGCGCTGCCATTTTGCGACCGAGCTGGCATAAATCGGTTCCCGCACCTGGCTGACCGACGCGGTATTTACGGCCCGCAAGGACTTGGTGTAATCCAGAACGCCCGCGTCGTAGGGCAAGCCGACAAAGTCTAGCACCTCCCGCATCTGCGCCTCGGGATCGGCCACGACTTTCTCGTAGTCCACGAACCGTACCTGATCAGGCAGGGTTTCCAGCTGGTGGCGCGCGGTCTTGTCGAACTGGTCGTAGACCTGCGCCATTGTCTCGAAACTGGTCGAGAAGGGTTGGTTGTTCCCAAAGTTCTGCATGTAGTTGGACAACAGGTTGTCCAGCGGGTGCCGGCGCATGATCAGGATCTTTGCCCGCGGAAACGCCAGCGCCAGAAGCCCCGCGTAAAGATAGTTATTGGGCATCTTGTCGGTCACGTATTCCGACCGCAGCCCCTCGCGGTGCAGAAAGGTCTGGTACTGCTCGCCCAGCCGGGTCAGCATGTCGTTGGTCACGATGCTGTCGGGCGCTTCCTCCTCCAGCACCTGTCTCAGGTCCGGGCTGTTGTGAAACGCATAGGCCGTGGCGCGCAGCTCGCCGCCCGCCTGCACCTTCGGATGACGCGAGAACATCTGCTCCATCAGCGTCGTGCCCGACCGCGGCATTCCGCAAATGAAGATCGGCGCGACCTCGTGCAGACCGGCCCCGCGATGACGCGCGACAAAGGCAGGCGTGACCAGGCTGCGCATCCGCTGCTCGCGCGTGAGGAAGGTCTCGGCGTCGAACGGGTACATTTCGGCGGTGATCGCGTTGCCCTTGTGGAAATGTCCTATGGCCGTCTCGGCGTCGCCCAGATCGTCCGCGGCCTTGCCACATGCGAAATGCAACTGCGCGCGCTGCCGCTCCGGCAAGGTTTCGGCGCGGTCCGCGTATTGCGTGAGCAGGCGGTATTCGGGGCTGTCCGCCGTGGTCTTGCGCAGCGCGATCAGCCGGGTCAGCGCACCCAGCGCACGTCCGGGCTGTGCCGCGACCTCCAGAAACGCCTTGGCCGCCTCGTCCATCCTGCCCATCGCGGCCAGGATATTGCCAAGGTGCAGCTTCGCCTCATGGGCGTCCGGATCGATCTCGAGCGCGCGCCGCGCGTGATGTTCCGCCGCCTCGTGCCGCTCGGCGCGAAACAACGCGTGCGCCAGACCGACATGCGCCGCCACCGATTGCGGGTCCAGCGCCAGCGCGCGAAACAACGGATCGACCGCCGGCTGGAACCGGAAACTCCGGATATAGGCCTGCGCCAAGTTCAGGTGCACGTCGACCACGTCACTGTTCAGCCGGGCGGCCGTGTTCAAGGCCGTGATCGCCTCGTCATAGGCCTGTCTCGAAACCAGTAGCGCGCCAAGATTGGCCTGCGCCAGGGCATTGTTCGGCGCGACCTCGACCGCCTGTCGCAAATGGGTCATCGCCTTGTCCGCCTGACCGGCCTGCGCCAGGAAGACGCCGTAATCCACCAAGGCCGGAACGTTATCCGGATCATGGTCGATTACGGTGGCCAGCAAGCTCAGACCGGCCTCGGTTTCGCCCTGCTGGACAAGGTTCAGACCCTTCAGGTGCAAGAGCTGCGGATGATCCGGATACTCGGACAAAAGCGCGTTGATCGCCTTACCCGCCTCGTCGAACCGACCGGCATTCTGGTGACGCTGGATGCGGGCCACCTCCTCGTTGACCTGCTTCAGGCGGGCGGTGGGATCGGTTTCGGTGCTCGAACTCATGAACGGCTCTTTGGCTGGGGGATTTGCGTATGTCAGCATAGGCCCCGGCCCTCCCGCCGCCAACCGTCTATTGCCAAAACGCGCCACGACCTATCGCTTTTTCCGGGTCGAGATTCGGGCGCGTGCGCCGTCCACTCACAAATCCCGCGGGCTGTCGGCATCGCAGTAGGAACACATGAAAAAGCCCGCATGTGCGGGCCCTTCCCTTATCCGTTCGACCAAAGCAGTCAGGCCACCTGCGCAACCCGCGTCAGGCCCAGCGCGTAGGCGCGGGCCGAGAGCTGATCCACCACGTCCTGCGGCACCATCCGGCGCGCCACGATGCGCGGCACGGCCATTTCGGCGATGATCGGCGCATCCGCCTGCTCGTGCCCGTTCACAAAGGCGTCGCGGCCCACCGCGTCCAGATAGGTTTCCGACGCCGCATCCTCGGCCAGCACCAGCTCGTGCGTGCCGGTGTCGATGTGGTAATAGGTGAACCCGTCCTGCGGCATCTGCGCCGCCTGGGTGATCGAGCGTCCGTTCACCAGCGCCGTCGCGTTGTAGAGGATACCGTCGATCTCCATCGCGTGGTCGGGAGAGACGTAAAGGTCGCGCGACGGCACGCCCGGCGCGATCGACCCGGCGGCAAAGCGCACCGGAAAGGCCTTGGCGGGCGTGACGCTCGCGGTGTCGATGGGCTGGATGCCCAGCCAGCGCACCGTGGTCGTGCCGCCCTCCGCCGTCAGGATCTGGTCGCCCGGCTGCAGGTCTTCCACCGCCACGCGGCCCTTGGGCGTCGCGATGCCCGTGCCTCCGAGGTAGCAGGTGACGGAGGCCGACAGGCTGTCGATCTTGAAAAAGTTGATACCCGCAGTCGATGCTGTAAATCGGATGCTTTCGTAATTTTCCGGCGTTGCGAAATTGATCAGCTGGCTGGCCCCCGTGACCGCAAAAGTCTGGTTCAATGCCGTGTTCGTCTCGTGAACGAAGGTCACGGACCAAGAGCCTGTTACCGTAGCGCCGACCACAAGGGCGATAGAACCGCCGGTCGCGCCGAAATCGGTCGAGGCCTGCGTCGAATTCAGGTCGAGCGTGAAGACAGCTCCATCGAAAAAATCAAACATGGTGATATTCCCGCCAGAGCCGACGCCATTTGACGCAAAAGCCCCCGGATTTGCAGTGGTACTCAGGGTGAAGTTGACCGCGCTTCCGGTTGATGTATCGGGAATATCCAGCTCAAACGTCGTTCCCGACGTACTTGCACCGCCGTCCGCAAAGTCGAATGTGGGCATGCTCTAAATCCGTGATGACCAACTACGTTACCGGGTGACCTTGGCAGTTCTGTCTTTGAAAAGCAAACTCGCGGTGGATGGATTTTGCAGAAGACCTTCAGCATCGCGTTGCACGGCAAACTCCGAGGCCGTCGGTCAAGCAGGCGCGAGACATGAAAAAGCCCGCATGTGCGGGCCTTTCCCTTTTCCGTTCGGGCAAAGCGGTCAGGCCACCTGAGCAACCCGCGTCAGGCCCAGCGCGTCGGCGCGGGCCGAGAGCTGATCCACCACGTCCTGCGGCACCATCCGGCGCGCCACGATGCGCGGCACGGCCATCTCGGCGATGATCGGCGCATCCGCCTGCTCGTGCCCGTTCACAAAGGCGTCGCGGCCCACCGCGTCCAGATAGGTTTCCGACGCCGCATCCTCGGCCAGCACCAGCTCATGCGTGCCGGTGTCGATGTGGTAATAGGTGAACCCGTCCTGCGGCATCTGCGCCGCCTGGGTGATCGAGCGTCCGTTCACCAGCGCCGTCGCGTTGTAGAGGATACCGTCGATCTCCATCGCATGGTCGGGCGAGACGTAAAGGTCGCGCGACGGCACGCCCGGCGCAATCGACCCGGCGGCGAAACGCACCGGAAAGGCCGTGGCCGGCGTCACGGTCGCGGTGTCGATCGGCTGGATGCCCAGCCAGCGCACCGTGGTCGTGCCGCCCTCCGCCGTCAGGATCTGGTCGCCCGGCTGCAGGTCTTCCACCGCCACGCGGCCCCCGGGCGTCGCGATGCCCGTGCCTTCGAGGTAGCAGGTGACGGAGGCCGACAGGCTGTCGATCGTGATCCCGTTACTAGCCCCGGTCGCCGTGAAGCGGATGCTTTCGTAATTTTCTGCCGTCGCGAAATTGATCACCTGGCTGGCCCCCGTGACCGCAAATGTCTCGTTCAATGCCGGGTTCGTTTCGTGAAGGAAGGTCACAACCCAGTTGCCTTGTACGAAGGATCCGAGCTGAAGGCCGATAGAACCGCCGGTCGCGCCGAAATTAGTCAAGGCCTGCGTCGAATTCAGATCGAGCGTGAACACACCGCTTCCGCTGTCACTTATGGAGATTAGCCCGCCGAAGGCGCTGGAATTTTGCGCAAAAGCGTCCGGATTTCCGCTGGTACTCAGGGTAAAGTTGACCGCGCTTCCCGTCGACGTATCGGTAAAACCGAAGTCGAACGTCGATCCCGCCGTGAATCCACCGCCGTCCGTAAACTCGAATGTAGGCATACTGTCCTCTCGGAGTTGAGTTTTGCCAATCCTACGGTAAAAGCCGCCACCGCTCCAAGAGAATTCCACACCTATTGCGTGAAAGTTTTGCGGCATTTTCTGGCTCAGCGTGACGGAGCGCGCGGGCGACACGCCCCGCAAAGCCAGCTATACCGCCGTCATGAATTGCCATCCTTGAAACGGTATGACAGGTTGCAACGCGTTACACCAACACCAGGAAGACCATGAAACTGACAGCCGCCCTTTTCGAGCCGCATGTCGGCGCGGAGATCATCGTGCATCTCGACGACGGCACACCGTTTCCGCTGAGGCTTGAAAACGTCAAGCGCGCAACCAGGTCCAGCGCGCAGGGCCCGGACACCGACACGGCTGACTGCACGGTGTTCTCGCTGGGTCTCGCGGGGCCACGGCAGCCTGTCATCAAGGCGCTGACCTATCCCATGACCCTGCCCGGCTTTGAGCCGATCCACCTGTTCATCAGCCCCCACGCGCAGGATGATGACGCGACCTATTACAACATCGCCGTCACCTGACGGACCAAAGGTCTAGGCGGTCTGCCGCGCGGGCGTCCAGATCATCGACACATAGGGCGCGGGCCGCGCCTGCACCACGAACCCCAACCGCCGGTAAAGCCGCTCGGGCCGGCGCCCGTCAAGGGTGCTGAGCGTGACATCCCGCCCCCGCGCGGCGGCTTCGTCGCAAAGTGCCCGGAACATCAGCGTTCCCACACCCCGCCCCTGGAACGCAGGCAGAATGGCGGCGTCGACCGCGTGTACCGGATCGGCCGAGAAATCCACCAGAAAGCGCCCGATTGGCTCGGGCCCTTCGGTCAGGATCAGGTCGGACGCGCCCGGCCAGTCGCGGGCGTATTGTGCGCACCGCGCCGCGAACTGCGGCTCCAGCAGCCGGGCCAGATCAGGTTCCGACAGGGGAAGAGCGCCCATTTTCTGACGCTCGCAGGCCATGAACAGCTGTTTCAGGAACGCGGTGTGCCGCGCCTCGGCCGGCACAAGCGTGTATCCCGGCAGGGTCAGCACCCACGCGCCGGCGCTGGCCGAACTCATGAAGACGCGACCGCCATGCGTATCCGCCCGGCGCCTAGTTGAGCACCAGCTCGATCATGGACCCGCCCGACCGGCGCGGCAGGGTCTTGAGAAAGGCGTCGATCTGCCCGATCCGGGGATGCGAAAGCCGGTGTATCCCGTCCTCCAGCCCGGCCAAAATCTGGGCGTCTGGCCCGTCAAAGATCGCCGATACGCTGAGCCGTCGTGTCAGGACACCCGGACGCGCAGGGTCGCTCTCCGGCGAGGCCACGTCAACGAGCCGTAGCGCCAGGGCTCCGTGCGTTCGCGTCGAGACGCGAAACCGCTGCCCCAAAAATGGCCGAAGTTCGTCCGCGGTGGCGGTCTCCCAACGGGCCGGGGCGACGGGCGTCATCGGCGCATCCATGGCGGAGACGCCTGGCTCGGCGCTGTTGTGTGCGAATGCGGGCACCGGCAACGCCAGCGCCCCTGTAAGGGCGGCCTTCGTGGCCAGAACCATCCGACGGGTCCAACCGGTTTTTTCAGTCATGTTCGTCTCCGTTTTTCGGCGGCGCTTCAGTTGCGCGACGGGAAGATTCCAAAAAGCGCGATGATGTAGTTCACCGCCAGGTAAGGTTGCACGTTGGTGTGGGACTGGCTGCCTCCGGCGTTGCCCAGAGTCACGCTCGTATCGACCTCCAGCATCGCGGGGTCCATCGTCACATCGTCCACCACGGCGTTGGGCCGGAAGATATTCGTGCCTGCCGCCAGCATGTTGCCCGCCGGCGTGCTGGCAGACCCCGGACGCGATTCCGCCCGCATGTTCGCGGTCGTCTGCACGTTGGCCGCATGGGTGTGGTTCGGCATCTCGGCCTCTGTCAGCGTCACGTTTTCCGCGCCGCCTTTTTGCCCCTGGATGTACGAGCTCAGGCCCGGGCCCTGCCGCGGACCGATCGCGACCCTGCCACGCAGGTCCGGCAGTCCGAAGGTCGTTCGCCCATCGCCGCCATACGTCGTCCCCAATATCGCGAACAATGCGTTGTTCTGACTGATCGCCAAAAGCTGTCCGTCGCAAAAGGCCCAATTGCGTGGCGCGAAGTTGCCGCCAAACATGATGATCTCTCCGATGAAAGGATCCGACATCAATACTCTCCTTCAAATTTTTCGGCCAGAGCACCGACCGTGCCGGGGGGGCGTTTTAAATCGGCCTGACGGCGCCCCCAATGCACCGCAAGCAACCGTTCAAATCACGTCAGCTGCGCGACGGGAAAATCCCTTCGAGCGCGATGATGTAGTTCACCGCCAGGTAAGGTTGCACGTTGGTGTGAGGCTGGCTGCCTCCGGCGTTGCCGAGGGTCACGCTCGTGTCGACCTCCAGCATCGCGGGGTCCATGGTCACATCGTCCACCACGGCGTTGGGCCGGAAGATGTTCGTGCCGGCCGCCAGCATGTTGCCCGCCGGCGTGCTGGCAGACCCCGGACGCGATTCCGCCCGCATGTTCGCGGTCGTCTGCACGTTGGCCGCATGGGTGTGGTTCGGCATCTCCAACTGTGTCAGCGTCACACTTTCCACGCCGCCGCGCGCACCCACCGGATAGAAGGACAATCCGGGGCCCTGCCGCGGACCCAGCGGCGCGCGGCCGCGCAGATCCGGCAGCCCGAAAGTGGTGCGCCCGTCACCGCCATAGGTCGTGCCCACGAGCGAGAAAAGCGCGGCGTTCTGGTTGATGGGCAAAAGCTGGCCATCGCAAAATGCCCATCCCCGTGGTGCGAAATTGCCACCGAACAACACGATTTGGGCGATGAAAGGCTCTGACATGCAATGCATCCTTTTGGAATATATCTACGGGCAAATGCCCGCTTTGGTTGACCATAACTGAATTTTTTCCGCGGCGTGACTCTTTCTTCTCGAATACGGAAAAAATCGCCTCTCCGCCGTTTCCGAACGCAACACGCTCCCCGCAACACCGCTGCACCCGCCCTTGCCCATCTGCCGCACCTCGGACGATCCCGTTTCCCAAAGCCAGGGCGTGCGTGCTAAGCATTGACCGCAGTTTCGCGCTGTCTTCAATGATCCCAACCGCTGTGGCCCGACCATGACGCAATCCAAGACGCCCGGTGCACTGATGGCCGATCTGCGTGCGCTTGACGCGGGCGGGCAAGAGACCGCCGTATCCGACCTGTTGGCGTCCATCCTGCGTCATCATCCCGATTTCATGCCGGCGCACCGGTTTCGCATCGACCGGCTGCTGGGGGCGGGCCTGAACGCCGAGGCGCTAGACCTGGCGCAGCGCACCGCCAACGCGTTTCCCGCCATGCGGGCCATGACGACGACACGGCAGGCCACGGCGCTCGACCGGCTGGGACAGACCGAGCAGGCGCTGCGTATGCTCGGGTCTTTGCACGACGATGCCGCCGAGGACATGCCCGCCACCGTGCTTTTCGCCACTCTGCTGGCAAGGGACGGCATGGCGGATCGCGCCGAGCCGCTCTTTCGGCAGGTTCTGTCGCAAGCGCCCGACCACCCCGGCGCCCGGCGCGGCCTGATCGACATCGCCTTGGCCCGCGGCGACGCCGACGCGGCGCTGGACCTGTGTGACGACGCCCGGCCCCATGACGACGCCGCGGCGAGCCTGCTTTCGATCCGGCGCGCCCGCGCTCTGGATCACCTGGGCCGCACGTCCGAAGCCGCCGCGCTTTTGGACAGCGAGGTGGCGGGCGGCAACCGGTCGGACCAGGTTCTGATTCAACTCGCGTGGATGCAGCGCCAGTTGGGGCGGCTCGACGCGGCCCTGCAAAGCTTTGCCGCCGTGCTGGCAACCACACCCGACCATCTCGGCGCCGTGCAGGGCAGCGTCGCAATCCTGCGCCAGCAGGGCGCGATGGACGCGGCGCTGAAGGTCTGTGATGCCGCTATCGCGAAGGCCAAGGACGCCCCCGACCTAATTCACATGCGCCGCGCGGAGATTCTTACCGACATGGGCCGCGCCTCCGAGGCCGCGGCCGCGCTCAAGACCGCGCGGGCCAGTGGCGACGCTACCGGCCAGCTCGACCTTGCCCTGGCCCGCGCGTACGTGGCGTTGGGCAATCCCGACGCGGCGCGCGAGGCATTCGAACAGGCCGCGAGGTCGGTCGAGACCAGGGCCACGGCGCTGATGGGCCTCGCGGACCTGTCGCGCAAGGCGGGTGACCACGACCGGACGCTGACCCACCTGAACGCCGCGGCAGAGACAAGCGACGGCGCCGACGCCGCCGTGACACTTGCCCTGTGCGAGGCGCTGATCCATGCCGGTCGCGCCCGGCAGGTCGCGCCGCATCTCCGGGCGCTGATCGAAAGCGACGCGCCCTTGAACGATCCGCAGATCGAGCAGTTGCTGAACATCGCTGAACGGCAGGCGCTGCCCGACGTCACCCGCCACCTGATCCGGCTGACCAGCGGACGCAGTTCGCTCACGGCCGCTCTTGCACGCCGGTTGCTGCGTCTTGCGCATATCACGGCAGACCGCGACAGCCTGGACCGGATCACACACGGCCTTCTGCCACGGGTGCCGCCGCAACAGCGTTGCGCGCTCAGGGCCGAGGCCGTCGCGCTCTGCGATGGGCCGGACGCCGCAATAGAATTTGCCCGCACGTCGCAGGACGACCGCGGCACGCCCGATCGGATCATCGTACTCGGCCGGCTGCTGATCGACGCCGGGACACCGGCGCTGGCGATGCGTTACCTGCGCTTTGCTCTGCGGACCTGGCCCGCGCATCCGGCCCTCGTGACCGTGTTTGTCCACGCCTGCGTCGGGGCGCGGGATTTCACCGCCGGGCACGCCTGCCTCGACCGGCTGGAGAACGACCTTCCCGGCACCGATACCGAGGCGCACCGGCTTGCGCTGTTTTATGGCGCAGGCGCCGACCGCAGCGTGCTGGACCGCGCATTGCGTCGGCGCGATCTCGGGCTGCCTGGCCTGCATCCGCGGCAGCTTCTGGATCTCTGCTTGTCCTGTGGCGATCTGGACCGGGCGCTTGCGATCCAGAACGGCATCCGCAACGATCCCGGCAGCAGCGGCCGGGTCGCCGCGCATTTCACCACCGGACTGCAAGGCCGGATGCTGACCGATCTGCACGTCTTTCGCACGCTCGAAGCCAAGGCCATCAGCGCTGGCGTCCCCCCCGAAGACGCCAGCACCCGCTTGGCGGACCAGTATTACTACCCGGCCAAGTGTATCCTCGACGCCTGGGCGGACCAAAGCGGGTCCACCCTGCCGCGACGCGAGACACCCGTGCCGCACCGCATCTTCCAGTACTGGGACAGGGCAACGCCGCCCGACGACATCGCCGGCCTGATCGCCGGATGGCAGAACGTGCCCGGTTTCGAGCACGTACTGATGAACCGCACCCGCGCGATCACGATGCTGCGCCGCCAGTTCGGCCCGCGCGTCGTCACCGCCTTTCAAAGGGCCCGCCACGTGACCGAGGAAAGCGACCTGCTGCGGCTTTGCCTGATCTTCAGGTTCGGCGGTGTCTACAGCGACGCAGACGATCGGCGCGTGGGCGACATCGCGGATCTTGCCGATCTGGGCGCGGGGCTGCTGGTCAGTCGAGAACCGATCGGCGCCATCGCGAACAACACCCTGATTGCGCCACCGGGCAACCCGATCCTGCGCATCGCCTTGCAGATGACGGTGCAGGCGCTCCTGGCGCGGGATTCGGACGGCGCCTGGTTCAAGTCCGGCCCCGGGATGCTGACCCGCGCCGCTGCCGTTTTCCTGCGCGACGCCGAGACGTCCGAGGCCGTCCGCAACCTGACGCTGATCGACGGTGAAACGCTGCGCCGCCATGTCGAGCCCCATATCCGCCTGCCCTACAAGAAAACCGCCAGCTACTGGAACGCGCAGGACCGGGCTCTCAGCAAGACCGTGCGCGAAAGCCTTCTCGGACTGGCAGACCTGCCGGAGAGGGACGGGCGCAAGCCCGCCACCATCGGCTGACACCGGGCCTTCGACGCTAAGGACGCGCACGCCCCTCAAAGCCCGGCCCCTGATGCGGCAAGCGGCCTTCAGAACTCGCCCCAAGCCTCGGCAGCCGCCTAAAGACCAAGGCACGAGGCCGGTGAAAGCTGCGAACGTGCTTGAGCGTGAGTTCGAGGCAGGCAGCCCTTGGGAGAATAGCTACGTCGAGAGCTTCAACGCTCGCCTCCGAGATGAATTGCTGAACAGGGAGATCTTCTACTCGCTCAAAGAGGCCCAGATCATCATCGAGGGTTGGAGGAAGCACTGCAACACCAAACGGCCCCACAGCGCCTTGGGGTACCGGCCGCCAGCGCCCGAGAGCATCATCCCAATAGACCAGAGGCCGGCCATGCACTTACAATCAAGCTGGACCAGTCAGGTTAGGCCGCTCCGTTTGCTGTTCCTTGCAGTTTCGGGATTTAAGTGGCCCTTGGCGGAAGAATGGCAGATTGTTGGTGCAGGCTAACTACACGGTAGGACTGATTTCAAAATGCCTAACCCCAGCGCGCGCAAGGCGCTAAACCTGAGATGGTTGGAAATCTTTCAGCTGTGCGCGCGGAACGGCTCACTCCGGCAGACGGCAGACGCGACCGGACTGTCGGTCAGTACCGTGTCGCACCACCTGCGCAGCCTGGAGCATCACCTGGGCGTCGCGCTTTTCAATCATACGCGCCGGCCGATGGTTCTGACACCGAAAGGGCACGTGTTTCTGCGCGACATCGATATCGCACTGCGGGCAATCCGCAAGGCCAAGGCGGAGGCGTCGGCGGGGAACCTGACCGAGGCCAGCCATCTGAGACTGGGCACGATCGAGGATCTTGAAAGCGACGTGATACCGGACCTGGCCGTTCACCTGTCGCAACGGATGCCCGATTGCGATTTTTTGTATCATACGGCCACGAGCCGAGAGATCATCGAGATGCTGCGCGACCGGGAGCTGGACCTCGGCATTGCGACCGCGCCGCCGGACCGGTTGCGCGACCTTCAGGACAGGCCACTGTTACGGGATCCCTTCGTCATCGTATTGCCGGCGGGGGTGGAGCCGTCGGTGTCCGAAGTGCTGAAAGATGGGTTCAGCCTGCCGTTCCTGCAGTTTTCCAGCGACCTGATCATCGCCCGGCAGATCGAGGCCCAGCTGCGCCGCGTGGGGTTCACCCTGCCGCACAAGTTCGAATGCGGCAGCAATCAGACGCTGATGGCGATGGTCGCGGCGGGGGCGGGATGGACGATCACCACGCCGCTTCTGTTCTCGCGGGCGAAGCGGTTCCAGCCGCAGTTGCTGATGCAGCCCTTTCCGGGCAAGCGGTTTGCGCGGACGCTGTCGCTGATCACGACGCCGGATTGTTCGCGGTCGATGCTGGATATCGTGAACGGCAGGATTCGCCGCGCGCTTGAAACGCAGGTGATACGGCCGTTGGTCGCGACCGCGCCGTGGCTTGAAAACCAGTTCAAGCTGGTTGATGCGGTTGGTGAGGATCAGTCGTAGAGGATGTTGAACCGCTGACGGATGGCGCGGTCCTGCTGGGGTGTCAGGTAGTCGGGGCGGTGCGTTTCCAGAATTTCGCGGGCCCGGGCATTGGCCACCGACCAGGCGTCCTTCGCCCCGGTCTGCGCCCATGTTCGCGGCTCCTCGCGGTTGGCGAGGGCGGGATAGAAATAATCGCGCTCCATCGCCGCAAAGGTATGCTGCCCGCCCAGGAAATGCCCGTCGCCCAGAACCGCGTCGACGATCGCGTCATAGCCGAGATTCGCCTCGCTAACCTCGATCCCGCGCAGGGCGCGATAGGTGTGGGAATGCATCTCGTCGTCCAGGACGAAGGCCTCGAAACTCGCGCCCAGAAGCGAAGCGGTCATGCCGGAGCTTTCGTAGATCAGGTTGCCACCCGCCAGCGCCGCAGCCATCGAGGTCAGGCCCTTTTCCATGCCGTATTGCGCGTCGATGGCCTTGGCGTCGGTCATGGAACACGCTACCCCCGACGGCAGGCCCAGCCAGTTCGACAGCTGCGCCGACGCGGCGTTCAGAAGCGCGGTCTCACCGCTGCCCCCGGCAAAGGCGCCGGTGCGCAGGTCTATGACCAGCGGCCAGTTGGAGAAAACCATCGGAAAGCCCGGCCGGATGGCGTGGACCATCACCAGGCTGGCCAGCGTTTCGGCCAGTGACTGGGCAAGGAACCCGGCCATCGTCGCGGGCGCGGTAGCCCCGGCCTGTGCTGCGGTGATGCAGGACATCGGAATGTTGTACCGGATGCATTCATAAACCACGTCGACCGCATCCTCACCGAAGCGCAGGGGCGAAATGATCGGGCTGATATGCGCCTTCACGAAGGGCCGTTCCGAGAAAGCACCGGGGCCGCCGGCGGCGATGTCGAGCATCTCGACGATCGGTGCCACGTGGCTTGCCAGGGTAAAGGAGGTGGCGGTTGGTTTCGTGGTGTTGCGCAGGAGCGCATAGACGGTGTTAACGTCCAGGTCGAAAGTGTCGGGCACGTCCGTGGCCACGCAACAGCGGGTGTACCAGCTGACATTGGCGAGCGTGTCCTGCAACCGGGTGAAATCATGCAGGTCGGCCAGGGTCGAAGGACGGTAGAGGTGGGTGTCTAGGTCCAGCGTCTGCACCGCAGCGCCACCGGTGCCGAAATGCACGCGGTTGCCGCCGACCTCGATGGACCGCGACGGATCGCGCCCGTGCAGGGTGAAGGTCTTGGCGGCGTGGTCCACCGCGTCCTGCACCAACGTCGGCGGGAAGAGGATGCGGCCTCTCTCGCCCTCCAGCGCACCGACGCGCATCAGGTCACCCCGCAGCCGGTCTGGCACCTCGCCCAGGCCCAGCTTGGCAAGCAGGGCCAGCGCGGTGTCGTAGATCGCGTTTAGGTCGGCCTCGGTCAGGGGCTTGTAGGCGCCGCCGGCCTGACCGGGCGGACAAGGATCAAACAGGGGCTTGGCGCGACGTTGCGCCATCCGCTCCACCCGTCCGGCACGTCTAGATCTTTCCGCCACGAGGGTCCGCTTTCGTCGTTGAGGGCTGGGTTGATCTGGGCAGGATATGTCGAGGCGGGCAAG
The DNA here is from genome assembly GCF_009363715.1 of Roseovarius sp. THAF9. NCBI lineage: Bacteria > Pseudomonadati > Pseudomonadota > Alphaproteobacteria > Rhodobacterales > Roseobacteraceae > Roseovarius > Roseovarius sp. THAF9. The sequence continues at coordinate 2,819,329 of NZ_CP045404.1, forward strand.
ACTTGGTGGAGAGAATTCGAAAATATCGAAATACAATTCCAGTAATATCGTAATAACCGCGTTTCGGTTGCCAGAACGGCAAAATCACGCCCCAGTCGCGAACAGACATCGACGGAGACGGATCATGAAATCGCGGACCAAGGTTGCGGTCATCGGCGGGGGCATCGCGGGGTGTTCGACGCTCTATCACCTGACCCAGGAAGGCTGGAGCGACGTGGTGCTGATCGAGCGGGACGAGCTGACATCCGGCACGACCTGGCATTCGGCGGCGCAGGTGACCAATTTCGGCATGAACCAGACAATGGTGGGCCTGAAATCGCATTCCATCGCGCTTTACAGGAAACTGCGGGACGATCCCGATTATCCCGTGGGCTATCACCATGGCGACGGCGGCATTCGTCTGGCCAATACCGAGGCGCAGATGCAGGGATATCGCCATTTCGCATCGATGGCACGCGGAATGGGTGTCACCTACGAAGTGATTGATGCCGAGGAATGTGCCCGCCGCCATCCCCTGATCTCGACCGACAACCTGCTGGGCGGGCTTTGGGATGGCGAGGATGGAGATATTGACCCCGCGCAGCTGTGCCAGGCGCTGGCCTTTCATGCCCGCAAGGCCGGTGCGGAGGTTTACCGCCAGACCACCGTGACCGGACTAACCCAGAAGGCGGATGATACCTGGACGGTCGAGACGGACAAGGGCGTGATCGACGCCGATATCGTGGTGAACGCCTGCGGCTACCGCGTGAACGAGGTGGGCGCGATGATGGGGGTGCATCATCCCGTCGCGTCGATGGAACACCAGTATTTCGTGACGGATGACATCCCCGCGATTGCAGCAGCGGGCCACCGTATGCCCCTGCTGCGTTGCCCGATTTCGGACTATTACTCCCGCCAGGAAAAGGGCGGACTCCTGGTGGGCTTCTACGAGCAGGATTGCAAAACCTGGGGCATGGACGGGATCAGCCCCGATTTTTCCAACGATCTTTGCCCCGATGACCTCGACCGGGTTATGGACGTGCTGGAAGGCGCGTTCGCGCGGATGCCGGTGCTGGCCGAGGTCGGCATCAAGCGGGTGGTCAATGGCCCGATCACCTATACGATGGACGGCGCGCCGCTGGTCGGCCCGATCCCGGGCAAGCGCAACGCGTTCTGCATCATCGGCCTGCGCGCCGGGCTGGGAGAAGGCGGCGGGCATGGCTGGCTTCTGGCGCAGCAGATCGTGCATGGCGAGGCGTGCTATGACACCTGGTGCCTCGACCCGCGCCGCTTTACCGGCCACGCCAATGTCGAACTGACCTCGCGCAAGGCGATCGAGGATTACCAGAACGAGTTCCGCTTTCACTTCCCTCATGAACACCGCCCGGCGGGCCGACCCGCCAAGACAACGCCACTGACCCCGGTGCTGGCCGCCGAAGGGGCAGAGTTTACCGTTGTAAACGGATGGGAGCGGGTGGAGTACATCAAGCCTGACCCCGCGTTTCATCCCACGCTCTCCTTCGACTTCGACGAGGCGTTCGACATCGTCGGCGCCGAGGTGCGAAACGTGCAGGATAGTGTCGGGCTTTGCGAGGTCAGCGGGTTCAACCGGTTCGAGGTCACCGGTGCCGATCGGCATGCATTCCTTGACCGGATGTTCTGCGGCGCGGTGACGAAGCGCACTGGCCGCGTTGGGCTGGGCTACATGCTCAACCATCACGGCATGGTCAAGGGCGAGGCGACGGTGGCGAACCTGCCCGCCTCGGACCGGGGACCGGAGCGGGTCTGGTATGGCTCGGCGGCGGCCAGCGAATACCATGACATGGACTGGTTGCAGATGCACCTGCGAGACGATGAGGATGTGCACATCCGCAGCCTGACCAACGACCAGACGATCCTGGTGCTGGCCGGTCCGAAGTCGCGCGATGTCATGCAGGCGGTCAGCCGGGCCGATTGGTCGGCGGAGGCGTTCCCGTGGCTGTCGGTGCGCGAATGTTTCATCGGCTTTGCCCCTGCCACCGTGATGTCGGTCAGCTTTTCCGGCGAACTGGCTTATGAAATTCACGTGCCAAACGCGTCGCTTTATGCGGCCTACCTGGCGCTGCGCGAGGCGGGCGAGGCGCATGGGATGCAGCTTTTCGGGGCTCGCGCCGTGGAGGTGATGCGACTGGAGAAGGGTTTCCTGCACTGGAAAGCAGACCTTCTGACAGAGTTCGACCCGTACGAGACCGGGCTGGACCGGTTCGTCAAACCGGACAAGGGCGATTTCATCGGCAAAGAGGCGTTGGCGCGGCACCATGCGAGTGGTCTGCGCAAACGGCTGGTCACGTTGAAGGTCGGGTCAACACAGGGCCCGGCCCACCCCGGCGCCTCTGTCGAGTTGAACGGCGAGGTCGTCGGAACGATCACCTCCGGCGCATGGGGGCACCGGGTTGGTATGAACCTCGCCTATGCCTTTGTGGACGCCGATGTCGTGGAGGCAGAGGCGAAGATCGCTTTGGACCTATGTGGCGAATTGGTAGAGGTGCAGGTGATTGAACCGTGTCCCTATGATCCTGGCCATACACGAATGCGGCAATGACTTCGCAGTGCCGAGACAGCGCGCGTCAGGGAATTGGAAGATCTGCCGCCGCTTTTGTTTACTCGATCCAGCCAAAGACTGACTCAAGCATCATCTTTCGGGATTTCTAATGGATTTTCATGCGCGGTTATCGGGAGGGGATACCTTCCCCTCATCGCTAACGGCACGGAGCGCTCATCAGCAAAACGAAGAGTTCCGCAGCCAGTGCCTCACTACCGTGGCAAAAGTCCTGCCTGATCTATCCCTCGTTTGTCGGCACTGGAAAGGACTGCATCGCGAAGCGTTTGGCTCCGATCCAATAACCTTCGGAATCTTTCTTCATCCAACACGAGTAGTGTCGTCGGAGCAATAGCGCGAACATCGGCACGAGGTGCCTTGTTCGTCAGAATTGCTATCTGGCCAAACATCTCTCCGCGTCCTAAGCGCCATTTCTGTCCGGCGCTCTCCAATTCCACCGCGCCAGAAGCAATGAAGAACACGCTTTTACCAACATTCTCCTTGCGAAGGAGCACCTCCCCCGCATCGACATAACGTGTCTTGAGTGTTCGCCCCAACTTCTTCGTGGCGTTCTTTTCAAGATCTGCAAAAAGTGGGAATTGCCGGACAAGGGTTACCCTGTGTACCGCAACGTCGAGACGTGGCCGTTGCTCCGCCGCCATCCGGCGCATTGCCAATTCCTGCATCAGCGCCGTGTAGACCTCGGCGCCGATCAGTCCGTCTTCGCGCATCGCAACATACTCACGTTCTTCCATACGAAGCGCGGTGCGGCGTATGAAGCGCCGTTCAAGTTCCTCGGCATAACCGGGATATTGCAGCCTCATTCCCTCGAGTGCGGTGTCGATCATCTCAATCCGCCGCGCCAGAAGCTCGTGCAATAACTCGGCGACCCGCCGGCCGTGGATGCGACGTATGCGACCATCTATGAACGCGCCCAGATCACGCAGAATCAGACGTTGCGACAACAGCAGTTCGAACCGGTCCGCCGTCATCCTCGCGAGCGGCCCTGATATCCCGAGCCGGCCATGCAGCAGAACCGCGGCTCGAAACGCTCGTCCATAAGAGACGCTCCGGCGGGCCGCGCGCTGATAACCGCTCCGACCTTGCGTACGGGCGCCTTCGATCAGCCTGTCCGCATCGGAGATTAATAGTTCCGCCATGCGGGCAGATACCGTCCGTTCCCGCACCCGGGCGAGAAGCGTATCACGTTCATGGCCGGCCAGAGCAATCAAGCCCAGAGCAATACGATCCCGGTCAAGGATGTCCGCGTTTTCTTCGGCCATCTTTACCGCACCGTCCAGCCGCTCACCAAATCGCTTGGCCTCGGAGCGGACGGTCTCATGGTTGAGATCGTAGCTCTCGGTGGTCTTTGCCACGTCTTCTCGTACTGTCTGCAAGGCAACGGCCACGACCTGCCGGGAAAGCGCGTCATCGATCGGGGAAAGCCGGTCGAGTCCGAGACGCGCAATGATCCAGCGCAGCGTGGTGCCCTGCACCATTAGCGTAAACAACGTAAAACCTGTGGCGAGGATGCCGACGACACGCTGGATATCGCCTGGTACCCGGACACTCTCGGTGACCGCGAGCGCCAACGCGAGTGTCACGGCGCCCCGGAGACCGCCCCAAAGTATCGCCGCTCGATAGGGGCGCTCGACGGTCGGCGAAAGCTTGAGCGCCGTCAAGACCGGCATCAGGCCGAACAGGATCGCGGCTCTCGCGGCAACGGCAGCAAGGATCACCACGCCGACCAGCAGGAAGTCTTCAAGCCGGACTTCTTCCAGCAACCGGGGGATCAACAACGCGGCCAGAATGAAGATGAGGGCGCCAGCCCAGTGCGCCAGCACACCCCAGAGTTCTCGAAGGTTCAACCATGCTTGCGGTGGCAGGCGGCCGGGAGCCGTAAGGTTAAGTGTCAGTCCAGCGGCAACCACTGCGATCACGCCTGACGCTTCAACGCCCCGCTCCGTAACGATATAGGCAAGGTAGGGCAATGCCACCGAAATCGAGATTTGCGCAAGCTCGTGACGGCTGAACAATGCCATCACCCAAACGGCGATCCGCGCGGCCAGCCACCCAGTGAGCGCGCCACCCGCAATAAGGAACGGAAACCGTGCCAAGGCGTCTCCAAGCTCGGGATCCGGGATGCCCAGCATCACGAAACCCATGAAGAGACCGAACAATGCAATTGCTGCCGCATCGTTCAGAAGGCTCTCGCCTTCGATGATCCGGGCCAGGCGACGCGGCGCCGAGATTGATCGGAAGATCGAAACCACAGCCGAGGGATCTGTGGTCGACACAATGGAGCCGATCAGCAGGCAGGCTGCCAAGGGCAGCGCGCTGACCCAAAAGAGTGCATAGCCAACGGAAATGGTTGCGACGACTACGGCAAGTACCGCCAACACCAGGATCGGGACCCAATCGTCCAGCATCCGCCGCAAGTTCATTTCGAGGGTCGCCTGGAACAGGAGTGTCGGCAAAAAGACATAGAGGAAGACGTTGGACTTGATCGGCAATCCGAGTATCGCCTGGGCAACGGGGTTGAGCACATCCGTAAGGTCGGTTCGCAAAAAGAACGTCGCCCCAGCGCCGATCACGATGCCGAGTACCGCGAGGATCACGCTATAGGGCAGCCGCAAACGCGCAGCCACGGGTTCGGCGATCCCGATGACGAGAAAGAGCGACGCAATGACGGTCGTGACGAGGATGATATCCATGTACTGGGAATATCAGAAGATATTCTGGACGCATCTCTGTTCTTTTCTGATTGGGTTATAGAATATGTGCGACGCACGACATTTCCTGTGAGCCAACGCCGAGGGCGTGTTCAGCGCCACCCACCGAACAATTAAGCCCAGCACCGACGGGTGCTGGGCAGAGATGAATTGTTCAAAATATGCTCTCAGGGAACCTGATACCGTCAAGCCGCGTCTTTGCGTTTCCTTTCCCAAGCGAACGCTTTCATCGGTTCGTCAACAGGCGTTTCCGCAAGATGGTTCGTGTAGTTCGACATGACTTTCTGTGAAAGGCCAAGAATTACTTCAAGCACCTGACGTTTCGTGAAGCCGGCATCAAGGAAAGATTTCACGGCTGCATCGTCCACATTGCCTCGCCCACGAACAACGGCGAGTGTAAAGGTGCGCAGCGCTTCGAGACGGTCAGAGGGCAACGGCGTTTCGTTGCGGAGCGCATCGGTAATCGCATCGTCGACCTTCATCATCTTTGCAATGCCAGTGTGGGCGGGCACGCAGTAGTGGCATTCATGTTCAACATTGATGGATTGCCAGACCACAGTTAGCTCGTCTTTGTCAAAGCTGGTCTGCTCCGCGAACAGCTTGTGCAGCTGCTGATAACCCTCCAGCAGTGCCGGGGCTTCGGCCATCACGGCATGAAGGCCGGGGATGCGGCCAAACGCTTTCTGCGAATTCTCGAGAAGCACTTGGCTATCCTCAGGCGCAGTGTCCATCGTGTGTCTTTTGAACTCGGTCATAACGTTTCCTCTTCTTTCTTGAGTGATTGCTCAAAAACCACGTAACTTTACTTGAGCGATCGTTCAAGATAATTCTTGGACGATCACACAAATGAGATCGGAGGCAAGAGATGGGACGTGCAGCAACCTATGATCGCGACTCAGTGCTGGAAACGGCGATGGCACTGTTCTGGGCGCGCGGTTATCACGCTACATCTCTGAAAGATCTCGAGAGCGCGCTCGATATGCGGCCTGGGTCCATTTATGCGGCCTTCGGCTCCAAAGCGGACCTCTTTCGCGCCGCTCTCGATCTTTACGCCGCCACGGGACGGACGGCGTTCAAGGACACGATGGCACAGGCGAATTCTCCTATCGCAGGGCTCGCTGCGCATGTCCGGATGCTTGCGGGGATGTGTCAAAAGGCTGTTCCGTCCCGCGCGTGCATGCTGGTTAAATCGCTGCTGGAAACACCAGACGACGAACCCGAACTGCGGCAGTCGGTTGAGGCAATGATGCGGCAGACCGAAATGGCCTTCGCAGACGCCTTTCGGTCTGCAATCGAGACCGGAGAGATCGCACCCGACGCAAACCCGGATCGTCTGGCGGCGCGCCTGCAGGCCGGAATCTTTGGTCTGCGGGCCTATGCGCAGAGAACAGACTCTGCAAGCCGGATCGAAGCGATCGCGGAAGATATGGCTCGCGAAATTGAAGGGCTCCGCGTTTGAGAGCCTATATGCACCTCTGACGTCATGGCTCAGTAATGCGGACCTTGTTGCCCGCCCCAGCGAAAGACCAGTCCCCGCCCCGATCTTCAGACCACCGCGCACGGCCCAATCCGGCCGGTGAAGAACTTAAATGTCGTTGCACTGAGTATCGAGAGTGCGGGCATTCGTTTTTGCTCGCAGCCCGGGCCTGCCTGATGCCATGGCCGATTGATACCGACTTGTGCGAAGGATGATCACTCGTTCTCCCCTTCCTGCTCGGTCGTCCACTCGGTTACCGCGGTCACGGCCACCTGCGACGCGTTCGGCGAAAGCGAAACATAGTCTCCCGCCTCGTCCGCAGGGGGCGCAGAGCGGACCGTCATGCGATAGGCGCACCAGGCAGCGATCGCGAGGAAGGTGCCGGCGATGAACAGCCAGAACCCATCATCGCCCATGAGATCCATCATCTGGCCCGTGATAAGTGGCCCGGCAATGGCGCCGAGGCCGTAAATGAAGATCATTCCGCCCGAGGCCGCGGGCATGTCCTCGAGCTCCAGGTAGTCGTTGCAATAGGCGATCAGCAACGAATAGAGCGGCGAGGCCATGCCGCCCATGATAACCCCCGTGCCGAGCAGGACCGGAAAACTCGGACCGAAGAGCCACGGTATCAGGCTGGCGACGCCGCCGACCACGGCGACCCCGAGGATCAGCAGGCGCCGGTCGAAGATGTCCGACAGCCAGCCTACGGGCACCTGGAACAGGATGGAGCCAACGAAGATGGAGGCCACGAAGAGCGTGATCCGGCCCGTCGAAAGACCGATCTCGCTGCCATAGACCGAGGCCATGCCGAGCTGAGCCGCGAACACGCCGCCCAGCAGCAGTGTTCCTACCGTCGCGAGAGGCGAAGTGTAGTAGAGCCGCTTGAGGCTCATCGGCTTGATGTTTTCCGCGAATGGCACGGGGCTTGCCGACAGCAAAATCGGCGCAAAGGAGAGAGACACCAGGATGGAGGCGACCGCGAACACCGTGAAGGTCTCGACGGGTATCACGCCGACCAACACCTGCGCGCCGACCATGCCGAAGGTCTGTGCCAGCATATAGGCCGACAGGATGGTGCCGCGCGTCGTGTTCGTCGCCTTGTCGTTCAGCCAGCTTTCGGCAGAGACGTAGACCCCCGACAGACAGAACCCCAGCAACAGGCGGATGAGCGCCCAGGCCCAAGGTTCCACAAATATCGGAAAGGCAATCAGGCCCGCGGACATGAAGGAGCCCAAAGCCGCGAAGACCCGCACGTGACCGACACTGCGGATAAAACTCGACGCCATCCGAGAGCCGATCAGGAAGCCGGCAAAATAGGCAGAGGTCACGATCGACAGCTCGAATGTCGAGAACCCTTCTAGCCCGCCGCGCACGCCCATCAGTGTGGATTGCATGCCATTGCCGATCATTATGAGAAACACGCCGAAAAGCAGGGCCCAGACGTGCAGGATGACTGTCATTTCCGGACCTCGCGGCATTCGGGTAGCTGTCCACGGCACCCTTGGGCCAGACATACGCAGGCAAAGTCAACAGCGTTGTTTCGCGGTTGCAAGCGTAGATGAAAGCGACCAATGGGAATTGCTCGTTGTTGTCCGTAAGATGATCGCATTGCACAGGTCTTTTCACGCGCTCAGCGATCTTCATGCACCCACGTTGGATCAAGAAACCTCAACGGGCTCATCGGGCTGCAAGCTGTTCAATCACGCCTACGAGATCAATGCTTCGCGTGATGTCCCAGCCATGTGCAGCCGCCACGCCAAGCGCAACGCGGAACAGATCGCACGACCCAATTGAACGATGTCGGGTTCTACCGGCCCCATGTCGCACAGAGCCGTCGCGACCAACTATTCGTAGGCGCCGGCGGAATAGGTGAGCTCATAGCTGTGGCTGTAGAGCTCAAAGACGATGCCGAATGGGTCTTCGACGTAAACCATCCGGTAGGGCTTCGTCCCGGGGAAGTACTCGCGTACCGGCATACGCTGCCGTCCGCCGGCTTCAACAATCCGTTGGGCCAAACCTTCGACGTCCGGGTCCTGTACCGCGAAGTGGAAAGTGCCGTGGCGCTTGTGCTCGAGCTTGTCATCGGGCGCGTAGTTGCCGGGGAACTCGAAGATCTCGATCCCGATACCGTCGGCGGTCGACAGATGCGCGATCCTCAGCGAGCCCCATCCACGGCCGAACACGTCCGTGCACATGATGCCGATGGCGCTCTCGTCCTCTACGGCCTCAGAGGGTTCCATCACGACGTAGAACCCGAGGACTTCGGAGTAGAACTTCACGGCCGCGTCGAGGTCAGGAACGGACAGGCCGATGTGGGAAAAGGTGCGTGGTGTCTGGGGCATCTCATATCTCCATTGGTGTTGTGTCGACGCCGATATGGACCGCACGCACTCTTTTGTGAAATTATCAATCAGCATAGAAATCAGAACGAATCGTTATCCTTTAATGCTCAACGCCACTTGGCTCGAAACCCTTTACCACGCTTTGCGAAACCGGGCACTTCACCCAGGCCGCAGCGCGTCTGAACATGACCCAACCGGGCGTGAGTCAGCATCTCAGGAAACTCGAGGAGCAGGTCGGACAGGGGCTGATCAGTCGGCAGGGCAAGAGCTTTACCCTCACCCCGGCGGGCGAAGCGGTCTTCGAGCTTGGCCTGTCGCGCCGCGCTGAGGAGAAGCACCTGCGCGACGCCATCGAGGCAGATGACCCGGACACTGGGCCGGTTCACATCGCATGTTCCGGCAGCTTCGCGATGCTGCTTTACCCTATCCTGCTGCCCTGGATGCGCAGCGCACCCAACCTGAGCGTCCATCTCACGGCCGCGCCGCAGGCCGAGATCCTGGCAGGGCTTCTGGAAGGACGCTTCGACCTGGGCGTGCTCTGGGCGGACCCCAATCACGCGCGACTCGAAGGCAAACGTATTGGACGCGAGGAGCTATGTCTCGTCCTGCCGGCGGACGCAGCCGACACGCCTGTGTCTTTCGCCGACCTCGAGTCTCGCGGTTTCATCGCGCATCCCGACGGATATGGCTATGCCGACGACTTGCTGAGGCTGAATTTCCCGGACGACTACCCTGGCGCCGACCGGCTGAGCGTGCGCGGTTCAGTTAACCAAATCGGTCAGATTCCTGCGGCCGTGGCAAAGGGGATCGGGTACACGCTCCTTCCTAGAAGCGGCTTGGAGGCTTTCAGCGAAAAAGAGAACCTCTCCATCGCCCAGCTTCCCAAGCGACGCTGGCACGATCTCTGGCTCGTCGAGCGCTGCGGCCGTCGCTTGTCGGCGCGAGCGCGATACGCGCAAGACATGATCGAGAAGGCAGCCGCACAGCTCCAGTGAACAGAAATACAGACCCGCGGAAGCGCGATGACGGGTGTTCACACAAACGCTTTTGCCGATGCTCACGGCCCGAACCTGCCGTTCGTGACTTGTGCCGCCAATGTCCAGTCAAGCACGGAAACCAGTCCGGCTTTTTTGAAGCTGAGCCATGGTGCGCGAGA